>NZ_JAUEUK010000012.1:0-206589 GCF_032487555.1 Bradyrhizobium sp. SZCCHNRI1029
GGGTCTTGGTCGTGTAAAAACGGCCTTGCGGACGTCCGTCCTGACCACGAGGACGCGGGCGTTTCTCAGGCTGTGATTGCCGCGATCAACGGCTTGACCCCGACGATGTTCATGACCCGTGTGAGGTTGTAGGCCAGAACCGATAGGGCCATCTCGGCGGCTACTTTTGGGAGCGATTTAGTGAGGAAGTGCGTCGCTCCCATACGGGCCTTCATCGTGCCGAACGGATGTTCGACCGTCTCGCGCCGCTGGCGCATCGCTTCCGGGTTTGCGTCAAGGCGCTGCTGCACTGCCTCAAGCAGATGCTCGTGCTCCCACCGTGTAATCCGCCGCTCCGGCCCCGGCGTGCACTGGGATTTGAGCGAACAGGTTTGACAGGCTGTGGTCCAGTAGCGCCGCAACACCTTGCCGTCTTCTTCGTTTGTATAGCGATACGGTAATCGCTCTCCAGCTGGGCAGCGATAGGCATCCTGTTCTGGCAAATAGACAAAGTCCTGCTTACCGAAGCGTCCCTCCGACTTAGCATTTGACGTCTGCGGCTTGGGCAGCGTCACCGTGATTCCGGCCTCGTGGCACGCGAGGATCTCTGGGCTATTGAAGTAGCCGCGATCGGCTACAGCGTCGAGCGTCTCGCTCTTGAGAACGGCCTTTGCCTGTTTGGCCATGTTAGCAAGTTGGGCGCGATCTGAACCGCTGTTCGTGACCTCGTGCGTCACAATCAGATGGTGCTCGGTGTCCACGGCGACCTGTACATTGTAGCCGACAACGCCGGAGCCGCGGCCGCTCGTTGCCATCGAGCGGCTGTCGGGATCGGTCAGAGAGATTTGCTGATCGGACGACGCAAGCATCTGCTTCTCATACGCGGCAAGCTTGCCCATTTCCTCCTTCAGCTTCGTGAGCTTCTCGGCAAGTCTCGTCACCTTCGTAGCCAGCGCCTCTGTCGGCTCCTGACGGTCGGCCGTGTCAAGTTGGCTCAGATAACGCGCGACGCTCTCCTCCAGCTGAGCACGCCGCCGTTGGACCTTTGCCCGTGTGAAGTTCTTGTCTCGGCTGTTCACGGCTTTGAACTTGCTGCCATCGATGGCGACGCTCGCCGTCGCCAGAAAGCCCATCCCACGGCAGAGTTCGACAAAGCGCGCACAGACCTTGCGAAGCGCCAGGCCGTTGTCTTTACGGAAGTCGGCGATGGTCTTGTGATCAGGCGCGAGCCGACCCAGCAGCCACATCACCTCGAGATTGCGGCCGGCCTCCCGTTCGAGCCGCCGGCTCGACTGCACCCGGTTCAGATAGCCGTAGATGTAAAGCTTCAGGAGAACCGAGGGGTGGTACGACGGCCGACCGGTGGCTGCCGGCTCCACCCCTTCAAAACCCATCTCAGACAAATCGAGCGCTTCGACAAATGCGTCGATCACGCGAACGGGGTTGCTCTCGTCAATGAAATCATCGAGGCATTCAGGCAACAGCGTCCATTGCCCACGATCCGCCTCTTCAACGAAGCGCCTCATCGATTCCCCCAAAAGAATCACTGGAGAATCATAACAGCCGCGCAGCGTTTTCACACAGCCAGGGTCACAAGCAGCCTATCGGTCCTCGGATGCAGATTTCCGGCCCTACCCCGAGAGGGGACATCATCGGCGCCCTCGGGAAGGTCCGGAACGGGCCACAAGCCGACCTGGGCCTTCAAAGGGAGCCGTGCAATCATCCAGATGATCCGGGCATCAGAGGGGAACGATGGCATGAGGATAGTGGCCCGCTTGGCGGCCTATTTTGCCGCGAGCGCAACGTCATCAGCGGTCTTCACCGTTTGGATGGCCTGTCGCGACTCCCGCGATCCGGCAGGAAAAGGGCTGAACCTCATTGAAGTTGGGAGCGAGACCTTGCAGGTTTGGCCCTATGTCTTTGCGTTGGCGCTTTTGCTGATGTTCTTGCCTTGGTGCTTGATCACGGGGATGTCGCGATGGCTGCCTTTTGGAGGACCAGTCTACAGCGCCAGCGGTTCGGCTCTCGCAGCGATCCTCGCTTGGGGTTGCTTGGGAGGCCTATTCCCCGCGCGCGGCCATCCAAGCTTCACGGAAGGCTTCGCGCTGGCCCTAGAGGCAAACGGACTCCCAGTTCTGATTTCTGGCGCGATCGGAGGCTTGATCTATTGGCTGGTCCGCGAACGCGCCGAACACCTCAAAAATACGATGCGATCCGTCGAGCATATTGAGGCTGATGCAAAGGTCCATTGAGTGCTATCAGTCCGCATCTGACCGGGATGTCTGCTCAGGGTCGATTCTGTTGAAAAAGTCAGCAGTTGCGACGCAGAGATATCGGTGATTCAGTCTGTCTAGTGGGCAGGACTGAAGGTCATGATGGGGCATCGGCAAGTCGAACAGGCTGCGTTGTTCTATGAGTTCTCGCTGGAAAGGCACATCCCAGCCGACCACCTCGTGCGGTCGATCGATAGGTTCGTCGACCTTGAGGACTTACGGCGGGAGCTGGCGCCGTTCTACAGCAACATCGGGCGGCCCTCGATCGATCCGGAGCTGATGATCAGGATGCTCTTGATCGGCTATTGCTTCGGCATCCGATCGGAACGGCGCCTCTGCGATGAAGTCCATCTCAATCTGGCATACCGCTGGTTTTGCCGGCTGGGTCTAGATGGAGGCGTCCCCGATCACTCGACGTTCTCGAAGAACAGGCACGGCCGCTTCCGTGAGAGCGATCTCTTCCGTCGCGTGTTCGAGACCGTCTTGCGCCGCTGCATCCGGGAGCGCCTGATCGGCGGCGAAGGGTTCGCAGTCGACGCGAGCCTGATCAAGGCGGATGCCAATCGGCAGAAGGGAATCGAAGGCGATAAGAGGCTTCCGCCGGAGGCTGCGGGTCGAGCGATCGACGAGTATCTTGCCGTTCTTGATGATGCCGCGTTCGGTGCCGCGACGGAGGTCACGCCCAAGTTTGTATCGCCCTCCGACCCGGCGGCGCGCTGGACGGGAGCGCACGGCGGCCAAGCCTTCTTCGCCTACTCGACGAACTATCTGGTCGACGTCGAGAATGCGATCATCGTCGATGTCGAAGCGACCACGGCGATCCGCCAGGCAGAAGTATTGGCCGCCAAGCGCATGATTGAGCGTTCAATCGAAAGGTTCGATCTTTATCCAAGCCGGCTTCTCGGCGACAGCGCCTATGGCTCCGCTGAGATGCTCGGGTGGCTGGTCTACGAGCACGGGATCGAGCCGCACGTGACCGTCTTCGACAAGTCGGCCCGCACCGACGGGACCTTCTCGCGTGAGGCCTTCACCTACGACCATACCAGGGACGTCTATCGCTGTCCCGCTGGCAAACCCCTCACCACTACAGGGACGCTGGTGAACAACGACACGACGGTCCTCTACCGTGCGAGCAAGCGCGATTGTCAAGCATGCTCTCTAAGAAGCAGGTGTTGCCCCAACACCCCGGCTCGAAAAGTGCCGCGCTCGATCTACGAGGGCGCTCGCGACATGGCACGCGAGATCGCAAGCTCATGGGAAGGCCGCACTTCACGCCGGCTCCGCAAGAAGATTGAGATGCTGTTCGCGCATCTCAAGCGCATCCTCAAGCTAGATCGGCTGCGACTAAGAGGGCCGAACGGCGCACGCGACGAGTTCACCCTCGCTGCAGCCGCTCAGAACCTTCGTAAGATGGCCAAGCTGATCCCGATGCCCGCGCTGACGCCCGCGTGAACCACAACGCGCCAATTCGTCCTCGAAACAGATGGCGTTCACGACGAAACTACTGCCGACTTTTTCAACGGAATCGGTCAAAAGCCACCTTCCGGTCGGCCAGTAACTTACGTCCGGTTGTATCCAGCAGTAGGCGTTCCAGGCGCCGGCCCGAAGGTCCCAGATGGGACAACATCAGACGTCGGGCGGGTTCGTATTAGCGGATCAAGCCTTCGCCCGCCGGATCGAAGTCGGTGGACGCTTGTATACCTCAGCAAACACACTGTTGAAACGCCGTAGGCTGCAGAATCCTGATCTAAGTGCGACCTCGGTCATCGGAAGCTTCGTCTCGTCCAAGAGACGCTTTGCTCGTTGAACACGCCCCGTTCGCGCGACTTGGGCGGGACTTGCGCCGACATATTTTTTGAATAGGCGTGATAGATGCCGCGGTCCGATGCCGAGACGTTCTGCGAGTGTTTCGATGTTCGCATCGTCTAGTGCACCACTGCTAATCAGACGTAGGGCGCGCTCAACTGTCGTCCGTGAGCCCTTCCAAGCTGGAGAGAACGGTGCCGTTTCGGGGCGGCATCTGAGGCATGGTCGAAATCCCTCCTGCTCAGCTGCAGCTGCCGAAAGATAAAACGTCACGTTTTCGGCCTTGGCGGGGCGCACCGGGCACACCGGCCTGCAATAGATCCTCGTGGTTCGGACGCCTGAGAAGAACAGGCCGTCATAGCTCTTGTCGCGACTCACTCGGGCACGTTCGCATACAACGGGATCAAGCCTCCCGATGTCCGTTAAAGCCGACGACGGAGTCCGATTCCGGCGAGCCACAACACGCTCCAATTGCTACGACGCCATCAACCTATCAGCATGAGTGAGCGAGACAATGGGTGACGAGCAGCATTTCGTTGGTTGGTCGGTGGCATGGGCTGCCTTTACCTTGGCGGTGCTCGCCTGGGGCATCGGCTTCTATGGTCCTTCGGTCTTTCTTCCGACTCTGCACTCCTCGCGCGGATGGTCCATCTCGGAAATCTCGGCTGCCATTACCTTTCATTTCGTGCTGAGTGCGCTCCTGGTCGCGTAATGCCCGACATTCATCGCAGAATTGGGATTGCCGGGACGACACTGGGCGGTGCTCTTCTGATGGCCATCGGGTTGATCGGATGGTCCAGATCGTGGGAGCCGTGGCAACTCTTCTTAGCGGCCATTCCGAGTGCGGGAGGTTGGGCCGCTACAAGTGGTGCTGCCCTAAACGCCATTGTCGCCAGATGGTTCGAGCGCGATCGCCCGAAGGCGATGAGTCTGGCGTTCAATGGCGCAAGTGTCGGGGGGTTCTGTTCGTGCCTTTGTGGCTCTTCTTGATCGATTGGCTCGGCTTTCAAACCGCGGCGCTGGCCGTGTCCATTGTTGCCCTCGGCGTTATGGGTTGGATTTCTATTCGATACTTCAGGCTGTCCCCCACCAGCCTTGGTCTCTCTCCCGATGGCAACGGAGTGCCTACGGTTGTCGCGAAACCGACAACGAGACTATCTCGCTCTAGCATTATTCGTATGCCGGGATTCCTTACGCTTTCGGCGGCGTTTGCGCTTGGCTTGTTTGCGCAGATCGGCCTTCTGTCACACTTGGTCTCCCGCCTCACTCCCGATGTTGGTGCGACAACTGCGGGCCTGCTTCTCAGCCTAGCGACGGCATGTGCAGTAATCGGACGGACTCTGACGGGATGGTGGATCGGAGATCACGACCGGCGGATCGCCGCAGCCATTAACTTCGCGGTTCAGACCGTAGGAGTTCTGCTGCTCATCTTCGGCAACGGATGGATCGTACTGACATTTGGCTGCGTCATCTTCGGATTTGGCATCGGGAATCTTACGACTTTGCCGCCATTGATCGCGCAGAAGGAGTTCGATCGTAAGGATGTGGTGGCGGTGGTTGCGCTGATCGTTGCCATCAATCAGGCAGTATTTGCGTTCGCGCCAGCCATTGTTGGTGCTCTCCGCGATGCGACTTCGGGTTATGGAACGGCGTTCGGGATTGTCGCTTGCATCCAGCTTTTGGCTGCGATGGTTGTGCTCCTTGGGCGTAAGGCCGTGGTCCCGCCGGCGAGGTCAGCTTAGGGTCATTCGCGTCGGCATTGCCATGTCCGCCTCCTGGTCCGCTATCGACAATACCCAACCTTACCGACCGAGTAGGTGTGGATCTCGACCGATTAGGACTGCCGTCCGTTATCGGCCTGACCGTCCGTCAGCTGACGCGACAGCGGCGGCCATGCAGAATGAGCGCTCTCGACCACACAGGAGGCGCGCAATGGAGTTCTTCTGCGGGCTGGATGTCGGCATGGATCGAACCACGATTTGCGTGGTCGACGACAAGGGCGAAGTGCTGCTGGAGGTCGCGGTGATGACCGACCCGAATGCGGTCAGGGGAGCACTGGCGCCATATCTCGGCCGCTTAAGGCGGGTCGGCCACGAGGCCGGGGCGCTGTTGCCGTGGCTGCATCCCGAGTTGCTCAAGCTTCGCCTGCCGGCGATCTGCCTGGAGACCCAGCATGTGCGGGCGGCGCTGAAGGCGCAGCGCAACAAGAGCCCGCGCTGGCGCAGAGCAGGCTGAGGGTGCGCTGGATCGGGCTGGGCCGAGCATCACACCCCAGGCAATCAAAACCTCGCCAGCCAGGCCCGCAAACGCATGAGGACTGACTCGAAGAGCTACCGGCGCGACTACCTCCGCGCGCTCGCCCAACGCGTGGAAGTGGACGCGAAAGAGCTTCGCATCATGGGATCGAAAGCGCGCTCCTGCGCACGCTGGTCGGTGCCTCGGGCGCAAAGACGGCCCAGTTTGGTACCGAAGTGGCGCACGCGACACGATTCGAACGTCTGGCCTTCGCCTTCGGAGCGCACCCGGCATCGGTGTTCAATCCGCCACACGCACGCGCAGCGACAAATCTGCGCGGCGGTCGGGATCGTTCGGCCGTGGCCGCGAAAAATGTTGGCCTTTTCGTTGGCTTTCGTTGAAATCGCACAAAAATACATAAGCTAAGTCAGTAGGATGCGCCTATAGCGAGGCGCCCTCTTGCGGCACCAGCCTCTCCTTCCGTCCCGATCTCTCCTTTCCTGACGCGCCCGCTCGCCGCGCTCGATTTGCCGGTTAAGAATTGCTTAACCCAAATCGCGCCATCGTTCGGCGCGAGCGGCGGGATGAATGCCCGCACTGGCGGCTGGCGGCGATCCGGACGAGCGCGTCCGTCGTGTTCGAATCCCGCAGGTTCCGGTTGCGCTCGGGCGTACGCCAGCGGCCAAGCCGGTGGCGATCAGTATCCAGAGGTCATGGTGGGACGTCTCTCGCAAGGGCATGGCGCCCGTGCGCGTGACGATTCGACCGGCACTGGCGATGCACCGGCTGCTGGCAGCGGCGCCGGACCAACGGCCGAAGACGCAACGCGAGACAAAGGCGAACCCGCGACATGAGCACGACTGCCCTCGACAGCCACACCCAGTTTCAATCCATCGTCGGCCAGATCCGGACGCTCGCCTACAAATACATCGAGGACAAGGACTTCGTCAGCGCCCAGCTCGCGTTCCAGAAGCTGCTCGAGCTCGACCCCAAGGACATCAACGCGCGCTTCATCTATGCGCAGCTGATCGACGATGGCTCGCACAAGAAGCGCGCCGAGGCGCGCGACATGATGCTGGCGATCCTCGACGAGCATCCGGAGATCTTTGACGAGCCGAGCGAGGGCAACCTGCACCTGATCCGCAGCGCGGCCGTGCGCTGCAGCCATGTCGGACCGTTCACGCGCTCGATGGAGCTGTTCCGCAAGCTCGCCCGCGCCTCCAACCAGGCGGCTGACTATTTCTCGCTCAGCGAGATCCTGACCCAGGGCAACGAATTCGAGGAAGCGGTCGCGGCGCTGGAAAAGGCGATCAAGCTCAACCCGGCCTATGACAACCCGATCAACCGCGAGACGCTGGAGCTCGCGCGGTCGAACGCCAAGAAGGGCAAGGCCAAGGAAGCCAAGGGCCGCGCCAAGGTCGGACGCTATCCGGAGACCAAGGACTTCCTCGGCGACCTGCAGACGCTGATCACCAGCCACATCGCGGTGAACCTCGCGGCCGCGCCGAAATTCCTCGACAAGAGCACCCGCTTCTTCACCATGGGCTCGTGCTTCGCGCGCAACCTCTCCAAGAGCCTCACCGACAGCGGCTATGCCAGCCACCACATGGAGATCTCGGAGTACATCAACACGACCTTCGCCAACCGCGTGTTCGTCGACTGGCTGCGCGACGCCCAGATCGATCCGGAGATCCGCGAGCGCATCGTCGAGTTGCTGCCGCCGGGATCGAGCAAGGAGAATACGCTCGCCGTCATCAAGCAGGCCGACGTCTTCATCCTGACGCTCGGCGTCGCCGCGGCGTTCTTCGACCGCGAGACCGGCGCCTTCGTGCTGCCCCGGCCGACCGCGCTGAACTCGCGGGCGCTGGCCGAGAAATACAAGTTCCGCACCGCCAGCGTGCAGGAGAACGTCGACAACGTGCTCTATCTGATCGAGTTCATCCGCAGCATCCGGCCTGGCATCAAGGTGATCGTCACCGTGTCGCCGGTGCCGCTGCTCACCTCGTTCGAATATGAATCGGTGGTGCAGGCCGACTGCCTGTCGAAGAGCACGATGCGGCTGGTCGCGCATGAGGTCGTCAACAATTCGAACCTCGAGGACATCTGGTACTGGCCGTCGTTCGAGGTGTTCCGCTGGGCCGGCTCCAACGCCTCCAGCTTCTTCGCCGCCGATGACGGCGCCGCCTGGCACGTCTCGGAGGACAAGGTGTCCGCGACGGTGCGCGCCTTCGTGCAGACCTTCTCGCCGGCCTGAGCGCGCGAACGGCTGCCTCAGGGCAGCCGCTTCTTCCAGAGGCGGATGACCAGGATGCCGGCCTGGGCGTAGCCCGGCGGCGAACTTTCAGTGCCGAACGGCGTCTTCGAATACAGCGAGCTCGAGACCAGGAAGCCGCCGACATACGGCTCGGGCAGGCCCGACAGCGCCAGGAAGCAGCGGTGCGTGAGCAGGCCATCCTCCGGCAGATTGCCACGCACCAGTCGGCAATCGCCGATGCCGGTGAATGCGATGCCGTTGAGCTGGCCCTCGGTGTAGGTGCCGAGCAGGGTCGGATCCATCGCCTGGCCGATGCAGACCCGCATCTCGCCGATGCTCTTGTCGCCGGTCTCGGTCATGCGGCCGTCAGCCGGCCGGACCCCGACGGAGTGGATCGAGAGCTGATCTTCCAGCGCCGGCGCGAAGCCGGTCTTGGTCGGCGCGCAGAAATCCGACGGCACGACGCGGCCCTGGCGCACGCTCCGCGCAATGTAGATCTCTTCGACGTTGTCGTCGCCGGACTGCGCCCGGCCCGGCCCACTGGCGGCCAGCAGCGTCACGGCCGCCAAGAACACTGCAACGATCACCCGGCGCATGCGCGCATCCTTCCCCCGAATCGATCGGTTTTCCTATCGGATTCGGCGAAGCTTCTGAACAGCACCAACGAACAGTACACGTACATACGATCATACCTCAACCCTGGATCTCACCGGCAGCATGGAACACCGCGCCTTGACGGTAATTTGGTAGCAACAGTCGGGTGTGCCGGATCGCGTCGCCCACCGCCCACGTGCTGCCGCCGGTGGATTTCCGGATGGGCTCGTCCAGAACTCCCCTCGTCCTGAACGGACGTCCCCGCGGCGCCGGAAAGGTTTCGAGAAAGATGGCGCACCGATCCGCAGTGCCGTGTGCCGGCATCCGGCTTCATTCGCGCTTGCCATGCGGAGCGTGACGGGGGTCACATCGGACGGTCGCGCCGGCGCCTAAACCTTCCCGCAGCCAACAAAGGGGAGCTTACTCGATGCGCAAGATGATCCTGATCGGAGCCATGGTGCTCGCATCCGCCACAGTCGCGCAGGCCGAGGGCACACGCAGCCTGTCGCTGTCGTCGAACGACGCCGCCGCGCGGGCGCCGCGTCCGACCTACGTCCAGCAAGCCGGCGAGGTCACCGTCACCCCGGCGCCGGTGCCGGCCGTCGCGGCCGAGGTCCAGCCCGCTGCGCAACCGGTTGCGCCAGCGGCCCCGGCCGCCGCACCGCCGCCGCCGCCGCCGCAGCCCACCGCCGCTGCGGCGCCGGCACCGCAGCCGGGCTCTGTGCAGCAATCATCGCGGCGGTCGAAATCGGCGCGCTCCGACCGGACGCGCCGCAAGAGCTGGACCGAAGCCCGCATCGTCCGCGAGCTGCATCGCCACGGCATCTATTGGTGAGCATCCGCCAATAGGCGACAAACGAAGAAGGCCGGGCGAATGCCCGGCCTTTCGCGCGAGGAGACCCTGCAGCGAGGCATCACTGCGAGATGGTCTGGATCACGCTCGAGATCGGCCGCGCATTGGTCATTGTCGTCGGCAGCTTCGGATCCTGACCGATCATCGCGTCATATTCCGGCAGCGTGTCGAGCGTGCCCTTCGGCTTCATCGCGACCACCTTGTAGCCGCCGGCCTTGAGCCGCCGCAGCAGGGTCGGCAGCGCCAGCGCAGTGTTCTTCTGGAAGTCGTGCATCAGGATGATGCCCTTGCCCTTCTTGTCGAGCCCGGTCATCACGGTGTTGACGACCTGGTCGGCATCCTTGGAGCGGAAGTCGAAGCTGTCGACGTCGCAGGAGAACATCGCGACATTGCGGCTGCCGAGATAGGCCACGGCAGAGGGCCGGTGCTGCAGTTGCGGGAAGCGGAAGAACGGCGCCGGGTTGGTGCCGAGCGCGAACTTGACCGCGCTGAAACCCTTCTCGAGCTCCTCCTTCGCCGTCTCGTCGGTCATCTTCTTGCCGTTCAGATTGGCGTGCGACCAGGTATGAACGCCGACGACGTGACCGGCGGCCAGCACCTGGCGCAGGATCTCCGGATGATAGGTCGCATGCTTGCCGATCGTGAAGAAGATGCCGGTGGTGCATTCGTCGGCCAGCGCCTTCAGCACCGCCGGCGTGTTGACCGGCCACGGGCCGTCGTCGAAGGTCAGCACCACCTCGTGGTCGGCGAGGAAGTCGAACTGCTTGAAATGGTCGAGGCCGAAACCGGGGCCGCCGGTGGTGTCGACCATGACGGTGCGGGAGATGCCGAGCGCGTCCGGATTGGCGCAGGTCGATTTGGGCTGCACGGGCGCCGGGCCTGCTGCTGCGGCAGCGCGCGTGGAGACGGTACCGGTCGTCTCGACATCGTCCTTCGAGCTGGCCTTGGCGGCGACGCGCGCCGGAGGCGGCGCCGGCTCGGACGGCTTCGCCGCTGCGCTCTGCGCGGCGGCCTTGGCGGCGCTGGGCTTCGATACGTAGTACCAGACACCGGTGATCGCCAACGCCGCGACGACGGTGGCCAGCAGCAAGCCTAACGCATTACGCATGGTTACTCTTCCCGAAAACACGAGACACTCGATGGCGGACGCAACGCTGTCCGCCTCCTTCAATTAGCTTCCATTAGTGCCAACGATTCCTTAACGCGGTGCCAACACGACCAGGATCGGACAAGATTTCCAGGATGATGCCCGCTCCGAAGCGGCCGTTCACCGGAGCGACATGGCGCCGCGGCCATCGGCCTGCCGAAACTGCCGACCAGGTTTGGATCTGGCGTGACCCGCATCACGGTTGCCAACAGGGCATCCGGCCATGATGGACGCATTGAAACACGCGGCCCCGCCAACATGCGGCGCCAATGGGAGCCAGCCATGACGAAGTCGACCAACATTCTGCGCAGGGCCGTTCTGACGGCCGCCAGCCTTGCCGCCCTCTCGACCTTCTCCTCGACGGCAAGCTTCGCCTTCAGCGCCGAGGCGCAGCAGATGTGCACCGGCGACGCGTTCCGCCTGTGCAGCAGCGAGATCCCCAACATCCCGGCGATCACCGCCTGCATGATCAAGAACCGGTCGTCGCTCAGCTCCGGCTGCCGCGTCGTGCTCGACCGCGAGATGTCCAAGCGCAGCGGCAAGGTCGCGGATGCCAACGAGGCCAATTGAGAGCGCTTCCGGCTCCCGCCTGCGCACCCCGGCTGCGACCGAGGCGCTTGCGACGGCCGGTTGCGACCACTAAAAGCGCCGCCAAACGTTCAGTCCCGGGAGCGAGGCGCCAGTCATGAACAAACTCTCTCTGATTATCCCTCTGGTCCTAATGGCGTCGACGGCCTCAGCCCAGCAGCAGCCCGGCCAGGATGCCTGCGCGCGCGACGTCTCGCGGTATTGCCGCGCCGTGATGAACAACGGCGATCAGGCGGTGCTGGCCTGTCTCAAGGAGCATCGGGCCAAGCTGTCGAAGGCTTGCGAGAAGGTGCTGACCGAGCACGGGCAGTAAGCGCCTGCTCAGTGCAGATGCTCCGGAGCTACGGCCCGCTGCGAGCCGCCGAGGCGACAGCCGGCGCCTGCTCGGCGGTGCGGTCGATATCCTCCTTGGCGCGGACCGAGCCGAACGGCCGCTCCAGCATGCGGCGGATGCGCACCGGGTCGGTGCCGATGTGGAAGTCGATCGCGCGCTTGTGCAGCTCGCGCTCGGCGCGGGTCGAGCGGTTGCGCTGACGCAGATAGTCGATCCAGGTCGGGCAGTGATAGCGCTCGGTCCATAATTCGGGGTCGGCGATGTCGCGTGCGATCGACCAGCCATAGGCGCCGTTGCGCTGGCGGCTGAGCTGCACGTCCTGCATCAGGTCGTGAAACGCGCGGGCATTGTCTTCAGCGACGCGGTACTCGATCTCGACCACCAGCGGCCCCGAGCGCGGCGTCAGCTCGAGCTGCACCTCCGGATCGGCCAAGGTCTCGCCGTCCTCGTTGCGGGCCCCGATCGGCGGCATCCGCAGCCACAGGCCGAGCAGCGGCGACACCATCATCAGCGCTCCCGACGCGAGCAGCGCGACCTCGACGCCGGCGGCGTCGGTGAGACGCCCCCAGCCCCAACTGCCGATCGCGATGCCGCCGGAGATCGCGGCCTGAAATGCCGCCAGTGCGCGGCCCGCGACCCAGCGGGGTGCCGAAAGCTGCACGCCGATGTTGAACAGCGCCACCGCCAGCATCCACACCGCACCGGCGATGACGAGCGCCGCCGCCGTCAGGACCGGCGCGGTGCTGAGTGCAACGGCCGCGGTGGCCGCGCCCAAGGTGAGCGCGCAGGTGCGGATCGCGGCCTCACCAGACAGCCGCTTCCTGATCTCGCCGATGTTGAGCGCGCCGACCACCGCGCCCATGCCGAAGGCGCCGAGCATGATGCCGTAGGTCTGCGCGCCGCCATGCAGCAGGTCGCGCGCGACCAGCGGCATCAGCGCCGAGATCGAGCCGCCGATGATGCCGGTGACCAGCGTGCGGATCAGCACGATCCGGATCGACGGCGAATGGACGATGTAGCGGACGCCGGAGACGATGGCGCGGTTGAGCGGCTCGCGCGGTAGCCGGCTCGGCTCGACCACGCGCCGCCACAGGAACAGCGCCGCGAGCAGCGGCAGATACAGCAGCGCATTGGCCGCGAACGCGGCGACCGCGCCGGCGGCCGCGACCACGACGCCGCCGATCGCCGGACCGAAGCTCCGCGCGATGTTGTAGCTGATGCCGTTCAGCGCGACCGCGGCCGGCAGCGTCTCCGGCGGCACCTGCTCGCTGACGGAGGATTGCCAGGCCGGCCCCATCAGCGCCATGCCGCTGCCGATGACGAAGCACAGCGCGAGCAGGCGCTCCGGCGTCACCAGGCCGTACCATGCCAGCACCGTCAGCGTGGTGGCGCCGCCGAGCGCCACGGCGAGCGCGACCAGCGCGACGATGCGCCGGTCATACATGTCGGCGATGGCGCCGGCCGGCATCGAGATGAACATCACCGGCAGCATCAAGGCGGTCTGCACCAGCGCAACCTTGTCGGCCGACGACGTCATCTGCGTCATCGCCCAGGCGGCGCCAACCGCCTGGATCAGCAGGCCCAGGTTCGACAGCAGGCTCGCCAGCCAGATGCGGCGGAACACCACGTGCCGCAGCGGCGCGGCGATGCTTTCGGCGGCGAACAGCTCACGTTTCTGCGGCGCATTCATGCGGGTCCGTCCACGTCGCCAGTTCGCCTTGAAGCTCGCATCGAACTATCGCTTGATTCCAGCTGGACCTATGTGATGCCTGCGAATGTCCGCCGCTGTCCAGTGCTGCCTGCAAAGGCCGGCATCGGGGATCGCGGCCAACGAACACAAATGAATGAGACCAAAGGGAGACCGCCGATGAAGCTGACGCGCCGCAACATTCTGCAGGGAATGGGAACCCTTCCCTTGCTCACCAGCGGTCTACCCTTACCGGTACGCGCCCAGAGCGCGGCGGCAACGACGGTGGCCGACATTCCTCCGGTCCTGTTCGTGCACGGCAATGGCGACCACGCGGCATTGTGGATGACCACGCTGTGGCGGATGGAATCCAACGGCGTGCCGCGCACGCGTCTCGCTGCGCTCAACTTCACCGACCCGCTGGCGCGCAACGACGACGCCGTGGCGCAGCCGAACCGCTCGTCGACCGACGATCAGCGCCGCGAGCTCGCCGAGGCCATCAAGACACTGAAGGAGCACACGGGCGCTGCGCGCGTCGCGCTGGTCGGCAGCTCGCGTGGCGGCAATGCGATCCGCAACGTCGTGAAGAACGGCGGCGGCGCCGATGTCAGCCACGCCGTGCTATGCGGAACGCCCAATCATGGCGTGTTCGACTGGGATGACAGCCCCGGCAGCGAGTTCAACGGCCGCGGCCCGTTCCTGCGCGGACTGAATGCCGGCGACACCGAGGTGACCGAGGGCACCGCCTTCCTGACGCTGCGCAGCGACGGGCTCGACAAATACGCCCAGGCCGACGGCCGCCTGGTCGGCAAGCCCGGCGTGCCGACCGGGATCACCTCCGAAGGGCCGGCGCTGAAGGGCGCAACCAATCTCGTGATCGGCGCGCTCGACCATCGCGAGGTCGCGTTCCACCCGCGCGCGTTCCGCGAGATCTACAAATTCATCGCCGGCCGTGAGCCGACGCAGATCGCGATCCAGCCCGAGCAGCAGGTGCGGCTCAGCGGTCTGGTGACGGGAACGCCGGGCGGCGCGCCGACCAATCGCCCGGTCGCGGGCGCAAGCGTGGAGGTCTATCGCGTCTCGAGCGAGACCGGCGCACGCAATGGCGAGCCTGTCTATCGCGGCCAGACCGGCGCCGACGGGCGCTGGGGTCCCGCGGAGGTCGATCCGACGTCCTATCTCGAGATCGTCCTGACCTCGCCGGGCGCGCCGGTCACGCACTTCTACCGCTCGCCGTTCCCGCGCTCGTCCGACGTCGTGCATCTGCGCGCGGCGCGGCCGCTCGGCCAGGCCGATGCCGGCGCCGGAGCGATTCTCATCATGATCAGGCCGCGCGGCTATTTCGGCCTGCCCCGCGACATCGTGCTGCTCGACGGCAAGGAACCAACCGACGTACAGAAGGGAATACCGACCGATGCGGCAACGACATTGCGGCTGCCTGCGGGCGACGTCGGACGCAGCGTCATCGGACTGTTCAACGAGGAACGCATCACCGCCCGTCTTTGGCCAGCATCGGAGAGCAGGATTGCGGTGATCGAGCTGACTAATTAGTTGCTGGAGTATGATGATACATCATAGCCTCGGAGAGGGCGGAAGCGCGCCCCTCTCGCTTGTGAGCGGGACGACAGAGTTACCTCTGGCAGAAGGCCGTCGTTGCGCGACGGCCCGTTGCGGCCCCGCAACCGAGGCTCGGTTGCTCGCGATGCAGCCGATCGGTGGTTCCAGGCTCGTGACAGCGTCGAGAGGCCGTGAATGAGTACCGCCGACGTCCATTATCTGCCGCAGGCACGATTGCCGCTGATACCGCCGACACCGCCGCGGGCGCCTGACAGCATGGGCGCGCTGCGCCGCGTGCTGATGATGGGCGACAACGCGATCGCGACCTGGAGCCAGCGCGCCTATGAGGACGACATCATTCGCGGCCGCTTCTTCGGCAGCTCCAGCTACATTCTCAATACGCCCGACACGATCAAGCACGTGCTGGTCGACAATTGGGAGAACTACGCCCGCACCGTCGGCGCCATCCGCGTGCTGCGTCCGGTGCTCGGCGAGGGGCTGCTGATCGCGGAAGGCAAGGCGTGGAAGCACCAGCGCCGGACGCTCGCGCCGGCGTTCACGCCACGCGCCGTTTCCGGCCTCATCCCGCACATGGTCGCGGTGAGCGACGAGACCGTCGCCAGGCTGAAGCAGCAATGCGGGCAGCCGCTCGACCTGCGCGAGATCATGCAGCGCATGACGCTCGACATCGCCGGCCGCACGATGTTCTCGTTCGAGATGGGCCGCCATGGTGCCACCCTGCGCGATTTCGTCTACGAGTATGGCGCGCGGCTGGCCAGCCCGCATCTGCTGGACATCGTGCTGCCGCTGTCCTGGCCGACGCCGCGCGACTTCGCGCGCCGGCGGTTCCGCAAGCGCTGGACCGGTTTCGTCGCCATGCTGATGGCCGAGCGCCGCGCCGCCGGCAAGCTGGAGGACGCACCGCCGCGCGACCTGTTCGACCTGATGGGCGCGGCACGCGATCCCGAGACCGGCGCGGCGTTCACCGATGCACAGCTCGCCGACGAGGTCGCGACCATGATCCTCGCCGGCCACGAGACCACGGCAACGGCGCTGTTCTGGGCGCTGTATCTGATCGCGCTCGACCCGGCCAATCAGGACAAGCTCGCGCAGGAGGCCCGCGCCGCGACCGATCTCAGCGATCCGGATCAGTTGCCGTTCACGCGCGCCGTGCTGGACGAGACATTGCGGCTCTATCCGCCCGCATTCCTGATCGCGCGCGCAGCCAGCGGCCCCGACCGGATCGCCGCGTTCCAGGTGAAGCGCGGCGACGTCGTGCTGATCTCGCCCTGGCTGCTGCACCGGCACGAGAAGCTGTGGGATGCGCCCAACGCCTTCAAGCCCGAGCGATTCATGCCGGGCGCGCCGCCGCCGGAGCGCTTCGCCTATCTGCCGTTCGGAGCGGGCGCGCGGGTCTGCATCGGGGCTCATTTCGCCCTGACCGAGGCGGTTCTGGCGCTGGCACGGCTGGTGGCGGCCTTCGACATCGAAATGCTCGACGCCGCACCCGTGATGCCGGTCGGCGTGGTCACGACCCAGCCGGATCGCTCGCCGCTGTTCAAGCTCACGCCCAGGGCGGGCGTCTGATCCCGGCGGCGGCCGGGCCATCGCTTCGTCTCTTGCTTGTGGGTTTGCTAGGCACCATCTTAGCACGCCATGAGCGACATCCAGGCCCAGCTTTCGGTTCTGAAGCAGACCGCCGATCCGGCCGTTGCGGACGCGATCACACGGTTGATTGAGGCGGGTGAAGATCACGAACTCAACCGTATCAATGCCCTGGAGTTCTCGGCGCGCGCCGGTCTCGATGAAGAACGGGTTATTTCCGGGTTCCTGCATGCTGCACGGATCGGCTTGTTCGATCTGACTTGGAACGTGCTCTGTCCTGGCTGCAGCGGCGTGCTGGATGCGCACGCCACGCTGAAATCTCTCCGCCATGACGATTACCATTGCGGACTATGCGCTTGCGGCTACGAGCCTTCCATCGACGAGCAGGTCGAAGTTGCTTTCACCGTGAGCTCCAAGGTCAGGAGCATCGCCGCTCACGATCCGAACACGCTGCCGCTCTGGGAGTATTACAAGCAGGTCTTCTGGAGTTCCGGGATCGACCTCGACCGGGAGACTTTTGCCTCGCTCAGCGAAGAAGTGACGCTTGATGCGCTCGAGCTGCCAGCCGGTGAAAAGGCCGTGCTCTCGCTGCAGCTCCCATCCGATTTCATCATCATCTTCGAACCGGTGACGCATTCTGCGCATTTCATCGACGTTCAGGGCGAGCCCACCAGGGAACGCCAGCAGCTCGGACTACTATTCAACAGGGCGCATCCTCCGACCGGATCGATCACGTTGCGTCCAGGCCCGCTGCGACTGGCGCTCGACAATCAGGCCGGCGTACGGACGCTGCCGACCGTCTTCGTTGCCGGCGATGCGCTCCACCATCTCCTTGGCAAGCGCCGGCCTTTCCTGACCGCCAAGCGCATATTATCCAACCAGACCTTCCGCGACGTGTTCAAGGCGGACAATCTCAACATCGACCAGCGGCTGAAGATCACCTCGCTGACCTTCCTGTTCACCGACCTCAAGAGCTCGACCGCGCTGTATGAGCGTGTCGGCGATCTCGCGGCCTTCGACCTGGTGCGCGCCCATTTCCGCGCGCTGCTGGAGATCATCAACGCCGAGAAGGGCGCGGTGGTGAAGACGATCGGCGACGCCGTGATGGCGACCTTCGTCAAGCCCGAGCATGCGCTCGCCGCCGGCCTGCGCATGCGCGCGGCGATGCAGCGGCTCAATGCCGAGCGCGGCACCGAGGACCTCGTGGTCAAGATCGGCATTCACGAGGGGCCGTGTCTCGCGGTGATGCTGAACGACCGCCAGGACTATTTCGGCCAGACCGTCAACATCGCCGCCCGCGTGCAGAGCCTGTCGACCGCGCAGGAGATCCATCTCACCGCGCCCGTGATCGAGAGCCCCGGCGTCGCCGACATCCTGCGGGGCGCGAAGATCGCGCCAATCCAGAAACAGGCTGCGCTGCGCGGCATCGCCGACCGCATGATGGTGTACGAAATCCCCTGAGCCTTACCGAAATGTCATGCAGTCCGAAGGTCGCAGCGGATTGCCGGCACAGCGTGGCATTCGCATATAGTGAGCAGTCGCCGGCCGGTTTGCGGTCCACTACGGATCTGACAACGAAAGGACGCCATGCTCGAAGGATTGCGCCAATTCATCGCCGACGTCGTTTCGCCGCACGAGACCCCGGCGTTCGACGACAATGGCTATCAGCTCGCGGCGACGGCGCTGCTGATCCACGTCATCTCGCTGGACGGCGAGCCGAGCGAGATCGAACGGCGCAAGCTGCATGGCCTGATCGAGCTGCGCTTCGGGCTCGACCCCGGCAGCGCCGACCGGCTGATCGCCCAGGCCATGCTGGCGGAGGGCGACGCTGTCGATCTCTATCGCTTCACCAGCGTGATCATGCGCGAGGTCGACGAAGCCGGCCGCCTGCGCATCGTGGAGATGATGTGGGAGCTGGTCTTTGCCGACGGCAAGGTGACGGAGTTCGAGGACAATGTGGTCTGGCGCGCCTCCGAGCTGCTCGGCATCTCCACGCATGACCGCGTCGACCTCAAGCACCGGGTGGCGTCGCGGAAGTCCGGCGCCCCTGCTTGAACCGCCTGGCTCCGGGCGGAACCGACTTCATGCGGAGATGAACAAACTTTAATTTTGTTTCCGAACCCCCCCGTTCATGTAAACCCATGTGAATCTGAGGCTATTGCCGCAATCCCGCGCAAGGCCATGGAGCACGGTGTCTTGCATGTTCCCGTCCCGCTATGCTCTCGTCCGCCGCGATTGGATGATGTGCGGATTGTGATCGAAGAGCAGGATCGTGGGTGAACGTGTCACGCTCGTAACAGGTGCCTCGGCCGGGATCGGCAGCGAGTTGGCGCGCGTATTTGCCGCGAACGGGCACCGGCTCGCATTGACGGCCCGGCGCGAAGACCGGCTCGCGGCGCTGGCCCAGGAGATCGCCGCCAAGGGCGGCCCGGCGCCGCTGGTGATCCCCTGTGACCTCACCTCCTCCGACGCCGGCGCGACCATCGAGGCTGCGCTGTCGGCTGCCGGCCTGGAGCTGGAATATCTCGTCAACAACGCCGGCTTCGGCCTGTTCGGCAAGGCGGTACAGCTCGACCGCGCCGAGCAGCTCGACATGATTTCCGTGAACGTTCGCGCCCTGACCGAGCTGTCGCTGCGCTTTTCCGAGCAGCTGATCCGCAACAAGGGCGGCATCCTCAATCTGGGCTCTGTGGCCGGGTTCCTGCCGGGTCCCGGCATGGCCGTCTATTACGCCTCCAAGGCGTATGTGATCTCGTTCACCGAGGCGCTGCGCAAGGAGCTGGCGCCGCATGGCGTCCGGGTCACGGTGCTATGTCCCGGTCCGGTGCCGTCGGAATTCCAGGACCGCGCCGGCTTCAAGCCGGGCGTGGATTCGGTGATCCTCAACGTCTCGCCCAAGGCGGTGGCGGAAGCGGGCTATCGCGGCTTGATGGCCGACAAGCGCGTGGTGCTGCCCGGGCTCGGCATCAAGATCGTGCCGTTCATGCTGCGCTGGTTCCCGCGCGGCTTCATCCTCGCCGCGGTCGGCCGGCTGCAGCTGAAGCGGACCTGATCGCGCTGGCCCGGCGCTTGCTTTGCAATGTGCGCTCGCTCACGCGCCGTTAACCTTTGCTTAGCTATGATCGCCAGGTGATGCTCAGGCAAGACCCTTCGCTCCATCCGAACGGGCCCCAGGCCGACGTTCGGCAGCTCCATCCGAAGCCGGCCATGGCGGCTGCGCCGCAGCGGCCCGTCCTCATCATCCTGCACCAGGAAACGTCGAGCCCCGGCCGGGTCGGCAATGCGCTGCGCGCCCGCGGCTATCCGCTCGACATCCGCCGGCCGCGGTTCGGCGATCCGCTGCCGGAGACGCTCGATGGGCATGCGGGTGCCGTAATTTTCGGCGGTCCGATGAGCGCGAACGATCCGGACGACTTCGTCCGCCGCGAGATCGACTGGATCGAGGTGCCGCTGCGGGAGCAGCGTCCGTTTCTCGGGATCTGCCTGGGCGCGCAGATGCTGGCGATCCAGCTCGGCGCCCCGGTTGCGCCGCATCCAGAGGGGCGCGCCGAGATCGGCTATTATCCGATCCGCCCGACCCGGGCCGGGCGCAAGCTGTGCCCGCATTGGCCCGATCACGTCTATCACTGGCACCGCGAGGGCTTCGATCTGCCCGATGGCGCCGAGCTGCTCGCCGAGGGTGGCGACTTTCCGGTGCAGGCCTATCAATACCAGAACGCGACCGGGCTACAGTTCCACCCCGACGTGACCTACGCGATGATGTGCCGCTGGACCACGCGCGGTCATGCCCGGCTGGACACGCCCGGCGCCCGTCTGCGCCACCATCATTTCGAGGGCCGCGCCGTGCACGATGCGGCCGAGCGAGCGTGGCTGGCGCAGTTTCTGGATGGCTGGCTGATGCGCGAGCCGGTGGCGGCGATGGCCGAGGCGGCGGAGTAGGACGGGCGTCCTGGTCAGTCCGTTGTTGGGCATCTTTGCCATCCAGCCCGCCGTCGCCCTTCGGGCTCTGGCGCGGCAACCTTCGCACGCTTCGCTATTCATTTGCTGAAGCGGCTTGCCGAGCCGAAGCTCGCGAAGCGAGCGAAGGTTGGTGGAGCCAGGCGGGATCGAACCGCCGACCTCGTCATTGCGAACGACGCGCTCTCCCAGCTGAGCTATGGCCCCGTAACACGACCGCCTCGATGTTGGGAAAAGGCAGCCGGCAGATCGGGCGCCATTTACAGTGGGTGCCGAGGTCAAGTCAAGAACGGTCACATCGTCCGTTAGCCTTGACGGGCACCTTCCCTTGTTTGCGCCGGGGGGAACCGATATCTACCGGTCGTCACAGGTCGAATTCGCGACCTCGCCCCCCGAGTGGACCCGCATGCGTGCCGTTCTCGACATCGTTCTGATCGTTCTCGACCTCTATGTCTGGCTGCTGATCGCCTCGGCGATTCTGTCGTGGCTGATCGCCTTCAACGTCGTCAACACGCGCAATCAGTTCGTCTCCGCCGTGGCCGAGTTCCTGTACCGAATCACCGAGCCGGTGCTGGCGCCGATCCGGCGCATGCTGCCCAATCTCGGCGGCCTCGACATCTCGCCGATCATCCTGATCCTCATCATCATGCTGATTCAGCGGGTGATCACCTACTACATCTATCCATTCGTGTTCTGACCGCCACGCCGTTCGCCATGGATCCCTGGCGCGCCGCTGCTGATGGTCTCACCGTCGCGCTGCGTGTGACGCCGCGCGGCGGCCGCGACGCGATCGACGGCGTCGAAACGCTGTCCGACGGCCGCAACGTGCTCAAGGTCCGCGTCCGGGCCATCGCGGATGGCGGCGAGGCGAATCGCGCGGTGACAGAGCTGCTCGCCAAGGCGATCGGCGTCACCAAGGCCTCGGTGCGAATCACCTCTGGCACCACCTCACGGCTAAAACAGGTCGCCATCGACGGCGATCCGTCCGCGCTCGATCAGGCCTTGCGCGACCTCCTTGCAGCCCATAAGCGGACCGGGAAACAACGACAATAGACGCAAGAAGTGCGAGCCGAGGTCTTTCGGCTTCGCAAGCGGCGATCTTCACCCTCCCCTGGAGGGGGAGGGTCGCCTCACGGTGAGCGAAGCGAGCGTGAGGCGGGGTGGGGTGATCTCTCCACCGGTACCGGCATCCGTGGCTTCACCCCACCCCGCTCGCCCGCTTCGCGTGCGATCGACCCTCCCCCTCCAGGGGAGGGTGGGAGCACGCGGCCAGCGTCTTGCTCGATGAACAGCCTTTGAACCGAGGATAGAGCAAAATGACCGCGCGCATCATCGACGGAAAGATCATTGCAGCCGACCTGCGCGCGCAGGTCGCCCGTGAGGTCGAGCGGGTCAAGCGCGACCATGGCCTGACACCGGGCCTCGCCGTGGTGCTGGTCGGCAACGATCCGGCGTCCGAGGTCTATGTCCGCAGCAAGCATACCCAGACCCAGGCGGCCGGCATGGCCTCGTTCGAACACAAGCTGCCGGCCGACGTGTCGCAGGACGAGCTGCTGGCCTTGATCGGCAAGCTCAACCGCGATCCCGCCGTACACGGCATCCTGGTGCAGCTGCCGCTGCCGAAGGGGCTGGAGACCGAAGTCGTGATCAATGCGATCGATCCGGCCAAGGACGTCGACGGGCTGCATCCGCACAATGCCGGCCGTCTCGCCGGCGGCCAGCCGGCGCTGGCGCCGTGCACTCCGCTCGGCTGCATCATCCTCAGCAAGACCGTGCATGGCTCGCTGGAGGGCATGAACGCGATCGTGATCGGCCGCTCGAACCTGGTCGGCCGTCCGCTGGTCCAGCTCCTGCTGAACGAGAACGCCACGGTGACGATCGCGCATTCGCGCTCGCGCGACCTGCCGGCGCTGACCGCGCGCGCCGATCTGGTCTACGCCGCCGTGGGCCGCCCGGAGATGGTGAAGCGCGACTGGATCAAGCCGGGCGCGACCGTGATCGACGTCGGCATCAACCGTATCCCGACGGCGGAGGGGAAGACGAAGCTGGTCGGCGACGTCGCCTATGCCGAGGTGGCGGAGGTCGCCGGCGCGATCACGCCGGTGCCCGGCGGCGTCGGCCAGATGACGGTGGCCTGCCTTCTGGTGAACACGCTGCGCGCCGCCTGCGCGATCGCCGGGCTGCCGAAGCCGGCCGTCTAGGCCTTAGCCCGCGGCGGCTTCCAGCAGCCGCCGATAGAAGCGGATCATGTCGGCATAGCCCTCGACCGACAGCCGCTCATTGGTGCCGTGGAAGCGCTTGAGATCCTCCGTCGTCGCGCGCAGCGGCGAGAAGCGGAAGATGCTGTCGGCAATGCCCGCATAGTGGCTCGAATCGGTGCCGGCGACCATCAGGCCGGGCGCCACCACCGCGTCGCTGAAGATCTCGCGAATGGTCCGGTTCACGAGCTGATAGGACGGTCCGGCGGTCGAGGTGACCGGCGGGGGCTCGCGGTTGCCGCGCAAGGACGTGATCGAGATGCGGTCGTTGGCCACGGTCTGCCTGACGTGGTCGATGATGCCCGCCTCGGTGTCCCCCGGCAGCAGCCGGAAATTCACGGTGGCGGAGGCGTTGCCCGGCAGCACGTTGTCCTTGTCGCCCGCGTTGAAGATGGTCAGCGCGGTCGTCGTACGGACCATCGCTTCGGCCGGACCGCTCTTGGCGAACTCGCCGAACAGCAGCGGTTTGGTCAGCCAGAGATTGGACAGCACGGCGCGGTTGATGCCGGTCATTTCCGGCGCCAGCGTATCAAACATCTCGCCGACCGTGCCGTCGATGCGCATCGGCAGCCGGTTGGCCTCGAGCTTCGCCAGCGCCGCACTCATCATGCCGATCGCGGTGTCCCGCGGCGGCATCGAGGAATGCCCCGGGGTGGCCTTGGCCGTCAGCACCAGGCTCGCATAGCCCTTCTCGGCAACACCGACCAGTGCCGCCGGCTTGTCGAGGCCCTTGATGCCGCCCTCCGAGATCAGCAGGCCCTCATCGATGACGAAGTCCAGCCGGACGTTGCGGGCGGCGAGGACGGCCGAGATGGCCTTGGCGCCCCGGGTGCCGCCGACCTCCTCGTCGTGACCGAAGGCGAAATAGATCGTGCGCTTCGGCTTGAAGCCGGCCTTGATCAGCGCCTCGGCCGCCTCCAGCATCGCATACAGATTGCCCTTGTCGTCCCAGGCGCCGCGGCCCCAGACGAAGCCGTCTTTGACGACGCCGGCAAACGGCGGCACGGCCCAGTCGGGCTCGGTGCCCGGCGCGACCGGCACCACATCCTGATGGGCCAGCAGCGCAATCGGCCTGGCCGCCGCATCCGAGCCCTTCCACAGGTACAGCAGGCTGTGCCCGGCCACGACCTCCTGTGTCGCGGCCGCATGAAAGGCCGGGAAGCTTGCCTCGATATGGGCCTTGAGCGCCGCGAAGGCATCGGCATTCAGCTCGGGATCGTCGGAGCTCGAAATCGTGCGAAAACGAACCGCCGCCGCGAGCCGCTGCGCCGCGGCCTCGGCATCGATGCTGATCTTCGGCAGCGCCGCGACATCGAGCTGCCGGGAGCCATGGCGAAACATGTTGACCAGCACGAGCGCGACGAGCGCCGCGCCTGCCGCCAGGATGAGAAGACCAAGGTATCGAAGGGACCTGAGCAGGCGGCGCATTGCAGAACGCTCCAAGACAAGACGGCGCCGCAGATCCTATCTGCGACGCCGTGAAACTGCTCGGAGCGGACTCGAAAGTCCATCGCCTGGAGCCGCGAAGCGCTGCGTTTGGAGCTTCCGCGCGCCCTACTTCTTCGCCGCCTTGGCGCGCGCGATGCCCTCGGCGATCAGCTGATGGGCGTCGTCGGCATTGCCCCAACGCAGCACCTTGACCCACTTGCCGGGCTCGAGGTCCTTGTAGTGCTCGTAGAAGTGCCGGATCTGCTGCAGCGTGATGTCCGGCAGGTCCGAATAGGTGCGGACCTTGTCGTAGCGCTGGGTCAGCTTCGAGGACGGCACCGCGATGATCTTCTCGTCGCCGCCAGCCTCGTCCTCCATCAGCAGCACGCCGACCGGGCGCACGCTCATGACCGCGCCGGGCACGATCGCACGCGTATTGGCGACCAGCACGTCGCAGGGGTCGCCGTCATTGGACAGCGTGTGCGGGATGAAGCCGTAATTGCCGGGGTAGCGCATCGCCGTATAGAGGAAGCGGTCGACGAACAGCGTGCCGGCTTCCTTGTCGAGCTCGTACTTGATCGGCTCGCCGCCGACCGGCACTTCGATGACGACGTTGACCTCGCGCGGCGGATCTTTCCCGATCGGGATGGCGTCGATGCGCATGGATGCTCCGTAGAACTTGAACGTTTGAGAACTTGAACGTTGAGGGTCGGACGCTCGACAGGCAAGCGCTGGCATTCGCAGTCGCAAAAAAATCGCGGCTGCGCAACAGCTACCTCAAGCCAACACTTTCAGTTCAATTCCAGTTCAATTCGGCGGCGCGTTAACGTTTAACGCGCCCGGAGCACGGCCGGCCCAGGCTCAGTTGGTCCAGGCAAAGGCAACCTTGTCGAGCGACTTCGGCCCGAAGCGCTCCGACGACCGCGCGACCATCCGGCCGCCCAAGGCGCGGTAGAACTCGGTGGCAGGATCGTTGTCGGACAACGCCCATACCACCATGCTCTTCAGGCCGCTCTGCGCGAGGTCGCGCTTGGCGGACTGGAAGAGCCGGCGACCGAACCCCAGCCCCTGAAATTCCGGTCGCAGATAAAGCTCGTAGACTTCACCGTCGAAGTGCAGGCTGCGGGCGCGATTGCGGCCGTAATTCGCATAGCCTGCGACCTTGTCGTTGAACACCAGCACGCTGACGCGGCTGCCTTTGCGGATCGCGCTGTCCCACCATTGGGGGCCGCGCCGGTTGATCAGCTTCTCCAGCTCTGCGCCAGGGATGATTCCCTGGTAGGCGGAACGCCAGGCTTCATCATGGGCTGACGCCACCGCAGCCGCATCTGCAGCCTTGGCCGGACGGACTTCGATCAGGGTTGTGCTCATGAGCGGATCAAAGCAAGTCGGCGGTCCGCCTTCAAGGTGCCACGTTAAAGATCGGTTAACCTGTGGACTTTCGGCATCACCGTGGCGGAAAGCTGTGCCGAAAAGGGACAAATTCGCAACATTGTTGAGGGTCGACGGTGCCCCGTCACCGCAGGTTCATACCACGAACTAAAAACTGCAACTCACTCGCGGTGGGCTCGGCTAGTGTGGCCGGAGCTCAACAACTTCCCGCCCGGCTGAATGCTGCTGCTTCGCTGCCTCTCATGGTTGATGGCGCTCGTCCTCGCGGGATCGAACGCCTGGGCACAGACATTCGGCCCGGCCTCGCCGGAAGGCGAGCCGGCCCGGCTGCAGCAATGGCTGGTGCCCTCGACCGAGCCTGGACTCCCCGCGCATGCGCTGCTGTATCGGCCTGCCGGTGACGGACCGTTTCCGCTGGCGCTGATCGCGCATGCCTCGACACAGAATGCGTTGCGGCGCGCGCAGCTGCCGCAGCCGAGCTACACGGCGATGGCCAGCGAGCTGGTCGCGCGCGGCTATGCGGTGCTGGTGCCGGAGCGGCTCGGGCATGGCCGTACCGGCGGCCCCTATGTCGAGGATCAGGGCGCGTGCGAAAATCCGGACTACGAGAAGGCGGGACGTGCCACGGCCACGCAGATCTCGCGCGCGCTTGCCTTCATGCGCGATCAACCATTCGTCGCCAAAGGCGGCGCACTTGTGGTCGGTCACTCGGCCGGCGGCTGGGGCGCGCTGGCGCTCGCCGATCAGCCCCGGCAGTTCGTTTCGAGCATCATCGTGTTCGCGCCCGGCCGTGGCGGCCATGCCGACGAGGTGCCAGGGCGCGTCTGTGCAGAGGCGCGCCTGCTCGATACGGCCCGCGCATTTGGACGCGGCGCGCGCGTGCCGGTCACGTGGCTGGTCGCGGCCAATGACAGCTACTTTCCACCACCGCTTTCGCGTCGGCTTGCGGAGGCCTTCGACTCGGCCGGAGGCCGGGCGGACTTCAAGCTGTTGCCAGCGTCCGGCGAGGAGGGGCATTGGATGATCGAGCGCGACGACGGCGTGGCACTGGCGGCGGATTTGCTGTCGCGGGCGCTGACAACGACACGTCGATCGACGCATCCGATGCCGCCGAACTAGCAGGACACGATGACGCTGTATTTCCTTGTCAAATATCTCCACGTGCTCGGCGCCATCGTCATTCTCGGCACCGGCACGGGGATCGCATTCTTCATGCTGATGGCGCATCTGAGCGGCGAGGCCGCGTTCATCGCGCGCACCGCAGGCGTCGTCGTCATTGCCGACATGCTGTTCACGCTCTCGGCGGTGCTGCTGCAACCAGTCACCGGCGGCACCTTGATGTGGCTGTCGTCGACGGCGATGACCGAGCGCTGGCTGCTCACCTCGCTCGCGCTCTACGCCGTCGCCGGCCTGTTCTGGGTCCCCGTGATCTTCATGCAGATCGAACTGCGCGACCTCGCCCGTGCTGCTGATATCAGCGCCCAGGCGCTGCCGCCGCGCTACTTCATCGTCTTCCGCCGCTGGTTCCTGTGCGGCATCCCCGGTTTCGGCGCGGTCATGGCCACTCTCTGGCTGATGATCGCAAAGCCGTTCTGACGAGACGCGCATGATCACGTCAACCAACCCCCGCATCCTCGTGCTTGGCGCCTCCGGCCTGATCGGACGCTTCATCACCGACGATCTGCGCCAGCGCGGCTGTGCGACGGTCGGTGTGGCGCGCGCGTTCTCGCCATCACAACGCACGTCACCGTTCGACATCGAGCTGCCTATCATGGCGCTCGATGCGCCGGCTTTGGCGAGTCTGATCCGCGCCCACGAGATCGACGTCGTCGTCAACTGCCTCGGCGTCCTGCAGGATGGTCCGGGCAGCGATACCGCTGCCGTGCATCGTGAGTTCGTCGCGCGCGTGCTCGCAGCGATCACGGCCTGCGGCCGTCGCGTACGCTTCATTCACATCTCGATCCCCGGCACGGCCGATCAGGATCGCACCGCCTTCGCGACCACCAAGCGCGAGGCGGAGCAGTTGATTGCATCCTCAGACATTCCCTACGCCGTCCTGCGCCCGGGCTTCGTGATCGCGCCATCGGCCTATGGCGGCAGCGCGATGGTCCGCGCGCTCGCGGCGCTTCCGGTCGACCTGCCGGCGAGGGATGCGGCGACGCCGTTCCAGCCGGTGGCGGTGGCGGACATCGCCGCGACCATCGCCTGGCTCGCGATGCGGCCGATCGATGACGAGGCGACGCGCGCGGTGAGCTGGGACCTGATGCAGCCCGAGGCGGTGACGCTTGGCGACGTCGTCGATGCGTTTCGGCGCAGTTTCGGCACGACGGATTGGCCACGCGTTGCCGTGCCCGCACCACTGATCAATCTCGGCGCTTTCGCCGGTGACCTCTGCAGCCGGCTCGGCTGGATGCCGCCGATGCGCACCACCGCGATCGCCGAGCTTCACCGCGGGGTGCACGGCGATCCCGCACCATGGATCGCGGCAACCGGCATCACCCCCACGCCGCTGGACGCCGTCGGCGCGCGTGGCGCCACCATTCAGGACAAATGGTTCGCGCGGCTGTTCCTGATCAAGGCACTGATCATCGCGAGCCTCGTGCTGTTCTGGGTCGCATCGGGGTCGATTGCACTGTTCGTCTCGTTCCCGGCGACCACGGCGGTCCTGACCACGCGCGGCTGGCCGGAAGGCTTTGCGACTCCGTTCGCGGCGATCACCAGCATGATGGATATTTCGGTCGGCCTATTGATCGCATTCCGCAGGACCGCAGCATTCGGGCTCGCCGCCGGCACCCTCGTCTCGCTCGGCTACATGCTCGGCTGCGCGATCCTCACGCCCGATCTCTGGCTCGAGCCGCTCGGCGCCCTGGTGAAGACGGGACCTGCGATCGTGCTGATGCTGGTCGCGCTGCTCATGATGGACAATCGCTGATGACCAACTGGCCCGACGATGACGTGATCCTCTACGACGGCGTCTGCGTGTTCTGCTCCCGCTGGGTGCAGTTCGTGATCGCGCGCGACACCGCCAGGCGCTTCCGCTTCACGCCGATCCAGTCGCCCTACGGCACCCGGCTGGCACAGGCCTTCGGCATCGATCCCCAGGACCCCGACACCAACGCGGTCGTGCATGGCGGCAAGGCGCATCTGAAATCCGATGCTGCGCTGACCGTATTGTCGAACCTGCCGGGCTGGGGCTGGACGCGCGCGCTGCGCGCCATTCCGAAGCCGCTGCGCGATGCGGTCTATGGCGTGGTCGCACGCAACCGCTACCACATCTTCGGCAAATACGAATCCTGCTTCGTGCCGGATGCCGAGCTGCGCAAGCGGGTGCTGGAGTCGTGATCCGGTCGGCGGTGAGATGCGGCCACGAGCGCCGATTAATCGATTGAACCGAATGATACGTGCGATATAATCTGTTGGATCGATTGGTCACAGCATGAAATTCTCTTCCTCGCACTTGGTTTGGGAGAGATTTCCATGGCTGCCCCCTCGCACGATCTGATCGCAGATGCGCCCGTTGCCATTCATCATCGACCTGCGCACGCGCCCGCGACGCCGGCGGCACCGACGCTGCTGCCCGGGCTCGCGCTGTCCGCGGCGCTCGCGGCCGGCGCCTTCGGGCTGCGCCTGCTGCCGGGCCTCGGCCTGTTCAGCCCGATGATCCTGGCGATCGTGGCAGGGATGGCGCTGCACAACGTGGTCGGCACACCGGCGCGGGCCAAGCCCGGCGTCGCCTTCTCGATGCGTCGCGTACTGCGGCTGGCGATCATCCTGCTGGGCCTGCAACTGACGGCGACGCAGATCGTCGAGGTCGGCGCGCGTGGTCTCGCCGTGATCGCGCTGAGCCTCACCGGCACCTTCCTGTTCACGGTGTGGATGGGACAGCTGCTCGGCGTCAATCGCAAGCTGGCGGAGCTGATCGCCGCGGGCACCTCGATCTGCGGTGCGTCCGCCGTGATCGCGACCAACACGGTCACGCGCGCCCATGACGAGGACGTCGCCTATGCGGTGGCCTGCGTCACGGTGTTCGGCTCGATCGCAATGTTCATCTATCCGCTGCTTCCGGCGCTGCTGCATCTCGACGCGCACGCCTTCGGCCTGTGGAGCGGCGCCTCCATTCACGAGATCGCCCAGGTGGTCGCGGCCGCGTTTCAGCAGGGCCAGCAGGCCGGCGAGTTCGGCACCATCGCCAAGCTGGCCCGCGTGATGCTGCTGGCGCCGGTCGTGCTCACGCTCGGCCTGCTGGCAACGCGGCGTGCGCGCCATGGCGGCGAGACCCGAGGCAATGCGCAGCCGCCACTGCCCTGGTTCGTGTTCGGCTTCATCGCGCTGGTCGGCCTCAACAGCGTGATCAGCATTGCCGCCGAGATGAAGACGGTGATCGTGACGGCGACCACGTTCCTGCTGTCGATGGCGCTGGCCGCGATGGGACTGGAAACGGATTTCGCCAAGCTCAAGGCCAAGGGCCTGCGGCCGCTGGCGCTGGGCCTGCTCGCCTTCCTGTTCATCGCAGGCTTCAGCCTGGCCCTGGTGAAGCTCACCACATAGGACGCCTGTGACGCTCGAACAGCTCAGGATCTTCGTTGCGGTCGCAACCCGCGAGCACGTCACGCAGGCGGCGCGCGACCTCAATTTGACCCAGTCGGCGACATCGGCGGCTGTGGCCGCGCTCGAAGCGCGCTACGAGACCAGGCTGTTCGATCGCGTCGGACGCCGCATCGTGCTCACGGCGACCGGGAAGGCGTTTCTCGTCGAAGCGAAGGCGGTGCTGGCGCGCGCGGCCGCCGCCGAGACCGTGCTGAACGATCTCGCCGGCCTGAAGCGCGGGCAGCTGGCGCTGGCGGCCAGCCAGACCATCGCGGGCTATTGGCTGCCGGCCTTCATTCACCGCTTCAGTGCCGCGCATCCGGCGATCAGGCTGCAGCTGTCGATCGGCAATACCGAGCAGGTCGCGACCCAGGTCCGCGAGGGCTCTGCCGATCTCGGCTTCGTCGAGGGCGATGTCGACGATCCCGTGCTCACGGTTCAGCCGGTCGCGCAGGACAACATGGTGCTGGTCGGTCCGATCGATCATCCGCTGTGCCGCGGAAGGTCAGTGACAACCAGCGACCTGAAGACGGCGCGCTGGGTGTTGCGCGAGCAGGGCTCCGGCACGCGCGCCGCGCTCGAAACAGCGCTTGGCCGCTTCGGAATCACCCCGGCCGAGCTCGATGTGGTGTTCGACCTGCCGTCCAACGAGGCCGTGCGCGGCGCCGTCGAAGCCGGCGCCGGCGTCACGGTGCTGTCGCGCCTCGTGGTCATGCGCGCCGTCAAGGCCGGGCTGCTCGCCGTCGCCAACATCGAGCTGCCCAAGCGGCACTTCTACAGCCTGCGCCACAAAGAGCATCACCAGACGCAGGCCGCGCGGGAGTTTCTGCGGATGGTGGGGGAGACGCATTGATTGGGGCACGTCATCGCGAGCGCAGCGAAAGCGATCCGGAAATCCCACCGCGGTGACAGTCTGGACTGCTTCGCTGGGCTCGCAATGACGATCGATGGACTAGCGCCTGGTTAATGACGCCAGAGCTTCCCGCGCCGCGCGCTCACCGCTGTCACGCGCGCCATGGGCAGTCGAGAAGAAATCCGAGGGCGTCGCCTCGCCGGCGAAGAACAGCCGATCATCAACCGGCGCGGCCAGCACGGCGCGCTTGTCGGCATGTCCGGGCAGTGCATGCGAATAGGCGCCGCGCGCGAACGGGTCGGCGCCCCAGCGGGACTCGGCGAGCGGACGGAGGCTGTTGCGGATGTCGTTGCCGACCAGGGCCGCGATGTCGTCGATCGCCTGCGCCGCCAAGGCCCCCTCGCCCGCCGCCTCGATCTCGCGGGCGAAGCTGCCGCCATAAAAACCTTCGATGCAGGGCTGGCCGAACGGGCGCAGCTGGAAGCTGCCGACCCGCGCGGTGTGGCTGCGGCCGCGCATGCCCGAATCCCTCGGCAGGTGCTCCCAGCCGTCGAGCGCCAGCGTCACCTTGTTGTCCAGCCCGAGTGGCAGGCCGATAGCGGCTTCGACCTTGGCAGGCAGCGCCGGCGTGAAACGGAGCGCTTCGTCGGCGATGAGATTGGTCGGCACGGTCACGATGACCTTGTCGGCCGTCAGCGTGCCCTGTGACGTCGTCAGGCGGATGCGCCTGTCGCCACGGTCGATCAGCGTCACGTTGCAGTCGAGCACGATCGGCAGGTCCGCACCGTAGGCTGCAACGAGGGCGCCATAGCCGCGGCGGATCCGCCAGTTCAGCTCGGTGTCCTCATAGGCCTCGAAGTCGAGCAGCGACATCTGCTCCAGCTCGCAGCCGTTGAGATAGGTGCAGATCGCGTCGATCATGCCGTTCCAGCGATTGCCGGGCTCGAGGCAGATGCTCGCAGGCGCATCGCGGCCGCTCTTGGCAGCCTCCGCGGTACGCATGAAGAACGCCTCCAGCGCGCGGATGAATTCTTCGCGCTCTTCGCGCGGGAATGCCGCCTCATAGGCCTGATCGCGCCAGGGCGGCCGGCTGGTGTCGATAGTGAAAGCAAGCTGCTCGGCAATGCCGACGAACGAGTTGCGATCAGCCGAATGCAGCCAGCCGCAGCCGAGATCGAAGGTGACATCAGGCGAAGCCATGATGGTGTGAGCGCGGCCGCCGATGCGGTCGCGGGCCTCCAGGACGATGAACGAGACGCCCTTGTCCTGCAGCGCATGTGCCGCGCCGAGGCCCGCGGCACCCGCGCCGATGATGGCGATGTCGATGGAGGATGGGAAAGACATTGGCTCATCCAACTCCGTCGTCATGCCCGGCCTTGTGCCGGGCATCCACGTCGTCCTCGCAAGCCCCAAAACGTGGATGGCCGGGACAAGCCCGGCCATGACGCATTTGAGAATGGAGGGCGGAAATTAGGCCACCGCTTCCTTCTGCTTCTCGGCGCGCTTGCGCTCGTTCGGATCGAGATGCTTCTTGCGCAGCCGGATCGACTTCGGCGTGACCTCGACCAGCTCGTCGTCCTCGATATAGGCGAGCGCCTTTTCCAGCGTCATCTTGATCGGCGGCGTCAGGCGGACTGCCTCGTCCTTCGACGTGGTGCGGATGTTGGTGAGCTGCTTGCCCTTCAGGACGTTGATCTCGAGATCGTTGTCGCGGGTGTGCTCGCCGACGATCATGCCGCGATAGACCTTCCAGCCCGGCTCGATCATCATCGGGCCGCGGTCCTCCAGCTTGAACATCGCGTAGGCCACCGCCTCGCCCTGGTCGTTGGAGATCAAGACGCCGTTGCGGCGGCCGGCGATCTCGCCCTTGAACGGGGCATAGCCGTGGAACAGGCGGTTCATGATCGCGGTGCCGCGGGTGTCCGTGAGCAGCTCGCCCTGATAGCCGATCAGGCCGCGGGTCGGCGCGTAGAACACCAGCCGCAGGCGGTTGCCGCCGGACGGGCGCATCTCGATCATCTCGGACTTGCGCTCGCTCATCTTCTGCACGACGACGCCGGAATGCTCCTCGTCGACGTCGATCACGACCTCCTCGATCGGCTCCAGCCACGCGCCGGTGGCCTCGTCCTTCTGCAGCACCACGCGCGGACGCGACACCGACAGCTCGAAGCCTTCGCGGCGCATGGTCTCGATCAGGATCGCGAGCTGCAATTCGCCGCGGCCCGACACTTCCATGGCGTCCTTGTCGGCGGATTCGACGACGCGCAGCGCGACATTGCCCTCGGCCTCGCGCAGCAGGCGGTCGCGGATCATGCGGCTCGTGACCTTGTCGCCTTCGGTGCCCGCCAGCGGCGAGTTGTTGACGATGAAGGACATCGACACGGTTGGCGGGTCGATCGGCTGCGCCGGGAGCGGAGTCTCGACCGAGGGATCGCAGAACGTGTCGGCGACGGTGCCCTTGGTCAGGCCCGCGATGGCGACGATGTCACCGGCCTCGGCCTCGTCGAGCGGCACGCGCTCGATGCCGCGGAACGCGAGAATCTTGGAAATACGGCCCTGCTCGACGACCTTGCCTTCGGCGTTCAGCACCTTCACGGCCTGGTTGGGCTTGATGCTGCCCGAGGTGATGCGGCCGGTGATGATGCGACCCAGGAAGTTGTTGGCCTCCAGGATGGTGCCGATCATGCGGAACGGTCCCTCTTCGACCGACGGCGCCGGCACATGGCGCAGCACCAGGTCGAACAGCGGCTGCATCCCGGCGTCCTTCGGACCTTCCGGGCTCTCGGCCATCCAGCCCTGCTTGGCCGAGCCGTACAGGATCGGGAAGTCGAGCTGCTCCTCGGACGCGTCGAGCGCGGCGAACAGGTCGAACACCTCGTTGATGACCTCGGTCGGACGGGCGTCGGGACGGTCGACCTTGTTGATGACGACGATCGGCTTGAGGCCGACCTTGAGCGCCTTGGAGACCACGAACTTGGTCTGCGGCAGCGGGCCCTCGGCGGCGTCGACCAGCACCAGGGCGCCGTCCACCATGTTCAGGATGCGCTCGACCTCGCCGCCGAAATCGGCGTGGCCGGGAGTGTCGACGATGTTGATGCGGGTGTCCTTCCACTGCACCGAGGCGGCCTTGGCCAGGATGGTGATGCCGCGCTCGCGCTCCAGATCATTGGAGTCCATGGCGCGCTCGGCGACCTTCTGGTTCTCGCGGAAGGTACCCGACTGCTGCAGGAGACGATCAACCAGGGTGGTCTTGCCGTGGTCGACGTGGGCGATGATGGCGATGTTGCGAAGATTCATGGTCGGTGTCTTCTAAGCTTTCTCAAGAGCTCGTGCTCTGTCCCCGGCGGGGCGCGCGCTTTGTTATAGTCGAATCAAGCTGTTAGCTTTGCGACGCGCGCTCGCGAAACTCGTTCGGCGGCAGGGGCCGGCAGCCCCAAATAGGAAGCCCGGCCAATCGACCGGGCAGACCTCACGCGTTGCGGCGCAATATAGGCAAAAAATGCCAAAAAACAATGACTGCTTTCAGGAACGAGGAGCGGTTTCCGAGCGGCTGGCTAACGCCTCCGCGACCGCACGCTTCCGGGCAGCGCGGGAGAAGACGAGACCAACCACTCCGACCGGCAATCCCACGAGGACCAGCGCTGACAGCCAACGCGGTTGGCTGGTGTCTGTGCGCGGAAAGTCACTGGCGCCTGCAGGCTCAGCCCGCCGCGGCCTGCTCGGTCGGATAGACGCCGCGCAGGACCTCCTCGAAATGGGTCTTCACGGCCTCGTTGCACAGGCAGGAGCGGCGCTTCAGCGCGTCGAAGTCCCGCACCATGAAGGCGCCGCGGCGGGTTTCGAGAATGCCCTCGGCCCTGAAGGTCTGGACAACCCGGCTGACGTAGCTGCGGCCGACGCCCAGCAGCGTTGCCAGCTGCTCATGCGTCAGCGGCACGATCGGCTCGCCATCGGTACGGTCCATCGCGGCCACGATCCACTTCGCCGTCCGCTGCTCGATCGAATGGATTGCGTTGCAGGCGGTCGACTGGAACATCTGCGCCAGCATGCAATCGGCGTAGCGCGCGAACACGTTGCGCAGCGTCTTGGATTGCAGCTTGGCGGCCGCCAGGCGGGACAGCGGCAGCCGTGCGAACGGGCCGCCGAACTTGACGACGATCCGCGTGTAGGCCGGCAGGAAACCCTCGCTGACGATCCCGCCGACGGCGCCCTCGCGGCCGACCAGGATGGTCTCGACGTCGCGGCCATCCTCATTGGGAACGAGATAGGACGTCAGCGCCGGCCCGCAGGGAAAATGCACGATCTGGACGTCGTCACCCGGACTGTAGAGCAGCTCGTTCGGCGTTGCCTCGTCCTCCACCAGATACGGTGAGATCAGCGCGTAGTCGGCCGGACTGAGCCGCCGCAGCAGGTTGTTGTAGGGCCGCTCCCGGCTCAGCGTGGTCACACCTTGGCTCAGCATCGTCATCCCCGTGCGCAACGCATGTGCGTGATCCGTGCACCTTGTGTTCACAAGTGCACCGACACAGGAACTCTGATATGCTGCCTTGGTTCCAGGAACCCGCCAGCGCGCTCGAGAGGAGGCGCCGGCCGCGGGGTCCATCCCTCATCCTGGAACCCGCAGATCCCATGACCAGCTCGCAATCAGGCGTGCCCGAGTTCTATCAGCATGTGCTGGTCGTCGAAGACGACCCCATCATTGCGCTCGGACTGGAAGACACGATCACCGACCTCGGCGTTCCCGACATCAGGATCGCAGCCGACGTCGCAACCGCGCTCGCCATGATCGCCGAGCGCGTCCCGCAATTCGCGCTGCTCGATGTCGGCCTGGTCCGCGAAAAGAGCTTTGCGATTGCCGAGCGGCTGACGGCGCTCGGCATTCCCTTCGCATTCTCGACCGGCTATGGCGCCGACCGCGTGCCACCCGCATTCGCCGACCGGCCGCGGCTGCCGAAGCCTTGCCCGACCGAGGCGCTGGAGGCGGCGCTGCGGCGACGCGATTAGTTGCCGTCGCCGCACGCGGTCGTCTTGCCGCCGAACAACGAGACCTCAGCCCAGCTTCGGATCGAGCGTGGTCGACCACAGCGCGACGTCGGCGCGATCCCGCAGGGTCACGGTCATCTGGCCCGTGGCGCCTTCGATCTTGACGTGGCCGAAGAACTGCATGCCGGCCGACGGCGGCAGATTCTGCTTGTCGAGGCCGGGCGCCTTGATGAAGCGCACCTCGGGGCCGAAGGTGTTGTCGAGCTCGTTCGGACCGAACGTGCCGGCATGCAGCGGGCCGGAGACGAACTCCCAGAACGGCTCGAAGTCCTGAAACTGCGCCTTGTTCGGATCGTAATAATGCGCGGCCGCGTAATGCACGTCCGCCGTCAGCCACACCGTGTTCTGGATCGGCGCGGTCTTGATGAAGCGCAGGACCTCGGCAATCTCGAGCTCGCGGCCGCGCGCCGGGCCGTCACCCTGGGCGATGGCTTCCGAGCCCTTCTTGTTGGCCGCGTCGTCATAGACGATGATGCTGAGCGGCATGTCGGAGGCGATCACCTTCCAGGTCGCGCGGGAATTGAGCAGCGCCTGCTTCAACCAGCGCATCTGCTCCGGCCCGATGAAGTAGGACGCCGGACCATACTTGTCCTCGAGATTGGGACCGTTGGCGCCGCGGTAGCTGCGCTCGTCGAGCACGAACACGTCGAGATGCGGGCCATAGTTGATGGTGCGATAGACTCGGCCCGGCTCGATGATGCTCTCGCGCATCGGATACATCTCGTGGAAGGCGCGCGCCGCGCGGGCCGCGAGCAACTGGATGTTGCGCTCCTTGTAGGCGGCGGGCAGCTCCTTGGACGCCGACCAGTTGTTGGTGACCTCGTGATCGTCCCACTGCACGAAGATCGGCACCTCGGCATTGAAGGCGCGAACATTCTCGTCGAGGAAATTGTATTTGTGGGCGGCACGAAATTCGTCGAGCGTCTCGGCGACCTTGGCCTTCTCTTCCACGGTGAGGTTCTTCCACACCTTGTTGTCCGGCAGCTTCACCTCGGACTTGATCGGACCGTCGGCGTAGATGGTGTCGCCGGAGTGCAGGAAGAAGTCCGGGCGGTGCTTCTTCATCGTCGAGAAGGTGAACATGCCGCCATCATCGGGATTGATGCCCCAGCCCTGCCCCGCCACGTCGCCGCCCCAGACGAACGAGACGTCGCGCTTGTTGCCTGGCGCGGTGCGGAAGCGGCCGGCCACGGCCTCGCTTTCGACCGCGGTATGCGACAGGTCGCGGAACTTGACACGGTAGAAGATGTCCTGGCCGCTCGGAAGGCCGTCGATCAGCATCTTGGCCGTGAAGTCGCTTTCCGGAAGCGCGGCAATCGGAGGCAGCGTACGCGCGTCCTTGAACGATTCGGTGGTCGCCACCTCGACCAGCATCTGCGACGGCCGGTCGGCGCGCGCCCAGACCACGCCACCATCCATGCCGACGTCGCCGGACTGCACGCCATGCGTGATCTGCGGCCGGTCGGCGGCGCGGCTCAGATAGGGCATCGCCAGCGTCGTGACGCCGGCTGCGGCGGCCGTCGACAGGAAGCGGCGGCGGGACAGGGCTGTGTGCGATCGAGGAATGCGAAGCGTCATGCGGATCTCCTGGTCGGATCGCGCGCGGGAGCCGGCGCGAGCCACGGCCCGGCAGACCTAGAAAAGATTGATGACGCTGGAATTACAATCGCGCCGTGGACAGCGCGTGACGCGGCCGCAGGGCGAACATGGTCCGCCCTCAGGTGCCGGCGGCACGCAACTGCGCGCCGGTTCGCTGCAGATTGGCGGGCATGCTCATCAGGATGAGCTTGCGATCGGCCACCGCGTTGTGGAACTGCTCGAGCGCGATGTTGAACGCGGTCAACGCCGCGTGCTCGATTGCACCGTCCTCGAAGCAGGTCAGCGTGTTGCGCAGGATCTCGTCGGCCTCGCTCTGCAGCTGGTCGAGCTCCTCGGTCGAATCGCTCTTGCGCGCGATCGTGATCATCTCCAGCAGACGATCGCGCAGCGAGGTGTTGATGGTGCGTTCGTCGCGCTTGAGATAGCCGGCGAACCACGCACCGGCCGAACCCATCGCCGAAAGCGCCATCAGGCCCCACCAGATGTAGTCGCTGTAGCGGTCGAGGAATGTCTTCTCCTCGCCGTTGATGAACGCCGCCGCGCCGGGATGCGCCGGAATCGCGGCGTCCTTGTCGGTGTCGGGGGTCTCGATCTTGGCAGCCAGCGGGAACTCCGACAGCAATTGCTGGCGCACCGAAAACAGCTGATGGGTGAACGCGGACACGGTCGAATCCGACAGGCCTTTGCGCGCCACGATGTGGTGGTTGAAGCTGATGGTCTTCACCTCGTCCTCGGGACGATCGGGCGAGCCGCCAAACGCGCCGGCGGGAATTTCGGTCGATTCATATTCGGGGTGGTTCTGCGCGATCGCTTCGGCCGAATCGATCGCCAGGAAGGTCGGCGTGCCGCCGTCCTTGGTAGCAGCGGCGATCGCATCCGCCGTGATCTTGCTATTGATGGGTCCGGCCGCAAGATAGACGTCCGCCCGCTGGTTGCGCACGGCTTCGGCGGCCTCGGTGATCGGGACTTGGACGATCTCGACCTTGCTGGCGTCGACGCCGTACTGATGCAGGATCACCTTCAGCAAATTGGCGTTCGCCGGGGTCCGACCGATGATGCCGACCTTGTGGCCCGCGAGCTGGGAGATCTTGGTGATCTTGGCGCCCTTGCGACCCTTGCCCTTGCCGCCCGGAGGCACCCAGAGCACGGCGACGTTCTTGCGCAGCGTCGCCACGGCCTGCGCGTTCTTTGGGACCTCGAGGTCACCCCGGACGATCGCGAGATCAACCTTGCCTGCGGCCAGCGCCTGCGCGCTCTGTGCGGCGCCCTCGGTCGGAACCGGCCGCAGCCTGACGGAGGCGTGCGACTGGGAAAAGGCCTGGGTCAGGGCCTGGACGACCTTCAGGTCGTCGCTGTTGGGCGGACCGACCGCGATCTTGAGCACCACGGGACGCATCGCGAAATAGTAGGCACCCGTCAAAGCGCCGACGACCGCGAGGATCCCGGCGATGACGATGAACACGGCTGGGCGCATCCGTGAGCGCTGCGCTGGCGTGGTCTGAGTATCTACCAGATCCCGTCCTCCGGTGGTCCCAGGCCCGGGCGATGCCACAGGCGGCTTCGTCTGGCCACGTCGTCCTTCAATAGAGCCGAACTGTAGCAAATTTCTTGTCCGCCCGGGGTGACATCTGCGTCATGGTTACCATCGCACCAGTCGCCGGAGGATCGGGGCAGTTCCAAGCGCCTCCGGCATCGCGCCTGTGACAAGGCTCTGATCGGGATGCGTTTTCGGTTAGTCTTGGCAACCGGACACCAGCGCGATCCAGCCGGAGGTAGCCCCGCGATCACCCGGATGCCGCCACGTGTCCGGTCGATTGCAGCACAAGAGGAGATCGAGATGCCGCAACCATTGTCGACGGAGGCACGCGCCACCGCCTTGCGGGAGCTTCCCGGCTGGTCTGAGGCGCAAGGCCGTGAGGCCATCGCCCGCACGTTCACATTCACAGACTTCAACGAAGCCTTCGGCTTCATGACCCGCGTCGCCTTGGTCGCTGAAAAGGCTGACCATCATCCCGAGTGGCGCAACGTCTACCGCACCGTCGAGGTGGTCCTCACGACCCATGACGCAGGCGGCGTGACCATGCGCGACATCGCGCTCGCCAAGGCGATGAATGCGATCGCCGCGACGATGCGCGGCTGAGATCTTCGCGACGACGGCACGCGCCTTGCGGCCGGCGCCGCCATCACCACATCCGAGGGCGAGGACCGCGCCCCCAGCGCCGTCGGGAACCGGAGATCGGACATCATGTCGGATGCGACCGACTACAGCGTTGGCTTCGAGCCCGCGGAGCGGCTGGCCCGGGATCGCGAGACCCTTCGCCGTCGTTTCTGGATCAAGTTCAAGAAGGTTGTCGCGCGGCTGCCATTCGCCGAGGAGCTGCTTGCGGCGTATTACTGCGCCTTCGACAAGGAGACACCCCGGCACGTACAGGTCGCCCTGCTCGGCGCCATCGCCTACTTCGTCGTGCCGTTCGACTTCATGCCTGACGTGTTGCCCATCCTCGGCTTCACCGACGACGCGGCGGTGCTCGCCACCGCCATCCGCATGGTCGCTTCGCACATCACGCCCGACCATCATGCGGCAGCCCGCGCCGTACTCGCGCGGCTGGCGGCAGACAAGAACGCTGACGGCGAGAATATCGGCTGACGGCGGCTCCGGCCGGCAAGCCGGGCGCCCGCAGTCAGCGCATCGGAAGGGCACAACAGCAAAAAGCCCCGCATCCGCGGGGCTTTTCTCCTGATGGGACTTCGTCGAACGCTACGAGCTCAGCGCTGGCCGCGCGCCTGGGCGCGGGCGCTGCCGGTCTTCTCGGCCTCCCAGGCCTGGTACTGCTTGAACAGCGCCTCGCGGTCGGCCTCGCTCGGCATCGCCCTGCCGGCGCTGCTCTGCTTCAGGAAGTCATCGAAGCGGTCGCGCTGTGCGCCTTCCATGGCGTGGCTCTCCAGCCATTTGCTGGCGGACGGCAGCCGCTGCCAGCCGGCGAGCGGCGCCGAAAGCGAAACCTCCTTCCACTTCGGATGGAACGGCGGATTCTGGAATGCCGGGAATTTGGTGAAGAAGGCGTCGACGAAGGTCGCGAGCTTGCGATAGCGGTCGGTGTTCGGCGCCCAATTATAGGCGGCGAGCACGGCCGGCACCGCGATCGTGTCGACCTTCTCGCCCTCGGCGATCAGGTTCGGGTAGTCCTTCGCCGTCAGGGTCGCCGGCAGATAGTCGGTCTGCAGCGGTCGATCGTAGTCGACGTTGACGAGATGGAAGCGGCCGTCGTTCACGAAGGTCGAGACCGACTTGTAGGGCTTGCCGCCGACCACGATGACGGCATCGAGCTCGCCGCGCTTCAGCTTCTCCATCGCGATGCGCTGCTCGATGTAGGCGAAGTTGGCGCGCAGGCCAAGCCGCTCGAACACCGTCAGCGCCGTGACGAAGGTGCCGCCATTCGGCAGGTCGACGCTGACGCGGCGGCCCTCGAGATCACGCAGGTTGCGCACCGCGCGCGGCGCGATCACCTGCATCTCTTCATTGTAGAGCTTGGTGACGTAGGTGAACTGCCGCTTGATGTCCTTGGCGAAACCCTTGCGCTCAAGGTAGTCGAGCGTATCGGCGCGGACGACGCCGAGATCGACGCCCTGCAGGAACAGGATGTCGGCCACGCTCTGCACCGAGCCGCGGCCGACGATCGGCAGGACGCGCAGATTGTTGCCGTCGTCGAGCAGCGAGGCCAGATCGGCGCCGAACTGCACATAGGTGCCGCCAATGGTGCCGGTGATGAGCGTCACCGTGTTGGCGTTCAGCGCCTGCTTGGTCTGCACCGAGCCGAACTGGAAGATCGCCTTGAGGCTGTCGCTCACCTTGGCGGGGTCGAACTCGCCTTCCTCGGCGTGGGCAGCGAAACCGCACGCTATCATCATTGCGGCCAGGGCCGCTCCAACAAGACGTCGCATCTGTCCCCCTTGATCTAAGGCTGGCACATGTTTGCGAGCCGGAACGCGGGCAGCGCCAAGTCTCGCCTGGCATCGCCCATGAACAGACTCGAAAATCACGCGTGAAACAAAAAAATGAAACGAGGCGGCATCGCTGCCGTCACGAGCGTTCAGTTCTGCAGTTGATCGAGCCTGCGCTGCGCTTCAGCCGAGCCGAGCTGGGCGGCGCGGCGGTACCAGTTGCGAGCCGCAGCCGGATCGGCATTGATGTTGCGGATGTCCTTCGTCCCCAGCACGTGGGGATCGTAGGTCTGCGCAAGCATCAGCGCCGCGGCCGGTTCTTGCGCCTCGGCCGCGCGCTCCAGCAGCAGTCGGGCCGGCGGGATGTCGCCCGCGGCCAGCAGGCTCTTGGCGCGTTTCATGATGCCCGCGAGTTCGTCGGGATCTAGCCGGCGGACCTGCGCGGGCGGCGGAGCGGCGGTCACGGCGCCGAGGCCGGGTGCGACGATTGCCGATCCGGCGCCCGGCGAATTGATCGAGGATGGCTCCATCGCGCTCGGGGCCGGCGCGGACGGTGCCGTGGCGAAGCTCGGTGGTGCTGCAACCGGCGCGGGCTGCGTCACACTGCGATTCTGCAGCGCTGTCTGGTAGGCGTTGGCGATGTCGTCACGCGTCGGGGCCACGGCTGCCGTCTGCACCGGCGCCGCCGCAGCCGGCGGCTCGGCGGGCGGCAGTCGCGCCGGCTCGTTCAGCTGCATGTCGCGCGCGGTGAGCTGCGTGTTGGTGGCCTGCGGCGGGGCCGTCGGGTCCGGCGTGGCGCCGATGATGGAAGCCTTGGCACTGGCGATCAGGTCGCGCGTCGCATCCGAGGTGACAAGCGCGAAGAGCACCGCGACGCCGGCCGCAGCCACCACGGCGAGAAGAATCCGGGACGAGACCGAGACGCGGCGGGTCCGCTCCGGCCACTGGTCCTCGAAATGCGTGCTGTCGATCTGGTTGCCGCTCTCATACTCAGAGAGGAACATCGGCATCGATTCGTCGTTTGGATAGTTATCCTGGGTCGACCGGCCGAAACGATAGCTCGGGGGGCGCTCCTGAGGGAGTTCGTCGGGGAAAGGCCTGAAGTCAGGCTCCGAAGGAGTTCTGTTGTTGAAACGCCCGCGCGTCGTCCGCTCAGCCATGGCCTTCATCCCCATCTCAACTTCACGCAACATACTTTTAGTCCCAAGCCCGTCAGAAGCTCGAGACACGTCACGATTGCCAGAGGCACCCCACTGCCGACAACTAATTGACTAATTGAATCCGACTAAAAGTGGACGAGAGCCGGCATGATTCTGGAAACATTTTGATCTGATTGTGGCAACGCACGTGCGACATCGCACGGCACCAAATCCAGAAACGTCGTGATAACAACGGCCAAGCCTCAAATTAACCACGCCATAATGTGGCGCGGTTGCGTTAACCAAGAAACGCTCGTTTTCGGATTTTCTGCTTCCGGTTGCGAATCCGTGGCGCCGGCGCGGCAGCCCGCCGAACAAATTTGCGACCGCCGCGCAGCGCGCGGATGTCACAGCGACGCCGGGCCGGCTCGAGCATTCCATCGGCACAACAGCCGGGGCACTGCTCGGTTTGGTTGCACGGATCAGGGCGAGGCTATCCCGGGGAGTACAGCCCCCCGGGGGCCTTCATTGCGCGACGTCCTCAGGGGTGCAGGATCACCTTGCCCATCGCCTGGCGGCCGGCCAGCACCTTCAAGGCATCGGCGGTCTGAGCCAGCGGGAAGGTGCGGTCGACGTGCGACGACAGCTTGCCCTCCGCGGTCCACTGCACGAGCTTTTCGAGGTTGGCGCGGTTCTTGGCGGGGTTGAGTCGGGTCCAGGCGCCCCAGAACACGCCGCGGATATCACAGCCCTTCAGAAGCGCGAGGTTCAGCGGCATCTTCGGGATGTCGCCGGCGGCGAAGCCGATCACCAGGAATCGGCCCTCCCATGCGATGGAGCGCAGCGCTGCCTCGGCGTAGGCGCCTCCGACGGGATCGAAGATGATGTCGGCACCCTTGCCGTCGGTGAGCCGCCGCAGTCCCTCCTTGAGATCCTCCTTGGCGTAGTTCAACGTCAGCGTCGCGCCGTGCTGCCTGGCAAATTCGAGCTTCTCGTCCGAAGAGGCACAGGCGATGACCTTCAACCCCATCAGCTTGCCGAGCTCGCAAGCCGCCAGGCCGGTGCCGCCGGCGGCGCCAAGCACGGCCAGCGTCTCGCCCGGTTTCGGACTGGCACGATCCTCCAGCGCATGCAGCGCAGTGCCGTAGATGATGATGATGCCGGCGGCGCGATCGAAATCGAGATTGTCCGGAATCTTGACGATCGACGCGGCCGGCAGCGCGATCTTTTCGCGCGCGCCGTTGTGGCCGCAGGAGGCAACGACACGGTCGCCGACCTTCAGTTCGGTGACGCCATCGCCGACGCTCTCGATGACACCCGCGACCTCCGCACCCGGCGAGAACGGGAACGGCGGCTTGATCTGGTACTTGCCTTGGATCATCAGGATGTCGAAGAAGTTCAGCGCCGCCGCCTTGATCGCAATCACGGCCTCGCCGGGACCGGCCACCGGATCTGGCACCTCGGTGAGGACGAGATCGTCGGGCTGACAGAATTGCGAGCAGAGAATGGCTTTCATAGGCGCTCCTTGGTCGTTGCCGCCGGATCGAGGTCCGGCTTTGGGAACGTCATGCCGGATTTGCCGCCGCGCCACAATCATCATCAGGCCGCGGCAGGTGCGCGGCGCCGCGCCAGGGACGCGGAGCGCCGGACAATCCGGCTCTGCGGCCTTTGCAAGCGGTGCATTTAGCCGCTATCCATCGCGACCACGGTCAGCGATTCCGGGCCATTATCCAGTCACAATATTGGTGGAACGAAGTCGCGGGGGAACTCAACGTATCATGTTGTTCGGGCGATTGTTGACAACGCTGGTCGGCGGCGTGCTGCTGTTCGGAGCTCCGAGCCTCGTAGCGGCACAGAGCGCCGCGCCAAAGGCCGCAGCTCCGCATCCGAAGGCCGCACCGAAATCGGAATCGAAGCCGGCCGTTCCCAACATCGGCGGCGCGGAACCGACGCTGATCGGACAGTTCGGCGGCTGGGGCGCCTATACCGCGATGCCCGGCGGCAAGAAGGTCTGCTTCGCGCTGGCCAAGCCGACATCCTCCAAGACCAATCCGCCCAACCGTCCGCGCGATCCCGCCTATGCCTTCGTGTCGACCCGGCCCTCCGAGAAGGTCTTCAACGAGGTCTCGATCATGATCGGCTATGCGCTGAAGCCGGGATCCGACGCCACGGTAGAGGTCGGCGGAGCCTCCTATGCCATGTATACCCAGGGCGACGGACTTTGGATCAAGAACGCCGCGGAGGAAGAGCGGATGGTCGATGCCATGCGCAAGGCGCCCGAGGCCGTGGTCAAGGGCGTCTCGGCCAAGGGCACGGAGACCACCGACGTGTTCTCACTGAAGGGCCTCGCCCAGGCGCTCGACCGCATCGCGCAGGATTGCCGCCGGTAGACGGCGGCCGCCGGTACCGCTCGTCAGGCGGGTCGCATTTGCCGGCCGGATCGTTATATAAACCCGCTGAACGCCTTCGGCCGCCGCGGCCGGGCAGCACTTTGGGCCCATCGACATGGCAACGACTGCCGGGCTGCGCGACTCCTCTGCGCCCCTCGAAAAGACTCCGCTCGAAACCTACGTCCCGCCGGCGAAGCCCTCGCTGATCGGCCTGTCACGCGCGGAGCTGGCAGCAAGGCTCGGCCAGGTCGGAGTGCCAGAGCGCCAGCAGAAGATGCGGGTGCAGCAGTTGTGGCACTGGATCTATTTCCGGGGCGCCAGGTCGTTCGACGAGATGACATCGGTATCGAAGGACACACGCACCGCGCTGGCCGAACATTTCACGGTCGACCGTCCCGAGGTCGTGGCCGAGCAGATCTCCAACGACGGCACCCGCAAATGGCTGCTGCGGCTGCCGAGCGGCGACAATCTGCAGAAGGCGCACGAGGTGGAGTGCGTCTACATTCCCGAGACCGATCGCGGCACGCTCTGCGTCTCCTCCCAGGTCGGCTGCACGCTCAACTGTTCGTTCTGCCACACCGGCACGCAGCGGCTGGTGCGCAACCTGACGGCCGGCGAAATCGTCGGCCAGGTCATGGTGGCGCGCGACCGGCTGAACGACTGGGCCGACCGCGAGACCCCGCTCGGCAACCGGCTCATCACCAACATCGTCATGATGGGAATGGGCGAGCCGCTGTACAATTTCGACGCGGTGCGCGACGCGCTGCTGATCGTCTCGGACAACGAGGGCATCGGCATCTCGCGCCGCCGCATCACGCTGTCGACCTCCGGCGTGGTGCCGAACATCAAGCGCGCCGGCGAGGAGATCGGCGTGATGCTGGCGATCTCGCTGCATGCCGTGCGCGACGAACTGCGCAACGAGCTGGTGCCGCTCAACCGCAAATATCCGATTGCCGAGCTGCTGCAGGCCTGCCGCGACTATCCCGGCGCATCCAACGCGCGCCGCATCACCTTCGAATATGTGATGCTCAAGGGCGTCAATGATTCGCTCGACGACGCCCGGCTGCTGGTCAAGCTGCTGAAGGGCATTCCGGCCAAGATCAACCTGATCCCGTTCAATCCCTGGCCCGGCTCGGCGTATGAGTGCTCGGACTGGGAGCAGATCGAGAAGTTCTCGGAATACGTCTTCAACGCGGGCTATTCGTCGCCGGTGCGCACGCCGCGCGGCCGCGACATCCTCGCCGCCTGCGGCCAGTTGAAGTCGGAGACGGAGAAGCTGTCCGCGCGGGAGCGTCAGGCACTGCGCGCGATGGCGATGACGGATTGATGATTGATCGCGCCTGCATCTCCGAACGAGATCGTCATGCCCGGGCTTGACCCGGGCGCCATCGATTCATCGACCGAGAGATGGATGGCCGGCTCATGCCGGGCCATGACGAGCGAAGAAAGCGGGGCCTCGCTTGGGTAATACGGGTCTAAAGCCATGGCGCTGATCGGTCGTCTCGTCGTGATCGCGCTCGCGTTTCTTGCCGCGTGCTTCCTCGCGGGGCTGATCGTGGTGACCGCGGTCCTGTTTCCGGAGTTCTCCGATCTCGGCAACGGCCCGATCGATCAGGGCGCGTTCGAGGTCATCATCGGCTTCGGCTTCATCTTCGTGTCGGGCTTCGCGCTGATCCCGGCGCTGCTGATCGCACTGATCACCGAGGCTTTCTCGATCCGCAGCGTGCTCGCCTACGCGATCGGCGGCGGCGTGGTCGGCGCAGCCTGCTATCTCGGCCTGGTCCCGTTCGATCCCGAGACCTTCCGGTTCGAGGGCATCGTGCGTCGCCATCTCGAGATCCTGACCGGGGCCGGCATCGTCGGCGGACTGGTCTATTGGCTGATTGCCGGCCGCAACGCCGGCCGCTGGCGCGAGCCGTCGCCGCGCCTGCCGCCACCGCCGCCATTGCCGTCGGGATCGCCACGTTGAGCCGCCGGCCTTTCCATCGCCATCCGCTTTCGCTAAACCGCGCGCCATGAACCGGACCGGCCTCTTCATCGCATTGTCGCTCGCGCTCGTCATCGGCGTGCTGTTCGGCGTCTATCCCGAGCTCGACCTCAAGCTGGCCGCGCTGTTCTACGATCCGCGCACGCACAGCTTCCCCGTGAAGCTCGACGGCTATGCTGCGTTCGCGCGCGATGCCGCGATGTGGGTCGCCTGGGGCATCGCGCTGCCGTCCATCGTTGCGCTGGTCGTGAAGCTCGTCCGTCCCGACCGGCCGCTGCTGGTGAAGGGCCGCACCGTGGCGTTCCTGCTGCTGACCTTGTCGCTCTCGGCCGGCGTGCTCACCAACTTCACCTTCAAATCCTATTGGGGCCGGCCGCGCCCGGTTGTGGTGGCCGAGTTCGGCGGCGACATGCAGTTCGTGCCGTGGTGGGATCCGCGCGGCGGCTGCGGCCGCAACTGCTCGTTCTTCTCCGGAGAGGGAGCCACCGCATTCTGGACCCTGGCGCCGGCCGCGCTGACGCCGCCCGCGATCCGGCCCGTCGCCTACGGCGCCGCCGTCCTGTTCGGCATCGCCACCTCGGTGTTGCGGATGGCGTTTGGCGGACATTTCTTCACCGACATCGCCGCGGCCGGCCTCGTCACCTTCATCGTGATCTGGCTGCTGCACGGCTACATCTACCGCTGGCCGTCCACCCGCCTCACCGACGCCGGCATCGACGCCGCCCTGACCCGCTTCGGCTGGCCGGGCTTCCGCCTGATGCGCCGGCTGTTCGGCCGCCGTACCGCGGATACCAGCCCCGCGGCCTGAGCGCGGGCCGGTCACCCTCAGTCGCCATTAAAGGCGTGCCCAGCAACGCAAAATCTGTTATTCGCGCCCGAATTTCTGAACGGCGCAGCCACAAACACGGTTGGACTCTCCCATGACCACGATCCTGAAAAGCCTGCCCAAGGGCGAGAAGGTCGGCATCGCCTTTTCCGGCGGTCTCGACACCAGCGCCGCGCTGCTTTGGATGAAGCAGAAGGGCGCGCGTTGCTTTGCCTACACGGCAAATCTCGGGCAACCTGACGAGTCCGACTACGACGAGATCCCGCGCAAGGCGGTGAGCTTCGGGGCCGAGAAGGCGCGCCTCGTGGATTGCCGCACTCAGCTGGTGCATGAGGGCATCGCCGCGATTCAGTCGGGCGCCTTCCACATCTCGACCGGCGGCATCACCTATTTCAACACCACCCCGCTCGGCCGCGCCGTCACCGGCACCATGCTGGTCGCCGCGATGAAGGAGGATGGCGTCAACATCTGGGGCGACGGCTCGACCTACAAGGGCAACGACATCGAGCGCTTCTACCGCTACGGCCTGCTGACCAATCCGAGCCTCAAGATCTACAAGCCCTGGCTCGACCAGCAGTTCATCGACGAGCTCGGCGGCCGCGCCGAGATGTCGGCCTTCCTCACGGCCAACGGCTTCGACTACAAGATGAGCGCCGAGAAGGCGTATTCGACCGACAGCAATCTGCTCGGCGCCACCCACGAGGCCAAGGATCTCGAGAGCCTGAGCAGCGGCATCCGCATCGTCAATCCGATCATGGGCGTGCCGTTCTGGCGCGAGGATTGCTCCGTGAAGCCGGAGACGGTCGTGGTCCGCTTCGAGGAGGGTCAGCCGGTCGCGCTGAACGGCCAGAGCTTCAGCGATCCCGTGGCGCTGTTCCTGGAGGCCAACGCGATCGGCGGCCGTCATGGTCTCGGCATGAGCGACCAGATCGAGAACCGCATCATCGAGGCCAAGAGCCGCGGCATCTACGAGGCGCCGGGCATGGCGCTGCTGCACATCGCCTATGAGCGGCTCGTCACTGGCATCCACAACGAGGATACGATCGAGCAGTACCGCATCAGCGGCATGCGCCTCGGTCGCCTGCTCTATCAGGGCCGGTGGTTCGATTCGCAGGCGCTGATGCTGCGCGAGACCGCGCAGCGCTGGGTGGCGCGCGCCGTCACCGGTGAGGTGACCCTGGAGCTGCGCCGCGGCAACGACTACTCGATCCTCAACACCGAGAGCCCCAATCTGACCTACCAGCCGGAGCGGCTGAGCATGGAGAAGGTCGAGGACGCCGCGTTCACGCCTGCCGACCGCATCGGCCAGCTGACGATGCGCAATCTCGACATCACCGACACCCGCTCCAAGCTGAAGCTCTATTCGGACACGGGGCTGCTGTCGGGCGCGGACGGCGCTCAGATCTTCCAGCTCGGCCACGACAAGGGCTGAGTTGGAGCTGTCGAGCGCAATCCGCGCCGTCTCCACCGCTGTCGTCCCTGCGAACGCAGGGACCCATATCCACCGACTGACACGGTGAGAGCCGGCTGCGGCTCCAGCCATCGCAAAACTGGATCCTGTGAGTATGGGTCCCCGCGTTCGCGGGGACGACACCGAACAGGACGGAACGGATTGCCGCTTACAAAAATGGCCGGGATCGCTCCCGGCCATTTTCATTTTCGCTCAGTCGCGTCTCACCGCGGCGGCGCGACGCCCGGAGGTGGCGGCGGCAGGGCGGCCTGGCCGCCATTGAGCAGCGGCGTGATGCGGCGGACCGTGACGCGGCGGTTGATGCGGCTCGGCCCCTGCGTCTGCTCCTTCAGGTACTGCGCGCCGTAACCCTGCGAGGTCAGGTTCTCGGCGGGCACGCCGAACTGCTGCGTGAGCAAGGTGGCGGCCGACTCGGCGCGGCGATCCGAGAGCGACAGATTGTCGGTGTCGTTGCCGACCGCGTCGGTGTGGCCCTCGATCAGGAAGACCTCGCGCGGGTTGCGCTGGATCGCCTGGTTGAGGCCGTCGGCGATGACCTGCAGCTTCGCCACCTGGTCGGGACTGATCTCCCACGATCCGGTCTCGAAGGTAATCGTGTTGAGATCGATCGACGGCATCAGCTGTCGCACCGATGGGGAGTAGCGGACCTCGTCGAGCGAGTAGCGGCGCTGGACGCGTTCCACCGGCGGCGCGATCAGCGTGTCGTAGATGACATCCGGCTCGGCCTCATCCGCGTCGACGATGTAGCGGTTGTAGGGGATGCGGATCTCCGGCGGCGGCAGGTCGACGTAGAAGCCGCCGACCGCCTGGGGATCGCGGTAGGTGTTGTCGATGATGATGATCTCGCGGCCACCGATGTCGCGGCGGATGCGGCGCAGCAGCCGGCCGTCCGGCGCGGTGATCGTGACGATCTGGCTACCGTCGGGACGGATCACCACTGTGCGCGTCTCTCCCCGCTCCTGCTGGACGCGGATGTCCCGCGCGCCGTAGCGGAAGCGCTCAAGCTCGTCATGACGCACGAACTCCTGACCGCTCGGATCGCGCACGATGACGCGGCCCGGCTCGTAGATCAGCGTGCGACCGCCCTCCTGGACCTCGCGGCGCTGGCCGCGGAAATCGTCCAGCCGCTGCGGCCCCGCCAACGGCGCGCCGGGCGCGATCGGCGTGAGCTGCTGTGCCGTCGGCGGCGGCGGCGCCGGGATGGGCGCAGTGACCTGCGGCGGCGGCCGATTGGACATGGCCGGGGGGCCGGCGGGCGGCACAGCGCCAGGACCGGCCTGCGGCGCGCCGGCGGGTCCCGGACCGGGTCCGGCAGCACCAGGACCTGCCGCCGGAGGCGGACCACCCGGGGCTCCTGGGGGCGTCCCCGGACGTCCGCCGGGCGGGCTCCCGGCTGCGGGCGGCGTGCCTTGCTGCGACGGCGTCTGGGTGGCCGGAGGCGCGGGTGGCGCCGGCGGAGTTCCCGGAGCAGGCGCGACGGTTCCGGCCGGCGGCGTCGGCGCGCCGCGTGGCGGGGGTGCTCCCTGGGGAGCACCAGGCGGCGGGACGCCGGCACCTGGCTGTGTCGGCGGCCGCTGCCCGGGGCCAACCGGAGGAGTCGGAGCCGGCGTCGGCTGCGGAGACGGCGCCGCGGACGGAGCCGGCGAGTGCGCAGGCGGCGACGCGTTCCCGGCCGCTGGCGACGAAGGCGGGGGTGTCACGGCTGACGGCGGCGTTCCCGGCCGCAGGTTCGGTGCCGGACTCGGCGGAGGTGGCGGGGCGGGCGTGGCCACGGGCGGCGTGGGCGGCGTTGGACGCGCGGGAGCAGCCGTCGGCGGGGGCGCAGGCGGAGTCGCAGGACGTGCCGGCTCACGCGGCGGCCCCGGCGGAGGCGCTGGAGGCGGCGGCGTATGCACCGGCGGAGCCGCAACAGGTGGCGCAGGACGCGCCGGCGGAGGTGCAGGCGGCTCGGCCCGTGGAGGCGGCGGCGCCGAATGTGGCGGCTCAGCCCGCGGCGGCGGTGGGGGCGGCGGAGCAGCCGGACGTGGTGGCTCGGCCCGTGGCGGAGGGGGCGGTGGGGGCGCCGGACGCGGCGGCTCGGCCCGCGGCGGAGCAGGCGGTGGTGGAGGGGGTGCGGGACGCGGGGCCGCTGCCGGTGGCGGCGCGGGCGGTGGAGGCGCTGGGCGTGGAGCAGCGGCCGGCGGCGGCGCGGGAGGCGGCGGAGGCGCAGCCTGATGCGGTGGCGGCGCGCCTGGGCCAGGTCGCTGCGGCTGCCCCTGCGGCTGCTGTTTCGGCCGGCCGTCTGGACCGACTTCGCCGCCGCCCGGGCCTTGGGCGACGATCATCGGCGCCCCCTGCGCATGGGAGCCGGAGCTCATTAGTTGCATCGCCGACAGCGCAGTCGTCGCCAGCAGCAGGACGCGAAGTTTGCTCATGTGTCTTGTTTTCCCGGAACGATCTTTTTCAAGCACGGAGAGATCAACAAGTATGCGTTAGGCCGGATTGTGGCGCAGTTCAAATCCGCAGGGGGATTTATTTCGACGCGAAGCCACCCCCGCAGGGCCGCCATTCAGGTTTCATTCAGCCTTGATTTTCAAGGGCTTGGCGCAGCCGCAGGGCTGCGGGACCGGCCAGCGACCAAGCCCCTGGCGGGCGATCATCATGACCGTCCAATCGCGGTCAATCCGTGGCCGGATTCGGTGTGGTCGGACCGAGCGGCCCCCGGCCCGGGATTTCGTCCGGCGTCTGCCCCGGCAGCTCGCGCGGAGGCTCCGGCGCATCGGGTTCGTAGACCGGCGGCGGAATGTCGGGCTGCGGATTGCCGACAGGATCCTCCGGTGGCGGTTCGAGCGGGCGGCCCGGCGTCGCCGGCGGAATCTCTGGCGGTTCGATCGGCATCACATCGCGACCTTTCGATTGTCGCCGAGAACGGGACGCGTGCCTGTCACCGCCGCCGCCGCCATCTTGACGTAGCTTACGACCGTGCCGGGGGAATCCCAGAATTCAGCGTCGTCGGGCGTGATCTTCAAGAGACGGATGTTCGGATCCTCGGCGCTGTCCCACCAGGCCTTGGCCGGCGTCGAGAACAGCTCCCGGATCTTGCCGCGATCGTTGGAAATGGCCGCCGTACCCGTGAGCGACACGTATTTCTGGTTGCCGGCGTCTGCGAACGACAGATTGACCTGCGGCGATCGCGCGATCTCCTCGTCCTTGTGATGCCGCGCGTCGGTGAGAAAATAGATCGTGTTCTCGTCGCGCGCGAGATACGCGCTCATCGGCCGTGCCCGCAGCCTGTCACCATCGCGGGTGACCAGCATCGCAAAGCCGATCTTCTTCATCAGGTCCCAAACGCGGTCCTGGTCGCGCGCGTCGTCATTGCTCATGGTCGGCTCCCTCAATGTCAGGGGCGACAACGCCGCGTGGGGCGCCGATGTTCCGGACGCGCCCGGGGAAAGCGAACGCCGTTCAGCTGCGCAGCAGCAGCGTATTGCTGCGCGTGCGGCCGCTCTCACGGTAACCGCGACCGAGCATGTCGGCGAGACAATCGTTCTGCCATTCGTCGCGCGACAGGTGTTCGATGACGACGGCGCGCGGCCATAACGCGGCAGGCGCATCACGGAAGAAGCCGGTCAGCACGCGGTCCTCAAAACCTTCCACGTCGATCTTCAGCGCATCAACCCTGGCCGCTCCGGCCTGTGCGAGAATGGTCTGCAGCCGCAACGACGGCACCTTGAACGCCTCCGCTCCGGCCTCGCCGGTCACGATGTGACTGGCGCCGAGATTGTCCCCATCGGTCTCGATCAGCACCTCGCCATCGCTCTCACCCGCTGCCACCGCGAGCAGCCTGACCTGGGGCAGCGCGGACGCAGCACGGTTGAAGCTCAGCCGCGCATGCGTGACCGGATGCGGCTCCACTGCGATCACGAGGCCATCAGGCCCGACGTGACGGGCAAGCGGCAAGGCGAACGTTCCGACATTGGCGCCGACATCCACCACCACGCCGCCCGGCGGAACGTGGCTGCGCAGGAAATCCAGCTCCTCGCGATTGTAGTCGGGATTGAACAGTGCACCGCGCTCGGTCGCACTGACCTGATGGTAGAAGCGGAAATTGGCGCCCTGATAGCCGACGTCGACAGGGCCAGCTCCGAGCATGTTGACGACACGCGTCAACATCGGCCGGAACGCGCCGCGCTTCAGCCCGGAGCCGTGCGCCATGCGGATCACCAGCGCCTGGGCGGCATTCGGAGCAAAGGCACCAAAGGGGGGCGGAGAAGGATCGTTGTCGGGCGTCAAGGTCGCGTCCTGGGCTGAGGGCGACGTGTGATAGCCGGTTTCGCCGCGATCTCCAATGCAGGCGGCGTGGCCGCATTGTGTCGTCGCCAGGACCGCGCTGAGGCAACGTCCGAGCCGTTCAGGCCGCCTTGCGCTGACGCAGGAAGCGGCCGATGAGGCGACGCTTTCCCTTGCGCGGAATGAGATCGATGTCGCTGACGAGCTTGGCGCCGCCCTTGCGCCGTTCGAGCACGATCTTGCGGCTGTGGAAGGCCTCGAGCTCCGCCCGATGCGCCACGCTGACGATGGTCGCCTTCGGCAGCTCGCTCGTCACCATCTCCATCATCTTGTCCTGGCTCTTCTCGTCGAGCGCGGAGGTGGCTTCATCGAGCACGACGATGTCAGGGCTGTGGAGCAGCAGGCGCGCGAAGGCGAGACGCTGCTTCTCGCCGCCGGAGAGCGTCTGATCCCAGGGCGCGTCCTCCTCGATCTTGTCCTTGAGATGGTCGAGACCGACCTTGTGCAGGGCTTCGCCGACCTGCGCCACGCTCCAATCCTCGGCAGCCCCGGGATAGGCGACGGCCCGGCGCAGGGTGCCCGATGGCACGTAGGGTCGCTGCGGCAGCATGAACAGCTTGCGGTCGGGGTGGAAGTTGATGCTGCCGCCGCCCCACGGCCACAGCCCGGCGATGGCGCGCACGAGCGTGCTCTTTCCGGTGCCGGATTCGCCCGCGACGAGCAGGCGCTCGCCGGGATCGACCACGACCTCGGTCTCGCCGACCACGGCGGTGCCGTCGTCGAGCGTCACCTGCAGATCATTCAGACTGAGCATCGCGTCGCCGGTGGTCTCGCCGCGCTTGATGCGGCCGATGCCGTCGCCTCTCTCGGCACGTTCCAGCGCATCGAGCGACATCATCAGCGAGGCGATGCGGCGGGCACAGGCATTCCAATCCGCGAGCCGCGGATAGTTGTCGACCAGCCAGCCGAACGCGGTCTGCACGATCGTGAACGCGCTCGCCGCCTGCATCACCTGCCCGAGCGTCATGCTGCCGTCGAGGAATTTCGGCGCGCACAGCAGCAGTGGCACGACAGGGGCGATGAGGCTGGAGCCCTGCGACACCAGGGTGGTGCGCATGTGCTGGCCGGCGAGCCGCGCCCATTGCTGCAGCACGTTACCGAACGTCCGGTCGATGCCGGCGCGCTCTTCGGTCTCGCCGCCGAGCAGGGCGATGCTCTCGCCGTTTTCGCGGACGCGGGTCAGAGTGTAGCGGAAATCGGCCTCGGCCTGGTTCTTGTCCTCGGAGACCTGCACGAAGCGGCGGCCGATCGTCATGATCGAGCCCGAGGCGATGGCGGCGTAGGCGATCGCGGCAATGACCAGAAAACCGGGAATGGTGATCTCGGTGGCGCCGAGATGCAGCGTCAGCGCGCCGCCGATGGTCCAGAGCACGACGATGAAGGTCGCAGCCGACAGCAGCGCCGAGGTCACGCCGGCGATGAAGTCGACCGGCGAATCGGTCGCGATGCGCAGGTCCTCGGCGATCCGGTATTCCGGATTCTTGTGGTCGCCGCTGACGAGATTGAGCTGATAGTAGCGCCCGCTGGCCAGCCAGCGGGTGACGACGCTGTTGGTCAGCCAGGCGCGCCAGCGCCGCTGGATCGACATGCGCGCATAGACCTGGGCGACCCCGAGTATGACGCTGCCGATCGCGAGCGGGAAGAAGATCGCGGTGAGATGAAAGACCGTCGCCGAATCGCGTTTCTCGATCGCATCGAAGATCGACCGATTCCAGACGTTGATGCCGTACTGAAATCCGACAGTCGCAACGATCAGGAACAGCAGCCCGATCGTGAATGCCCACGCCAGACGGTCGCCGCTCTGACCCCAATAACCGCGGGCGCTGATCCAGAACCGCGTCAGCAGATAGCGCTTGCGCAGCTGCTCTGCCTCTTCGGGCGACAGCTCCGGATCAGGCTCCACCAGTTCGGGCGGCGGCGGCTCAACCTGGGCGCCATTCTCGGCCGCGATCTCGATGATCGGCGCCTTCTCGGGCGCCTGTGCCGGCGGCCGCGCGGTGTCCTGAACCTGTCCCATCGCGCGATAACAGCAGTGCGAACAGAAGGTTCCCGGCCTGGTTCCCGCGCGATGCGCGCCGGTTTCAGGGCACCTGCGTGTTCGGCGCCATTGGTGGGGCGCGATACAGCGGCACCGGAACGACCTTGTTCAGCACGCGCGACAATTCCTCGATCGAATAGGGTTTGCGCAGCAGCTCGAAGCCATGCGTGCCCTGCTGCGCCAGCACATGGCTGTAGCCACTCGCGAGCACGACCGGCACGTTGAGCTCGAGCCGCCTGATTTCCTCGGCAAGTTCCAGCCCAGTCATGCCGGGCATCACGACATCGGTGAAGACGACGTCGAACCGGCTGGTGCCGCTGATCAGCTCCTCCAGCGCGTCTCTGGCGTTGTCGACCAGCGTGGTCCGATAGCCGAGCTCGGCCAGCGCTTCGGTCGCCGACCTGCCGACGTCGATGTTGTCCTCGACCACCAGCACCGACATGCCTCGACCGTCGATCGGCTCCGCATGGCTGCCGTCCTCGCCGCGCTGCACCTGGGCTGGAGCGACGCGCGGCAGATAGAGCGTGAACGTCGCGCCGCGGCCCGGCTGGCTCATGACCCCGATTTCGCCGCCGGACTGCTTCGCGAAGCCGAAGACCTGCGAGAGACCGAGGCCGGTGCCCTGGCCGATGGTCTTGGTCGTGAAGAACGGCTCGAAGATGCGTCCGAAATGCTCCGACGGGATGCCGACGCCGGTGTCCTGGACGGTGATGGCGACATAGCCCAGCGGCGGACGGTCGTGCGGCGCCGCCGGCGTCGGCAGCGCCGCTGCAGGGGCGACGGTGATGCTGAGACGTCCCTGGCCGGCCATCGCATCGCGGGCATTGACGGCCAGGTTGATCAGTGCCGTCTCGAACTGGCCAGCGTCGGAATTGACGTAGCACGGCTCGTCGGGAACGGAGACCGCGACCTCGACGCGTGACCCGACCAGGGTCTTGGTCATGTCGCGCAGGGTGACGACGCTGCGGCAGATGTCGAAGACCTCCGGCTTCAGCGTCTGGCGACGGGCGAACGCGAGGAGCTGCGACGTGAGCTTCGATGCGCGCGCCACCGTATCCGAGATCGCGTCGATATAGCGCTGCCGCCGTTCATCAGCCAGATTCGGCCGGCGCAACAGGTCGGCTGAGGCCCGGATCACGGTCAGCAGATTGTTGAAGTCGTGCGCAACGCCGCCGGTCAATTGTCCGAGCGCCTCCATGCGCTGACCGTGCTTGAGCGCATCCTCGGCCTCGAGGCGGCGGGCGGCCTCGACATGCAGGCGCTCGGTCCGCCGCTGGGCAAGGGCCAGGAAGACGATGAGCAGCGCGGTTGCCGGGATGCCGAAGATGAGATGCCGGCCGATCGTGCCGAGCCAGCGGTTGCGGATGGTCGACGTCGCAAGCCCTGCCGAGACGTAGACGGGATAGCCGCCGAGCCGCTGATACCCGACGAGACGCTCGACGCCATCGACCGGCGAGATCTCGGTGACGAGCTGCTCCGTATCTGCGGCCCGGGCGGCGATGTCGCTGGGCCCCGCAGCCGCCCTTCGCCCGCCGGCCGGGAAGCGCGCCAGAACGAGACCATCGAAGCGGCGCAGCGCGAAGTAGCTGCCGGGCGCCCGGCCGATCCGGGCATAGAAGTGCTCGAAATAATCCGGAAGCACCGAGGCCTGGATGATACCGGTGAAGCTGCCGTCGTCGCTCTGGCGGCGGCGGCTGATGCTGAAGAACGGCGCGCCTTGATAGGGCGGCCGCGGCGTCAACTGCGCGCCGATGAAGGTGCCGATGCTGTCCTTGACGTGGGCGCTGAAGTAGTCGCGGTCGAGGAACGTCATGTCCGGCGCCGGATAGATCATGCTGTTGACCAGCGGCCGGCCATTGGCGTCGAACACCCAGGCGGACTTCATCTGCGGCAGCGCGTCCGACAATTGTCGCAACCGGGCATGCAGCACCTGCTCGCGCGCCTTGATGTCGGCATCCGACAGATCGCGGACGACCTCGTCGATCTCCGAGAGGCTGCGCTCGATCGTCTCGAACACCTTCAGCGCGTGCTCGTGGACGATTTCGAGCGAGCGGCGGATCTCGCGATCGGCCTCCTCATACGTCGTGCCGTGGGATACGTAGGCCGTGATCACGAACAGCGCGACGGGAAGCGCGAGGGACGCGACCATCATCCAGCGCAGCATCGTCATCGATTTGCGTTGTGCGGTCTGCACGGTCGCTCCGGCTTCAAAGGGCCACGAGCTTAACGCAATCGACGGCAGCTACAAACTAGCCGCGCCCGAAACTTGCACCGGTATCGGGCGCGGAAGGTGAGATCGAAAGCCGCCCGTCAGGCTAGATCTGCCGCTCGACCAGCTTGAACTTGAGTTCCGCGATCGCCTCGGCGGGGTTGAGCCCCTTCGGGCAGGCCTTGGCGCAGTTCATGATGGTGTGGCAGCGGTACAGCCGGAACGGGTCCTCGAGATTGTCGAGCCGCTCGCCGGTGGCTTCGTCCCGGCTGTCCTTGACCCAGCGCGTCGCCTGCAGCAGAGCGGCGGGTCCGAGATAGCGCTCGCTGTTCCACCAGTAGCTCGGGCACGAGGTCGAGCAGCAGGCGCACAGGATGCACTCGTAAAGGCCGTCGAGCTTCTCGCGATCCTCGTGGCTCTGCCGCCATTCCTTCTGCGGCGTCGGCGAGGTCGTCTTCAGCCACGGCTCGATCGAGGCGTATTGCGCGTAGAAATTGGTGAGGTCCGGCACCAGGTCCTTCACGACAGGCTGATGCGGCAGCGGATTGATCTTGACCGCGCCGTCCTTCACGTCGTGCATCGACTTGGTGCAGGCCAGCGTGTTCTGGCCGTCGATATTCATCGCGCAGGAGCCGCACACGCCCTCGCGGCAGGAGCGGCGGAAGGTGAGCGACGGATCGATGTGGTTCTTGATCCAGATCAGCCCGTCCAGCACCATCGGGCCGCAATCGTTGACGTCGACGTAGAAGGTATCGACGCTCGGATTCTTGCCGTCGTCCGGATTCCAGCGATAGACCTTGAACTCGCGGACCTCGGTGGCGCCGGCCGGCTTGGGCCAGGTCTTGCCGCCGGTGATCTGAGAATTCTTCGGAAGTGCGAACTCAGCCATTTCGGAAGGCCTTCTTGGGTTTGACGGACGGGCTCAGGTCACACGCGATCAGTACACCCGCGCCTTCGGCGGGATGTACTGCACGTCGTTGGTCATGGTGTAGTTGTGCACCGGGCGGTAATCGATCGTGGTTTTGCCGTCCTTGCTGTCGATCCACGCCAGCGTGTGCTTCATCCAGTCCTTGTCGTCGCGATCCGGAAAATCCTCGCGCGCATGGGCGCCGCGGCTCTCGGTGCGATTGACGGCCGAGTCCATCGTCACGACTGCCTGCGCGATCAGATTGTCGAATTCGAGCGTCTCGATCAGGTCGGAATTCCACACCAGCGATCTGTCGGACACCGCGATGTCGCCGATGCCGCCATACACCTTGTGGATCAGGTTATGGCCTTCCTGCAGCACCTCGCCGGTGCGGAACACGGCACAGTTGGTCTGCATCACGTTCTGCATGCTCTCGCGCAGCTTCGCGGTCGGCGTGCCGCCGGAGGCGTAGCGATAATGATCGAGCCGGCTCAGCGCCTTGTCGGCGGAGTCCTTCGGCAGATCCGGCTGCTTGCCGTTCGGCGTCAGCTTCTCGGCCAGCCGCAGCGCCGCCGCGCGGCCGAACACCACGAGGTCGATCAGCGAGTTCGAGCCGAGCCGGTTGGCGCCGTGCACGGACACGCAGGCCGCCTCGCCCACCGCCATCAGGCCGGGGACGATCGCGTTGTCGTCGCCATCCTTCTTGGTCAGCACCTCGGCGTGATAGTTGGTCGGGATGCCGCCCATGTTGTAGTGCACGGTCGGCACGATCGGGATCGGCTCGCGCGTCACGTCGACATTGGCGAAGATCTTGGCCGATTCGGAGATGCCGGGCAGACGCTCGGCCAGCACCTTCGGGTCGAGATGGTCGAGATGCAGGAAGATGTGGTCCTTCTTCCGGCCGACGCCGCGGCCTTCGCGGATCTCGATGGTCATCGCGCGGGAGACGACGTCGCGCGAGGCGAGGTCCTTGGCGGACGGCGCATAGCGCTCCATGAAGCGCTCGCCCTCGGCGTTGACGAGATAGCCGCCTTCGCCGCGCGCGCCTTCGGTTACCAGACAGCCCGAGCCGTAGATGCCAGTCGGGTGGAACTGCACGAACTCCATGTCCTGCAGCGGCAGGCCGGCGCGCAGCGCCATGCCGCCGCCGTCGCCGGTGCAGGTGTGCGCCGAGGTGCAGGAGGCATAGGCGCGGCCATAGCCGCCGGTCGCGAGGATGGTGGTCTGGGCGCGGAAGCGGTGCAACGTGCCGTCGTCGAGCTTCAGCGCGATGACGCCACGGCAGACGCCCTGGTCGTCCATGATCAGGTCGATGGCGAAGAACTCGATGAAGAACTCAGCGGCGTGCCGCAGCGATTGGCCGTACATCGTGTGCAGCATCGCGTGGCCGGTGCGGTCGGCGGCGGCGCAGGTGCGCTGCGCCTGGCCCTTGCCGTAGTCCAGGGTCATGCCGCCGAACGGCCGCTGGTAGATCTTGCCGTCCTCAGTGCGCGAGAACGGCACGCCCCAATGCTCGAGCTCGTAGACGGCGTCGGGCGCGTTGCGCACCATGTATTCGATCGCGTCCTGGTCGCCGAGCCAATCCGACCCCTTGACGGTGTCGTACATGTGCCAGCGCCAGTCGTCCTGGTGCATGTTGCCGAGCGAGGCCGAGATGCCGCCCTGCGCCGCCACCGTATGCGAGCGGGTCGGGAACACCTTGGTGATGCAGGCGGTGCGCAGGCCCGCCTCGCTGCAGCCGACAACGGCGCGCAGGCCCGCGCCACCGGCGCCGACCACGACGACGTCATAGGTGTGGTCCTCGATCGGATAGGCTTTTCCGTTCGTCGCGGGCGCGCCATTCGCGCTGCCATTTGCTCCGCCGGCCATAGGCTAGACTCCAGTGGACAGTTTGATGAGGGCGTAGATCGAGGCGAGCGCCACGGTCACCGCGAAGAAGTTGTTGGCCATGATCGCGACGAGCTTGAGCGGCTCGCTGTGCACGTAGTCCTCGATCACGACCTGCATGCCGATCTTCATGTGCCAGCAGCTCGCGATCACGAACAGCAGCATGATCACCGCAATCGGAATAGAGCCGAGGATCTGCGCCGCGCCGGCCTGGTTGCGGCCGAGCAGGATGATCACGACCACGACGACCGGCACGATCAGCAGGGTCATGGCGACGGCGGTGAGCCGCTGGCGCCAGAAGTCGCCGGTGCCGGAATGCGCTGCGCCGAGGTTGCGGACCCGGCCGAGCGGGGTGCGCATCGATTTCGCGTGTGCGTTGCTCATCGGCCGCCTCCCACTGCGTAAGCCACGATCCACACCAGGACGGTCAAGGTGATGCCGCCGATCAGGGCGCCCCAGGTGAGCGCCTCGCGCTCATTGGCCTTGAAGCCGTAGCCGAGGTCCCAGACGAAGTGGCGGATGCCGGACAGCAGGTGGTGCAGCAACGCCCAGGTGTAGCCGAACACGATCAGGCGGCCGAGGAAGCTGCCCATGAAGCCCTGGACGTAGGAGTAGGCGCTGGGACCGGACGCGGCGGCGATCAACCACCAGGCCAGCAGCAGCGTCCCGAAATATAATGCAACCCCGGTGGCGCGATGGACGATCGAGAGAATCATCGTCAGCGTCCAGCGGTAGGTTTGCAGATGCGGCGAAAGCGGTCGTTCGATCCTGGCTGTCATTGGTTGCTTTGATGATTTCTTGTGGGCCGTGAACGCGGGGGGCTTGCGGCCGTGTGGATCGGCAAGGCGGGCTTTATTTACGGAGAAGGAACAGGCGTTGCAACGAACAAATCGCCCAAATGCGAACAGCGATTCAGTCCTAGGCGACCGATCGCAAAAGGATCAATGGCCGCCGTGGTATACCAGAAACCGATCGTGACCGGATGCGGCGAACTATTATTCATTCCTAAGCCCTCACCAAGGCCATGACCGACGCCGCGAGACTGTCAAATGGCGCCGACTGTCGAGCATTGATTCACCGCTTAGCTACGGTCCTGACCAAGCCGGTTTCGCGGCAAGCGCCAGCGCCATCTGATGATTCTGCAAACCTGCCCGGAGCGATTCGCGGAGCAACAACCTGCGTTGCGACCGCCTGCGCTGCAGCAAATCTCCCTCGATCTCCCGCGTTCCTCGCCGCGCACGGGGCCCCTCCGCCGGTCGTTTTTGCCGCATGTCGCCGCCCGGCGAAGCGGCCTAGTCTCAGGCGAGGTGCAACAGACGCGGTGCAGGGAGCCTCGATGCCGCTGCCGACGGTCCGACCGACAACCACTGAACGCCCGGCGGCGCTGCCGGCGCGCAAGGTGTCGTCGCACGAGCCCGTCGAGGAGCCCCTGACCTGCGTGCTCGGCTTCACCGCCGCCGGCCTGTTCGCCGCCTGTCTCGCGCTGGCCATCCAGCATGAGATTGCCTCGCTCGCCGTGCTCGAATTCGTGCTGATCTGCGCCGCGCCGCCGCTCGCCGCGCTTGTAGGACTGGCGATCGGGCGCCGGCGCTAGGCCGCCGTCACTTCGTATAGATGTCCTTGTACTGATCACGCAGCACGTTCTTCTGCACCTTGCTCATCGCATTGCGCGGCAGCTCGTCGACCACGAACACGCGCTTGGGCATCTTGAATTTCGCCAGTCGGCCGTCGAGACCCTTGAGCACGCCGGCCTCGCTGACATCGGCCCCCGGATGGCGCACCACGACCGCCGTGACACCTTCGCCGAAATCAGGATGCGGCACACCGATGACGGCGGACTCGACCACGCCCGGCATCGCGTCGATCTCGCTCTCGATCTCCTTCGGGTAGACGTTGAAGCCGCCGGAGATCACGAGGTCCTTGCCGCGGCCGACGATGTGGACGTAGCCCTGCTTGTCGATCTTGCCGAGATCGCCGGTGATGAAGAAGCCATCGTCGCGGAATTCCGACTTGGTCTTCTCCGGCATGCGCCAATAGCCCTTGAACACGTTCGGGCCCTTCACCTCGATCATGCCGATCTCGTCGCGCGCGAGCTCCTTGGCCGTCTCGGGATCGGTGACGCGCACCGAGACTCCGGGCAGCGGGAAGCCGACCGCGCCGGGTACGCGCTCGCCCTCGTAAGGATTCGACGTGTTCATGTTGGTCTCGGTCATGCCGTAGCGCTCGAGGACGGCATGGCCGGTCCGCGCGAACCATTCGCGATGGGTATCGGCGAGCAGCGGCGCCGAGCCGGAGATGAACAGCCGCATGTGGCTGGTTGTCTCCTTGGACAGCCGCGGGTTCTGCAAAAGCCGGGTGTAGAACGTCGGCACACCCATCAGCACGGTGGCGCGCGCCATCAGGTCGATGATCAGGTCCGGATCGAGCTTGGGCAGGAAGATCATCGACGCCCGCGCAAACAGCGTGACGTTGCTGGCCACGAACAGACCATGGGTGTGATAGATCGGCAGCGCGTGGATCAGCACGTCGTCCTTGGTGAAGCGCCAGTAGTCGATCAGGGTCAGCGAGTTCGAGGCGAGATTGTCGTGAGACAGCATCGCGCCCTTGGAGCGACCGGTGGTGCCGGACGTATAGAGAATGGCGGCGAGATCATCGGCGCCGCGTGGCACCGTGGTGAACGCCTTGTCGGCCTTGTCGGCCGCCTCGGTCAGCGAGCCCCTGCCCGACGCATCGAGCGTTTCCACCTTGGCGCCGACCTTGGCCGCCAGCGTGGCAATGCCCTCGGCCTTGGCCGGATCGCAGACGACGACGGTCGGCTCGGCGTCGCCGATGAAATAGTCGAGCTCGTTGAGCGTATAGGCGGTGTTGAGCGGCAGATAGACGCCGCCTGCACGCACCGTGGCGAGATAGAGCACGAGGCCGGACACCGACTTCTCGGTCTGCGCCGCGACCCGGTCGCCCGGCTTGACGCCGCTGTTCACCAGCACATTCGCCATCTGCCCTGCCCGCGCGATCAGGTCGCCGTAGGTGATGCGCTGGCCGTCATGGGTCTCGATCGCCAGGCGGCTGGGATCGTCGAGGCCATCGAACAGGCGGGAGAACAGATTGGCGTTGGCGGCTTGGTTCATGCAACATTCCCCTGGGAGCATGGGCAGGCCGGCAGTGCCAGCCGGCGGAACATCATGCTCGACGAAGACGAAAAGGGCCGGGACAGCGAACAAGACCGGTGACATCGCCATCACCACGGTCGCCATCTCTGATCGAGGCTGCTCTAGCAAAAACGCCCTTTCGAAGGCAACGGGAGACGCTGGGATATGGTCAAGGGAAAACGGATCGCGTGGATCACCGGCGGCGGCACCGGAATCGGCGAGGCCGGCGCACTGGCGCTCGCGGCCGACAGCTGGACGGTGATCGTCTCGGGCCGGCGCACGGCCGCGCTCCAGGCCGTAGTGGCCAAGATTGCCGCGGCGGGCGGCACGGCCGAGGCCGTCACGCTCGACGTTGCCAAGGCCGCCGACGTGCAGGCCGCGGCTGATGCCATCCTGGCGCGGCATGGCCGCATCGATCTGCTGGTCAACTCGGCCGGCGTCAACGTGCCGAAGCGGCGCTGGGACGACCTGACGATCGAGGGCTGGAACCAGCTGGTCGAGATCAACCTCAACGGTGTGCTCTACTGCATGAAGGCGGTGCTGCCGGCGATGCGGGCGCAGCAGGACGGCACCATCATCAACGTCTCGTCCTGGGCCGGCCGTCATGTCTCGAAGATGCCGGGGCCGGCCTACACCTCGACCAAGCACGCGGTGCTGGCGCTGACGCACTCGTTCAACATGGAGGAATGCGTCAACGGCCTGCGCGCCTGCTGCCTGATGCCCGGCGAGGTCGCCACGCCGATCCTGCAGCAGCGCCCGGTGGTGCCGAGCGCCGAGGAGCAGGCGCGGATGCTGCAGCCGGAAGACCTCGGCCGCACCATCGCCTTTGTGGCGAACATGCCGCCGCGGGTGTGCGTCAACGAGATCCTGATCAGTCCGACGTGGAATCGGGGATTTATCCAGACGCCGGGCAACCGGGATTGAGCGGGGCTGGATATCGGTTGCGGCAATCGTGTCGGCGCGGGTCATGAAGATCGAGGTGATGCCCAGCTACCGGTGTCGTCCCTGCGAACGCAGGGACCCATACCGCGTGATTGTTGTAGGAGGCAGGCGGCGAGTCCCGTGCAAAACAACTGAACCCTGTGGTTATGGGTCCCTGCGTTCGCAGGGACGACGGCGGAGGTTGGCGTTGGCAGCGTTGCCTTCGAGACAGAGTTGAATACGTGTGTGTTCACCCCGCGACGCATCCGCGCCCGAGCTGTGCTGAATTTGGTCGCCCCTCAAACAGAGGGCGCAGGGAAGGCCGGGCGCTGGCCGCGCCCGTGGCCCGCCTGCGAAAGAAAATGCAGGCGGCAGGTACCACAGGTCTGGCCGAGAACGCCCGGCCTTCCCCGCGCAACGGTTTTAACGGCTGCTTCGCGTTCTCCCTGGTGCGCCGGGCTGTCTGGCCACCATCCCCACGCGAAGCAAAGCCTCGACGTGAGTTGACATCAGCATCGGGATGTCAGGACCGCGCGACTTGACCGTGCGTGCATCACCGTTCGTCCGCGCAGACTGATCCACGCTGCGGCGACACACGCCCATCGCATCCCACTGCCAACGGTTCGTGACGGTCGCGAAGCGCCCCTCATGCGGCAGCAGGGACGTGCGGAAATGTGCAGGTGATTTGCCCGACGGTGCAAGCCTTATTGCTGCGGCAAACTAACACGACGGGCAATTTGCGCATGGGAGGGATGCTGGCAGCCCCACCGTCATTGCGAGCGAAGCGAAGCAATCCAGAGTCCCGCCGGAGCTCTGGATTGCTTCGTCGCTTCGCTCCTCGCAATGACGGTGGCGAGCATCACGCTATCGACCGCCGGCATGATCCCCAGCCGCCTCATCATTCTGGTCGAGCTATTACCACGACAGCAGTCTGCTCCCTCCCTCTTGCGGGGAGGGGTTGAGGGTCCGCGGGCGTTGAATTCGGTGGCGTGCGTGACCCCGAACAACAAAGTGCGATGAACACGATCGGCGGATTATTGGCTGGGGGGCTCGGACTCCGATTGAGAGCGGACTCGTGTACCCGCCCCGCTCCCCACAGGGGGAGGGGAGCGCACCGCCCGCGTGGTGAGCGTCTCGCACCTCTGGGAGAGCGCAGTCGCTATGCGCCTCAGAACGACGTGCCGCCGCCGAACCTGAACTCCTGGACGGTGTCGTATTTGCCCTTGGACAGCGGCACCGCGTAGTCGAAGCGGAGCGGGCCGAACGGTGAGGCCCAGATCAGGCCGACTCCGACGGAGGAGCGCACCACCTTGCTGTCATCGTACAGCAGGCCGCATTTGCAGGTCGCGGTGTTGACCTCGCCGGTCGCCGCCCAGGAGGTCGGGCCCTGATAGCCCCACAGCGAACCGGCATCGGCATAGACGGCGCCCTTCAAGCCCACTTCCTTCGGCAGGAACCAGAACGGCATCTGCAGCTCGGCCGAGGCGCCCCAATATTTGGTGCCGCCGAGCGCATCGCCGGTGGCACCGAGGCTGCGATAGGTGATGTCGCGCGCCCCGATTCCGTTCGAGGCGAAGCCGCGCACCAGGCTCGGTCCCATCTGGAAGTGGTCGAGCATCCGCAGATCCTTGTCGCCGATCTTGTTCAGCATGCCGCCCTGCAGATGGATGATGCCGACGATGTCGGCCACCAGCGGCGAGTAATATTTCGCATCGACCGCCGACTTGAGGTAGCTGACATTGCCGCCGACGCCGGCGAAATCCTGCTTCCAGTCGATCAGCAGGCCATCGGTCGGGTTCTTGTTGTTGTCGAGCGTGTTGTAGCTGAGCGTGTAGCCGAGCGCAGAGGTCAGCGCGGCGCCGTCGCTCAGCTCCTTGCGGACCGGCAGGCTCGACTCGCCATCGCCGTAGCAGCCCCAGCCATAGTAGCCCGAGCTGGTCGAATTGGTCGGATCGACGCCGCCGAGCACGCTCTTGATGTAGGCCGGGGTCGGGTTGAAGGCGAGCAGGCTGTTGGCGGCGTTGTTGTTGCAGTTCTTGTAGTAGGACGGCAGCGATATCTCCTGGCGATACAGCGAGTAGCGCAACTGGAGCGAGAGGTCTTCGCGCAACTGGAAGCCGAGCCGCGGACTGAAGCCGATCGTCGTCACACCATAGCTCGTATAGCTGTTCGCCAGCTGCTGCTTGTAGTAGACATCCAGGCCGAGCGCGATCCGGTTGTCGAGCAGATAGGGCTCGACGAAGGACAGCGAGACGCCCCTGCTGTATTGGCCGTAGCTCACGGACGCCTTGGCGTACAGACCGCGGCCGAGGAAGTTGCGCTCCGAAACCGAGACCTCACCCAGCGCGCCATCGGTGGTCGAATAGCCGCCGGAAACGGAGAGGTCGCCGGTCGACTTCTCCTCCAGATTGACCACGAGGATGACGCGGTCGCTCGACGAGCCCGGCTCGGCCGCGATCTTCACGTCCTTGAAGAAGTCGAGATTCTTCAGCCGGCGCTCGGCGCGGTCGACCAGCGCGCGGTTGTAGGCGTCGCCCTCGGACAGATCGAACTCGCGCCGGATCACGTACTCGCGGGTGCGGGTGTTGCCGCGGATGGTGATGCGCTCGATATAGGTGCGCGGGCCCTCGTCGACCTGGAATACGATCGCGACCGTATGCGCTTCCAGATTGCGGTCGCCGCGCGGACGCACGACGGCGAAGGCAAAGCCGCGACGCGAGGCCTCGATCTGCATCTCCTCGACCGACTTCTCGAGCTGCTCGACGTTGTAGAGCGCGCCGACATTGACGCGCGAATAGCCGCGCAGCGTGTTGGCGTCGAGCGCCGCGACGCTCGACTGGAACTGCACCGAGCTGACGCGGTATTGCTGGCCCTCCTCGATCTGGAACGTGACCAGGAAGCCCTTCTGGTCCGGGTCATATTCGCTGAGCGCCGCGACGACCTGAACGTCGGCATAGCCGTTCTTCAGATAGAAGCGGCGGATCAGGTCGCGATCGGCCTCGACGCGGTCGGGGTCGTAGACGTCGTTGTTGCCGAGGAAGCTGAGCCAGTTCGTTGCGTGCGTCTTGATGACGTCGCGCAGCCGCGCGGCGGAATAGGCGTTGTTGCCGACGAAGCTGATCGACTTCACGCCGGTCTTGACGCCCTCTTCGATGGTGAAGACGAGGTCGACGCGGTTGTTGGGCTGCTCGATGATCTCGGGCGTGACGCGGACGTCGTAGCGGCCGGAGCGGCGGTAGATCTCGGCGATGCGCTGCGCGTCCGACTGCACCATCGGACGGGACAGCGTGCCGCGCGGCTTCGATTGCACTTCCGCCGAGAGCTGCTCGTCCTTGACCTTCTTGTTGCCCTCGAAGGCGACGCGGCCGATCACGGGATTCTCGACCACGCGCACGATCAGCCGGCCGCCCTGCCGGTCGATCTTCACGTCGGCGAACAGGCCGGTCTGGACCAGGGCCTTGAGGCCGTCGTCGACCTGGCCGGCATCGAGCGTGCCGGCGGGACCCGGCTTGAAATAGGAGCGGATGGTGTCGGATTCGACGCGCCTGTTACCCTCGACGGTGATCGCGCTGGCGACGGCGGGTGCCGCCGCGGCCATGCGGGGCAGCGAGGAAACGGGCATGGCCAGCAGCATCAGGGCAAGCACGCCCGGCAGTCTCAGACGCATCATCGACGCTCTTTCGAAAGTCAGAGTCCTCGGCGCGCAGACGTTCGTCGGCACGCCACCGGAATCGCTGATGCCCGTCAAAGATGGTCGCGATGCGCCGATCTCGTTTCGTGAAATGTCTGATGATGCTGGATGTGACTGAGTGTTTCCGGTCAGACAAGATTCTCGGGCCAACCGAGCGGCAGAGGGCATGAGCAGCTAATAAGTGCGTCGCCCGCGCTGCGACCGGAAAGCCACGGCTGAGACGGACATCTCCGTTAAGCAATCGGCCCGGCCGCGCCGCATTCGGTGGCTTCCGAAATCAAATTCTACAAATCTTCGGAAATTGGCAATACGAGGGAAAAACGAGGGTGCTAATTGATCGTCATCCGAACTAAGCCCCCAAGTAGTTCGGCCAAGGCCCGGTGCGCGTAGATTCCCATTTATATTCCGGCGCACCGGGCCGCCCGTTTTCCCTCGCGCGCGAGCCGATGGCCCGTAGGATGGGCGGAGGCGGTCGTGCCGCGGCTCCATCCGAGGTCGCGGCAGCGCCATGCCCACGGTCTGAGCGCGAATGCGCTGCGCGGCGGTGTGCCGGCCGCCGCCTTGCCCTCCCACGGTTCCCGCCGCCCCACCCGAATCACCACAATGTCCGCCGCTGTTGCGAAATTGCCTCTGGATCGGGGCGGGAAAACCGATCAAAACGGGCGGCAGCGCCGATGGTTAATCGCGTCTTAACCTCGCCCCACCTATGGTGACCAGACAGGCACCGGTTCATGGGCGATCGGCGGCTTCCACTGGTTTGGCGCGCGTTTTACGTATGGCAATGACCGCTTCATCCCCCGCGCCCGCTGGCGCCAGCCATTCGGAGAGCGAACGCTCGCCGTTTGCGCGGCTGAACGAGCTGCTCGCCCCTTACAAGCCGGGCAAGCCGATGATCACACTCGCCGTTGGCGAGCCGCAGCATCCGGTGCCGGACTTCGTCGGGCCTGTATTGGCCCAGCACATCGCCGAGTTCGGCCGCTACCCGGCCGCCAAGGGCATCGAGCCGTTCCGCAAGGCGGCCGCCGGCTGGCTGTCGCGCCGATTCGCGCTGCCGCGCGCTGTTGATCCCGAGCACGAGATTCTGGTCCTGAACGGCAGCCGCGAGGGCCTGTTCTTCGCCGCCCATGCCGCGCTCCGCCATGTCGGCCCGCGCCGCGGACGGCCGGCGATCCTGATGCCGAACCCGTTCTATCCGGTGTATGGCGTCGGCGCCCGCACCGCCGGCTGCGACTCCATCTATCTGCCGACCACGCGCGACAACGGCTTCCTGCCCGATCTCGATGCGATCGACGAGGCGACCCTGGCGCGCACGATCGCGTTCTACCTCGCGACGCCGGCCAACCCGCAAGGCTCGGTGGCATCAGCGGACTACATGCGCAGGCTGGTCCAGCTCGCCAACGCTTACGGCTTCCTGATCTTCAGCGACGAATGCTATTCGGAGATCTACACGAAGGCGGCACCCGGCAGCATGCTCGAGCATGCCGGACCCGACTACACCAACGTGGTCGCGTTCCAGTCGCTGTCGAAGCGCTCCAACGTGCCGGGCATGCGGATCGGCTTCGCCGCCGGCGACCGCCGATTCCTCGCGGGCTTTCACGAGCTGCGCAACGTCGCGGCGCCGCAGGTGCCGGTGCCGCTGCAGCACGTGGCCGTCGCCGCCTATGCCGACGAGGCGCATGTCGAGGAGAACCGGCGGCTGTACCGCGCCAAGTTCGATCTCGCCGACCAGATCATCGGCAACCGCTATGGCTACAAGCGTCCCGATGGCGGCTTCTGCGTCTGGCTCGACGTGGCTGATCGCGGCGGCGACGAGGACGTGACGTTGCGGCTGTATCGCGACGCCGGCGTGCGCGTGGTGCCCGGCAGCTACCTGGCGCGGCCGCAAGCCGACGGGTTCAATCCGGGCCTGGGCTACATCAGGCTGGCGCTGGTGGCGGACGCCGGATCCACCGGTGAGGCGTTGCACCGGCTGGTCGAGGTCCTGGGATAATCGCGGGGCTGATGCAGATGCCGGCGATCGAACGAGTCATCCCTCTGGTCAACCACCTGCCGACGTCGCTGCGCGACGCGCTGGTGCGGCGGCTGCGCGAGCTCGCGGGCCTCTGCCTGATCGCGCTGTGCGGCGTGGCCGCGGCGGCGCTGATGACGTGGTCGGTGCAGGACCCCAGCCTGAGCCACGCCACCTCGCGCGCCATCCGCAACATCGTCGGCTATCCCGGCGCGATCAGCGCCGATCTGCTGATGCAGATCCTTGGTCTCGGCTCGATCATGGCGATCCTGCCGCTTTCGATCCGCGGCTGGCGGATGATGACGCACCGGCCGTTCGACCGCGAGGCGCTGCGCTTCGGCGCCTGGATTCTCGGCGCCGTCATCGCCGCCGGCTTTGCCAGCTGCTGGCCGCGCTCGCACGCCTGGCCGCTGCCGACCGGTCTCGGCGGCGTCGTCGGCGACGCCCTGGTGCGCGCACCGGCCGTGGTGTTCGGTCCGCCCGGTGTGATCTATCGGCTGGTGCTCGGCGCCCTTCTTCTGGTTGCGATGATCGGCTGCCTGCTGGTGGCCGGCGGCATGGGCGCGAAGGAAGCCGATCCGAGCCTGCTCGCGGATGAGGACGACGACACGCCGCTGGCCGACCCCGAGGACGACGACGACCGCAAGGCGATCCGGCTCGGCTGGGTGTTCCACGCCATCATGAGCGCCAAGGCCCAGGTCGTCTGGTTCCTGAGCACGGCCTATCGTGCGCTGGTCTCCTCCGGCCCGCAGCCGCGCGCCGCCGCCGCAGGCCGGCAAGAGCCCAGCCTGGGTCGCGGCAAGCCGACGCTCGCGCCCGAGATGGACGAGGACGGCGGCGACGAGGACGAGGCCGACGAAGGCGAGGATGAAGAAGAGGAGGAGGAGCCCGCTCCCCGCGCCCGCAAGAAGCCCGCGGCTAAGACGCCGGCCCGCAAGGCCAACGACAAATACGACCTGCCCTCGGTCTCGATGCTGGCGGCGCCGAAATCCTCCGACCGCCAGCCGCTGTCGAAGAGCGAGCTGGAGGCCAATTCGCGCGCGCTGGAAGGCGTGCTGCAGGACTTCGGGGTGCGCGGCGAGATCGTCAAGGCGCATCCCGGCCCGGTCGTCACGCTGTACGAACTGGAGCCGGCGCCGGGCATCAAATCGTCCCGCGTCATCGGCCTCGCCGACGACATCGCCCGCTCGATGAGCGCGCTGTCGGCGCGCGTCGCCGTCGTGCCCGGCCGCAATGCCATCGGCATCGAGCTGCCCAACGCGCATCGCGAGAAGGTGTACCTGCGCGAGCTGCTCGTCGCCAAGGAGGCGACCGAGAGCGTCGCCAAGCTGCCGCTGTGCCTCGGCAAGAACATCGGCGGCGAGTCCATCATCATCGACCTCGCCCGCACCCCGCACATGCTGATCGCCGGCACCACCGGCTCGGGCAAGTCGGTCGCCATCAACACCATGATCCTGAGTCTGGTCTATCGCCTCAGGCCCGACCAGTGCCGGCTGATCATGGTCGACCCGAAGATGCTCGAACTGTCGGTCTATGACGGCATCCCGCATCTCCTCACGCCGGTCGTGACCGATCCGAAGAAGGCCGTCGTCGCGCTGAAATGGGCCGTGCGCGAGATGGAGGAGCGCTACAAGAAGATGGCCAAGCTCGGCGTGCGCAACATCGACGGCTACAACGCCCGCCTGGGCGAAGCGCGCGCCAAGGGCGAGGAGCTGACGCGCACCGTCCATACCGGCTTCGACAAGGAAACCGGCAAGGCGATCTACGAGGAAGAGAAGCTCGACCTCGATCCCCTGCCCTACATCGTCATCATCGTCGACGAGATGGCCGACCTGATGATGGTCGCCGGCAAGGACATCGAGGGCACGGTGCAGCGCCTCGCGCAGATGGCGCGCGCCGCCGGCCTGCACGTCATCCTGGCGACGCAGCGCCCGTCGGTCGACGTCATCACCGGCACCATCAAGGCGAACTTCCCGACCCGCATCTCCTTCCAGGTGACCTCCAAGATCGACAGCCGCACCATTCTCGGCGAGATGGGCGCAGAGCAACTGCTCGGCCAGGGCGACATGCTCTACATGGCCGGCGGCGGCCGCATCAGCCGCGTGCACGGCCCGTTCTGCTCCGACGAGGAAGTCGAGAAGGTCGTCAAGCACCTGAAGGCACAGGGCTCGCCGGAATATCTCGAGGCGGTCACCGCCGAGGAGCCGAGCGAGGAGGATGGCGCCGTGTTCGATGCCACCGGCATGGGCGGCGGTGGCGGCGGCGACGACCTGTTCTCCCAGGCGGTCGCCGTGGTCAAGCGCGACCGCAAGGCCTCCACCAGCTACATTCAACGCCGGCTGCAGATCGGCTATAACAAGGCCGCTTCGCTGATGGAGCGGATGGAACAGGAAGGCATCGTCGGCCAGGCCAACCACGCCGGCAAGCGCGAGATCCTGGTGCCCGAGGAGGAAGGCGGGTTCTGACGGCCCCGATGGCCGCAGAAACGCCGCTTCGGTGCCCGATCTTCACGCGATTACGATCACGCTGCCCGGCCGAACCGGGATAGAACGCGTAAAACCTCAGGACGTCGTTTTGAAAAGCTCCTTGTTGAACAGCACGTTTTCGTATCACGCAGCTTGGCGCGGGCGCCGGATCGGCGCTTGGCTGGTCGCCTGCGCCGTGACGATATGCTCTGTCGCCGGTGCGTCCGGTCACGCCGCCGCGCAGGGCACGCCGGCTCCGAAATCAGGCCCGAAGAGCGGCTCCCAGCTCAGCGCCTCCGACCAGCAGCGGGCCGGCCAGAGCCCCTCGACCACCCAGACGGCCCCGCCCAACCCGGTCATTCCCGATCCCCGGCGCAACGTGCCGGCCAGCATCTTCACCTCGTTCGACGCCAACCAGAAGGCGCAGGCGGCCAAGGTCAGCGCGTATCTGTCGTCGCTGCAGACCCTGGTCGGGAACTTCGTCCAGGTCGGCCCGGACGGCAGCAAGACCAAGGGCGATTTCTACATCCAGAAGCCGGGCAAGGTCCGCTTCGAATACGAGCCGCCGACGCCGATCGACATCATCGCCGACGGCTCTTCCTTGGTGGTGCGCGACCGCAAACTCGCGACCCAGGACGTCTATCCGCTGTCGCAGACGCCGCTGCGTTATCTGCTGTCCGACCGCATCGACCTGTTGAAGGACACCAACGTGATCGCGGTCGCCGCCGACGACCTCTACGTCACGATCACGATCGAGGAGAAGCAGGCCCTGATCGGCACCAGCCGGCTGATGCTGATGCTCGGCGCCAAGGACGGCCAGCTCAAGCAGTGGACCGTGACCGATCCGCAGGGCTACGACACCACGATTGCCGTCTACAATCTGGATACGACCAAGAAGCTCGATCCGGCGATGTTCAAGATCGACTTCACGGCCTATCCGAGCACACCGCCGGGCTGACGCCGCCTCTCGCGCTCGCTCAGCGCGATTCGAGCCCGCGCACCTTCCATTGCGCTTCGGACAGTGCGAGCTTCTCGAAACGCTTGCGCGCCTCTTCGAGGTCATCGGCCGGAAGCGCGTCGCAGCCGGGCCGGTCGCGCAGGATCATCGACGTCGTCGCCCAGCTGAGCCGCGCGGCCTTGCAGGCCAGCAGCAGGTCCGTGATGCGGTCCTCCTCCAGCAGCGATTCGATCGTCTCGATGGTGACGACGCAGAGCAGCGCCAGCGCTGCGATCACGGCAGGGAAATCGCCGGTGGCGCAGAAGCGGTTGACGGCGGAGTCGCCGAGCTTGCCGGTCCGGCTAAGGGCGGCAACCTCGGCCTTGACCTGCTGATAATCCCAGATCGCGCGCATTGCCGCGCCGGGCGAGCGGGTCGGCGTCGCCTGCAGGGTGGCGCGGGTCGCCGGCGGCGCGGCCTTGATGAAGCGGGCGCGGGCGCCCTCGCTGGCCGCGGCGACAAAGGCTCGCGACAGCTTGGCCGGCAGGTCGGTGCGCAGCGCCAGCTTCTCGGCGAGATCCTCGTCGCGCTCGGCGATCTTGAACAGGCTGCGATAGCCGTCCTCGGACAGCCGGGCGGAAAGATTCTGCGCCAGCGCCATGCGCACCGCCGGAAAGCCGCGCGCGATCAGCTGCGTCGTGAGGCTGTCGCCGATGCCCCTGCGGCTGGCGATCGCAACGAGATGCGCCGGGCTGCCGGTGCGGATGAACTCGGCGAGATCGCGCTCGGTCAGCACCGCCGCCTTGGCCAGCATCGGCCCGGCGACGCGCAATTCGGGGTGAACGGCGAGCATCCGCGCCGTCGCGTAAGGCGCGCGCTCGACGCCGGCGAGCGCCATGCTCAGCTCGGCCAGCAGCTCGGTCGCGACCTGCGGCATCAGCCGGGCGAACATCTGATCGTAGAGATCGAGCTGCTCGGCCGAGGCTGGCCGCGGACCGGCCAGGAACAGGCTGGTGGTCCGGCGCAGCATGTCGGTGGCGAGCTCGGACACCGTCCGCGCATCACCGGGGGGCGTCTTGGCGGTCGGAGCTGCCGCAGGCGCTGGAGGCATCGCACGTCCCTCGTTGGGCGCCTCCCTCGGCTGTGACGGAGGCGCGGGTCGATCATCAATTGAGGAAGAATGCGAAGGCCGGACTAAAGGGGCGTTAAGCGCAGCGGACGGAGCTGCAACCCCACGCGGCTGTCGTTAATGGATTGCGACAGAGCGCGGCAACGACAATGTTCCCGTATTGTTCTTGCGAACGATGCCGGCTTCCGCTAGCCTCCTTGCCCGGGAGGGGCATCATGGTCCAGCGCGTTTCCACCGTTGCCTTCGAGGGGATCGAGGCCCGCGCGGTCGACGTGCAGGTCCAGGTCGCGCCCGGCCTGCCGGCCTTCGCGATCGTTGGCCTGCCGGACAAGGCGGTGTCGGAAGCGCGCGAGCGGGTGCGCTCGGCGCTGATCGCCTCGGGCCTGGCGCTGCCGGCGCGGCGCATCACCGTCAATCTGGCCCCGGCCGACGTGCCCAAGGAAGGCAGCCATTACGATCTGCCGATCGCGCTCGGCCTGATGGCCGCGATCGGCGCCATTCCGCCGGATGCGCTCGGCGGCTTCACCGTGCTCGGCGAGCTCGGGCTCGACGGCTCGATCGCGCCAGTCGCCGGCGTGCTGCCGGCGGCGATCGGCGCCAATGCGCGCGAGGAAGGATTGATCTGCCCGGCCGCCTGCGGCGCCGAGGCGGCGTGGGCGAGCCCGGACCTGCAGATCATCGCGGCGAGCTCGCTGATCCAGATCGCCAACCATTTCAAGGGCACGCAGGTGCTGTCGCGGCCGCAACCGAAGATCCAGGAGGCGCCCGCAAGCCTGCTCGACCTGCGCGACATCAAGGGCCAGGAGAGCGGCAAGCGCGCGCTCGAGATCGCGGCCGCCGGCGGGCATCATCTGCTGATGATCGGCTCGCCCGGCGCCGGCAAGTCGATGCTGGCGGCGCGGCTGCCGTCGATCCTGCCGCCGCTGTCGCCGGCAGAGCTCTTGGAAGTCTCGATGATCGCCTCGGTCGCCGGCGAGATCGAGGGTGGCGCGCTGACGTCGCGCCGGCCCTTCCGCAGCCCGCATCATTCCGCGAGCATGGCGGCGCTGACCGGCGGCGGCCTGCGCGCCCGACCCGGCGAGATCTCGCTGGCGCATCAGGGCGTGCTGTTCCTCGACGAACTGCCGGAGTTCGATCCGCGCGTGCTGGATTCGCTGCGCCAGCCGCTCGAGAACGGCGAGGTCTCGATCTCGCGCGCCAACCACCGCGTCACCTACCCTGCCCGCTTCATGCTGGTCGCCGCGATGAATCCGTGCCGTTGCGGCAACGCGTTCGAGCCCGGCTATGCCTGCAAGCGCGGCCGCATCGACCGCTGCACGTCCGACTACCAGACGCGCATCTCCGGCCCGCTGATGGACCGCATCGACCTGCGCATCGAGGTCCCCGCCGTCACCGCCGCCGACCTCATCCTGCCGCCCGCCAAGGAAGGCTCGGCCGAGGTGGCCGCCCGCGTCGCCGCCGCGCGCGACCTGCAGCGCGCCCGCTATGCCAAAGCCGGCCTGCCGCACATCCGGACCAACGCCGAGGCCCCCGCCGCCGTGCTCGACGAAATCGCCAGGCTCGACGCGCCCGGCCAGAAGCTGCTGCGCGAAGCCGCCGAGACGATGCGGCTGTCCGCCCGCGGCTATCACCGCGTCCTGCGCGTGGCGCGGACGCTCGCCGATCTCGACCACACTGATGCGATCGGCCGGCTGCATCTGGCCGAGGCGCTGTCGTATCGCGCGCTGGCGGAGGACAGCCGGCATGCGGCGTAAAGGCGCCCCCTCCCCCTCAACACTCCGGTAACGACTTCTCTTTACGCTCCGACAACCATAGGGCCCGCGTTTTGTCCTCAGGCCTGCCGCGTCGGTGCGTATCATGTTGCGTTTCAAGGTCCTCGTCTCGGCTGTGCCGCTGATCGCGGCCGCTGTCATCGCCAGACTCGAATTGGCGCCCTCCCCGCAGCCCTGCATTGCCGTCGGTGCCGACAGCGTCTCGCTCGGCTCGGCGCCGTTTACCGCCGATCTCCATGTCGACGTCACCGATGACCCGGCGCTCGCCACCGTTCGCGTGGCGCTGGCCGACAGTCCGGAGACGGCTGATCTCGTCGTGGTCGACGATGTGCTCGCCAAGGAGGATCGTGGCTGCGGCATGACTGCCGCGACTGCGGTCGTCGCGATCGCCGCCGATCCGCATCCTGGCGCGCTCCGGATCCATCTCGCCAAGGACAGTGCAGCAGATGCTCACGCCGCCGCGCTCATCGTCTCGGCCCGCGGCCACGACTCACCGCCGGCCGATCCGGTTCGGTGAGTCGGGCTAACGCCCGGTTCACCATCTCAGCACGGCTTCATCGCGCGTGCATGACCTTTCAAAGTCTCAGCAATACCGACGCCGCATGGTGCGGGCCGGCCATGACATTGGGATCGAAATCGTCGGGGGTGATCGAGATGGGACCGATTTTTCACGTCAGGCTGCGCCTGCGCCGGTTCATGCGCCGTCACCGCACCATCTTCGCCATCCTGCGCTCGCTGATGATCTTCTCCGCCGGCTTCGGCGGCGCGTACGGCTTCATCAAGGCCAGCATCTCCGACAACTCCGGCTACAACCCGCACACGTTCGCGATCGGCGCCAGCTTCCTGTTCGCGCTCGCCTGCGTCGGCCTGGCCACGCTCAGCATGCGGCTGCGCTTCGTCGCCAGGAAGATGCACAAGATTGCGCTCCACAACGAGGTGCTGGCCGACCGGAACTGGGAGCTGCAGGAAGCCGAGCAGCGCGCCCGCAATCTGTTCGAGCAGCAGGGCGATCTCATCGTCATGCGCGAGCGCGGCGGCAGCATCATCTTCGTCAACGACGCCTATTGCCGGATGGCGGGCCTCGATCGCGACAACCTGCTCGGCAGCGCGTTCACCTTCGAGCTGATCGAGCAGGGCGACAGCGCGCTGGAGCCGAACGGCACGCGCGTCCACGACCAGCGCATCGAGAGCGCGATCGGGCCGCGCTGGATCGCGTGGCGCGAGGCGCTGGTGCGTTCCGACGCCGGCCAGCCCGCCGTGCTGCAATGTGTCGGCCGCGACGTCACCGACCGCACCGAGACCGAGCGGGCGCTGGCGGACGCGCGCGATCAGGCCAACGCCGCGAACCGCGCCAAGTCGCGGTTCCTGGCGATGGCCAGCCATGAGATCCGCACGCCGCTGAACGGCATCCTCGGCATGAGCGGACTCTTGCTCGAAACGCAGCTGACGCCGGAGCAGACGACCTACGCCAAGGCGGTCCGCACCTCGGGTGAGGCCTTGATGTCGCTGATCGACGAGCTGCTCGACTATTCCAAGATCGAAGCCGGCAAGCTGGCGCTCGAGGCGCAGCCGTTCTCGCTGGCGGCGCTGATCGAGGAGATCACCGAGCTGCTGGCGCCACGGGCGCAGGCCAAGCAACTGGAGATCGCGGCCTATCTCGACGAGCGGCTGCCGACCTGGGTGACGGGCGACGCCGCGCGGCTGCGCCAGGTGCTGCTCAACCTCGCCGGCAACGCCATCAAGTTCACCGCGACGGGCGGCGTTGCCCTGATCGCCGAGCCCGGCATCTGGCCGAACGAGATCAGCTTCCAAGTGTGCGACACCGGCATCGGCATCGCAGCCGACGCGCAGGAGCGCATCTTCCGCGAATTCGAGCAGGCCGACGACAGCGTCGCGCGCAGCTTCGGCGGCACCGGGCTTGGCCTTGCGATCTCGGACCGGATCGTCAAGCGGATGGGCGGCCGCATCGCGCTGCAGAGCGCGCTCGGCGCCGGCTCGACCTTCGAGGTGTCGGTGCCGCTGCCGCCGGCGCTGGAGCGGGGCGAGCAGAACAGCTTCCGCGGCCCCGATCTCGCAGGACGGTCGATCATGCTGGTCGCGCCGGCCGGGCTGCAGGCCGAGCTGATCGAGCGGCGCTTGCAGAACTGGGGCGCGCAGACCTGCCTGGTCGCCGAGGCCGAGGTGGCGGAGGCCCTGCTGCCCGAACGCGCCTGGCACGCCGTGCTGGTCGACGACAGCATCGGCGGCGATGTATCGCTGCGTGTGGGCGGGGTCGCGCAACGTCATACGACGCGGCTGATCGTGCTGGTGACACCGGCGAGCCGCCACGAGCTGGCGCCGGGGGCGCCATTCAACGGCTATCTCGTCAAGCCGCTGCGGGCCGCCTCGCTCGCCGCGCGCGTGAGCTTCGACACCGACGGCACGGTCATGGCCGACGATCCGATCCCGACCATCGCGCCGCCGATCGCGGCCCAGGCCGGCACGGGACTGTCCATCCTGGTCGCCGAGGACAACGACATCAACGCACTGCTGATGCGTTCGCTGCTGAGCAAGCTCGGCCACCACGCCGACATCGCCGTGCATGGCGAAGCCGCGCTGGACTCGTGGCTCGCGGCGCGCTCGGCCGGCGCGCCCTATGATCTGATCCTGATGGACGTGCAGATGCCGAAGCTCGACGGCATCGCCGCCGCCAGGCGCATTCGCGCCATCGAGGCCAGCGAGCCCGGCGGGCGCACCCCGATCCTGGCGCTCACGGCCAATGCCCTGGTCGAGGACCGTTACGCCTGCTTCGAGGCGGGCATGGATGGGTTCCTGGTCAAGCCGATCGATCGCGACAAGCTCGACGAGGCGCTGGCGAATCTGGCGGCGGCGCGACAGGTGCCAGCGTAGGTCATTAGTTGGAGCGGATCAGCTCGCGCCGCGCTCGCGGGCCCCGCTCACAACCGCCTCAGCGCCACCGTCTCGATCTCGTGATCCGCGCCCTTCTTCAGGATCAAGGTCGCACGCGGCCGTGTCGGGAGGATGTTGTCCTCGAGATTGGCCAGGTTGGTGCGCTCCCAGATCGCGATCGCGGTGGCGATGGCCTCCTCGTCCGACAGCAGCGCGTAGCGGTTGAAGTAGGACCGCGGATCATGGAACGCCGTGTCGCGCAGCGACAGGAAGCGCTTGACGTACCATTTGCGCAGGATCGCCTCGTCGGCGTCGATGTAGACCGAGAAGTCGAAGAAGTCGGAGACGACCGGCACGGCCTGGCCATCGCGCGGCAGCGGTCCGGTCTGCAGCACGTTGACGCCTTCGACGATGAGGATGTCCGGCTGGTCGATCTCGGCCCACTGATTGGGGACGATGTCGTAACTCAGATGGGAATACACCGGTGCGCGCACGGGATGGCGGCCGGCCTTGATGTCGGAGAGAAAACCGAGCAGCCGCGGCAGGTCATAGCTTTCCGGAAAGCCCTTCTTCTGCATCAGGCCCTGCCGCTCCAGCACCGCGTTCGGATACAGGAAGCCGTCGGTGGTGATGAGATCGACCTTGGGCCGCGGCGACCAGCGGGTCAGCAACGCCTGCAGCACGCGCGCAGTGGTCGACTTGCCGACCGCCACCGAGCCGGCGACGCCGATGATGTAGGGCATCTTGCGGTCGCGGATGCCGAGAAACTGGCGCTGCGCGTAGTACAGCCGCTGCGCCGCATCGACATACATCGACAGCAATCGCGACAGCGGGAGGTAGATGTCCTCGACCTCCTGAAGGTCGAGACGATCGTGCATCGACCGCAGCTTGGAGAACTCGCCGGGCTCCAAGGTCATCGGCGTGTCGTTGCGCAGCTCGGCCCATTGTTCGCGGGTGAAGACGCGGTACGGATTATATTGTTGTTCGGTGGTGCGCATGTCCATGACGCTGCCCTTCGTTTCCCCCGCCGTCGCGCCCTACTCCGTCTTGCGCGACGCCTTTTCTTCCAGCCCCGATTGGCCGGTCCGCTTGCCGAGCGCCGCCTCGACCTCCTCGAGCCGGACGTCGCGCGACTTCAACAACACCAACAGATGAAACAGCAGGTCGGCGCTTTCGGAGATCAGATGCTCACGGTCGGTGCCAAGTGCGGCGATGACCGTCTCGACCGCCTCCTCGCCCATCTTCTTGGCGCATTGCGGCGGACCCTTGTCGAGCAGCTTGCGCGTATAGGACGCCTCACCGCCCGCCGCGGCGCGCGCGTCGATGATGGCAGCCAGGTCGTGAAGCGTGAAGCGGGACATCAGCCGGTACTCGGAACGCCTGCCCGACCACGGCGGCCGGACCAGCGTTCATCTAACATTTTTGCGACGCAATGTCGTCAGGGATCGAGCCGCATCGGCAGCCCCTGGCGCACCATGTGCTCCTTGGCCTGCCGGATGGTAAATTCCCCGAAATGGAAGATTGACGCCGCCAGCACCGCTGTCGCGTGGCCCTCGCGGATGCCGTCCACCAGATGATCGAGGTTACCGACGCCGCCGGAGGCGATCACCGGCACCGGGACGCTGTCGGCGACTGCCCGGGTCAGCGGCAGGTCGAAGCCCTGGCGGGTGCCGTCGCGGTCCATCGAGGTCAGCAGGATCTCGCCGGCACCGAGCGCGACCACCTCCTGGGCGTATTCCAGGGCATCGATGCCGGTCGATTTGCGGCCGCCATGGGTGAAGATCTCCCAGCGGCTGCCGCCGCCCGGCCGCGACACGGACTTGGCGTCGATCGCCACCACGATGCACTGCTCGCCGAACTTCTCGGCCGCCTCCTTGACGAATTCGCGCCTGCTCACCGCGGCCGAATTGATCGAAACCTTGTCGGCGCCGGAACGGAGCAGGGTCTTGATGTCGTCGATGGTGCGCACGCCGCCGCCGACCGTGACCGGCATGAAGCAGGCCTCCGCCGTGCGCCGGACGACGTCCAGCATGATGCCGCGGTTCTCATGGGTGGCGGTGATGTCGAGGAAGCACAGCTCGTCGGCGCCGGCCGCGTCATAGGCGATCGCGGCTTCGACCGGATCGCCGGCATCGCGCAGATTGACGAAGTTGACGCCCTTGACGACTCGTCCGTCCTTGACGTCGAGGCAGGGAATGACACGGACCTTGAACATCCTGTTTCCTCCTACGCACGCGCCGCGCGGATCAGCGCCAGTGCTTCCGCGGGATCGAGGCGGCCGTCATAGAGCGCGCGGCCGGCGATGGCGCCTTCGAGCTTTTTCGCCCGCGGTGTCAGCATCGCCTTGACGTCCTCGATCGAGGCCAGGCCGCCGGAGGCAATCACGGGAATCGAGATGGCGTCGCCGAGCGCGATCGTGGCGTCGAGGTTGAGGCCCTTGAGCAGGCCGTCGCGCGCGATGTCGGTGAAGATGATCGCGGCGACGCCGGCGTCCTCGAATCGCTTGGCGATGTCGAGCGCCGTCACTTCGGATGTCTCGGCCCAGCCCTCGACGGCGACCTTGCCGTCGCGCGCATCGAGCCCGACGGCGACGCGGCCGGGGAAGGCCTTGGCTGCGGTCTTCACCAGCTCGGGATCGCGCACCGCCGCGGTGCCGATGATGACACGGGTGATGCCTTCGCTGAGCCAAGCCTCCACCGTCTTGAGATCGCGGATGCCGCCGCCGAGCTGCACCGGCATCTTGACGACTTTCAACATCGCTTCCACGGCGTGCGCATTCATCGGCTTGCCGGCGAAGGCGCCGTCGAGATCCACGACGTGGAGATAGTCGAACCCCTGGTCGGCGAAGCTCTTGGCCTGCGCGGCGGGATCGAGGTTGAACACGGTGGCGCGCGCCATGTCGCCCTGCTCCAGGCGCACGCACTGGCCGTTCTTCAGATCGATGGCAGGAAACAAAATCATCGGAGCTGTCTTTCAGGCAAGCGCCCTGCCCGCCTCTTGGACGGACAGGCGCGCTGCGCTCACGGCTTCCACTTCAGGAAGTTGGAAATGAGGGCGAGACCGAAACGCTGGCTCTTCTCGGGATGGAATTGGGTGCCGATCGCGGTGTCCTTGCCGACGATCGCGGTGACCGGTCCGCCGTAGTCGGCGCGTGCCAGAACGTCGCTCTCGTTGACGGCATTCAAGTGATAGGAGTGCACGAAATAGGCGTGCAGGCCCTTCGGTCCGAGCGGCAGCCGCTCCAGCACCGGATGCTCTTGCAGCGCATCGAGCGTGTTCCAGCCCATATGCGGGATCTTCAGGCTCTCGTCGCGAGGCGTGATCTTCTCGACGTCGCCGGAGATCCAGTCGAAGCCGTCGGTGGTGACGTGCTCCTTGCCGCGCGTTGCCATCAATTGCATGCCGACGCAGATGCCGAAGAACGGCCGCGCCTTGTGGCGTACGGCTTCGGTCATCGCCTCCAGCATGCCGTTGACGGAGTCGAGGCCACGACGGCAGTCGGCGAAGGCGCCGACGCCGGGTAACACGATGCGATCGGCGCGATAGACCGTATCGGGATCGCGCGTCACGACGACCTTCTGCGGATCCGCCATGCCGCGCGCGGCGCGCTCGAACGCCTTGGCGGCGGAATGAAGATTGCCAGAGCCGTAATCGATGATCGCAACACTCATCGTCCACCTCCGGGTTCGGGAAACAAGCCAATGATGCTGGCATGCGGCAGCGGCGGCGGGTGCTGCCCATTGCCATTGTCGCGTGTCGGCGGCGCCGCGCCGCGATCGACGGTGTGATTGTCGTAGCCGAGCGTGTTGCGCCGGGCGGCCCAGCGCTCGAAGAAGCGGCGCTCGGCGGCATCGAGATCGTCGGCGACGACGACGTCGATCTGGCGCCAATTGCCGCGCGAGTAGCTCCAGCGCTTCAGGCTCGAGGCTTCGAGCCCGAGCAGGATCGCAAGCAACAGATCGATGCCGGCAATCGCGCCGCCGCTGACGCCGACGCGCGCCAGGATGACGTCGAGCGCGATCATCAGCACGGCCCAGACGAGCATCGCAAGCCAGAGACGATGCCAGGCCAGCCAGACGGCGCCGAGCACGGCGGCCCAGAAATGGAAGCCGTCGCGGATGAAGACAAAGCGATCGGTCGAACGCAGATCGACCCCGGCGGCCAGGGGAGCGTGAACCGTATAGACGGGCATGTCGATAATCCCTTGGGAGGAGGGAGGTCAGCCGCCGAGCTGACCCTTGGTGGATGGCACTTCGCCCTGATTGCGAGGATCGATCGCAAGGGCTGCGCGGAGGGCCCGCGCCAGACCCTTGAAGCAGGATTCGGCGATATGATGGGCGTTCTCGCCGTACAGCGTCTCGACATGCAGGGTGATGCCGGCGTTCATGGCAAAGGCGTTGAACCACTCGCGCACCAGCTCGGTGTCGAACTCGCCGATCTTGTCGCGCGCAAAGGTCGTGCGGAATACCAGCATCGGCCGGCCCGATACGTCGATCACGACGCGCGTCAGGGTCTCGTCCATCGGCATGTGGATCGAGGCGTAACGGGTGATGCCGGCCATGTCGCCGAGCGCCTGACGCACGGCCTGGCCGAGGGCGATGCCGACATCCTCGGTGGTGTGGTGGAAATCGATATGGAGGTCGCCGACCGCCTTGACGGTCATGTCGATGCGGGAATGCCGGGCCAGCAGATCCAGCATGTGATCGAAGAAGCCGATCCCGGTCGCGATGTTCACGACGCCGGTGCCGTCGAGGTTCACGGACACCTCGATCTCGGTCTCTTTGGTCTTGCGCTTGATGGTCGCGCTACGCATGGGGTCAGCTTTCCCTTGAAAACGCGGCCCTTTTATCAGGCGGATGACACCTTAGCTACTGCGGGATGACGCCCCTCGGCCTTGATCTCGGGCCATGGTGAGCGGATTTCAAGGCCTGAGGGCGGAAGCAAGGGCAGGGCAGGGACCCGGGAATTGGATCCCCGAATTGTATCCCCCGGCCCGAGGCCCTAAATGAGGGCATCAACCAGGGACTTCCCATGCACGCATCCTCGAACGAGCCCACCGTCTGGCACGGCACCACGATCCTGACCGTCCGCAAGGGGGGCCGGGTGGTGGTCGGCGGCGACGGCCAGGTCTCGATCGGCCAGACCGTGATCAAGTCCAATGCCAGGAAGGTCCGCAAGCTCGGCAAGGGTGACGTCATCGGCGGTTTCGCCGGGGCCACCGCCGACGCCTTCACGCTGTTCGAGCGGCTGGAGAGCAAGCTGGAGCAGTATCCGGGGCAGCTGACCCGGGCCGCGGTCGAGCTCGCCAAGGATTGGCGCACCGACCGCTATCTGCGGCGGCTCGAAGCCATGATGATCGTCGCCGACAAGGACGTCTCGCTGGTCCTGACCGGCACCGGCGATGTGCTGGAACCTGAGGCCGGCGTGATGGCGATCGGCTCAGGCGGCAATTACGCGTTGGCCGCGGCGCGGGCCCTGCTCGACACCGACAAAGACGCCGAGAGCATCGTGCGGCGCTCGCTCGACATCGCCGCCGACATCTGCGTCTACACCAACGGCAACATCACCATCGAGACCTTGCAGGGCGGCTCAGCCATGGTGCGGGATTAATGGCTCAGGATTACGCCATCCGCGCAATGGCTGCCGCCGACCTGCCCTTGATACGCCGTTGGCTTGGCACGCCGGACGTGATGCGGTGGTGGGGAGAGCCCGACGAGCAATATGCGCTGGTGAGCGGCGATCTCGCTCATCCTGACATGGACCAATTTATCGTCGCGATCGATGGCCGGCCGTTCGCATATCTCCAGTGCTATGCGCTCTCAGCCTGGGATCATGGATTCGGGCCTCAACCGCCTGCCACGCGTGGCATCGATCAGTTCATCGGCGAGCCCGACATGATCGGGCGCGGCCATGGGGCGCGTTTCATTCGGCAGTTCGTCGAAGACCTGCTGCGATCGGCCGCGCCACGCGTGGTGACCGATCCAGATCCGGCGAACGCCCGTGCCGTGCGCGCCTACGAGAAGGCCGGATTCAGACGCGATCGGCTCGTCGAAACGCCGGAGGGCTCTGCGCTGCTGATGGTGAGCCAGCCCGGCGACTTGCCCTGATTGCGATCCAAACCTAGCTAGAGCCCCATGACCGACTTTTCACCCCGCGAAATCGTCTCCGAACTCGACCGCTACATCGTCGGCCAGGCCGACGCCAAGCGGGCGGTGTCCATTGCCTTGCGCAACCGCTGGCGCCGGCTGCAGCTCGATGCAGGCCTGCGCGAAGAGGTGCTGCCGAAGAACATCCTGATGATCGGGCCGACCGGCGTCGGCAAGACCGAGATCGCGCGGCGGCTGGCCAAGCTTGCGGGCGCACCGTTCCTCAAGGTCGAGGCGACCAAGTTCACCGAGGTCGGCTATGTCGGCCGCGACGTCGAGCAGATCATCCGCGACCTCGTCGAGGTCGCGATCGCCCAGGTCCGGGAGCGCAAGCGCAAGGACGTCGCCGCCCGCGCGCAGCTCGCCGCCGAGGAGCGCGTCCTCGACGCGCTGGTCGGCGCCAATGCGAGTGCTGCGACGCGCGACTCGTTCCGCCGCAAGCTGCGCGCCGGCGAGCTCAACGACAAGGAGATCGAGATCGAGACGCAGTCCTCCGGCGGCGGCTTGCCGATGTTCGAGATCCCCGGCATGCCGGGAGCCCAGATGGGCGCGATCTCGATCGGCGACATCTTCGGCAAGCTCGGCGGCCGCACCAAGACGCGGCGCGTGACGGTCGAGGCCTCGCACGACATCCTGATCGCGGAAGAATCCGACAAGCTGCTCGACAGCGAGCAGCTGGTGCAGGAAGCAATCAGCGTGGTCGAGAACAACGGCATCGTGTTTCTCGACGAGATCGACAAGATCTGCGTGCGCGAGAACCGCGCCGGCGGCGACGTCTCGCGCGAGGGCGTGCAGCGTGACCTGCTGCCGCTGATCGAGGGCACGACGGTCTCGACCAAGCATGGCGCGGTCAAGACCGACCACGTCCTGTTCATTGCCTCCGGCGCGTTCCACATCGCCAAGCCCTCGGACCTCTTGCCGGAGCTGCAGGGACGATTGCCGATCCGGGTCGAGCTGCAGGCGCTGACGCGCGACGACATGCGGCGCATCCTGACCGAGCCGGAGGCATCGCTGATCAAGCAATATGTCGCGCTGATGCAGACCGAGGGCGTGACGCTCGACATCACCGACGATGCGATCGACGCGCTCGCCGACATCGCGGTCGCGGTGAATTCGACCGTCGAGAACATCGGCGCGCGCCGGCTGCAGACGGTGATGGAGCGCGTGCTCGACGAGATCTCCTTCACGGCGTCCGATCGTAACGGCGAAACCTTGCGCGTCGACGCTGCGTATGTGCAGCAACACATCGGCGACCTCGCCAAGAACGCGGATCTCAGCCGGTTCATTTTGTAGTCGGCTGCGCCTAGCAAGCGCTGAGCTTCTTCGCTCCGGCGCGGCGTCAAAATCCGCTGCCGTCCCCGCGAACGCGGGGACCCATAACCACCAAAGCTGATTGTGACTCACGATGGCGGCTCCAGCCTTGCCTCACCACGAACGGCGGCGGCTATGGGTCCCGGCTCAAGGCCGGGACGACAGTGGTGGACGGGGCGACGACCTCGTCTCCATCTATCACCGCTCGGACGCCGCATGACCGCCGCCTCCAGCAAACACTGGCGCCTGATGCTCGCCGTCAACGCCGCCGTGATGCTCGGCGTCTTCCTGCACAAGCTCACGCTGCCGCCCTACATTCCGTACATCCATCTGCTGGTCGACTATCACTTCGGCTTCATCAAGCGCGCGCTGATCGGTGCCATGGTCGGCCTGTTCGCCGCGAAGGTGCCGGTCTGGCTGGTGTTCGCGCTGGCCGGTTGCGTCTGGCTCATCACCTTCGCACTGTTCGCGCAGCTCTTCCGCCGCACGTTCGGCTTCGATCGCGCACGGCTGCCGTTGTTCATCTTCACCGCCTGCTCGCCGTTCGTGTTCAAGAACTTCCTGTTCACGCTCGGCCATTTCGACATCTATGGCTGTCTCGGCGCGATCGTCCTGCTGCTGGTGCCGGCGCGCACGCTGGCCTACGTGCTGCTTGCGGCATTGATCTCGGCCCTGCTCGTGCTGATTCATCACATCCATCTGCTGATGTACGTGCCGACCATCACCGCGATCGTCGTGCTGCGCTACTACCTGACACGTCCCCTCACTCGCCTGGATATTGCAGTCGGCGCCAGCGCGCTGCTCGGCCTCGGCGCGCTGTTCCTCGCGGCGCAATTCCTCGGCACCATGCCGCTGCCCGAGGCCGACTTCGTGTCCTACTTGCGCTCGCGCATGGTCGATCCGTCGCGCACCGAGCTCTTGCAGTTCGCCTATGTCTGGTATCAGCCGCTCGCCAAGGAGGTGCAGGACACCTGGGCGCGGCTGCCGTCGAACCTGCTGGGCCTGCCCATCTATGCGCTGCTGCTGTGGCTGCACGCGCCGCTGTGGCGGAATCTCAAGGATCTCATCGGCGCCTTGGCTGACAAGCGCCATCGCCAGATCGTCATCGCCGCGCTGATCGTCATCAGCTCCGCTTACCTCGTCATGTTCGCCATGGTGTTCGACTATTCGCGCTGGATCTCGAGCTGGGTGGTCTGCATGGTACTGATGCTGCACGCGCTGAAGACGCTTCCTGCGACCAAGCCGATCACTCCGATCGACGCCGACGACCGCATGACGACGATCCTGGGCTGGATCGTCACCGCCGTACCGCGGATCGGGATCATCCGCCCGTTCTGACGCTCAGCCGCGGGCGCGTCTGATCCGGACATAGAGCGCGCCGGCGCCACCATGGCCGACATGAGCCTCCTCGAAGCCGACGATGAGCGAGCGGAATTCCGGCAGGCTAAGCCAATGCGGCACCTGCCGCCGGAGCACGCCGCGTTCGGGATCCGCCCCGATGGTGCCCTTGCCGGTGATGACCAGCACGAAGGTGAGACCGTCATGCTGGGCGCGATGCAGGAAATGATGCAGCGCCTGATGCGCCCGACTCTGGGTCATGCCGTGCAGATCGAGCCGCGCATCGATCTCGCTGCGGCCGCGCGACAGCTTCGACCGCTCCTTGCGGCCGAGCGAGACCAGCGGCGGGATCGCCGGCCGGGCCGGCTTGGGCACGACCACCGGCGCGACCGGCCGCGGTGTCATCATCGGCTTGTCCGGCTGCGGCTCGGCCGTCACCATCGGCGGATGCGGCCGCACCGGACGGTGCGTCTTGCGCAGCGGCTTGACCTGGCGCGCCACCGTCTCCCACAGCGTGCGCTCGTCCTCGGAGAGGCCACGCTTGCGACGGCCGCGCGGCGGCTCGGGATCTTCAGACATGGAGACGGCTTGTCATCGGCGGTTGCGATGGCGCCTGCCATAACGCAATCGGCGGATATTGCGATCACTTTCGATACGGGGGCGGGCCTCGGGCAGGGGCACGGGCTGCGGCGCCACAACGTTCTGCGCCACCGTGGTTGCCGGGATTGCGCTCGCGGCGGAAGCAGGGGCCTTCGCATCGTTGACCGGGGAGGCGGCGGCTTTGGCGGCCTCCTTCGGCAGCACCTGCGGAAACAGTTTTGCGATCTTCTCCGACGGGCGTGCATCCGGCAGCGGCATCTTGCGGCCACGCGCGACCGGATCGAGGCTCTTCGGCACCAGCATCACGAACTGGATGCTGTGCTTGAGACGGCCGGAGACCTTGCCGGCGTCCTGGCCGGCGCCGAAATAGAGATCGGCGCGCGCAGGTCCGACGATCGCCGAGCCTGTATCCTGCGCAATCATCAGCCGGTGGAACGCGGTCTTCGACTTCTCGGATTCGATCGGCAGCTCGCCGGTGATGAAGAACGGCGTGCCATAGACGTGCAGCGACTTGTCGACCGCGATCGAACGGCCGGGCGTCAGCGGGATGCCCTGCGCGCCGACCGCCTCGTCCTTCTCCGACAGCTGCACCTCGCGGAAGAAGATGTAGGAGCGGTTCATCCGCCGCAGCTCGTTGGCACCTTCCGGATTCTGCTCCATCCAGTCGCGGATACGCTGCATCGACATCTGCTCGCGCGGAATGATGCCGCGCTCGATCAGGATGCGGCCGACCGGTGTGTAGGGAAGGCCATTATAGGCATCGTAGTTGATGCGGATGGTCGAGCCGTCGTCGAGACTGATGCGCGCCGATCCCTGGATCTGGGCAAACAGCAGGTCGGTCTGGTTCCTGAGCCACGCGATCTCCAGGCCGCGGCCCTCGATGGCGCCGTCCTCGATCTCCGCGCGGTCGTAATAGGGGACCAGCTTGCGCCGTCCGATCTTCCGATAGACGGGACCCTTGTTGGGCAGACTCGTCGCGTCCTGCTTGAAGCCACGGACGAACAGATTGGAGGGGCGACGATAGACCGGAACGTTGTAGACCTCGTTCTGGGTCCGCGAGCCCTCGATGACGGGTTCGTAGTAGCCGGTGACGAAGCCATCGACATCGCCGAGCTTGGAGATCTTCAGCGGCTCGAAGTGCCGTTCGAAGAAAGCCCTTGCCGCAGCATTGTCGGCGAGATCGGTGGCCCGAGCGTCGCGACAGGGGTCGCGCAGGGAATCACCCAGCGGCTTGCCATCCGCCTTGGCATCCGGCGCTGCATCCGTCTTTGCGGCGATCGGCTTGCAGCTGGCGCGGAACGTCCGATAGGCCGCAAGCTGGTCGTCGTCGTTCCAGCCGGGCACGTCGTTCCAGGCCAATGGCAGGTACTGGCTGTTGCTGATCTCGAGCGGCCAGTCGAGTTGCGGGTAGGGCAGGTGGCGCACCGGGGGCGCCGCCGCCCGGTGGCGCGAGCGCACCGCCTCGGCCGCATAAGGGGCGAGCGCCACGGCGGCGACGCTCAGGGCGAGCGCCGGCGTCCAGTATTTCAGGCGATGAGCGGTGAAACCCCGCTTCCAAATTTCGCGAACCATGCTTGCACCATCAAAGTACCACTCAACGCGAAATTCAGAGAAAACGGGATGCTGAAAAGATCCGGGTCAAAAAGCCGAGGATGGAGCTCGTCGTCCTCCTTGCAGAACTGGGTCGACATCGAGAGCGGGCGATCTCCCGATGTAACGCCGGCGGCGGCAACCTATTCCATCAATGGCTGCCGGTGCCGACCAGCTTCCAATTGGGATCGCGCGAGCCGGTATCGCGGGCGAAAGTCCAGATGTCGGTGATGTCGGCCACCTTGTCCGGATTGCCGTCGACGATGTTGCCCCCCTTGTCGCGTGTCACCGAGATCATTTGCGAGACGAAGCGCACCGTCACCTGCGCGGTGCGGTCGCGCAGCTCGGCACCGACCAGTTCGGCGGTATCGATGGAGACGAAGCGGGTTTCGGTCTTCTGCTCCTGCTTCTCGCGCTCCTTGATGACGGCGTCGAAACTCTCATAGACCTCGGACGACAACAGGTCGCGCAATGCGCGGCGATCGCCATTGGCGAACGCCAGCACGATCATCTCGTAGGCACTGCGCGCGCCGGTCAGGAAATGGCGCGGATCGAACGACGAGTCGTCGGCGACGATCGCGTCGAGGCCACGGGCGAGCGGTGTGCCCGGCTCGGCCAGGCCACGCCAGCGATCGCCCGGCGCCGGCATCTCGCCGCCGGGGACCGCAGCCGAGGGATCGATGGGCTTGTTGGGAACCGGCATGACGTGGTTGTCCGGCGCGCCCTGGACCGCGTTTCGGGCGGCGTGATCGAACGGCCGCTCGCTCCCGGTGCGCTGCCCGAGCACGGCGCGCAGGCGGATGAAGATGAAGACCGCCAGCGCCAGGAAGATGATGGTATAAATGTCCACTTCGTGTTCGCTTTCTGACTTGTCGAGCCGAACGCGGAGCCCGGCCACCGGGCACCCGTTCTACAGGATCCGGGTAAAGACCCGTGAATCCCTCGGTCGACCCGGATGTAGTCATCGAATTGGGCCCGGCCAATGGCACATTGTGGCCCGGTGATCCTAACCCTTTTCCCTCTCAAGGGGAAATCCGATCGACCTTGGATTGGAACAGAGTAGACGGTCGCTGGTTCCGCCCCCGGGGCGATGCGACAAATAGAGACATGCCGGCCGGATCAACCCTCTGCCTCGGCCTTTTGCGGCGTCCGTGCCTCGTCCTTGTGGAACAAGCCGGCCCTATGGTAGCCACGCGCCGCAACGACCCGCCCTTTTTGCCTGGAGAACACTGCGATGACCAACGGTAACGGCGCCACTCCCGAGGCGGCTCCTCCTCCTCAACTGAACGTGCTAGCGCAATACATCAAGGATCTCTCGTTCGAGAATCCGAACGCTCCGCAGTCCCTGGCGCCGCAGGGCCAGCCGCCGCAGATCAACATCCAGATCAATGTCGGCGCCAATGCTCTGAATGACACCGAATACGAGGTGACGCTGACGATCGAGGGCAAGGCCGAGAGCGGCAGCCAGGTGATGTTCAGCTTCGAGCTGGTCTATGGCGGCGTGTTCCGGCTGGTCAACATTCCGCGCGAGAACCTGTCGCCGATGCTGCTGATCGAATGCCCGCGCCTGCTGTTCCCGTTCGCCCGCGAGATCGTCGCCAATTCGGTGCGCGACGGCGGCTTCCCGCCGCTGATGCTGGACCCGGTCGATTTCGTCGGCCTGTACCGCCAGAACATGGAGCGCCAGGCGGCGGCCCAGGGCGGCCAGGTGCTGTCGAGCTGATCCGGTTCTGCTTACGATTGATGTTTGCCGGGCGTGATCCGCTGCCGATCAGGCGGATCACGTGCCGGCGAGAAACTCCGTCCAGATCGGCTTGTCGCCGAGCGTGGCGATGAAGGCGCGATGCGCCTCTCGCTCCGCATCCGTGACCCGCGGCAACAGCGGCTGCTCGCGCTGACGGCGCGGCGTCTCGCCGGCAGATCCGATGCGGATCTCCTGGCTGTCCTGGGTCAGGATCAGCTGCGACTGCCGCGCCCCGACCAGATCGACATAGACCTCCGCCAGCAGCTCGGCGTCGAGCAACGCGCCGTGCTTGGTGCGGCGTGAGTTGTCGATCGCATAGCGCGAGCACAGGTCGTCGAGGCGGTTCGACACGCCGGGATGCTTGCGACGTGCCAGCAGCAGAGTGTCGACCAGACGGTCCCTCGGAATGGCCGCGCGCTTGACCCGGTCGAGCTCGGCATTGATGAAGCCGATGTCGAACGAGGCGTTGTGGATCACCAGCGGGGCATCGCCGATGAATTCCAGGAACTCCTCCACGATCTCGTGAAACAGCGGCTTGTCCGCGAGGAACTCGCTCGACAGTCCGTGAACCGCGAACGCCTCCGCCGGCATGTCACGTTCGGGATTGATGTAGCGGTGGTAGACTTGGCCGGTGGGCATGCGGTTGATGATCTCGACGCAGCCGATCTCGACCAGGCGGTCGCCGCGCAGGGCGTCGAGGCCGGTGGTTTCGGTGTCGAGAACGATCTCACGCATCTGATTTGATCCGTCGAATTCCGCGCGGCCGGCGTTCGCGAATCAGCCCCGGCGCTGCGGCATTCTAACGACCTCCGCCAGGATGTCGCGGATGCGTGCCCGCACCGGATCGAGCCCGTGCGAGGTATCCACGACGAAATCGGCGCGCTTGCGCTTCTCGGCATCCGGCATCTGCCGTGCGAGCAGCGCATCGAGCGCTTCTTCCGTCATCGTGCCGCGCGCCAGAATGCGCTGACGCTGGATCTCGGGCGCGGTCGACACCACCACCACGGCATCGACGCGCTTGTCGCCGCCGGTCTCGAACAGCAAGGGGACATCGACGACGGCAACGGGCACGCCGGACTGCTCGGCGTCGTCGAGAAACTTCTGATGATAGGAGCGCAGCATCGGGTGCACGATCGCTTCGAGCCTGCGGATCGCGTCGGGATCGCCGACGACCTTGGCGGAGAGCCTGGCCCGATCCACCTTGCCGTCCACCGTGGTCCCAGGAAATTCGGCTTCGATCGCCGGCGCGGCTTCGCCCTCATAGACCTTATGAACGGTCGCGTCGGCGTCATAGACCGGGACGCCGGCTTCGGCGAACAGCTTTGCGGTCGTCGACTTGCCCATGCCCATCGAGCCGGTCAGACCCAGCACTCTCATCCGCGGTCACTCCCCCTTGCGCGTGGCTGCGGTCGGCCTCAGATCCTGAGCAGCTTCGCTTCGCGAAAATAGGCGAGCAGCGGCAACAGCGGCAGGCCGAGGATGGTGAAGTGATCGCCGTCGATGCGGTCGAACAGGTGCACGCCGAGCCCTTCCAGCTGGTAGGCGCCGACGCTGGATGTAACGGTTTCGCCGGCGGCATCGAGATAGGCTGCGATCTCGGTTTCGGCGAGGGCACGCATCGTCATCCAGGCGACGGCGACGTGCGAGAACAGCACCTCGCCATTGCGGACCACGGCGATGGCCGAGTGCAGCGCATGGGTGCGTCCGCCCAGCGCCAACAGTTGCTGCATGGCATGCTGGCGGTCGGCCGGCTTGTTGAACATGCGCTCACCCAATGCCAGCGTCTGATCCGCGCCCACCACATATGAATTGGGCCTGTTTGCCGAGACCGCTGCGGCCTTCGCGTTGGCAAGGTGCAACGCAATCTCGTAGGGCGCGACCAGGCCGGCTTCGGCCTGCACCGCGCGTTCGTCGATATCGGCGGGAAGCGCCTCGCACGCGAGTCCTGCGTTCGCGAGCAGCATCCGCCGCGCGCGGCTCTGCGATGCCAGAATCAGAGGCTCGTCACTGCACCAGATGGACATTGATCCGCTCACTAGTCCGGAAGCCGCTGCCGCTGCCGGTCGGTATAGAGTTTCAGGATCGCGGCGGCCGTCTCCTCGATCGAGCGCCGCGTCACGTCGAGCATGACCCAGTTGAACTTCGCACTCAGCTTGCGTGCATAGGCGACCTCGTCCGTCACCGACTGCTTGTCTACATAGTTCTCATTGCCGGATTCCGCACCCATGCTGAGCAGGCGATTCTGCCGCACCTGGATCAGCCGCTCCGGGGTCGCATGCAGGCTGACCACCAGCGGCTTCTTCAATGTCTCGAGCTGATGCGGGATCGGAATGCCCGGGACCAGCGGCACGTTGGCTGTGCGCACGCCGCGGTTGGCGAGATAGATCGAGGTCGGAGTCTTCGACGTCCGGCTGACGCCGACCAGCACCACTTCGGCGTCTTCGAGGCCGTCGACCATCTGCCCGTCATCGTGGAGCATCGTGTAGTTCAGCGCATCGATGCGGGCGAAATATTCGGCATTGAGCACGTGCTGCGCACCGACGCGGCCGGCGGTCGATGCGCCGAGATAGGCCTCGAACAGCTGCATCACCGGACCGATGATCGACAGGCTCGGGATGTTGATCTGCTGGCACTTGGCTTCGAGCCGGCTGACCAGATCCTTCTCGAGCAGCGTGAACAGCACGATGCCCGGCGCTTCCTCGATCTCGTCGAGCACGCGGTCGAGCTGCTTCTGGCTCCGCACCAGCGGGTACACGTGCTCGACCGGGGTCACGTTGGTGTATTGCGCGGCGACCGCACGCGCGACCGTGATCAGGGTTTCGCCCGTCGAATCGGAAACCAGATGGAGGTGAAAGTAGTTGCCGGTGGTGGGCATCAAATCCTTAACGATCTGTGAATCCCTGTGAAGGATGGGGCCAAAAAGCCGCCTCGGACCGCTCCCTTTGTATAACCCCGATTGTTCTGCACATGGTCGCCGTCCGGGACAACGTCAGGCAGCAGCGCGATGATATCGGGACGAGGCCCATTTGTCTCTGGATAAGCTGTCGAAGGATTTCGACAAGCGTCTGAATCACATCAGACTCTGGGGCGATCCGGCGTGCGCAGCTCGCATGTTGAGGGATGTGAACAAGCTGCGGGCAGACTGCGGATGACATTGCATGAGTCCAATCCACCGCTACCTAGACTCAAACCTTAAGATTCTAAAATTATTTGGTTTGGAGGGGACTGAGCGAGCGGATATGTCTCGACACGCAAGCTGATCGCCAGCCGAGAGGATCACGCGTTTCCGATGTATGAGTGGATCAAGGCCCTTCACGTCATCGCTGTCATCGCGTGGATGGCCGGCATGCTGTATCTGCCACGGCTGTTCGTCTATCATTGCGACGCCGAGATCGGCTCGAAGCAGTCCGAGACGTTCAAGATCATGGAACGGCGCCTGCTCAAGGCGATCATCAATCCGGCGATCACCGTGACGTGGCTTGCCGGACTCTATCTGGCCTGGTCCGGCCACTGGTATACCAGCGGTTGGTTTCATGCGAAATTTCTGCTGGTGCTGATCATGTCCGGGGTCCATGGACTGTTCACCCGCTGGGTCAGAGAATTCGGCGCCGACAAGAACACCCGAAGCCAGAAATTCTACCGGTATATCAATGAGGTACCAACGGTGCTGGTGATCGGCATCGTGATTCTCGTCATCGTCAAGCCGTTCTGACCGCTTCCCAGGGAATACCGCTCCGCTGCAGATGCCTTGCAGACGACGGCGCGATTTTCTATATTATCGATATCCCACCCCACGCAGGCGGATGTGGTTGCGTTCCGGCTTGACCGGCCGCCGCATCAGGTCTGGTGCCTCATCGGCGCCAACCTTGCTCAGACCTGCGGACCTCATTTCGTCCGCCTTCCCACAGCCACCTCGCATCCCTCCCAAGTCGCTTCCACAGGACCACCCCAATGCGGGAAATCAAACTACAGGACCTCAAGTCAAAGACGCCGGCCGAGCTCGTCTCCTTCGCGGAGGAAAACGGGGTCGAGAACGCCAGCACGATGCGCAAGCAGGAGCTGATGTTCGCCATCCTCAAGCAGCTCGCGATCCAGGAAACCGACATCATCGGTGAGGGCGTCGTCGAGGTGCTCTCCGACGGCTTCGGCTTCCTGCGCTCGCCGGATGCGAACTACCTGCCCGGTCCCGACGACATCTATGTCTCGCCGTCGCAGATCCGACGCTTCGGCCTGCGCACCGGTGACACGATCGAAGGGCATATCCGCAGCCCGAAAGAAGGCGAACGCTATTTCGCGCTGCTCAAGGTCAACACGCTGAACTTCGAGGATCCCGAGAAGTCCAAGCACAAGGTCAATTTCGACAATCTCACGCCGCTGTTTCCGGACGAGCGCTTCCGGCTCGAGCTGGAGGATCCGACCCGCAAGGATCTGTCGCCACGCGTCATCGACATCGTCGCGCCGATCGGCAAGGGCCAGCGTGCGCTGATCGTCGCGCCGCCGCGCACCGGCAAGACGGTGCTGATGCAGAACATCGCGCACTCGATCACCGCCAATCATCCCGAGTGCTATCTGATCGTGCTGCTGATCGACGAGCGCCCCGAGGAAGTCACGGACATGCAGCGCTCGGTGAAGGGCGAGGTCGTGTCCTCGACCTTCGACGAGCCGGCCGCCCGTCACGTCCAGGTCGCGGAGATGGTGATCGAGAAGGCCAAGCGCCTCGTCGAGCACGGCCGCGACGTCGTCATTCTCCTGGACTCGATCACCCGCCTTGGCCGCGCCTACAACACCGTCGTGCCGTCCTCCGGCAAGGTGCTGACCGGCGGTGTCGACGCCAACGCGCTGCAGCGTCCGAAACGCTTCTTCGGCGCCGCCCGCAACATCGAGGAAGGCGGCTCGCTCACGATCATCGCGACCGCGCTGGTCGACACCGGCAGCCGCATGGACGAGGTCATCTTCGAGGAGTTCAAGGGCACCGGCAACTCCGAGCTCATCCTCGACCGCAAGGTCGCGGACAAGCGGACCTTCCCGGCGATCGACATCGCCCGCTCCGGCACCCGCAAGGAAGAGCTCATCACCGAGCCGCAGAACCTCAAGAAGATGTACGTGCTCCGCCGCATCCTCAATCCGATGGGCACCATGGACGCGATCGACTTCCTGCTCGACAAGCTCCGCAGCACCAAGAGCAATGCCGAGTTCTTCGAGTCGATGAACACCTGATCGAGGCACTGCTTCAATCTGCAAAGGGCGCTCTCCGGAGCGCCCTTTTTGTTTGACGTGTTTGTCGCTGCGCCCCGCGTGAAGACCTCGATGCTTATCCGCCCGCCATGGTTCGCCGGCGTAAAGCATGCCGCTGCAAACCGATTGTCTTTCGCTGCCGGTGAGCCCAACTGAGGATCATGCATCCTCACGACCAGACCATCTTCGCGCTGTCCTCCGGACGCCTGCCGAGTGCGATTGCGATCGTCAGACTCTCCGGGCCTCACGCCGGCATCGCCCTTCAGATGCTTGCGGGGAAACTGCCGCTGCCGAGGATGGCGACGCGCGCCTTGCTGCGGGATGGTAATGGCGAGCCGATCGACGATGCCGTCGTGCTGTGGTTTCCCGGACCCGCAAGCGCCACCGGCGAAGATGTTGCCGAGCTGCATGTGCACGGCAGTCGAGCCGTCCTGGCGACAATGTTCTCGGTGCTGTCGACGATGCCGCAGATGCGCCCTGCTGAGCCGGGCGAGTTTACGCGGCGCGCGTTCGAGAATGGCAAGATCGATCTGACCGAGGCCGAAGGTCTCGACGACCTCATCCACGCCGACACGGACCGCCAGCGGCGCCAGGCGTTGCGGCAGCTGAAGGGCCTGTTGGGCGACAAGGCGCGGAGCTGGCGTGAGCAGATCATCGAGGCGGCGGCGCTGATCGAGGCCGGGATCGACTTTGCCGATGAAGGCGACGTGCCAACCGAGCTGATGGCGCCGGCGCTCGCCCGGATCGGCCAGCTGTTGACCGAGATCGAGTCGGTGCTGTCGGCCGAGGGCCGGGCCGAACGTCTGCGCGACGGCCTGACGGTCGTCATTGCCGGACCGCCGAACGCGGGCAAGTCGACCTTGATGAACCAGCTTGCGCGTCGCGAGGTCGCGATCGTCTCTCCGCAGGCCGGCACCACGCGCGATCTCATCGAGGTTCAGCTCGATCTCGACGGCTATCCAGTGACGGTGATCGACACCGCGGGCATTCGCGAGACGGACGATCCGGTCGAGCAGGAGGGTGTTCGGCGCGCGCGAGACCGAGCGGCGCAGGCGGATCTGGTGCTGTGGCTGTCGGAGGATGAGCAGGCCGAGGTTGAGCGCCAAAGCGAGGCTCCCGTCTGGCTCGTTCGTAACAAGATCGATCTGAGCAGAGGTCGGGAGGGGAGTCGTCCATCGTCCAGCGGAGATAACCCGGTCTTTCAGATCTCCGCGCGAAGCGGGGCAGGGCTGGTCGAGCTGCTGGATGCGCTGGTTGGCTTTGCCCGGGACTATTTTGGATCAACTGAGAGCGGCCTGATCACACGGCAGCGGCAGCGGACTCTGCTCGCCGACACCGCCGCTGCGCTTCAGCGTAGCATCTCGGCGATCGACCTGGGCGAGGAGCTTGCTGCGGAGGAGCTGCGGATCGCCGCGCTTGCGCTCGGGCGTCTTTTGGGACGAGTGGATGTCGAAGACCTGCTCGACGTGATCTTTCGCGAGTTCTGCATCGGTAAGTAGCCGCGGTTCTCCACGAACCGGGTCGAATATACTTAATGAAGCGTTGCTTGGTTAATCGATCGTCAATTGTTTCACGTGAAACAGGATGTGCGGACGCCGTCAGAGGGATGTTTCACGTGAAACACGATGGGACCGCTGGTCGTGTTTCACGTGAAACAACGAGGATTCGATGTCGGCGAATGTTTCACGTGAAACGTCTTCCGAGCATTGTCTGCGAGCGTTAGATAAGCCCCATGATCCAGCATCTGACATCCTACGACGTCGTCGTCATCGGTGGCGGCCACGCCGGCTGTGAAGCCGCGGCGGGCGCGGCGCGCATGGGCGCCCGAACCGCGCTGATCACCCATCAGTTCGCGACGATCGGGGCCATGTCCTGCAATCCGGCCATCGGAGGACTGGGAAAAGGACATCTGGTTCGCGAGGTCGACGCTCTCGACGGCTTGATGGGTCGCGCCGCCGACGCCGGCGGCATCCAGTTTCGCGTTCTGAATCGCCGGAAAGGACCGGCCGTTCGAGGTCCACGCGCCCAGGCCGACCGCAAGCTCTACGCCGCGGCGATGCAGTCAGCGATCCGGGAGACCCCAAACCTCACCGTCATTGAAGGCGAGGCGGACGAACTGATCGCTACCGGCGGACGGGTGGCAGGGGTGCGGTTGGCTGACGGCCGGACCTTCATCTGTGGCGCTGTCGTCATCACGACCGGCACGTTCCTGCGTGGTCTGATCCACCTGGGTGAGAGGATCTGTCCGGCCGGCCGGGTCGGCGAAGCGCCGGCGCTGGGGCTGTCCCAGTCTCTCGAAGCCATCGGATTTCGGCTCGGCCGCCTCAAGACCGGCACGCCGCCGCGCCTGGATGGATCGACGATCGACTGGAGCGCGGTCGAGATGCAGCCCGGCGACGATCCGCCGGAGCCGTTCTCCGTCCTGACCGACAGGATCACCACCCCGCAGATCCAATGCGGCATCACCCGGACGACGACCGCAACCCACGAGGTGATCCGCGCCAACGTCCATCGCTCGCCGATGTACTCCGGGCAGATCAAGTCGACCGGGCCGCGTTACTGTCCCTCGGTCGAGGACAAGATCGTCCGCTTCGGTGACCGCGACGGTCACCAGATCTTCCTGGAGCCCGAGGGGCTCGACGATACGACGGTCTACCCGAACGGCATCTCGACCTCGCTGCCGGAGGAGGTCCAGCTCGCGCTGCTGCCGACCATTCCGGGTCTCGAACGGGTCCGGATGATCCGGCCGGGCTATGCCATCGAGTACGACCACGTCGATCCGCGTGAGCTCGAGCCGACCCTGCAGACCAAGCGGATGAAGGGTCTGTTCCTCGCTGGCCAGATCAACGGCACGACCGGGTATGAGGAGGCCGCAGCTCAAGGTCTGGTCGCGGGCCTCAATGCAGCGCTGGCCGCGGACGGCGGCGGGCCGGTCGTATTCGATCGCGCCGATGGCTATCTGGGGGTGATGATCGACGACCTCGTCACGCGGGGGATCACCGAGCCGTATCGGATGTTCACCTCGCGCGCCGAGTATCGGCTGACGCTGCGGGCGGACAACGCGGACCAGCGGCTGACCGACAAGGGCATCGCGCTCGGCTGTGTCGGCATTGATCGTGCGCGTTTCCATCGAAGCAAGATGGGCGCGTTGGAAGCTGCCCGCGCGATGGCGAGGTCGCTGACGATCACGCCCAATGAGGCGGCGAAGCATGGCTTCACGCTCAACAAGGATGGCCAGCGCCGCTCGGCCTTCGAGCTGATGGCCTATCCGGAGATCGGTTTCTCCGAGGTGAGGGCGATCTGGCCGGAGCTCGGCGCGATCGATCCCGCCATCGTCGTCCATCTCGAGATCGATGCCAAATATGATGTCTATGTCCGCCGGCAGAGCCAGGACGTCGACGCCTTCCGGCGCGACGAAAGCCTGGTGCTCGGTGACGTCGACTATGCGCTCGTCCCAGGTCTCTCCAATGAGGCGCGAGCGAAGCTGACGGCGGCCAGGCCGTGGACGATCGGGCAGGCCGGCCGGATCGATGGCATGACGCCGGCGGCGCTCGGGATCCTTGCGGCCTATCTCCGCCGCGAAGCGCGTCGAAGCAAGGCCACGGGTTGAGGCGTTTCACGTGAAACAGGCATCGCCAGCGGTGGCATCCAAGATGATCGAATCGGACAAGGCGGCAGCGCTCGCGCTGACTCCCGTTTCACGTGAAACGGAGCAGCGTCTCGATCGCTACGTCGCACTGCTGCTGGAGTGGCAGGCGAAGACCAATTTGATCGCGCCGTCGACCTTGCCGCATCTCTGGACGCGCCACATCGCCGACTCGCTTCAGCTCCTGGACCTCGCGCCCGACGCCCGGATCTGGATTGATCTCGGCAGCGGCGGCGGCTTCCCGGGCGTCGTCCTCGCCTGCGCCCTGGCCGAGCGGGATGGTGCCCAGGTCCATCTGGTCGAGCGCAACGCCAAGAAGGCCGCCTTCCTGCGCGAAGCAATTCGCGTCACCGGCGCTCCGGGGACCGTGCATTTGTCAGAGATCGGGGATATCGTGGAGAAGTGGAGCGGGCGAGTCGATTGCGTGACCGCACGCGCGCTCGCTCCGCTACATCAACTCATCGGCTTTGCGGAGCCCCTGGTGAAAAAAGGCGCGAGAGCGCTGTTTCTCAAGGGTCAAGATGTAGAAGCGGAATTGACCGAATCTACTAAGTATTGGAAAATTGAGTCGAAACTTCACTCCAGCCGGACGGGCGGGCAGGGCTGGATCGTCGCAATCGATTGCATCGAGCGACAGAGCTGAATTCCGTCAAGACGACAACCAATGGCGATCGCGCATGGCCGTAATTGATCAGATTTATCAAGAAGATAGGGCTCCTCACCCGGAGGGGCATCCGCGCATCCTGGCGCTCGCCAATCAGAAGGGCGGGGTCGGCAAGACCACGACCGCGATCAACCTCGGTACGGCGCTGGCCGCGATCGGCGAGCGGGTGCTGATCGTCGATCTCGATCCGCAGGGCAACGCCTCGACCGGCCTCGGCATCGACCGTGGCAGCCGCAACTGCTCGACCTATGACGTGCTGATCGGCGAGGCCTCGCTGCGCGACGCCGTCGTTGCGACGGCCGTGCCGCGGCTGCACATCGCCTCCTCGACGATGGACCTGTCGGGGCTCGAGCTCGAGCTCGGCTCCACCGCCAACCGCGCCTTCCGTCTGCGCGATGCGATCGCCGGCCTCAACAACAACGTCTCGCCGGAGAACGACTACACCTACGTGCTGGTCGATTGTCCGCCGTCGCTGAACCTGCTGACGGTCAATGCGATGGCCGCGTCCGACGCGATCCTGGTGCCGCTGCAGTGCGAGTTCTTCGCGCTCGAAGGTCTGTCGCAGCTGTTGCAGACCGTGGAGCAGGTGCGCTCGACCTTGAACCCGAACCTCTCGATCCACGGCATCGTGCTGACGATGTTCGACTCGCGCAACAACCTGTCGAACCAGGTGGTCGCCGACGTCCGCCAGTTCATGGGATCGAAGGTCTACAACACGATGATCCCGCGCAACGTGCGCATCTCGGAAGCGCCGTCCTACGGCAAGCCGGTGCTGGTCTACGACTTGAAGTGCGTCGGCAGCGAGGCCTATCTCAAGCTCGCGACCGAAGTCATTCAGCGCGAGCGTGACCTGCGCACGAACTGACTTTGCCTCTGCTCCGGGGGACCTCGTCGCCCGGATCTCATTCGAGGACGGCAGCGGATTCCGAAATGAATCCGCTCCCTCGTTCATTGTGCCGGCGGGACCCGATCGGCAGCAGACGCAAGCGGAGCGTGACGTGAATCCAAAGGAGAAGGCGATGGCCGACGAGTCGCGATCGCGATTGGGCCGGGGTCTCGCAAGTCTGATCGGTGACGTCGGCCGCGAGGCCGGCGCGCCGCCGGAGCGGCCGCGCAATCAGCGCAAGGTGCCGATCGAATTCCTCAAGCCGAACCCGCGCAATCCGCGTAAGACGTTTTCCGACGGCGAGCTCGCCGAGCTCTCGGCCTCGATCAAGCAGCATGGCGTGATCCAGCCGATCGTGGTGCGTCCGGTGAAGGGCCAGCACGACCGCTATGAGATCATCGCCGGCGAGCGGCGCTGGCGCGCCTCGCAGGCCGCCGGCCTGCACGAGGTGCCGATCGTTCCGGTCGATGTCAGCGACAGCGATGCGCTGGAGCTCGCGATCATCGAGAACGTGCAGCGCGAGGATCTCAATCCGATGGAGGAGGCGCAGGGCTATCACGCGCTCGCCAACGAGTTCAAACGCAACCAGGAAGACATCGCCAAGATCGTCGGCAAGAGCCGCAGTCACGTCGCCAACATGATGCGGCTGACCAAGCTGCCGGCCGAGGTGCAGGGCTTCATCGCGACCGGGCAGATCTCGGCCGGCCATGCGCGAGCGCTGATCAACCTGCCGGATCCGATGTCGGCGGCGAAGAAGATCATCGCGGAAGGGCTGAACGTCCGGCAGACCGAGGCGCTGGCGCATGAGGAGGGCGTGCCGGAGCGCAAGCCGCAGAAGCCGCGCAGCAGCGGCAGCGCGCCGGCGGAGAAGAAGGACGCCGACACCATCGCGCTGGAGAAGCGCGTCGGCGATGCACTCGGCCTTTCGGTGTCGATCAGCCACCGCGACCCCGGCGGCACGGTGCAGATCACCTACCGCAGCCTCGAGCAGCTCGACGAGGTGATGCGCCGGCTGGAGCAGGGCTAGGCTGTTATGTCGTAATTGCTGTCCCGTTGTCGAGATACTTCCTACGAACTCCCGTCAGCTTTGTTATGACGCTCTCACCATCTCGTCATGGCCGGGCTTGACCCGGCCATCCATCTTTTAAGAGTACTCTCTCCAAGAGGATGGCTGCCCGGGTCAAGCCCGGGCACGACGAGCTACTAATTAGGCGACGGGTACGACCAGTGCTTCCTGGTCACGGTTGCCTCTGGTGATCTCGAAACTCTCCTCCGTCATTCCGGGGCGTGCGCAGCACGAACCCGGAATCCATCTCAAGGCAGATCCTGTAGCCCGATGGATTCCTGGCTCGCCCTTCGGGCGCCCCGGAATGACGGCTGAGGTTGGAGAGCGATCTCGGGTCCACTCGGGCTGAAGTTCTCGACGCCGTATTCAGGGAGCCGGCGCACTGACCATCACCCCTTCCGCCGTGCCGCGACCGCGATCGACAGCAGCGTCCGCTGCGCGATCGCTGCCGCCAATCCCGGCTGCTTGCGCATGTCGAGCGCGGCTGTCGCCAGTTGGTCGATGATCGGCAGCAGGCGGGCAGGGGAGAAATTGCGCAGCGCCGTCTCGGCGCTCGGCTTGCGCGAGAAGTGCAGCCGGGGGAAGCCGCCTTCGAGGATGGACGAGACTGGCGTGCCGGAAGCGACGGCGAGCGCCGATTTATGCAGCCATGCGGCATGTCGCTGCGCGGCGGAGATGATGACGCCGGGATAGGTGCCCGCGATCATCGCCTTGCCGAACTCGGTCTCGACCATTTCCGGCTTGCCGCCGAAGGCGCCGTCAACGATCGGATCGAGCTTCATCTCCGAGGCGTCGGCGACCACGGCCATCACATGGTCGAGCGTCACCTCGCCTTCGCCGTGGGCGAACAGGGTCAGCTTGCGCAGCTCGTTGCGGGAGGCCTGGCGGTCGCCGCCGAGCAGCGCCATCAGATAGGCGCGGGCCTCCGGAGAGATGCGCAGCGAGGCCAAGCGCAATTCGTCGTCGATCAGCTTGGCGAGATCGCGCTCGGTGTCCGGGTAGCAGCCGATCGCCACCGCCGTTCTGGCCTTCTCGCAAATCTTGCGCAGTGGCGAATCGGGGCGGATGTCGCCGGCCTCGATCACGATGCGGCAGTCCCGTACGTTCATCTCGCTGAGCGTCTCGACGCCGCTGGCGAAATTGCGCGAGCCAGCGCGCACCCGGATGGCCCGGCGGCCGCCAAACAGCGGCACGGTCATGGCTTCGTCGACGAGGCGCGATGGCTCCGCGGAGAGCTCGTCACCGTCGAGCCTGACCACGGAGAAGGGATCATCGGGGTTGTCGACGGCCGAAGCGATGAGGGCCTCGGCACGCTCGCGAACCAGGCCGGTATCCGGACCGTACAACAGGATCAGCGGACGAGTGGCGTCCGGTTTGGCCAGGAAGGCATCGATGTCTCGTCCGCGCAGCGCGACCACGGCGATGTCAGCCGTGCGTCAGGTGCCCGCGGTGAAATAGGCCGCGAGCCGCGTTTTGATCTTCTCGGCGACCTCCTCGGAGGCGCGATCCTCGGCGTCACGGAAGGCCCGCTGCCGGGCGAAGCGCTGGTACGAGCCGGGGATGTCATAGGAGGTGCGCGCGAAGGTCGTTCCGGTCATGACCGATTTGTTGGTCGCCAACTCGACCAGATTGTACTGCACGTCGAGGCCGACATTCTCGGTGGTCGGCAGGCCGGTGGTCTGTGAGACGATCAGCGAGGACCGGCTGGTCTGCAATCGCAGCACCAGCTTGTGGGTCGGCGCCGTGCCGGTTGCGGTGCCGTACAGCTTGAAGGCGAGCGCGTTGCGGATGCCGACGCCGATGCGCGCCTCGGGCGAGGCGTTCGGCTTGTCGACCGGCGGCAGCTCGATGCCCATCAGCTTTTCGCGCAGGCCGGGCGTGCCGTCGGTATGCTCTGCATACATCGGCTGGAAGCAGCCTGCCGTCAGCGCGGCCAAAGCGGCCACGGCAACAAGCCGAGCAGCGATCCGAAACCTAGCCGACGACATTCACGATCCTCTTGGGAACAATGATCACCTTGCGGACGGGTTTGCCATCCAGCGCCAGTTTTACTGCATCGAGGGCCAAAACGGCAGCCTCAATTTCCGGATTCTGCGCGTTGCTGGCGACTGTGACTTCTCCGCGCTTCTTGCCGTTGACCTGGACGACCAGGGTCATGCTGTCCTCAACCAGCAAATCTCGTTCGATTTGCGGCCAGGAGGCCTCCGAGATCAGCCCGGTCTGGCCCAGCACCTGCCAGCATTCTTCGGCCAGATGCGGCATCATCGGCGAGAACAGCTGCACCAGGATCCCGGCGGCCTCACGAATCGCCCAGGCCAGGTCGGCCGCCGGCTTGGCCGGCCGCGCCAGGACGTCGGCCAGCGCATTGGCGAACTCGCGGATATGCGCCAGGCAGACGTTGAAGTGCAGCCGCTCGATGCCGCCGGTCACCTTGTCCAGGGCGCCGTGGGCAGCCTTGCGCAGCGCCAGCGCGTCGGGGCCGAACGCGGCCGGGCGGGAGGAGGGGGCCTCGGCCGCTGCCGCGACCGATTCGTTGACCAGCCGCCACAGCCGCTGGACGAAGCGCGCCGCGCCCTGCACCCGCTCGTCGCTCCAGATCACGTCGCGGTCCGGCGGCGAGTCCGACAGCATGAACCAGCGCGCGACGTCGGCGCCGTAGCTCTCGATGATGTCGTCGGGGTCGACGGTGTTCTTCTTCGACTTCGACATCTTCTCGATCGGGCCGATCGTGATGTCCTCGCCGGTGGCGGCCAGCACGGCGCGGCGGCCGTTGCCGCCGATCTCGATCTTGACCTCCGCCGGGTTGACGTAGGTGCCGTCGGCCTTCTGATAGGTCTCGTGGACCACCATGCCCTGTGTGAACATGCCGGCGAACGGCTCGTCCATCGCGACGTGGCCGGTAGCCTTCATCGCGCGGGTGAAGAACCGGCTGTAGAGCAGATGCAGGATCGCGTGCTCGACGCCGCCGATATACTGGTCGACCGGCATCATCCGGTTGGCCACGGCCGGCGTCGTCGGCGCGGCCTCGTTCCATGGATCGGTGAAGCGCGCGAAGTACCAGGACGAATCCACGAAGGTGTCCATGGTGTCGGTCTCACGCTGCGCCTTGCCCCCGCATGCGGGGCAGGTGACGTGCTTCCAGGTCGGATGGTGGTCGAGCGCATTGCCCGGCTTGTCGAAGGTGACGTCGTCCGGCAGCACCACGGGCAGGTCCTTGGCCGGCACCGGCACGACATCGCAGGTCGGGCAGTGGATCACCGGGATCGGGCAGCCCCAATAGCGCTGGCGCGAGATGCCCCAATCGCGCAGGCGGAAATTGACCTGGCGCTCACCGACAGCTGCGCCGCCGCGCTGCTCGCTCTCGAGCCGCCTGGCGACCTCGTCCTTGGCCTGCGCGATCGTCATGCCGTCGAGGAAGCGTGAATTGATCAGGCGGCCGTCACCGTCGAAGGCGGTGTCGGTGATGACGAAGCTCGCCGGGTCCTGGCCCTCCGGGCACACGACCGGCGTGTTGCCGAGACCGTATTTGTTGACGAAGTCGAGGTCGCGCTGGTCATGCGCCGGGCAGCCGAAGATGGCGCCGGTGCCGTATTCCATCAGCACGAAGTTCGCGACATAGACCGGCAAGGTCCAGCTCGGGTCGAACGGATGCACGGCGCGGATGCCGGTGTCGAAGCCCTGCTTCTCCGCGGTGTCGATCGCCTCCTGCGCGGTGCCGATCCGCTTGATCTCGGCGATGAACGCGGCGAGCTCCGGGTTCTTGGCGGCCGCGGCTTGCGCCAGCGGATGGTCCGCCGAGATCGCCATGAACTTGGCGCCGAACAGCGTGTCCGGCCGCGTCGTGAAGATCTTCAATTCGGTCTCGCCCGCCGGCGTCGTCTTGGGATCCAGCGCGAAGCGGATCAGCAGGCCTTCGGAGCGGCCGATCCAGTTGCGCTGCATCAGCCGCACCTTGTCGGGCCAGCGGTCGAGACTATCGAGCGCGTCCAGCAGCTCCTGCGAGTACTTCGTGATCTTGAACACCCATTGGTTCATCTCACGCTGTTCGACCACCGCACCGGAGCGCCAGCCGCGACCGTCGATGACCTGCTCATTGGCGAGCACGGTCATGTCGACCGGATCCCAGTTCACCTTGCGCTTCTCGCGCTCGACCAGCCCCGCTTGCATGAAGTCGAGGAACATCTTCTGCTGGTGCTTGTAGTAGGATGGATCGCAGGTCGCGAACTCGCGCGCCCAGTCGAGCGACAGGCCGATCGAGCGCAGCTGCTTCTTCATCGCCGCGATATTGTCGTAGGTCCACGCCTTCGGCGCCACCTTGCGCTCGATCGCTGCGTTCTCCGCCGGCAGGCCGAACGCGTCCCAACCCATCGGGTGCAGCACGTTGAAGCCCTTGGCGCGCATGAAGCGCGCCAGCACGTCGCCCAGCGTATAATTACGGACATGGCCGATATGGATGCGTCCCGACGGATAGGGAAACATCTCGAGCACGTAGTATTTCGGACGCGGATCGTCGTTCCTGGTGGCGAAGATCGCCTTTTCGTCCCACTGGCGCTGCCAGCGCGGCTCGGCTTCACGGGCGTTGTAGCGTTCGGATGTCATGGAATCGCTTGTAATTTTCGAGGATTCGCGTCGTTTGAAGACGGCGGACTAGGCCACAAAAGCGGCAGCCCGGTCAATGGGGCGACAGATGATGATACCATTTTGGGCATCCGCTAAGCGACGGTAATCGTGAGTTTTTTTGCAGCCTCTGCCGGCAGTGTCGAAGGTTCGATTGAGGCACGGTTAAGACTTGAATGGGAGACTGAGTGCATACATCCAGGCATCAGCCCGCATCTGGGATCACTCCACATCGTGTCCGGCGCTACGTTCGACGAGCTTGACTTCGAGTACGCGACGACGGTCGCGGAAAAGGCCATGAAATCCATGGCTCAACAGCGCGTGCCACCGACGCCTAACAACTTCCATCTGTGGTTCAAGTACTCACTGGGCTCGGCGTCGGATCTCAAGCGCGCCGTCGACATCCTGGTCAGCAACAAGCGCAAGTTCGACAAGACCACCAACCAGGCGCTGTTCGACACGTACATCGGCCAGCAGGGTACGGAAGCGGCTGTCGTCCACAAAGTCTCGCAGCAGTTGCATGGCGTGATGGACTCCGCCAAGCAGTATCTGACGGCCGCGATCGCCGACAACCGCACGCACATGGCGGCGATCGATGGCGTCGCCGAACGCAGCGAGCAGGGCGTCGATCCGAAGATCCTGATCGAGAACCTGGTCAGTGAGCTCGCCCAGGCGACAGCGCGTGCGGCGAAACTCGAAGCGAGCTTTGCCGAGAAGTCACGCGAGCTCGACACCATCCGAGACTCGCTCAACAAGTCGGAGCAGCGCGCCCGCACCGACACGCTGACAGGATTGCCGAACCGGCGCGCGCTCGAAGAGTTCTTCCGCCATGCGCAGGTCGAGGCGATGGAGCGCGACGAACCGCTCAGCATTCTCCTGATCGACGTCGACCACTTCAAGAAGTTCAATGACAATTACGGCCATGGCGTCGGCGATCAGGTGCTGCGCCTCGTCGCCAAGGCATTGCGCGAGCGCGTCCGCGACAAGGATCTTCCGGCGCGCTACGGCGGCGAGGAGCTGATCGCGGTGCTGCCGCAGACCGACCTCGAAGGTTGCACCGTCATCGCTGAGCGCATCCGGCGCACCATCGCCGATTGTCAGTTCACGCGGCGGTCGACCGGCGAGGTGCTGCCGCAGATCACGGTGTCAATCGGCGTCGGCCAGTTCCAGTTCGGCGAATCGATGGCTGATCTGATCGACCGTTGCGACCGCTCGCTGTATCTCGCCAAGAAGCTCGGCCGCAACCGCGTGGTCAGCGAGCTCGAGCTCGACCAGAAGCTCGCGGTCGGCTGATCGCAGGCCGCCGCCGCAGCCCTATCCTGCGCGTGCCACGCCGCTCCTGTCATCCGCGACATCCGCGAAGCCATGTGCGATGACCGTGTTGCGGCCGCGATGCTTGGCCGCATAGAGCGCGGCATCGGCGGCTTCGATCAGGTCGGAGGGCATCAGCGACTCGTTCGGCCGGGTCGAGGCGACACCGACGCTCACGGTGACGCACCGATGCGCCGACGTCGCGTGCGGTAGCTCGAGCTCGAGCACCGTGGCGCGCACCTGCTCGCCGACCGCGAGCGCCTCTCTGGCACCCATGCCCGGCAACAACAGGCAGAACTCCTCACCGCCATAGCGGCCGGCGAAAGCCGTCATGGCGCCGGCGATCTGCGACAGCGTCTCGCCGAGACGTGACAGGCAGGCGTCACCCTCAGGGTGCCCATAGGTGTCGTTGTAGAGCTTGAAGTGGTCGACGTCGATCATCAGCAGCGACAGCTCGGTGCCGGCCTGCTGCGCGCGGCTCCATTCGACGTCGATGCGGTTCTGGAAGCCGCGGCGGTTGGCGAGGCCCGAGAGCATGTCGATCGACGCCATCACCGTCAGCCGGTCATTGGCGGCGACCAGCTCGCGCTCGCGCTGGCCGAGCTTGGCGGCCATCGCATTGAAGGACTTTGCCAGCGGAACGAACTCCGACGGAAGATGCTTGGTGGTGACGCGCGCCGACCAGTGGCCGTGGCCGAAGCGCTTGGCGGTCGCCGCGAGCATGCTGACGGGCTTCACGATCAGCTTCTCGGCGGCGATCAGCGCGCCGAGCAGCACGATCAGGCAGACGAGGCCAGCCTGCAGATAGGCGTTGCGGATCTCGCGGTCGATGGCGGCGGTGACGCGGGTCTCATCGATGCTGACGATCAGCCGCGATCCGGTGTCGGCGATCCGAGTGAAGGTGATCGCGCGCTTGGAGCCATCCGCCGCCGTGAAACTCATCGTCTCGCTCGGCTTCCCCGAACTCAGGGCGGTCTCGGCAACGGCCGACAACAACGGCACGCTGTCGAGCGGCCGGCCGATCAGCTCGTTGCGGTCGGCGGGCGCCGCCAGCACGGTTCCTTCGCTGTCGACCAGCACCGCCGTGATGCCGGGGCGGCCGCCAAGATTGTTCATGATCTTGGACATCCATTCCAGGTTCACGCTCGCCAGCATCACCGCGTCCGGCTCGCCGGTGATCGCGCCGACCGGATAGGCGGCCATGACGATCGGCACGTGCGACGGCTTCGACAGCAGGTAGTCGCTGAACACGAAATCACGTGATTCCTGGGCGCCACGGAAATACGGCCGGTCGCTGAAATCGAGCCCGACATATTGGTTGTTGGTCGAGCACTGGATGCGGCCGTCGCGGCCGGCGATCATCAGGGTGCGGATCCACGGCAGGGTCGCCGGCAGGCTGGCGCGCATCATGTCGCAGCTGCGGCTCACGCCGGTGCTCGACGCCCGGACATAGGCCGTCGACTTCAGCACCGTCTCCACCGACATGATGACCTCGCGCTGCATGTCGGCGCTTTGCCGGGCGAGGCCGGAGAATTCCTCCGATGCGAGTGCGATCTGCCTTGTCCTGGCGCTTTCCAGCGAGCGCGCGCGTTCCAGCATCAGCGGCGCGACCAGGATCAGGGCGAGCAGCGCCAGCCGGGCGCGGATCCCCATCAGCCGGTTCAGCTTCACTCTATTGCGATTGAACCGGATGCTTGGCATTTCTTCCCCCTACCCCCGGCCGTGAAGGGTAAGGAGAAGGGCTCAAGAACCCTTTCTCGAACTCTGTAAAATTGCAGCCAAACCCGTAAATCTACCGACGGACGCCATCGTGCCTGATGAATCGAACGCCTCAACCTCGTCCTCGCCGTCCGCGCTCGCCGCCGTCGAGCAGGAGATTCTGCGCGCCTGCCGCGACGCCAAACGCGATCGCGGCTCGGTCACGCTGATCGCTGTGTCGAAGACCTTCGATGCCGACGCGATCGAGCCGGTGATCGCGGCCGGACAGCGCACGTTCGGTGAAAATCGCGTTCAGGAAGCCAAAGCCAAGTGGCCGCCGCTGATGGCCGCGCATCCGGGGCTCGCACTGCACCTGATCGGGCCGCTGCAATCCAACAAGGCCAAGGAGGCGGTCGCGCTGTTCGACGCCATCCATTCGGTGGACCGGCCAAGCCTGTGCGTGGCGCTTGCCAAGGAGATTTCCGCCCAGGGCCGGCATCCGCAGCTGTTCGTCCAGATCAATACCGGCGAGGAGCCGCAGAAGGCGGGCATCGCGCCCGGCGACGCCGACGCCTTCATCGCCGCCTGCCGCACGGATTACGGGCTCGCGATTTCAGGGCTGATGTGCATTCCGCCGGTCGACGAAGCACCGGGGCCGCATTTCGCGCTGACTGCCAAGATCGCCGCCCGCAACGGCCTCGCGCATCTGTCGATGGGCATGAGCGCCGATTTCGCCACCGCCATCCAGTTCGGCGCCACGCATGTCCGGGTCGGCTCGGCGATCTTCGGGCATCGCTGAAGGAGGGGCGCGGTCGCGGCCGGTCCCTACTCGAACCGCACCGATACCTGCCCCAGATCGCCGAAATCGGCCTCCATGTGGTCCCCGCTGCCGATCGGCAGCGGCGGATGACAGGTGCCGGTCGTGACCACCTGCCCTGCCCGCGCGGGCACGCCGAGCGCGCTGAGCTCGTTGACCAGCCAGGCCAGCGCTATCAGCGGATCACCGAGCACGTTGCGGCCGTGGCCGATGAAGGTCTCGCCACGCAGCGCGATGCGCGGCCGCTCCGCGATCAGGTCGCGGCTGCGCCAGTCGGCGGTGCTGGCCTCGCCCAGCACGAACAGATGCGCGCAGGCATTGTCGGCGATCAGTTGCGCCTCGCCGGCGCTGACGAAGTCGGCGAACCGCGAATCGGGAATTTCGATCGCGGGGTGCAGCGTGTCGACCGCGGCCAGCACCTCCGCGACATCATAAGGTGTCGGTCTGGGCGGCAGATCGCGTCCGAGGCGGAACGCGAATTCCGGCTCGGCGACCCGCATCGCGTTGCCGGCCATCGACGCGGTGCCGCCGACCGGCAGCACCGTTTCGGCCAGGATCCGCCCGGCCATCGGACCGGCGACATTGATATGGCGCTGGCCGGCCTCGCTGGTCGCCGCAATCTTCCAGCCAAATAATGGCTTGGGCGAGTGGCGCTCGAGCTCGGCCTGGATGGCATAGCCTTCGGCGCGGTCTCTCGGACGCAGCTCCGGCGGCAGCTCTGCCAGCTTGCTGCCTTCGCTCCAATGCTGGCGCAGGATGCCCGCGGCGCTGGCTGGCTGATCCGGTGCGCGCATGACGTCCTCCCCCAACTCGCTTCTCATTCGATGACGATTCTGGTGCGCGGACCGATTCTTTGCAACAGACGCAGCATCGCCGGCCGGGTCATGGCCACGCAGCCTGCGGTCGGGCCGAAATTCGGCCGCGCCAGATGCAGGAACACGGCGCTGCCGCGGCTGGCGATCCGCGGCCGCGTGTTGTGGTCGATCTCGATGATGAAATCGTACAGATGGTCCTGGCGCGCCAGCCGGTCTCCGGGATGGTCGCCGTGCAGCCGGATCGCCTGGTTGTAGTGCCGGTCGGCCGGGTCCTCGCACCACGCATCCTCCGGGCCAATCGGCCGGATCGGCAGAAAGGTGCGCGGACGCGAATGACGATCGGCCCGCCACCACAGCCGCCGGGGCCGGAAGGTCCCTCGGGGGGTGCCGCCATCTCCCTCGCGCTTGTTGGCCAGGACGCCGCCGCGGCCGAGCGCCACCGGGATGACATGGCCCCAGACATGGAGCCAGCCGCGCTGCCGCGACCCGGCTTTGGTGCGAATCGAGATCCGCGATGCTGGTATGCCAGGCTTCACCTTCGCTAACGACATGAAACAACGTGCCTTTTCATTGCCATGGATTGCCCGGTAATTGCCTTAATGTCGGCAAATGGTCCGCCGCGAGGGTCGAACAGGACAATCATCTCAATCCCTGCTCAATTCTGGAGTAGAGTCTCGGGCGCTTGTGAATCGGTAACAGCCCCCTACTTCAAGACGGAACAGGGCTGATGAGCCTGTTTGCCCACCGTTGACGGCGCCACCCATCCGATCCCGCCGGCGCCACCTAGAGGATTGTACAATGGCCAATGCCCGCAAGATCCTGATCGTGGATGACGACACCGATCTGCGCGATGCCCTGATGGAGCAGCTCTCGCTGCATGACGAGTTCGAAGCCCAGGCCGTCGATACCGGCGCCAAAGGCGCCACCGCCGCAAAGGCCAATTCACCCGACCTGGTTCTGATGGACGTCGGCCTGCCCGACACCGATGGCCGCGAAGTGGTGCGGTCCCTGCGCAAGGGCGGCTTCAAGGCGCCGATCATCATGCTGACCGGGCACGATACCGATTCGGACACGATTCTCGGGCTCGAATCCGGCGCCAACGACTATGTCGCCAAGCCCTTCCGCTTCGCCGTGCTGCTGGCCCGCATCCGGGCCCAGCTTCGCCAGCACGAGGCCAGCGAGGACGCGGTGTTCTCGGTCGGCCCCTACAGCTTCCGGCCGGGCTCGAAGATGCTGACCGGCGCCAACGCCCGCAAGGTCCGCCTGACGGAGAAGGAAACGGCGATCCTGCGCTTCCTGTACCGCGCCGGCCAGCAGCCGGTGTCGCGCGAGACCCTGCTGCAGGAGGTCTGGGGCTACAATTCCGGCGTCACCACCCACACGCTGGAAACGCACATTTACCGTCTGCGGCAGAAGATCGAGAAAGATGCCGCGAATCCGGAGATTCTGGTGACGGAGGCCGGTGGCTACAAGTTGGTACCGTGATAGGTTCGGGGATGGCGGTTTCGCCATTTATGATATTGGTTCCATTCAGCCTTCCCCGGGCCCTTGATGTCGATCGAAGACGATATTGCGCTATTGGAGCGCGTCCCAACATTGCGCCTGCTGGGAAGCGACTCGCTGCGCATGATCGCCATCGGCTCCGAGCAGCGTAACATCCAGAGCGGAGAGACCCTGTTCCGCGAGGGTGACACCGCCGATTGCGGCTATGTCGTGCAGCGCGGGTCGTTGCGCATCAGCGACGAGGTCGGTGCCGAGATCGTCGCCACGCCGACCATGCTGATCGGCGAGCTGGCGCTGCTGGTCGAGATGCGGCGCCCGGCGACCGCGACGGCCCTGGAATATTCGACCGTGGTGCGGATCTCGCGCAGCCTGTTTCAGCGTGTGCTGGAAAGCGACGCCAAGGCGGCGCGCCGGCTGCGCGACGAGTTCGCCCACCGCGCCAGCCGAATCGCCAACGACATCATGGCGGCCGGGGCCAAGCTGACTTCGTGACCGCGCGGGTCCGCTACGACACGTCCAGAGTCACCGTGACCGGCACGTGATCCGACGGCCGCTCCCAGCTGCGGGCGTCGCGCAGGATCCTGAAATCGCTGACCCGGTCCTTCAGTGCGCGTGACACCCAGATGTGGTCGAGCCTTCGGCCGCGATCGCCGACGGTCCAGTCGGCCGCGCGGTAGCTCCACCAGGTGTAGACCTTCTCCGACATCGGGATGCGCTCGCGAGCGACATCGACCCATTCGCCATGGGTCTGCGCCGCCAACAGCTTTTCACATTCGATCGGCGTGTGCGACACCACCTTCAGGAGCTGCTTGTGCGACCAGACATCGTGCTCATGCGGCGCGACGTTGAGATCGCCGACCAGGATATGCCGGTCGTCGCCGCGTGGATGCAGCGGCTCGCACGCCTTCATTTCGTCGAGGAATTGCAGCTTGTGCTCGAATTTCGGATTGAGCGCGGGGTCGGGAATGTCGCCGCCTGCGGGCACATAGAAATTGTGCAGCACCAGCGGCTGCGCGAGCTGCGCCTTTTCGCCGAACGCCACCGTGATGTGGCGCGAATCCACCTTGTCGCAGAAGGTGCGGACGTTGGTCTCCTCGAACGGCCATTTCGAGATCACGGCGACGCCGTGATAGCCCTTCTGCCCGTTCAGCGCGACGTGCTCATAGCCGAGCCGCTTGAAGCGCTTCAGCGGAAAGGCGTCGTCGATGCACTTGGTCTCCTGCAGGCACAGCACATCGGGCCTGACCTGCTTGATGAGCTTGGCGACGAGGTCGATGCGCAGGCGCACCGAGTTGATGTTCCAGGTGGTCAGGACGAGACGCATGAGACCCGCGTCATATCATGAATTGCGGCGATGTCAGCGATTCCGCCTCGCCTCCGACGCATCGGACTGACCGCGTTGGTTGGCGTTATCCCCAGCCATGTGGGACGGCGACTGATCAGCGCCGTTTGCTCTCGATGACGTCCCATACGCGGGCGGCGATGTCGGGTCCGCCGAGCCGGGAGATCGCGCGGATGCCGGTCGGCGACGTCACGTTGATCTCGGTGAGGTTGCCGTCGATCACATCGATACCGACCAGCAGCAGGCCGCGCGCGCGCAATTCCGGACCGAGCGTGTCGCAGATCTCGCGCTCGCGTGCGCTGAGATCGGTGGCCTGCGCGGCGCCGCCGCGCACCATGTTGGAGCGCAGATCGTCTGCTGCCGGCACGCGGTTGACGGCGCCGGCGAACTCGCCGTCGACCAGGATGATGCGCTTGTCGCCGTGCTTCACCTCGGGGAGGAAGCGCTGGATCACCCAGGGCTCCTTGAACGTCACCGAGAACATGTCGAACAGCGAGCCGAAATTCATATCCTGCGGCATCACCCGAAACACCGCCGCGCCACCATGGCCATGCAGCGGCTTCATCACGACAGCGCCGTGCTGATCGCGGAAGGCGTTGATCTCGTCGAGATCGCGCGAGATCAAGGTCGGCGGCATCAGTTGCGGGAAGTTCATCACGAACAGCTTTTCCGGCGCGTTGCGGACGCTTGCGGGATCATTGACCACCAGCGTCTTCGGATGGATGCGCTCGAGGAAATGCGTCGAGGTGATGTAGGCGAGATCGAACGGCGGATCCTGCCGCAGCAGCACGACATCAAAGGATGTCAGCGCGGTCGGTTTCGGTTCGCCGAGCGTGAAATGGTCGCCGACCTGGTCGCGCACCGTCAGCGCCTGCACCGGCGCATAGAGCTCGCCGCCGCGCAGCGACAGCTTGTCGGGCGTATAGTAACACAGGCCATGGCCGCGCCGCTGCGCTTCGAGCAGCATCGCGAAGGTCGAGTCGCCGCGGATGTTGATGCGCGCGATCGGGTCCATCTGGACGGCGACGTTCAGTTTCATGGGCAGGTCCCTGCTCTCTGCAATCAGTTCATGTCAGGTGCTGGCGTCGAACGCCGCTACCAGATGGCGCGGCAGGCTGCGCGGCGCAACCAGAATCGCGTCGAAGCGCAGCTCCAATTCGGCATGGTCGGGATGCGCCATCAACCAGGCCTGCGCGGCATCGATGATGCGCTGCTGCTGGCGCGGCGTCACCGCATAGGCGGCATCGTCGAGCGAGGCACGCGCCTTGACCTCGACGAAGGCAACCAGGCCGCGCCTGCGCGCGATGATGTCGATCTCGCCTTGGGGCGTGCGGAAGCGTTTGGCGAGGATGCGATAGCCCTTGGCGATCAGCAGCGCTGCGGCGCGGGCTTCCGCCGATAATCCGGTGCGGAAGGCGGCGACGCGTTCGGGTGCCGCCGTCTTCGCCGGCTTGTCAGGGGAGACGCGCTCAGTCTTCGCCATCGGCCGACCCTGACCGCGCGTCCTTCACCAGCTCGAGCGCGCGCGCATAGACTTCGCGGCGCGGCCGGCCGGACAGCTCGACGGCATGCATCACGGCATCCTTGACGCTCGATCGCTGCAGCAGATCCTTCAACACGGCGTCGAGCGCATCCGGCGTCAGCACCCCGGCGCCGCGCGGCGGCGGACCGATCACCAGCACGAACTCGCCGCGCGTTTCGAGATCGCCGGCCTCCGCAGCGAGATCGCCGATGGCGCCGCGCAGCACCTCCTCGTGCAGCTTGGTGAGCTCGCGGCAGATCGCGGCCTGACGTCCCGCCATGGCATCGGCGAGGTCGGCCAGCGTCTCCTGCACCCGGTTGCCGGCTTCGAACAGGACCAGCGTCGCGTCGATCCGCGCGAGCTCGGACAGCCGCGTACGCCGCGCCTGCTGCCTGGCCGGCAGGAACCCCTCGAAGAAGAAGCGGTCGGTCGGAAGCGCGGCCACGCTGAGCGCCGCGAGCACGGCGGAAGGTCCCGGCAGCGCGGTGACAACATGCCCGGCCTCACACGCCTCGCGCACCAGCTTGTAGCCGGGATCGGAGATCAGCGGCGTGCCGGCGTCGGACACCAGCGCGATGGCCGCGCCTTCGGCGAGGCGCTGCAGGATCCTGGGTCTGACGGCTTCGGCATTGTGCTCATGATAGGCTGCGAGTTCCGCGCTGAGGCCGTAGCGCTCGGTCAGGCGCCGGGTGATTCGCGTGTCCTCGCACAAGATGAGGTCGGCGCCGGCCAGGGTTTCCAGCGCGCGCAGCGTGATGTCGCCGAGATTGCCGATCGGGGTCGCCACCAGATGCAATCCAGGCCGCGCCTTGGGCGCCGCAACGATCTGCCCCGCCACCAGATAGGTCGACGTGGTGGAAGATTTGCCGTCATCCGGCGACGTCTTGGGGATTGCCTTCGCGCCCATCGAGGTAATTTAAAGGGCCTGCCGCGGGATTGCCACAGGGGAACAGCCGCGCAGCGATTTTGAAGTGCCGATCGGCACGGGGGGGCCGTTCATCGCAGCTTCAAGTTCGAAGCTGCACCTCGATGAGGGTGTGTACGAGCAGGGGATAGGCCGTGCAAAACGTCGAATTGATCGGCTGTGTGGCGCTGACAGCCTTTTGTTTTGCTTAACTATTCGTCGACAATATGAGTGAATCTGCACGGCCTGCGGGACGTGCGTTTGGGGAACTTCTGGCCGGACTCGGCCGAACGAAGAGATGCCATGGTGGGCCCGCGTCATCCCAACTCTCTCGGTCCGGGACCCCATGGGGTCGCCCGGCGAACGGCGCTGGGCCTGATTGTCGGCGCGCCGCTGCTGTCGGCGTGCTCCAACGTCCAGCAGGGCTTCAATCCGTTCGAGCAGCCGACCGCGCCGGCGGGACCGCCGCAGCAGCCGGCGGTGGCCGGCAACGGCCAGGTCAAGGTCGGGCTGATTCTGCCGCTGTCGGCGTCGGGCAATGCCGGCGTCGCCGCGCAATCGATGAAGAACGCCGCCGAGATGGCGCTGGCCGAGTTTCAGAACCCCAACATCCAGCTCCTGATCAAGGACGACGCCGGCAGCCCGCAAGGGGCGCAGCAGGGCGCGCAACAGGCCTGCGACGAAGGCGCCGAGATCATCCTCGGCCCCCTGTTCGCGGGCTCGGTGCCGGCGACGGCCCAGGTGGCGCGCGCGCGCAACATCTCGGTCATCGCCTTCTCGACCGATTCGAGTGTGGCGGGGCGCGGCGTCTATCTGCTCAGCTTCCTGCCGGAGTCCGATGCCAGCCGCATCGTCGAATATTCCGCCAGCGTCGGCAAACGCTCGTTCGCGGCGCTGCTGCCCGACAATGCCTACGGCACCGTCGTCGAGGGGGCGTTCAAGACCGCGGTCAGCCGCCGCGGCGGACGCATCGTGGCATTCGAGAAATATTCCGGCGACCGCACTGGGCCTGCGCGCACGGTGGCGCAGGCGCTCGGCGGCGCCGATGCGCTGCTGCTGGCCGATGACGGCGAATCGGTCGCGGCGACGGCCGATGCGCTGACCGCTGCCGGCGCCAATCTGCGCAACATCCAGTTGCTCGGCACAGGGCTGTGGGACAATCCGCGCGTCTATGCCAGCGCCAGCCTGCAGGGCGGCCTCTATGCCGCGCCGGATCCCTCCGGCTTCCGCGCCTTTGCCGGCCGCTACCGGACGCGATTCGGCGGCGATCCCGTGCGTACGGCGACCCTCGCTTATGATGCGGTGGCGCTCGTGGCCGCGCTGGCGCGCACCCAGGGCAACCAGCGTTTCGCGCCCGATGTCCTGACCAATGCATCCGGCTTCGCCGGCATCGACGGGCTGTTCCGGTTCCGCAGCGACGGCACCAATGAGCGCGGGCTTGCGGTGATGCGCGTCGGTTCGGGTGGCGGACAGGCGGTCGCCGGCGCGCCGAAGAGCTTCAGCGCGACCTGAGTCGCAGCACTTCTCAGGCGGCGAGGTCGGCGACGACCGCGTCGAGCACCGGAAAGCCGTCCTGGGTCACGCGCAGCCGCCCGTCCGGATCGACCGCGATCGCGCCCTCCTCGCGCAGCAGCGCGATGCGGCGCGGATCGAGCGTGCGGCCGGAGATCCTTGCGTAGCGCTGCGGGTCGATGCCCTCGGCCAGTCGCAGCCCCATCAGCAGGAATTCGTCGGCGCGCTCCTCGCGGTTGAGCTCGTCGTCGGTCATGACACCATGACCGTTGGACTCGACCCGCATCAGCCAGGCCTCCGGCCGCTTGTCGGTCGCGGTCGCGTGTCGGATACCGTCGATGTCGAGACGACCATGGGCGCCGGGGCCGATGCCGGCATATTCGTGGCCGCGCCAGTAGACGAGGTTGTGCCGGCACTCCGCGCCGGGCCGGGCGTGATTGGAAATCTCATAGGCCGGCAGTCCGTGACGGCCACAGATCTCCTGCGTGACGTCGTACAAGGTGCGCGCCAGGCCTTCGTCCGGCGTCTTCAGCTTGCCTGCGGCGTGCAGGCCGAAGAACGGCGTGCCTTCCTCGATGGTCAGTTGATACAGCGACAAATGCTCAGCCGCCTCGCCGATCGCCCGCGTCAGCTCCTCGGTCCACATCGCCGGCGTCTGGTCGGGCCGCGCGTAGATCAGATCGAACGAATAGCGCTCGAACGCATTACGCGCGATCGCCACCGCCTTCATCGCCTCTTCGGCGGTGTGCAGGCGGCCGAGCATCTTGAGCGACGCATCGTCCATCGCCTGGACGCCGAGCGAGACCCGGTTGACGCCGGCGGCGCGATAGCCGGCAAAGCGGGTCGCCTCGACGCTGGTCGGGTTGGCTTCGAGCGACACCTCGACATCGCCAGCGACGTGCCAGTGCCGGCCGATCGCGTCGAGAATGGCGCCGACCGTCTGCGGCTGCATCAGCGACGGGGTGCCGCCGCCGAGAAAGATCGACGTGACGGTGCGCGGCCCAATGCGGGCGGCCGTGGTCGCGATCTCCTGCGCAAAGGCGCGGGCGAAGCGGTCCTGATCGATGGCGGCATGCCGGACGTGGCTGTTGAAGTCGCAATACGGACATTTCGACAGGCAGAACGGCCAGTGCACATAGACGCCGAACGCTTCGCTGTCAGCGCTGCTCAAGACAGATCTCCGCGAGTTTCACGAAGGCGCGCGCCCGGTGCGACAGGCCGAGCCCGAGCGGCGGCAGGCCATGTTTCTCGATGCTGGTCATCTCGCCGAAGGTCCGGTCGTGGCCCTCGGGCAGGAACATCGGGTCGTAGCCGAAGCCCGCCGTGCCACGCGGCGGCCAGACCAGGGTGCCGTCGACCCGCGCCTCGACCTCCTCGACGTGACCGTCCGGCCACGCCACGCACAGCGCCGAGACGAAATGGGCGCTACGCTTGTCGGCACCAGTCGCGTCCCGCTCCTGCAGGAGGCGCTCGATGCGCGTCATCGCGCCGGCGAAATCCTTGTCCGGTCCTGCCCAGCGCGCCGAATAGATCCCCGGCGCCCCATCGAGCGCATGAACCACGATGCCGGAATCGTCGGCAAAGGCAGGAAGCTGCGCGGCTCTGGCCGCGGCGACCGCCTTGATGCGGGCGTTGGCCTGGAAGGTCTCGCCGGTCTCATCCGGCTCGTCCAGGCCGAGATCGCCGGCCGACACCGCCTCGACGCCATGGGGAGCGAGCAGCTCGCGCATCTCGGCAAGCTTGCCGGGATTGTGGGTCGCAATGATGATGCGACCGGTGAGCTTGCGGTGCGGGCTGCTCACGCGACCGCCATCTTCTGCAGGTCGACCAGCCGCGCGACGCCCTTGCGGGCGAGCGCCATCAGCGCCAGGAATTCGGCCTCGGTGAACGGCGTCTTCTCCGCCGTGCCCTGCACCTCGATGATGCGGCCGTCGCCGGTCATGACGAAATTGGCGTCGGTCTCGGCCTCGGAGTCCTCGGCGTAGTCGAGATCCAGCACCGGCGTGCCGTTGTAGATGCCGCAGGAGATTGCGGCGACGTTGGCGCGCAGCACCTCGGTCTTGATCATGTTGCGCGATTTCATCCACTTGATGCAGTCGGCCAGCGCCACCCAGGCGCCGGTGATCGACGCCGTGCGCGTGCCGCCATCGGCCTGCAGCACGTCGCAATCGACCGTGATCTGGCGCTCGCCGAGCGCTTCCAGGTCGATCGCGGTGCGCAGCGAGCGGCCGATCAGGCGCTGGATCTCGACGGTGCGGCCGGTCTGCTTGCCGGCGGAGGCCTCGCGCCGGGTCCGTTCCAGCGTGGCGCGCGGCAGCATGCCGTATTCGGCGGTGATCCAGCCGCGTCCCTGGCCCTTCAGCCAGGGCGGCAGCCGGTCCTCGAGCGTGGCGGTGACCAGGACATGGGTGTCGCCGAACTTCACCAGGCAGGAGCCCTCGGCGTATTTGACGACGCCGCGTTCCAGGCTCACGGCCCGCAGTTCATCCGGTGCACGGCGGCTCGGCCGCATGATTCTCTCCGTGAAAGCGCGCGAAAGACCGACTTTGACGGGCCTTGTAGGAGCCGGGACCGGCAGCGGCAAGGGTTTATCGTGGCTTCGCCCGCGAGCGCCGACCGGCTTGCCACCGAGCCGCCGCATGGACACATTATAGGCAGCTGGGAGGAGTGCATCTGGTGGCCCACCACGATCCGATCAACCTGATGACACCGCCGGCCGGTCTGGCGCACCTGAACGAGCGCTCGCGCGAGATCTTCCGGCAGATCGTCGAAAGCTATCTGGCGACCGGCGAACCGGTCGGCTCGCGCAACATTTCGCGGCTGATCGCGGTTCCGCTGTCGCCGGCCTCGGTGCGCAACGTCATGGCCGATCTCGAGCAGCTCGGCCTGATCTACGCGCCGCACACCTCGGCCGGCCGGTTGCCGACCGAGGCTGGCCTGCGCTTCTTCGTCGACGCCCTGATGCAGGTCGGTGACATGACGGAGGCCGAGCGGCAGTCGATCCAGAGCCAGCTCGCGGCCGTCGGCCAGGCGCAGTCGGTCGAAGCGGCGCTGGACGAAGCGCTGACCCGGCTGTCGGGTCTGACCCGTGCCGCTGCCGTGGTTCTCACCGCCAAATCCAACACCCGCCTGAAGCACATCGAGTTCGTCAGGCTCGAGCCCGAGCGCGCGCTCGTCGTTCTGGTCGGTGAAGACGGACAGGTCGAGAACCGGGTCCTGACCCTGCCGCCGGGCGTGCCGTCGTCGGCGCTGACCGAGGCGTCCAATTTCCTCAATGCCCGCATCAGAGGACGGACGCTGGCGGAAGCGCGGCTCGAGCTCGAGACCGCGCTGGCGCATGACCGTGCCGAGCTCGATCAGTTGACGCAGAAGGTGATCGCCGCCGGAGTCGCGAGCTGGTCCGGAGGGGACAGCGACGAGCGGCAGCTCATCGTGCGCGGCCACGCCAACCTGCTCGAGGACCTGCATGCGCTCGAAGATCTCGAGCGTGTCCGGCGGCTGTTCGACGATCTCGAGACCAAGCGCGGCGTCGTCGATCTGCTCGGACGGGCGGAGAGCGCGGAAGGTGTCCGCATCTTCATCGGCTCGGAGAACAAGCTGTTCTCGCTGTCGGGCTCGTCGACGATCGTGTCGCCCTATTCCGACGCCACGGGGCGCATCGTCGGCGTGCTCGGCGTCATCGGTCCGACCCGGCTCAACTATGCCCGGGTGATTCCGACGGTCGATTATGCCGCGCGTCTGGTCAGCCGGCTGCTGGGTGGCTGACGCGTGACTTGGTTCACCCGCGGACAGCGCCTCCGGGCGCAATGGTCAGGCTGCGCTTGATTTTCGACGCCCAAAGCACGATATCCCGCCCCATATCCCCCAAACCCGTCAGCCGAACTTGCGAGTCTGTCCATGACCGATCCCGACCTGCATAAGAATGATCCGGAAAACCCGGCGCAGGCCAGCGAACCCGTCGTCTCCAAGCCCTACATCATGCCCGATGATCCTGAGGCCGGCTCGGCCGAGGCCCTTGCCAAGGAGGCGGCCGACGCGCGCGACAAGATGCTGCGCACGCTCGCGGAGATGGAGAACCTGCGCAAGCGGACGGCCCGTGAAGTCGCCGATGCGCGCATGTACGGCATCACCGGCTTCGCCCGTGACGTGCTCGATATCGCCGACAATCTGCAGCGCGCGCTCGATGCCGTGCCGGCCGAGACACGCGCCAATGCCGATGCGGGCCTGAAGTCGCTGATCGAGGGCGTCGAGCTCACCGAGCGCTCGCTGCTCAACACGCTGGAGAAGAACGGCGTCAAGAAGTTCGATCCGACGGGACAGAAGTTCGACCCCAACTTCCAGCAGGCGATGTACGAGGTCCCGGATCCGTCGGTGCCGTCCGGTACCGTGGTGCAGGTCGTGCAGGCCGGCTTCATGATCGGCGAGCGCGTGCTGCGCCCCGCGCTGGTCGGCGTGTCCAAGGGTGGCGCGAAGGCGGCGCCGGCGGCGAGCAACGATCAGTCGAACAGCGCCGCCTGACGGCGAGCCTAGGCAGGCGTCCCGCTGCCGTCCTGTCGATCGAATGAACAAGCCACGGGCAACGATGCCCGTGGCTTCTTGTTTGTCGGCGCGACTTTGTAGTCCGTCTCACGGCGAGTGGCCAACGTGATCACGACGTCCGATGCCGGGCTGGTCTCAGCCTCTCGGCTGGATGCCGTCGCGGACGGCGCGGAAGCGCGGGAAGGCCGCCGACCACTGGTCGCGCGGCGCGCTGCCGATGATCCGCAACGTGTTCGGCCCGCCGAAGCGCAGCCACTGCACCACCGTCACCGGCGTATTGTCCTTGCCGCTGGTGGCGTCGATCCGGGTCTCATAGGCCGGCTGGCCGTCGATGCGGATCGGCTCGGACATCGTGATGCGCGCTTCGCGGACGCCCGGAATGGTGGTGGCCGCCTGCTGCGCGACGCGCGCGCGGTCGCCTGCCTCCGGGGCGACGCCGGCCACCAGCCCGATCACCACGAAGGGCGCGGCCTCGAAGCCCTTGTCCTCTTCGCCATCGGCCAGGATCAGGGCGCCCGGCCCGAGCGTGCGGATGGTCTTGAACCCGGAGAGGTCGGTGACCTTGAACGGCATCATCGCGAGCTGCTCGTCGACCGGAACGTCCTTGCGGACGACGGCGGAGGCGAACATCTGGCGCACGGCATCGTCGGTATAGATCCGGCTCGCGGTCTCCGGGATCTGCACGGCCACGTAGCCGGAGAAGCCGTTGCCGGGCAGGATCATCGAGTAGCGCCGCACTGGCGTGGCGCCATCCCGGCCGTTCTCCACCGTGTAGTAGGCGGTGCCGGCAGCGGTCTCGATGCTCTCCGGCTTGACGCTGCCGGTCCCGGCGGGATTGGCGGTAAACGCATTCTTCACCTCGCCATAGGCGGCCGCCGGCAGTTCGGTCAGCAGCACCTTGACGCTCTGGTCCTCGGTTTCGAAGCCGGAGAACGTCTTGGCCTTGGCGAGCCCCACCAGGGGCGCGAGCCCGATGCGGACGCCGGGCGGAAATATGGCGTCGGCGGCCAATGCGGGGTGCAGCAGCGACATCAGCAGGGTGGCCGCGGCGAAAAATCGAACGATCATCATCAACATTGCCTCGTTGACCGAGGCCTCGTGCCGAGGCGGTCGGGATCCTCGCCAGCGTGGTCTTCGGCGGGCACGCTTTTAGCGGCTTTACGCCCCCCGCAACAGGCCGGGCGCGCGGTTTTGATCGCCTGCGGCGATTGGCGGGACCCCCGCGGGGGCGCATTTCGCGGATAATTCGCCTCGAAAGGCGGATTCAGGATGGTCCAGCGCTAGCTGCGCTTCAGGATTTCGACGCCGTCGACGGTCTGTACCAGCACATAGGGCTCCAGCAGAGCCCTGAGTTCGGGGTCGGAACGCGCCCAATCGCCCCAGTCGCTGTTCTGATTGTCGATCAGGACGACGTCGGGCGGCTGTTTCCGGAAGTCGGCGACGATCCCGGCGCGTTCGCGTTCCACGTAGGGCGCGAGCCTCTGCGCCGTCTGTGAATCGATGGTTCCGTCCTGTTGCGAGCGGCGAACGATTTCCCGGACCCAGAACGCCTCCTGGCGCGAGATCCAGGTGCCATCGAGGGTCCGCACCATGGGGTGGCCGATGACCGCAGCCGCGCTGAGCACCAGCATGCTCGGGTGCGGACCGAGCCGCGCCACCTGGGCTTCGATCTGCCGGACGTCGACGCTGCCATTGAACCAGAAGCAGGTCTGCACGAACAGCACGGCGCCGGCGAGAGCGGTGGCGGCACGCGGCCAGCGTCGCGCGTCGCGGCTGCTGTCGATCGCCGACAGCGCAAGGCCGGCGGCCAGCAGCGCCAGCGCGACCATGGGGTAGGCGTGATAGCCCCAGCCTTTCTGCTGCGCGACGAACGACACCAGGAAGCCGAGCGATCCGGCCAGCGTGGTGAAGGACGCCGCGTCGCGCTCGTATTGCCGGCGCTGCAGGAGGAGGACGATGATTGCCGCGGCGAGCCACAGGCCCATCGGCAGAGTGACGAGGATGGTCGGTACGGGCGCCTTCAGAAGCAGATAGACGTCGCGGACCAGCGGATAGATGACCGTGAAATATTCGGGAAAGAACAGGTAGATGCACGCCGCGTTGAGCAGCACCAGGGCCGCGGCGATCCAGTTCTCCAGCGCGAGCAGCACGCGCCAGTCGCGCGCCTGCGCGGCGGCGGCGAGAATGCAGAAGCCGACGCTGAAGGCGAAATAGGGCTTGAAGCTCATCGTGAGGCCGGCGCTGAGCCCGGCGATGAGGATGGCCGTCGGGGCTACCCGCTCGCCCTCGGCGCGCAGGATATACACCGCGATCGCCGGCAATATCGTGATCAGGGCCAGATGTTCCCGCTGGCCGAAATCATACATCGGCGCGATCAGGAGCAGGGCGGTCGTCCACGCCGCCAGCCGGCCGTCCGCGAGCCGATGGCGCAGGGCCGATGTCCGCAGCACCAGCCACACCAGCGTCAGGGATGCCGCGGTCAGTGCGAAGATCAGGATATTCGTCGCCAGCTCGGGCCTGAGATGGATCGCACGCGCCAGTGCGACCGCCAGAAGATAGACCGATCCCGCCATGGGCGGATTCGTCTCGAGGATGTCGACGTAGAGTCGCTGGCCATCGAGCATGCGCTCGCTGACGAGGAGCCACCAGCTGACGTCGACATTGAGGGGAAGGACGTACCGCAGCCACGCGGCTGCAACCACGATGGCGCAGATCAGCAGTCTCGGGAACGTGGCCTGGCCGGCTTCACGCGCGCGTTGCGGAAAGCCCCAATCGGTGTCGATGACCATGCCTCATTCCCGTCCCAGGAGTGCGGCAGGCTAGGGCCCGTGGGTTAACAACGCATTTCGGTCGTTGGGGCAGATCAGCGGCACCGGGTCTGTCGCACTTGCCGGCGATCGCACACCCTGCATTTCGCACCAGCCGTTCGATGTGCCGACAGGTGGACCCGCGCAGTCGCCTCCGGTCCGAGCCGCCGTTCCGCGTCGCCGCCGGGCCCGATGGGCCGCTCTGATGTCTCCATGATGACCTTGGGCGGCGGCCGTGATTTTCGTGGGGTCGAACCCCTGGTCCGGTCCTTGCGGGCCACTCCCCCCCTCCTATATGACGCTCATCGTCGCAATATCGCGAGCATTTGATCTGAGGGGGTTTTGGATGGGGGCGCCGTCAGGGCCCCACCCAACCTGCCGCAAAAAGAAGGATATGAGACCATGGGAAAGGTCATCGGGATCGATCTCGGCACCACGAATTCGTGCGTGGCCGTCATGGACGGCAAATCGTCGAAAGTCATCGAGAACGCCGAGGGCATGCGCACCACGCCGTCGATCGTCGCCTTCAGTGACGACGGTGAACGTCTGGTCGGTCAGCCGGCCAAGCGCCAGGCCGTGACCAACCCCGAGCGCACCTTCTTTGCGGTCAAGCGCCTCATCGGCCGCCGCTACGACGACCCGATGGTCGAGAAGGACAAGAAGCTCGTCCCCTACAAGATCGTCAAGGCCGGCAACGGCGACGCCTGGGTCGAGGCCGACGGCAAGACCTATTCGCCCTCGCAGGTCTCCGCCTTCATCCTTCAGAAGATGAAGGAGACCGCGGAAGCCCATCTCGGCCAGAAGGTCGACCAGGCCGTCATCACCGTCCCCGCCTATTTCAACGACGCCCAGCGTCAGGCCACCAAGGACGCCGGCAAGATCGCGGGCCTCGAGGTTCTGCGCATCATCAACGAGCCGACCGCGGCCGCGCTCGCCTACGGCCTCGACAAGACCAAGGCCGGCACCATCGCCGTGTACGACCTCGGCGGCGGCACCTTCGACGTCTCGATCCTGGAGATCGGCGACGGCGTGTTCGAGGTGAAGTCGACCAATGGCGACACCTTCCTCGGCGGTGAAGACTTCGACATGCGTCTGGTCAGCTACCTCGCCGACGAATTCCAGAAGGAGCAGGGCATCAACCTGCGCAACGACAAGCTCGCTTTGCAGCGCCTCAAGGAAGCTGCCGAGAAGGCCAAGATCGAGCTGTCGTCGACCACCCAGACCGAGATCAACCTGCCCTTCATCACCGCGGACCAGTCCGGTCCGAAGCATCTGACGATGAAGCTGACCCGCGCCAAGTTCGAGGCGCTGGTGGCCGACCTCGTCGAGAAGACCATCGAGCCGTGCCGCAAGGCGCTGAAGGATGCCGGCCTCACCGCTGGCGAGATCGGCGAAGTGGTCCTGGTCGGCGGCATGACCCGCATGCCGAAGATCCAGGAGATGGTGAAGCAGTTCTTCGGCAAGGAGCCGCACAAGGGCGTCAACCCCGACGAGGTGGTGGCGATCGGCGCGGCCATTCAGGCCGGCGTGCTGCAGGGCGACGTCAAGGACGTGCTGCTGCTCGACGTGACCCCGCTGTCCCTGGGCATCGAGACCTTGGGCGGCGTGTTCACCCGCATCATCGACCGCAACACCACGATCCCGACCAAGAAGAGCCAGGTGTTCTCGACCGCCGAGGACAATCAGAACGCGGTCACCATCCGGGTCTTCCAGGGTGAGCGCGAAATGGCGGCCGACAACAAGATGCTCGGCCAGTTCGACCTGATGGGCATTCCGCCGTCTCCGCGCGGCATGCCGCAGATCGAGGTGACGTTCGACATCGACGCCAACGGCATCGTCAACGTGTCGGCCAAGGACAAGGCCACCGGCAAGGAGCAGCAGATCCGCATCCAGGCCTCGGGTGGTCTGTCGGAGGCCGATATCGACAAGATGGTCAAGGACGCCGAGGCCAACGCCGTGGCGGACAAGAAGCGCCGCGAGGCGGTCGACGCCAAGAACCATGCCGACGCGCTGGTGCACTCGACCGAGAAGGCTCTGGCCGAGCATGGCTCGAAGGTCGCCGACACCGAGCGCCGCGCCATCGAGGATGCCGTCAGCGATCTCAAGGAAGCGCTGAAGGGCGACGATGCCGAGGCGATCAAGGCCAAGACCAATACGCTGGCCCAGGCGTCGATGAAGCTCGGCGAGGCCATGTACAAGCAGCAGGCCGAGAGCGATGCGGCCCGCGACGCCGCCAAGGATGACGTGGTCGACGCGGAGTTCACCGAGGTCGACGACGACAAGAAGAAATCTGCTTAACTGAGGCAGAGGTAGTGACCATGACCCCCATTCCAAAGAGCGCTTTCAGCGGCTCGTTGGATGGGGGTCATTTTCATTGACCCGGAACGCGCGCGGCGATCGCGCCAGCCGTTCCTGTTGGGCGAAGTTCGGGCGGGTTTGATTGATGTCCACCAAGCGCTGCTACTACGAGACCCTGGAAGTCGAGCGCGACGCCGACGAGAGCAAACTCAAGGCCGCCTTCCGCAAGCTGGCCATGAAGTGGCATCCGGACAAGAATCCGGGCGATGCCTCCAGCGAAGTGAAATTCAAGGAAATCAACGAGGCCTATGAGGTGCTGCGCGACGCCGACAAGCGCGCCGCCTACGACCGCTATGGCCACGCCGCCTTCGAGCAGGGCGGCATGGGCGGGGCGCACGGCTTCGGCGCCGGTTTCGCCTCCTCGTTCTCCGACATCTTCGAAGACCTGTTCGGCATGGCCGGGCAGCGCCGCGGCGGCACCGGACGCGAGCGCGGCGCCGATCTGCGCTACAACATGGAAATCACCTTGGAAGAGGCGTTCCAGGGCAAGACCGCACAGATCGAAATTCCGGTCTCGGTGACCTGCGAATCCTGCTCCGGCACCGGCGCCAAGGCCGGCACCAAGCCGAAGACCTGCGCGATGTGCGGCGGCGCCGGCCGCGTGCGGCAGGCGCAGGGCTTCTTCACCCTGGAGCGGACCTGCCCCGGCTGTCACGGCCGCGGCCAGATGATCGAGGACCCCTGTCCGTCATGCTCCGGCTCGGGCCGTGTCACCCGTGACCGCACGCTGTCCGTCAACATTCCCCAGGGCGTCGAGGACGGCACCCGCATCCGTCTCGCCGGCGAGGGTGAGGCGGGCCTGCGCGGCGGGCCGCCGGGCGATCTCTACATCTTCCTGTCGTTGACGGCTCACGAGTTCTTCCAGCGCGACGGCGCCGACCTGCACTGCCGGGTGCCGATCTCGATGGTGACCGCGGCGCTCGGCGGCGAGTTCGAGGTGCCCACGATCGACAAGGGCAAGACCAAGGTGAAGATTCCCGCCGGTGCGCAGTCCGGGCGCCGGTTCCGGATCGCGGCCAAGGGCATGCCGGTGCTGCGCTCGCGCCAGACCGGCGACATGTATGTCCAGATCGTTGTCGAGACGCCGCAGAACCTGACCAAGAAGCAGCAGGAATTGCTGGCCGAGTTCGAGAAGCTGTCCTCGGGAGCAACCCAGCCCGAGGCCGCCGGCTTCTTCACCAAGGTCAAGGACTTCTTCGGCAAGGCGGCGAGCTGAGCCGTGAGTGCAGAACCGCGGGGCCGCATGCTTTCGCTGAACGGCATCGGAATGTCGATGTCGAGCGAATTTGCTGCTCCGCACATGCAAAAAATTATCGAATGCAACTGTAAGAGCGCGGACCCGCCAGCCTTAATCGTACGTTACGGTTCGGCTTGACCGCCCCGCCTGCGCCCTATACGTCTTTGTGACTCTTTTCTGACATCGCCGTGAAGACGGTCCCGTCTGGTACTGAGATGCCCCTGCAAACGTCCGTGCGTGCGTCGAAAAAGCCTCTCCGTCTGGACGACGAAGTGCGCTTCCTCCGCTCATGGATCGAAAAGCCGCTGCACATGGGCGCCGTCATGCCGTCGGGCCGACTGCTGGCCCGCACCATGGCGCAGTACGTCGATCCGCACGGGACAGGACCCGTCATCGAGCTCGGACCGGGCACCGGCGCGATCACCAATGCGCTGGTCGAACATGGCGTCGATCAGAAGCGGCTGGTGCTGGTCGAGTACAATCCGGGTTTCTGCGCCCTGCTGCGCGACCGCTACCCGCAGGCCAAGGTGGTCCAGGGCGACGCCTATCGCCTTCGCGACACGCTCTGGAACGTGCTCGGCGCCCCGGCCTCGGCCGTCGTCTCCGGCCTGCCGCTCGTGACCAAGCCGATGCTGACCCGCATGAAGCTGATCCGCGATGCCTTCGCGGCGATGTCGCCGAATGCGCCGTTCGTGCAGTTCACCTATTCCGTCGTGCCGCCGATTCCGAAGTCGCTGCCTGGCGTTACCACGCAGGCCTCCGAGCGCATCTGGATGAATCTTCCGCCGGCGCGCGTCTGGGTGTATCGCAAGCCCTGACCGGCGGCCGCGATCCTTCGTGGCGGGTCGTTGACCGACCTCACGATGTCCGCGCTGAAGATGCTCATCATCCCCGGTTCGACGCGGGCCGGCTCGCACAACGCGAAGCTCGCCGCGGCCGCCGCCTATCAGTTCGTGCAGGCCGGCGCCGAAATCACCCGCATCTCGCTCGCCGACTTTCCGCTGCCGATCTACGACGCCGACCTCGAGGCGCAATCGGGCATTCCACTTCACGCCGTGAATCTGACGCGCATGATCGGCGTTCATCATGCCGTGTTGCTGGTGACGCCGGAATACAACGCCTCGGTGCCGCCGCTGCTGAGCAACGCCATCACCTGGATCTCGCGCGTCGACGAGCCGCCGGGCAGCCGCGGCGCGGTGCTCCGCAGCCGGCCGTTTGCGATCGCTGCCGCCTCCGAGAATCGCTTCGGCGGCGTGCGTGCACTTTCGGCGTTGCGGCTGATGCTGACCGCCTGCAACGCGACGGTGATCCCGAGCCAGCTTGCGCTGGCCTTCGCCGACAAGGCCTACAACGACATGGACCGGCTCAAACTGCCCGCCGACATCACGGCGCTCGACGCCCTGGTGCGGGAGCTGATCGTTGTCGCGCAACATACGATGTGAGGTGACATGCCGACCGAGATTGCTCCCCGCGACCGCCTGATCGTGGCGCTCGATTTGCCGAGCGTGGCGGATGCCGAAGCCATGATCATCAGGCTCGGCGACGCCGTGACGTTCTACAAGATCGGCATGGAGCTGACCTATGCCGGCGGCCTCGGTCTCGCCGAACGGCTCGCGGCCGAGGGCAAGCACGTGTTCATGGACCTCAAGCTGCACGACATCCCGAACACCGTCGAGCGCGCCACCCGGCAGATCGCCAGGCTTGGCGCCCGCTTCCTCACCGTGCACGGCTTCTCCCAGAGCATGAAGGCGGCGCTCGCCGGCGCCGCCGGCTCCAGCCTCGAGCTGCTCGCCGTCACCGTCATGACGTCCTACGACGATGCCGATCTCGCCGCCGCCGGCTACGCCATGGGTGTCAAGGAACTCGTGGCGCACCGCGCCAGGCAGGCCAAGGAGATCGGCATCCACGGCCTGATCCTGTCGCCGGAGGAGACCCAGCTCATCCGCCCGCTGGTCGGCCCTGATATGCAGCTCGTGACCCCCGGGATCCGCCCGGCGGGATCGGACGTTGGCGACCAGAAGCGCATCATGACCCCGGCGCTGGCGATCGCCGGCGGCGCCGACCGCCTCGTCGTCGGCCGTCCCGTCACCGGCGCCGCCGATCCGGCGGCGGCCGCCGAGAGCATCGTCGCCGACATCGCCAGCGCCGTCGCGCTGGTCGGCAAGACCAACCGAGCTTGAGCAAGCGCGCCAGAGAGCAAGGAGACGACAGGGATGCCCAATGCCTATTGGATCGCGCGGATCGACGTGCACAACATGGACGGCTACAAGGACTACGTCGCGCAGAACGGCGCCGTGTTCCACCAGTACGGCGCCAAATTCCTGGTCCGCGGCGGCCAGTACGAGACCAAGGAAGGCACCTCGCGCTCGCGCAACGTCGTGATCGAGTTCAAGGACTACGCGACCGCGCTGGCGTGCTACAATTCCCCTGAATACCAGCGGCTGGTGGCGATGCGCGCGCCGCATTCGCAAGGCGATCTGGTGATCATCGAGGGCTATGACGGCCCGCAGCCCTGATCGCCGCCCGCCCCGGCCACCGTCGACGTGGCCTCGCTCGGTTGCCGCCGCTATCAGCCCCGGCTATAGCCCTTGAAGGGGCAGAGGAGTTGACATGTCCAAGATGCGCTTGATCGTTGCCGGAGCCGGCGGCCGCATGGGCCGCGCCCTGGTGCGCGCGATCGCCGAGACCGACGGCGCCGTGCTGGCGGGCGCGCTCGAAGCCCCCGGCTCGGAGCTGATCGGCAAGGACTCCGGCGCCCTCGCCGGCCTGCCCGCCAACGGCATCAAGCTGTCGGGCGACCTCTGGAGCATGTCGGCCGAGGCCGACGGCATCCTCGATTTCACCGTCCCGGCCGCGACCATCGCCAATGTCGCCATCGCCGCCCAGCGCGGCATCGTCCACGTCGTCGGCACCACCGGCCTGTCCGCGTCGGACGACGCCGTCATCAGGAGCGTCACCAAGCGCGCCATCGTCGTGCAGTCCGGCAACATGAGCCTCGGCGTCAACCTGCTGGCGGCGCTGGTCAAGCAGGTGGCGAAGTCGCTCGATGCCGGCTTCGACATCGAGATCCTCGAGATGCACCACAAGCACAAGGTCGACGCGCCCTCGGGCACGGCGCTGATGCTCGGCCGGGCCGCCGCCGAGGGCCGCGGCATCGCGCTCGACGAGCATTCCGCGCGCGGCCGCGACGGCATCACCGGCGAGCGCCGCAGCGGCGACATCGGCTTCGCCTCGCTGCGCGGCGGCACGGCGGCGGGCGATCACAGCGTCATCTTCGCCGGTCCCTCGGAGCGGCTGGTGCTGTCCCACCAGGCCGAGGACCGCATGATCTTCGCCCATGGCGCGCTGAAGGCGGCGCTGTGGGCCCATGGCAAGCCGCCGGGCTACTACACGATGGACGACGTGCTCGGCCTCAAGGACCTGTTCTAGTTCAACGTCGATGGAAGCGAACTGATGAGCGAACGTCTCCTGGTGCTGGTGCGCCACGGCCAGAGCGAGTGGAATCTGAAGAACCTGTTCACCGGCTGGAAGGATCCGGACCTGACCGAGCAGGGCGTGGCCGAGGCCAAGGAGGCCGGGCGCAAGCTGAAGGCGCAGGGACTGGTCTTCGACGTCGCCTTCACCTCGGTGCTGACGCGCGCCCAGCACACGCTCGACCTGATCCTGACCGAGCTCGGCCAGACCGGCCTGCCGACAGCCAAGAACCTCGCGCTCAACGAGCGCGACTATGGCGACCTCTCCGGCCTCAACAAGGACGACGCCCGCGCCAGATGGGGCGAGGAGCAGGTCCACATCTGGCGCCGCTCCTACGACGTCCCGCCGCCCGGCGGCGAGAGCCTCAAGGACACGCTCGCCCGCGCGCTGCCCTACTACGTCCAGGAGATCCTCCCCGGCGTTCTCCGCGGCCAGCGCACATTGGTCGCCGCCCACGGCAACTCGCTCCGCGCCCTGATCATGGTGCTGGAGAAGCTGACGCCCGAAGGCATCCTGAAGCGCGAGCTGGCGACTGGCGTGCCGATCATCTACCGCCTGAACGCCGACTCGACGGTGGAGTCGAAGCTGGACCTGGCGGGCTAGGACCGTCGCAAGATTCCACTGCTCATGGGTGATCGCATCCCCATGAGTCGAAGCCCAGCCCCCGCCGTATCGACGCTGCGCTCCCTCTGCCCGTTCTCAAGGGCAGAGAATTGAGAGCAGCCGAGGTGAGCCCCGCTGTCACCCTCCCCTGGAGGGGGAGGGTCGGCTCAGATGCGCGGAGCGCATGTGAGCCGGGGTGGGGTGATCTCTCCACTCGCACCGGTTTCCGCGGCTCACCCCACCCCGCTCGCCCGCTTCGCGCGCGATCGACCCTCCCCCTCCAGGGGAGGGTGAGACTGAGATCGCGGCGCCTGCCGTCGGCATCATCGAAAGTTGGCGACGTTCGCGCAGCGCAACCGCCACGATCTGCCATGCGATGGATTCCGGGCTCGTGTTGCGCACGCCCCGGAATGACAGCGGAGAGAGTGGCGCCTGACTGGAATTCGTGTCGTACGAAAAGCTGCGTAGTTTCTCAGTCGTCATGCCCCGCGAAGGCGGGGCATCCAGTACGCCGTGACGGTCGCGAGACTCGAGACGTCGGTGTTTACTGGATCGTCAGCGTTCGCGGACGGTGACAGCGAGAGTAGCAGCGGCCTCGCCGCTCTACCCCATCCCCACCTGCCCGGCCTCCCACCCGATCATCGCCTGCTTCCGGGTCAGCCCCCAATGATAGCCTGTCAGCGCGCCGGTCTTGCCGAGCGCGCGATGACACGGCACCACGAACGAGATCGGGTTCTTGCCGACCGCCGCGCCCACCGCGCGCGAGGCTTTCGGCGACTCCAGCCGGGTCGCGATGTCCGAGTAGCAGACGGCGCGGCCCATGGGGATCTTGAGCAGGGTCTCCCAGACGCGGACCTCGAAGTCGGTGCCGATCAGGACGACGCGCAAGGGCTGGTCGGGCCGCCACAGGGTCTTGTCGAAGATGCGCTGGGCGAGGCCGGCGGTGCCGGGGACGTCTTCGATATAGGTGGCGCGGGGCCAGCGGCTCTTCATGTCGGCGAGCGCGCCAGCCTCCTCGCCGGGGTCGGCGAAGGCGAGGCCAGCGAGGCCACGCGGGGTGGCCATCACCAGCGCGATGCCGAACGGGCAGGGGTGGAAGCCGTAGCGCAAGGTGGTGCCGGCGCCGCCGGTCTTCCATTCGCCGGGCGACATCGCTTCATGGGTGACGAACAGGTCGTGTAGCCGGCCGGGGCCTGACAGCCCCGAGTCGAGCGCTGCGTCGAGCACGCTGGCCGAGCTCTTCAGTAGACCCTTGGCGTGGTCGAGCGTCAGCGCCTGCATGAACGCCTTCGGCGTCAGCCCGGCCCAGCGCCGGAACAGATGGTGCAGCTCGTCCGGCGTCAGGCTGGCGGCGTCGGCCATGTCCTCGATGGTCGGCTGCCGCCGCCAGTGTTCCGAGATGAAAGCGATCGCGCGGCGCACCGCATCGTAGTCGCGCAGCGCGGCCGATTGTTGCGGGCCCGGCTTGGCCAGGGCGGAATCGTGAATGGCGAGGGTCATCATGATCCGGATGTAGGGCGGCCGGGGCGCGGACTCCACCCGATTTCCGATCGGGAGGCTAGGGGCGTTGCGATCGGCTTCGGCTTGAAACAGGAGTTTCCCGGCTTGCTCCGTCATTCCGGGGCATCGCGCAGCGATGAGCCCGGAATCCATAACCACGAGAAGACGTGTGAGGCGAGATGCCCACTACCCGCGTGCCCCACACAAGGTCCTGTGGGTATGGGTTCCGGGCTCGCGCTGCGCGCGCCCCGGAACGACGCCGGAGGGTGTTAGCGGCGCTTTCGCCTGGGTAGAGCTGCCCGCAGTCAGTGCCCTTGGACGCGCTACAGCGGGTTGTACACCGGCCCGCGCTTCGCCGCCTGCAGCCCCGCCGTCAGCGCCTTGGCAAAGCTCGCCTTCTCCTCCGGTCCCAGGAAGCTCGCGATGGCGACGCGCTGGCCGCGCGCCACCAGGTAGAGGCGCTCGATACCGAACTCCTCGTGGGTCTCCTGGTCGAGCCGCACCCAGAGCGGGTTGAAGCGCCATTCCATGACGTGGCCCTTGTGGCTGACGCGGCGCAGGCGCAGCTCGGTCAGCGTGATCGAGACGTCCTCATAGGCGTTGGCGCGGCGGAAGTTGACCTTGAAGGCCCAGTAGATCGCGAGCGCATCCAGGCCGAAGAAGCCGAGCACCGGCCAGGCGCCCATTAAGAGCGAGGCGATGCCGCCGATGAAGCTGATGGCGCAGACCACGACCATCAGCACCAGAAAGCCGGTGCGGCTGAGCGAGCGATGCGGCGTCAGCCGGGCCGAAAACAGCTCGGGATCAGCGGCGTCAGTGCCGGTCTCCTGATACGCAAAAGCATTGCCTGGCGTCATGGGGCCTCAGTATACCCGGATCATGGCCAAAATCACCCGCCCCCAACGCGCCAAGCCGGCGCCGGTTCGCAGCCCCTTGAAGAAGGCCGCTCCCAAGGCCGCTCCCAAGTCAGCCCTCAAGGCCGCCTCGAAACGGGCCGCCAAGAAGGCTCCGACGGCCAAGCTGAAGAGCCCTGCCCGGCCGGTCAAGACAGCGTCGAAGGCGGCCAGGCCCTGGACGCCGGCCGAGATCCGCGAGGCCTTCAGCCGCTTCGCTCAGGCCAATCCCGAGCCGAAGGGCGAGCTCGAGCACCTCAACCCCTACACCTTGCTGGTGGCCGTGGTGCTGTCGGCGCAGGCGACCGACGCCGGCGTCAACAAGGCGACGCGGCCGCTGTTCGCCGTCGCCGACACGCCGCAGAAGATGATCGCGCTCGGCGAGGACAAGCTCCGCGACTACATCAAGACCGTCGGCCTCTACCGCACCAAGGCCAGGAACGTGATCGCGCTGTCGCAGAAGCTGATCAGCGAATTCGGCGGCGAGGTGCCGCGCACGCGCGCCGAGCTCGAGTCGCTGCCCGGTGCCGGCCGCAAGACCGCGAACGTCGTGCTCAACATGGCGTTCGGCGAGCACACGATGGCGGTCGACACCCATGTGTTTCGCGTCGGCAATCGCACCGGGCTGGCACCCGGCAAGACGCCGCTCGAGGTCGAGCTCGGGCTGGAGAAGGCGATCCCGGCCGAGTTCATGCTGCATGCCCATCACTGGCTGATCCTGCACGGCCGCTACACGTGCCTGGCGCGCAAGCCGCGCTGCGAGCTGTGCCTGATCAAGGACCTCTGCCGCTGGCCGGAGAAGACCGCCTGATACGTTGTGTGTGACGAACGGTTTCGCCTGAGAACGTGTTTGACAGTCACTATTGTGTCACGGCGCGACGCCGTCTCACCATGGCCGGGCCACATCGCCGCCCGCATTGGACATAAGATGACACCCGTAATCCGGGGCGATGTGAGTGGCGCGTGACGATTCCCGCGTTCTCGGACCTTTCTGCGCCGGGACGTTGAAGGATCAGCCGCATGGACAACACTGCCGCACTCGTGTCGCTCGCGACCTCGGTGCCACCGCATCAGTTTCGCCAGAACGAAGTGATGGAGGCCGCCCGCGTGGTGCTGGCGCCGCGCTTTCCGCAGTTCGACACGATGGCGAGCCTGTTCGCCAACACCGGCATCCGCCAGCGCTACGGCGTCAAGCCGATCGAATGGTACATGGAGCGGCGCGGCTGGCCGGAGCGCACCGAAGCCTATCTCGAAGGCGCCGAGGCGCTGTTCGTCGACGCGGCGAACAAGGCGCTTGCGCAGGCCGATCTCAACGCCGCCGACATCGACACCATCGTCACCGTGAGCTCGACCGGCATCGCGACGCCGACCTTGGAAGCGCGCGTCGCCGGCCGCCTGGGTTTTCGCGCGGACGTGTCGCGCGTGCCGGTGTTCGGGCTTGGCTGCGCCGGCGGCGTCTCGGGCCTGTCGATCGCCGCGCGCCTGGCGCAGGCCCGGCCCGGCACCAACGTGCTGCTGGTGACCTTCGAACTGTGCACACTGGCTGTCCGCCATGATGAGTTGACGAAGGCCAACATCGTCGCGCTGAGCCTGTTCGGCGATGGCGCGGCGGCCGCGATCCTGCGCGCCGGCGATGGCGGCGCTATCCGCGTCGAGGCGACCGGCGAGAAGCTGTGGCCCGATACGCTCGACATCATGGGCTGGAGCGTCGATCCCGAAGGTTTTGGCGTGATCTTCCAGCGCACCATTCCGGACTTCGTCACCGAGAACATGGGCCCCGCGGTCAACGAGATCCTGGACCGGATGAAGCTCGCGCCTGCCGACGTCGACCGCTTCGTCTGCCATCCCGGCGGCGCCAAGGTGATCACGGCGCTGGAGCGCGCGCTGTCGCTGGATCAGGGCACGCTGGATCATGAGCGCGAGATCATCGCCGACTACGGCAACATGTCCGCGCCGACGGTGCTGTTCGTGCTGGAGCGCGCCCGCGCCCGGGGCTTGCCGCCGCGCTCGGTGCTCACTGCGCTCGGACCTGGGTTCACCGCAAGCTGCGTTTCATTGAGGCACGCCGCATGACCTTCGCCGCCTTCGTCCTCGCCCTCGTCACCATGCAGCGGCTCGGCGAGCTCGTGCTCGCCCGCCACAACACCAAGCGCCTGCGCGCCATGGGCGCGGTCGAGGTCGGGGCGGATCATTATCCGCTGATGATCTCGATGCATGCGGCTTGGCTGGTATCGCTGTGGCTGCTCGGCGCCGACCAGGAGGTCGACCCGTGGCTCTTGAGCGGCTTCGTGCTGCTGCAGGGGCTGCGCTGGTGGGTGCTGGCGACGCTCGGTCCGCGCTGGACGACGCGCATCATCATCCTGCCGGGGGCGCCCCTCGTCACCGATGGTCCCTATCGTTACATCTCGCATCCGAACTATCTGGTGGTCGCAGCCGAGATCGCGCTGCTGCCGCTGGCGCTGCATCTGCCACTGATCGCCCTGATCTTCTCCGGCCTGAATGCGGCGGTGCTGTTCATCCGCATCCGCGCCGAATCGGAAGCACTCACCGGCATCGGCGGCGGCCAGACCGCATGAGCGCATCGGCCGCGCCGCAGGATCGTCCGAGCCTCGCCACCTGGCTCGGCTTCATCCTGATGTGCGTCGGCATGTTCATGGCGATCCTGGACATCCAGGTGGTGGCGACGTCGCTGCCGACCATCCAGGAGGCGCTCGGCATCACGCCGGAGGCGATGAGCTGGATCCAGACGGCGTATCTGATCGCCGAGATCATCGCCATTCCGCTCACCGGGCTGCTCACGCGGGTGTTCACGTTGCGCTGGCTGTTCGTCGGCGCCGTCGGCATCTTCACCGCCGCCTCGCTCGGTTGCGCGTTCAGCGGCGATTTTCACACGCTGCTGGCGTTCCGCGTGCTGCAGGGCTTCTTCGGTGGTCTCTTGATTCCGGTCGTGTTCTCCGCCGTGTTCCTGCTGTTTCCACCGCGCCTGCACGCGGTCGCGACGACGATCGGCGGCGTGGTCGCGGTGCTCGCGCCGACCATCGGCCCGGTCGTCGGCGGCTTCATCACCAACACCTGGTCGTGGCCCTGGCTGTTCCTGATCAACATCGCGCCCGGCCTCGTCGCCGCGCTGGCGACGCCCGGCCTGCTGCCGAAGCAGCGCATGGACCTCGCGGAGCTCGACAAGCTCGACCTGTTTGCGCTGCTGCTGCTCGCAGTGTCCCTGGCCAGCCTCGAGCTCGGGCTGAAGGAGGCGCCGAAGGGCGGCTGGCTGTCGTCGAACTGCATCGCGTTCCTGGTGCTGAGCGCGTCGTGCCTCACCTTGCTCGTCCAGCGCCTGCTGACCTCACCGCATCCGATCCTGCGGCTCGGCAGCTTTCAGCGGCGGTCGTTCACGCTCGGCTGCCTGTCGAGCTTCTGTCTGGGCATCGGGCTGTTCGGCTCGGTGTATCTGATGCCGGTGTTCCTCGCCTTCGTGCGCGGCCACGATGCGTTCGAGATCGGCAAGATCATGCTGGTCACCGGCGTGGCGCAACTGATCGCCGCTCCGCTGGTGACGGCGCTGGACGGCAAGGTCGACGCGCGTCTCCTGACGGCGTTCGGTTTCGTGCTGTTCGGCTCCGGTCTGGCCGCGAGCGCGTTCCAGCCGCCGACCGCCGACTATCAGGAGATGTTCTGGCCGCAGGTGGTGCGCGGCGTCGGCATCATGTTCTGCCTGCTGCCGCCGACGCGGATCGCGCTCGGCGACCTGCCACAGGCCGAGGTCGCCGACGCCAGCGGGCTGTTCAACCTGATGCGTAATCTCGGCGGCGCCATCGGCATCGCGCTGATCGACACCATCATCTATGGCCGCGTCGCCATGCATGCCCAGGCGTTTCGCGACCGCCTGCTGGCCGGCGATACCGCGGCGGCCAAGGCAATCGGGCTCGCGCCGGAGCTGCTGCGCAACCGGCCGCGCGGCATCTCGGAGGAGCAGGCGATCGCCTATGTCCGGCCGCTGGTGGAGAAGGCCTCGCTGGCGCTGTGCGTCAACGAGGCCTGGTCGCTGCTCGCTGGTGTCGCGCTGCTCGGCTTCCTGCTGATCCCCTTCGCCCGCAGCAAGGCGACGAGCCTGTCGCCGCGGATGATGGCGCTAGAGGCTGCGCAGCCGGCGCTCCGGCGACGGCTCGATCAGCTCGGGCCGCGGTCCGGATAGGCGCTTGTGCAGGTGGACCATGAAGGCCATGCCGAACAGCGGCGTCGCCAGGTTCACGATCGGGATGGTGACGAAGGCCGCGATGATCAGCCCCGCGGTGAACACCGTGATCGCATTGTCGCGCCGCATCGCCTTGGCCTCCGCCGGCGGCCGGAAGCGCATCGCGGCGAGCTCGAAATATTCGCGGCCGAGTAGCCAGGCCGTGGCGAGGAAGAAGATCACGAAGCCGGCGCCGGCGAGGAACACGAAGGGCAGGGCGACCAGGTAGACCAGGATGGTGAGGCCGGCGGCCTTGAGGCCCTCGATGATGGCGACGCCGAATGGCAGGGCGACGCCGGGGCGCTCGGCCGGATAATGCTCGCGCTCGACAAGGTCGGCGACGTCGTCGACGAACAGGCTCGCGATCACCGAGGTGATTGCCGGCATCAGCATGATGCCGCCGAACACGACGCCGAAGCCGGCGGCGATCGAGATGATCCAGGTCAGCACCTCGAGCGTGCCGTGCGAGTTCGGCCCGAGCATGGCCTCCGCCCAGCCCTCGCCGGCAGTCGCGAGCCAAGTCAGGAGCCGCTGCAGCCCGATCGCGAGCACCGTGACCAGCACCAGCGCCAGCCCGATCGAGCGCCACAGGATCGAGCGCATCGGCGGCGACAGAATCTGCGAAATCGCCTTGATGGCGGCGTCGATCATGGCGGGGTCCCTCGCTGCAAAGCCCGCGGCAGAGGTAGACATGCCGGCGGGCTTCGGCAAGTCCGCCGGCATCGTATCAAAGATCGGTCGCCCGCAGCCGCAGCGCGTTGCCGACCACGCTGACCGACGACAGCGACATCGCGGCGGCCGCGATGATCGGCGACAACAGGATGCCGAACACGGGGTAGAGGATGCCGGCGGCGATCGGGATGCCGGCGGCGTTGTAGATGAACGCGAAGAACAGGTTCTGGCGGATGTTGCGCATCGTCGCCGCCGACAGTTTTCGCGCCCGCGCGATACCGCCGAGGTCGCCCTGCAGCAGCGTGATGCCGGCGCTCTCCATCGCAACGTCGGTGCCGGTGCCCATGGCGATGCCGACGTCGGCCGCGGCGAGCGCCGGCGCATCGTTGACGCCGTCGCCGGCCATCGCGACGATCTTGCCGCTGGCGCGCAGACGCGCGACCACGGCGCTCTTCTGCTCGGGCAGCACCTCGGCCTCGACCTCGGTGATGCCGATCTTGCGCGCGACCGCGGTGGCGGTGGTGCGGTTGTCGCCGGTCAGCATGATCACCTTGATGCCGTCGGCCGCGAGTGCCTTCAGCGCCTCCGGCGTCGACGCCTTGACCGGATCGGCGACCGCAAACAGCGCAGACGGCTTGCCGTCGACGGCCATCGTGATCACGGTGGCGCCCTCTTCGCGCAGCCGCTTGCTCTCGACGCCGAGCGTATCGGTGATGATGCCGAGCGAGGCGAGATAGGTCGCATTGCCGAGTACGATGGCCTTGCCGTCGACCTCGCCGCGCGCGCCCTTGCCGGTCGGCGCGTCGAAGTTCTTGACGTCGGCGAGCTTGATGTTGCGCTCCGCGGCATGCCGGACGATGGCCTCGGCCAGCGGATGCTCGCTGGCGCGCTCGACGCTGGCGGCCAGCCGCAGCGCGTCGGCCTCGTCGAAGCCCTGAGCGGTGACGATGCTGGTCACCCTCGGCTTGCCCTCGGTCAGGGTGCCGGTCTTGTCGACGACCAGCGTATCGACCTTCTCCATCCGCTCCAGCGCCTCGGCGCTCTTGATCAGCACGCCGGCCTGGGCGCCGCGGCCGACCCCGACCATGATCGACATCGGCGTCGCAAGACCGAGCGCGCAGGGACAGGCGATGATCAGCACGCTCACGGCGGCGACGAGGCCGAAGGCGAAGCGCGGCTCGGGACCGAACGCGTACCACGCGACGAAGGCGGCAATGGCAGCAGCGATCACCATCGGCACGAACCAGCCCGCGACCTGATCGGCGAGGCGCTGGATCGGCGCGCGCGAGCGCTGCGCATCGGCGACCATCTGCACGATCTGCGACAACAGGGTCTCGCGGCCGACCTTGTCGGCGCGCATCACGAAGCTGCCGGTCTGGTTCAAGGTGCCCGCGATGACGCGCTCGCCCTCGTCCTTGGTCACCGGCATCGACTCGCCGGTGACGAGCGATTCGTCGAGCGACGAGCGGCCTTCGAGAATGATGCCGTCGACCGGCACCTTCTCGCCCGGGCGCACACGCAGGCGATCGCCGACCGCGAGCTCGGCGATCTCCACCTCATGATCGTTGCCGTCGGCGTCGAGCCGCCGCGCCGTCTTCGGCGCCAGCTGCAGCAGCGCCTTGATCGCGCCCGACGTTGCCTCGCGTGCGCGCAGCTCCAGCACCTGGCCGAGCAGGACGAGAATGGTGATGACCGAGGCCGCCTCGAAATACACCGCCACCGCGCCGCCATGGCCGCGGAACGCCGGCGGAAACGCCTGCGGCGCGACGGTCGCGATGACGCTGTAGACATAGGCGACGCCCGTGCCCATCGCGATCAAGGTGAACATGTTGAGATTGCGGGTCTGGACCGACTGCCAGCCGCGCACGAAGAACGGCCAGCCGGCCCACAGCACGACCGGCGTCGCCAGCGCGAACTGGATCCAGTTCGACAGCACGGGATCGATCAGGCCGTGGCCGCCGACGAGGTGGCCGCCCATCTCCAGCACGACCACTGGGGCTGCCAGCACAGCGCCGATCCAGAATCGTCGCGTCATGTCGGCGAGCTCGGGATTGGGCGCATCGTCGAGGCTGATGACGTCGGGCTCCAGCGCCATGCCGCAGATCGGGCAGGTACCCGGGCCTTCCTGACGTATCTCGGGATGCATCGGGCAGGTGTAGATCGTGCCCGCCGGCATCTCCGGCGGCGGCTCGCGTTCGCCGAGATATTTGTCCGGCTCGGCCGCGAACTTGGTACGGCAGCCGGCCGAGCAGAAATGGAACGTGTGACCCGCGTGTTCAAAGCGATGCTTCGAGGTCGCGGGATCGACGCTCATGCCGCAGACGGGATCGATGACCTTTGCCGTCTCGCCATGCTGATGCGCGTGATGATCGTGGCCGCCGCAGCACGACCCCGTGGCTGCCGGTGAAACGGCGGCTGCGAGATACTTGGCCGGATCGGCGGCGAACTTGGTGCGGCAGCCGGCGGAGCAGAAATGGAAGGTCTGTCCCTGATGCTCGAAGCGATGCTTCGAGGTCGCGGGATCGACCGACATGCCGCAGACCGGATCCGTTGCCTTCGCTGGTTCAGGCGCGGCGTGGTTCGAGCCGCCGCAGCAGGCGCCCGAAGCGCTGGCAGGCGCCGCGCCGGCACGATCGCTGCAACAACTGTCCGCGGATGCCTGTTCGTGTCCGGTTTCCACCGCGCGCGCGCGCGATCCACAGCCGCATCCGCCCTCGCCGCCCGCCGCGACGCCATGCTCGTGTCTGGTTTCCGACATCGCTCAGCCTCTTGAAACCTATACCCTGTAGGGGTATATAGGCTCCATGCGCGAGGACATCAAGACATCCTGTCAGAAACGTTTGAGTCGGATCGAAGGGCAGGTCAGGGGCCTGTCGAAAATGGTCGAGGACAACCGCTACTGCATCGACATCGTCACCCAGATCTCCGCTGTGCGGGCGGCGTTGCGCCGGGTCGAGGAGGAGATTTTGCGCGACCACGTCGCCCATTGCGTCGAGCACGCCATCGCATCGGGCGACAAGGCCGATCAACGGCAGAAGATCGCGGAGTTGATGGATGTGATCGGCCGGTCGGATCGCTGAGGTCAGCCCAGCTCAGACCGCCACCTTGTTGCGGCGGCGTGCGGTCGGACGTGGCGCGACGTTTCGTACCGGCTCGGCGACGAGAAAATGCTCGTTGACCACGAGCCGTTCGCCGAGCTTCGCAACTATTTCCTCAGCCGTAACCTGCTGCGTCGCCTCTTCGTCAGCCGTCTCAGGAACGAGCGGCGGCGCTGTGATGGCTCCTGGAAACACGGCGAACTCGCCCGCTACCTCCGCGAGCGGCTTCTGCTTGTCGGCCCAATGCAGCGTCGTGTAGTCGAATCCATTGACGATGGTCGGCTTGACGATCTCGAAATAGGGCGAGATGTCGAAGTCGCGCGGCATGTAGAGCGAGGAATCACGGATGTGCAGGATCTCGCGCTTGGCGCGCCGCGATGGCGCCCGCGTGATCTTGGGCAGGATCGGGTAGCGCACCGCATCGAAGGCCTGCGCGATCAGCGCCGAGCAAATCATCTTGGTCGGATCGCCCGAGCCCAGCGCGATCATGCGCCGCCGCCAGCGTTGCGGAATCGGCATCGGGATCAGATAGCGCATCAGGTCGATGATGTTCTTGGTGTCGTAGCCGAAGCCGATGCGATTGATGGCGTAGCGGCACACCGTGTGCCGGTCCTCATAGGTCAGGCCGACCGGACGGCACACACGGGTGTGATAGGCGAAATATTTCGACAGCGGCGCCGAGATCACGCCGTCGCCGACATAGGCCTCGACCAGCACATGCGGCTCGCCGTCGGGCTCGACGGCGCCGTCGATCGGTCCGACATAGAGCGCGGCGTGCGACCAGGTCGACTGCGTGAGGTATTTGATGATGCCGGAGATGCGGCTGTTGCCCTCGACGAGCAGCACGTCGCCGGGCTGGACGTCCTTGCGCAGATAGTCCGGATCGCTCGGCGTGAACGGCTCATAGCCGGGGATCTCCTTCTGGAGATAGGCGGCAATCAGCTTGCCGATCTGATCAAGCACGATACCCATAACGCTCCCCGGGCGACCTTGGCCGGTCGCCGGTTTTTTTCCCTTCTTCCATGATGGTCGATTGCGGTTGCAATTTGGTTCATAGTGGACGCGTTCTGCACGGTATCACGTTTACCATCCCGGTTGCCGCAGCGCGGCAGATGCGGCAAATTCGCGGGTATTCGTTTGGTTCAAAGCTTTCGGAAACCATGTCATGAATGTCACGCGCCGCGGCTTCCTCTCCGCTTCCGCGGCGCTGGCCGTGCTGCCCATCGCCGGCCGCGCCGCGCAGGCGGCTGTTCCACGAGAGGCTGACATTGTCGTGATCGGGGCGGGTGCGGCGGGAATCGCCGCGGCCCGCCGCATCGTCGCGGCCAATCGCAAGGTCGTGGTGCTGGAGGCCGCGCCACAGCTCGGCGGCCGTTGCCGCACGGATGCAGCCACCTTCGGCGTGCCGTTCGATCGCGGCGCCCGCTGGCTGCTCAACGCCGACGGCAATCCCATCAGCAGGCTCGCGCGCGGTCTCGGACTCGATCTCGTCGCGGCTCCCGTCGGGCAGAAGATCCGCGTCGGCCGGCGCAATGCGCGGCCCGGCGAGACCGAGCAGTTCCTGGCGGGGCTGGTGCGCGCCAATCGCGCCATCGACGAGGCGGCGCGCGGCAAGCTCGATACCTCCTGCGCCGCGGCGCTGCCGAAAGATCTGGGCGACTGGACCAGCACCACCGCGTTCGTGCTCGGCGCCAGCGCGACCGGGAAGGATCTCGCCGATCTCTCCGCGATGGACAAGGCGCGTGCGCAGGATCGCAGCGCGCCGCTGGCCTGCCGCCAGGGGCTGGGCACGTTCATCGCCAGGCTCGGCGAATCGTTGCCGTTGTCGCTGTCGACTCCAGCAACGCGCGTCGTGTGGGCCAACCGCGACGTCGCGGTGGAAACGCCGGCGGGGCGAATCGCGGCGCGCGCCGTCATCCTCACGGTGTCGACCAACGTGCTGACATCAGGCGCCATCAAGTTCGCGCCCGAGCTGCCCAAGCGGCAGCTCGACGCCGCCGCGAAGCTCAGCCTCGGCAGCTATGATCACATTGCGCTGATGCTGGCGGGCAATCCGCTCGGCCTGTCGCGGGACGAGGTCATCATCGAGCAGAGCAATTCCAGTCGCACAGGTCTGCTGCTTGCCAATATCGGCGGATCGTCGTTTTGTACCGTCGATGTTGCCGGCGCCTTCGGCCGCGAACTATCAGCGCAGGGCGAGGCGGCGATGGTCGACTTCGCCAGGGAGTGGATAGGCAAGCTGTTTGGAAGTGAGGCCGCCGCAGCGGTGAAGTCGTCCGCAGCGACGCGCTGGAACCTGGCGCCGGGCGTGCTCGGCGCGATGTCGGCGGCCACGCCCGGCAGCCAGGGCGCCCGCAAAATATTGGGCGAGCCCTTGGGTCCGCTGTTTCTTGCGGGAGAGGCCACGCACGAAACGCTGTGGGGCACGGTCGACGGCGCCTGGGACTCCGGCGAGCGCGCCGCGGAAGCCGCGCTGCGCAGGATCGGCGCGATCAAGGACGCTGAGCCGGAGCCGAGCAGTGAGCGGCAACGACCGCGCCGTCGCGGCAAGGTGCGCTCGGCATCGCCGGAGGATTGACCGTCGATCCGCAAGCTCATCAGCAAGAGGGTGGGCACGGCGCAACTGCGATCTCAAGCGTTGAAATGGCACGGCTGCGCCTTTGCCCACCCTACGGCTGATGCAGGCGAGCTGCCGATTGAAGCACGCCCAGCCTTGGCTACACCGGCAGCTTCAATTCCATCAGGTCTTTCGCGACCACGATGCGGCCCGTGTAGTTCTTCTTCACGTCCCGCGTCCAGTCCTCGTCCGTCACTTCGGGATCATCACCGGGCACGAAGTGGCTGAGCACCAGCACCTTCACGCCTGCAGCCGCGGCGATGCGTCCGACGTCTTCCGTGGTCGTGTGACTGTCGAGCAGGTGCTTCTTCAGCGTCGAGCCGTTCTTCGTCTTGGCGACCAGCCGATCGACCGCGGGCACATAGAGGCATTCATGCACGAGCACGTCTGCGCCCTTGGCAAACTCTGCAAGCTTCGGGTTATAGGCCGTGTCGCTCGAGAACACGATCGTGCCCTCGGGCGTCTCGAACTTGTACGCGAAGTTGTCGGTGATCGGCGGATGTGGCGTGCGGAACGCGGTCACCGTCACGTCCGCCGTCTTCAGCACGACGCCGTCCGCGTCGATATCCTTCGCGACCAGGAGTGGTCGCGGATCTGGCCGGCCTTCATCCGCGATGCGGGTGTCGACGTCGAACTTGTTGGTTTCCCAGAAGCTCCTGGTCATCGCCTCCAGGCCCTTCGGTCCGAACGACTGGATCGGCGTCGACAATCCTGCGGCCCAGGCGTTGTAGAACAGATTGCCGTATTCGAGATTGTGATCGGAATGGTGATGGCTGATCAGGATGTACTTGATCGATGGGATCGGAACCCCAGCGCTGACGAGCTGACGGCTGACGCCCATGCCGCAATCGATCACGAACGGCGTGCCGTTGACGACGACGAGATTGGCCGGATTCGAAGCGCCGACGCCGACGCGCGGGCCGCCCTTGGTGCCGAGGAAGACCATCCGCGTGCCGGTCTTTGCGCCTTGCGCGAACGCCGCGGGCGCCGCGATGGCGCCGGCCGTTCCCAGCGCGAGCTTGAGCATTGTTCGCCGATGGATCACGGTGACCTCCCAATCTGCTTCGTTGCAGGAAGGCTAACCCCGCCCGAGCACGCCGTCGAGGGCCGGCAGGCCGGCGATCACGGCGATTGCGATCAGCGCATAGCAGATGGCGCGGAACACCTGCTCGCTGGCGCGGCCGAACAGCGACGCGCCGAACGCGACACCGAGCGCGTAGACCGGCCCGATCAGCAGCGAAAGCTTCAGCGAATCCCAGGTGATCAGCCCGCTCATTGCGTAGCTCACCATCGCGAAGAAGTCCGATGCGCCGAAGAACAGCACGATGTTCGCCCGTGCGATCTTTGGCGGGATCGGGCGTCCCAGCCAGTAGCCGACGATCGGCGGCCCCCCGGTCTGCGCCAGTCCGCTGCAGAATCCGGAGATGCAGCCGACAACGACCGACAGCGCGGTGTACTCCCTGCCGCGATAGCGCCAGCCGGACAGCAGCAGCGCAAGCAGCCCGATCACGAAACCGGTGATGATCCAGCGGACGGTGACCGGGTCCAGCCGGCTGAGGAAATAGGTGCCCACGGGCACGCCGACCAGCGCACCCGCGACGATCACCGCGGTGGCCTTGCGGTCGGCCTCGCGCCAGGCCGGCGCCACCATCGGGGCCATCGAGACGAAATCGATCACGAGCAGGAGGGGCGCAACGAGACGGGGCGTCGCAAAGCTGCTCGCCAGCGGCATGAAGATCAGCGCGGCGCCGAAGCCGGAGAAGCCGCGCGCGGTTGCGGCAATGAAGGCGACGATCGCCAGCGCGATCGTCGCGAACAGGCTGAGATCGGCAGGGATGAGCCCGGAGAGGCTCATCCGCGCAACGTGCCGCCGGTCTTCTTGGCCACGTCGGCCGTGATCTTCGCCGCGACCGCGTCGATCTCCTCGTCGGTCATGGTCTTGTCGCGTGGCTGCAGGGTCACGGCGATCGCGATCGACTTCTTGCCGTCCTCGATGCCCTTGCCCTCGTAGACGTCGAACACGGTGACATCGGTGATCAGCCTCTTGTCGACGCCCTGCGCGGCGCGGACGATGTCGCCGGCCTTGACCTTGCGATCGACGATGAAGGCGAAGTCGCGCGACACCGGCTGGAATGCCGAGAGCTCCAGCACCGGCTTGGCGCGGGTCGGCTTCGCCTTGGCCGCCGGAATGCGATCCAGGATCACCTCGAAGGCGACCAGCGGCCCGTCCGCCTTCAGCGCCTCCAGCGTGCGCGGATGCAGCTCGCCGAAATGCCCGAGCACGTTCTGCGGGCCCATCTGGATCGTGCCGGAGCGCCCCGGATGCATCCAGGCCGGCCCGCCGGCGACGATCTGCAGCGAGGCCATCGGCGCGCCGGCCGCCGCGAGCACCGCGAGCGCATCGGCCTTGGCGTCGTAGGCACTGGCCGGCTGCGATCCGGTCCAGTGCCGGCCGAGTCCCTTCGCCGGCGCGATGCCGCGGCGGATGCCGCTCGCGGCCACGAACTGATCCGTGGGGCGATCGCCCTTGAAGACCTGCCCGACCTCGAAGATCGCCGCATCGCCGAAGCCGCGATCGGCATTGGCCTGCACCGTCGCGGTCAGGCCCGGCAACAGGCTTGGGCGCATGTCCGAGAGATCGGCCGCGATCGGATTGGCGAGAGCGAGCTCGGCCTTGCCGCCGCCGAACAATTCGGCGGCCGGCTTGGAGATGAATGACCACGTCACGGCTTCGACCATGCCGCGCGCGGCCAGCGCGCGCTTGGCGCGCCGCGTGCGCAATTGCAGTGGCGTCAGCACCGGCTTGCGCGGGGCGTCGCCGCGCTCGAACGGCGTCATCGGCACCTTGTCGACGCCGACGATGCGCACGACTTCCTCGACGATATCGGCCTTGCCGTGCACGTCGCTGCGCCAGGACGGCACCGCGACCTTCACGACGGGGCCGTTGCCGGCGACCACGAAGCCGAGATGCGTCAGGATCCGCCGCATCTCGGTCAGCGGCACCTCGATGCCCGCCAGCCGCTTCACCTCGGTCAACGGGAAGTCGACGATGCGGTCATCGCCGAACGGATTGCCGACGACGACAGTCTCCGATGGCGTGCCGCCGCACAGGTCGAGCACGAGCTTGGTCGCCATCTCCAGGCCCGGCACCATGAAGGCCGGATCGACGCCGCGCTCGAAACGGTAGCGCGCGTCGGAATTGATGCCGAGCTTGCGGCCGGTCTGGGCGATGTTGATCTCGTTCCACAGCGCCGATTCGATCAGCACGTCGGTGGTGCCTTCATCGCAGCCCGAAGCCTCGCCGCCCATGATGCCGGCGAGCGATTCGACGCCGGAATCGTCGGCGATGACGCACATCGAATGGTCGAGCGTGTAGGTACGGCCGTCGAGCGCGAGCAGGGTCTCGCCGTCACGCGCGCGGCGGACGACCAGATTGCCCTTCACCTTCTTGGCGTCGAACACGTGCAGCGGACGCGCGCGGTCGAAGGTCATGTAGTTGGTGATGTCGACCAGCGCGTTGATCGGGCGTAGGCCGATCGATGTGAGGCGCTGCTGCAGCCACTTCGGCGACGGGCCGTTCTTGACGCCGCGCACCAGTCGCAGCGCGAAGCCGGGACATAGCTTCTCGTCTTCGACCTTGACCTTCACGGGGCAAGGGAATTCGCCTCTGATCGGCTTGATGCCGGGATCTTTCAGCTTGCCCATGTCGGCGGCGGCGAGGTCGCGGGCGATGCCGTGCACGCCGGTGCAGTCCTGGCGGTTCGGCGTCAGGTTGATCTCGAATTGGGGATCGCCGAGCCCGGCCCATTCGGCGTAGGGGGTGCCGATCGGCGCATCCGCCGGCAGCTCCATGATGCCGTCGTGATCGTCGGAGATCTGCAGCTCGGCCGCCGAGCACAGCATGCCGCGGCTCTCGACGCCGCGGATCGTGCCGACCGACAGCGTGATGTTCTTGCCGGGGATGTAGGTGCCCGGCGGCGAGAACACCGACACCAGTCCCGCGCGCGCATTCGGCGCGCCGCACACCACCTGCACCGGCGCGCCACCGTCGCCGGTGTCAACCATGCAGACGCGCAGCCGGTCGGCGTTCGGGTGCTGCTCGGCGGAGACGACGCGCGCGATTTTGTACGGCGCGAGCAGCTTCGCCTTGTCCTCGAGATGCTCGACCTCGAGGCCGATCATCGTGAGCTTGTTGGCGAGCGTCTCGACCGACTCGTCGGTGTCGAGATGGTCCTTCAGCCAGGACAGCGTGAATTTCATGGCTCTTTCCGCTGATTCAGTCCCGTTCCCTCCCCCGCTTGCGGGGGAGGGTCAGGGTGGGGGCTCTCGCCGCAATGGCAGCGGCAATGGTTTCAAGAACGCCGGCGCGATTGGCCAGGACGTCGTTATTGGCAAAGCGCAGGATGTGAAATCCTTTGGCTTCGATCGCAGCTGAGCGTGAAGCGTCGCGCTGTTCGCCTTCAGTTGAGAAGTGCTGTCCGCCATCGAGCTCGATGACGAGACGTGCGGTGTGGCAGACGAAGTCGACGATGTAGCGGTCGATCGGGACCTGACGGCGAAAGCCCGCGCCGAGCAGGCGATGGCCGCGCAGCTCGGACCATAATATTCTCTCGGCATCCGTCGAGTTTTGGCGGAGGGCGCGCGCATTCGTTCGAAGCTTCGGCGAGACTGTCCAGATGGGCTTCTCGTCGTCCATCGACACCTCCTGCGCGGAGAGACCCCCACCCCAGCCCTCCCCCGCAAGCGGGAGAGGGAGTTCGAGCGTTTGCTGAGAGAGGGCGAGGCTCATCACGAACTCAGCCCTCCGGCCAAGGTCGGGACCTCCAACGGCTTGAAGCCGTAATGCGACAGCCAGCGGACGTCGCCGTCGAACAGCTGGCGCAGGTCGCTCATGCCGTATTTCAGCATCGCGATGCGGTCGATGCCCATGCCCCATGCGAAGCCCTGGTATTCGTCGGGATCGATGCCGCAGGCGCGCAGCACGTTCGGGTGCACCATGCCGCAGCCGAGAATCTCCAGCCAGTCCTCGCCCTCGCCGAAGCGGATCTCGCCCTTGTCGCGGCGGCACTGGATGTCGACCTCGAGCGACGGCTCGGTGAACGGGAAGAACGACGGCCGGAATTTCATGTTGATGTGGTCGACCTCGAAGAACGCCTTGCAGAACTCGTGCAGGATCCATTTGAGGTGACCGAGATGCGAGCCCTTGTCGATGACGAGGCCCTCGACCTGGTGGAATTGCGGCGTGTGGGTCGCGTCCGAATCGATGCGATAGGTGCGGCCCGGGCAGATCACGCGGATCGGCGGCTTCTGGCTGAGCATGGTCCGCACCTGCACCGGCGAGGTGTGGGTTCGCAGCAGCATGCGCGAGCCGTCCGGCTTCGGATTGAAGAAGAACGTGTCGTGCATCTCCCGCGCCGGATGTCCTTCCGGGAAGTTCAGCTTGGTGAAGTTGTAGTCGTCGGTCTCGACATCCGGGCCTTCCGCGATCGAGAAGCCCATGTCGGCGAAGATCGTGGTCAGCTCGTCCATCACCTGGCTGAGCGGATGGATGCGGCCGGTCTCGGCCGGCGAATCCTGCAGCGGCAGCGTGACGTCGATGGTCTCGGCCGCGAGCCTCGCGTCGAGCGCCGCGGCCTTGAGCACGTCGCGGCGCGCGGTCAGCGCCTGCGTGACCTTGTCCTTGGCGAGGTTGATCGCCGCTCCTTGCGTCTTGCGCTCGTCCGGCGACATCTTGCCGAGCGTCGCTAGCAGCGCCGAGATCGAGCCCTTCTTGCCGAGCGCCGAGACGCGGACGGCTTCCAGAGCGGCCTCATCGCCGGCGGCGGCGATCTGGTCGAGGATCGAGGTTTCGAGCGTAGCGAGGTCGGACACGGTCAAAATCTCCGCGGGACAAAAGGCGGCTGGGTTGTCGCCGCGCGGGCGACACGGGTCAAGCGAAAGCAGGCATGTTGCCGGATAGCAAAAAGCGGCCGAGAGCATCGGCCGCTTTTGAAATCCTCACGATGCGGAGGCGATCAGGCGGCGAGCGCCGCCTTGGCCTTCTCAACGATCGCCTGGAACGCGGCGGGCTCGTTGATCGCGAGATCCGACAGCACCTTGCGGTCGACGGTGATGCCGGACTTCGACAGGCCGTCGATAAATCGGCTGTAGGTGAGCTCGAAGGGACGCACGGCGGCGTTCAGGCGCTGGATCCAGAGCGCGCGGAAGGTGCGCTTCTTGCGCTTGCGATCGCGGAACGCATACTGGCCGGCCTTCTCGACGGCCTGCTTGGCGGTGCGGATCGTGTTCTTGCGGCGGCCGTAATAGCCCTTGGCGGCCTTGAAGACTTTCTTGTGCTTGGCGTGGGCGGTCACACCGCGTTTGACGCGAGACATGCCGGAAATCCTTGGATTCAGAGATGACGATCAGCCGCGGCTTTGAGGCGGCCAGGGTTCGGAAGCGAGAGGCCGGTCAGGCGTTCGGCAAGAAGTACTTCTTGACGTTGTCGCCGTCGGTCTTGAACAGCACGCGGGTGCCGCGCAGCTGCCGGATCTGCTTCTTCGTCCGCTTGATCATGCCGTGGCGCTTGCCGCGCTGGGCGTGCATCACTTTGCCGGTGGCAGTCACCTTGAAGCGCTTTTTGGCGCCGGATTTGGTCTTCAGCTTGGGCATTTGGCTCTCCTTGATGCCAACGGCAAGCCGCCCGCAAAAGCGGCGCCATCCGGCGAAAATGCTCGTTAGAGCGTTGGTTGTGCTCAGGTTTCGGGTCCAAACGAGGACCCACCCGCACAGAAATATCGCCACGGCAGCCCTTGATCAGCCGGGCGACGAAGGCCGCGCTTATGCCAGAGACAAAGCCCGTTGGCAACGTCGAACCACGGAATCGGCTATTCCGACCCATGATCAGCCGACCATGACAGTCGAGGATCGACCATGACCCGCCGCGCCATCTCCGCCGCCTTCACGACCGCGCTGCTGACGGGCCTCGCGGGCCTGACGGCAAGGCCGGCGCACGCTGCCGGCTTCGATGGCGCCTGGACCGTGCTCATCATCACCGAGGCCGGCAGTTGCGACCAGGGCTACAGCTTCCCGATCCGGATCAGCGGCGGCCGGGTCCTCTCGAACAGCACCGCCAACATTACCGGCTCGGTTGGCCGCGGCGGCGCCGTCACCGTGCGGGTATCCCAGGGTGGTGCCTCGGCCAGTGGCACCGGCCGGCTTGGCGCCACGTCCGGCGTCGGCCGCTGGAGCGGCAAAGGCTCGTCCGGGACCTGCAGGGGGCGGTGGCAGGCGACGCGGTCCTGACCCGGGCCCGCAAGAGCGGTCCTGACGGGCGCAAGAGAAAAGCCCGCCAAACGCGTGGCGGGCCCGGCTTCAGGTGTCGGCGTGCTGGACTTAGCGCGGCGCCAGAACCATGACCACCTGACGTCCCTCGAACCTGGCGTCCTGCTCGACCTTGGCGAACGCCGCCACGTCGGACTTCACCTTGTCGAGCAGCTTGGTGCCGATCTCCTGGTGCGCCATTTCGCGGCCGCGATAGCGCAGCGTGATCTTGACCTTGTCGCCCTCTTCGAAGAACCGCTGCATCGCGCGCATCTTCACGTCGTAGTCGTGGTCGTCGATCATTGGGCGGAGCTTGATCTCCTTGATCTCGACGACCTTCTGCTTCTTGCGGGCCTCGGCGGCCTTCTTCTGCGCCGAATATTTGTACTTCCCGTAGTCCATGATCTTACAGACGGGAGGCGAGTTGTTCGGCGAAATCTCGACCAGATCCATGCCGGCATCAGCGGCCATCTTGATCGCGACAACGGTCTCGACGACACCACGGTTGGTGCCTTCGGCATCGATCAGCTGGATCTGCGCATTGCGAATCTCATCATTGGTACGCGGCCCGTCTTTGACGGCAGCGGGCGGGGCTCGATTGGGGCGGCGAATGGGTAGTGCTCCAAGGTTGTGGAAGAAGGCGGCTAGTTTGAAGGAAGATGCTTTCGCGGGCAAGGTCGCAACGGTCCGGTGCGTCGAAATTCCGCCCGGTCGTCGCGGCTCCTGCGTCGCATGCGCGAGACTTGCGCGTCGGTGCATTCCCCCAAGGAAGCCACACGGCCGAGAATTGCGATCAAACTCGCGCTTTTTCGGGCCCTCGTGGTTCCGCCGGGGGACATAGAGTGCGCGGCGCGCTTTCGCAAGCGGCTGCGTCGGGCCGCGCCGATTGACGGAAACGGCCGGTTCGCCCACACAACACCCGACAGCGAGTAACGATCCATGAACCCTGCTGCAGAAAATGCCGATCCGCCCGTCTTCGTCGCCGTCGGCGCGGGCGAATCGTCGCGCCGGATCGCGGTGCGGGCGCGGCCAGGCCGTCCGCCCGGGCTGTTCTGGCTCGGTGGCTTCAATTCCGACATGAAAGGCACCAAGGCCCTGGCCCTCGACGCCTGGGCCGCCGAGCGCGGCCGCGCCTGCGTCCGCTTCGACTATTCCGGGCACGGCGAATCCGGCGGGCGCTTCGTCGACGGCACCATCAGCCGCTGGCTCGAGGAGAGCGTCGCGGTGTTCCGGCAATTCTGCCGCGGACCCCAGGTCGTGATCGGTTCCTCGATGGGCGGCTGGATGGCGCTGCTGCTGGCGCGCGAGCTGCTCAAGGACCCGGCCGAAGCAACGCTGGCGGGCCTGGTCCTGATCGCCCCGGCGCCCGATTTCACCGAGGAGCTGATGTGGAAGGGCTTTGCGCCGGCGGTCCGGACCGAGATCGAAACCAACGGCGTCTGGATGCGTCCGTCGGAGTACGGCGAGCCCTATCCCATCACCCGGGCGTTGATCGAGGACGGGCGCAACCATCTCCTGCTCGGCGCTGCCATCAAGGTCGGCTGCCCGGTGCGCATCCTGCAGGGCGCGCAGGACCGCGACGTCCCCTGGCAGCATGCGTTCGCACTGACCCACCGCCTGCCGGCCGAAGACGTGGTGCTGACCATGATCCAGGACGGGGACCACCGGCTGTCGCGTCCGCAGGACATCACGCGTATGCTGGCCGCCGTCGGCGAGATGGGCTGACGCGGCCCGCTTCAGCATCGCGCCTGCCATTCCGCGCGGACGCTCTCGTCGGTCTCCGACGTCAGCGCCGCCTCCGCACGTCGCGCGTAAGCAGCCTCGTCGAGCAGCCCAGCGAGCGCCCAGGCGGCGGCACCGCGCACCAGCGGACTCGGATCGGCGGCCAGCCGCTCGGCTGACGACGTCAGCGCCACATCGCCGGAGTTGCCGATCGCGATCAGCACGTTGCGCAGGAAGCGGTCGCGGCCGATGCGCTTGATCGGCGATTTCGCGAACAGTGCGCGGAACGCGGCATCGTCGAGCGCCGCCAGCTCCGCCAGCGAAGGCGCGCGCAACGCGTCGCGCGCCGCCAGCTTCGCCTCGCGTCCCGCCTGCGCGAACTTGTTCCAGGGACAGGCGGCGAGGCAGTCGTCGCAGCCATAGATGCGGTTGCCCAGCGCCTTGCGGAACTCGCGCGGGATCGGCCCCTTGTTCTCGATCGTCAGATACGAGATGCAGCGCCGCGCATCGAGGCTGTAGGGGGCCGGGAACGCCGCGGTCGGGCAGCTGTCGAGGCAGGCCCGGCACGAGCCGCAATGATCCCGCTCCGGCGCGTCCGCCGGCAGCGCCAGCGTCGTGTAGATGGCGCCGAGGAACAGCCAGGAGCCGAAGCCGCGCGACACCAGGTTGGTGTGCTTGCCCTGCCAGCCGAGCCCGGCCGCTTCGGCCAGCGGCTTCTCCATGACGGCCGCGGTGTCGACGAACACCTTCACATCACAGCCGGCCTGCGCGACCAGCCAGCGAGCGAGCGCCTTGAGGTTCTTCTTGATGACGTCGTGATAATCGTCCCCGCGGGCATAGACCGAAATCGCAGCATTGCTGCGCCGGGACAGGACCGCGCGAGGGTCCTCGTCGGGGCCGTAATTGACGCCGAGCATGATGATGCTGCGGACCTCGCGCCACAGCGTGGTGGGATCGGTGCGGCGGGACGGCTCGCGCGCCAGCCAGTCCATGTCGCCGTGCTGGCCGGCGGCGAGGAAGCGTTCGAACGCAGCGGCCCGTTCGGCACTCACGACCGGGGCGGTGATACCGACGACATCGAAGCCCAGCCGTTGCGCCTCGGCGGCCAGCGCCGCCTTCAACGTCTCCGGCGTGGGCCTAGCGGCGCTCAGAAGTCCAGATCCACATAGGTCCGCGACGCCGGCACGCCCGCCAGCCAGTCGGAGAGCAGCGGCCGGAACGACGGCCGCGACTTCACCCGCGCGTACCACGCCTTCGCGGCGTCGTCCTCGATCCATGGCACGTCGCCCAGATAGTCGATCGCCGACAGATGCGCGGCGGCGGCGAGGTCGGCATAGGTCAGGCGGTCGCCGGCCAGGAAATTGCGCCGCTGCGCCAGCCAGCCGATATAGGCGAGATGATAGCGCACATTGGTCTTGGCGGCGCGAATCACGTCGGTCGACGGCGGCCCGCCGCCATCCTCCTCGCTCATGAAGCGCTTGTAGATGCGCTCGGTGACCAGCAGGTTCGAGGCCTCCTCGAAGAACTTGGTGTTGAACCAGTCCATCAGCCGGCGCACCTCGATGCGCTCGGCCGCCGAGGCCGGCATCAGCCGGCGATCACCCATCTCGGGCCCGCAGGTCTCGTCGATGAATTCGGCGATCACGCCGACACCGGGCACCGGCGGCAGGCCTTCGACCGACAGCACCGGCGTGGTGGCCGCGGGATTGAGCACGAGAAACGCCTCGCGGCGCTCCCAGGCGCGTTCCTCCACCAGGCGCAGATCGAGCCCGTATTCGCCGAGCACCAGCCGGACGAAGCGTGAATGCGGGCAGAAGGGATGGTGGTAGAGCGTGTACATGGAGCCTTTCGACGATTCCGCGGCTACGGCGCTTAACGAACAATCAACCATCGGTTCGCACCGACGCCTCGTCCCGATACCGGCGCGCGGGTGCGCTCGCGAATCGGACCATTAGCGCATGGTCGGCGAAAGTGTAAGCAGTAGGGCGACGGGCGGTCATGCGGGAAACGACGCTTTCGGGAACAGCGATCAGCGCGCCCGATCCGCCGTCCGGCATTGCCCCGTTCTGATTCGCATGGCCGATCACACGCCGGTTCATTCATCGGATGTGGCCGGTTCGAGCGCTTTTTGCAATTGCGGGCGCGGGCCGAATAGGCGAGAAGGGCGGCGTTTTGCCGGCCATCCAGGATCCGATCAATGATGTCAGATACGCTGCGGGCGGTGCTTCTCGGCATCGTCGAGGGCGTCACCGAGTTTCTTCCCGTATCCTCGACGGGCCATCTGCTGCTCGCCGAGCGCTTTTTCGGGCTCGGCGACGAGGGGTTCTGGAAGAGCTTTGCGATCCTGATCCAGCTCGGCGCCATCCTCGCCATCGTCGCGCTGTACTTCTTCAAGCTGTACCGCGTCGCGATCGGCGCGCTGACGAACCCTGACGACCGCCGCTTCATCATCGGCGTGCTGATCGCCTTCCTGCCCGCGGTCATCATCGGCCTCATCGCCGGCAAGTACATCAAGGCGCTCCTGTTCGATCCCTGGGTCGTGTGCTTCTCGCTGATCGTCGGCGGCGCCATCCTGCTGTGGGTCGATCAGATCGATCTCAAGCCGCGGGAGCACGACGCCACGCGCTATCCGCTGATGATGTATCTGTGGATCGGCGTCGCGCAGTGCGTCGCGATGATCCCCGGCGTGTCGCGCTCCGGCGCCACCATCGTGGCGGCGATGCTGCTCGGCGGCGACAAGCGCTCGGCCGCGGAGTTCTCCTTCTTCCTGGCGATCCCGACCATGGTCGGCGCCTTCGTCTACGACTTCTACAAGAGCCGCGCCGAGATGACGGCGGACCATCTCGGTTTGATCGCGATCGGCTTCGTCGTCTCCTTCATCACCGCGATGATCGTGGTGAAGGCTTTCCTCGGCTACGTCACCCGCCACGGCTTCGTGCTGTTCGCCTGGTGGCGCGTCATCGTCGGCACCCTCGGCCTGATCGCGCTGGCGCTGGGGAAGTGAGCTGAGCCCCAGCTCCATCCACCGTCATTGCGAGCGTAAGCGAAGCAATCCAGTGTGGTGTCCGGGACTCTGGATTGCTTCGTCGCTTCGCTCCTCGCAATGACGTGGAGAGGCCGGTGGCCCCTCACGCGTTCTTGCGCTGGAACTGCCCGGACGGACGGAAGCGCCAGAGATATTGCGGGGCGATCGCCTCGAGCGAGTCAGGCGTGATGCCGAGGCCCTGCAAGGTCAGCCCGGCCGCCTTTGCCGCCTCCGACACCACGTTGTCGTGGCGCAAGAGCTCGACCTGGTCCGGCGTCAGCTTCAGCGGCCCCGGCGCGAACTGCAGGATTGCGGCCTGCAGTTTGGCGAGCCCGAACGGCAGCGGCAGCAGCGCGCGGTCGCGGTCGGTGATGTCGAGGATGATTTTCAGGATTTCCCGGAAGCTCAGCACCTCGGGCCCGCCGAGCTCGTAGGTCGCGCCCGGCTGCGCCTTGCCGTCGACCGCATCGGCCACCGCGGTGGCGACGTCGCCGACATAGACCGGCTGCATCTTCGTCTCGCCGCCGCCGATCAGCGGCAGGAACGGCGAGATCCGGGCGAGCCCCGCAAAGCGGTTGGTGAACTGGTCCTCGGGGCCGAACACGACCGAGGGGCGCATGATCACGGCCTCGGGCACCGCGGCCAGCACGGCGGCCTCGCCGGCCGCCTTGGCGCGGGCATAGCTCGACGCCGACTCTGCGTCGGCGCCGATCGCCGAGACGTGTACCATGCGGGCGCCAGCGGCGGCCGCCGCCTTGGCGACGGTGGCGGCGCCCTCGGCCTGCACGGCCTCGAAGGTCTGCGCGCCGCTCTCGGTCAGGACGCCGACGAGGTTGATCGCGACATGGCTGTCACGCAGCGCCGATGCGACCGAGTCGGGATAGCGCAGATTGGCCTGTACGGCGTGGATCTGGCCGACCCGGCCGAGCGGCTGCAGGTGGCCGGCGAGCTCCGGCCGGCGCACCGCGACGCGGATGCGATAGTCGCGCTTGGCCAACGCCCGGACCACGTTGCGCCCGACGAAGCCGGAGCCGCCGAAGACGGTAACCAATGTGTCCAGATTCGATGCCATGGAATGAGTCCTGGGATTGCCGGGCGGTCGGTCCGCCCCGGACGAGATAGCTGTCAGCGGCGATTCGCACCCCGCGGCCCGCCATCCTGGGCCGCTGTATAGCCCATCGCCCGCACCGCGGAAAAGGGAGCCGTGTTTTTGCGCATGGCTTCAGAAAAATTGTCATCTTGGGCGTTCAGCGGTTTGACAAGCGCCCGTTCGATCCGTACACAGCGCCCCCATGCCCAGGTGGCGGAATTGGTAGACGCGCTGGCTTCAGGTGCCAGTGGCTTAACGGCCGTGAAGGTTCGAGTCCTTTCCTGGGCACCATTTTTGGTGGTGACCTCCCCCGCACAGAACTCTGTGACAGACGACGGCGCTGATGCGCCTCGCGATCTGATTGGGTGGCATCGATTTAGCTGATGTCTTCGCGACATCAGCGACACGCTCGTCCCCGAGCCAGCCGATAATCCTCCTTTCAACGCCCGTGATGTAGCCGCTGCTGCCGGCTGCGAGCCTCCACCCTCCCCTGGAGGGGGAGGGTCGATCGCACGCGAAGCGGGCGAGCGGGGTGGGGCGATCTCTCCACGCACGCCAGCGCCAGAGGAGAGATCACCCCACCCCGCCTCACGTTTCGCTTCGCTCTCCGTGAGGCGACCCTCCCCCTCCAGGGGAGGGTGGGCACCGCCTTCGTGTTGAGTGATCACCATGACCGCCGTGGTCTTTCTCGTTTAGGGCAAGACCTATCAGCCTCGCGGCGCGCTTTGCGCCCGAGCCATGCCGATCGTCTCGCCCTCGAAATCATGAGGGCGCAGGGAGAGCCGGGTGCCGACCGCACCCATGGCCCGCCAGCGAAGGAAAATGCTGGCGGCAGGAACCACAGGTACGCGCCGGATCATCCGGCCCTCCCTGCGCGATTGGTTTTAACGGCTGCTTCGCGTTCTCCCTGGTGCGCCGGGCTTGGTGGCCACCATCCCCACGCGAAGCGAAAGCTTCGTCATGAGTTGATATCAGCGTCGGGATATCAGGACCGCGCGACTTGACCGTGCGTGCATCCTTGTTCGTCCGCGCGAACTGATCACGCTGCAACGACACACGCCCATCGCATCCCACTGCCAACGTCTCGTGACGGTCGCGACACGCCCCTCATGCGGCAGCAGGGACGCGCGGAAATGTGCAGGTGATTTGCCCGACGGCGCAAGGGAGAATGTTGCGACAGACTGGCACGACGGGCGATTTGCGCATGACAGGCATGCCATCTCCACCGTGATTGCGAACGAAGCAATCCAGAGCCACGGGTGTCGCCCGGGATCGCTTCGTCGCTTCGCTCCTCACAATGATGGTGGTGAGCACTACGCCCCGAGCTGGCTTAGGAGCAACCTCACCAATCAACTTGCATTGGCGCACAGGATTAGCACGTGAGTTCGGCGCAGAGCTTTCGCTTCACCGCCGGTGTCGTCCCCACGAACGCGGGGACCCATACCGCGCAGGCGGTACGTTCCGCGCGACTCGTCGCAGCCGGTGACCATGTGTCTCGGATCGGCGCCCGCCGACGCGTTGCGTCGGCGAGCTTATCGGCGACGACAGAGGATGCCGTTGTCAGCTGGCCGTCACAGGCGCAGTTCGCCCGTCCAGGGGAGGCCGACAAAGCCCGATGGGCGGGTCATGCCGTGCGTGATGCCGCGATCACGCGCGCCAGCACTGGCCAATACAGATCGCCATAGCCCGCCTCGATCGCCTCTCCGAGTCGCCTGTCGGCAAGCTCCGCGCCCGGCAGGTCGATCTGCACGGACCTGGCGAGATCGAGAGCATAGCCGATGTCCTTGCGCGCATATTCGGTCGAGAACGCGCGCTCCGGATATGTGTCGGGCAGCATCGCCTTCATGCCGTGGTTGCGCAGCGCGAAGCTGTCGGCCGAGCCTTTGGCCAGGGTCTCGAACAGCAGCGTGGCATCAAGGCCAGCGCGCTTGGCAGTCTCCAGCGCTTCCCCGAGCGCCACCACGGTCTGCATCAGCACCATGTTGTTGAGGATCTTCACGACCTGGCCGGCGCCCACGCCGCCGCAATGGGTGATGTCAGTCGCAAACATCGCAATCAGCGGCCGCAGCTTTTCGAACGTTGCCGCGTCGGCCCCCACCATCACGCTCAGCGTGCCGTCCTCGGCCGCCTGCCGGGTGCGGGCGATCGGCGCATCCGCGTAGGCGGCCCCCTCGGCCGCGAAACGCTCGGCGAGCTCCCGGCTGGCCTGCACCGGCGAGGTGCCGAGGTCCACGATGGTGTGACGCGCCTCGACGTGGCGGAGCAAGCCGTCGTCGCCGTCGCATACGGCTTGGACATGCTTGCCGCTCGGCAACGCCATGAAGATCACGTCGGTCTGGCGCGCCAGCTCCGCGAGCGACACGGCACGCTTGACGCCGACGGCGGCGAGGCGCTGCAGCGGCGCGTCCGCACGATCGAAGCCGAGCACCGGGACGCCTGACTTGAGGGCTAGGTTGCGGCACATCGGCTCGCCCATGACGCCTAACCCGATAAATCCGATCGCCCCCATTGCAAGTTCCTCTTCATTCGGACCTGCCTGTTCAATCGACCATGGCGCCGCGCTGCAGGTTGGCCCAGTCCCGTTCCGGATAGTCGTCTGAATAGTCGCAGGTGTCGATCGAGCAGACGATCCTACCGCTCATGCCGGTGACACGGATCTCGTCGCCGAGCCTGGCGATCTGACCGTCAGGGGAGCGCATCTGGTTCGTCCTTGCGCTCGGGACCGGGTGGGTTGCGAAAAGGATACACGGTGATGCCGATAGCCGCGCCGAGCGTTGCGATCCGCAGCAGCAGGTCGGCGGGGATGGTGGTGTCGAGCGCGGGGAAGTCGCGGCCGCCTTCGAAGCCATAGGAGAACGTGCGCGACGTGCAGCTGTCCCACAGCTCCCTCGGGGTCTGGGGCAGCGATTCGATCAGCGTAAGGAATTGCTCGGTGGATGTGGTCGGATGCGGGGATCCTGTATCGTTGATCTCCAGCACCAGCAGAAACTCCTGCTCATGCTCCTCATGATGCAGGACATGCGCGTTCTGATGCAGATGCGCGATCAGCGGCGAGAAGTCGGACTTCGACTTCAGGACGAGATCGAGATTCAGGAAATGCGAGAGTGCGGCCATGCTCGCTCGCGCGGGTTGCTGCGGACGACGGGTGTCGAAGCTCCGCGAGCGCTAGCGGCAAGTCGGGACCGAACGCATCGGGATGCGGCCAAGGTTCGCCGGCCGAAGCCGGCGAACCTTCAGACCGCTATCCCTTATACCCCATCAGCAGCCGCGGCAGCCACAGCGAGAACGCCGGCACGTAGGTCACGAACATCAGGGCTGCGATCAGGGCGGCGTAGAACGGCAGGATGGTGCGCATGACGGCGCCGACCGAGATGCCGCCGATGGCGCAGCCGACGAACTGCGTGGTGCCGACCGGCGGGGTGTTGAGGCCCAGCGCGCAGTTGATCAGCATCAGCATGCCGAACTGCACCGGATCCATGCCCGCCTTCATCGCGATCGGCAGGAAGATCGGGGTGCAGATCAGGATGGTCGCCGCCATGTCCATGAACGTGCCGAGCAGGAACAGGATGACGTTGATCAGCAGGAAGATCATCCAGGGCTGCGTCGACACCTTGCTCATCAGGTCGCCGGCGAAATCGGCGACCTCGTACAATCCCATCAGGTACTGGAACATGGTGGAGACGCCGATCAAGAGCAGCACCACGCCGGTCGTCTTGACCGCCTTGGCGGCGGCCCGCAGGAAGTTCTGCAAGGTCATCGTGCGGTAGATGAAGAACGTCAGCAGGATCGTGTAGGTGACGGCGACGGCCGCGGACTCGGTGGCCGTGAACACGCCGGACAGGATGCCCGCCAGGATGATGCCGACGATCAAGAGGCCGGGCAGCGCCGCCGCGAACGAGCGGAACACTTCCGCCCAGCCCGGAAACTTGCCGGCGGGATAGCCGCGCTTCACGGCGACCGCGTAGGCCGCGACCAGCATGCAGACCATCAGCACGAGCGCCGGCAGAAGACCGGCGGCGATCAGCGCGCCGATCGACACCTTGCCGCCGGCGGCGAGCGCATAGATGATCATGTTGTGGCTGGTCGGCATCAGAGCGCCGACCAGCGAGGCGTGGGTGGTGACGTTGACGGCGTAGTCGGTGTCGAACCCTTCCTTCTTCATCATCGGGATCATCACCGCGCCCATCGCCGACACGTCGGCCACGGGAGAGCCGGAGACGCCGCCGAACAGCGTGCAGGCGACGACGTTCGACATGCCGAGCCCGCCGCGAATGTGACCGACGAGATTCTTGGCGAGCTGCACGATCTTGTCGGCGACGCCGCCATGCAGCATCAGCTCGCCGCTGAAGACGAAGAACGGGATGGCGAGGAACGAGAAGATGTTCATCCCCGACATCATCTGCTGGAAGATGACGGCAACCGGCAGGCCTTCATAGAGGATGGTGCAGATCGCCGAGAGGCCGATCGCAAACGCAACGGGAACGCCGAGGACCAGGAAGCCGAAGAAGGTGACGCCGAGAATAATCAGTTCCATGAGGGGACGACCTCTTCGCCGCGCAAGAGAGCAATAATGTGCTCGATGGAAAACATGACGATCAGGATTCCCGAAGCGATCAGCGGCACGTAGCGGACGACTTCGGGCAGGCCGAGATTGGCGATCTTCACGGTGCCCACGGAGGCGCCGAGGATCCAGCCGTTGTAGGCCATCGCGACGCCGAACATCGCGACCAGCACGTGGATGACGAGCTCGATCTTTTCCCGCATATGATCCGGCAGCATCACGAGGAGGCTGTCCATGCCGATATGGCCGGCGTCGCGAACGCCGACGGCGGCGCCGATCAGCGTGACATAGAGGATCAGGACCAGCGCCAGGTTCTCGGTCCAGGTCGGGCTGGAGTTGAGAACGTAGCGTCCGAACACCTGGTAGAACACGATGGTGACGATGACGAGCAGGCCGGCGACGGACAGATACATGCCCAAGCGCGCGATGATGGCGTTGATCCGCGTCAGCGGGCCGCGCGACGGGTGCCCCTCCGGCTGCTCGTGGTCTGCGACGTGTGGGTCTGTCATTCCCGTCCCTCTCCCCTGCCTGCGTCCGGCGTCGCCGCGTGGCGACGCCGGGGCCGGCTACTCTTGCTTGGTGATTGTTACTTCGCGGCTGTGACTTCGTGTCCGCTACTTCGTGTCCTGGATGCGCTTGACGAGGCTCGAGAGCTTCTCGTCGCCAGCGAACTTCTGGTATACCGGCTTCATCGCGTCGACGAATTCCTGCTTGTTGGCGATCGTCACGACCTGGACGCCAGCGGCCTCGACGGTCTTGCGGGAGGTCTGCTCGCGCTCGTCCCAGAGCTTGCGCATGACCGGCACGGATTCCTTTGCCGCCTTGCGGATCATCGCCTGATCCTCCTTGCTCAGCGTGTCCCAGACCTTCTTGGACATCACGAGGACTTCGGGCGCCAGCGAGTGCTCGGTGACGTTGTAGAACTTGGCGGCCTCGAAGTGGCGCGAGGATTCATAGGACGGCCAGTTGTTCTCGGCGGCGTCGACGAGGCCGGTCTTGAGCGCGGTGTAGACCTCGCCATAGGGCATCGGGGTCGGGTTGGCGCCGAGGCTCTGGATCATGCCGACCCAGAGGTCGGACTGCTGGACGCGGATCTTCAGGCCCTTGAGGTCGGCGAGCGACTTCACCGGCGCCTTGACCGTGTAGATCGAGCGCGCGCCGCTGTCATAATAAGCCAGGCCGACCAGGCCGGCGGGCTCCATGGCCGCCAGGATCTCGTCGCCGATCGGCCCGTCCAGGACGTTGCGCATGTGCTGCGTGTCGCGGAACACGAAGGGCAGGCACAGCGCGACGGTCTCCGGCACGAAATTGTTGAGCGGCGAGGAGTTGATCCGCATCATGTCGAGCGCGCCGATCTTGAGCTGCTCGATCGTGTCCTTCTCGGAGCCGAGGGCGCCGTTCGGAAACACCTTGACGCCGAGCTTGCCGCCGCTCGCGGCAGCGAGCTGCTTGCCCATGAACTTGACGGCTTCGACGGTCGGATAATCGGCGGGGTGCACGTCGGCGGAGCGGAAATCGCGCGCGGTCGCCAGCGGCGACGAGACCGCCAGCACAGCGGCCGCAATGATACCTGTAAGTGCCTTCATCTTGGCTTCCTCCTCAATTGATTATGTCGTTGTTGGGCAGATGCTGCAGACCGCCTTGGGTCGCTGCGCTCCAGATGCGAAGTCCTGCGACAATATCACGCGTAGGGCCAGTGGCTATTTCTGTCCAAGCCAAAGGCGGCATCGATCAATGCAAGAGTTGCATCGATCGATCGGGTGCGATCTGGCGCGATGCAACCAGCGGGTCGACCGCCCTCAATGACGACGGCGCCGCCTCGAACGGCCGCGGAGACACTGCCGGCGCCACCTCAGATGCGATCACTTGAGATGCGATCACTTGGCCCTGTCCGGCCCTTGCGCCCGGGCGGCGGGGCTGGCATTCCCACGGCTGATCTCCGGACCGGCCCGGCGCGTTTGCCGGTTGGTTACCAGCGCCGGGCTACAGCCGGTTCCCGAGCGCTTCCCGCGGCGTTGCTCCGGCCCGTCGCGTCCGATTTCGATTCGACGAGGTTTTGAGAGCCATGACCGTACGCCTGCACCGCGGCGACCTGCCTGATCTTTCCCGCTATACCTCGTCGGTCGCGATCGACACCGAGACGATGGGGCTCAATCCGCACCGCGACCGGCTGTGCGTGGTGCAGCTGTCGCCCGGCGACGGCTCGGCCGACGTGGTGCAGATTCCCAAGGGGCACACCGACGCGCCGAACCTGAAGGCGCTGCTCGGCAACCCGGACATCACCAAAATCTTCCACTTCGCGCGCTTCGATGTCGCGGCGCTGTTTCACGCGTTCGGGGTGATGCCGCAGCCGGTCTATTGCACCAAGATCGCCTCGCGGCTGGCGCGCACCTATACCGACCGCCATGGCCTGAAGGATCTCGTGCGCGAGCTGCTCAACGTCGATCTCTCCAAGCAGCAGCAGTCGAGCGACTGGGGCGCCGAGCAGCTCAGCGAGCCGCAGCTCGCGTATGCCGCCTCCGACGTGCTGCATCTGCATGCGCTGCGCGAAAAGCTCGACGGGATGCTGGCGCGCGAAGGGCGGTTGGCGCTGGCGCAGGCCTGTTTCGCGTTCCTGCCCCACCGCGCGACGCTCGATCTGGGCGGATTCGAGGCCGAGGACATCTTCGCGCATTCCTGAAGCCGGCGAATCGCGGGCGCGTTCACGATCATTAATGTCTCGTAATGATCGCAAGTTGCCCCGCGTCGCGATTTCGCGCCAGTTCCAGGCTGCAATGGTGAAGGCGTCCATGGTAGGATGGGCGCTGTTTCGCGCGCCTCCCCGTGTCCGTCGGAGCCCTGGTGAACTCGGTCCACAACCCCGCCTATGACCCCACCCTGCAGGCGCGCTTCGCGGTCGCGGCGCGCCACAGCCGCTTCGTGCGCGTGCTGCGGGTCGCGGTGCCGGCGGCGGTGGGACTGGCGATGGCGGTCGTGATCGGCATCGCGCTGTTCAATCCGTTCCACATGGAGATCAACACCCCGAATCTCACCGGCAATCTCGTCATCTCCGGCCGCAAGATCACGATGGAGACGCCGCATCTGACCGGCTTCACGCCGGACCAGCGGCCGTATGATCTCGTCGCCCGGAGCGCGGTGCAGGACCTCACCGATCCCGATCACGTCGAGCTCAACATCCTCCGCGCCAAGGTGCTGATGGAGGATCAGTCGACGGTGACCTTGAAGGCGAATACCGGCGTGTTCGACACCAAGCAGCAGCAGCTCGAGCTGACGAAGGATATCCTGCTGACGACGTCGACGGGCTACGAGGCGCGGCTGAGCCGGGCCTCGGTCGACATGGCCAAGGGCACCGTGAGCTCGGACGAGCGCGTCGACGTCAAGCTCACCAACGGCACGCTCTCCGCCGACCGCCTGCGCATCACCGACAATGGCGAGGTCATCCGCTTCGAGGGCAATGTGATGATGAACCTCGACAACATGAATGCCGCTCCGGCCACGACGGCGAGCGCCGATCCCGGCCGTCCGGCCCGCAACGTGAAGTGACCTCATGACCACGTGCCGTTTCATTCCCGTAGCGATTCGCGGCGCCGGCTTCGCCGCGCTGGCGTTGCTCGCGCTTGCCGACTCATCGCAGGCGCAGAGCGCGACCACCGGCGTGCCCAACGCGCTGCAGGGGTTCTCGCAGAATCGCGACCAGCCGATCCAGATCGAGGCCGCCGCGCTCGAGATGCGCGACAAGAAGAAGGAGGCGACCTTCACCGGCAACGTCAAGGTCGTGCAGGGCGACACCACCATGACCTCGAAGTCGCTGGTGGTGTTCTACGACGGCGGCGCCCAGCCGGGCGGCGCCAAGGCGACCAAGGCCACGCCGGCGGCGACGCCTGGGCCGGACGGCAGCTCGGCGATCCGCCGTCTCGAGGCGCGCGGCGACGTCAAGGTGACCCAGAAGGACCAGGTCGTGACCGGCGAGACCGCGGTCTACGACACCAAGACCAACATGATCTCGATGCAGGGCGGCGTGGTGCTGACCCAGTGCAAGAACGTGATGCGCGGCGACCGGCTGACGGTGGACATGACCACCGGCGTGTCGCGCGTCGAATCCGACAGCGGGCGCGGCGTCCAGGTGCTGCTGCCGCAGGCGGGCGCGGGCGCGGGCGCCGGCGGCGGCTGCGGTTCGTCGACGGCCTCGACTCCGGGCAGCGCCGCGCCGCTGCAGCTCGGTCCAGGCAAATCGAAGTGACTTCAATTATTTAGCAAAACGCCGGCGGCCCAGTTGAACCGCGCCGTTGCTGCCTCTATCTAGCGAGCGGGCGGTTCTGTCGCAGGACCGATGCAACGGGAGGCCGTGGAACCCGTTGCGTGGCTGCGAAAGAGTGATGCCGGACACGATTGCGATCTTGCGATCGGTCGCCTGCGTGGCGACCGCGACTTCGCCGTCAGACGACAAACTCCGAAGCGCGGCCTGCCGCGCTTTGGCCGGCCTCGCGCTCCCTGTGATCCGCGAGAGGTGAGATGCGTTCGCTCGCGGTGAGCGGGCGAGCCAGCGCTGCGGTCGATGACGGGCAGCCTCGAAGGGCGTAAGCGAAGCGGGGATGGTGGATCTACTCGGCATGTTTCGTGGGCGTCCCGCCAAGCGCGGCCAGCGAGGCTCCTCGCGCCGGCGCGACGACATCACGGCCATGGACGATCCGTTCGGCAATTCCTACAGCGATGATCCGCTCGCCGCGCTCGCCGACTCCGTGCGCGATGAAACGGTGCCGCGCATCAATCCTCGCTCGCCGCAGAATACCGAGCAGATCCAGCGCAAGCGGCCGGCCTCGCAGCCGATGCCAGCCAAGCCGCGCAACAATGGCGCGGGGGGCGGTCCGCAACTGCTGCGCCGGCCGGGCTTCCTCGCCGTGCATTCGATCGAGAAGAGCTTTGGCAGCCGCCAGGTGGTGCGGGGCGTGTCGATCTATGTCCGCCGCGGCGAGGCCGTCGGCCTGCTCGGGCCGAACGGCGCCGGCAAGACCACCGTGTTCTACATGATCACCGGCCTGATCAAGGCCGATCGCGGTGCCATCGAGCTCGATGGCCATGACGTCACGCGGCTGCCGATGTATCAGCGCGCGCGGCTCGGCATCGGCTACCTGCCGCAGGAGGCCTCGATCTTCCGCGGCCTCACCGTCGAGCAGAACATCCGCGCCGTGCTCGAAGTGGTCGAGCCGTCGCGCAAGAAGCGCGAGCGCGAGCTCGACGCGCTGCTGGAAGAATTCACCATCACGCGGCTGCGCAAGTCGCCGTCGATCGCACTGTCCGGCGGCGAGCGTCGCCGCGTCGAGATCGCCCGCGCGCTGGCGACGCGCCCGAACTACATGCTGCTCGACGAGCCGTTCGCCGGCATCGATCCGATCGCGGTCGGCGACATCCAGCAATTGGTGCGCCATCTCACCAACCGCGGCATCGGCGTGCTCATCACCGACCACAACGTCCGCGAGACGCTCGGCCTCACCGACCGCGCCTACATTGTGTACGCGGGGCAGATTCTCACCGAAGGCAGCCCGGAGGAGATCGTCGCCGATCCCGACGTGCGCCGGCTGTATCTCGGTGAGGAATTCCGGCTGTAGGATTGCCGACGCGGTATTCGCAGGCTTTTGTCGCGACCGCGACAAGCGACGCAACCACTACGATCAATGCTGTTTCCAGCGAGTCCTCGCGGGACGGTAACTGCGTCTTCCGCGCGCGCCATACTCCGTTTTTCTTATTCGTCAAGCCGTGTACATCGCACGCGGATTAGGATAAGCAAGAATTGGACCAGTAAGGGAATGTTCTTGCTCCCATGGCGTTGACGCAGAGATTAGAATTCCGCCAGTCGCAGTCGCTGGTGATGACGCCGCAGCTGATGCAGGCGATCAAGCTGCTGCAACTGTCCAATCTCGACCTCTCCACGTTCGTCGAAGAGGAGCTGGAGCGCAATCCGCTGCTGGAGCGGGCCAGCGACGGTCCGGAAGCGCCGGTCGCGGGCGAGCAGCAGATGTCCGAGCGCGCCGAGTTCTCGGAAGGTGGCGAGACCGGCGGCGACGATTTCGGCGAGGCCGGCGGCAGCGGCGGCGACAGCTTCGAGGGCGCCCAGGACGACTGGATGAGCCGCGATCTCGGCACCCGTACGGAGATCGAACAGACGCTCGACACCGGACTCGACAACGTGTTCTCCGAGGAGCCGGCGGAGGCCGCGGCGCGCAATGCGCAGGACGCCGCGCCGACCACTTACACCGAATGGGGCGGTGGCGCCTCGGGCGACGAGGACTACAATCTCGAAGCCTTTGTCGCGGCCGAGACCACGCTGTCGGATCATCTCGCCGAGCAGGCGGCGGTGGCCTTCACCGCGCCGGCCGACCGCATGATCGGCCAGTACCTGATTGATCTCGTCGACGAGGCCGGCTATCTGCCCGCCGATCTTGGCCAGGCCGCCGACCGCCTCGGCGCCGAGCAGGCCGACGTCGATGCGGTGCTCGGCGTGCTGCAGACCTTCGATCCGCCCGGCATCTGCGCCCGCAATTTGAGCGAATGTCTCGCGATCCAGCTGCGCGAGCTCGACCGCTACGATCCGGCGATGCAGGCGCTGGTCGAGCACCTCGATCTCCTGGCCAAGCGCGACTTCGTCGCTCTTCGCAAGCTGTGCGGCGTCGACGACGAGGACCTCGTCGACATGATCGGCGAGATCCGCAGGCTCGACCCGAAGCCGGGGCTGAAGTTCGGCACCACGCGCACACAGACCATGGTGCCCGACGTCTACGTGCGCCCGGGTCCCGACGGCGGCTGGCTGGTCGAGCTCAACAGCGACACGCTGCCGCGCGTCCTGGTGAACCAGCACTATTACTCCGAGCTGTCGAAGACGATCCGCAAGGACGGCGACAAGTCCTACTTCACCGACTGCCTGCAGAATGCGACGTGGCTGGTGCGCGCGCTCGATCAGCGCGCCCGCACGATCCTGAAGGTGGCGACCGAAATCGTGCGCCAGCAGGACGGCTTCTTCACCCACGGTGTCGCGCATCTGCGGCCGCTCAACTTGAAGGCCGTTGCGGATGCGATCCAGATGCATGAATCGACCGTGTCGCGCGTCACCGCCAACAAATACATGGCGACGAATCGCGGCACGTTCGAGCTGAAATATTTCTTCACCGCCTCGATCGCATCGGCTGATGGCGGCGAGGCGCACTCGGCGGAAGCCGTGCGCCATCACATCAAGCAATTGATCGATGCGGAAGATCCCTCCGCAATTCTCTCCGACGACACCATCGTCGAGAAGCTGCGGACCGCCGGCATCGACATCGCCCGCCGCACGGTCGCGAAATACCGGGAGGCGATGCGGATCCCGTCCTCGGTGCAGCGCCGCCGCGACAAGCAGAGCATGCTGGCGCATGCCCTCTCGGCTCCCGCCAGCGCCGACCGCACCCGGGATGCCGCGTCAGTTTGACCGCTGCGCAAGATTGCGCCTTAACCAAATAGGCTTAGTGTCATACTTGGTTCACATGAATCGAGGCGACACATGACCCTGCGGATTTCCGGAAAGAGCATCAGCGTCAGCGAAGCGCTGCGTGGGCGCGTCAGCGAGCGCACCGACGAAGTCTTGCGAAAATACTTCGACGGCAACTATTCCGGCCATGTCACGCTCTCCAAGGACGGTTTCGGATTTAAGACCGATTGCGCGCTGCACCTCGATTCGGGCATCACCCTCGAGGCCGAATCGAACGCGCCGGACGCCTATGCCAGCGCCGACCAGGCGCTCCTGATGATCGAGAAGCGCCTGCGCCGCTACAAGAGCCGGCTGAAGGACCGCTCGGGGCGCAAATCCCATGCCGCCAATGCGGCGCTCGCCAATCTCGACGGCGCGGTACTGGATGCGCCGAGCTACGTGATCGAGGCGCCGGCCGAGGGCGACGAGGAGATCACCGGCTACAGCCCGGTGATCATTGCCGAGAACACCACGGCGTTGAAGCGCCTGTCGGTGTCCGAAGCCGTGATGGAGCTCGATCTTTCGGGCGCGCCCTGCATGGTGTTTCAGCACGGTTCCAGCGGCCGGGTGAACATCATCTACCGCCGCGCCGACGGCAATATCGGCTGGGTCGATCCGCCGGCGGTGAAACCGTAGCCGCGCGGACGCCTTCCAGGGATCTCCCGGCGGCGTGAAAACCGGTTCCCGATCAGGTGGTTGGCGGACCGGTTGCGACGTCACGCCACGGCAATGAAGGGATGCGATCAAGCGGTTGGGGCGCTGGCGCCTTCAGGCCGCCACGCTCCGGCGATCTTTAAGGATAGGCTGCGGGAACGCGCTTGCGGGTGTTGGCACGGCCGTTGCGTTGGGGTAGAAGCCCACCCATCGGACACGGGTTAAGCCCGCCTGCCGCCTCAGCTTCTTGACGCCGGTCTGTCCCGACCTATTTCGCACCCTGACGGTTCAATCACCTCGGAACGCCCTATGCCGATTACCGATCTGGTCGCACCCGAGGCGATCGTGCCGGCTTTGAAGGTCATCAGTAAGAAGCAGGCGCTGCAGGAGCTCGCCGCGCGCGCGGCCGCGCTGACCGGGCAGAACGAGCGCAACGTGTTCGAAGTGCTGCTGCAGCGGGAGAAGCTCGGAACCACGGCCGTCGGGTATGGCGTCGCGATTCCCCACGGCAAGCTGCCGAAGCTGGAGAAGCTGTTCGGCCTGTTCGCCCGGCTGGAGCGGCCGATCGATTTTGAGGCCATGGACGGCCAGCCGGTCGATCTGGTGTTCCTGCTGCTGGCGCCGGAAGGCGCCGGCGCCGACCATCTGAAGGCCCTGGCGCGGATCGCCCGGCTGCTCCGCGACCAGGATGTCGCCAAGAAGCTCCGTGCCTCGCGCGACGCCCAGGCGATCTATTCGGTGTTGGCGCTGCCGCCCGCTTCCGCCGCCTGACGTCGTATCGCGCCGCCCCGCAAGGACCGACAAAGCCTGCTGGCGAGCCTCCGCGCGGCCCCGAACCCGTTCGTCCGCGCGGGCGTGTGCAACGGCGTCGGCTCGTAGCCGAACTCGACGACGAGCTCCTGGAATGCCTCGCTGCGGAGCAGGTCGAAATGATGCGGCGTCATTCGCTCCCTGTAGATGCCGACCTTCCGGCCGCGTCCCGACGACGTCAGGCCGCGGCCGAGCACATCGAGCTCCGCGGCCGTCTTGCGCGGAAGTCCCAGGTAGTCGCAGATGCGGTTGAGGACAGGAAACGACGACCGCGCCACATCGTCGATCGCGAGCTCTGAATAGAGCTCTTCGAACTTCACGGTCAGGCAGGCTGGCGAGTCCAGCCAGCTCATGAACTTCTTGATGCCCGATCGGGGCAAGGAGAGGAGGGTCGATGTGATTCGGGAGGCGTCATCGGGGTGAGCGGCCGATCCGGCCGACCGCAGATAGGCGTTCCACTTCCGCATCTTCGGATAGGCCGCCGAGTGGTAGACGAAGTCGACCCAGCTCACGACGATGTCGCGGGGATCGCGGACGATGAACAGCATCTTGTGTTCCGGTCTGCCCAGGAGGTATTGCTCGAGATACGGACAATACTCGGTGTGCGAGGCGCAGGAGTAGCCGGAGCGCAGGGCCGACGCCCAGAGCGGGGCCGGAAGCGCGCGTCCGTAGTCGAGCGAACCGTCGGGATTCAGCTTGCTGATCGATGACGTGTAGGTGTGATAGCCGACATCGACATGACCGCCCAGCGCTCTGACGAGTTCGACCAGCAGGTACGTCCCCGCTTTCGGCACGCTGTTGCAGATGACGTAGTAAGGGCTGGGCCCAGGCGGAGGACTGTCAAGAAAGACGTGCCGGTTGGGTAGGGTCCCGAGCGCAAGCTCTCGAAAGACGCCTGCATCAAGCCGTGATCCATGCATCTGCCATCCCTACACATGCTCGTCACACATCGGACTAGCGCGTGCCGCAACAGGGACAACTTAAGGATTGGACACCTTCGCCTTAAACCGGGTCGGATTGTATCTGGTTGTCAAATCGACCGTTCCGGACATCGACGGAAACAAATTTCTCAAACGCACTTCAGCAGCCGCTTCGTCCTTGGCCGGCTATCGCAATGATCTCGCCATGTAGCGCACCGTTTTGGCGCCGCCATGGATGCCGGCCGTCGCCAGCGGCGCGAAGCCGAGCGCAGCATGAAACGCGTCCGACTGCGGATTGGGCGGATCCAGATTGACCTCGCAGACGATGCGGTCGTGGCCCGCCGCGGTCGCCTCCCGAATCAGCTCCTCATAGAGCTGCCGCGCCAGGCCCCGGCCGCGGGCGGCCGGCGCCACCACGATGCGGTCGACATAGACGAACCGATCGTAGCGCGCGCGAAACCAGCGGTGATTGGGATTATCGTAGACGGCGGCATGGTCGAGCGCGATCATCAGCGCGTCGGCCCTGCCAATTCGCCAGGCCAGCCATGCCCGATCGAGCAGTTGCAGGAGCGTTTCGGGCGTGAGCCACGACAGCTCGGAGGCATGCGCATTGTTGAGCGCGAGCAGTGCGTCCGCGAGCGCAGGATCTGCACGCAGTCCGCCCGGGCTCATGGGTGTCGTCATCAAGGTCATGCGCGGCCATCGCTACGAGCAGAAAAAAGGGCCGTCCCCGTTTCCGTGGACCGCCCTCGTGTGAGTCCTTGAGCTGCATGCTCCTCATGAGCATCGCGTCTCAATGAGCGTTGAGTCTCACGAGAAGCGGCCGTTGTCAGCGCTGCGGCTCGGCCTTTGCGTCAGTGGACGCTCACGGCCTGGAGTTCGTGACTCCACGCATTCGCAATCGCCGCTTCGCGGCTGTCGGTGAGCATGATCGGCGTGCCGTCGGCGGCATGCAAGGCGAACAGCTTCAGTCCCGGCGCGATGTGCGGCGCCTGCGGAAACAGTCCCGGTACGTCCTCGGAGCGGATCTGCTTCACGTAAGCGATGTGGCCCTCGCCCAAGGTCGCCAGCGACTCCAGGGAGACGGGGGATTCCGACGCAACATTACCTTCAGTCATGGTCTCGACTCCTTCTGAGACTCAAGCGGTCGAGTCCGCTACTCGTTCCATCAACCATTATTCGTGTTCATTGATCGCTATTGTCTTAACGATCCGCTCAGGCTCTGGCCTGGCCAGATCGACTGACAACAGCCCGTTCTTCAGGTCCGCACCAAGCACATGCATTCCCTCCGCCAGCACGAAGGTGCGCTGGAAGTGGCGCGCGGCGATGCCGCGATGAATGTATTGCCTGGTCTTGTCGTCCTGTTGCCGGCCGCGGATGACGAGCTGGTTTTCCTCAATGGTGACATCGAGTTGGTCGCGGGTGAAACCCGCCACCGCCAGCGTGATCCGCAGACGCTCGGGCTGGCCATTGGTGCGTTCGAACCGCTCGATATTGTAGGGCGGATAGCCGTCGGCACCTTTGACGACGCGGTCGAGGACGCGCTCGATCTCGTCGAAGCCCAGCAGGAACGGGCTGGAGAGCGAAGGAACACGAGACATGGTTTACAAAGTCCTCTCGAAGCGACTTTGATGTATCAGGGCCCTGACGGCACCCCTTGAGCAGCAATATGGGCACGATCCGGGGCGCGTTCAAGCACCCCGAATGCGCCGGAACAGCCTGTCTGTGGAAGGGTTTAAACGGACAGCCGCTGACGGCCGTCGGCCGAGAACAGATGCAGCTTGGCCCGCGGCGCCACGGCGCGAATCCGTGCGCCGATCTCCGGCGCGGCGGTACCCGGCAGCCGCACGATGATGTCGTTGGCGGTCGCGGAGAGCCGGTCATCGCTGCCCGCGTCCTGGCGTGCGCCGTAGACATAGGTCTCGGCGCCGACGTGCTCGATCGCCTCGACGCGGAGGTCGAGCCCGATCCCGCCCGCCGGAACGGTGTCGCCAAGCTGGAAATCCTCAGGCCGGATGCCGAGCTGGCCCGCTTCTTGGGGAACCGCGTCGGCGCCGAGCAACTGGGCGCGCACGCCATCGGTCGGCATCAGGTTCATCGGCGGCGCGCCGATGAAGGATGCGACGAAGGTGGTGGCTGGACGCTGATAGATCTCGAGCGGATTGCCGATCTGCTCGACCTTCCCGCCGTTCATCACCACCAGGATGTCGGCGAGCGTCATCGCCTCGAGCTGGTCGTGGGTGACGTAGATCGCGGTGGTGTTGAGCCGGCGCTGCAGCTTGCGGATCTCGACCCGCATCGCGATGCGCAGCTTGGCGTCGAGGTTCGAGAGCGGCTCGTCGAACAGGAACACCTTGGGCTGGCGCACGATGGCGCGGCCCATCGCCACGCGCTGGCGCTGGCCGCCGGAGAGCTGGCGCGGCTTCCGCTCGAGCATGGTGCCGAGCTCGAGGATGCGTGCGGCGTCCTCGACCCGCGTCCTGATCTCCTTTTCCGCCATGCCGCGATTGCGCAGGCCGTAGGCCATGTTGTTGTAGACGGTCATGTGCGGATAGAGCGCGTAGTTCTGGAACACCATCGCGATGTCGCGATCCGCCGGCTCGATCGCATTGACGATGCGGCCGCCGATGTCGATCTCGCCCGAGGTGATCGTCTCGAGCCCCGCGACCATCCGCAGCAGGGTGGATTTGCCGCAGCCCGACGGCCCGACCAGCACGCAGAACTGACCGTCGCCGACATCGACATCGACGCCTTTGATGGCTTCGAAGCCGCCCTGGTAGACCTTGCGGACGTTGCGGAGGGTGACGTTGGCCATGGGTTACCTAGCGAATAGCGAATGGGGAGTAGCAAATAGGGAAGGGGACGAAGCGAGTTGTTGGGCAAATATCCCTATTCGCCATTCCCTATTCGCCATTCGCCCCCTCGTCACTTTTCCGTCTCCACCAGCCCCTTGACGAACAGGCGCTGCATGACGACGACGACGAACACCGGCGGCAGCATCGCGAGCACGGCCGTCGCCATCACGATCGGCCACTCGGTCAGCGCGTCGGTCGTCGTGATCATCTTGCGGATGCCGATCTGGATGGTCTGCATGTCGTCGCGCGTCGTGATCAGCAGCGGCCAGAGATATTGATTCCAGCCGAGGATGAACAGGATCACGAACAGCGCCGCCATGTTGGTGCGCGACAGCGGCAGCAGGGTGTCCCAGAAGAAGCGGAACGGCCCGGCGCCGTCGATGCGGGAGGCCTCCAGCAGCTCGTCCGGCACCGTCATGAAGAACTGGCGGAACAGCAGCGTGGCGGTGGCGGACGCGATCAGCGGCAGCGCGAGCCCCGCATAGCTGTCGAGCATGTGGAGGTCGGCGACGATCTTGTAGGTCGGATAGATGCGCACCTCGACCGGCAGCATGAGGGTGATGAAGATGAGCCAGAAGATCGCCATGCGGAACGGGAAGCGGAAGTAGACGACCGCATAGGCCGAGATGATCGAGATCGCGATCTTGCCGACGGCGATCAGCAGCGCCATGACCAGCGAGTTCAAAAGCATGGTCGCAACCGGCTCGCGGGTCGAGCCGCTCGTGCCGACGAAGATCGTCTGATAGTACGTCGACAGGAAGTGCCCGCCAGGCAGCAGCGACATCTGCCCGTTGGCGATCACCGCATTGTCCTGCGTCGAGGCGACGAACGCGAGATAGACCGGGAACGCGACGATCGCGATTCCGATCCACAGGATGGCGTGCGCGACGTAGCGTCGAATGCCTTCTTGCTCGACCATCAATAGGTCACCTTGCGCTCGACGAAGCGGAACTGGATCGCCGTCAGCACGATGACGATGACCATCAGAACGACGGATTGTGCGGCCGACGAGCCCAGATTGCCGCCGAGCAGGCCATCGGTATAGACCTTGTAGACAAGCGTCTCGGTAGATTTGCCAGGACCACCGCGGGTCATCGTGTCGATGATGCCGAAGGTCTCGAAGAAGGCGTAGACGATGTTGATGACCAGCAGGAAGAAGATGGTCGGCGACAGCAGCGGGAAGGTCACGGTCCAGAACCGCCGCATCGGCCGCGCGCCGTCGATCGCGGCGGCCTCGAGCACGCTCCGGGGGATGCTCTGCAGCCCGGCGAGGAAGAACAGGAAGTTGTAGGAGATCTGCTTCCAGGCGGCCGCGAGGATGATCTGCAGCGCCGCCTGGTCGCCGTCGAGCAGCGGATTCCAGTCGATGCCAACAGCGCGCAGATAGCGCGAGATCACGCCGAGCGACGGGTGGAGCATGAAGATCCAGAGCACGCCCACCACCGGCGGCGCCACGGCATAGGGCCAGATCAGCAGCGTCCGGTACAGCGTGACGCCGCGCAGCGGCTTGTCCGCCATGACCGCGAGCAGCAGTGCGACCGACAGCGACGAGAGCGCGATGGCGAAGGAGAAGCCGAAGGTGCGGAGAATGGCCTGGAAATAGTCCGGCTGGCTGAGCAGGTCGGCGTAGTTCTCGAACCAGACGAAGCTCGTGGACAGGCCGAACGCGTCCTGCAGCAGGAACGACTGGATGACGGCCTGGATCGCGGGCCAATAGAAGAAGATCAGCACGATCGCGAGCTGGGGAGCGACCAGCACGAACGGCAGCAGTTTTGACTGAAAGATGGCGTTCTTCTGCATGGTCGGTCGGCGAGCCGGCAGGCCGCGAGGCGGCCTGCCGGCTCATGGCCTCACTTCACGGCCGTCTTTTCGAACTGGCGCAGCATCTGGTTGCCGCGCTCGACGGCGGCGTCCAGCGCCTGCTTGGCGGTCTTCTTGCCGGCCAGAGCCTGCTCGATTTCCTCCGACCAGACGTCACGCAGCTGCACCATGTTGCCAAGACGCAGGCCGCGGGAATTCTCCGTCGGTTCCTTGTTGGTCAGTTCGAGCAGCGGCGTCTCCAGATAGGGCTGATCCTTGTAGAAGCCCTCGGCCTTGGCCTTGGCGTAGGCCGCCTTGGTGATCGGCAGATAGCCCGAGGCCTTGTGGATGTAGACCTGACGATCGGTGTCCGAGAGGAAGGTCAGGAACTTCGCCACGCCTTTGTATTCGTCCGCGCTCTTGCCGCCCATCACCCAGAGCGAGGCGCCGCCGATGATCGAGTTCTGCGGCGCGCCCTTGGCGTCCGGATAATACGGCATCGGCGCGGCGGTGAAGGCGAACTTGGCCTGGGCCTTGACGTTGCCGAAGAACGCCGACGAGGTCAGGTAGATCGGGCATTCGCCCGAGGTGAAGCGGCCCTCGCCGGTGTTGGTGCGGCCGGCATAGTCGTAGGTCTTGTCCTTCTGCAGCTCGACCAGGTTTTCGAGATGTTTGACCTGCAGCGGACCGTTGAACTCCAGCACGGTGTCGAAGCCGTCGAGACCGTTCGCCTTGCTGGCCAGCGGCACGTTGTGCCAGGCGGAGAGCTGCTCGAGATTGACCCAGGTGACCCAGGAGCCCGAGAAGCCGCAGGTCGGATGGCCGGCCGCCTTCAGCTTCTTGGCGGTCTCGAACAGTTCAGGCCAGGTCTTCGGGATCTCGGCGTTGACCTTCTTCAACTCATCGAGATTCACCCACATGACGGTGGACGATGAGTTGAAGGGGAAGGAGAGCATTTCGCCCTTCGAGGTCGAATAGTAGCCGGTGATCGCCGGCAGGTAGCTCTTGGGATCGAACTTCTCGCCGGCGTCCTGCATCAGCTTGTAGACCGGCTTCACGGCGCCGGTGGCGGCCATCATGGTGGCGGTGCCGACCTCGAACACCTGCATGATGTGGGGCGCATTGCCGGCGCGGAAGGCGGCGATGCCGGCATTCATCGTGTCGGCGTAGTTGCCCTTGTAAGTCGGGACGACCTTGTAGTCGGACTGCGAGGCGTTGAAATCGTTGGCGAGCTTGACGATGACGTCGTTGTTGGCGCCGGTCATCGCATGCCACCACTGAATTTCGGTCACGGCATGCGCAGGTGCTGCGGCGCTCAGGACCAGCGTGACTGCCGCAGTCGCGGCCGTCCAGAATTGGCGAAGTGACATTAAAGAATACCTCCCGTGAAACGTCATCGGCGTCGCGGCCGTAGCAGCGCGAGATGACAGTTTCGTGAATGTATAACCGGTTGGATCGTCAGCGGAAAGCGCGTTCATCGCGGCGGAACGCAGCGACTTGCGGGAGACGGCGCCGCGCCGGGGCGATGCCCCGGCCGGCGCTGACGGTGAGAGACGACAGGCTGATGGCGCCTCAGCGCTTGCGCTCGGCGCACACCGTGCCCTGGGACAGCAGCGCCTCGATCTCGCTCGGCGTGTAACCGAACTCGGTCAGCACCTCCTGCGCGTGCTGACTGAACTTCGGCGGGGTGGAGCGCAGGCTCGGCTTGGTGCGTTCGAGCCGGATCGGCGACGCGACGCCCTTGTACCAGTCCTTCTCGATGACATCGCCGCGGTAGATCGTGTGCGGATTGGTCAGCGCCTTGTCGATCTTCTGCACGGGTCCTGCCGGCAGACCGGCCGCGAGCAGCCGGTCGCACAGCGGCTCCGCCTCGAACTGGCTGAACACGGCGGCAAGCTCGGCGCGCAGCGCCTCGCGGTTGGCGACGCGATCCTTGTTGCGGGCGAAGCGCGGATCGGTGCCGAGTTCGGGGCGGCCGATCTCCTTGGCGAGCTTGCGGAAGGTGCCGTCATTGCCGACGCCGATGAAGATATCGTCGGTCTTGGTCGCGAAGATCGCATACGGAACGAGGTTCGGGTGCTCGTTGCCGGTCAGCGACGGCGGCTTGCCATGCATGAAGTAGTTTGCGGTATGCGGATGCATGATCGCGAGGCCGGTCTCATACAGCGTAACCTCGAGGAACTGACCGATGCCCGAGCGCTGCCGTTCCGACAGCGCCATCAGGATGCCGATCGCGGCATAGAGTCCGGTGGTGATGTCGACCAGCGGCACGCCGATCCGCATCGGTCCGCTCTGCGGCGAACCGGTCGCCGCGATCATGCCGGTCATCGCCTGGATGATCGCGTCGTAGCCGGGATTGCCACCGCGCGGGCCATCCGCGCCGAAGCCGCAGATGCGGCAGTGCACCAGCTTGGGGAATGTCTCGCGCAGCGTGTCGCTGCCGATGCCCCACTTCTCCAAGGTGCCAGGCTTGAAGTTCTCGATCAGCACGTCGGCCGTCTCGAGCATCCGCATCAGCACGGCGCGGCCGCCCTCGGAGGCGAGGTCGAGGCCGATCGAGCGCTTGTTGCGGTTGATCCCGACGAAATAGGCGGCGTCCTCATCGTGGAAGGGCGGACCCCAGTCGCGCACCTCGTCGCCGGCCGGCGGCTCGACCTTGATCACGTCAGCGCCGTGATCGGCCAGGATCTGCGTGCAATAGGGGCCGCCGAGCACGCGCGTCAGATCGATCACGCGCAGGCCGGCCATGGCGCCAGGAGCAAATTGGGGTGTCATCGGATGTCGCGAGGTTGGTTTCAGCTCGCGATCATTAAGCATTGCTGCGGCGGCGGCGCAAACGGATGGCTGCCATGCGGCAGGACAACGGAGGCCGTCCTGCCGCATGACGGAATTGAAGCTCAGACGACGTTCAGCTTGACGTCGACATTGCCGCGCGTGGCGTTGGAATAGGGGCACACCTCGTGCGCCTTGGCGACCAGCGCTTCGGCGTCGGCCTTGGCGAGGCCGGGCAGCGACACTGCGAGCTCGACGGTGATGCCGAAGCCGCCTTCGGAGCGCGGGCCGATGCCGACCGTCGAGGTCACCGACGTGTCGGCGGGAACCTTGGGGCCGCCCTGCGAGCCGACGAACTTCATCGCGCCGATGAAGCAGGCTGCGTAGCCGGCCGCAAACAACTGCTCCGGATTGTTGCCGGCACCGCCGCCGCCGCCGAGCTCCTTCGGGGTGGAAAGCTTGACCTTGAGCGAGCCGTCGAGGGTCGCGGCTTCGCCGTCGCGGCCGCCGGTGGCCTTGGCGCTGGTCTTGTAGAGCACGTTCACGGACATGGGTGTCTCCTGGTTGGATGGACGAATTCAGCGCGACCATATTGCACACAATTAGATTGTGTACAATATAATTGTTCGGTAGAAAATTCGTGATCGGTGCGCCGGGCCGGTTGTCGATCCGAGGCGTGCGGGCTCAAGATGCCGATAGGATCGACCTGTGGTGACCTCGATGCGAAAGAAGTCCGCGGCAGACCTGCCGCTCCAGCTCGGCAACCAGCTCTGCTTCGCAGTCTATTCGACCGCGCACGCCTTCAACCGCGTCTACAAGCCCCTGCTCGACCGCCTTGGCCTGACCTATCCGCAATATCTGGTCATGCTGGTGCTGTGGGAGCAGGACGGCTTGACGGTGAAGGACATCGGCGCGCGGCTGTTCCTCGACTCTGGCACGCTGACGCCGCTGCTGAAGCGGATGGAGGCTACGCACCTGATCAAGCGGACCCGGTCGGCCGAGGACGAGCGTCAGGTGATCGTCACCCTCACCGCCCAGGGCGCGGGCCTGCGCGACAAGGCAAGGTCGATCGTGCCGCCCGCGATCCTGGATGCGACGGGCTGCTCGATCGCCGAGCTGGCCGACCTGCACGGCAAGCTGGTGCGCCTGCGGGAGCGGCTCGATGCGGTTGTGGAGGGGTGAGGGGGCTCTAAAGGCGCTTCTTCGCGAAAGCCCGGCCTGAACCCGACTTGAGATATTTCTCGAAGGCAAATGCCTGCTTCACATCGCTGAAGGCAACGTAGGTCTTGAGCCGCCAAGGCCGAAACTTCGATGTGTGCGGGACTTCACCGGCATTGTGCTTCGTGACGCGGGCCGGAACGTCGTCGGTGATGCCTGCGTAGAAATGCTCGCCGTTGAGACTTTCCAGGATGTAAACGAACTTCATCGCAGGCCGCCCTCGACCCTTCACGGGCGCGAATGTGGCAGGTCGTGCTGCGTGGCGTCCAGAGCTTGGATGGGCTGAACTGCTCAGTCGATTGATGAAGGGCATCATGGCCCGGAGCCTAGTCCGCCTTCGCCTTCCCGCCTCCGCCCAAGGGGGCTTCGGCGTCCAGACTACGGCGCGACAGCCTTCGCTCACTTCGCGCAACCGGCAGATTGGGGTGGCTTGCCGAGCCGAAGCTCGCGAAGCGAGCGAAGGCTGGTGGAGCCAGGCGGGATCGAACCGCCGACCTCTTGCATGCCATGCAAGCGCTCTCCCAGCTGAGCTATGGCCCCTGAACCGAGCCGGCGGTCTGGGTGACCGCCGGGGAGCACCGTGAACCACAGTTCGCGGCTGATCTCAAGTGTCTTCGACGATTATTCTTCGTCGCCGCCGACATCACCGATGATGTCGGTCACGTCCTCGTCGCCTTCTTCCTCGTCGGCGATGAAGGTCGAGTCATCATCCTCGTCATCGTCGAGCGTCTCGTCGATCTCGATGTCGTCCTCCGATTCGGGAACGACGGCCTTGACCTTGCCGGAGTTCTCCTCGGCGTCGGCCTCCTCGAGCGGCACCAGCTCCTCGGCCTCCGCGGGCTCGACCACGTCGGCCGCCGCAGCAGCGCGCGCAGCCTCGCCGCGCATGGCGCGGGTGGGCGCGATCGGCGCAATCGGCACGACCTCGCCGGTGTAGGGCGAAATCACCGGGTTCTTGTTGAGGTCGTAGAACTTTTTGCCCGTCGTCGGGCAAATGCGTTTGGTTCCGAGCTCGGATTTGGCCACGTGCAGGCGTCCTGGCAATGTCTGAAAAGCGGTGTCTCACTTGGCTAGTTGCCGCGCCGCTGTCAATAGCGCTGTCAACGGGAAAATCACCGCTCGTGACGGAGGGCGGGGGCTGTGATACCTGCCGCGTCCGAAACACGAGGATCCTGCCGTGAGCACGTCAATCGCCCCGACTCCCCTGGAATCACGCGCCTCAGGGCCCCTCTCGGGCACGATTCGCGTGCCTGGCGACAAGTCGATCTCGCACCGGGCACTGATCCTGGGGGCGCTGTCGGTCGGCGAGACCCGGATTTCCGGCCTGCTGGAGGGCGAGGACGTCCTCAACACCGCCAAATCGATGCGATCCCTGGGTGCCAAGGTCGAGCGCACCGGCGATTTCGCGTGGACCGTCCGTGGCGTCGGGGTGGGCGGCTTCGCCCAGCCGAGCGCGCCGCTCGATTTCGGCAACTCCGGCACCGGCTGCAGGCTGGTGATGGGCGCCGTGGCCGGTTGCCCGATCACGGCCGTTTTCGACGGTGATGCCTCGCTGCGCAGCCGTCCGATGCGGCGCATCCTCGACCCGCTGGTGCTGATGGGCGCCAAGGTGACCGCCAGCGCCGAGGGCGGCAAGCTTCCGTTAACCCTGCAGGGCGCCGGCAACCCGGTGCCGATCGAGTACCGCACGCCGGTGGCTTCGGCCCAGATCAAGTCGGCGGTGCTGCTCGCGGGCCTCGCCGCGCCCGGTGTGACCACCGTGATCGAGCAGGAGGCCAGCCGCGACCACACCGAGCTGATGCTGAAGCATTTCGGCGCGGAGATCGTGACCACGCCGGAAGGGTCTCATGGCCGCCGCATCGCACTGACCGGCCAGCCGGAGCTGCGTGGTGCGCCAGTGATCGTTCCCGCCGACCCGTCCTCGGCCGCGTTCCCGCTGGTCGCCGCGCTGATCGTCGACGGCTCGGACCTCGTGCTGTCGGACGTGATGACCAACCCGCTGCGCACCGGCCTGTTCACGACCTTGCGCGAGATGGGCGCCTCGATCGAGGAGGACGACGTCCGCGGCGATGCCGGCGAGCCGATGGCCCGCCTGCGCGTGCGCGCCTCGAAGCTGCGCGGCGTCGTGGTGCCGCCCGAGCGGGCGCCGTCGATGATCGACGAATATCTCGTCTTGGCCGTCGCCGCCGCCTATGCCGAGGGCACGACCATCATGCGCGGCCTGCATGAGCTGCGCGTCAAGGAATCCGACCGGCTCGAGGCCACCGCGGCCATGCTGCGTGTCAACGGCGTCAAGGTCGAGATCACCGGCGACGATCTGATCGTCGAGGGCCGCGGTCACGTGCCGGGCGGCGGCATCGTCGCGACCCACATGGACCACCGCATCGCGATGTCCGCCCTGGTGATGGGTCTCGCGTCCGACAAGCCGGTCAGGGTCGACGACACCGCCTTCATCGCCACCAGCTTCCCCGATTTCATCCCGCTGATGTGCAAGGCGGGCGCGGATTTCGCATGATCATCGCCATCGACGGCCCGGCGGCCTCGGGCAAGGGCACCCTGGCCAAGCGTCTCGCGGCGCATTACGGCCTCAGGCACCTGGATACGGGCGTGATCTACCGGGCGGTCGCGCATGCGCTACTGACCGCCGGCATCGACCTCAAGGACGAGGCGCGGGCAGCGGACGTCGCCATGAGCCTGGATCCCTCTAGCTTCGACAATCCGGCGCTGAGGTCGCACCAGGTCGGGTCCGTGGCCTCGGTGGTATCGGCGTTGCCGAAAGTGCGCGAAGCGCTGGTGGCTTTCCAGCGCCAGTTCGCAAGCCGGCCGCCCGGTGCCGTGCTCGACGGCCGCGACATCGGAACCGTGATCTGCCCGGACGCCGAGGTGAAGATCTACGTCGTCGCCGATCCCCGCATCCGGGCGCATCGTCGCACCCTCGAGGCGCTTTCACGTGGGGAACCGGCCGATGAGGCGGCCATTCTGGCCGACATCCTGGCGCGCGACGAGCGTGACCAGAACCGGGCCGTCGCGCCTTTAAAACAAGCCCCGGATGCTTACTTGCTTGACAACTCCCATTTGGATATAGAAGGCGGCGTCCGGGCCGCCATCGATATCGTCGAGGCCGTTCGAGCGGGCCGCCAGCGGGTTTGATTTCCGCCGGCGTCATTGGAGGAATGCCCGCTCCCGCCCTTGACCGTCGATAGCTCGATTGCGGTTCAATCGAGTCCGATCATCCGGACGCACTTCATACGTATCGCATGTGCAGGCACTGCCGGCCCGCGTCGTTTGCGCTTATCGCGCATCGCGCGGACGTCTGGGGATTTGTGGACCTCCAGGCACTGTCCATTCGATGCGCCGATCAACCCAAGCTGGCGAGAATGTCCGCATCTGGAGAACAAATGGCTTCGAGTATCTCTGCTTCTTCCTACAATCCCAGCCGCGATGATTTCGCCGCGATGCTGGACGAGTCCTTCACGAAGGGCAACCTGCAGGAAAGCTCTGTCGTCAAGGGCAAGGTTGTTGCGATCGAGAAGGACATGGCCGTCATCGACGTCGGCCTGAAGACCGAAGGCCGCGTGGCGCTGCGCGAATTCGCCGGGCCCGGCCGTGACAGTGAATTGAAAGTCGGCGACGAGGTCGAAGTGTTCCTCGATCGTATCGAGAACGCACTCGGCGAAGCGGTGCTGTCGCGCGACAAGGCGCGTCGCGAAGAGAGCTGGGGCAAGCTCGAGAAGGCGTTCCAGAACAACGAAAAGGTCAACGGCGTCATCTTCAACCAGGTCAAGGGCGGCTTCACCGTCGACCTCGACGGTGCCGTGGCCTTCCTGCCGCGCTCGCAGGTCGACATCCGTCCGATCCGCGACGTCGCGCCGCTGATGAACAACTCGCAGCCGTTCCAGATCCTCAAGATGGACCGTCGCCGCGGCAACATCGTCGTGTCGCGCCGGACCGTGCTGGAAGAGACCCGCGCCGAGCAGCGCCAGGAGCTGGTGCAGAACCTCGAAGAGGGTCAGGTCATCGACGGCGTCGTCAAGAACATCACCGATTACGGTGCGTTCGTCGACCTCGGCGGCATCGACGGCCTGCTGCACGTCACCGACATCGCCTGGCGCCGTGTCAACCATCCGACCGAGGTGCTCAGCATCGGTCAGACGGTCAAGGTCAAGATCATCAAGATCAACCACGAGACGCACCGCATCTCGCTGGGCATGAAGCAGCTCTTGGACGATCCGTGGCAGGGCATCGAGGCGAAGTACCCGCTGCAGGCCCGCTTCCACGGCCGCGTCACCAACATCACCGACTACGGCGCGTTCGTCGAGCTCGAGCCGGGCATCGAAGGCCTGATCCACGTCTCCGAGATGTCGTGGACCAAGAAGAACATGCACCCCGGCAAGATCGTGTCGACCTCGCAGGAGGTCGAAGTGCAGGTGCTCGAGGTTGACAGCGTCAAGCGCCGCATCTCGCTCGGCCTCAAGCAGACCATGCGCAATCCGTGGGAGGTCTTCGTCGAGAAGCATCCGACGGGTTCGGTGGTCGAGGGCGAGGTCAAGAACAAGACCGAGTTCGGCTTGTTCCTGGGTCTCGAAGGCGACGTCGACGGCATGGTCCATCTGTCGGATCTCGACTGGAAGCTGCCGGGCGAGCAGGTCATTGACAACTACAAGAAGGGCGACATGGTCAAGGCCGTGGTGCTCGACGTCGACGTGGAGAAGGAGCGCATCTCGCTCGGCATCAAGCAGCTCGAAGGCGATCCCTTCGCCGAGCCGGGCGATGTCAAGAAGGGCGCGGTCGTCACTTGCGAGGTGCTCGACGTCAAGGACGGCGGCATCGACGTCAAGATCACCGGCACCGACTTCACCACCTTCATCAAGCGCTCCGAGCTGGCGCGCGATCGCAACGACCAGCGCACCGAGCGGTTCGCCGTCGGTGAGAAGGTCGATGCCCGCGTGATCCAGTTCGACAAGAAGGCCCGCAAGGTGCAGGTGTCGATCAAGGCGCTGGAAGTCGCGGAAGAGAAGGAAGCCATCGCGCAGTACGGCTCGTCCGATTCGGGCGCCACGCTGGGCGACATCCTGGGCACCGCGCTCAAGAACCGCGACTCGAAGTAAGTCTTCGCGTCCTGCGATCAGATCAAAGCCCCGGCGCAAGCCGGGGCTTTTTTGTTCCGGCGAGGCAAGGACGCGCGTGCCGGCCGCGCGGATCCGGCCTCGCCGCAAGCCTTCCTTTCTTCAAATTGCGCCGCGATTGATGTAATCGGATAACGAGATATTCAGGCTGCGGATGCAAAACGCGCCGAGACTTCCAGGAGCTGCCCATGTCGCTTGATTCGGATGTGATCGTCGATCGCCGCAGGCTGCGCCGCAAGCTGACGTTCTGGCGCGTCGTCGCGGTGCTGATCGCGATTGCGGCTCTGTCCGCCATCGGTCTCGCCATGTCGCCGCGCGGCCGCACCGTGCTCTCGACCTCCGGCTCGATCGCTCGCGTCAATATCGAGGGCCTGATCCGCAGCGACCATGAGCGCGTCGAGGCGCTGGAGCGGCTCGAAAACTCCTCGGCCGAAGCCGTCATCGTTCACATCAATTCGCCGGGCGGCACCACCGCCGGCTCCGAGCAGCTCTACGATTCGCTGGTCCGGCTGAAGGCGAAGAAGCCGCTGGTCGTCGTCGTGGAAGGCCTCGCGGCGTCCGGCGGCTACATCGGCGCGATCGCTGCCGACCACATCGTCGCGCAGCAGAGCTCGCTGGTCGGCTCGATCGGCGTGCTGTTTCAATATCCCAATGTCGGCGAGCTGTTGAAGACGGTCGGCGTGAAGATCGAGGAGGTCAAATCCTCGCCGCTGAAGGCCGCCCCCAACGGCTACGAGCCGACCAGCCCGGAAGCGCGTGCGGCGCTCGACGCCCTGGTCAAGGATTCCTATGCCTGGTTCCGCGGACTGGTGAAGGACCGCCGCGCCATGAACGATGAGCAGTTGGAGAAGGTGGCCGATGGCCGCGTCTTCACCGGCAGGCAGGCAATCGACCTGAAGCTGATCGACGAGCTCGGCGACGAGAAGACCGCGGTCGCTTGGCTCGTCGCCAACAAGAACGTCAAGAAGGACCTTCCGGTGCGCGACTACAAGCTCACGCCGCGGTTCGGCGATCTCACCTTCCTGCGAACGGCCACCTCGATCGCGCTCGACGCCGTCGGCCTCTCCGGAATCGCCCGCCAGATCGAGCGCACCGGCGTGGTCCAGGCGGTGGACCGGATCGGTCTCGACGGCATGCTCGCGCTCTGGACGCCCGCGCCGGGCAATTGAACCCGCAAAGACCATTCCCAGGGCAATCTTCCCGCTTCGCGTGTGCCGTGGCGAGACCCCGTACCGGGCCCCGCACCCCGATTCACGGCCGCGATGAATGATTTAGCGTCTTGACAGTCCAGCATATTTTCACGGAAATGGGACTTGTCTCCCCGGGTACATTTTCTCGATGATCAAATCCGAGCTTGTTCAGCGTATCGCCGAGCACAACCCGCATCTCTACCAGCGGGATGTCGAGAACATCGTCAATGCGATCCTCGATGAGATCGTCGCGGCGCTCGCCCGCGGTGACCGCGTCGAGTTGCGCGGCTTCGGCGCCTTCTCGGTCAAGCATCGGCCGGCCCGCGCCGGGCGCAACCCACGGACCGGAGCTCATGTCCCGGTGGACCAGAAAAGCGTCCCGTTCTTCAAAACGGGCAAGGAAATGCGCGAGCGGCTGAACCGGGACAATCCCGCCGGCGCCGCGGCTGACGACGCCGACGATTGAAGCATCTCGCGCCGGCCGTGCCAATCGTCTGCGGCTGATTTCGAGGCGAATCCGGCCTGACCGACACGAGCGAGCGCATGCGAAAATTCTTCACTGTCGTGGTCGTCCTTCCGCTGCTGGTGCTGTTCGTCATCTTCGCGGTCGCCAATCGGCATTTCGTTACCGTGTCGTTTGATCCCTTCAACGCGACTGATCCGGCGCTCTCGGCGTCGGTCCCGCTGTTCGCCTTGATCATCGCCGTCGCGATCCTGGGCGTGATCGCGGGTGGCTGTGCCACCTGGATCGGCCAGCGCCGCTGGCGGCGGGCCGCGCGCCGCCATCAGGCCGATGCCGAAGCGGCCCGCGCGCAGGTGGCGCAGTTGAGCGCCGCGGCGCGTGCAAAACAGGGCTCTGCGCAATCTCTGGTTCCGGCTGCGCCGGCGCGGCTTTTCGCCCCTTATGGGCGAGACAAGCAGGGCGCCGCGTTGTAGAAGGCGCGAAAGCTCGGCGGCCCTGGAAGCCGCCGGCTTCTGGTGATCCTTTCCGCCCGGACGTGCGTTGTTCATTGATGTCCCTGCTCGTCAAAATCTGCGGCCTGACCACGCCCGACACCCTCGCTGCGGCGCTCGACGCGGGCGCCGACATGGTGGGCTTCGTGTTCTTTCCGCCGTCCCCACGCCATGTCGGCCTGACGGCCGCGCGTGAGCTGGGTCGTGACGTCAGGGGGCGCGCGCTCAAGGTGGCGCTGACCGTCGATGCCGACGACGCGATGATCGAAAACATCGTCGAGACGCTGCGGCCTGATCTCCTGCAGCTGCATGGCCGCGAAAGCATCGCGCGCGTCCGCGACCTCAAGCAGCGCTTCGGCCTACCCATCATGAAGGCCATTCCGGTCGCGACCGACGCCGATCTCGCGCCGTTGGCGAGCTATGCCGACGTGTGCGACCGCATCCTGTTCGATGCGCGGGCGCCCAAGGAGGCGACCCGCCCCGGCGGCCTCGGTGCCACCTTCGATTGGCGTCTGCTACAGGGCGTGAAGCTCGATCGCCCGTTCATGGTCTCCGGCGGTCTGAGCGCCGACAACGTCGCGGAGGCCGTGCGGATCACCCGCGCGGGCGGCGTCGACGTGTCATCTGGCGTCGAACGGGCGCCGGGTGTGAAGGATTGCGACATGATCCGGGATTTCATTCGCGCGGCGCGGGCCGCTGAAGAGTTGAGCGTTCAATGACGACAGCCATTCCCAATTCCTACCGCAGCGGTCCGGACGACCGCGGTCACTTCGGCATCTTCGGCGGCCGCTTCGTCGCCGAAACCCTGATGCCGCTGATCCTCGATCTGGAAAAGGCCTATGCGGAGGCCAAGGCCGATCCCGCGTTTCATGCCGAGATGAACGGCTATCTGAAGAACTACGTGGGCCGGCCCTCGCCGCTGTACTACGCAGAGCGCCTGACCGAGCATCTCGGCGGCGCCAAGATCTACTTCAAGCGCGAGGAGCTCAATCACACCGGCTCGCACAAGGTCAACAACGTGCTCGGCCAGATCATGGTCGCGCGCCGCATGGGCAAGAAGCGCATCATCGCCGAGACCGGCGCCGGCCAGCACGGCGTGGCGACCGCGACGCTGTGCGCGCGTTTCGGGCTCGATTGCGTCGTCTACATGGGCGCGGTCGACGTCGAGCGGCAGCAGCCCAACGTGATCCGCATGGAGATGCTCGGCGCCAAGGTGGTGCCGGTGCAGTCCGGCGCCAAGACCCTGAAGGATGCGATGAACGAGGCGCTGCGTGACTGGGTCACCAACGTCCACAACACGTTCTACTGCATCGGCACGGTCGCCGGTCCGCACCCCTATCCGATGATGGTGCGCGACTTCCAGTCGGTGATCGGCAACGAGACCCGCACGCAGATGCAGGAGGCCGAGGGCCGGCTGCCGGACTCGCTGATCGCGTGCATCGGCGGCGGCTCCAATGCGATGGGCCTGTTCCATCCGTTCCTCGATGATCCCTCGGTCGAGATCTATGGCGTGGAAGCGGCGGGCCATGGCCTGACGCATCTGCACGCCGCCTCGATCGCCGGCGGCCGCCCCGGCGTGCTGCACGGCAACCGCACCTATCTGCTCATGGACGAGGACGGGCAGATCGAGGAGGCGCATTCGATCTCGGCCGGTCTCGATTATCCCGGCATCGGGCCGGAGCATTCCTGGCTGCACGAGGTCGGTCGCGTGAACTATTTGTCGGCGACCGATGAGGAAGCGCTGGCGGCGTTCCAGCTGCTGTCGCGGCTCGAGGGCATCATTCCGGCGCTGGAGCCCGCGCACGCGATCGCCAAGGTGATGGAGCTCGCGCCGAAGAAGTCGAAGGACCATCTGATGGTGGTCAACATGTCCGGCCGCGGCGACAAGGACGTGCCGCAGGTGGGCGACATCTTGCGAGGAAGGGCCAAGGCATCGTGACCAGCCGGATGGATGCGCGCTTCGCGCAATTGAAGCAAGAAGGCCGCTCGGCGTTCGTCACCTTCGTGATGTCAGGCGACCCTGATCCTGAAACCTCGCTCGCGATCGTCAAGTCGCTGCCGCAGGCTGGCGCTGACATCATCGAGATCGGCATGCCGTTCACCGATCCGATGGCCGATGGTCCGTCGATCCAGGCGGCGGGTCTGCGCGCGCTCAAGGCCGGCATGACCTTGAGGAAGACGCTGCAGCTCGTGCGCAGCTTCCGCGAGGGCGACGCGGCGACGCCGATCGTGCTGATGGGCTACTACAACCCGATCTACATCTACGGCGTCGACAAGTTCCTCGATGATGCGAAGAGCGCCGGCGTCGATGGCCTGATCATCGTCGACCTGCCACCGGAGGAAGACAGCGAGCTGTGCATTCCCGCGCTGAAGGCGGGGCTGAATTTCATCCGGCTGGCGACGCCGACGACCGATGACAAGCGGCTGCCGGCGGTGCTCGCGAACACCTCGGGCTTCGTCTACTACGTCTCTATCACCGGCATCACCGGCGCGGCGGCGGCGGATTCGTCCGCCGTCGGTGCCGCCGTGGCCCGGATCAAGCGGCATACGGCGCTGCCTGTCTGCGTCGGCTTCGGCATCCGGACACCGGAGACCGCCCGCGCCATCGCCGCCAATGCCGACGGCGCTGTGGTCGGCACCGCCCTGGTTGACGCGCTCCGCGCCAGCCTGGACGCCGAGGGCCGCGCGACCGCCAAGACCGTGAGCGCCGTCGCCGATCTGGCCGCTGCGCTGGCAAGGGGCGTGCACGGGGCGCAACAGGCCGCGGAATAGGCCGTCAACCACTATTCGACCGGGCGTCGCGGCCGTCTTGCCGTGACCCCGCCGTCCCGCCATATATCCGGGCGACCGCAACACGGAGCGACACATGAACTGGCTTACCAACGTGGTCCGGCCGAAGATCCGCAACATCCTGCGCCGTGAGACGCCGGAGAACCTCTGGATCAAGTGTCCGGATTCCGGACAGCTCGTGTTCTACAAGGACGTCGAGGCCAACCAGTTCGTCATTCCGGGCTCCAATTACCACATGCGCATGGGCGCCGTGGCGCGGCTGAAGTCGATGTTCGACAACGAGACCTGGTTCGACGTCGCGCTGCCCGAGGTCACACCCGACCCGCTGAAATTCCGTGACGAGCGCCGCTATGCCGACCGCATCAAGGATGCGCGGGCGCGGACCGGCATGAACGATGCGGTGAAGGTCGGCTTCGGCAAGCTGGAAGGCATGGGCGTCGTCATCGCCGTGCAGGATTTCGATTTCATGGGCGGTTCGCTCGGCATGGCCGCGGGTGAAGCCATCGTGCGCGGGCTCGAACTCGCGGTCGAGAAGAAGTCGCCGTTCATCGTATTCGCGGCCTCCGGTGGCGCGCGCATGCAGGAAGGCATCCTGTCCCTGATGCAGATGCCGCGCACGACCGTGGCCGTGCAGATGCTGCGAGAGGCCAAGCTGCCCTACATCGTCGTGCAGACCAATCCGACCACCGGCGGCGTCACCGCGTCCTACGCGATGCTCGGCGACGTCCACATTGCCGAGCCCGGCGCGCTGATCGGGTTCGCCGGCGCCCGGGTGATCGAGCAGACCATTCGCGAGAAGCTGCCCGAAGGTTTCCAGCGCGCTGAATACCTGCTCGACCACGGCATGGTCGACATGGTCGTGCACCGTCATGACCTGCGCCCGACGCTGGCGCGGCTGTGCCGATTGCTGACCAAGGCGCCGGCCGTTGAACACGCCAAGCCCGCGCCGCAGCTGCCGCCGCCGGCCAAGCCCGCCGAAACCGCGGAAGCGCCGGCGGTCGCAACGAGCGCGTGAACGATTCTGCCGCCCAGCCAAGACCGTCGCTCGACGAGCTGATCACGCGGCTTTCTGTGTTGCATTCGAGCCGGATCTCGCTCGGGCTGGAGCGCATGCACCGGCTGCTGGCGCAGCTCGGTCATCCCGAGCGCAAGCTGCCGCCGGTCATCCATGTCGCGGGCACCAACGGCAAGGGCTCCACGGTCGCATATTTGCGCGCGATGCTCGAGGCCGCGGGGCTGCGCGTCCACGTCTTCACCTCGCCCTGGCTGGTGCGCATCAACGAGAGCTATCGGCTCGGCCAGGTCGGCGGTGGTGTCCTGGTCGAGGACGATGAGCTGATCTCCGCGCTCTTGGAGTGCGAGCGGGTCAACGCCGGCGCGCCGATCACCTTCTTCGAGGTCAAGACCGTCGCGGCCTTCGTGCTGTTCGCAAGGCATCCAGCCGATGCGGTGCTGCTCGAAGTCGGTCTCGGCGGCCGGCTCGATTCCACCAATGTTGTCGAGCAGGTCGCGGCCTCCGTGCTGACGCCGATCAGCATGGACCACATGGAGTTCCTCGGCGACACCCGCGCGCTGATCGCGGCCGAGAAGGCCGCCATCATCAAGCGTGGCTGCCCGGTGATCTCGGCGGCGCAGGAGCCCGATGCCATGGCCGTGATCGAGCGCGAGGCCAGGCGCCAGCGCGCGCCGCTGTTTGCGGCCGGTGAGAGCTGGCACGTCAATGTCGAGCGCAACCGGCTGGTCTATCAGGACGATCGCGGTCTCCTCGATCTTCCGGCACCCAAACTGTTCGGCCGGCATCAGTTCGACAATGCGGGCCTGGCGATCGCGACCTTGCGGGCGGTCGATCATTTCAAGCTCACCACCAAGGCGTTCGAGGACGGCATCGTCGGCGCCGAATGGCCGGCGCGCATGCAGCGGCTGTCGAACGGCGCGCTCACCGCGATCGCGCCGCAAGGCGCGGAGATCTGGCTCGACGGCGGCCACAACGCCGAGGGCGGTCGCGTCGTCGCGGCCGCGATCGGCGACCTCGAGGAGCGCGTGTCGCGGCAGCTCGTCGTCATCGTCGGCATGATGGGCAACAAGGATGCCGCGGGCTTCCTGGCCAACTTCGCCGGCCTGACGCGCCACATCATCGTCGTGCCGATTCCGAACGAGAGCAAGGCGATGGCACCGGCTGATCTGGCCGCCGCCGCGCGCACGCTCGGCATGCGCGTCGAGATCGCCGATGGCGTCGCGTCGGCGCTCGCCGGCATCGCGCGGCTTGCCTATGAGGTCCCGCCGCGTATCCTGATCACGGGGTCGCTCTATCTCGCGGGCCACGTGCTCGACCTCAACGGCACGCCGCCGACCTGAGGGGAATAGCGCATGCGCTTTGCCGCGATCGCAGACGTCCACGGCAACCACCTCGCGCTCGAAGCCGTGCTGGCCGACATCCGCGCGCAAGGCGTCGATGACATTGTCAATCTCGGCGATATGGCGAGCGGCCCGCTCGATGCGCGCAAGACGATGGACTTGCTGATGCCGCTCGATGCCGTCCATGTGCGCGGCAATCACGACCGCTGGCTGATCGATCGGCCGCCGGAGAGGATGGGCGCCTGGGAGCGGCCGGCCTACGCGCAGCTCGTAGCCAAGCATCTCGACTGGCTCGGCACGATCCCGCCGACGGCCATCTATCGCGACGAGGTCTTCCTTTGTCACGCCACGCCTGAGGACGATAACGTCTACTGGCTCGAGAGCGTCGCGCCGGATGGCGCGGTCACATGCGCGCCGCTCGATGCGATCGAGAAACTCGCCGCTGATATCGCGCAGCCGCTGATCCTGTGCGGCCATACGCATACGGCCCGCGCGGTGCGCCTGCGTGACGGTCGTCTGATCGTCAATCCCGGCAGCGTCGGCAGCCCCGGCTATTCCTACAACGTCCCGCATCCGCATGTCGTGCAGGCCGGCACGCCCGACGCCCGCTACGCGATCGTTGAGCTGACGTCGTCCGGCTGGAGCGTGAGCTTCCGCCACGTGCCCTATGACCACCAAACCATGGCGGCGCTCGCGCGCGCCAACGGGGACGCCGAGTTCGCTTCAGCGCTCGCGACCGGCTGGATCCGCTGACCTCACGCGAGCAGTTTCAAGGGATCAGCGACCTTCTGCTTGAGCTGCTCGAACGTGCACTGCTTCGGCGATTTGTCGGGGCGCCAGCGCAGGATCGAGGTGCCGTGGCGAAAGCGCTCGCCGGAGAAATGGTCGTAGCAGACCTCGATCACCAGCTTCGGCTTCAGCGGACACCATTCCGCCGAGCGCTCGGTCGACCACCGGCTCGGCCCGCCCGGCGCATTGCCGGTGAAGCCGGGTGGCGAGATGAGCGGCTCGAGCCTGTCGGTCAGTGCGGGCTTCTCGTCCTTCTTGAGCGCGGAGGTGAAGCCGACGTGATGCAGCAGACCGTCATCGTCGTAGAGCCCGAGTAGCAGCGAGCCGACCAGCTTGCGTCCGTTCGCGCCGCTGTTGGTGGCGTAGCGGAAGCCGCCGATGACGCAATCGGCTGAGCGATAGCGCTTGATCTTCTGCATGCCGTCGCGGTTGCCGGCCTGGTAGGGCAGGTCGGTCCGCTTGGCGATCACCCCGTCCGAGCCGCCGCCGGAATGCGCCAGCCAGTCTTGCGCGGTCGCGAAGCGCGTCGTCGCCGGCGACAGCCGGAACGTCGGATGATCCGTGAAGTTCGCTTTCGCGAATGCTTCCAGCGCCGGCCGCCGCTCGTGCAGCGTGTGCGTCACTAGCTCCTTCTTGCCACTCGCCAGCAGGTCGAAGGCCAGGAACAGCGCCGGCGTCTCCACCGATAGCCTCTTCACCCGGCTGGCGGCGGGATGAATCCGCTGCAGCAATGCATCGAACGAGAACGACTTCGCCTGCGGCACCACCAGCTCGCCGTCGAGGATGAAGCTCGTCGCCTCGAGCTCGCGCGCCGCGGCGACGACCTCGGGGAAGTAGCGCGCGAGGTCCTCGCCGGCCTTCGACTGCATCGTCACCGTTGCGCCGTCGCGCGTCAGCAGGCAACGGAAGCCGTCCCATTTTGGTTCGTATTGCCAGTCCTCGCCGCGCGGGATCGCATCCACCGAGCGCGCCTCCATGGCCAGCAGGCCGGATTTGCGGGAGGGCGAGCGATGGGCGCGGGCGGGCATGGCGACATCCGAAAACGCTGAATCACACCCCTCAACGCAAACGGCCGGCGATTCCGCCGGCCGTTCGACAAAAATCATTGTTCCGCAAGCGTCACACCGCCGACGAGATCCACTGCTGCAGCTTCGCCTTCGGCGCGGCGCCGACCTGGCGCGAGGCCATCTCGCCGCCCTTGAACACCATCAGGGTGGGGATCGACATCACGCCGTATTTCGAGGCCGTCTTCGGGCTCTCGTCGACGTTCAGCTTGACGATCTTGACCTTGTCGCCCATCGCGCTCGAGATCTCGTCGAGGGCGGGCGCGATCATGCGGCACGGGCCGCACCATTCGGCCCAGAAGTCGACCACGACCGGGCCGTCGGCCTTGAGCACTTCGCTTTCGAAATCGGCGTCGGAAACCTTGCCAACGGCCATGGAAATTACCTCGTTCGGTTGGAGGGAGCGGCACGGACGGGCCGCCTCAGCGTGGACGTCAAAGTAGGAATGGCGTGATCCCGGGTCAAGCGGGCTCACTCAGACGTGCTGGGATGGCAGCATGGCGTCCAGCGCGGAGGCGGGAAGCTCCATGAATTCAGCGGCTTCGGTCCAGAGCAGCGCGGCGCGGACGACGCGGCCGGGGTACAATTGGCCAAGCACTGCGCGGTACAGCGCGAGCTGCCGGACATAGGCCGGGGGCACATCGGCGAGTCCCGAGGGCGGCTGCTGGTTGGTCTTGAAGTCGACGATCAGCACCTCGGTCCCGGTGACCACCAGTCGGTCGATCTGGCCGGAGACCAGTGCCGGAGGCTGGCCGGCCAGTGCGAGGCGGCCCACGATCGAGACTTCCGCCCGGCTCCCGGCCGCGAACACCGCGGCAAAGCGCGGGTCTTCGACCACGGCGAGCACGCGTTCCGCAAGCCCCACGAGCTCGTCCTCCGGCCAGTCGGCGGCGTTGCGAATCAAATATCGCAGCGCGGCATCGCGCCGCCGCTCCGGCGCCACGTCGGGCAGCGACTGCAGCAGGCGATGCACCAGCGTGCCGCGCTGCATCGCGAGGCTGCGCGCCGCCAGCGATTCGCCCGTGCGCACCGGCCGCTCGTCGGCGGATGGATCGGACGGCCGGAGCACAGCGACCTCGCCGGGCGCCTCCACCGCCGCCGTGCGCAGCCACGCCGGCAGTTCGACGGCCGTCTCGACCATGGGCCGCGTTTTGTCAGCAGCGGTTTCCGCGATGTCCTCGGCCCGCGCATAGCGCTTGACCGGCCCGTCCTCGGTTTCGATCACCTCGACCTGCAGGCCGGCGGCGTCCAATCCGCGCGCCATCAGATCGTACCAGCTGCCGCCGCGGACGTTGTTCATGTTGCCCGGCATGCAGCCGCCGATGATCAGCCGATCCGCGGCGCGGGTCATCGCGACATAGAGCAGCCGGCGATACTCGTCCTCGGTCTCCTTGAGCATCGCCACGCGTGCCGCCGCGACGGGCTGCGGATCGTCGGCCTTGCGCCCGGCCCAGACCACGATCTCCTGCTCGCCATGCGGCACGTGGATCAGCCGCAGCCGCTGCGAATCCGCCGGCGACGAGGTGGTGTCGACCAGGAAGACGACGGACGCCTCGAGGCCCTTGGCGCCATGCACGGTCATCACCCTGATCTCGTCGCGCGAGATCTCCATGTCGCGCTTCACCTCGGTGTCGGCGGCGCGCAGCCAGGCGACGAAGCCCTGCAGCGAGGCCGGCGCCTTGCGCTCGTAGGACAGCGCGAGCTCGAGGAACTCGTCGAGCGCATCATTGGCCTCGTGGCCGAGCCGCGCCAGGATGCGGCGCCGGCCGCCATCGCCGCCGAGCAGCCAGGCATAGAAGGCGAACGGCGTGTCCTCCGCGGCGCGGCGCTCACATTGTTGCAAGCGCCGTACGACCGCCTGCAGCCGCGCGTCGTCAGCGGCGTGCGCCGTGAGTGCGTCGCGTAGCGAGCCGCGACGCTGCCACGCCAGCTTGAACAGATCGTCGTCGTCGAGCCCGAACAGCGGGCTCTTCAGCGCGGTCGCCAGCGCCAGATCGTCCTGCGGCAGCAGCAGCGCGTCGGCGAGGTTCATCAGGTCGATGATCGCGATGTGCTCGGTCAGCTTCAGCCGGTCGGCGCCGGCGACGGGGATGCCGGCGTGCTTGAGCGCCTGAATGACAGCATCGAAGGCGTTGCCGCGCCGGCGCACCAGGATCAGCATGTCGCCATAGCTCAGCCGCCGCCGCGCGCCGTCATGGCCGGTCATCGTGCCCGTCTGGATCAGCCGCTTGATCTCTGCCTGGATGCGCCTGGAAAGCTTCACCTCGGGGCTGGTGACGGAGACGCCGTCGAACGGCGCGCGCCAGCCCTCGATCTCCTTGCGGTCGTCGCGCTCGCACAGGCTCCAGAGCTCGACCATGCTCGGTCCGGCATCGGTCAGCGCGTTGTGGATGGGATGGCCGATGTCAGGCGAGTGGATGCTGCTGTAGACGTCGCGCTCGCGGAACACGTGGTCGACCGCGTGCAGCACCGTCGGCCCGGAGCGGAACGAATAGGTGAACGACACCGGATCGAACAGCAGCCCGGCGTCGGTGAAGCGCTTCTGCAACTGGCGCCTGCGCGCATCGAACTCGTGCGGGTCGGCGCCCTGGAACGAGAAGATCGACTGCTTCTCGTCGCCGACCGCGAAGATCGTGCGCGTGAGTCCGTCGCGCGCCCCGGCGCCGGCGGTGAACTCTTCGATGATGTGGGCGACGATGTCCCATTGCCGGGGGCTCGTGTCCTGCGCCTCGTCGATCAGCACGTGATCGACGCCGCGGTCGAGCTTGTAGTGCACCCAGCCGGCGGAGACACGGTTCAGCATCGCCAGCGTCTTGTCGATCAGGTCGTCGTAGTCGAGCAGGCCGCGCTCTTCTTTTTCGCGGCGATAGTTCGCAGCGGCGGCGGTCGCGATCTGCAACAGCGCCTCGGTGCGGTCGCGCACGACCGCCGCGCGACGCTTTTCGATCAGGCGATCGAGCCGGCGCGCCTCCGATTCGAACAGGCCGGCGATGCCGGGATTGGCGTCGGCGAACTTCTTGGTGAGCAGGGACTTCCGCGGCTCCTTGTCCTCGGTCAGGAATACGCGGAGATATTCATCGACCTGATCGGCGCCCGAGAACGCCAGTGCGGCGCGGAGTTGCTCCGCCTGCTTCTGGTCGGTCTTGGCGCCGCCGTCGAGCCGCGCGGCGATATCGGTCCAATCCCTCAGTGGCAGATTGGGGCCGTCGACAATGTCGCGCTCGATGGCTTCCAGCGTCTCGCCGGCGCTGATGCCGAGCACCTCGCCGAGATGTTGCGCGGCAACCTCGACGCGGCCGGCGCCATCGGTCCAGGCCATGAAGTGATCGCGGCTCAGACAGGCCTCGCGGACGACGTCCTTGAAGGTCGAATCCGCCGCATTGGCCATCGCCACCTGCAGCGCGCGGCCGACCGCGCTGTCGGGCGCGCGGGCGGCGTCGAGCAGCACCTTGAGATTGGCGCGCTCCATCATCTCGGTCTGGTCGCGCTCGTCGAGCACCGAGAACCGCGCCGGCACGTTGGCTTCGAACGGGAACTGCTGCAGCAGCCGCGTGCACAGCGCGTGAATGGTCTGCACCTTCAATCCGCCCGGCGTCTCCAGCGCGCTGGCGAACAGTTTTCGCGCCGAGGCCCGCAGCTTCTTGTCGGGATTGGGAATGCCGGTGGACTGGATCGCGCCGTCGAGCGCGTCGTCGTCGAGCGTCACCCAATGGCCGAGCGTCGAGAACACGCGCTCGGCCATATTGGCGGCCGCGGCCTTGGTGAAGGTGATGCAGAGGATCTTCTCCGGCGGCACGCCGTCGAGCAGCAGCCGGATCACGCGCTGGACCAGCACATGCGTCTTGCCCGAGCCGGCATTGGCCGACACGAACGCGGAGGCAGCCGGGTTCGATGCGCGCGTCTGCGCCTCGCGCACGGCCTGCGGAATGGGGCGGGGCGCCTTCACCATTCCTCCACCCCCAGGCCGCCGGCCGCCGACCATTCCTTGATACGGGCGAGATCGTCATAGCTACCGTAGCGGTTCGCCCACATCGACAGGTTCAGCGAGGTGTAGCCTTGATTGACGTCCTCGAAGCTGCGGATCAATGCCTCGAGCTTTTCGCGCGCCTCCTGCGCGGCCTGGTCCGGATGTTGCGGCGGGTCGCTCTTGTTGATCTTCAATTCGAGAATGCGCTCTTCGCCCGGCGGGTTGTTGCCGGACAAGCGGACATAGACGAGCTGGCTGATCAGGCTGCCGGCGGGAATGCCGTCGAAGCCGCCTTCGCGCAGGATCGCGGCTTCGAGTGTGAGCTGCGGCGACAGCCCCATGCGCACCTGCTTGGCCGTCGGCGGCTGGCCAGTCTTGTAGTCGAGAATGGCGTAGGTGCCCTCGGCACGCTGTTCGATGCGGTCGGCGCGCGCCGACAGGATGAAGGTGCGGCCCTGATCCAAGGGAATGCCGATCTCGCCGCGGATCTCCGCGGTGATGGCGCCGATCTGCTCGCGTCGCGCGGTCTCCCACGCCGCGAACCAGCCGGCGATGCGCTGGAAACGCGGCCACCACAGCGCCCGCGCCTCGGGCCGCTCCATCAGCGGCGCAAAGTGCTTCTCGCCGATCACGCGCAGCGCATGCGCCGGATGCAGCGGCAGGGCATCGGCATAGGTCTGCGTGAATTCGCCGATCGCTTCGTGAATCGCCGAGCCGCGATCGGCGGCCGACAGCGGCATGTCGACGGGATCGAGCGGATCGAGCCGCAGGATGTAGCGCGCGAAGATGGTGTAGGGATCGCGCAGCCAGTCCTCGATGGCGGTCACCGACATGCGCAGCGGCCGTGCTGCCAGCGGCGGCTTCGGCGCCGGCTGTTCGACCGGCTTCACCGCGGCGGGCTGGTCGAGCACCTCGGCATAGCGGACGTAAGTCTCGCCGCGCGCGGTCGCCGCCTTCCAGCGCTCGGCGCCAGCGACGGCTTCGAGACGGTGCAGGAAGCGCGAGGCCACGGCCGGCGCGCCGCCCGATTTTGCGGCGTGCGTCAGGATCACCTCAGGCGCGCCGAGCAGTTGTGCGAAATCGTGTGCTGATAGTCCGATGCGGCGCTCGGGCAGGTCGAGGCCGAGCTGATGCCGCATCGGGCGGCTGAGCCAGGGATCGATGCGCGGCGCCGGCGGCCATATGCCCTCGATCAGGCCGCCGACGATCATGCGGTCGGCCTGCATCAGTCGCGCTTCGAGCGGACCGTAGATCTGCAGCTGCGCGCCGTGGCGCTCGGGCCGGCGCACCGCGCGATCGGAGAAGGCGGTATGGAACAGATCCGGATAGTCCGACAGCGGCGCCATCAGGCCGCAGCGCTCGCCGGACGCGAGCAGGTCGTCGAAGCAGCGCGCCAGCGCCGCGCCGTCGCGATCGGTGAACGCGGTGCTGACACCGACATCGTCTGTCGAGAGCGCGATCAACACCTCACGATGCCGCGCGGCGAGCTCGGCGAAATCCTGCGGGCGCGGCGAGGCGAGGTTTTCCAGCGGCGCCAGGGCCGTCTGCAATTGCGCGATCAGTGCGCCGGCGCGGTCGAGCTGCTCGGGACTGAGACGCGCGCGCGGCTCGGCCTTGTGCAGCGATGATGCTTCGCCCTGGTGCAGCTTGGTGTGCTCGTCGCGGAAGCGCGCGAAGTCGCGCGCGAGCCCGCTGCTTCCGGCTTGTGGCCGCGTGCCGCGCAGCACCGCGAGCTCCAGCGTCTCGATGGCACTCTTCCAGCCATTCGCGGCGCGCCCGAGCCGGCACAGCGGATGCTTGAGCAGCGCCAGCAAAGTCGGCGGCTCCAGTCCGCGCGCGGCTGCTTCGGCGGCGAGGCGCGCGAAGATGCCGGCCGGCGTCTCCAACAGCGCGTCACCGCCGGAATCGTCGAACGTCAGGTGCCAGCGCGTCAGCGCCGCCATCACGCGGCGCGCCAGCGCGCGGTCCGGCGTCACCAGCGCAGCGGACTTGCCGAGATGGCGCGCCTCGCGCATCGCGATGGCAATCGCCAGCGCCTCCATTTCCGGATTGGGCGCGGCGACGACGGCGAGATTGTCCATCGCTTCGGCAATGTTGGCGGCGATGTCGAACTGGCGCAGGCGCTCGTGCCAGACGGCGGTGGCTTCCGACGGCCGCATCGCTTCTGAGATCAGCACCTCGCGGCCGCCACGGCCGGGTGGTGCGAGGCGGATCACGTCGCGCCGCTCCAGGCCGAAGCGCTTGAGCAGCAGGTGCATGGCATATTGCGGATGATTGACCGCGGGCGGCGTCAACACGCGGCCGGCGCGGTCCTTGGCACCGCCGATCGAATTCCACGCGGCTTCGTCGAGATCGGTGTCGAGCCCAGGCAGCACCACCGCGCCATGCGGCAGCTTGGCGACGGCGAGCAGGAATTTTGCCGTCGCCGGCATCGAGCCGGTGGAGCCTGCGGCAATGACGGGACCATCGGGATGCGCCGACAGCCGCGCCGCTTCGGCCGCGATCAGCAGATCGCGCCGCGCCGCCGGCTCGATGCGCTCGATCTCCTGCAGATAGGCCGGCCACGCGGTCCGCGCGATGCGCAGGAACTCGAGCGAATACTGCCAGTATTTGTCGAGCTGATCCGGCACCAGCGCATCGAGCGCATCCCACGACACGCCGCGCGTCACCATGTCGTCGATCAGCCGCGCGAGGTCGCCGGCCAGCGCAAGCGTCGAGGCGGGCCCGCCGATCACGAGCGGCGCCGACACCGGCGTCTTGGCCCAGGCCGCGACCAGCCGCGCCAGCGTGAGCCGGCGCTGCAGGTCGTCGAGCCGTTCCGGAATCTCCAGCGGCGCCGGCCCGAGGAACGCGTCGCGGTCCTCCGCGAAGGCGAGCTCGTCCTCGTCGATATCGCCGAGCGCGACCAGGCGCGGCAGCACCGCGGCATCGGTCTTCAGCTCGTCGAGGAACATCTCGCGCGCCACCCGCAGGGAGCGCCGCGTCGGCAGATACAGCGTCGCGGTCGCGAGCCGGGCGGGATCGCTGCGTGCCTCGAAGCCGTCGACCAGCCGGCCGTCGACCAGCGCGGCGATCACGCTGCGCAGGAACGGCGCCGAGATGGGAACGGTGAAGACGCGCATGGCCTGCGATTCGGGTTGCTGTGCTGTCTATATAGGGAGCGATCGGGCGGAGGTCATATCCGGGGTGTGGACGGGTGTTGATAGGTGCGTGACCATTGTCCCTGTGCTGGAGCACGCCGTGCGCCTGAGCCCCAGCTGCAGCCACGCTCTCCGCCATCGCCCGGCTCAACCGGGCGATCCGGTCCTCCGAGACGGTTCAGCTTGATTCGAGAGGCCGCGGCGTCCTGGATCGCCCGCTTTCGCGGGGGATGGCAGCTGAGTACGGAGCACGAGCTGCCCACCCCCATCGTCATTGCGAGCGCAGCGAAGCAATCCAGGCCGCCTCTGCAGTGGGACTTCGCTGCTCGCAATGACGGAGACAAACATCCTCATTCTCGCAACGCTTCTCGCGCCCGAGTGATGCAAATCGTTCGCCCTCATCCGAAGCAAGGGCGCAGGGAAGGCCGGGCCTCGGCTGAGGCCCGTGGCCCCCGTGCGTGAAAGAGTGCACGGGGCAGGAACCACAGGTTCAGCCGAAACGACCGGCGGATTCAATTGGTCGTCGCAACACTCGATGAGGAGGTTGCGATGGGCATTCGAAAGAAACGGTCAACGCGG
>NZ_JAUEUK010000013.1:0-200723 GCF_032487555.1 Bradyrhizobium sp. SZCCHNRI1029
AATCCGACCAACTTCTTCACCGCCCAGGGTCTCGACAACCGCGCTTCCGACATCTCCAATCTGCTCGACGGCATCGGCAACGGCGTGCAGGTGCTGCAGGCCGCCAACACCGGCATCACCTCGCTGCAGAAGCTCGTCGACAGCGCCAAGTCGATCGCCAACCAGGTTCTGCAGAGCGCGGTGGGCTACTCCACCAAGTCGAGCGTGACCTCGGCGGCTCTGACCGGCGCGACCGCCACAGACCTGCTCGGCTCCAGCTCGACGGCTGTGACCGGCTCGGTCGTGAACAACGACAATACCTCGAGCGCGGTGGCGATCACCGGCTCGACCAAGCTGTCGGGCACGGCGGGCACCGCGTCGAACAACCTCGCCTCCGGCATCACCTCCGGTGAGACGCTGGTCGTCAACGGCACCACCTTCACCTTCATCACCGGCACGTCCTCGACGGGCACCAACATCGGCATCGGCGACAGCGTCAGCAACCTGCTGTCGGCGATCCAGACCCAGACCGGCGTCACCGCGTCGATCACGGCGGGTGCGATCACCTTGACGCCGCCGGCGGCGGGATTGACGCTCTCGGGCAGCACCGGCACCTTGGGCAAGCTCGGGCTGACTGCTGTCGGCGACGGCTTGTCAGGTCAGACCTTGACGATCGGCGCCACAGGAGGTGGCACGGCGACGAGTGTCACGTTCGGTCTAGGGACAGGGCAGGTCAAGTCGCTGAACGATCTCAACACCAAGCTCGCGGCGAACAACCTGCAAGCCTCGATCGATACCACCGGCAAGATCTCGATCACCACGACCAACGACGCGGCTTCGGCCACGATCGGCGCGATCGGCGGTACGTCGGCTGCATCCAGCCAGGCCTTCAACGGTCTGACGGCGGCGGCTCCGGTGGCGGATGCGACCGCGCAGACGCAGCGCGCGAGCCTGGTCTCGCAGTACAACAACGTGCTGGCGCAGATCAACACGACCGCGGCCGACGCCTCGTTCAACGGTGTCAACCTGCTGAACGGCGATACGCTGAAGCTGACCTTCAACGAGAACGGCAAGTCGACGCTCTCGATCACCGGTGTGACCTTCAACACTGGCGGTCTTGGCCTGTCGAACCTCACCTCGGGCACCGACTTCCTCGACAACAACTCGGCGAACAAGGTGATCACCCTGTTGAACTCGGCGAGCTCGACGCTGCGGTCGGAAGCCTCCACGCTGGGTTCGAACCTGTCGGTGGTGCAGATCCGTCAGGACTTCAACAAGAACCTGATCAACGTGCTGCAGACCGGCTCGTCGAACCTGACGCTGGCCGACACCAACGAGGAAGCGGCCAACAGCCAGGCGCTGTCGACCCGCCAGTCGATCGCGGTGTCCGCGCTGTCGCTCGCCAACCAGTCGCAGGCGAGCGTGCTGCAGCTGCTGCGCTGATCCACAAGCATCGCATCTCGACGACCAGGGCGGCGGGGGAAACCCCGCCGCTTTTTTTCGCCTGGTTTGGCCGTCCGGCCCGTATCAATACTGGTCTGGAACCGGACGCGAGTGGAGCCAAGGATCGCAACCAGTCGTTAAGCAAGAAATTTAAAGTGCCATTAACCATGTTTTAAAAGTGGGTGGACTAGAACCCCCTGGTGAATAACTAGGAAGGTTTCACACACATGTCCGGTATCGTTCTCTCGGCTTCGGTTCGCCAAAACCTGCTGGCGCTGCAAAACACCGCATCGCTGCTGGCCACGACTCAAAACAACCTGGCCACCGGCAACAAGGTCAACACGGCGCTCGATAACCCCACCGAATTCTTCACCTCGCAATCGCTCAACAACCGCGCGAGCGACATTGCGAATCTGCTCGACAGCATCGGCAACGGTGTCCAGGTTCTCCAGGCTGCGAATACCGGTCTCACCTCACTTCAGAAGCTTGTCGACAGCGCCAAATCGATCGCAAGCCAAGTGCTTCAGGCGCCGACGGGATACACCACCAAGTCGAGCGTGACCTCCGCGGTCATCTCAGGGGCGACGGCGAACAACCTGCTCGGCAGCTCCTCAAACAATTTCGTGACCGGCAGCACGGTCAACAACGACAACCTCAGCTCGGCCGTTGCGATCACCGGATCCACCAGGCTGTCGGGTACGGCGAGCTCGACCTCGAACGACCTGGCGAGCAGCGTCACCACCGGCGATACGCTCGTGGTCAACGGTGTCGTGTTCACCTTCGTGGCCGGCTCGGTCTCGGCCGGTACCAATATCGGCGTCGGCGACACCGTCAGCAACCTCCTGGCTGCCATCGATTCGGTAACCGGAGCCACCGCAACGCCGTCCACGGTGGCAGCGGGCAAGATCCAGCTGGCGACAGGCACGGCGCAGGATCTGACAGTATCGGGCACGGCCCTGGCCAAGCTCGGATTGACCGCCGGCACGACCACACGAAATCCGCCAGCCTTGACAGGACAGACGCTGACAATTGCCTCGACAGGGGGCGGCGTCGCAACGAACATAACGTTCGGCACAGGTGCTTCGCAGATCTCGACGCTGGCACAGCTCAATACGGCGCTCGCGGCCAACAACCTGCAGGCCAGCCTGAGCACGACGGGCCAGCTTACGATCCTCACCACCAACGAAGCGGCATCGTCGACGATCGGCGCGGTCGCCGGCTCTTCGACCGCGGCCAGCATGGCCTTCAACGGCGTGACGGCCTCGACCCCGGTGGCCGACACCAACTCTCAGACGACGCGTGCCGGCCTGATCGCGCAGTACAACAACGTCCTGGCGCAGATCAACACCACGGCGCAAGACGCCTCGTTCAACGGCATCAACCTGCTCAACGGCGACACGCTCAAGTTGGTGTTCAACGAGACCGGACGGTCCACGCTGAACATCACCGGCGTGACCTTCAACAGCACCGGTCTCGGCCTGTCGGCGCTGGTGGTCGGAAGCGACTTCCTCGACAGCAACTCGGCCAACAAGGTGCTCACGACCTTGAACAGTGCATCGACCGCGATCCGCTCTGAAGCGTCGTCGCTCGGTTCGAACCTCTCGATCGTGCAGATCCGTCAGGACTTCAACAAGAACCTGATCAACGTGCTGCAGACCGGCTCGTCGAACTTGACCTTGGCCGACACCAACGAGGAGGCGGCCAACAGCCAGGCGCTGTCGACGCGCCAGTCGATCGCGGTCTCCGCGCTCGCGCTGGCCAATCAGTCGCAGGCGAGCGTGCTGCAGCTGCTGCGCTGACGCGCGAACGTACCGGAATAATATCTCATCGAAGCGGCGGGCCATGCCCGCCGCTTCTGCGTTAGGCTATGCCGAGCGTGCCGGCACTGGTCTCCGTTCGATGTCGGGGCAGTGAGTCAGCTCTGTGAGAACGCCGTTGTTCGTGTAGTTCGCGCCGCTCGGGCGGGATGAACAACGTACGAGCTTCGTCCGGACATTTTGAATCACCGCGTTCGCAAGAAATTAAGAGGTGCACCAAACAAAGCGATTTCCGGTGCTCCGTGACGCTACGAAACAAATTCCGCTAACGGCCGCTAACCATATTTTAAAGGCACACAAAGTACAAAACCTGAGCAGTTTGGTCGTGTCCCTGCGTCAGTCCGGAGTAGTTGATGTCATATGCCGCTCAAGCCTATGCCCGCACGTCGCAGACGACGGCATCACCACGGGAGATCGAAGCTCAGGCTCTTTTGAAAGCGGCACGGCAGCTGCAGGAAGTCCAGGCCAATTGGAACGGCCCTGATCGCAACATGTACAAGGCTCTGCTCTTCAATCGTCGCTTGTGGACGATCTTCATGAGCGCGATGGAGGCGGACGACAATCCGAATCCGCTCGACATCCGCCAGAACATCGCAAATATCGGCGTGTTCGTGATGAAGCAGACGATCGAGATGCAGATGGACCCGGATCCGGCGAAGCTCAAGTCGCTGATCGACATCAACTGCCACATCGCCGCGGGGTTGTCCGGGCGGAGCTGACCGTCGGGGGCAGGGCGGGAGGCGCGTCGTCGTGACCGATATCGCCAGCATCCTGTCTGCGTCCTACAAGTCGAACCTGCGCAGTACGGCGCGAAGCAACAGCAGATACGTGGCCGTCTATCCGACGCTCTATATCGGGCGGCTGGAGCGGAAGACATGCCAACGGGAAGTCGTTCCCGGTCTCATGCGTTCAGGATCGGCGATACGAAGTTCACGCCGACCGGCAACGGCAAGGCCCAGATCAAGAACGTGGTTGCCGACGCCGCCTCGGGCCGGACCTATCTCGACACCGCCTACGCGATACGGAGCCGTTGATCCGCCAAAGCTGCGCGGCTCGATACGGCAATGCCGCCCGGTGGGGCGGCGTGCGGGCGGCGGAATGAAGCGGCCCGGTTCCGCGGGGGCTCAGGCAGTGCGATCGGTCGCCACGACGCGCGGCACGTCCGCCCTCTGCATATCCTTCTGCAGGTCGAGCGTGTTGAAGTAGGCCCGGCGGCGCAGCACGGCCTCATCTGGATATTGGGTCACGACCTGGTCGGTCTTGCGGTTGACCACCTGGAACACCAGAGCGGCAGCGGCGCGATCGTAATAGGCTTGGCGTGATACGGACAGATCGTTTGCGATGTTGACCGGGATGTCGTTGCGCACGGGGACGCCGGGCTCGGCCGCGGTCACGGTCTGGCTGGGAGGAAGGTCCGTCGGAACAGCGCTCACCACCGCCTGGCTCGACGGCGGAATTATCGGAACGGACGCAGGCGTCCCTACCGGTCTTACGCTGAAATCGGAACTCATGGCAGCCTCCTCATGGCCATCGAGTCAATTCCCAACCCATCCCGCTTGCAACTATGCCGATGACCAATCAACGTTATGTTAGGAAATAGGATGAACACCGCGTTGTGATTCGCGCCGGCCTTTTAAGCTTATCCGAGCGTTAAACGGCGGCGGCCGCGCGGCCCTCGAGGCGGCGCGGCGCGGCGCTGCGATGCAGATGGGGGCTGGCGGTGAGGCTCAGAGCGTTCGGCTGACGGCGAGCGGGGTGAGGTGCCGTGCGCCCGGGGCGGCGCGGCGGCCGCCGGCGGTATAGGTGCTGGGGATGTTCTTGCGCTGAACCTCGGCATTGACGCCGCGCACGATCTTTTCCGAGATCGCGTGCGCCGTCGCCAGCACGGTCAGGTTCACCTGCAGCATGGCGCGAAAGGTGTCGTGGTGGCGATGCAGGGTGGCGAGCAGCTCCGGCGCGGTCTGCTTCATGAAATTCTGGCTCGCCTTGAGGCGGCCCACGGTCGTGACGTAGTGGCGGGACAGCTCGGTCTTCTTGGGGCCGAACGCCATGCCTTCGCGCAGCTTGCCGGCGCGGACCAGTTCGGTCTCCTGCTCGATGACCGCGATCAGCTCGCTCATGACGCTCACCATCTCGTCGGCGAGCGCGCGTGCCTCTGCGGCGCTGGTGGCGGCCGTGTAGGTCGTCTTCTTCGCTTGTCCCTGTGCGGTCATTTCATAACTCCCTTCGGCGTGAGCGTTTGCCGCCCACGCGCTCGTCACGCGAACATCTACGCTTTGCCGTTGGCGCCGGAGCTGCTGCCGGCCTGTTGCAGGATGAGAGTGCGGAAGACGTCGTTTGAGATGCCGACGCCGCCGGCCTTGGCGAAGTTCTTGGAATATTGCTCCGTCAGCATCGAGCGCCAGACGCCGGTGCCCGGCGTGTCGCCGAACGGACCTTCGCCCTTCACGCCGCTGGTCATCTGCGAGAACATGCTGTTGAGGAACATGGCTTCGAAGTCGGTTGCCGTCGCCTTGGCCCTGGCCTGTGCCTTGGGCGAGACCTTGGTCAGAGCCGCCGCGAGATCGAGATCGGTGCGCGGCGCGGTGACGGCCGCGGCCGTCGGCATGCTGAGAGCGACGCGGCCATGATAGGAGTCGATGAAGGACGTCGCCATCACATCACCTCGATGTCGGCTTCGATCGCGCCGGCCGCCTTGATGGCCTGCAGGATGCTGATCAGGTCGCGGGGGCCGATGCCGAGGCCGTTGAGGCCGTCGACCAGTTGCTGCAATGACACGCCGTCCCTGACGACCGCGAACTTCTTGCCTTCCTCGGTGACGCCGACGCTGGTGCGCGGCGTGACCACGGTGCGGCCGCGCGACAGCGGATTGGGCTGGCTGACCTGCGGACTTTCGGAGATCGTGACGGTGAGGTTGCCCTGGGCCACGGCGACGGTCGCCACACGCACGTCGCGACCCATCACGATGATGCCGGAGCGCTCGTCGATGACGATCTTGGCGGCGAGATCCGGGTCGACCTGCAACTGCTCGATCTCGGTCAGCAAGGCGACGACGTTGCCCTTGAACTCCGGCGGGATGCTCAGCTGCACCGTCGACGGATCGATCGGCTCGGCAGTCTTGACGCCGAGGAAATCATTGACCGCGGCCGCGATGCGCTTGGCGGTGGTGAAGTCGGCGTTGCGCAGCGCAAGCCGCACGTTCGGCAGCCGGTTCAGCGCGAACTCGATCTCGCGCTCGATGATGGCGCCGTTGGCGATGCGGCCGACCGTCGGCACGCCGCGCACGATCTTGGCGGCCTCGCCCTCGGCCTGGAAACCGGAGATCGCGAGCGAGCCCTGCGCCACCGCATAGACGTTGCCGTCGGCGCCGAGCAGCGGGGTGACGAGCAGGGTGCCGCCCTGCAGGTTCTTGGCGTCGCCGAGCGCGGAGACCGTCACGTCCATGCGCGTGCCTTGCGTGGCGAATGGCGGCAGGTTTCCGGTGACCATGACAGCGGCGACGTTGCCGGTGCGGATGGTGGCGCCGCGGATGTTGACGCCCATGCGCTCGAGCATCGCCTGCAGCGACTGCTTGGTGAACGGGATGTTGTTCAGCGTATCGCCGGTGCCGTTGAGGCCGACCACGAGGCCGTAGCCGATCAGCTGGTTCTGGCGCACGCCCTCGATATTGGCGAGATCCTTGATCCGCGAGGTCGCATTCGCAGACATAATGGTAGATGCCAGCGCCAGCACCGCGGCGCAGGCGACCTGAAACAGGCGCGTAGTTCGGACGCGTCGCATCCTATGCTCCCCTCGAACTCTTCAAGTGATCACTCGGCCACTCCCATGACCGCATGATCGGCATTAACTATGCGAGGGCCGTGCCACAGCGATGCTCCGGGCTAACTCATTGAAAGAGTGTGAAATCGACTCGAAGCTTTGTCGCGGTCCAGGGTTACTCCGGGGGAACGAAGCTGCCGCCCCGGCAGAATTTGCCGGGCCGTTTACGCACCGTTAACCACGGCGGAGCCAATCTCCCGCTCGACACGCGAAGCTTGCGGGAGCCATCGATGCGCATCTACGGACCGAACGGCACGACCCTGGGCTCGTCGACCAGCTCCACGCGGAAGACCTCGTCCAGCGGCTTCAAGCTGCCTGACGTCGGCACCACGCAGGACACGCGCGCGACCCTCGCGCCGAAGCAGACGGCGAACATCGATGCGCTGCTGGCGCTGCAGGGCATCGAGGAGGAGCCGGCGGAGCGCCGCAAGCGCTCGGTCCAGCGCGGCAAGCGCGCGCTCGACGTGCTCGATGATCTCAAGCTGACGCTGCTGTCCGGCAAGCTCGACACTGCGATGGCGCTGCGGCTTCGCGATGCCGCGGCCGACCTGAAGCAGACCTCGGGCGACCCGGGACTGGATGCGATCCTCTCCGAGATCGAACTGCGCGTCGAGGTCGAGCTCGCCAAGGCCGGGCGGAGCTGAGACGCTTCGCGCGTTCAAGCCGCCTTCGACGGCTGTTGCGCGTCGTAGCGCCGCTGCGCGGCGGTGACCTCCTTGAGATGACGCTCGGCCCAGTCGCGCAGCGGATCGACCGCGGCGGCGAGCGTCAGCCCGAGCGGCGTGATCGAATATTCGACGGTGACCGGGACGGTCGCGATCGCGCGCCGCCGCACCAGGCCGTCGCGCTCCAGGCTCTTCAGCACCTGGGACAGCATCTTCTGCGAAATCCCTTCGATCGACCGCCGCAACTGATTGAAGCGCAAGGGTTCGTTGCGCAGCAGGATCAGGATCAGCACGGCCCATTTATCGCCGACGCGGTCCAGGATCTGTCGCGTTGGGCAGTCGGCCGAATAGACGTTCGCGGCTCTCATCGGTTACTCCGGCGTGACCAGGTGATCTTAAAGTGCGCTCTTAACACCAGCATTCATTCCGTTATCTAGTCACTATCGGATACCAAGGCGGCTTCGTCCAGACCTCGGATCCGACCTCGTGATCTCGAACATAGGAGTTTCCCCATGAAGATCGCCGTCGCCGGCGCCTCCGGCCGTGCCGGGTCCCGCATCACCGCCGAGTTGGCCAGCCGCGGCCACCAGGTCACCGGCATTGCCCGCAACCCGGACAAGATCGAGAAGCACGCCAACGTCACGGCGGTGCGGGGGGACGCCAACGACCGCGCCGCGCTGGCGAAACTCTGGGCCGGCCATGACGTCGCGATCAGCGCGATCCATTTCTCGGCCAGCGATGTCGAGACCCTGATCGGGGCGGCCAAGGACTCCGGCGTATCGCGTTACCTCGTGGTCGGCGGCGCCGGCTCGCTCGAGGTCGCGCCGGGTGTGCGGCTGGTGACGACGCCCGGCTTTCCGGCCGCCTACAAGGCCGAAGCGGAGAAGGGCGCCGCGTTCCTCGACCGCCTGCGCCAGGAGAAGGAGCTCGATTGGACCTTCCTGTCGCCCTCTGCGATGATCGATTTCGGCCCCCGGACGGGCAAGTTCCGGCTCGGAACGGATCAGCTGCTGGTCGATGCCGACGGCAAGAGCTTCGTCACCTTCGAGGACTTCGCGGTCGCGATGGCCGACGAAATCGAGCGTCCAGCCCACCGGCGGGCCCGTTTCACGGTCGGTTACTGAGGCCGTCCACGGCGTCCCGCCGGCTGGGGCCGAATTTGCCTGTGCAACGGCCCGAACGGCGGGGCGCCCGTGCCGATGGAAATATTGTCTGTCACATGAGGCCGCTATATAACGCGGCCGCGAACGGGCGTATTCCGTCCGCCGGTGCCGAAACCGGCGCCAGCACGTACAGATGGGCTGACCTTGGAAAAGTTGAAGAACTACAAACCTTCCGAAAAAGAGCCTTTCATGAACGAACGCCAGCGCGACTATTTCCGCGCCAAGCTGCTGGCATGGAAGGAGGAGATCCTGCGCGAATCGAAGCTCACCCTGCAGGCTCTGCAGGAGGAGAACGTGAACCATCCGGACCTCGCCGACCGCGCGTCGTCGGAGACCGATCGGGCGATCGAGCTTCGCGCCCGTGACCGCCAGCGCAAGCTGATCTCCAAGATCGACGCGGCGCTCCAGCGCATCGAGGACAACACCTACGGCTATTGCGAGGAGACCGGCGAGCCGATTTCGCTGAAGCGGCTCGAGGCCCGTCCCATTGCGACGCTGTCGGTGGAGGCGCAGGAACGCCACGAGAAGCGTGAAAAGGTCTATCGCGACGAGTAGGTCGCGACATTGACCTGAACGAGCGGGGATTGCGGCCGCTTGCCGGGTGCGGCCGCAGCGTCTGTTGCTGAGACGGCGCCGGTGTGCGCGAGGTCGAGTGTCTCGTCACCTGAGCGGTCTGCGGGCCGGCAATGCCGGCACGACCGCGCGCGCTGTTGGTTTTCCAAGCGTCCGGAACTTTTTCGCGTCTGCTGAATTATCGGCGGTTCCATCTCGGAACGCCGCGGGGAATCATGGGCGAGCCGGACATAGCCAGGGGCGCGCTGGCAACGATGGAGCGTTCCTATGGCGCCTTGAGCATCAAGGGGCGCCTCCTTCTCCTGGCCGGCATTCTGTTCCTGCCCTGCGTCGGGCTGATCGCCTATGTCATCGTATCGATGGCGCAATCCGCCGACGCCTCGATCCGGCGCGGCCTGTCCTATGCCGCGCAGACGATCTCCGGTGCCGTCGACGCCGAATTGCGGCGCTACATCGCGCTCGCCGAGGTGCTGGGCAAGTCTCCGGATCTCAGTGCCGCCGATCTCAGCAACTTCGAGGCGGAGGCGCGCCGCGTCGGTGCGGTCAGCGGCGAAGGCTGGATCATCGTGTCGGACGCGAGCGGCCGCATCCTGCTCAACACCGGGGCGACGCCGGGCAAGCCGCTCGGCGAGCGCGCGCCCGAAGGCTGGGGCTCGCAGGAGCGCGCTTTTCAGTCCGGAAGGCCGTCGATCTCCGACATCTTCACCGGTCCCAATTCCGGCGCGTGGGTGGCGACCGTTGATGTCCCCGTCTTCAAGGACGGCAAGCCGTTCCGCTGCCTTTCGATTGCCATGCCAGCCGCGAACTACACCCGGCTGCTGGCCCAGCAGCAGCTGCCGGCCGACTGGCTGGTCGGCATCATGGACGGCCAGGGCCGCTACATTTCGCGCATCCCGAAGAACGCCACCTCGACCGGGCAGCCGGCGTCGGCCGGATGGCGGGCGACTGCCAAGGCTGAGGGGATCGCGGAGTTTCCGTCGATCGAGGGTGATCGGATCATCAACGCCAATGCGCGTCCCCAACTGAGCGACTGGACTGTCGGGGTCGGCATCAAGCAGGCGGCTTTCGCCCAGGCGATCTCCTCGACGGTGCAGACCGCAACCATCGCGGCGACGACGATCTGTGCCCTGGCGCTGCTGCTGGCGGCCGGCATCGGCCGAAGCATCGCCCGGCCGCTCGAAAGCATCGCCGTCAAGCGCGCCATCCCCGGCGAGGCCGCGCCCTCCGATCCCCCGGAGGTCCGGGCGCTCAACGCCCGACTAGCTGCGGCCGAAAAGGCGCAGGCGGAGAGTGCACGCGTCATCCAGGAGAATTTCGGGATGCTCGCCCAAGCCAGGGACGATGCGTCGCGCACGGCCGGGCAGCTCAAACTCGCCGCGAAATACGGACGGCTTGGCACCTTTACCTGGGACGGCAGATCCGGCGCCAGCCACTGGTCCGATGAGATCGAAGAGCTCTATGGACTTGCGCCGGGCACGTTCCCCGGGACCTATGACGCCTGGCTGGCGCTGGTGCATCCCGAGGACCAGGCGCGTGCCGACCGGGACAACAAGCAGGCGCTGACAACCGGGGAGCTCGATTCGGAATGGCGGGTGCCGCTGCCCGACGGCTCGATCCGCTGGATCGAGGCGCGCGCCCGCATGTTGGGTGGCGAGGGCGGCGGCGATCCGTACATGATCGGCGTCAACATCGACGTCACGGCCGCGAAGGAAGCCGACCGCAAGCGCGAACTGCTCGTGCATGAGCTGGCCCATCGCGTCAAGAACAGCCTTGCCGTGGTGCAATCGCTGGCGCATCAGCTGCTGCCGCGGCACGACGCCAAGGTCCGCGATTTCACGTCACGCCTGCATGCGCTGGCGACGGCGCACACGAGCCTTGCCGAGAACGACTGGCAGGGCGCCGATCTCGCCGCCCTCATCAGGAGTCAGGTCGCGCCGTTCGCCAGCACACCGGATCAACTCGCCACCAGCGGCCCCGCCATCCTGGTTCCGGTCGAGCTGACGACGCAGCTGGCTCTCGTCATCCACGAGATGGCCTGCAACGCCAGCAAATATGGCGCGCTCACCACGCCCGACGGCCACGTCGATGTCAGCTGGTCGTTGGCGCAGGACGCGCTGCATGTTCGCTGGCAGGAAAGCGGTGGCCCGCCGGCAACGGAGCCGCCAGTGGTCGGCTTCGGCAGCCGGCTGCTGACCCGCACGGTCAGGCATCTGCAGCGGACGTTTGCCGAGAGCGGGCTGACCTGCCAGTTCGAGCTGCCCTGGCTCAAGACGCCTGGCGAGAGTTCGGTGGCCGCAACGGAGGCGGGCTGAGCGCCGGTGCGCGAAACGCTGCGCGGCTGGTCCCGACATGGCCTCGCCCGAAGTCCAAGCGAGGCGGGCGTCGACAAGGCGCGGCGTCTGCGCGGCTGGAGTTCGCGCTCCAACGAGGACGCGATCGTCGCCACTGCGGAAAGTCTGCTCGAACTCGGCATCGTGAAACGTGAAATCGGTTGAACGAGCCGCTTGCGCTGCGGCCGCGCCGTCTCAAATTGTTGATGAAGCTGAGATGGGAGCCCAAAACTCGTTTATAAACAATCCGTTCACCATAGATCCTGCGATGCCGGTTCGGACCGCGGGCCAAGGGAGTTGAAGGGCCATGGGAGCAGACGAGATACTTTCCGCTGCGCGACTGATCGTAGATGCCCGCAAGCAACGGGCGCCCTTGGGGGCTCTGCCGCCTCAGCTTCAGCCGAAGGATGAAGCTGCCGGCTATGAGATCCAGCGCGAAGTCCATTGGCTGCTCGCCGAACAGGCCGGTGACTTCGCCGGCTACAAGATCGGCTGCACCAGCAAGGTGATGCAGGACTATCTTGGCATTCCGCATCCCTGTTCCGGCGGAGTGTTCGCGTCCGGTATTCACCAGACAGGTGTCGAACTGCGCACGGCCGACTTCGTCCGCGTGGGCGTCGAATGCGAGATCGCCGTGCGGCTCAAGCACGACCTGCTGCCGTTGGACGCGCCGTTCACCATGGATCGTGTCGTCGAGGCGATCGGCGACTGTCACGCGGCGATCGAGATCGTCGACGACCGTTATGTGCAATGGCAGACGCTGGGCGCGCCGACGCTCGTCGCCGACGATTTCTTTGCTGCCGGCTGTGTCCTCGGCCCTGCGCTCCCACGCGCTGCCGTAGCGGACTTGGCCGCGGTGCAGGGCCGTGCCATCGTCAACGGCACCTTGGTCGGCGAGGGCACTGGCGCGGATGTGCTGGGACATCCTGTCCATGCGCTGGCCTGGCTTGCCAATCATCTCGCCGCCAGTGGTGACGGGCTCGAGGCCGGGCAGCTCGTCCTGACCGGCAGCCTGGTCAAGACGATCTGGCTCAAGGCCGGCGACCGGGTAAGGATGGAGCTGGACGGCCTCGGTGTGGTCGAGGCGACGTTCGGGTGAGCCGAGGTAGGGCCGGAACGTCTTGAGCTGGGGTCCGTCAGCTCGGGTGTGACAGCCAAAACGAACGCGGCCTCCGGCAGGGGAGCTACCGGAGGCCGCGTATACATCACCCGCCGCGCCTAGGTTCGCATTGGGCAATGTGGGAGCTCGTTTTCAGAGAAGGGCGGCGGCTGCGGGGGTCATGCGCCGTGACCCATATCGCGCTCGGCCATCCCTTGTCCGACCCTCCCGCGCTGGGAGGGATTTCGGTCGTGTGTCCTGGTCCTCGTTTCGATTTGCGCCTTGCGAGGTCATCGCATGGGCGGCTTCCTGAGCGACCGGGCGGGCTCCGCCCGGTCATTGATGCTGAGGTTTGCCTCAGAACGGCAGCAGGATATCCATCACCTGCTGGCCGTAGCGCGGCTGCTGGACGTCGGAGATCTGGCCGCGGCCGCCGTAGGAGATGCGGGCCTGGGCGATCTTGGTGGAGTCGATGGTGTTGTCGCTCTGGATGTCCTCGGGCCGCACGATGCCGGCCACGATCAGCTCGCGGATCTCGTAGTTGACCCGGATCTCCTGCTTGCCTTCGACGACGAGGTTGCCGTTCGGCAGCACCTGCGTCACGACCGCGGCGACGCTGGTGGTCAAGGACTCCGACCGCTGGATCGTGCCCTTGCCGTCCGAGGACGAGGTGCCGTCGGCAGTCAGGATGCGGCCGGGCAGCACCTTCTGCGCCTGCACGCCGAGCGTCTTCGCGCCGATGAAGTCGGTGATGCCCGAATCCTCCTTGTTGGTGCGGCTGCGCTGGGTCTCGTTGGCGAAATTGGCCTTGTCGGAGATGCTGACCGTGACGGTCAGGAGGTCGCCGACCTGACGGGCGCGCTGGTCCTTGAAGAAGGCGCGCGAGCCGTTGCGCCACAGCGAGTTCGGCGCGTAGGACACGGTTTCGGGCTTCGGCATCGGCATCTGCACCGGCTTGTAGCCCGGCTGCGTGGTCGGATTGTCGATCTCCGTCAGCTTCGGCCGCTCGCCAATCTGGCTGAGACGGTCGATCGAGGAGCATCCGCCGGCGATCGACAGCACCGCGAAGGAAACCGAGATCAGCGCGACCCGGCGCAGGCTCGAGACGCCCCGATCATCAAACTTGAACTTCGACATGAAACTTACTCGGCTTTCGGGGTGGCGGAGGTGGGAAGGCGGCTGGCGACGGCGACGGGTGCGGCGATGTCGGCTTCGGAGGTCTGCGCCGGCTTGGCGACGGCGATGTCGACGGAGACCTGGCCGCGACCCGAGACGCGGCCCGTCACGGTGCGCTTGGACTGCAGATTGAGCACGCTGACGACGTCGCCTTCGGTGCCCGACTCCAGCGCCTTGCCGCGCGTGGTGAGATAGATGCCGGCGGTCTGGAAGATCAGCGTGACCGCCTGGTCGCGCTGCACGAGGTCGGGCTTGGCGAGGTCAGTGGTCCTCAGCGCCTGGCCCGCGCGCGCCGGGCGGCGCATCTGCATGCCTACTGCGAGCTCGCGCGTGGCGGGGTCGCCGCCGCCGAGCTCGGCGCGCGGCCGCCGCTCGGTCTGCAGGTCGCCTGAGCGGATCATCTCGTTGCGGTCGATGTTGCGGGTCAGCACCACGGCCTCGACGGTTTCGATCGCCGTGCCGGTGTAGCGCAGCTTGGTCGGGCTCGCGCCGTTGGCATGGCCGAGCTCCAAGGTGATGTCGAAGCGGCCGCTGCGCGGGTCGAACCGGACGCTGGTCGGCGCCAGCGTGCCCGACGTCGAGGCCTCGAATTTGAGGTCCTGCACCGGCTGGTCGAAGCTGATGCTGAGGTTGGCGGCATCGCCAAGTCCGTTGCGGTGATCGAGCGCCTGGGCCACCGTCGTGCTGATCTCCTTGGCGTCGACGGCGCGCGCCAGCCGCGTGACCGCGACCTCCTTGATGTCGCGGACCTCGACGCCGATCACCTGGTGGGTGCGCAGGGTCGCGATCACCTGCGCGGCCGGCAGCACGCCGGTCGTGCCGAGGTCGGGCGCGCGGTAGACGGCGATGTTGGCCGCGACGCCCGCATTGTCGATCAGGTCGCCGACGCGAACGATGTCGCCGGTGACGTTCACGGTGGAGCGCAGCACGGGCGCCTTGATCTGGTCGTCGGCCTCGCCGGCCAGCGCCGATAGCGCAGTCGAGGCGAGCAGGGCGGCCGCAAGAACGAAGGGACGGACGGTACGGGTCATGACGGTGATCTCCCTTCGAACCTCAGCGGAACAGCGCAGTGGTCGACTGCAGCATCTGGTCCGCGGCCGAGATGACCTTGGCGTTCATCTCGTAGGCGCGCTGCGCGGCGATCAGCTCGCTCATCTCGCTGACGACGTCGACATTGGCCTGCTCCAGGCTGCCCTGGGTGATGCTGCCGAGACCGTCCTGGTTGGCGACGCCGTCCTGCGGCGGCCCGGAGGAGGGGGTGTCGGTGAACTGGTTGTTGCCGACCGGCTGCAGGCCGGCCTTGTTGATGAAGCGGGTGACCTGGAGCTGGCCGATGATGTTCGAGGTGGTCGAGCCCGGCAGCGTCACAGAGACCTGGCCCTGGGCGTTGACGGTGATGCCCGAGGCGTTCTGCGGGATCGTGATGGTCGGCTGCACCGGGTTGCCCTGGGCGGTAACGATGCGGCCCTGATTGTCCATCTGGAAGGTGCCGTCGCGGGTGTACTGGAAGGTGCCGTCGGGCATCAGCACCTTGAAGAAGCCCTCGCCAGAGATCGCGAGGTCGAGATCGTTGCCGGTCTGCGACAGAGTGCCCTGCGTCATCGAGCGCGGCGTGCCGACGGTCTTGACGCCGCCGCCGATGTCGATGCCGACGGGCAGGATCGTGCCCTGGTCCGACGACTGCGCGCCGACGCGGCGCATGTGCTCGTAGATCAGGTCCTGGAACGCCACCGTCTGCTTCTTGAAGCCGGTGGTGCGCAGGTTGGCGATGTTGTTGGAGATCACCTGAACGTTGAGTTCCTGTGCCGCCATTCCGGTCGCAGCGGTGTGAAGCGCCTGCATGTCACGTCTCCTTCAAGATCTGTCAGGCCGGAACGTCGGCGAGTTTCTCGATCGCGTTCTTGCGCAGGTCGCTCTGGACCTGGAGCATGTTGGCGACCTGGGTGTAGGCGCGCATCACTTCGACCATCTTGCTCATCTCGCCGACCGCGCTGACGTTCGACTTCTCGATGTAGCCCTGCTGCACGGTCGACTTGGTGTCCTGCTGCGGGATGGCGCCGCCGGCGGCGGCGTAGAGGTTGTTGCCCTGCTTCTGCGCGGCCTGCGGATCGGCGAAGTTGACAATGCGCAGCTTGCCGCGGATCGAGTCGGTGCGGTTGACGCCCTCGACCACCGTCACGGTGCCGTCGGGCGAGATGTTGATGTCGTGGTCGGTCGGCTGAAACACGATCGGACCGCCGGTGCCGAGCACGAGGTCACCGGCGGCGGTGACGAGCTGGCCGAGATTGTTCATGTGCAGATTGCCGTCGCGGGTGTAGCGCTCGCCGGCCGCGGTCTGCACCGTCAGGAAGCCGTCGCCCGTGACGGCGACGTCGAGCGCGTTGCCGGTGCGCTGCATCGAGCCCTGCGAGAAGTCGCGATAGGTGCCGCGGTCCTGGACATAGGACACCCTGCGGGCGGCGCCCGGAAAATTGTCTTCATGCGCGCCGGAGGAGAGATACTCCTCGAACAGCTGCTGATCGGCCTTGAAGCCGTTGGTGTTGACGTTGGCGACGTTGTTGGCAACGACGTCGAGTTGCCGCTCCAGCACCATCTGTCGCGACAATCCGATGAGAAGCGCGTTCTCCACCGGTCGATCTCCCCTCTTAACGAATCCCGTTCGCGGCACCTCTCCCAAGGCGGTCTCGACCGGGTCTTCAACGAACCGTTCAGCTCTCCCAAGCCGGCGGGTTCGCAAGGGGTACAGCGAAAGCCGTGCCACTATGAAAATCGTATTCTTATCAATGAATTAGAGTTTCGATGGCGTCCGAAACGCCCGGCAATAACGTCTCGCTAACCATAATTGCCCGGCAAGATTTTCCCACCGCCTCGGCAAAAGAAAGCTTCCGTTAACCATTGTTACCGTAGCGTTCACTCAACAAAGCGCAGATGCGCTGGGAGCGTTGGTTTCGCGTCATTAAGCTTTCTGGCGGCATCGGCTCGATTTTCCGGAAGGATCCGAAAGCTATGGCCGAGAACGACGCCGGAGCAGGCGAAGGCGAGGAGCAAGCAGGCTCGCCGAAGAGCAAGCTCAAGCTGATCATCATGGTCGTCGGCGCGCTGGCGCTGCTCGGCGTCGGTGGTGCGGCCTATTTCTTCTTCTTCAGCCACAAGAACGACGAGCATCACGCCGAGGCGGCGCCGCCGCCGAAGCCGCCGGCCTTCGTCGAGGTGCCGGACCTTCTCGTCAACCTGGTCGGCAATCCCGGTGACCGCGTCCAATATCTGAAAGTGAAGATCGTGCTCGAGGTGAAGGAGGAGAAGCAGGTCGAGTCGATCAAGCCGACGCTGCCGCGCGTCACCGACATCTTCCAGACGTACTTGCGCGAGCTCCGGCCGAGCGACCTCAACGGCTCGGCGGGCCTGTTCCGGCTCAAGGAGGAGCTCACCAAGCGGGTCAACGTCGCGCTGGCGCCCAACCAGGTCAACGCGGTGTTGTTCAAGGAAATCGTGGTCCAGTAAGGCAAAGAAGCTCAACGATCATGGCGGGCAACGATCAAGTCGACCAGGATGCGATAGCCGCGCAATGGGAAGCCTCGCTCGACTCGGAGGATCCCACAGAGGCCGCGGAAGCCGCAGCAGCCAATGAACTCACCGAATCGATGGCCCTGCAATGGGCCGCGATGGTCGAGGACGGCAGCCGCGATTTCGGCGCCACCAAGAACGGCGGCGAGCGGGTGCTGTCGCAGGAGGAGATCGACAATCTCCTCGGCTTCACCGCCGGCGAGGTCAGTCTCGACGACCATTCCGGCATTCGCGCGATCATCGATTCGGCGATGGTCTCCTACGAGCGTCTGCCGATGCTCGAAATCGTCTTCGACCGCCTGGTGCGGCTGATGACGACGTCCTTGCGCAACTTCACCTCCGACAACGTCGAGGTCTCGCTCGATCGCATCACCTCGGTGCGCTTCGGCGACTACATGAACTCGATCCCGCTGCCCGCCGTGCTCAGCGTGTTCAAGGCGGAGGAGTGGGAGAATTTCGGGCTCGCCACCGTCGACTCGACCCTGATCTATTCGATCATCGACGTGCTGCTCGGCGGCCGCCGCGGCAACACCCAGCTCCGCGTCGAGGGTCGCCCCTACACGACGATCGAGACCAACCTGGTCAAGCGCCTGATCGAGGTGGTGCTGAGCGATGCCGAGCAGGCGTTCCGGCCGCTGTCGCCGGTGCGCTTCACCATCGACCGGCTCGAGACCAATCCGCGTTTCGCCGCGATCAGCCGGCCCGCCAATGCCGCGATCCTGGTGAAGCTGCGGATCGACATGGAAGACCGCGGCGGCAACATCGAGCTGCTGCTGCCTTACGCGACGATCGAGCCGATCCGGCCGGTGCTGTTGCAGATGTTCATGGGTGAGAAGTTCGGCCGCGATCCCGTCTGGGAAGGCCACTTCGCCACCGAGATCGCCAAGGCCGAGATCGCCGTCGACGCCGTGCTCTACGAGGCCGACGTGCCGCTGAAGCAGCTCATGAAGCTGAAGGTCGGCGACACCCTGCCGCTCGACATCCGTCCCGATGCGCTGGTCGCGGTCCGCTGCGGCAGCACCATGCTGACGGAGGGGCGGATGGGGCGGGTCGGCGACCGCGTCGCGATCCGTGTCACCAAGAATTTGCGCAAGCCGAATACGACGCTTGCGATGTTCGAAGGCGCAGAAGGCCAGAACAAGTTGATGGAGGCCCAATGAACCACTCCCTCGGATTGATCATCGAAAGCCTGGTGGCGGTCCTTCTCGTGCTGACCATCGGCTATTGCATGCTGCTGAATTCCAGGCTCAAGCGGCTGAAGGCGGACGAGCATTCGCTCAAGGCCGTGATCGCGGAGCTGATCACCGCGACCGAGATCGCCGAGCGGGCGATCGGCGGCCTCAAGCTCGCGGTGCGCGACGTCAACGACAATCTCGGCAATCAGCTCGCCGCCGCGACGCAGATGTCCGACCAGTTGCGCAAGCAGCTCGCCGAGAGCGACGGCGTGGTGCGCCGGCTGTCGCGCATCGCCAGCGCCGCGCGACCCATCACCTCGCCTGAAGCCGCGCCGGAGCCGGCCCCTGCGCCTGCGCCGGTGCCGGCGATCACGACCGAGCCGGTGCGCGTCTCCAGTGCCAAGGCGGTTGCCGCCGCGGCCCAGGCATTCTCCGAACGTCGAAGGACTGGTGGCCTTGCCGCATGAATGCGTTTCGTAACATCCGCGTCATTCCCGTCGTCCTGATCGCGGTGGCCTGCCTTGCGGTCCTGAAGGTGGCCGGCCTCGTGATCGATGGCGGCTACGTTTTCGACTATGACCCTCACCCGACCAAGCGGTCCTGGGCCCAGGAGAACCTGGGCTATCCCGGCCGCGAGGACAACGACATCGTCACCGGCTCCACGCACGGCGCGCCGAAGGAGAAGAAGGAGGAGGCGCCCAAGCCCGCCGCTCCCGACACCAAGCCCGAGGGCGTGGTGATCAAGCCCGAGGAGAACCAGCAGCAGGTGTCGCCGGCGGAGAAGGCGATCCTCGAGCGGCTGCAGTCGCGTCGCCAGGAGCTCGACGCGCGCGCGCGCGAGATCGACATCCGCGAGAGCCTGCTGCGCGCCGCCGAGCAGCGCATCCAGTCCAAGACCGAGGAGATGAAGGCGATCGAGGGCCGCATCTCCGGCGCGCAGGCCGCCAAGACCGAGGCCGACAACGCCCGCTTCAAGAGCATCGTCACGATGTACGAGGGCATGAAGCCGAAGGATGCCGCCAAGGTGTTCGACCGGCTCGAGATGTCGGTGCTGATCGAGATCGCCTCGCAGATCGCCCCGCGCAAGATGTCGGACATTCTCGGTCTGATGACGCCGGAGGCCGCCGAGCGGCTCACCGTCGAGCTGGCGCGCCGGGCCGGCGCCGACAGGCCCGAGACCAGCGCCGAGCTGCCGAAGATCGAGGGCAAGATCGTGCCTGTGAAGAGCAATTGAGCCGCATGTTTAATGCGCCCTTAAACGCCGGCACCTAGATTTCCGGCGTGGCGGGGCAGGCGTATCCGTCAAGTTGCGGATGTCGAACCGGAAGCTTGTGACCATGGCGCGCACGACTCCCATTGGATTGCGGTCGACGGCCCGCGCACGGGCGCGCGCCGGCCTTGCCCTGCTGTCGGCCATCGTCATCGGCCTGGTGCTGTCCACGGTCGCGGCGGGCGCTGCGCCGGTGCCCGGCGAGGCGAGCCTGTCGGCCCAGGACGGCTATGCGCGGCTGGTGCTGAAATTCGCCGAGGACGTCAGCGCCGACGTCACCACCGCCGGCTCGATTCTGCTGATCAGGTTCGATCGCGCCGCCACCGTTCCGATCGACCGCTGGGTGGATGCGGCGCCTGACTATATCTCATCGGCCCGCGGCGACCCCGACGGCTCGGCGCTGCGGCTGTCGCTGTCGCGCAAGGTCCGCGTCAACACCATGACCGCGGGCGAACGCGTCTTCATCGATCTGTTGCCCGACAGCTGGACCGGCCCGCCGCCGCCGCTGCCGGCCGAGGTCGTGCGCGAGCTCGCCGAGCGCGCGCGCGCCGCCGAGAAGGCGCTGCGGCTGCAGCGCGCCGAGGCGGAATCGAAGAAGCGGCCGCCGATCCGCGTCCGCGCGCTGGTGCAGCCGACCTTCGTGCGCTTCGTGTTCGAGATCCCCGACGGTGTCGGCATCTCCTCGGTGCTCAACGACCAGAAGCTGTCGCTGTTCTTCACCGCGCCGCTGTCCTTCGATCTCGCCGACGCCAAGCTCGTCGCGCCGCCGAACGTCGCCGCGATCAACCAGCGCATCGACGGCAGCAGGACCGTCGTCGAGCTCGGCCTGGTCGGCGAGGTCGACGTTCGCGCCTTCCGCGAGGAGAAGAACTACAACATCGACGTCGCCTATCAGCAGCCGGACAAGAAGGTCTCCGCAGTCTCCTCGGACACGCTGCCGGGCGCCAAGGCGGCCGCGGCCGAGAAGCCCAACGGCAGCAAGCCCAATGGCGACAAGCCGAAGCAGGCTGCGCAGCCCGAGATCGTGCCGCCGACCTCCGACACCATCGCCAAGGAGATGAAGGCGGAGACCAAGCCGGCGCCTGCGGTCGCGGCGCCGGCCACCGAGCCCGCAGCCCAACCGGCGCCGTCGGCAGCGGCTGTTGCCGCGCCCGCCGCCGCGAAGGCCGAAGCCGCGCCCGAGGCCCCCAAGCCTGAAGCTGCTGCGCCTGAAGCCGTCAAATCCGAAGCCGCCAAATCCGAACCCGCGAAGCCCGAGGCGATGAAGCCGGAGGCCGGCAAAGCCGAAGCCGCCAAGCCCGTCGAGACCAAGTCTGCCGAGACCAAGTCTGCCGAAACCAAGCCTGCCGAAACCAAGCCGGCCGAGAAGGCAGCCAATGGAGCCGCCACCCTGGAGGCCCTGCGCGACAGTGAGGGCCTGCGGCTCACCTTCGGCTTCGGCCAGGTCACGCCGGCGGCGCTGTTCCGCCGCGGCGATACGGTATGGATGGTGTTCGATTCGACCAAGCCCGTCGACGTCGAGCCCATCCGCGCCAAGGGCGGCGCCATCATCGGCGAGGTCAACAGGATGTCGCTCGATAACGGGCAGGCCATCCGGATCCGGCTCAACCGCCCGCAGATGCATTCGCTCGGCAGCGATGACGGCGGGCGCAGCTGGATGCTGTCTTTCGCCGACAAGGGCCAGGCCAATCAGCAGCCGCTGATGGTGATGCGCAACGTCACCGATCCCGCGCTTGCCAATGTGATGGTGCCGCTCGCCAATCCCGGAGCCGGCATGCTGCACCGGGTGACCGACCCGGATGCCGGCGACACGCTGCTGGTCGTGACGGCGCCGCCGCCGATCCGCGGCTTCATCAAGCGCCAGGATTTCGTCGATCTGTCGCTGCTCGATTCCATCCACGGCATCGCGGTTCGTCCGAATTCGGATGACGTCGCCGTCGAGATCGCGCCCGACAAGGTGATCCTGGGCCGGCCGGGCGGGCTGACGCTGTCGTCGATCGGCTTCTCGCCGGAGCGGGCGCCGACCGCTGTCAGGCCGATGTTCGACATCGACGAATGGCAGCAGAACCAGACCCAGCCGTTCGTGCCGCGCGAGGATCTCCTGATCAAGGCCGCGGCCAACGCCGAGCCGGAGCGGCGGGCGCAGGCGCGGCTGGCGCTGGCGCGCTTCTACATGGCGCGAGCGATGTACCCGGAGGCGCGCGGTGTCACCAATCTGATGATCTCCGACGCCGACCCGCGCACCGACGAGACCGCCATGCTGATGATCCATGCGGTGGCGAGCATCCTGATGGGCCGGCCGGACCAGGGGCTCAAGGATCTCGCCACGCCGTCGATCGGGAACAATTTCGACTCCCAGATGTGGAAGGGCCTCGCCTTCGCCCGGCAGGGCAAGTTCGCGGACGCGCGCGAGAAGCTGAAGAACGTCGAGTTCGCCATCGCCTCGCTGCCGCTCGATCTGCAGCGCGTCGTGATCGCTGACGCGATGAAGTCGGCGCTCGAGATCAAGGATTTCGCTGGCGCCGCGAAGCGGCGCGCCGAGCTCGACGTGATCGGCGTGCCCGCGGACATGAAGCCCGACATCGCCGTGCTGCGCGGCCGACTCGCCGAGGCGATGGCGCAGGAGAAGGACGCGCTCGACGACTATCGCTTCGCCGTCAATTCCGACGACCGCATGGCGGCCGCGGAGGCCAAGCTGCTCGAGATCAAGCTTCTGCAGAAGCGCGGCGAGATCAAGCCGCCCGACGCGTTGAAGGAGCTTGAGACCTTGCAGGCGATCTGGCGCGGCGACGCCATCGAGGTGCAGACGTTGCAGATGATGGCGCAGCTCTACGAGGAGGCCGGGCGCTACGCGGACTCGCTCGAGGCCGCGCGCCAGGCCACCCGCCTGATGCCCAACTCCGACTTGGCGCGGCAGGCCCAGGATGCAGCCTCCCGCCTGTTCTCGCAGTTGTTCCTGAGCGGCAAGGCCGACGAGCTTCCGCCGGTCGATGCGCTCAGCATCTTCTACGGGTTTCGCGAGCTGACTCCGATCGGCCGCCGCGGCGACGAGATGATCCGCAAGCTCGCCGACCGCCTGGTCGGCATCGATCTGCTCGACCAGGCCGCCGAGCTTTTGCAATACCAAGTCGACCACCGCCTCGAAGGTGCGGCGCGCGCCCAGGTCGCCGCGCGTCTCGCCATGGTCTACCTCACCAACCGCAAGCCGGACCGCGCCATCGAGGCGCTGCGCACCACCCGCATCGCCGATCTCGCGGGCGAGCTGCGCCAGCAGCGGCTGCTCTTGGAGGCGCGCGCCAACAGTGACATCGGTCGTTACGACCTCGGGCTGGACATCATCAGCAACATCGGCGGCCGCGAGGCGATCCGGCTGCGCTCCGACATCTACTGGGCGTCGCGGCGCTGGCGCGAGGCGTCCGAGCAGATCGAGCTCTACTACGGCGATCGCTGGCGCGATTTCCGCCCGCTCAATCCGGCGGAGCGCGGCGACATCCTGCGCGCCGTGGTCGGCTATGCGCTCGCCGACGACGCCATCGGCCTCGCCCGCTTCCGCGAGAAATATGCGCCGCTGATGACCGGCGAGGCGGACAAGATCGCGTTCGACGTCGCCAGCAAGCCGGCGAGCGGCTCCAGCGCCGAATTCGCGCAGATCGCGAAGATGGCAGCGAGTGTCGACACGCTCGACGGCTTCCTCCGCGACATGCGGGCGCGCTTCCCGGATGCCACCGGCAAGGGACCGGACGGCGGCAAGGATGCCGCGAAGGCCCCGTCGGAAGCGACCGGCGCCTTGCCGCGCATCCAGGGCGTCAAGCAGGCGATCGCCGGCCGTTGATCTCAACGCCGCACGCAGAGCCGGAGAGCCACCAGATGAGCCGACCAAGGCCGAAGCCGAGCTCATCGCGATGCTGTCCGCAATCCGCCCGACGCGCGTCCAGACGAAAGGTCGAGACTGCCTTGCGACGCCATTGTCTCGTTCGTTCAGTCAGAGCGATGCGGCGCAAGCGCTTCGATGATGCGGCAGTCGGCAACGGTGCCGTGCTTGCAGCGCCCGATGACATCGGCAAGCTCGTCGCGCAGCGCCACGAGGTCCGCGATCTTGCGTTCGATCTCTGCCAGGTGTTGGCCGGCGATGACGTCGACCGCGTCGCACGAGCGGTCTCGCTGATCGGCGAGGTCCAGCAGGTCACGGACCTGGTCGATGGAGAAGCCCAAGTCGCGGGCACGCCGGATGAAGCTCAGTCGCCCCAGTTGGTCGTTGTCATAGGCTCGGTAATTGCCCTCGGTTCTCGCCGGAAGAGGTAGCAGACCGATCCGCTCATAATAGCGGATCGTTTCGACTTTGGTGCCGGTCCGCTTCGCGAGGTCGCCGATGGTCAGTCGTGACATGGCTTGACCCTATAGTGGCTACAGGGTCCATATAGGACGTCGCATCATCTTGTAAGAGGCGACGATATGCCTGGTTGTCATGACGACTGCTGTTCCTCTTCCCCTCCGAGGGAACTGGACAGCCCCCGCTGGCGTCGTGCGCTCTGGATTGCGCTGGCTATCAACGCAGCCATGTTTTTGACGGAGATCGCAGCAGGCGTGGCGGCCGGGTCGGCCTCGCTGCAGGCGGACGCGATCGACTTCCTCGGTGATACGGCCAACTATGCGATCAGCCTCGGAGTGGCGGGACTGGCGCTGAGCTGGCGAGCGCGCGCCGCCCTTCTGAAGGGCTGGTCGCTCGTCCTGCTTGGCGTCCTTGTCCTTGCCTCCACTGTCTGGCACGCAATGACCGGCACCCTCCCGGAGGCGAAGGCGATGGGGATCGTCGGCATGCTCGCCCTTGTCGCCAATGCGGGCGTGGCCCTCATGCTCTACCGCTTCCGGATCGGCGACGCGAATATGAGGTCGGTCTGGATCTGCTCCCGGAACGATGCGATCGGCAACGTCGCCGTACTCGCGGCCGCAGCCGGTGTGTTCGGCACCGGCACGGCATGGCCGGATCTCATTGTGGCGGCGATCATGGCCGCGCTTGGTTCGAGCGGTGGCTGGCACATCATACAGCGAGCTCGCATCGAGTTGCGCGGCTCCCCCACATCGCGCCCCGTCGCAAGCCCAATCCGGGCGAACTGATCGAGGGCACGTGTCAATGGAAAGTCACGACCGACTGGCTTTCGCTCACACCGAGAGGTGAAACCTACCCGCCGTAGCTCTGCACCAGGCTGCCGGCCACCAGCGACCAGCCGTCGACCAGCACGAAGAAGATCAGCTTGAACGGCAGCGACACCACGACCGGCGGCAGCATCATCATGCCCATCGACATCAAGACCGACGCGACCACGAGGTCGATGATCAGGAAGGGCAGGAACAGCAGGAAACCGATCTCGAAGGCGCGCTTGAGCTCGGAGATCATGAAAGCCGGCACCAGGATGCGCAGCGACAGGTCGTCGGGCGTCGCCGGCGGCGGCTCGCCGGAGAGGTCCATGAACAGCTTCAGGTCCTTTTCGCGCACGTTCTTCTGCATGAAGCCGCGCAGCGGCACCGAGGCGCGCTGCAGCGCGTCCTCGACGCCGATCTGGTTCTCCACCAGGGGCCGGATGCCGTCATCATAGGATTTCTGCAGCACCGGGCCCATCACGAACGCCGTGAGGAACATCGCGAGCGCGATGATGACCGAGTTGGGCGGCGCGGTCGCTGTGCCCATCGCCGTGCGCAGCAGCGACAGCACGACCACGATGCGCGTGAACGACGTCATCATGATCAGGATCGACGGCGCGATCGACAACACCGTGAGCAGCGCGATCAGTTGGACCGCGCGTTCGGTGACGCCGCCACCGCCGGCGCCGAGATTGATGCTGATGTCCTGCGCAGCAGCACGTCCCGCCAGTAAACCGGCGGCAGTCAGAACAGCGGTGAAGACAACTCTACGCGGGGGAAGCAGCGATCTCACTGAGACGACTTCGGACGTCCGAGCAGCGAGGCCATCTCGTCCTCCAGATTCTCGAAGCTGGTCTTGACCGGCGCGGCTTGCGCCGCAGGCGGCTCGTTGCGCGCGGCCGCCCGGAGCGCCGGGGGACCCGAGGCCGGAGCAGCCGACGGATCGGCTGATGGACGCCGCAGCGCGGCCTCGAGCCGTTGCGCCATCTCGGCCAGATTGGCTTCGGCGCTCGAATCGGCCGCTGCGGGCGGCGGGGCAGCCGGGGGCGGGGGCGGCGGCATCTGGGCCGCCGGCGGCAGCGGCGGCGCCGCCGCGCGCTCGACGCGCTCGGCTGCGCGCTCAGCGCTCCGCACCGGTGGCAGCCGGGGCCCCTCGGAAGGGCGCTGCGCCTCGGCCTGACGCTGCGGCTCGGCGGGGCGCAACGGGCGCGGCATCACTGGTTCACCGCGGGCCACCCGCTCGGGGCGCGGCTCCAGGCGGGCTTCGTCTCCGCCGCGCGGTTCTCCACGGACGTCCGCCCGGAGGTCCTGGCGGGGATCGGGACGGCGCGGAGGGAGCGGTGGTTCCGGCGGAAATGCCGGTGCCGGCTCACGCCGCTCTGCGGCAGTCGGCGCCGTGCGGCGAACCTCATCGATGAACGACGGCCGCATCGGGCGCTGCGGCGGCTCCGACATCTGCAACTCGGCATGCTCGGCGGCCTCGGTCTTCGGCTCGTTGTCGGCCCAGGACGGCGCATCCGGCAGCGGCGCGATGCGCGCCGCCGGCGGCTCGGCACTGATGCCCGGCCGCTGCGGCAATTGCTCGCGCGCCGGCATGGCCCGCACGATATTGGATTCGACCACGATGTCGGTCGGCCCGCCGATCATCAGAAGATGCTCTATATTATCACGGCGCACGAGCACGAGACGGCGGCGGCCATCGACGGCGGCGGCATCGATCACGGCAAGCCGGGGCATGCGGCCGCGATTCGGGTTGGTCCCGAGACGATTGCCCGCGAATCGACGGACCAGCCAAGCGGCGAGGCCGATCAGCGCCAGCACCGCCACGAATGCAAAAAAGAACGTCAGTGCCTGCATCTCTGTCCCCGGCAAATACCGCGTCCTTTCGAAGTCTTTCGTCTGTCCAACGCATCGCCGGCAGCGAACGGAGCTTCAGAACCGGAACCAACCTGTTAACGCATGACGGCAGGAACTGCCGCTCCGCCTCTTAATAACCCATGAATCGGCCGGGCCAAAACGACTTCTTGGCGAGCCGCGCCGTCCCGGAATGATGCATCGGTCGGCTGGGACCCCGGCAGTTTCCTAAGAATTCGTCAAGACACCGGGATAGTCCCGGTGGGCATCGCACCCTTTCTTAACTCCCTGTTAACCATATGCACGGCAATTTCTACCTACCCAAACCGTCCGGTAGTCGGACACAACCGAGCAGCGCCATGTCCATCAACGATCTCCCCGTGTTGTCGGCGTTGCGGACCAAGATGCAATGGCATCAGGAGCGCCAGCGCGTGCTGTCCGAGAACGTGTCCAATTCGGATACGCCAAACTTCAAGCCGAAGGATCTGGTTGAGCCGAAGTTCGATTCAACCGGCCAGGCGGTCGGCGGCTTTGCGCCGCTGTCGCTGACCCGGACCAGCACCGCGCACATCGCCCCGTCGTCGGGCGAGAGCGCGAGCTTCGACCAGAACCGCAAGGTCGGATTTCAGACGAGGCCCGCCGGCAACGCGGTGAGCCTCGAAGAGGAGATGCTGAAGGTCTCCGCCAACCAGATGGACTACGCCGCGGCGACCTCGTTGTACGGCAAGAGCCTGCATCTGTTGAAGACGGCGATCGGCAAGGGCTGAGCTCGGGTTAAGGACAGAGACCGACAAGCATGGCAAACGACTCCAGCGATTTCCTCCGCTCGATGAGCATCGCGACCTCCGGCCTGCGTGCGCAGGCGGGACGTATGCGCGTCATTTCCGAGAACATCGCCAATGCCGATTCGACCGCTGCCAAGGCGGGCGGCGATCCGTATCGCCGCAAGGTCCCGACATTCACCTCGGCACTCGATCGTGCGCTCGACGCCAAGGTGGTGGCACTCGGCAAGGTGGTGCCCGATCAATCGTCGTTCCGCGTCAAATACGACCCCAGTAACCCGGCCGCGGACGCGTCCGGCAATGTCAAGTACCCCAACGTCAATCCGCTCATCGAGATGACCGACATGCGTGATGCGCAGCGGTCCTACGAGGCGAATTTGAACATCATCGGCGCCACGCGCCGCATGATCCAGCGCACGCTCGACATTCTGAAGACCTAGGACAGGAACGAAAGTCATGGCCTCCCCAATCTCCGCAGCGAATGCCTACGCGAATTCCGCGCGCGTGCTCGACACCGGCGGCTCGAGCGGTGCCTTCGGCAGCCTTGGGCGCGTGCGCGACGTGCTCGGTAGCGGCAACGGCGCCGACAAGGGTGGTCCGTCATTCAGCGCGGTGCTGAAGGACGCGATCGGCAGCGTGATGGAGGCCGGACGCAAGTCCGACAGTCAGGCGGTCGCGATGGCCGCGGGCAAGGCAAACGTCATGGATGTCGTCACGGCGGTCGCCGAAACCGACGTCGCGGTGTCGACGCTGGTGTCGGTGCGCGACCGCGTGATCCAGGCCTATGAAGACGTGATGAAGATGACGATCTAGGCGCAGCTCGTAACGCTTCAGGCCGCCACGTGCCTGATGCGCCCAGGGGATTTGCCGTCTGCCGCGACCGCGCGCGATGAGGCGGGTGCCGGACCGGAGCCGATCGACAGTGAGGAACGACAGGACATGACGGGAGCTGAAACGCTCGATGTGGCGCGCGATGCGATCTGGACCATCGTGCTGGTGTCGTCGCCGCTGATGGTGGTCGGCCTCGTGGTTGGCGTGGTCGTCTCGCTGTTCCAGGCGCTGACGCAGATCCAGGAGCAGACGCTGGTGTTCGTGCCGAAGATCATCGCGATCTTCGTGACGCTGCTGCTGGCGCTGCCGTTCATGGCCGATGCGCTGCATTCGCACATGATGCGGATCTCGTCGCGAATCATCGGCGGATGAGGCAATGTCCGGGGCGGCAGGGCAGGCCTGCGTGAGGGCGCTGCGAGCGGTCGTAAGGAGCAGTGTGGGGGGCGCTGCTGCTTTCAGGCGCGCGCGGGCAGCCTTTCGGGCAAGCTCTTCGCAGGCTGCCTCTTCGCAGGTTGCCTCGTCGGAGGCTGTCTCTTCAAAGACCGTCGTGCCGCACCAGCATGCGGTCGAAAGGGCCGTGACGGCGGACGATGCGCATCGATATATCCTTCCTTCCGGCGTTGGCCGCCGTGTTCATGCTGGCCTTCGCGCGCGTCGGCGCCATGGTGATGCTGTTGCCGGGCCTCGGCGAGGTCAACATCCCCGTCCGCATCAAGCTCGCGACCGCGCTGCTGCTCACGATGATCGTGCTGCCGCTGCATCGTCAGGCCTATCAGGTCGACCTGCAGGCGTTGTCGCCGCTCTTGGTGATGATGGTGCACGAGATCCTGATCGGCATCGTGCTCGGCGCGACGGCGCGGGTGACGCTGTCGGCGCTGCAGGTCGCGGGCTCCGTGATCGCGCAGCAGATGGGACTCGGCTTCGTCACCGCGGTGGATCCGACGCAGGGACAGCAGGGCGTCCTGATCGGCAACTTCCTCACCATGCTCGGCGTGACCCTGCTGTTCTCGACCGACAGCCATCATCTGGTGATCGCCGCACTCAGCGACAGCTACAAGATCTTCGCGCCGGGCGAATTGATCCCGAGCGGCGACGTCGCCTCGCTGGCGACCAAGGCGTTTGCCGCGGCGTTCAAGATCGGTCTGCAATTATCGGCGCCGTTCCTGGTGTTCGGCCTGGTCTTCAACATCGGGCTCGGCGTCTTGGCGCGGCTGATGCCGCAGATGCAGGTCTATTTCGTCGGCGCGCCGCTCTCGATCCTGATCGGCTTCCTGATCTTCGCGCTGGTCCTGACCGCGATGATGGGAACGTTTCTCGGCTATTTCGAAGGCGTCATGCACGAGATGATGCCGCGGTGAGGGGGCCGATCGATGTCCGATGAGGCCGATTCCGAAGACAAAACAGAAGACCCGACGCAAAAACGGCTGGACCAGGCGCTCGAACGCGGCGACGTCGTCAAGAGCCAGGAGCTCAACACCTGGTTCGTGATCGCCTCCGCGACCTTGGTGATGTCGACCTTCTCGGGCTCGATCGGCACCGCGGTGCTGGTGCCGATGCGCAACCTGATCGCCAATTCCTGGATGATCCACACCGACGGCGCCGGCCTGCTGGCGCTGGCGCGCAGCCTGTCGTTCGCCGTGATCGCGGCGATCGGCGTGCCGATCCTGATGGTGATGCTGGCGGCGATCGCCGGCAACATGATGCAGCATCGCCTGGTCTGGTCCGGCGAGCCGATGAAGCCGAGCCTGAGCAAGATCTCGCCCCTGGCCGGCGCCAAGCGCCTGTTCGGCAAGCAGGCTGCGGCCAATTTCGCCAAGGGCCTCTTCAAGCTCGTGCTGCTTGGCACGGTCATGGTCATGATCCTGTGGCCGGAGCGGCTGCGCCTCGAATCGCTGCTGCATATGGACGTCAGCGAGCTGCTCGGCGTCACGATCTCGCTGACGACGCATCTGATGGGCTCGGTGGTCGCGCTGCTCGCCCTGGTCGCGATCGGCGACTACCTGTTCCAGTATCGGCAATGGTACGAGCGCCAGAAGATGTCGGTGCAGGAGATGAAGGAGGAGTTCAAGCAGTCGGAAGGCGACCCGCACGTCAAGGGACGCATCCGGCAGATCCGCCAGCAGCGCATGAAGAAGCGCATGATGGCCGCGGTTCCCAAGGCCTCCGTGATCATCACCAACCCGACCCACTACTCGGTCGCGCTGTCCTACGAGCGCGGCATGTCGGCGCCGGTCTGCGTCGCCAAGGGCGTCGACAACATCGCCTTCAAGATCCGGGAGGTCGCCAAGGCGCACGACATCCCGATCGTCGAGAACGTGCCGCTGGCGCGCGCGCTCTATGCCACCGTCGAGATCGACGAGGAGATCCCGGTGGAACATTATCATGCCGTCGCTGAGATCATCGGCTACGTGATGGGGCTGCGGCGCAACCTCTCGGGGCGCCCGCGATGACAACCGATTCGGTCCATGGACGGACCGCAAAATACGGATAAATCATGGAATATCGGCTTGACGGGCTTGCGCTTGACCCGTCGATTCAGGCAGGTGGAAGGGGGAGCCGCGCGAACGGGCTGGGGCTCCCAGCCGACAGGTCGCGTCCCCGAGCCATGAGCGCCGATTCCGACAACGATGGGTTACAGGATCAGGTGGGCCTGCCGGAGCGGCCGCGCCGCAGCGGCAGCATTCTGCTGATCCTGCTGGTGGCGTTCGGTCTCGTCGCGGTCGCGATCGCGTTGATGACGATCGGCCGCGCCCAGGCGCAGCCCTATATTCTCGGCCTGCTGTCGCTGCTCGCCACCGTCGGCCTGTTCAATCTGTTCGCGTTCGCCGCCGGCATCGTCCGCTTCGCCGACAAGGCGACCGACGATCCGGTGTTGGGCGCGATCGCCGATCACGCCTTCGACGGCCTCGCAGTGACCGATCCGCGCGGCCATGTCGTCTACGCCAACGCCGCCTATCTCAACATGACGGGAGCGGCGACCGCGCAGGAGGCGCGTCCCGTCGAGCGTGTCTTCATCGGCAATCCCGATGTCTCCGAAGCGGTGTTCCGCCTGCTCAAGGCGGCGCGCGAGGGCAAGCGGCAGCAGGAGGAGGTGCGCATCACCGCGGCCGAAGGCGCGCAGGGGCGCTGGCTGCGGATGCGCGTGCGCCCGCTCGGCCAGACCAAGCGCCATGCCCGCTACGCGGTGTGGTCGATCGCCGACATCACGCGGGATCGCGAGCGCCAGGAGGACGTGTTCCAGGAGCTGCAGCATGCGATCGAATATCTCGACCATGCGCCGTGCGGCTTCTTCTCGGTCAATCCGGAAGGCAGCCTCGTCTACGTCAATGCCACGCTCGCCAACTGGCTCGACTACGATCTCGCCGAGATCGGCTCGGGCGGCCTGAAGCTCGCCGACGTCGTCTCCGGCGACGGCGCGTCGCTGCTGACCTCGATCGTGGCGGTGCCCGGCGAGGTCCGCACCGAGGTGTTCGACATCGACCTGAAGATGCGCGGCGGCAAGACCATGCCGGCGCGGCTCTACCACAAGCTCGCCTTCGGCGCCGACGGCAAGCCGGGCGCCTCGCGCACCCTGGTCATCAGCCGCGCCCGCGACGAGCGCTCCGATCCGGAGCGCGCCGCCGAGGTGCGCTTCATGCGCTTCTTCGACCATACGCCGATGGCAATCGCCACCGTCGACCGCGGCGGCGCCGTGGTCAGGGCCAATGCGCGTTACGCCAAGCTGGCGCAGAGCGTCAGCGGCGACGTGGCCGCGGCGAAATCGATCTTCCGCACCGTCAGCCAGCGCGACCGGCACCTGCTGATCGCCGCGATCAACCAGGCCTCGGAAGGGCAGGCGGACATTCCGCCGGTCGAGGTGATGCTGGAGGGCGCAAAGGAGCGCTTCGGCCAGTTCTTCGTCACCGCCGTCGACGAGGACGAGCGCGAGACCGAGGCCGCGATCGTCTATCTGCTCGAGACCACCGAGCGCCGCGCGCTGGAGAACCAGATCAACCAGTCGCAGAAGATGGAGATGGTCGGCCAGCTCGCCGGCGGCATCGCCCACGACTTCAACAACGTGCTCTCGGCCATCATGATGGCCAACGACTTCCTGCTGAACGCGCACAAGCCGACCGACCCGTCGTTCCAGGACATCATGCAGATCAAGCAGAACGCGACCCGCGCCGCGACGCTGGTGCGGCAGCTGCTCGCGTTCTCGCGCCGCCAGACCCTGCGGCCCCAGGTGCTTGATCTCGGCGACGCACTGTCCGACCTGACGATGCTGTTGCGTCGGCTGATCGGCGAGAAGGTCAAGCTCGACCTGGTTCACGGCCGCGACCTTTGGCCGGTCAAGGTCGACGTCTCGCAGTTCGAGCAGGTGGTCGTGAATCTCGCGGTCAACGCCCGCGATGCGATGCCCGATGGCGGCAAGCTGTCGGTGCGCACCGCCAACGTCTCGGCCGACGAGGTCGCGCAGGCCGCCTACAAGGGCATGCCGGTGGCCGACTACGTCCGCATCGAGATCAGTGACACCGGAACCGGCATTCCGGCCGAGATCCGCGAGAAGATCTTCGAGCCGTTCTTCTCGACCAAGGAGGTCGGCAAGGGCACCGGTCTCGGACTGTCGACCGTCTACGGCATCATCAAGCAGACCGGCGGCTTCATCTACGTCGACAGCGAGGTCGGCAAGGGGACTTCGTTCCAGATCTTCTTGCCGCGGCACATCGTCGTGCCGGAGGTCCAGGCCGAACCGCACGCGGCCAACGGCGCCGCCAAGGAGCCGGCCGTCGCGGAAGCGTCGAAGCCGCGCGCGGACCTGACCGGGCAGGGCACCATCCTGCTGGTCGAGGACGAGGAGGGCCTGCGGGCGCTGAACGCGCGCGGCCTGCGCTCGCGCGGCTACAGCGTCATCGAGGCGTCGAACGGCGTCGAGGCGATGGAGGCGCTGGACGAGTGCGACGGCGTGCTCGATCTCGTGGTGTCCGACGTCGTGATGCCGGAGATGGACGGGCCGACGCTGCTCAAAGCGATGCGCGAGCGCAATCCGGAGATCAAGATCATCTTCGTCTCGGGCTATGCCGAGGATGCGTTCGAGAAGAGCCTGCCGGAGAACCAGCAGTTCGCGTTCCTGCCAAAGCCCTTCACGCTCAGCCAGCTCGTGGCGGCGGTCAAGGAAACCATGGCGCCGCAATAGGTTACCGGAGTTCCTTGGCAAATTCCTTGGCAAGCCGGCCGGGCGCGTTCATCCCGCGACCCCGCGCCGCAGCCGCGCGGCCTCGTGCCGCCTTCCCTTTTCGCGGGTTGTGCCCATCTTACAGGCATCCCCATTCCGGGGAGTTATGGGAAACACAGATGAGCTTCATGCAGCGCAAAAGCGGCCTCCTCAAGGCGATGGCCGTGGCCCTTTCACTGGCGCTGCCGACGGTGCTCGCCGTCTCGGCGGCCGACGCCCGGATCGGCGGCGGCTCCAGCTCGGGCTCCCGCGGCACGCGCACCTTCTCCGCGCCGCCTCCGACCGCGACCGCGCCGGGATCGGCGTCGCAGTTCAACCGCACCATCACCCAGCCGGGCCAGCCCGGCGGCTTCAACACGGCTGCGCCCGCGCGTGGCGGGCTGTTCGGCGGCCGCGCGGGCGGCCTGCTGGGCGGCCTCGCTGCCGGCTTCCTCGGCGCCGGCCTGTTCGGCATGCTGTTCGGCGGCGGGCTGTTCTCCGGGCTCGGCGGCTTCGCTTCGATCATCGGCCTGATCCTCCAGGTCCTGCTGGTGGTGTTCCTGGTGCGCATGGGGATGGCCTGGTGGCAGCGCCGCAACCAGCCGGCCTATGCCGCCGGCCCGGCGCCGACGCCCACCGACGGCCAGCCGAGCTTGCGGTCGGGCCTCAGCGGCCTTGGTGGTTTCGGCGGCTTCGGCGGTGGCAGCAACACGCCGCCGCTGCAGATCCTGCCGGCCGACTACGAGGCGTTCGAGCGGCTGCTCGGCGAGATCCAGTCCGCCTGGTCGAACGAGGATGTCGGCCGCCTGCGGCTGCTGTCGACGCCCGAGATGGCCTCGTATTTCGAGCGCGATCTCGAGCAGAACCAGGCCCGCGGGGTGGTCAACAAGGTCAGCGCCGTGAAGCTGCTGCAGGGTGACCTCGCCGAAGCCTGGCGCGAGAATGGCGCCGACTATGCCACGGTCGCGATGCGCTTCACCTTGGCCGACAAGACCATCGAGCGCGCCTCGGGTCGCGTGGTCGAGGGCTCCGACCAGCCGCAGGAGGTCACGGAGATCTGGACCTTCCTACGCCACGCCGGCGCCGATTGGCAGCTGTCGGGAATCCAGCAGGTCAGCTGAGCCTGACTTGAGATCCTCATCAGGCGCCGCGGAGCAATCCGCGGCGCTTTTGCTTGTCAACAATTCCCCCCCGCGCGAGCCCGATGGCGGCTGTTCCCGGTCGATCGGACGAGCACCGGCGGTGGCAGGCTGCTATACTGCTTCGCGGCGAACGAACACCGCGTCCGTTACGTCGTCCGAGCCGAACGTGTGGGCGCATCACTGCGAGGATGGCCGATGCGTTACGAGCTCTACTACTGGCCCATGATCCAGGGCCGCGGCGAATATGTGCGTCTCGCGCTGGAGGAGGCGGGCGCCGCCTATCGCGACGTCGCGCGCGAGGACGGCATCGCTACGATGACGGCGATGATGGAGGCGGTCAGCGACACGCCGCCCTTCGCTCCGCCCTTCCTGAGAGCGGGCCGCCGCGTCATCGGCCAGACCGCCAACATCCTGCTGTTCCTCGGCAGCCGTCATGGGCTCGCGCCGAAGGCCGAAGCCGGCCAGCTCTGGGTGCATCAGCTGCAGCTCACCGTGACCGACTTCGTGGTCGAGATCCATGACACGCATCATCCGCTGGGGCCGACGCTGTACTACGAGGACCAGCGCGCGCCGGCCAGGAAGCGCACCGCCGAGTTCTGGAGCGAGCGGGTGCCGAAATTCCTCGGCTATTTCGAGCAGCTCCTATCGAAAAGCGGTGGCGCCTACGTCACCGGGCGCCGGCTCACTTATGTGGACCTGTCGCTGTTCCAGATCGTCGCCGGCCTGCGCTACGCGTTCCCGAAGCGCATGATGGCGTTCGAGCGCAACATCCCGAGCCTCATCGCGCTGCATGACCGCGTCGCCAGCAGGCCCAACATATCAGCCTATCTCGGCAGCGAGCGCCGCATCGCCTTCAACGAGGACGGCATCTTCCGCCACTACAAGGCGCTGGATGCGTGAGGCGAGGCTCCGCGGCGCCACCCGTTGACAATGTATAAGTATTGGCTTATACATTCCTTATGACCGTCGAAGCCCAGTTGACATCCGTCATGAAGACGCTTGCCGACCCGACGCGGCGGGCCGTGTTCGAGCGCATCGCGCGCGAGGGGGAGGTGGCGGCCACCGGCCTGGTGCAGGGCTCGCGGGTATCGCAGCCGGCGATCTCACAGCATCTCAAGGCGCTGCGCGACGCCGGGCTGGTCAGCGAACGGCGCGACGGCCGCCACAACTATTACAGCGTCGCGCCAAAAGGGCTGGCGCCGCTGGTCGACTGGCTCGGTCATTACCGCGCATTCTGGCATGAGCGCATTGCCGGCCTCGAGGCACTGTTGAAGGAGACCGAGTGATGGGTGAGGCGCATGCGATCGTGGTGGAGAAGCATCTGCCCCATTCGCCCGACAAGATCTGGCGCACGCTGACCACGAGCGACCTGATCGCGAAATGGTTGATGCCGAACGACTTCGTCGCGGCCACCGGTCATCGCTTCACCTTCCGCACCGAGCCGGTGGGCGACTGGGATGGCGTCGTTCATTGCGAGGTGCTCGCCTGTGAGCCGCCGCATCTGCTGAGCTATTCCTGGAAGGGCGGTTCGGACTCCAATCCGGCCCACGGCTTACGGCTCGACAGCGTCGTGACCTGGACGTTGACGCCGGCCGAGGGCGGCACGCATCTGCGGATGGTCCATGACGGCTTCGTCTTCCCGGGCAACAAGTTTCAGTTCGACATCATGGGACAGGGGTGGAGTCGTATCGGCGATGCCATCACACGTATAGCGGCAGGCGCCTGAGGCGCCGCCGCTATACGAAGTTGGCCTGGGGGTGTGGGATCGTCAGGCGAGAATGTCGACGCGGGTGCCCTGGCCGGGCGGCAGCGGCGGACGCGAGGCCTGCTTCTCCGCGGCCGCCTCGTCGCCGGTCTTGGCGGGATTGACGGCCTGGCTCTGCTGCGTCTGGTTCCGCGCCTGCGTGTCTTGGGTCTGCGGCTTGGTCGTCTCGGTCGAGATCGGCGGCGGTGAGGGCGGCGGCGATGACGACGAAACGCTCGAAACGGACATTGTCCAGCTCCTCGCTTGGTGTTGCGACAAGCGTGGCCATCGCTCACGAAAACTTCGTCAATCAGATCGTTCGAATTGTCTGCAACTGTCGGTGGCGCGGCGAATAGTGAACGGGTCGCTGCCGCCGGCGCAGAAACCGCAAGGCTGTTGCGTCACCCCCGGCCTATTGGTCCTTGCTGCGGCTGATCGTGATCGAGGACTCGGTCTTGGTTCGGGCGCAGCGCATGTCGAGCCGGCGGTAGCGGCTGGCGACGTCGTCGCCGCGGAAGATCCCGAGCCGGCGGTAACAGCGTGTGACGCCGCGCTGCATGTCGTCCTTCGGCAAGGTGAACACGATCGCCGCCGCGCTCGCCATCAGCTCGATGAAGGCCGGCGTCGGCTTGCGCTCGGATTTTCCGAACAATTGATTGCTGACGTTCTTCGATGAGCAGCCGAGCGTGATCTCGCGCGCCTTGGGATGGGCGAGATAGACGGTGCCGGCCGCGGTCTGGCCGATCTTGATGCCGTCGATGCCGTTCTTCAATTCCTTGGCGAGGTCGTCGCAGCGATCCGCCCGCGCGGCCTGCGGCAGCAGCGCGCTGCTCAACACAACGAGAAAAACAAAACCGGCCAAGCGGCCAAATGAGCAAAGCGATGACTGCATTCCAAATACCCCCGCGCCATTGAAGCCTGCGCGCGGAGGTCATGCAAGCGCGATGCGCCGCGGCCGCACAAGATCGTCGGCCGACGTGACCGCGTGTTGACGGGCCGCGGTCACCTGCCGGCGGCAGTGGCGCGATCGCTTCGTCAGAACCAGCAGCGGCCCGGATGCGACAGCGATACGCCGGCGGCGCGGCGCTCGCAGTCGTTGCCGTAGGTCTGGAAGTTGCAGCCGCACACCGGCATGTAGATGCGATTGCAGAACGTCGGCTTTCGGCGGCAGACACCCATCATGTCGAACCGGCCACACTGGCCGGCCGGGAATTCGCAATAAAGACCGGCATTGCAAGGGATGCCGGCAAATCCGCCGCACGCACGACCGGGACCGACCGCGCCGGCGCTGCCGGGGGCCATGGTGATCAGGGCAAGAGCAATTGTGATGGCAACGAAGAGACCTCGTTTCATGACGCCTCCAGGAGGAAAATGAATAGGTCAACAATCTAAGGTTACATAATTCGGCGACGGATCGCAATCAATCTCGCCGTACGACATTGCGCCGGTCGCGGCGTCATGTTGCGGCGACCTCGCGGGCCGTCTCGATCAGCAGGTCGAACGTCTCGTCGGGTGCGTGCTGCACGACATCGTGCCCGCACGCAAATGCGTGCACGCGCCACGCGGGATCGTTGCGCAGCCGCTCATATTGCGCGGTGAACGGCGTCGCGCTCCATCCGCTGGCGTAGACGAAGGTGCGCTGCAGAGCCGCCGGCGCCGGACTGTGGAGCTTCAGGGCCTGGATGAAGGTCCCGAGCGGATGCGGCCGGCGGCGCGGATCGGAGCCTTCGCGCGGCAGCGCCGTCAGCCCGTCATGCCCGGCACGTTCGATCACGAACTGGCGATACGCATCACCGGCGAGATCCCACCATGACTGGCCGTTCTCGGGTGCGAAGGCATCGAGATAGATCAGTGCGGCGAGCCTTTCCGGCACGCGGTCGGCGACGCCGGTCGCGACCATGCCGCCATAGCTGTGCGCGCACAGGATGACCTCGGACAGGTCCTCGATCGTCAGCAGATCAATGACGTCAGCGATATGGGTGTCGAGATTGACGGCATGGGCGGCGCGGGCCGGTGTCTGCTCCAATCCACTCAAGGTCACCGCATAGGCGTCATGGCCGGCCTGCTGGAGCCTGGCCGAGAGCGCAGCGTACATCCAGCCGCCGTGCCAACCTCCTGGAATCAGGACAAAACTTGCCATGATCGTACCCCTCTGCCGCTGTGCCGAGACATGTCTTGCAAGGCTTCCGACGGGTAGCGTATCAGACCTGTCAAGACCGCTTTGGGCGGCCATCTTTAGAACCCCACGAGCTCGCCATGAACGCGCCGACCGCCTTCCCCGACCAGTCCAAGCCCGTCCCGCCCTACAAGCACACGCCGCTGTTTCCGCTCGGGCCGGACACCACGCCCTACAAGAAGATCACCACCGACGGCGTGCGGGTCGAGAAGGTCTTGGGCCGCGACATGCTGGTGGTGTCGCGGGAGGCGCTGCGGACCTTGTCGGAAGCCGCGTTCGGCGAGATCAACCACTTTCTGCGCCCCGGCCATCTGAAGCAGCTGCGCAGCATCCTGGAGGATCCGGAGGCCAGCCCGAACGACAAGTTCGTCGCGCTCGACTTCCTGAAGAACGCCAACATCTCCGCCGGCGGCGTGCTGCCGATGTGCCAGGATACCGGCACCGCGATCATCATGGGCAAGAAGGGCTGCAACGTCATCACCGATGGCGACGACGAGGCGGCGCTGTCGCAAGGCGCGCGCGACGCCTATCTGCGCCGGAACCTGCGCTACTCACAAGTCGCTCCGCTGTCGATGTACGAGGAGAAGAACACCGCCAACAACATGCCGGCGCAGACCGAGATCTATGCCGAGGGCGAGGACGCCTACAAGTTCATGTTCATGGCCAAGGGCGGCGGCTCGGCCAACAAGAGTTTTCTGTTCCAGGCGACGCCCTCGGTGCTCACCAAGGACCGGCTGCTGGCGTTCCTCAAGGAAAAGATCCTGACGCTGGGCACCGCGGCGTGCCCGCCTTATCACCTCGCCATCGTGATCGGCGGCACCTCGGCCGAGCTGTGCATGAAGACGGTGAAGCTGGCGTCTGCGCGTTATCTCGACGCGCTGCCGACCCAGGGCTCCCCGGATGGCAATGCCTTCCGCGATCTCGAGATGGAGCAGGAAATCCACAAGATGACGCAGTCGCTCGGCGTCGGCGCGCAGTTCGGCGGCAAGTACTTTTGCCATGACGTCCGCGTCATCCGCATGCCGCGCCACGGCGCGTCGTTGCCGATCGGTCTCGGCGTGTCGTGCTCGGCCGACCGCCAGGTGCTCGGCAAGATCACCAAGGACGGCGTCTATCTCGAGGAGCTCGAGCATCATCCGGCGCAGTATCTGCCGGAGGTCGAGCAGGCGCTTGGCGGCGAGGTCGTGAAAATCGACTTGAACCAGCCGATGAAGGACATCCTTGCCACTCTGTCGAAAAACCCGATCAAGACCCGGCTGTCGCTGACCGGCACCATGATCGTCGCGCGCGATGCCGCGCATGCCAAGCTGCGCGAGCGTCTCGACCGCGGCGAGCCGCTGCCGGACTACTTCAAGAACCATCCGGTCTACTACGCCGGCCCCGCCAAGACCCCGGACGGCTACGCCTCCGGCGCGTTCGGCCCGACCACCGCGGGCCGCATGGATTCCTTCGTCGATCAGTTCCAGGCCGCCGGCGGCTCGATGGTGATGGTCGCCAAGGGCAACCGTGCGCCGGCCGTGCGCGAGGCCTGCAAGAAGCATGGCGGCTTCTACCTCGGCTCGATCGGCGGCGCGGCGGCGAACCTCGCCGAGCACTGCATCAAGAAGGTCGAGGTCGTCGAATACCCCGAACTCGGCATGGAAGCGATCTGGCGCATCGAGGTGGTGGACTTCCCGGCCTTCATCATCATCGACGACAAGGGCAACGACTTCTTCAAGGAGCTGAACCTCGGCTGAGGTCATCATCGCAGCCGCCCCGCGCGATTCGAGGATGTGATGGTCGAATGGTTCGATGACCTCCAGGTCGGGATGAGGTTCAAGAGCGGCGAGGCGACGGTGTCGCGCGAGGACATCAAGCGCTTCGCCGCCGAGTTCGATCCGCAGCCGTTTCACCTCGACGAGGAGGCGGCGGAGAAGACGATCCTGAAGGGGTTGGCCGCCTCCGGATGGCACACCGCCGCGATCGCGATGCGGTTGGCGGCGGAAGCGCGTCCGTTTGGCCCGCATCCGCTGTTCGGCGCCGGCGTCGACGAGCTGCGCTGGCTGAAGCCGGTGCGGCCGGGCGACACGCTTCATCTCGAGGGCGAGGTCGTCGATCTCGTGCCCTCGCAGAGCAAGCCCCAAGGCATCGTGCGGATCAGATGGACGGCCTACAATCAGCACAATGAGGCGGTCTATACCTTCAATCCGATCGCGATCGTGCCGCGGCGCCCGGCCTGACGGGCGCATCCGCTGCGGCTGGGGCGATGTTCATTGGGCTCGATGGCTTCCGACGGGGATGGGTAGCGGTCGCGATCGACGGTGACGAGCGCGCAATCAGCTTTCCGGCGGAGATCTCGACGGCTCTGGCGGACCCGTTCGTCCGCGCCGCCATCGACATTCCGATCGGCATGACCGATGACGGCGGGCGCGCGTGCGACAGGCTTGCGCGTGAAGCTCTCGCGCCGCACCGTTCCCGCGTTTTCACCGGCGCGCGGCGCTGGCTATGGGAGGAATTCACCGACCCGGACCACGCCAATGCAGAGGCGTCCCGGCGCGGACAGCCACGCGCCTCCCGCCAGCTCTGGCATCTCGGCCGCAAGATCATGGAGGTGGATATGTTTGTGCGCGCGCATCGCGGGCTCGACATCCGCGAGGTCCATCCGGAGCTGGTGTTCCTGCGCCTCCACGGCGCGCCGCTGCCGTCAAAGAAGACGGAGCAGGGCGCGGGGGTGCGGCGCGACTTGTTAGTTGCCGCGGGCTTCGAAGCGATCGACGACTGGCTGACCCGTGCCCGCCGCGGCACCGGCGCCAAGCCCGACGACGTGCTCGACGCCTGCGCGGTCGCGCTCGCCGCCCGCGATTGTGCCGGCTGCCTGCCGGAGGGCGAGCCGCCGCGCGATGGGCATGAGGTGGCGATGCAGATCTGGTTCTAGCGAGGGCAGGGGCACACCGGCCGCCTCACACCGCCGTCACTCCGGGGCGACGCGCGCAGTGCGGGGTGCTGTCCTAAATAGGACACTTGACGATGGAACTTAGGACACCTGTCTTAGCGTCTGAATTAATTCCGTGGCGGCGCAGGTCTTGTAGCTTTGCCACGCAAGATGATCGCATCGTTGATATCGTCAACATAGATAAAGCGGCGCTGTCCGCGCTTGTGCACAATAAAGTGTTCGCCCTTCTTGTCGTAAAGGGCGAACTCTTCCTCAGCTTCAACGAGATAATACCCTAGCATTTCCAGTTCTTCGTCAGAAATGCCGGAAATATCTACATAGTGGCGGGGCATTAGGCCGCCACCAATTCTTTCGCGTTGATTGAGCCGGTAAATGCGGCCGACGGAATCTGACCGCCGTGCTTCGCTGCTACACGCTGGTAGAAAGACAATGCGCGCGTCGCCAGTTCGAGAGCCTCTTGGTGAGTCTCCGCCTCTACGTAGAAATACGGCGAGCGTCCAGTCGCCGCGACATGGCGACCTTCGATCTTGCCAAAGTGGACTTTTAGGTCAGCAAGATTGGTCATAGGGAACCTCCAAACGCTCAGAATAATTCTGCTAACGACAAGATAGTTCTATTGTTCCAAAAAATCAATAGCAATTTCAGTGGGTTAACCGATCGTGAGAATGCGTGTGACATTTTTGCCAAGCCTATGAATTGTCAGCGGAATAAGTTCTGTTGTCTAGGCTTTCTCTCCATCAATTACTCGGAAGTTCCGTTTCACCCGCACCGGACGGTTCGGTTCCAAGGGCAACACGGCGTCGATAAGATCGCCGATCGTCCAGACGCGATCTGTGATCCCGAGCGCAATCCCTGGGGTGGTCCGCAGCGCTTCATGGACCCGGCAGAGATTGTAATGGGCCACGTACAGGCTCACGGCAGCTTCGTGGTTCGCCAGCTTCTTTGAGAAGCCATTCGTGAGCCGGGCAAACCGACGCTGTGTCATCCGCAAGGTGAGGTTCTGGCGCTCAACGTAGCTGGTCGAGATATTGACCCGGAAAGCCACTCTCTACCTTGCGGCTTACCGCTACTACCTCGGCAGGGCTGTAGCGCCGCGCAGCTTCTTTTACAGCCAGGTTCACTACGCTGTAGGTCTTTAAGATGACGCCATGCGAGGCTCGGCCTTTGAAGGCGTCCCGGATCGCATTTTTGTATGGGTGGAAGCCGTCCGTGCTGATCTCGGGAACCCCGATGACCCGCTGGCGAAGGTCCTGCACGAATAGGTCCGTATTCTCGCTGTCGCGCTTGCCAGTGCGATAGGCGATGATCGCCTTAGCGGAGGAGGCCAGGGCAACGAAGGTGTACTGGTCGCCCTTGTGGGTCAGCTCGTGGCGCTCAACGCGCTTTTGCTTCTTGCCGACGTAGCCCCAAATTTCGTCCAGTTCCAACCGGCCGGTGCGGATGCCGACCATGATGCGGTCGTGCAGTTCGGCGCAGCCGCGCCCGACGCGCTCGCCAAGGCGCATGATGGTGTCGCGGTGAATGCCAGTCAGGCGTTCAGTGGCGCGGATGCTCTGGCCTTCGGTGAGGCAGGCAATGATGGTGATCTGCTGTTCGCGGGAAAGAACGTTCATGAGGGCGCAATCCTCGTTTGGGCCTGGGGCGACTTTGGAAAACACGCTCTGCAAAGCGTATATTCTGATTTGGTCATCGGCCCGGGGCGCAATCTCGGGTGGGTGGCTAGGGATCGCTGAGGCTGCAACCAAAGCGGTCCCACTTATTCGGTGACTCAGGGCGCCGGATTCGGACCGGCATTTCCACGCTTGTAGGGGCGGCTGTCCTGCCGTTAGACGAGCCCTGAAAACTAGAGCCGATTGCAGGGCCGCTTGCGTTCCTTTCTCAGGGGTAGCGCAGCGGCCCTTCCTTTTCTCCCGCCCCCTAGCTCGGCTAGCGCATCGGGGGCTCAAACCCTCCTGAACATGTCAGTCTCCATTCCAGCCCGCGCATACTGCATGTCCTGAAATCTTCCGTCAAGGGTGTGTGAAATTTTTCCCCTTAAGTTTTGAATTTCAGTCTGGCACGGAACGCAAGGGTCGGATATATGTCTCTCCGACAGGAGGGCACTATGGCTGACGTGGAATCGGGGCAGCGCTTCCCCTTTATCAACTTGGAGAAGGCAATAGGTCGGGCGAGCGAGCTTTACGGCGCCGACCAGCGCGGCGGCGAAATGTCCATCGCTGGTGCGTTCTCGGTTTGGGGATACAGCGAAAAAAGCAGCGGCGGCCATCAAACGGTCGCGGCGCTGAAAGCTTATGGATTGCTTTTGGCACCGCAGCCGGGAAAAATTCAACTCTCCAAGGATGCGCTAGCCTACTTCCGTGACGAGCGGGACGAGCCGCGCAATAAGTTGCTTCAAGGCTTCGCGCGCAAGCCGCCTATGATGCGCTCGCTATGGAATGCTTGGGGGGCTCAGCCACCAGCGGATACTTTGGCGCGAAGTCATCTCAAGGTGGACCGCGGTCTGAGCGAGCAATCAGCGCGGGCATTATTGGGAATTTACAAGGAAAATATCGCCTTTGCGAACCTCAAGGGTGATGATAAGATTCCTGAACTTGATCTGGGCATTAAGGTGGATGACCCGCCAGCTCCGAAGGTGAAATTGGGCGATATCGTTCAATGGACATCAGGTGGCGTCGATCAGTTAGATCCCCCGGCTCGGGTTATGTGGATTTCCGAAGATGGTAACCATCTTCGCGTCCACGGCAGTTTGACGGGTATTCCAATGAATGAAGTGAGTGTTGTGGCCGCCCCACCACCCAAACCGATCACGCCAACACCGCCTGTGGTCACGGACGCTGTGAATAGTAATGCAGACATCAGCGTCCTCTTGAAGGATGGGCGGCTAGAGATTGCTGCAACTGTTGATGCCGATGGCCTCAAGACGCTTAAAGAAATGCTTGTGCGATACGAAGGCATTCTGGAGCTATTGAAGCCCAAGACACAATGAAGTAGGCCGCCAACTGAGGTGGCCTACTTCGTACCCTGCTGCTTGGCTTCAAGCTCTTTCACCGCGTTGCCAATCTCCTCAACGTGGTGGGTAAGGGCACCCAAAGACTGTTCAAGCTTGGCTAGCCTCGACCTTAGCCACGCCAGTTTTTCGCGGTCGGAAAAGTCGTTCCAAGCTGACATTCGGCGCTCCGATTGCGGTTCGTCTTGGGCGCAACCATAAGGCAACTTAGGACACTCCCAAAATCAAACTAGGACATCAGGGGATAAATACGGACATCACCCAGTGCGGCGAGCCCGTAACCCATTAACCCATTTCGCCGGGCGCATTGCAGCGCGATGGATTCCGGGCTCGTGCTTCGCACGCCCCGGAATGACGGAGGAGAGCGTGTCGCGTCATTCCGGCGGGGAGGCGAGGCCGTCGGTTTGTTTCCGAAAAAAATAAATCACTTGCCATTTTTCGGAAATCGTGGTTTCCTCTCGCCATCCCGCCTCACTGCGGAGGGGCGTTGCGCGCGATCGTCACGACACGCGAGGCGGGGAGGCGATGGCCGCGATGGAGCCGCAGCGTGTCTTCGGATACGCGGACGAACGGCTTGGCGCGGACGCGAAGTCGCAGCGTCCTGACACCCCGAAGCTGGTGTCACGTTCGTGCGGTGCTGAGCGCATCGCGCGGATCATGGTGGCCAACAAGCCGGCGCACCAGGGAGACTGCGTATAAGCGTGAAGCCATCGCGCAGGGAAGGCCGGGCGTTTCCGGCTGCACCTGTGGTACCTGCCGCCTGCATTTCTTTCGCAGGCGGGCCGCAGGCGTCAGCCGACGCCTGGCCTTCCCTGCGCCCTCTGCATTTGGAGAGGGACATGCCGATGCCATCCCTCGGGCGTTATCAGCCGCGGGGCTGCGTCCGCTTGTCCGGGCTGTTTGAGATGTGAAGCGGGACTGCTGCGATTGAAAATCGGTGTCGTCCCGGGCAAGCCATGAGCGCGCAACAGCGCGATCGTGGCGCCGACCCGAGACCCATGCGCCGCGACTGTCGTGACGGGCGAAAAGCCAATTGCCAGCGTGCCTCGAACCACTCCCTGCGGGTATGGGTCCCCGCTTTCGCGGGGACGACAGCGGAGAGTGTCGATGCGACGCGCCCACGCAAAAGAATAGCGCTCAGCCCCGCGCGCCGGTGAACGGGAAGCTGCCCATGAAGCCGATGCCCATCTCGCCGGAGATGGTGTCGCCGGCGACCTTGCCCTTGAAATCCAGCGTCAGCGGCATCGGGCTGGTGATGGAGACCTTCCAGGCGACGTCGTCGCCGTTGACGGTGCCGTCGAAGATCTCGGCGGAATCGCCTTCCGCGGCCTGGGTCCCCGTCAGCGTCGCGCCCGAGCTCTTCAGGCTCAGGGTCGCGCTGCGCTCGCCCATGGGCGTGTTCAAGGTCAGATTCCAGTTGCCGTCCACAGCCATCGATCGTTCTCCTGGCATTGCGATTTTGCGGACCTCGAGGCAACGATCTCGAGGATGCGTTCGGCCGCCCCTATAGCGCATCTTTGCGCGTAAGCCCATTGCGGCGATCGGATGCAGCGATCAGGCCCGCGCCGCCCTGAGGCGGTTGGCGACCACGAAGCGGAAGGCCATGAACTGCAGCGCGAAGGCCGCGACCTTGGCGCCGCCCGCGACCACGGTGATGTAGAGCACCCACAGCTTGATGTCGCCGGTCATGGCGACCGCGATCGTGCCGAGACCGAGCGCGAACATCAGCGCCGCCCAGGCATAGCCGGCGATGGTGACGTATTCCGGAATGGTCTCCGACACGATCGGCGGCACGTAGCGCAGCATCCAGCCGCGCTTGAGCATGATCAGCCCGATGGCGAAATGGCCGATCGCGGGCTTGGCGAACATGAAGCGGGGGTCATTGGTCAGCAGCGTCACGCCGCCGAGCACGATGACGAGGCCGACGCTGGCATAGGCCATGAAGCTGAGGTTCACGCCCCTGATGCGCGCCCAGACCACCTGCACCACGGCGACGGCGACCGCGGCGGCGGTGGCCAGCACGACATCATCGGTTGCGATGTACAGGATGAAGAACACCGCGGCCGACAGGAAGTCGGCAATCAGCTTGGCAAACACGATTTTCACGCACGTCTCCTGCAGCAGACCCCGGTCACGAATCTTGGCCGGACATTGCGGCGGCAGTCTGCGCTGCCACGTCCTTTGTTCGGCGGTAGTCAGGATACCAGCGCGTGAAATAAAGTGCACTATTGCGGGCGGCAAAGGCGATGGCGAGGCCGGTCCAATAGGGCAGGCCCGGCACGTAGAGCGTCATCAGGTTGCCGACGATCATCAGCAGCGCCGATACGGTCCAGGCGCCGGTGATGACGTAATTGGCGCGCAGGAAGCCCGGAATCGCCGCGGTTTCCGGCGGTACGGCCTCGAGCGCATATTGCAGCGTGAACGGTGCGCGCAGCAGCATCGAGCCGAGCGACAGCGCGAAAATGCCGCAGTCGACCGCAAGACGCACCGCGGATGCGCTGAGGGTCGGATCGATGAGGCCGAGGTAGGCGGCTACGCTTGCGAACACGATCGCCGAGCCCAGGCCGAGAATCTTGATCGAGCGTCCCTTGACGACGTCGACCGCGACAACGACCAGGCACATCGCCGTGGCCACGGCCAGGCTGAGCGTGGCCGAGACCACCGTCATCAGCGCCGCGTAGACGCCGTAGGGCGCGAGGATAAAGAAGATCGTCATGGGGTTTGCAGGCCAATCTTTACATTGCCAAGATTACTAGGGCCTGGACGTTGCCGGGTCAAGCAAATCTTGACAGTGTCAAAATTTCGTGAGACCGCAGGTTAGCTCAGGTTTATCAATGGCTTGTATTTTCAGCGCCGACCCAATTGCCGTGGAAGCCATCGGGCACGCGGTGGCCGAGATGAACCAGGGCCACCGGACCGCCGCCGATGTCGGTGGCGTTGAACACGGCGAGGTCGCTGGTGTTGGAGCCGGCACGCCAGACCACGGTCAGCAGCCAGCCGTCGCCCTCGGCGGCATCGCGGCTGCGCGGCACGAATACCGGCTCGGACAGGGTGTCGCCGGCGGGCAGCAGATGCGTCGCCTGGCGCGTGCCGGCGCCGTCGACATGGGCGAGGCCGGACAGCGCCCCGAACAGCGGGCCGTCCGGATTGGCGCAGGCGTACCAGCCATGGCCGCTCTTGAGCCCGGCGCGGCGGTCGTCGATGCGGGGGAATTCACCGGTGAGGTCGTCGAGATAGCTCTGGGTGAAACGGTCGGTGTTGCCGGCGAGATCGAAGCTCCAGCGGCACAGCCGCGCGACCGACTTGGCCGGATCGGTCGGACGTCCGTCGGGATGCGGAAACAGCGGCGCTTCCTCGAACTGCATGACGTCGGCAATGATCCGGCTGCCGTCCTCCCAGGCATTCATGATGTGGAAGACGTAGCAGGCGTCACCGCGAAACCAGACGATGTCCTTGATGTCGCCGCTGCGCTTCATCACACCGACATAGGCGCCCTTGTCGGGCTCCCAGGCATAAGGCGGCTTGCCGGACATTGCGCGCTCGATGCTGCCGGTGAGCGGCAGGATTGGAAACAGCACGTGATTGGCCGTGACGATGAAGTCGTGCACCATGCTGGCATAGGGCGCCTCGAAACGATTGAGACGCGTCAGCTTGCCGGCCGCATCGACCGTGCCGTAGGACAGCGCCGGCGTCAGCGGACCGGCGGCGTTGTAGCCGAAGAACAGCAACTCGCCGGTGACCGGATCGGTCTTCGGATGCGCGGTGAAGGCGCCGCGCAGGCGGCCGCCGAAATCGTGATAGCCGCGGGTGGCGAGCGTGCCCGGCTCGATCTCGGTCGGCAGATGCGCCTCCTCGAGCGCGAGCAGGCGGCCGGCATGGGCGATGATGTTGGTGTTGGCAACGCCGCCATCGGTGACTTCGGCTGGCGCGTCCGGCAGCCTGCGGCCGAAGCCGCCGAACAGCGCACGCCCCGCGCGGCGCTCGGCCTCGAATTTCGGGGTGCGGATCCAGCGGTTGCGATAGGACGCGCGGCCGTTCTCCAGATGGAACGCGTGCAGCATGCCGTCGCCGACGAACCAGTGCGAACCCGGCGAGTCGAATTGCGGATTGGGGCCGTTGCGATAGAGCGTGCCGTTCAGCTCACGTGGCAGTTCGCCGGTGACTTTCAGGAACGGCGCGTCGCATTCGAACGGGATCGGCGCGATGTTGTCGCGCGGCGTGAGGCGCTGGCGGGCTGTGTCGTGCAACGGTCCGTTCATCGACTGTCCATTCATGGCGCTTCCTTCCCCTTGGATCCGGCTTTATCTTTACGATGTAAAGATAAAGCTACCGGCCGAGCGCCTGCAGGTCAAGGCTAATCTTTACGCTGTCAAAATTGCTTGTATAAGGAGAGGCATGACGAAGATCGAACAGGCAAGACTGAGCAGGCACCGGACGGCTACGGCGGTGGCCCGGACGCGGTCGCGCCGCGCGGTGAGCGCGGGCGAGCCGGCGGCGCCCTATCATCACGGCGCGCTGCGCGATGCGCTGCTCGAAGCGGCCGAGCGCGTGCTGGAGCGCGACGGGCTGGCCGGACTCACCTTGCGCGCGGTGGCGCGCGAGGCCGGCGTGTCGCATGCGGCGCCGACGCATCATTTCGGCGATCTCACCGGGCTGGTCAGCGAGCTCGCGGCGATCGGCTTCACGCGGTTCAATGCGGCGATGAAAGCGGCCGGCGAGCAGCCCGGCACGCCGATCGAGCGGGCGATGGCGCGGGCCCGCGCCTATGTCGCCTACGCGCAGGCCAATCCCGGCATGTACGGACTGATGTTCCGCACCGAGCGTCTGGATTATTCGCGCCCTTCGCTGCACGAGGCCGCGGAAGCCTCGTTTGCCGGACTCGCGGGATCGGTCGCCGCGCGCAGCGAAGGCCCGGTCGGTGACGAGGAATTGTCGCTCGATCAGTCGGCGGCGATCGCCCGCGCCTGGTCGCTGGTGCATGGCTACACGATGCTGCTGCTCGACGGCCGCCTTGCCGACATTCTGCGCCGTTCGCCGCCGGGCACCACGGCCGAATCGCTGCTGGAGGCGATGCTCCGGGCCACCGTGCCGAAGCTGCCGCCGGGCGCGTAGTTCGACACACCGGAAACCGGGTAGGGGATCGTGCGTTGGCAACGCATGGCACGAACCCCACGCGCTCCCTGGAGCAAGGCCAATCCGCGCAAGCGCGCCGGCAAGGCCTCCGTCCGTCTCACCCCGGCCGAAAAGGCGGCGGCCAAGGCCCGCGCCCGTCGGGCCGGGCGGCGCTATCCCAACCTGGTCGACAATATGCGCGTCGCGGCCAGGAAGGCGGCAAAGACCAAGACCAGTGGCCGCAAGCGGGCGGCGAAATCGAAGACCGGGAAGGGCGCATCGAAGACGGCGAGCAGGCGCACATCCGCCGTGCGCAAGACCGCAAAGTCCGGACGGAAGTCGGCGCGCTAATTGGGCGGCAACGCCAGATCGACGGCCCGGCCGCGCGTGCCGACGATCTTCACCCTGTCCTTGCCGCAGGCAAAGCCTCGCGCCGTCTGGTCAGCCGCCTGCCGCGTCAGTTCGTTGGCATTGGAGTTGGCGGCAGCGTCGACATAGGCGACGTGGCACACCGGTCCGGGCGGCAGCCGGGTCACCACCAGCATCGGCTTGTCCTTCGGCCCCTTGCTGCCTTGATCGTCGTTGTCGGCGATCTGCCAGCGCTGGATGATCGCGAACGGCTTGCCGTCAGCCAGCCTCCATTCGACAGCGTTGCCGGCGGAGTTGAACGGTCCGAACCAGGTCTGAGCAGCCGGCTCCTTGGCGGCCGCGCGGACGTTGCGCCCCACAGACACGGTCTGGCGAAGATCGCCTTCGTTGACGAGCAGAATCAGGCCGTCCTTGCCAGGGCAGGTCTCAGTCGAGCTGTCATCCTCCTGCTTGCCGCCGATGGTGCGGCAGTCCTTGGCGGCGGCCGATGTATAGGCGCTGGCGATGGTCTCTGCAGCCGCCTGTCCGATCCACGCCGTGCAGAGCATCAATGCGACACCGATTCGTCGCGCCACGACGCGATGTGGGAGGAATTCGGACATGCGAGGGCCCCTGATGACCGGAATTCGTCCCTGCGCAGGACGCTGCAAACTGGGGACGGCGCGAAACGGCGGCGGGAAACACCTGACATCGTCGCGAATTTATCCTAGAACGGCGGCCTCGCGAGGTCCATGTCTTCTCATCACTCATGCCTGTCATTCCGCAATCCAAACCCTATCGCATCGGCCGCTCCAAGACGGGGCTTGGTCTGTTCGCCACCCAGCCGATCAAGAAGGGTACCAAGATCATCCGCTATTTCGGTCCGCTTTTGGATTCGAAGAAGGCGGACGAGGACGCGATCGAGAACAAATATCTGTTCGAGCTCGACAAGCGCTGGACCATCGACGGCTCGATCCGAGAGAACGTCGCCCGCTACATCAATCATTCCTGCAAGCCGAACGCCGAGTCCGACGTCAAGCCGCGCAAGAAGAAGATCTTCATCCGGGCCATCAAGAACATCGAGCCCGGCGAGGAGATCAACTACGACTACGGCACGGACTACTTCAAAGCCTATCTGAAGCCGATCGGCTGCAAATGCGACGCCTGCGAGAAGAAGCGGGCCAAGAAGAAGGCCGAGGCGCGCGCCGAGCGGGCGCAGGTGAAGGCGAAGGACGTGCGCAAGGCCGAGAAGAAGGCGAAGAAAAAGGCCGAGAAGCTCGTCAAGGACAAGGCCAAGCAGCGGCCCAAGGCCAGAGCCCAATCGGGCGAGGCGGCTCGCGGCAAAGCCAAGACCCGGCGGCCGGCTGCCGGCAATCGTGGCAGGACCAAATCCACCCCGGCGAAGACGCAGACCAGCCGCGCCAAGGCGGCCTGATCCGATCGGCTCGTGTCCGGATCTCTCAGGACGGCTTCCCGAAGGCCAGCGTCGTCCAGGTGACGCCGGCCGCCCGGTTCTCCGCGCCGAGCGACTCGCCATGCCGGTTGAGCTTGAGCGTCAGCCCGAGCTGCCGCGCGGGCTCAACGATCGTCTCGGCCGCGATCTCGAACATCCGGCGGCCCGGCGGCACCGGACCATGCCGCAACGTCATGATCAGCAGTCCGCCGGGAGCAATCCGCACCGCGACGTTGGGAAGCGCGCGTCGCCGCTGTGCCTCATCGAGATGCATCAGGACGGCGGTCAGCATGACCAGGTCGAACTGCTCGCCACGAGCGGCCAGTGCGGCGAGCTCCGGAAGGCTGTCGTCGATCCAGGTGATCGCAGGCGAGGCATGCAGTTGCATGGCGCCGACGCGCAGTGCTTCGGTCGGCTCGACGGCCACCACCTGATGTCCAAGACCCGCGAACCAGGCGGCGTCGCGGCCCGTGCCCGCGCCGATGTCGAGCACGCGCGCGGGCGCGTTGGGCAGCAGATGAAGCACGGTGGCATGGACCTGTTCCGACGGGATGCTCTCGTAGCGCACGAAGAGATCCTCGGCCTCGGTGGCGTAGCCCTCCGTTCCGATCACCTGAGGCTGCATCGCTACGATCTCCCGTCGATCTCCAATTATGCAGAAGAGGCGTTCGCCGCGCATGTCCAAATATCGGTTTGGCCGTGAGCGCCGGGCCGCTCGATCATGAAGCCCGGCGCTCACCACCGGTCAGGCCGTGACCGCGGCGGCGCTCCGGCGCAAGCCCATATACTGCAATTCGGCGAATAGGCCGGTGCCCACCGCCTGCACTGCGACGAAGATCTCGCCGAGCACGTTCGGTGCGACCAGGCCCGAAAACAGCAGTGCGATGCTGCCGACCGTCCACGCCGCATTGCCGCCGATGACCAGGACGATCAGCGGCCTCGGCGCCACCGGCCGCCAGCCCAGCCAGCCGACGAAGCTCGCGTAGACGACCAGGAACAGGCCGGTCTCGCGCAGCAGCGCGTCGGGCAGTTGCAGCAGCGCCGCCAGCGGCGAGGCGCCGAAGGTGAGCGCGAGCCCGGCAACGCCGCTGAAGGCGGCATCGGCGAGCAGAGCGCGGCGGAGCAGGGCGGACGAGGTGATCATGTCGGGTCTCCTTCGGTTGGGGGCGGTTCAACGGAACCAGGCCAGGAGCTGACGGCGCAGGCGCGCCGGGCGCAGCGAGCGCGCTGCTCTCGTCTCGATCGCGTACACCTGTGCAAAGACGAGGCTGCCCGTGACGTACAGCAGCGGTTCCGGCATGTTGAGCGAGCGCGCCAGCAGCGATGTCGCGAGACCCGCCAGCCATTGGCTGGCGGCGGTGAAGGGAAGGGTCTCGAGATTGCGCTGCCTGCTCATCGTCATCTCCTGTGGTGAGGACGATGACCTGCGCCGGGAGGCATTTCGATTACCTGGCAGGTCATGGAGGTGCTGACGTCAGCGTGTTAGGTCTTGGCTCATGAATGCACAGCTTGCTTCGGCGCGCGCCGACCGCGCCAGACCCGTTCATGTCGGCGAGCACCTGCGGCAATGGCGGCAGCGGCGGCATCTGTCCCAGCTCGATCTCGCGCTCGATGCCGAGATCTCGGCGCGCCATCTGAGCTTCGTGGAAACCGGCCGCGCCGCGCCGTCGCGCGACATGGTCCTCAAACTGGCGGAGCGACTGGACGTGCCCCTGCGCGAACGCAACGTTCTGCTGGTGGCGGCTGGCTACGCGCCCGCCTTCCAGCAGCGCCCGCTGGATGATCCGGCGCTCAAGCAAGCGCGCGAGGCGATGAACCTCGTGCTCAAGGCCCACGAGCCCAACCCTGCGCTCGCGATCGACCGGCACTGGAACCTGGTCGCGGCGAACCGGATGATCGCGCCGCTGCTGTCAGGTGTCTCCGAGCGGCTGCTTGCGCCGCCCCTGAATGTGCTGCGCGTGGCGCTGCATCCGGAGGGGTTGGCGGCGCGGACGGTGAACCTTGCCGAATGGGCCGGCCATCTGCTGGAGAGACTGCACCGGCAATGCGAGGCAACCGCCGATGCCGGCTTGCTCAAGCTTTATGAGGAGCTGAAGTCCTATCCGATCCCCGCGCGATCGGCGCCGCTCGCGGCCGACAGCGTCGCGATCCCGTTGCGGCTTCGGGTCGGCGATGATGTGCTGAGCTTCTTCTCGACGACGATGGTGTTCGGCACGCCGGTCGATATCACGCTGTCGGAGCTGGCGTTGGAGACCTTCTTTCCGGCCGATGAGCTCACCGCGCTCAGGCTGAAGGAGATGGTTACCTCGCCGTGACCCCGCTTGTGTTGGCCGTGCGCGGGTTTATCTTGGGCGCAGCCATGGGAACCCGGAGGCACGCACATGAGCACCTTGAAGCCGCTGATCATCGATGTCGTCTCCGATGTCGTCTGTCCCTGGTGCTACATCGGCAAGAAGCGCATCGAGGAGGCGCTGAAGCTCGTGCCTGACGTGCCGGTCGAGGTGAACTTTCGGCCGTTCTTCCTCAATCCCTGGGTGCCGCGCGAGGGCATCAGCCGCGAGCAGTACCTCACGACCAAGTTCGGATCGGTTGAAGCCTACAAGGGCATCGCAGGCCGCGTGGTCGCGGCCGCGGAGCAGGAGGGGCTGAGCTATCATCCCGATCGTGTCGCCCGTCAGCCCAACACGATCGATTGTCATCGCCTGATCCGCTGGGCCGGCGAGATCGGCAAGGCGCCCGAGATGAAGCAGCGGCTGATGGAGTTGTATTTCCGCGACGGCGGCGATCTGACCGATGTCGAGGTGCTGGTACAGGCCGCAGCGGAGTGCGGGCTCGATGCCGAGGTGGTCCGCAAGATGCTGGCGACCGACGAGGATGTGGCGCTGGTCTCGGCCCAGGCGCAGGAGGCCGCAGAGAAGGGCATCTCCGGAGTGCCGACCTACGTCTTCGCGCAGAAATACGCCGTCTCCGGCGCGCAGGATCCGCAGATGCTGGCGCGCGCCATCCGGCAGGTGTCGGCGGAGGTCAACGCCGAGGCGGCTGAGTAGTCGGCCGGCGCTTTCGGATGGCGCGGACCGCGTGCACGGCGCGGCGTGCCACGGCGAGGCCTTCGCGTCGCGCAGTCAATGCGCCGTGAATAAGCTCGACGACCGGATCGCGCGTATAGAGCGGGATAATCACGTCGCCGATGGCAAGGCGTTCGCGCCAGATCGGGTTGATCATGGGATGGTCGGGACCGGCGGTGGAGTCGGCGGCGTTGATCTTCGGATCCGCGCAAAGGTGCCGCGTCAGGTCGAGCGTCAGCTGGACACCGGGCGAGTATTTCGCGAAGCGCTCGTCGACGCCGAGCTTGAAGAAAAAGGCGCGATCCTGATGCCGCAATACGACGCCTGCGGCGACGGTGGTGTCGCCCGCGATGAGGCTGATGATCTCGCAGGCCTCGTGCTGTGCCAGCGCCGGTGCAGCGCGTCGGATGAACGCCGCGTCGCCGTCGTGCTGGATCAGCGCAGTGCCGCGACGCCCCTTCCAACCGCTCGCCTCCAACACCAGAAAAGTCTCCAGCGCAGTGGAAACGTCGCCGGGAGAGCGCGCGACCTCGAAGCGGACGTCGCCATGCTCGGCCAGCCGATGACGCAGGCGGCGCAACTCCTTCAGCTTTTTGGCGCCGAGCGCATCATGCAGCACCGTGTCGGCGTCCCCGCTCGCATCGAGCAGGGCCCGGTCATAGGATTGCAGCACGCGCGGGCGCAGATCCACGCGACGAAGCGCCGCCTCGAACGCCTGCATCACGGAGCCTGCCAGCGACATGTCTCGCAGCAGCAGGGCGCGCGCGCCTGTTCGTCGCGCAGCGTCGAGCAGTTGCGCCGCAGCCCGCTCCGCGCTCCTTCTGTCGAGCAGCGGCGTGCACAGCGTGCCGTAGGGATGGCCGCTGGCGAGCGCGGGCAGGGGAAGCCTGCAGGCATGCCATAGAGAGGTCGTGGGCATCAGGCCGATGAGACGCGAGGGCCGATCGTCATCCCATGCGCACAGCGCCGATGTTCCGGTGCGGCCGCGCGCCGTTGCGTTCACCGCGCGCTCCCAACCGGGCAGGTAATAGCCGTTCGGCTCGCGCGCATGCTCCGCCAGATCCTGCCATGCCTGCGGTGAAACGGTCTCGAGCGGCACCAGGTCAGCGGCGCGCACGTGTTCGAGCGGACCGGCCTGCTGGTTCCTTGCCGTCGATGAAGCAGTCGCAATCGCGCGATCGATGATCTCGGCCACGTCCCGATGGTCCCCTCGCGGCGCGGACAACCCACACCGCAGGCGACACTAGCGCAAAGCTGACAAGAGACACTTGCCGTTGGCAGACAATTCGAATCGATGCGTTAACGGCCGGTTCAGCACGTCGCCTGATGCGGTCAGCGGATCAGCGCCACCTCGCGGAAGGCGCCGATCAGCGGCTTCTCGAGCTTGCCCTCCATCCCCTGGAGGATCTCGTAGGCCTTCTCGCGCGTCATCACCGGCTTGTAGCTGCGATATTCGATCAGCGCCGAGAAGATGTCGGAGATGGTGAGGATGCGCGTCAGGTCCGGGATGCTGTCGGCCATCAGCCCATCGGGATAGCCGCTGCCGTCGAGAAATTCGTGATGGTTGCGCACCGCCTTCAGCACTTCGTCGGTGATCGCTGCGTTGTCCTTCAGTGCATCGTAACCGGCCACCGGATGGGTTTCCACCAGCGTGCGTTCCTTGACGTCGAGCCGGCCCGGCTTGTCGAGAATGGTGAGCGGGATCTTGGCCTTGCCGATGTCGTGGAACATCGCGGCCATGTAGAGACGCTCCAGATCCGAACTGTGGACGCCAAGGCTCAAGCCGAAATCCACGGTGATGCCGGTCACGAGCAGGCAGTGTTGATAGGTGCCTTCGTGATGGCGGCGAACGGTGGCAAGCCAATCGGACAGACCGTTTTCCGCTATACAGTCGGCGATCCGCTTGCCCGCCCGCCGGGTCTCCTCGACATCGATCGCTGCACCGCCCAGCACGGCTGCAAACATCGAGGCGATGCAGGACGCGCCGGCAAATGCGGCCTGTCGGTCGTCGACCGCGATGCTCTTGGCCGCAGAACCGGGACGCACATCGAGCAGCTTTCCGAGCAACTGATTGCGGCTCGGCGTGCTCGACAATACACTTGTCGCACCGAGCGCATAGGCCTGGACCGTCGACAGACGGGATTTGTTGTTGGTCAGGAAGATCCGCCGCGGAATACGCGAGAGCCGCTCCGAGATCTCCTTCAATGCGGTGATGTTGTCGACGTGGCGCAGATCGGCGGCCACGACGATCGCGTCGATGTCGCCGCCTTTGAAGTCGGCATCACCGATCAGTTCAGATGTGAGCGAGCAGCGTTCGGCCAGCATGCTGCGAAGCATAGCGAGCTTGGCCGTGTCATCGCCGACGAGGTGAACGTTCATGGAAAACCAGGTCCAGGGTCATTCCGCGTTTAGGCCGCGATGTTCCGCAGGAATTGTTAAATTTGAGCCATTCGTTCGCTGTGCGGTTGCGGATTTGCGTTAGCTAAGAACTAACAATCGGCGACCGGTGCGGTAGCCCGTTCCTGCACGCCCACCGACAGGACGAGTTCCAGCCGACGTGGCGGATCCAACTCGCCTTCGCAGGGAATTACTTCGTCGGCAGGACGGCTTTGTAATCTTCAGAAACACAGTCGTCGCCGGCCGCCGCGCGCCGCCGGTCGATGATCTCGTTGTGCCTGATCAAGAGCCGATAGGTCTGGCGCCGGAGCGCGGTTCCACTGGCGGATATGATCTGAGCCCGCACGCAGGCGGTCCATGTATCGCCGGCATCGGCATGTCGGGCGGATGTGGCCTCGACATCACGTGGCAGCGTCGTTGCGACGAAGATCATGTCGAGATTCTTGCGCACGAGAAGCGCGACATCTGGCGCGGCTTCGGGCTGCGGCGGCTCGGGCGCCTTGGCCCGCATGAAGGCCGGCAGGCGCGCATTGCTGTCGGCGGCGCAGCCGATCAGGAGCAGGGCCGAGAGCAGCCCCGCGAGCAGCCCCACGCGTGACGCAATCCGCCGCATGCCGCATCGTCCCCCATTGCGGCGCGCACGCTAGCGAGAGATCGCGGCATTGCTGCGGGAAACTCGTGCAGCAACGATGTCCGGTCGCGGCCGGCGGCAGTCATGCGCGCGCGAACGGCGCCGGCCGTCCGGCATCGTGCTCACCGGATTGTGCTCGTCGGGATGAACCGGGCCGCGAACCGGCTCGACCAACAGGCACGCCATGAGCAGATTGGATATCCCATGTTTCGGCACGCTCTCAGGGCTGCATTGCTCGCCGGCGGCCTGTTTGCCGGCCTTGCTCCCGCATTGGCTGAAAGCAGCAGGCTGGCGCTGGTGATCGGGCAGTCGGCCTATCGTTCGGTGACGCCGCTGCCGAATCCCGCCAACGATGCCAAGGCAATGGCGAAGATGCTGGGTGAAGCGGGGTTCGACGTGACGACCGCCGCCGATCTGTCGCAGCGGGACCTCAACAGGGAGGTCGGCGACTTCGCCGCCAAGATCGCGGCCAAGGGACCCGACACGGTGGCGCTGGTGTTCTATGCCGGCCACGGACTGCAGATCGACGGCGAGAACTATCTCGTACCCGTGGACGTCGATCCGCGACGTGAAGCCGACATTCCGCTGCAGGCCGTGCGTCTCAACGATCTCCTGAACACGCTCAATTCGGTGCCGAGCCGGATGCGAATCCTGCTGCTCGATGCCTGCCGCAACAATCCGTTTCCCGCCATCAGCCAGAACGCGGGCCGTGGCCTTGCGCTGGTCGACACAAAGACGGGAGCGCCGGGCACCTTCCTGTCCTACTCGACCTCGCCCGGCGCGGAAGCCGAGGATGGCACCGGCGCCAACAGCCCCTATACCACGGCACTGCTGCAGGCGGCGCGGGAGCCGGGCCTTCCCATCGAGCAGGCGTTCAAGCGCGTGCGCGTTGCGGTGAACAAGGTCACCGAGGGCCGGCAGACGCCGTGGGATTCGTCGTCCTTGACGGAGGATTTTCGCTTCGTCGGGTCGGCGGATGGAGGCGCTGCCAATGCCGGCCCGCGGCCGGTCGTCGCCAAGCGCAGCGTCGACGAATGGAAGCGCAGCCTGGAGGGCAAGCCGATCGAGGCCGCCAACGAAATCATCGTCGGCGACGGCAGCGTCGAGGCGTATGAGGCCTTCGTGACGCTCTACACCGCGCCGCCCTATGGCCCGCAGGCGCGCGAATGGCTCGACCTCCACAACAGGATGGCAGCCTGGAACGAGGCGGTGCTGATCAATACGGTGGCGTCCTATCAGGGCTTTCTCGACCGCTATCCGAACAGCGACCTGACCCCGACCGCGCGCAAGCTGATCGAGCGCCTGCGCAACCGGCCCGTGGTGACGCCGGTGGTGGCGGCCGCCAATGCGGCGATCCCGGCCGCCGCTTCGGCAACCCTGCCGGTCGTGCCGGCCGTAGCCGCGGCAGGCCCGACCTGCCCATGCTCGCAGACGCCTCCGCCGGCTCGGAAGTCTGAGACGCCGAAGCGGGTCGAAGAGAAGCCGGCGAGGAAGCGCGACGAGGACCCTCCCAAGCGCGCCGGCCGCACGCCCCGACGCGACCCTGACGACGATGTCGTCGTCTACGCGCCACCGCCTCCGCCGCGCGCGTATTATGGACCGCCGGTGCGCGTGGCGCCGCCGGTCAGTATCGGGATCGGCATCGGCGGCGGCTATGGCGGTGGCTATGGGCGGGCACCTCAGAACTATCCGACACGGCGCGGCTATGGCTACTGAAGCTGGCTGACGTCTGCGCATCGATGTGGCCGCCCGCAAGGGCGGCCACTGATGTTTGGCGGGGGACGTTCGTTGGGGTCATCCTCTCGGTTCTGCCATTCGTCATCGCTCCTCACCACTCGTCCCGCGGATGCCGCCGCCCGTCCCATCCTGCTCGATCCGCCCGCGAAGGCTGCTTTCATCGTCCCGGTGCGTCGCTTCGGATGCAGTCTGCGGGAGGGAAGGGTCATGTCATTGCGTCGAGCAGGTGTTTGCGCGGTCCTCGTCGGGAGCCAGTTGACGGTCGTGCCGGCCCTTGGCTGGCAGCACTGGGGCGGCGATGCCGGTGGAACGCGGTTCTCGCCGCTGGCGCAGATCACGCCTTCCAATGTCGATCGGCTGGTGCCTGCCTGGGACTATCACACCGGGGATCTGCAGAGCCGGCCGCCCGCGGCAGCCTTGCGGACCAAGTTCGAGGCGACGCCGATCCTGGTCGAGGACAGCCTGGTGTTCTGCACGCCGTTCAATGAGGTGGTCGCGCTCGATCCCGGCACCGGCGTGCAGCGCTGGCGTTTCGATCCCAAGGTCGGTGACGGGCGGCGCCCGGCCAATCGCTATGCCTGCCGCGGCGTTGCCCATTGGGTGGACGAGCGGGCGCCGGCCGGCGCGGCATGCCGCAGCAGGCTGTTCATGGGCACGGTCGATGCTCGCCTGATCGCCCTCGACGCGCAAACGGGACAGCCCTGCGCCGGCTTTGGATCGGACGGCGAAGCGCGGATCGACATTTCCAAGGATCTGCTATGGCCGGGCGAGTTCCAGATCACCTCGGCGCCGGTGGTGGGCGGGGGTGTCGTGGTGGTCGGCTCATCGATCGGCGACAATGTGCGGGTCGATGCGCCCAAAGGCACGGTCCGCGGTTTCGATGCGCGCACCGGCGCGCTGCGTTGGAGTTTCGATCCGTTGATCCATGACGGCATCGCGGCGGGACATGCGAACGTCTGGGCGCCGATGTCGGTCGACGAGACGCGCGGCCTCGTCTTCCTTCCGACCTCGTCGCCCAGTCCGGATTTCTTCGGCGGTGCGCGTCCGGGTGACAACCGGCATGCCGATTCCGTGGTCGCTTTGCGGATTGAAAGCGGCGAACTGGCCTGGTCGTTTCAGACCACGCACCACGACGTCTGGGATTACGATCTGCCGGCGCAGCCGACGTTGGCCCGAATCGATGCCGGGCAGGGGGCGCGTGACGTCGTCATACAGCCGACCAAGCAGGGCTTCGTGTTCGTGCTCGACCGCGACACCGGCGCGCCGGTCTGGCCGGTGGAGGAGCGCGCAGTGCCGCAAGGCGCCGCCGAGGGTGAGGTTCTATCACCGACGCAGCCATTCCCGACCCATGTGCCGCCGCTGCTCGATCAGCGCTTCGCAGCGGATGATATTTTCAGGGCCGTGCCGGGCGTCCTGGATTCCTCCTGCGACGATCAGCTCGCGCCATTGCGCAATGAGGGTTTGTACACGCCGCCCACGATCCAGGGCACGTTGCTGTTTCCGATGACCGGCGGCGGCGTGAACTGGGGCGGGGCGGCGTTCGATCCCGTCCATCAGATCCTCTACGCCAATGTCAGCCGTGCCATCCACATCGTCCGGCTGATCCCGCGTGCGGAAGCTGACGGGATGACGCCGCCGCGTGGTGTCGATGTCGGGCTGCAGCGCGGGTCGCCGTTCGCGGTGATGCGGGTGGTCGCCATGTCCAAGCTCGGCCTGTTGTGCAACCGGCCGCCATGGGGCGAAATGGTCGCGGTCGATCTCAAGGCCGGCAAGATCCTGTGGCGCTCGACCGTCGGCACCACCGAGGATCGCGCACCGCTCGGGCTGGCGTTCAAATGGGGCACGCCGCTCGTCAACGGCGTCGTGGTCACAGCCGGCGGCCTCGTCTTCACCGGCGCAATGGACGCCTATCTGCGCGCCTTTGATGCTGTCTCAGGTCAGGAGCTCTGGCAGGGCCGGTTGCCCGCGCCGGGCGTCGCCAATCCGATGACCTATGAATGGAAGGGCGAGCAATTCGTGGTGACCGCAGCCGGCGGCCATTCGGAGGCGGGAACGTCGCTCGGCGACAGCGTCGTGGCGTTTCGGCTGGCGCGCGATGGCGAAGGGCCCTCGCTGTGGTCACGGACGATTGATCGTCCGGGCGGACGGTTCGCTGCCGGCTCCCTGCTCGCGGCCGGGGTGCTGGCCGGCCTGTTGGTGGCGTTGTGGCGAGGGCGCCTGCGGTGGGTCTAGCCCGCCGCGCCGCTATCAGTCGAATGCCACGCCGATCCGCTTGTCGTGGCTCCAGACTGCGTGGCAGCGCCGCGTGAATTTGTCGGCCGGGATCACCAGCGTGAAGGCTTCGGGCAGACCGACCGGACTGACCACCTCGACCCTGGCGCCGGTGTCGGACATGTTGCGGACCATGCAATCGACCGCGCCGCCGCCGTCGAATGCCAGCCTGCCCTGCTTCAGCACCCGATGCCTCGGTGCAATGCGCTTGTCACTCGTCTCGCTCATGGCCTGTATTCCGGTGCCGGACGGCGTCACCTTTCGCGTCAAAAGCACCTAAAATAAATCAGGCTCGCGTTTCGATCAGATGAATCCGGCGTGCGAAGCCCGGGCCCTCGCCTTCACGTTTCGTTAACCCGGCCAGGCCGCGGATCAGAGCATCGCGAAGGCGCTCGACACCATGGCCACTGGCTTGCCATCGCCGGCGCTGGTCAGTGTGACCCGGCCGAAGCTCATGGTGCGGCCCATCCGCACCACGCGCGCATCGGCCATCACGTCGGCGGAGGCAATGGCGCGCATGAAATGCGTGGTCTGGTCGACAGTGGTCATCGGCCGGTAGCCGCCGCTGGCGGTGACCATCCCGATCACCATCGCGGTATCGGCAAAAGCCATCAGCGCCTGGCCGCAGACGACGCCATTGTCGCGGCAGAGCCGCGGCGAAAACGGCATGCGCAGGATGGCGCCGGCTTCGCCCTGCGGAGACGGCGCGATGTCCTCGACGATCAAGCCAAGATCCTTGATCCAGGGCGCGAACACGTCATCGAGGATGCGCCTCGCGTCGTCGGTGGTGAAGTTCAGGGTCTCGTTCGGCACGCGCGGAGGTCCTTCCATGATCGTGTCATCGACGTGTCTTGGCATCGACTTGCCTCGCCGCGATCGGCGGAGCCGCCGGAATGTTGCCGCAGAGCGGCGGCTTGAAAAGGCCGGAGTTGGAAAACTATGATGATGGCCCGCCGTGGAACAGACGGCAGGTGCGCGCAGACGATGCGGCCGTGAACATCCCGACCTGCGCTCCACCGTTCCGGCACAGTGCCGCGGGCTTGGCGCATGGCGAAGCGATGGTATAAGGCGCCTATACCGGGGAGTAACCAATGAAGAAGCTGATCGTGACGATGGCGGTCGCCGTGCTGGCCGGCTGGGCGGTTCCCGCAATGGCGCAGATGCCCAACATCAACCTTCTCGCCGACGGTCCCTCCAAGTCGCCCGAGGAGAAAGAGGCCGAAGCGGCGCGGGAGCAGGCCTACAGGGACACCATGCGCAAGATTCCTGACGCCAAGACGAGCACCGATCCCTGGGGCAACGTCCGGGCGGCGGAGCAGCCCAAGGCGGCGCCTGCCATGAAGACCACCGCGGCCAAGAAGCCGAAGGCTGTCGGCAGCACCAACTGAGATTTATCGCGCTCGGGTCGGGCGGGCTCTGACCCTCCCGGGCCCGCTTGCCGATTGCGGACTCGGATTCTTCGCGGCCCCGTCTATATTGATGGTGTGGCAGCGCGTTGGAGTTCGTCGATGGGGATGCGCCCCCGGGACATTGCCAGCCGGATGGCGGCCCGGCGCCAGAAGGGCGCCCCGCAGGCTCGCGACGGCTACGTTCGCGACACGTTCACGCTGCCGCGCGAGCAAGCGCGCGCCAAGGCCCGCGACTATCTGACCCGCTATCCCAAGGCCGGCTACATGAGCGCCGTCGAAAGCTGGCGCGAGCTTCCCGATGGGGCCATCGAGTTCACGATGCGGCGGCTTCCCAGCGCCGATTGAACGATTGCGGCGAGCGCCTCATTCCTTTTCGCCGAGAAGCTTGCGTGTATCGCGATTGATGAAATGAAGCCGCGTGCAGGCCTTGCAGACCACGGTTTCATAGGAGCACGTGGGATCGCCTGGCTTCGGCTCTTCCAGCCAATGCTGCACGTTCATCCCCGTTCGCGGACATTTGAAGATCAGATTACCCATACAAATTTAAATGTCTGCCAAGATGCAGACAGGCATTTTGATCTCGATCAAGTTCGGCTGCCGAAATGACGCGCAGCAACCTCGCTGTCAACAATCTTAGATTGTGTCTTTTTACCTGCGGCGATCCACAAGAGGTGTGGCGAGCCGTCAGGCCTGATCCAGCGACTCGGCGACGATCCGGATGCGGAAGACCGGCTGCCTTGCCTCGTCGAGCAGCTCCATCTGCCATTCGGAGTTTTCGGCGAGCTTGCGCGAGATGCTGCTGGCCATGTCGGCACAGACGGTGGTCATCTCTTTCCAGGCTGCGTTGCGGTCGGCGCACTCGGTCCCATACTCGGACGCGCCTGAGAAGTGGCCGTTGCGGATACGAAAGAAATAGAGCGGCATTGCCAAAACCGGTGAGCCCTGACCGCCCCAGGCCGCTGGGTTTGATGTACGCACCACAAATGGAAGCGCAAAACCCACTCGGATCAATTCCGGTAAAATACGGTCGGTCGCGCTGTTCGCTTCCGTTAGGCTGATTGCCATGGGTGATGTGCGGCGCAACCGGACGAATTGCGCGCCAACGAATGAGCCTCGGACCGCTGCGGTCCGAGGCTCGGCGTCAACGTCGTAGCTTCCCAGCGAGGGCAGTTCGGCAGTGACATAATTAAACTAGTGCGAAATCTGTAGGCATGCCTTGCGTCAGATCAAGGTTGCAATCTCGATCAACCGCCGTGGGACGCGCACCTAGCTATGGTCGAAGATCCGTTCCGGCACGACTGTCAGTCGGTAGGCGATCTGCGTCGCGCCGTCGACCATCTCCAAGAGTTCATCGCAGGCCGGACAACGCCTCTCTCCCGCCGCGTCTTGCTGCGAGTGAAGCTCGATCCTTTGAAGGCCGGCCCTGCAGGACGGGCACGTCACGTCATTTGTTGTCATCGCCAATATGAAGCGCAACGCACGCGATCCGTTCCCCGACATCACGACAATGACGGAGGGAGATGCATCCCGAGCGGAGCTATCAACGTCGAAAGCCCCGGACGTCGTCCGGGGCTTTCTTTCGGCGCGGATGGTTTCAGGGCCGTGCGCCTACGTGTGACGGAGCCTGCAAGTGCGGGAGCTGGCAGGCTGCAAGGGATCGGTCGACGGCACACCAAAGGCGATACACTAGACGATGTGCGGCGACCATCATCGCAACGAACAAACAAATCCGGGGCTGATCAAAAATCTGCTCAGACGTACGACAACCACGATTCTATAACGCAACCCAAAGTTTATGACAATGGTTTGTGGCCTGAAGATGTCGTGAGCGCCGGCGCGCGTGATGCGGATCACGCGGGTTTTGTCCGGGCCATTCCTCGGGCCGGCATGAGGAGCTGCGCGAATGGCGCGCTAACGCATCCTTGGGCAGGGTCCGACACGGGGGCGTCCGAGGTTCGTCGCTTCATCTGTCGTCCGTCATATGGTGGCCGTCGAGTGCTTGCACGCCACGTGATGCGGAACCTGATGGCCGGCCGCCCCTTGCGCACGGCTGCGCGTCTGCATCGAAATCGTGCGCCTGCACGCACGACGAGCCGAACAAAAGCAGAAGAGGCGATGGAACTTCGTTCCTCTCAGGAGAACCACGGAATGTGCGATCTACGCACGCGTGTAGGAGTTGGTAGTTTCAAGGAAAAGACCTGACGAGCACGATCGGTCCAACGATTGCGGCGTTGAAGTCGACGAGGTCTTCGCTGGGAATCCAGTACTCGCGATGCTTGCGGCCGCCGGCCTCGCGCACCTCGTAGGTGTCGATGAAGCCTCGCAGGATCGCAAAGCGCAGCACGTGGCCGGCTCCGCTCGCCGGCACGTTCCAGTCCCGTGCGATCTTCACGGCATAGTCCTCGGTCAGCACCGGGTAGAAGATCGGCTGCTCCGGAAGGCGCGGCGGAAACGCACGCATGCCCGACGCCTCGATCAAGGCAAGCTCCTTTGGGCCGACAGGGCGCCACAGCGTGAGGGTCTGTTCGTTGTTGGATCCGGTCATGCTGGTTCCGAAAATTGGAAGCAGTCTGCGAGGCTCACAGAGAAGGACCAGCAGGATGATGGGACACGGCCGAGACGACAATAACAATTTATAGTTGGGTCGGCGTCTGCCGCTGGTGCGGGCGATGAGGTTGGAGCGCTCGGACAGTTTGGTTTTAATCCGCGTGATCGCCGGTCGGCGGCTGCGCCGCTCGCGCGCATGGCTTCCGCCTCCAGCCGGATCGGGATCCCTTCGCAGTCGCCGTCATCCAGCATCCCGCATGCCGTACTTCGCTTCCGGGCGCGCTGATCGGGCAGCGCTCCCTCGCTGGTGCTCGGTGCACTGCGCGCCGGCCCTCGGCCTTCGAGCGGCAGGCGTGTCTCCCGCGGGTTGTCAGGGGTTTGTGAAAGAGAGGTGTGAATGTCGAGAAGAACATATTGCGAACAAAGAACGGATGGAGTACATTCGCCTCAAGATTGCTGGCCGACCTCGTTAACCGTTTGTCCATCCCGCGAATCCCCGCCATAAGGAGCGCCAATGTCCGCCACCGCCCTGCGTATCGTCGAAGGTTCCTCCATGGATAAGAGTAAGGCGCTCTCCGCTGCGCTGTCCCAGATCGAGCGTCAGTTCGGCAAGGGCTCGGTGATGAAGCTGGGCAAGAACGACCGTTCGATGGATGTCGATACGGTGTCCAGCGGCTCGCTCGGGCTCGACATCGCGCTCGGCATCGGCGGTCTGCCGAAGGGCCGCATCGTCGAGATCTACGGGCCGGAATCCTCGGGCAAGACCACGCTGGCGCTGCACACGGTGGCGGAAGCGCAGAAGAAGGGCGGCATCTGCGCCTTCATCGATGCCGAGCATGCGCTCGATCCGGTGTATGCGCGCAAGCTCGGCGTGAACATCGACGAGCTTCTGATCTCGCAGCCGGATACGGGTGAGCAGGCGCTGGAGATCTGCGACACCCTGGTGCGTTCCGGTGCGGTCGACGTGCTGGTGGTCGACTCCGTGGCGGCGCTGGTGCCGAAGGCCGAACTCGAAGGCGAGATGGGCGAGTCGCTGCCGGGCCTGCAGGCCCGCCTGATGAGCCAGGCTCTGCGCAAGCTGACGGCCTCGATCAACAAGTCCAACACGATGGTGATCTTCATCAACCAGATCCGCATGAAGATCGGTGTGATGTACGGCTCGCCGGAGACCACCACCGGCGGCAATGCGCTGAAGTTCTATGCTTCGGTCCGCCTCGACATCCGCCGCATCGGCGCGATCAAGGAGCGCGACGAGGTGATCGGCAATTCCACCCGTGTGAAGGTGGTGAAGAACAAGCTGGCGCCGCCGTTCAAGCAGGTCGAGTTCGACATCATGTATGGCGAGGGCGTCTCCAAGATGGGCGAGATCCTCGATCTCGGCGTCAAGGCCGGCATCGTCGAGAAGTCCGGCGCCTGGTTCTCCTACGATAGCCAGCGTCTCGGGCAGGGACGTGAGAATTCGAAATCGTTCCTCAAGGCCAATCCGGACATGACCGCCAAGATCGAAGCCGCGATCCGCCAGAACTCCGGCCTGATCGCCGAGCAGATCCTGGCCGGCAACGCCGAGCGCGACGCCGACGCCGACGGCGAGGAGCCGACGGAGGAGTAGAGGTAAGACGGCGGCGGGTGCCGTGGACGTTGCGTTGCCGACGTTCCGGCGCCCGTTTGCAGATGTGTGGTGTTCTGCCGAAATCTGGGGTTGCTGCATGATCGAATGCAGTGAGCCTGAATTCCGAGCGCCGGATACGATCTTCAGCGCGAATAGTCGAAAGCGCGTGCGCGGGCGAGCGGACCGGATCCGCGCGGCGGCACCGACATTTCCGACGCCAGTCCTGGGCGCCGGGAGCCGATCGCGAGCGTGTTGATAGCGTCTTGAGCCAATCAGGTCGTGCCGGAGCCAACAGCATGACGCGTTTGATTCTAGCGGCCGATGATCCCAGCGCCGGAGCGCTTCGGAGAGGCGGCTTTGCCGACCTGGTGGTGCCAATTCTCCATCGTTTCGTATGGGGACCGTTGCCATCAGATGCCGAGTTATCGGCTTATCTCGTCCAGCGCACCGCGCGACCGAAGCGCGGGCATTGGTTGGATTTCGCCTCGCGTGGCGACTTCATGGCGGTCGGCGGGCGGCGTCAGAGTTTTCTCGAACTTGTCGACCGTTGCGATAGCGTCGAGCTGTGGATGGGGACCCGTCCGAACGACCAGTTGGTGCTGATCTGGCTCTTGGACTATCTGCGCCATCACGCGGAGATCGCGACGAAGATCGTATTGCGGCATGTCGATGTCCCGCTATCCGATGCCCCGGCCGGGCGACTCGCCGGTCGGGCCATTGCCGGCGTAGAGCTTGCGCGTGAGCATCTCGATTTGGGCCATCTGGCATGGCAGGTGTTTCGGGCGCCCACGCCGCAAGCCTGGTTCGATCTGTTGAAGCAGGATCTCAGTGCACTGCCGCAGCTTCGCCGCTGCGTGCAGGAGATGCTCGATGAGCTTCCTGGTGTTGCGACGGGCCTGGGAGCATCGGAGCTGAGAATCCTCGAATTGCTGTCAGCCGGCTATCAGCACCCATTCGACCTGTTGCCGCATCATCGGGATCGCTTTCAACGCCGCGTCTATGACTATTGGGAGGGAGGCGCGTTGCTCGACGGTCTGGCACTGGCGCCGGCGCCGGCAATTTCGGGCCTCGCCGAACGGCCGTTCTCGGTCGAGATGCACGACAGCCGTGAACGCCTCGAGCGCTACAAGGCGAGCACGCTGTCGCTGACGCCGCTCGGCAAGGCGATCCTGGCCGGCGAGGAGGATTTCAGCAGCCATAATCCGATCCGGCGCTGGTGGGGCGGCACCGAATTGATCAACGCCAATCTCTGGCGTTGGCATGCGGTGCTCATCGCTCCGGATCCCGACACGCCTCACGTCATTGATTGTCGCGAGCCGTGGCGCCCGATCCACTGGAACATGCGTGAGGAGGCTTACTCCGCCGCCTGGGCGTAGTCCGCCACCGGCGGGCATGAGCACACCAGATTGCGGTCGCCGTAGACGTTGTCGACGCGGCCGACCGGACACCAGTACTTGTCGGTGCGCGAGGTGCCCGCGGGGAAGCAGCCCTCGCTGCGCCGGTAGGCCCTGTTCCAATCGTCGTCGGCGATGTCGTGCACCGTGTGCGGCGCGTGGCGCAGCGGCGAGGCCTCGATTCCGAAGCGGCCCTGTTCGACCTCGGCGATCTCCTTCCGGATCGCGATCATGGCGTCGCAGAAGCGGTCGAGCTCCGCCTTGGACTCCGATTCCGTCGGCTCGATCATCAAGGTGCCCGCCACCGGGAAGCTCATGGTCGGCGCGTGGAAGCCGTAGTCGATCAGCCGCTTGGCGATGTCGTCGACGGTGACGCCGCTGCTCTGCTTGAGCGGCCGCGGGTCGATGATGCATTCATGCGCGACGCGGCCGCGCTCGTTGCGGTAGAGCACCGGAAAATGCGCATCGAGCCGCGCCGCGACGTAGTTGGCGTTGAGGATCGCAATCTCGGTGGCGCGGGTCAGGCCGTCGCCGCCCATCAGCAGCATGTAGATGTAGGAGATGGTCAGGATCGAGGCCGAGCCGTAGGGGGCGGCCGAGACCGGCCCGATCGGATGCGCGCTCGCGCCGTCGGTCACAGGGTGACCGGGCAGGAAGGGCGCCAGATGCGCCTTCACGCCGATCGGGCCCATGCCCGGGCCGCCGCCGCCATGCGGAATGCAGAAGGTCTTGTGCAGGTTGAAATGGCTGACATCGGCGCCGTAATCGCCGGGTCTGGCGAGGCCGACCTGCGCATTGAGGTTGGCGCCGTCGAGATAGACCTGTCCGCCGTGGGCATGGACGATGTCGCAGATGTCGCGGATGTGCTCCTCGAACACGCCATGCGTCGAGGGATAGGTGATCATGATGGCGGCGAGCTTGGCGCTATGCGCTTCCGCCTTGGCCTTGAGATCGGCGAGATCGACATTGCCGCCTGCATCGCAGCCGACCACGACCACCTCCATGCCGGCCATGTGCGCCGAGGCCGGGTTGGTGCCGTGGGCGGAGGAAGGAATCAGGCAGATGGTGCGATGGCCCTCGCCGCGGGCGGCGTAGTAGCCGCGGATCGCCAGGAGGCCGGCATATTCGCCCTGCGCGCCCGAGTTCGGCTGCAGCGACACCGCGTCATAGCCGGAGATCCGGCACAACCAGTCGGTCAGATCGGCGAACATCGTATGATAGCCGGCGGCCTGCGCGCGCGGCACGAACGGGTGCAGGCTGGCGAATTCCGGCCACGTCAGTGGAATCATCTCGGTCGTCGCGTTGAGCTTCATCGTGCAGGAGCCGAGCGGAATCATCGCGCGATCGAGCGCGAGGTCGCGGTCCGCGAGCTTGCGCAGATAGCGCAGCATCTCGGTCTCGGAGCGATGCGCGTGGAACACCGGATGGGTCAGGAACGGCCGCTGCCGCTTGAGCTCGGCCGGCAGAGCCTCGCGCGCTTCCGCCTCGATCGTCGTGTAGGAGAGCTCGCCGCCGAAAGCGCGCCAGACGGCTTCGACGACATCGGCCGTCGTGGTCTCATCGAGCGCGATCCGCAGCCTGCTGCCGTCGCGCCCGAGATTGATCCGCTCGCCTTCCGCGCGGGCGATGATCGACTCGGACTTGGCGCCGGCCTCGACGGTGACCGTGTCGAAGAAGGCCTCGCTTTCCGGCGCAAAGCCGAGCTTGCGCAGCCCTGCAGCCAGCACCGCGGTCCGCCGATGCGCGGTGCGGGCGATCGCCTTCAGCCCGTCGGGGCCATGATAGACCGCGTACATCGCGGCAATCACCGCCAGCAGCACCTGCGCCGTGCAGATGTTCGAGGTCGCCTTCTCGCGGCGGATGTGCTGCTCGCGGGTCTGCAGCGCCAGCCGATAGGCGGGAGCCCCGCGTGAATCGACGGAGAGGCCGACGATGCGGCCGGGCAGCGACCGCTTCAGCGCATCGCGCACCGCCATGTAGGCCGCATGCGGTCCGCCATAGCCCATCGGCACGCCGAAGCGCTGCGCCGAGCCGATCGCGATGTCGGCGCCGAGTTCCCCCGGCGAGGCAATCACGGTCACCGCCAGCAGGTCGGCGGCGAGGATCGCGAGCGCGCCCTTGTCATGCAGCTTGGCAATCGCGGCGCGCGGATCGCGCAGCGCGCCCGTCGTGTCCGGATATTGCAGCAGGCCGCCGAACACCTCGGTGCCGTCCAGATCCTCGGCGGGGTCGCCGACGATCAGCTGCCAGCCGAGCGGCTCCGCGCGGGTGCGCAGCACCGCCAGCGTCTGCGGATGCACGTTCCGATCGACGAAGAACGCCTTGGTCTTCGCCCGCGCCGAACGCTCGGCCAGAGCCATCGCTTCCGCCGCCGCCGTGGCCTCGTCGAGCAGCGAGGCGTTGGCGACGTCGAGCCCGGTGAGATCGCAGATCATGGTCTGGAAGTTGAATAGCGCCTCCAGCCGGCCCTGGCTGATCTCCGGCTGATAGGGAGTGTAGGCCGTGTACCAAGCCGGGTTCTCCAGGATGTTGCGCTGGATCACCGCCGGCATGAGCGTGCCGGAATATCCCTGGCCGATCAGCGAGGTGAAGACCTGATTCCGTGCGGCGAGTGCGCGCATGTGTGACAATGCTTCGGGCTCGCTCAGCGCCGGCTCGAGGGTGAGCGGCGCCGTCTGCCGGATCGTGCCGGGTAGCGTCTGCGCCATCAGCTCCGCCACGCTCTTGGCGCCGACGGTCTCCAGCATCGCCGCGACGTCGCGCGGCGAGGGACCGATATGGCGGCGGGCGAAGCTGGTGGCGGCATCATCGAGCGGCTTGAGCGGCGTGGTCATGAGCAAATCCTCTATGCCTCGTCATGCCCCGCGACGGCGGGGCATCCAGTAAACAGCGACGGCGAGATCGGCAGACCGTAGCCCGGGCGAGCGCAGCGACCCGGGACCGCCGGTCCCGCATCGCTCCGCTCATGCGGGCTACGCACCGCGCGTCTCACGCCGTATGCGCCTTGTAGGCGGCCTCATCCATCAGGCCGCCGAGTTCGCCCCGGTCGGCGATCTTGAGCTTGAAGAACCAGGCCTTGCCGCCGGCGTCGGTGTTGACGAGCGCCGGCTCGTCGACGATCGCCTGGTTGACCTCGACCACCTCGCCGGTGATCGGCGCGTAGACGTCGGAGGCGGCCTTGACCGATTCGACCACGGCGGCGGCTTCCGACTTCTTCAGCGCGCGGCCGACCTGCGGCAGCTCCACGAACACGACGTCGCCGAGTTGGGCCTGCGCATAGTCGGTGATGCCAATGGTGGCTGTGTCGCCATCGATGCTGAGCCATTCATGGTCGGAGGTGTAGAGCGTGGTCATGGACGTCCTTCAGCGCTTGTAGGTGTTGGGAACGAAGGGCATGGCGGCGACGCGCAGCGGCAGGCGTTGGCCGCGCACATCGGCGAACAACGGGGTGTCGAGCGCAGAGAGAGTGGTCGGCACGTAACCCATCGCGACCGGAGCATTCAGCGTCGGGCCGAAGCCACCAGAGGTGACCTGGCCGACCGGCTCGGCTGAATCGGCCGACGCGAACAGCGCAGCTCCCTCGCGCACCGGCGCGCGGCCCTCGGGCCTCAAGCCGACGCGGCGGCGTGTCGCACCGCCATCGAACTGGGCAAGGATCTTGTCAGCGCCGGGGAAGCCGCCGGCGCGCGCGCCGCCGCTGCGGCGGACCTTCTGCACCGACCACTCCAGCGCGGCCTCGACCGGGGTCGTCGTCGTGTCGATGTCGTGGCCATAGAGACAGAGCCCAGCCTCGAGCCGCAGGCTGTCGCGGGCGCCCAGCCCGATCGGCAGCACGTCCTTGTCCGACAGCAGCGCTTCGGCGAGCTGCTCGGCCTTGTCGGCGGGAACGGAGATCTCGTAGCCGTCCTCGCCGGTGTAGCCGGAGCGCGAGACGTAGCAGGCGAGCCCGTCGACCGTGCGCGGGCCGGAATCCATGAAACGCATGCCCTCGGCATCAGCGCAGAATTTCGCCAGCACGCTCGCGGCCTTCGGCCCCTGCAACGCCAGGAGTGCCCGGTCGGTCAGCGGCTGCACCTCGCAGAGGTCGGACAGCCCGTCGCGCAGCAGCTCGATGTCGGCGTCCTTGCAGGCGGCGTTGACCACCAGCACCAGGTGCTCGCCGAAATTCGCCACCATCAGGTCATCGAGAATGCCGCCCTCGGCATTGGTGAACTGGGCATAGCGCTGCCGGCCCGGGGGAATGCCGATGACGTCCTGAGGCACCAGCCGCTCGAGCGCGGCTGCGGCGTCGGCGACCTTGCCGGATTTCGGCACCAGCGCGACCTGCCCCATGTGGGACACGTCGAACAGCCCGGCCGCGCTGCGGGTATGGAGGTGTTCCTTGAGCACGCCGGGCGCGTACTGCACCGGCATCTCATAGCCCGCGAAGGGCACCATCTTGCCGCCAAGGCTGACATGCAGCGCATGGAGCGGCGTTCGCTTCAAAAAAGGGGGGGCAGCCGGTTCAGCCATCGATCAGGGATCCTCGCGCGGTTCCTCGGGACCAGTCCCGAAAAACGCCACCGAAGCCCCATCTGTCGCTGTGCCTGAGAGTATTATCCCGTCGGCGGACGCGTCCCGGTCAAAACCGGACAAGCGTCTCTTTCCAGATGCAGTTGCAGTCGCGAGGGTCCTTTTGCCTGAGAGTTTCCGGGGCGGTTGCTCCTTCGGCGCCGACCCTTGACGTTCAACCAGAACCTCAAAGGCCAGTCTCTCCCGACGCGACTGTCGTCTATGTCCGGGACCAAACACCAGCCCGCGCAAGCTGTCAACGCGTCACGGCGGCTTTCAACCAGCTTTAGGAGCCGTGCAGCAAGCCCATGATGTTTCTGCACAGTTTCTGGACACGCGAAGTCGCCTTGTCTAAAAGCATTGCCGCCGAATTCCCGGACTTCTTCGATTGGATTGCTATGAGCGGCGTCAACGAGATCAGGTCGACCTTCCTCAATTTCTTCGCTGCGAACGGCCATGAGATCGTGCCGTCCTCGCCGCTCGTGCCGCGCAACGACCCGACCCTGATGTTCACGAACGCCGGCATGGTGCAGTTCAAGAACGTCTTCACCGGCGTCGAGAAGCGGCCCTACAACCGCGCCACGACGTCGCAGAAATGCGTGCGCGCCGGCGGCAAGCACAACGATCTCGACAATGTCGGCTACACCGCCCGGCACCACACCTTCTTCGAGATGCTCGGCAACTTCTCCTTCGGCGACTATTTCAAGGAGAACGCCATCGAGCTCGCCTGGAAGCTCGTCACCAAGGAGTTCGGCCTCCCGAAGGACAAGCTGACCGCGACCGTCTACATCGATGACGACGAAGCGTTCGGGCTCTGGAAGAAGATTGCCGGCCTGCCGGAATCGCGCATCATCCGGATCGCCGGCTCGGACAATTTCTGGCAGATGGGCGACACCGGCCCGTGCGGCCCGTGCTCGGAGATCTTCTACGACCACGGCGACAAGATCTGGGGCGGCCCGCCCGGCTCGCCGGAGGCCGATGGCGATCGCTTCATCGAGATCTGGAACCTCGTGTTCATGCAATACGAGCAGCTCGAAGGCGGGGTGCGCAATCCGCTGCCGAAGCCGTCGATCGACACCGGCGCCGGCCTGGAGCGCGTTGCCGCGGTGCTGCAGGGCAAGCACGACAATTACGACATCGACCTGTTCGTCGCCCTGATCCGCGCCATCGCCGACCTCACCAATGCCGACCCGCAGGGCCCGCAGAAGGCGTCGCTCCGCGTCATCGCCGACCATTTGCGCGCCTCGTCGTTCCTGATCTCGGACGGCGTGCTGCCCTCGAACGAGGGCCGCGGCTATGTGCTGCGCCGGATCATGCGCCGCGCGATGCGCCACGCGCAGTTGCTCGGTGCCCGCGAGCCCTTGATGCACAAGCTGGTCGGCACGCTCTCGCGCGAGATGGGCCAGGCCTATCCGGAGCTGATCCGTGCCGAGGCGCTCATCAAGGAGACGCTGCGGCTCGAAGAGACCCGCTTCCGCAAGACGCTGGAGCGCGGGCTGGCCATCCTCGACGAGAAGTCGGCCTCGCTCTCGAAGGGTGACATGTTCGACGGCGACGTCGCCTTCACCCTGTACGACACCTACGGCTTCCCGCTCGATCTCACCCAGGACGCGCTGAAGTCGCGCGGCATCAGCGTCGACCAGGCCTCCTTCACCGACGCCATGGACCGCCAGCGTGCCAAGGCGCGTGCGGCCTGGGCCGGAAGCGGCGAGGCTGCGACCGAGACCGTCTGGTTCCCGCTGCGCGAGAAGCTCGGCGCCACTGAGTTCCTCGGCTATGAGACCGAGACCGCCGAAGGCGCGGTCACCGCGCTGGTCAAGAACGGTGCCGAGGTCGACAGCCTCAAGGCCGGCGAGAGCGGCGTCATCGTCCTGAACCAGACCCCGTTCTACGGCGAGTCCGGCGGCCAGGTCGGCGACACCGGCCTCATGACCGGCGACGGCGTCCGCGTGCGCATCACCGACACCCAGAAGAAGGCTGGCGACCTGTTCGCGCACATCGGCACCGTGGAGCAGGGCACGCTCAAGCTCGGCGCGGTGCTGCAGCTCGACGTCGACCACACCAGGCGCTCGGCGATCCGCGCCAACCACTCGGCGACCCACATCCTGCACGAGGCGCTGCGCCAGGTGCTCGGCGACCACATCGCCCAGCGCGGCTCGCTGGTTTCTCCGGACCGCCTGCGCTTCGACTTCGTCCATCCGAAGCCGATCACCCCGGAAGAGCTCGCCCGCGTCGAGGACATCGCCAACGACGTCGTGCTCGAGAATGCCGAGGTTACGACCCGCCTGATGGGGCTCGACGATGCCCGCGAGGCCGGCGCCCGCGCGCTGTTCGGCGAGAAATATGGCGACGAGGTCCGCGTCGTCTCGATGGGCAACGCCGCGCGTGATCACGGCAATAACGCCCAAGGTTCTAATACATTGGGCTGGTCGGTCGAGCTGTGCGGCGGCACCCATGTCAGGCGCACCGGCGACATCGGCCTGATCGCGGTCACCTCGGAGAGTGCGGTGGCGTCCGGTGTCCGCCGCATCGAGGCGCTGACGGCGCGCGGCGCCCGTGCGCATGCCAACCACAACCTCTCGCTCGCCAAGGCGGCGGCGGCCGAGCTGCGCACCACGGTCGAGGACGTGCCGGCGCGCATCACCGCGCTGATGGAGGAGCGCAAGAAGCTTGAGCGCGAGCTGTCGGACGCGCGCAAGAAGCTCGCGATGGGCAGCGGCACCTCGATCGGCAATGGCTCGCCTGCTGCCGGCGTCCGCGACGTCGGCGGCGTGAAGCTGATGGCGCGCGCGGTCACCGGCATCGAGATGAAGGATCTGAAGTCGCTGGCCGACGACGCCAAGAAGCAGCTCGGCTCCGGCGTGGTCGCGCTCGTCGCAACCTCGGAGGACGGCAAGGCCGGGGTCGTGGTCGGCGTCACCGCCGATCTCACTTCGCGTTTCAATGCGGTCGACCTCGTGCGGGCTGCGTCCGAGGCGCTCGGCGGCAAGGGCGGCGGCGGCCGTCCCGACATGGCCCAGGCCGGCGGTCCCGACGGCTCCAAGGCGGAGGCTGCGCTGGCCGCGATCGAGAGCGCGATCAGCAAGGCAGGCTGACCGTGCCGACGCTCGGGCCGGGCGAGAGCGTTCGCGATCCCGATCTGCGCGACCGGCTGTACGAGCTGCTCGAGCACGACCATCTGCCGAGCACGCACGGCTCGCGCGTCGTCCAGTTCATCGTGCTCGTCATCACGCTCGACGTGCTGGCGGTGGTGCTGGCCTCCGACCCGGACATCGCGGCCGCCATTGGCGGATTGCTGCGAGCGATCAAGGTCTGTTCGCTGATCGTGTTTGCCGCGGAGTATGTCGCTCGGCTCTGGAGCGTGGCGGGGCACATGCCGCGGCGCCAGTCGCCGCACCGGGAGCGGCTCGCCTACGCCTTGTCAGCGCTCGGCCTGATCGATCTCCTGTCCTTCGTGCCGGCCGCGATTGCGCTCGTGCTCGGCGACCGCAGCCTGGAAGCGGTGTGCATCGTGCTGCCGTTCCTCAAGCTGGTGCGCTATTCGCCGGCGCTGCGCTCGCTGCTGTCGGCGGTGCAGGCCGAGCGGCGCATCCTGATCGGCTGCCTCGTCATCCTGGCCGGCGCGGTGCTGCTGTTCGCCTCGCTGCTCTATGCGGTCGAGCGCGACGTCCAGCCCGACAAGTTCGGCACCATCCCGCACGCGATGTGGTGGGCGATCGTGACGCTCGGCACCGTCGGCTATGGCGATGTCGTGCCGGTGACGCCGCTCGGCCGCATCATCACGGTGTTCGCGATCATCTGGGGCTTCGCCATGATCGCGCTGCCGGTCGCGATCATCTCCACCGCGTTCGCCGAGGAGATCAAGCGGCGCGACTTCGTCGTCACCTGGGGCATGCTGGCGCGGGTGCCGCTGTTCTCGCATCTTTCGGCGTCCGAAATCGCCGACATCATGCGGCTGCTGCGCGCGCGCACGATCGAATCCGGCGAGGTGCTGGTGCGGCGCGGCGATGCCGCCTCCTCGATGTATTTCATCACTGCCGGCGAGGTCGAGATCGAGCTGCCGACGCAATGCGTCAAGCTCGCCGACGGCACGTTCTTCGGCGAGATCGCGCTGCTGCACCGGACCAAGCGCTCGGGCACCGTGACGGCGACGCGCAAGACCCGGCTGCTGGTGCTCGACGCGCAGGATTTCCATGCGCTGATCGCGCGGATGCCGGCGCTCGCCGCGCATGTCCGGACCATCGCCAAGGCGCGCATGGCCGATTCCGGCGACCTCGCCCTTGCCGAGCTGTCGCAGGCCGAGCACGACGACCAGACGGACGAGTAGGGGCTGCGCGCGGATTCCGTACGTCGTTGGCGACGGCAGGCGCGCGTCTCATTCCATCTTCCAACGAGTCAAACAGCCGGGCGCGCGCACACCATCCCGCGGCGCGATTGCACCCAGGAGATGCGGAAGACGTCCGCCCTCGAGAGTGATGAGGGCGCAGGGAATGCCGGGTGAGGGCCTCACCCATGGCCCGCCTGCGGAAAAAAATGCAGGCGGCAGGTACCACAGGCAAAGCCGGTTCATCCGGCATTCCCTGCGCGGCGGTTTTAACGCTTATACGCGATCTCCTCGGTGCACCGGGCTTGTTGGCCACCGTGCGCGACGACGCGCTTCTCGCTCGCCGCCGCGGGGACACCAGCTTCGGGGTGTCAGGACCACGCGACTTCACGTCCGCGAGCGCATCAATCGTCCGCGCATGAAGCGCGCTGATGCCCTCACGTCCACCGCATTGCCGGCCCAACGTTTCGTGACGACGCGTACGCCCCTCATCCAGACCGGAACGTGGAGAGAATAGACATGATTTGCTGATTTTCGGAAGTGGTTTATTTTTGCACGAAGCTCTTGAAACGGGCGATGGCGTTGAAGCTGCTGATGAAATGCGCCGTTCCGGCAAAGGCCGATTTGGGGTGGCCGAGACCAATTTCGTTGCATGAACGGCCGGGACGCTGCTCGTCGGGCAAATCAACGACGACAGGTCACGACCGAATTTGGCCCGATCGCTCCGACTCGCCCGGCGCAGCAAGTCGGCGGCCGTCTGCGGCACAATGGCCCTGGCGCTCAAACGTTCGAGACGGCGGCTTGTGACCGTTGCGGACGTTGCAAACGCAAGCGTTACAGGTAAATCGCGCAACCTCGCTCCTTGAGCTCAGCGAACCAGTCCGGGTGGGAAATCGTCGTCACCCAGCGCAGATCGAGCTTTTCGAGGCGTGGAAGCTTGAGCAGCGCTTCCGGCAATGCGGCGACAGGGTTCCCTCTCAAGTCGATCTGCCGCAGCTCCACCATTGAACCGATCTCTTCCGGCAAATGGGTCAAGCTGTTGTTCCTGAGATGCAGCTCACGCAGCCGCGTCAGCTTGGAAATGGTCGTCGGCAGAGTCGTCAGGCGATTGTCGGTCACGCGAAGTTCGAGAAGTCCCGACATCTCGGTAACCGCGTCGGGCAGCCTCTCGAATTCGTTTGCACTGATGTTGAGGTAGCGCAGCCGGGTAAGTCGCCCCAACGACGGCGGAAGCTCTTTCAGCGCGTTGTCGTGCAAGTACAGGAAGTCGCTCAGGCCGACGAGTTCGCCTAGCGCAGCCGGAATCTGCCGCAACAGGTTATGGCCCAGGTCCAGCGTTCTCAGGGCGCGCAGCTCGCCGACCCTGTCCGAGAGCTCCACCAGGCGATTGTCGGCCAGCACGAGCGATTGCAGGTTCGTCCGATCCCAGACATGATCCGGCACGGCGCCGAGCGCCTGTTTCCACAACGACAAGTGCAAGTCCGACGCGTTCCTCACGGCCGGATCATGCCTCGACTTCACCCGGAGACCAAGGGCGCTTCTGGCCCGTCTCGGGCCTTTCGGTCCGCGGCGGAAGTTTACGCTATCAGGGTGCAACTGGAAATAAGCTGGCAGTGACGCCACAAGGCAGTTTTTGACCCGAAGCTGGCTGACCCTCGGCTGACGCGTAACTGGTGTTTACACACTTAAACCGCACAACTGCCGATGCAATTCTGATGGGCTGGATGTCATGGGGATCGATGCCTTGAGAACGGCAATTGCATTGCTGCTTGTTGCCGCTGCGCTGTTAGTATCAGCACGGGCTGAGAACGACAGACTGCGTCAAGTGGTCTCTAACCTCAAAGCCTGCGTCCGCACGTATGCACCGACGGCCAAAGCCGCTGGGGTTGAGACAACAGACGATGCCGTCAATTTCCTGATCGAGACATGCAGCCCACAGCCTAGTCATCTTGCGCCAGAGAACGTGGGCGCGATCCCTCCTGGTCTGCTTCGGGACGCCGTTCGCGATGAGTGGAATGCCCTCGTTCAAGATGCGCAGCCTCGCTAGGAAGTTGCCTCGGCCCGAGAGCTCTCGAACTCGCAGCTCCTCTCCAATGACGCGCGGAGACATCGTGCTTCCAGGCGAGCCGCTCGTGAGCGTAGCGACATACGGACGGCTTCACGTGGTCGGACCTGAACAGCAGATATTCCGCAGTGCGGCATGTGACGCTCATGTCACAGTTACGGTTATACCGACTCCCAAATATAATATGACTATTCAAAGGCGCCTCGGCGCTTGCTAGGATTGCCATCCAATCTCAGGTTGACGAAATCGCCCCTCGAATGGGCGGCGGCCGGGGATTGAGCCGTGGGGAAGCGCGTGCCGGGACGGAGGCTCTGGGCCGGGCGCGACAGAACAACATCCAGAGCCTGGGGACGCTGCGAGGAGCAGGAAAAATGAGTGGGTTTGCGACGACCGCGCGCATGTGCGGCGTAGGGGTTGCTTTGTCTTGTTTGTTGGGTGGCGGTGGTGCGGTCGCGGCCGATCTGCCGATGAAGGCGCCGCCGATTCCCTATGCGGGTGTCGATGATTTCTGGACGCGGCCGTATCTGTTCGGCGATCTCGGCCGGACCAGGCTGAAGGAGCAGGGCATCTCGCTCGCGCTCACGCTCGGCGACGAAGCCGTCACCAATCTGTCGGGTGGCTCGCGCAACACCGCGGCCAATGCCGGGCAATTGTGGTTCGAGGCCAAGTTCGACATGGCCAAGCTCGCCGGCATCCAGGGCGGCATGATCGGCGTGACGCTGGTCGATCGCTTCGGCAAGAATCTCAACAGCGAGGCCGGCATTCCGGCGCTGCAGCTGACCAACGAGGTGTTCGGCCGCGGCAACATCCTGCGCCTCACCGAGTTCTACTATCAGCAGAAGCTGTTCGACGACCGCCTCGTGCTCAAGGGCGGCCGGCTGCCGGTCGGCTCCGACTTCTTCTTCGGCCAGTGCGAGTTCATCAACCTGACCTTCTGCGGCGGCCAGCCGGGCAACATCCAGGGCGGCTACATCTACAACTGGCCGGTGAGCCAGTGGGCCGGCGTCGTGCACTACAACTTCACCAAGGAATGGAAGCTGTCGGTCGGCGTCTACGACGCCAATCCGAACTATCTGACGACGTCGGACGCGGGCGTCTATCTCGCGCCGGGCATTCCGCGCTCGAATCCGGCCGCAGGCGTCTTGGTGCCGGTCGAGGTGGTGTATGAACCGAGCGGTCCGCTCAACGGCACCTGGCGCGTCGGCGGCTGGTATGACAGCGCCTCGACCATCGACGGCGGTCTGCCCGGCATCACCGGCGTGTATGCCGGCGGCCCCGGCGTCGGCGATCAGAACCTCAGCAGCCAGCGCGGCCGCTACGGCTTCTACGAATCGATCCTGCAGCGGTTGACGGTCGAGGGTCCCAAGGCGCAGGGCTGGTACACCTTCCTCAACACCAGCGTCGCCGATCACCGCACCGCGTATCAGGACTACCAGATCTCCTGGGGCGTCAAGCACACCGGCACCTTCTCGTTCCGTCCCGACGACGAGGTCGGCTTCGCGGTCGGCACCACGCATGTCAACTCGGCGGCGCTGACGCCGAATGCGGGCGGCAACGAGGTGCCGATCGAGGCCTGGTATGGCTGGCAGGCGACCGGCTGGATGAACCTGAAGTTCGACGCCCAGTATGTCATCAATCCGGGCGGGCGGGGCTTCAATGGCGCCGGTGTCAAAACCGGCAATGCGGTGGTTCTCGGCCTGCGGACGGTGGTGCACTTCTGATCCTGTGATGTGAGCCGATGGGGCGGGTGTGCAGCATCCGCCCCATCGCGCGAGGCGCGCCCGGCTCACCGAACCGATGAGGAGCCGGCGCATCCTGCCCGTCCGGGTGGGCCGCGATGCGATGACGTCGATTGACTCTTTCGCATTGCGGCACGACATCTCCTGGACCGCGACGCCGAGCCGCCAGGAGATCGCCATGACCGCAACAGACGTCCATCTCGCTCCTGGCCAGCGCCTGGGCGACGAGGTCGTGGACTGGCTCACCAACGGCACCCGCGACGAGCGCTTCATCGACAACATCTTCGCGCAGATGTGCATCCGGCTGCAGCGCGCCGGCATTCCGCTCAAGCGCGCCTCGCTGCACGTTCAGATCAACCATCCGCAATGGCTCGGCGCCCGGATGCTGTGGAGCGACGGCATGCAAGGGGCCGAGATCGCCCGCATCGACTACGACGTCCGCGAGCGGTCCGAATTCATCGGCAGCCCCGGCGCCGAAATCTACGGCGGTGCCGAGGAGATTCGCGAAGATCTGGCGCGCGATCCCAGGCTCGGCCGTCAGCATGCGATCTATGACGAGATGCGGGCGCAGGGCCTGACCGACTACGTCGCCTGGCCGATGTATCACACGCTCGGCAAGCGGCATTTCGTGACGTTCGCGACCGATCGCCACGGTGGCTTCGACCAGGCCGACATCGACGCGCTGCAGCGGCTGCTGCCGGTGCTGGCGCTGGTGAGCGAGATTCGCATCAAGAACCGCCTGGCGCGGACGTTGCTGGAGACCTATGTCGGGCCGCATGCGGCCGAGATGGTCCTGGCGGGAGCGACGCGGCGCGGCAGCGGCACGACGGTGCGCGCGGCGATCATGATCTGCGACCTCAGAGACTTCACCAGGATCTCCGACAACTGGCCGCGCGACGATGTCATCGATCTGCTCAACGGCTATTTCGACGCGATGGTGGAACCGATCACGCAGCACGGCGGCGAGATCCTGAAGTTCATCGGCGACGGCCTGCTCGCGATCTTTCCGCTCACCGAGCCCGCAGCCTGTGCCAACCTGCTGCATGCCGTGACTGGCGCCAGGCAGGCGATGGCGGAGCTGAACGCACGCAACGCCGAGAGCGGCCGGGCGCCGCTCCGCTACGGCATCGGCATCCATGTCGGTGACGTGATGTACGGCAACATCGGCTCGCAGACACGTCTGGATTTCACGGTGATCGGACCCGCGGTCAACATGGCCTCGCGCATGGAGGCGCTGACCAAGCAGGTCGGCCGTCCCGTGCTGATGTCGCGTGCGTTTGCCGAGCTCGTCGAGGGCCCGTTCGCGCTGGAGCGCGTCGGCGAATTTCCGGTACGCGGCTTCAGCGACCCGATCGAGCTGTTTTCGTTCGAGGGGTAGCGAATTCGGGCAGGGCCGTGTCGATCGACTGAGCCTAGCCCAGCCGGGGCGGGTGCCAGAAAACAACATCCGGCGCGAACAAGACGATTGCGATGGCGATGGGCCCTCCGGCAACCAAGATCATGATGATCGCCCGCGACGACAGTCTTTGGGCATGCGGAAGGAAGGTCAGTGCGCGGATCGCTGCTCCGGTCAAGAAGCCTGCTCTCGCAATCGGCAGCAGCGGAATGGCGAGCAGATCGTTGAGTGTACAGGTGCTGTGACAACGATCCGACGCTGGCGACCACCAATGCCGTATCCCGTCGAACGCAGTCAGCAGCACGACGATCAGCGTCGCCACGAGCAACGCCCGCCACGACGGCATTAGAACAGCGATCGCGTAGGAGACGATGCATGCGGCGAGCACCTGCGTCAGGATGTCGAGCATCGTCCGCCCGCGAGTGGATTCTCATCCAAAAAGGGCGCCACCACCTCGCGCGTCTCCGCGCTGGTCACCACCGGCACGATCTCGAAGGTCATGCCGGTGTCGCGGGCGTTGGCGAGAACCCATTGCTGCAGCAGGCGGGCGTCGTCGCATTCCATCAGCTGGAAGCAGCGGTCGAAGTTCGGCTCGATCCAGCTGCCGAGATATTTGAGCCCTTCGGGAAACGTGATGCCGGGATCGCGCACGCGGCGGTAGACCGGAATCGGATCGCGGTCCTTGAAACGTTCGATCACCATGAACAGCATGTGTCCCTTCCTTGTGCCTGCCGCGTCCGGCCGAGCGGTCAATCGAGATATAGCTCCCATGCTGCCGCACTCCGCCGATAGAGCGCTGATGAGATGGGGTGGTCGGCATTGCGCGCTCGCTCGATGAGCTGACGCAGTTCCTCCAGACCGTACGGATTCGCAGCGTCGCAGAACGCGAGGATGTCGCGACATGGGACGGCTGCGATGAAGCCGTTTGGGGCGAGAGCAGCCAGCCCTTCGTCCCAGAACGTATCAATCAGCAAGGCGGATGCCTCGAAATCGCCGCCGCACAGGACCGCGAAGCAGTTTCCGAAAGCTTCGATCCGGAGCGATCGCCGTTCGAACAGGGCCAACAGGTTCGCAACGCCCAGGCGGTGCAGCTCGGCTTGTGTAAGATCAGCGCGGGCCAGATGCCCGTTCTGAACGTATTGGTAGCGATCAGCCGCGTCGACGAGGTAGGCAGCCATCAGCCCATTGTTCAGATCGGTCAGAACCGGCGAGTCCTCAAGAGAAAGCTCGATCTTCGCCGGATCCGATTCGTCCTTCGGAAGCGCGCGCTTCAGATAGGCGAGCGCCTGATTGCAAAACTCTCGATCCCGTTGAGACATGTCGACCACCGTTCATCCGGGCAGCGTAAGCTCGGGCGAGACGCAGGGCAATCCGCGGCTGCGCGACGTGCGGCGGCTCGATCCGGCAACTGCCGGTTTGGTGATTGCCTGACGCGGCTCACCGCCGCCCGGCCATCATCCGGCCGATGCAATTGTTGAACGACATCGTGTTGCCGCCGGCGCCGTTGCGGCCGTATTCCCAATGGCCGGTGGCGGGATTGCAGCGGCCGCCGATCTCGATCGCGCAGCGCTGGCTGATGCTGGTGCAGCGGCCGCCGCCGCTGACGCGCTTCGGCTCCGGCTCGGAGCGCGCCGCCACCGCCGGCTCCTTCTTGCGCGCCGGCTCGTCGCGCCTGAGCGCCTCGTCCGGCTTCTTCGCGACCGGCTCGTCCTTGCGCCTCACGCAATCGCCATCCCCGTCGCGCGCCTGACCGGCGGGGCAGGCGATAGCGACGCAAGCATCGCCGTCGGCGCGCTGGCCTTTGGGGCAGAGCACCGGGCAGACACGGGCCGTCTTCGCCTTGACGGCGTCGAGCGCGTCGAGGCTGGCGAGCTTGGTATCGAACCGGGTGCCAGCCTGCTTGTTGAAGCGCTCCAGCGCCCGGCGCGCGTTGAGATCCCAGGTGCCGTCGCTGTCGGAGGTGCTGCAGCCGACGCGCCGCAGTTCGCTGGCAAGCTCGCGTGCCGGGTCCGGCGGCGCGACCTTGTCCGCGGGCGGCGGCAACGCCGCGACCATCGCGGGCTTGGCTGGCTCGGACGCCGCGGGCGGCTTGTCCGCACGTTGCCCTGACGCTTCGGGCGGGCTGCGCGTGACGTCGGTCGTGGCGGGCGCGGCGACGTTGGCTGCCGCGGGCGCGAGCTTGGCGCGCTGCGCCCTGGCGAGCGCGGCGTAGAATCCGCTTGGATACTTCTCGATGAAGGCATCGAACGCCGCCTCGCTGCCGATGCGCTCGGCGAGCTCGTAGTCGCGCCGCATCGCCGCGTCGGAATCGGCCGCCGCGCTCGGAGCTTGCACGACCGGCACCAGCGCCACGTCGTTGCCGCCGAGCGATCCGTAGACATAGGGCTCCTGGCGATAGCCGGTCGCCTTCAGCACGTCGTCGCGGACGAAGCCGAACGCGCGGCGCAGATCGAGGCCGGGCTTTGGCAGATGCGCCACCAGCGCCGTTGCGAACGGGCTGTTGCTGGCGTCGCCGTCGGCGGCGGTCGACCCGGCCTTGGCCGAGAATGCGATCATCGTGTTCGGGCTCGACGGCTCGACCTTGGCGAGGCCGCGTCCGATGCTGCGCGAGGCGACGCTGCGCTTCATCGTCTTGGCGAACGGATTGTCGCGACAGGCGTCGAGCACGACGAGGCGCAACTGCTTGGCCGGCTCGATCGCGAACAGCACGCGCTCCAGCGCGATCGCCTCGTCGAGAACGTCGCTGTCCGCCTCCAGCGCGGCATCGGTCGGGATCAGATAGTTGGTGCCGTCGAGCTCGATGCCGTGGCCGGCGTAGTAGATCACCGCGACCTCGGCCTCGCGCGCCCGCGCCCCGAACTCGCGCAAGGCCCGGCGCATCTCCTGCACGCCGAGATCGAGCCTGACGTCGACGCGCTCGAAGCCGGCGTTGCGGAACATGTCGCCGACGAGCTTCGCATCGTTGGCCGGGTTCGATAGCCTGGCGACAGTCTTGTAGGCGGAGTTGCCGATGATCAGCGCGACGCGCTTGTCCGCCAGCGCGGCGGTGCTGCCTGAACTGATGAGAACGAGAACAAGCAACAGGTAACGCAATGCCGTCATGACAGCCCCGGAGTCGGTCGTGCGTCAGACTATCCGGCAATATCGGCAAAGCAAGGTCGTCGGCCTTGAGCGATGACCGCTCGCACTACTGTCCGGAGGGCGTGCGCAGGCCGTGCCAGGCGTCGCGCACCTGGTGGTAGTGCACCTCGGGCAGATAGTCCGGCGTATTCAGATTGAGGTTCTTGACGTCGAGCCGGCCGATCGCGCTGAGCAGCGTATAGGAGGCGATGACGCGGTCGCGCTGCGCGCCGATCAGCCGTGCCTTGGCCTGGATCAGATCGGCCTGCGAGTTGAGCACGTCGACGGTGGTGCGCTGGCCGCCCTGGGCCTCGCGCGACACGCCTTGCAGCGCGATGGTGGCGGCCTTCACCTCGGCCTCGGAGGCGCTGACGGCGACCTTGGCACCCTCGTTGGCAACCCAGGCGCTGACCACCGCAGTTCGCGCCTGGTTGCGGACCTGGTCGAGCACGAGGCGGCTCTGCGCCGCGAGCTCCTTGCTCTGGCGGGTCTGCGACGCCGCCGTGCCGCCGTCATAGATCGGCGCGGTGATGCTGCCGACGATCGAGGCCTGGTCGGTGCCGAAGGTGCCCAGCGTCTGATCCGAATCGCGGCTGCGGCTGACACCGCCCTGCAGGGTCACGCTCGGCAGCAGCGCGCCCTCGGCGACCTTGATCGAGGTCGAGGCCACGTCGACGTCGAAGCTCGCCGCGGCCACGGCCGGATTTTCCTTGTTGCCGAGCGCGATCGCGTCCTCGCGGCTGCGCGGCAGCAGGCGATCGATCGGGTCGGCCGCGCGCAGCTGGCCCGGCGCCATGCCGATGACCTGGGCATAGGTCGCCTGGCTGATGGCGAGGTTGACCTCGGCGGCGTTGAGATCGGACAGCCCGCGCGACAGCCGCGCCTCGGCCTGCGAGGCGTCGGTCGGCGTGACGTCGCCGGCATTGAGACGGCGCTGCGTGACCGAGAGCGTCTCGCGCAGGAAGGCGACGTTGGAGCGCTGTGCCTCGACCAGCGACTGGTTGGCGAGCACGTTGGTGTAGGCGGTGACGGCGTCGAGCAGCACGCCCTGGCCGACATTGCGCAGCGCCTCGCGGCCCGACTGCACCTGCAGCTCGGCCATGCGGACGCTGTTGGCGGTCCGGAAGCCGTTGAACAGCGTCTGCGTAACGGTGACGCCGATGGTCCAGGGCTTCAATGTCGCGGTCTGGATCGTGTTGTTGGGCAGCAGATTGCGCACCGCCTGCAGGCCGGCGCCGAGGCTCGCGATCAGTTGCGGACGATAGCCGGCGAGCGCCTGCGGCACGTTCTCGTCGGTGGCGCGCTGGCGCGCGCGCTCCGCATTCAGCGCCGGATTGGTCTGATAGGCTTTCGCGAGCGCGGCGGCGAGATCCTCGGCGCGCGCGGGCGAGCACACGACGACAAGGCTGCCCGCGAGGGTCAGGCCGAGGCCGATCCTTCGCACACGCATCTTGCCGACGCCAAATTCTTTGGCTCGACCCACCATCCGACTCCGCCGCGTCTCACTGTCTTAACCAGTTGTTTACCTGTTTAGGGCGGATGGCGGCCACACACAAACCGCCGATGTGGAATCCGGCGGGCTTTTCCATGGTTTGTTGTGGCGTGCTCGCCACAGACCGTTTGCCGCGGTGCTGCGGCCCGGCGCGCGGATACGCGCTTGGTAAGCGGGTGAGGTGCACCCGTCGACATGAGAGGCAGATCGATTCGTTCAGCTGCGAGTGACCCGCAGCAATCTCAGCGGTTCTTGTTCACCGGCTTGCGCTTCTCGATGAACGCAGCCATGCCCTCGGCGCGGTCTTCGAGCGCGAAGGTGGCGTGGAACAGGTTGCGCTCGACATTCATGCCTTCGGACAGCGGGGTCTCGAAGGCGCGGTTGACGGCCTCCTTGGCCATCGCCGCTGCCGGGCGCGACATCGATGCGATCTTCTCGGCCGCAGCCATCACCTCATCGATCAGCCTGTCGGCCGGCACGATGCGGCTGACGAGGCCGGAGCGTTCGGCCTCGGCCGCATCCATCATGCGGCCGGTGAGGCAGAGGTCCATCGCCTTGGCCTTGCCGATCGCGCGCGTCAGGCGCTGGGTGCCGCCGATGCCCGGAATGGTGCCGAGCGTGATCTCGGGCTGGCCGAATTTCGCGGTGTCGGCAGCGATGATGAAGTCGCACATCATCGCGAGCTCGCAGCCGCCGCCGAGCGCGTAGCCGGCGACCGCCGCAATCGTCGGCTTGCGGCAGCGCGCGACGCGGTCGCCGCCGATCGCGGTGAAGTCGCTCGAGAACATGTCGATGAAGCTCTTGGGCTGCATCTCCTTGATGTCGGCGCCCGCGGCGAACGCCTTCTCGCTGCCGGTGATCACGATGCAGCCGATGGCGTCGTCGGCCTCGAGATCATCCACGGCGGCGGCGATCTCGCGGAAGACGCCGAACGATAGCGCGTTGAGCATCTTCGGCCGGTTCAGGGTGATGATTCCGACCGCGCCTTTGCCTTCGACGATGATGTGCTCGTAAACGCTCATGATCCCACCCCGAGAAATCAAAACAGCGGGCAATGTGCCCGCTGGATCGATGCGCATCAAGTAGGTGCGGCGCCGCGCGGCGCCTCAGATCATGAACATCCGTGCCGCCGAGCCCAGGGTGAGCAGGGTGCCGCAGGCGATGAAGATCTTGCCGATGATCGAGGCCTTGTCCCAGCCGGAGCTGTCGTCATTGCTGACCGTGACCATGTTCACGGTGACGTCCGAGGCCGCTGGCGCATCGCTCGGCGCGGCGTCGGCCGATTCCGCCGCGGGTGCGGCCTGAGCCTGGGCTTCGACCGGCATCGGCGCCGGGAATCCGTCCTGCTTCGCCGCCGGAGCGCTCTCGGAGCCTACCGGCAAGAACGGACTGTAGCTCTGCTGTTCGGCCGCGCGGGCGAATCCAGTGCCAACGAGGCCCAGAACGAACGCGGCGGCAATGATCAATGCTGAACGTCCACTGGCTTGGATCGTCATCGTCGGCTCTCTCCCCATCCCGCCAGCCCAGGCCGGAGTGAGACCCCGACAGATGTCGAGAACGGGGCAGAAAATGGGTATCTTCCTGCCGCTCACGGCAAAAGCTGGGCGGCGCCGCACTTTGCGGCGCGGCCCATTAAACCTGATCATGCACCTTTCGATTCGGTGCTATGGAGCGGTTCCAAGACTTGCCCGGTGGCGTGCTCTCGGTGTGGCGTAACTCGGATGGTTCCGAGGCCAATGTCCGCATCACGAATTAGTGATCAGGATGTCGCGAGAGTAACAAGCTGACGATTCGGGCGAATTGCTGGGGGTGGAGCGGAGTTGCGCGAGCGTGACGACGAGTGGACGGGCTGGATGCGCCAGGCCGTCGCCGGTGACGACGAGGCCTATCATCGCCTGCTGAGGGCGATCACGCCGGTGTTGCGCGCAGCATCACGGCGCGGGCTGGCGCGCGCCGGTCAGCCCCCCGACCAGGCCGAGGACATCGTGCAGGAAATTCTGTTGGCGGTTCATCTCAAGCGGCACACCTGGGACGTCGACGCGCCGTTCGCGCCCTGGCTGTTCGCGATCGCGCGCAACAAGCTGATCGACATGCTGCGCCGGCGCGGCCGGCGGGTGTTCGTCGACATCGACGATTTCTCGGAGACGCTGGCCGACGAGCCGCCGGCGCCCACCGTCTCGGCCGGCGAGGTCGAGGCGCAGCTGAAGACCCTGCCGCAGCGTCAGCGCGACGTGCTGCAGTCGATCGCAGTCGAGGCTGCCTCGATCAAGCAGACCGCGGAGAAGTTCTCCATGAGCGAGGGCGCGGTGCGGGTGGCGCTGCACCGGGCGCTCGCAAGCCTCACGGCCAAGCTACGGGATACCTGACCATGGACACCGATCAGCTCATCCGCACCCTCGCGGCCGACAATGCGCAGCGCGCGCAGCCGGTCGGCATCGTGCTGGCGCTGGCCCTGATGGCGGCAACGCCGGTCTCGACCGCAATGCTGCTCATCGGCCTCGGCGTCCGGCCGGACATCTGGCTCGCGGTGCGCAATCCGTTCTTCGACCTGAAGTTCGTCGTCACCACGGCGCTGGCGATCCCGGCGCTGATCATCAGCCTGCATCTGTCGCGCCCTGAAGCTTCGCTGCAGGGCTGGAGCTGGCTCCTGATCGCGCCGATCCTCGTCCTCGTCGGCGGCATGGTGGCGGAAATGATGCTGCCGCAGCGCACGCCGATGATGGCGCGGCTGGTCGGCCACAATTCGATGGTTTGCATGAGCGCCATTCCCGTGCTGTCGCTGCCGCTGCTGGCCGCCGCGCTGTTCGGCCTGCGCCATGGCGCGCCGTCGCGTCCGGCGATGACGGGCGCGATCGCCGGGCTGGTCTCGGCGGGCATGGCGGCAACGCTCTATGCCGCGCATTGCACCGACGATTCGCCGCTGTTCGTGGCCACCTGGTACACGGTGGCCGCGCTGATCGTGGCCGGGCTCGGCGCGCTCATCGGCGCGAGGGTGCTGCGCTATTGACCGGGGGGGCGGCTACGCCTGCACCGGCGTCGCGGCGTCCTGGACGCGATGGAAGCGCAGCACCTGCTGCGCGGTGGACCGCCGGAGCCGCTCATAGGTGGCCTTGCAGGCGTCGAGATCGGTCGTCGCGGTGGTGGCGAGCCCATCGCGCATCAGGATGATCGACTTCACCGTTGGCCATGACAGGCCTGCGACCTTGGCGAGGATCATCACGCCCTCGGCGCGGCTTTCGATCATGATGCTCTCGGCGACCGCGACCGGCACGTTGGCCATGGCCGCCACGGCGGCATTGGCCTCGTCGAACCTGCGCTGCTCGGTAAACTGCACGACGAGACGGTCGTCGAGCCGGCCCTCGGCATGCAGCGAGCGCACCAGCGCGTGCGCGATCTCGGTCTGGCTGGTCAGCGCCACCGCGCTCGATCGCGCCCGCCTGCCTGCCGTCCGCACCGCCGAGGAGACCTCCTGCGCGAGCTTCGGGTTTGCCGCCTCGAGCCGCGCGCGGACCGTGGCCGATGCCTTGGCGACCAGCTTCAGATAGAGATGGCGCGGCAGATTGGGCCGCATGGCGAGGCACGCGGCGAGGTTTTCGTCCAGCGCGGCGCGATCGGCCAGCGTGTCGAGGCTGGCCTCCGAGACGTCGGCGCCGGGATTGCTGACGGTGCTGTGAACGACCTCGTCGTTGCCGCGCCTGAGCAGGATGTCGGTGACGGCGCGGCTGAGCACGCGCCGGAGCGAGATCGCGAGCAGATGCGCCTGGCTCTTGGTCTCGGCTGTGCGGATCAGCGCGGCCTCGTCGAGCCGTTCGGACTTCGACAGCACGGGGCCTGCGACATCGATGGCGTCGTCATCGGCCAGCCGGTAGAGCGTCCGCGGCGGCGCCGACGCCAGCGGCGCCAGCCGCCGCGCGAGCAGCGCGCGGGCCGAGATCTCGATGTGCTCGATCAGGCATTCGAATACGTCGTCGAACAGCGCGACCTGATCATCGGCGAAGTCCGTCGCGCCGTCGACGAACAGGTCCGTCACCTTGCGCAGGGTCTCGACCCGCCGGGCGACGGTGCCGTGCGCGAGCGTGTCCTCGAGCTCATCGAGCAGGCTTTCGTTCGGGGCGGGTTTCGGGGTCATGCCGGGACGGCGCAGGCGCTGGTGACGCGATTGCGGCCCTGCGCCTTCGAGTCGTAGAGCGCACGATCGGCCCGGGCGAGCAGCGAATCGGCGGTCTCGTCGCCGCGCGGGGTGGCTACGCCGGCCGAGAACGTGACCTGCAGGCCGGTCGAAAACGCACTCCAGTCGAGGCCGGCGATGATCTGGCGCAATCGTTCGGCGAGCCGCGCCGCGGCGTCGGCCGGTGCGCCCGGCAGCACCAGCAGGAATTCCTCGCCGCCGTAGCGGCCGAAGCGGTCGCTGCCGCGAATGTTGGCGAAGATGGTGATGGCGAAGGTGCGCAGCACGTCGTCGCCGGTCGGATGACCATGCGTGTCGTTGATGCGCTTGAACCAGTCGAGATCGATCAGCACGACCGAGCAGGGCTGGCCGCCCTGCCGCGCCTGCGCCATCTCCTCGTCCAGCACATCCATGATCGAGCGCCGGTTCAGCGCGCCGGTGAGCTCGTCGATCTCGGCCAGCTCCTCGATGCGGCGATAGGCTTCCTTGAGCTTCTGTCCGCGCTGGTACAGCGTCTCGCGCAGCGCGCTGGAGAAGATGCCGAGGAACATGCAGCCGGCGATGGTGAGGAGGAAGACCAGGAGCGTCGCGAGCCGCTCGAGGCCGCTGTCGTGCGGCATGCCGAGCGGCTTGTCGGTGAGCAGGAACAATCCCGCCAGCCCGATCGCGAGGAACGTCCAGCAGATCGCGCTCTGGCGCGGCGTCGCCCGCAGCGAGGCAAAGGCGACGACGATGTACAGCGTGCACAGGAAGAGGATGCTGACTTCGGGCGCGATGTAGCAGAACGCGACCGTGATCATCATGCTGGCGAGCGATTGCGGCACCACGAGGTAGTGGTCGCGGAAACGGTCGTTGAAGCCGCTCTCCGACAGGGCGGTCCACAGCGCGACGGTCAGAATGCCGGTCGCTGCGTAGGCTGGCGCGATCGTGACCGGGACGGTTCCCGCCTCGGCGTAGATCAGCAGGATGACGGCGTCGATCAGGTAGCATCCGGCGACCAGCGCCAGCATCTGCCGGCGCCGCCCGGCACGACGCGCGCGCAGGTCGCTGGCCGGAGACGGTTGCGCGTCCCCGGCCTCAGCGACATTCGGACTGGGAATAGGCGGTGCCGTCGTGCCCATGTGCTCGCGATTCTTCGTCGTTGGCTTAAAATCTACGTGGGAAAGCATTTAACTTTGGTATCTATGGGCATGGACGAAGAGGCCGCCGGCGTCGTGCTGCGACGGGGAATCTACGGCTTTCAGGGCGTGCAGTTGGCGGGAACGGGCGGAACATGGTAGGCGGGAACCCGCTGGTCACGATCGACCTGGGCGCTGCAGCGAAATCTGCAAGTCTGTGCGCCAACTCACATTTCGGGACGTATCTTTCCGGTATTTTGAAGATTTTTGCGGTTGTGTTCGAACCGCGACGTCAATCCTCCAGACCAATCTTGCGAGACGGCCATTGAGCGTGACAGCAGCGGCGTCAGATGAAACCCTGATTGCCCGGATCGCTCAAGGCGACCGGCTCGCCATGCAGGTGCTGTACGGACGGCACCATGTCAGGGTGTACCGTTTCGGGCTCCGGCTCGTGCGGGACGAGCAGGTCGCGGAAGACCTCATCAGCGAGGTCTTTCTCGACGTGTGGCGTCAGGCCGGCAAGTTCGAAGGCCGTTCTGCCGTCTCCACCTGGCTCCTGGCGATCACGCGGTTCAAGGCCCTGTCGGCCCTTCGGCGCCGGAAGGACGTTGAGCTGGAAGACGAGGCCGCGAACGCGATCGAGGATACCTCCGACGATCCGGAGGTCGCGGTCCAGAAGAAGAATACCGGCGAAGCATTGCGCAAGTGCCTGACGGCGCTTTCGCCTGATCACCGGGAGATCGTCGATCTCGTCTACTACCACGAGAAGTCCGTGGAGGAGGTGGCCGAGATCGTCGGAATTCCGGAAAACACCGTCAAGACGCGCCTGTTCTATGCGCGCAAGAAATTGGCCGAACTCCTGAAAGCGGCCGGCATTGAGAGAGGCTGGCCATGATGGCTTTGAGCAAGATGCTGGAGCAAGAGCCCGGAGAGATCGAACTCCTGCTGCCGTGGTACGCCGCCGGCACGCTGAGCGCGCGCGACATGCGCCGGGTCGAGGAGGCTCTTGCCAACGATGCCGATCTCGCCAGGCAGTATGCGGAGATCCAGAAGGAGTATGCCGAGACCATCGCGCTGAACGAAAGCCTCGGCGCGCCGTCGATGCGTGCGATGCAGAAGCTGTTCGCGGCGATCGAGGCGGATCCGGTGCAGAAGTCTGCCGCGCCGCGCGGCTTCAGCGCGCGGCTGATGGATTTCTTCGACAGCCTGTCGCCGCGGACCCTGGCGTGGACCGTCAGCCTCGGCGCGCTGCTGGTGCTGGCGCAGGCCGGCGTGATCGGCGCCGTGCTGATGCGCTCGCAGACTGCGACCTATCAGACCGCCTCGGTCCAGGACAAGACCGCGGCGCCCGAGCCCGCGAGCAGGCCGATGGCCGCGCCGCCGCCGCCGAGCGCCGCTGCGCCGGCCCCGGCGGAGCGGGCGCCCGAGAGCATGACGCGTTCGCGGATGGCCGAAGCACCGGCCCCGGCCGCACCGCTGATCCGCGGCCTTGGACCGCAGGTCGCCGGATCGACCGCGCCCGCCTATGCGCTGGTGCGGTTCGCGCCGGATGCGCGCATGGCCGACATCTCGGCGCTGCTCGACAGCTACCAGGCCTCGATCGTCGAGGGCGCCAAGGGCGGCCTGTTCAAGCTGCAACTCGGCGACCGGCCGTTGTCGAAGGCCGAGGCCGACAGCCTGATCGGCCGTCTGGCGCGCGAGAAGATCGTCAGCCTCGCGGTGGCCGCGCAATAGGCCCGCGCCGTCCGAACGTCATTCGGAGGCTCCATGTCGACTACTTCGCCGCTCCAGTTCGCCAGATCGGTCGCGATGCTGATTGTCGTCGCAATGCCTGCTTTCGCAGGTGGCGACCTCAGTGCCCATGCCCAGGCGATGATGCGTTCGCCCAACATCAACATCCCGAGCCGGGTGCCGAGCATCAACCCGGGCACCGCGATGCGTGCGCCGCCGCCGACGGCGATGACCGTGCGCCCGACCTTGCCCAATGCGCGATTTGCACCGAACCTGCAGACCTCCTGCGACCCGGCGGATCGCAGCGCCTCGGGTGAATGTCTCGACCGCCGGCCGGTGACGGCGGACGGGCAGGGCCGGCGGTCCCAAGGAAGACTGGACAAAGGCAGGTCCGCCAAGGTGACGCAGCGGGGCGAGCCGAAAGCTGCGGCCGCGGTCGACCCGCGGACCATCGCCAACGAGATCGTCGCCGAAATCGATGACGGGCTCTCGGCCGATCAGGCCGACGCGCTGGCGCGCCGCCATGGCCTGCAGCGCATCAGCTCGCAGCGCTTTCCGCTGATCGGCGCCACCATCGGTCTGTTCCGGATCACCGATCGCCGCTCGGTGCAGGCGGTCAGCCGTGCGCTCGCGGCAGATGCCAGGGTGCGTTCGGTGCAGCCGAACTACCGCTACACGCTGCAGCAGCAGAACGCACCGCCCGCCGAGGGCGATCCCGCGCAATACGCGCTGGCGAAGCTGCGGCTGCCCGAAGCGCACAAGCTGGCCCAGGGCTCCAACGTCACCATCGCAGTGATCGATTCCGCGGTCGATCTCAAGCACCCGGAATTCGCCGACGCGTCGTTCGACGCGTTCGACGCACTCGGCGGTGACGAGGGGCCGCATGTGCACGGCACGGGCATCGCCGGCGTGATCGTGTCGCACAAGCGGTTGATGGGCAGCGCGCCCTATGCACGCATCATCGCCATCCGCGCCTTCGGCATGGCCAAGAAAGGCGGCGGGCCGGAGAGCAGCTCCTATGTGATCCTGAAGGCGCTGGACTACGCGGTTCTGCACGGCGCGCAGATCGTCAACATGAGCTTCGCCGGCCCGAAGGATGCGGTGATCGAGCGCGCGATCGCGGCCGTCGCTTCCAAGGGCGTCGTGATGGTCGCTGCGGCCGGCAATGCCGGGGCCAAGTCGCCGCCGCTGTATCCTGCGGGCAATCCCAACGTCATCGCCGTCAGTGCGACCGATGACCGGGACCAGTTGCTGCCGGCGTCGAACCGCGGCAATTACATTGCGCTGGCCGCGCCCGGCGCCGAGATTTTTCTGCCGGCGCCGGACGGAAAATATCAGATCATCTCGGGCACCTCGTTTTCCGCGGCCTATGTCAGCGGGCTTGCGGCGCTGGTGCTGGAGCGCAATCCGACGCTGAAGCCGGAGATGGTGCGGACCGTGCTGACCGGGACCGCGCGCGATCTCGGGACGCCCGGACGCGACGATCTGTTCGGGGCAGGGCAGGCGGATGCGTTGGCGGCGGTCCAGGCCGTGGTCTCGCCGCAGGGGGCGCCTGCTGCTGCTGTGCCTTCTGCGGGGCTGCAAACGGAGCCCGCGGCGGCCCGCGAGTTGCGCCCGGCGCCGGCCGCGGTGACCGAGGCCTCTCCGGCCGGCGACGCGCTTCGGCCGGCGCAGCAATGACGCCAACGTTTTCGTGAACGTTCCGAAATTCTCCCGCTCGCTTTGAACGTGCAGCGGGGCGGTCACGACAGAAAGCATGTGGGAGCGGTGATCCCCTCCCCAAGGCTATATACGGCGCGAGCGCCCATCCACCCCAAGCGCCCATATGGCTCGACCCGTCCGGTTGTCCCCCCGGACGGGTCTTTCATTTTGGGCGAGGTCGAAGCCCGGCAACGTCGATATCCGGCAGTGTTTCGCGCGCCCCGAGGCGAACATCCTTGGGTTGTCTCGGGATGCCGTTGGCCGCGCTCGCGCTCCGCGCCTGGCCAAAGCCCGAAAGAACACGGACAAAATTTCCGCACGACTACGGTTTGGCCGCCAAACAACATGGCATTAGCTAGACTTTGTTAACCTTTTCCACAAAATATTCCCGTCACGTTGCGTTGATTCGTGCCGAGTGCGTCCGTCCCCTTATCTCACGGGCTCCCCCATGACACATCGACCGGACGTGGCTTGCAGCCGCGAACTGGCTGCACGCTGGTGCGCGCTTGCCGAACGGCGGCTCGACCATCTGACCGAGCTGTTCCAGAGCGGCCGCTGGCGCCGCTACTACACCGAGCAGTCTCTCCTCGACGATATCCGCCAGGCCAAAGCCGCGGTGCAGACCTGGCAGGCGCTATCCCGCGCCGAGCCCGAGCAGGTGAGCATCGTGCCCAGCCAGAGGCCGGCTGCCGTTGTGGCTGCGCCACCGGTGCCCGCGCGTCCCGCCGAGCCTGAGCCGATCAAACTCCGTCTGCATGAAAATCATCCCATCGAGCGGCGCCCCATTGCGCTGCCGCCCTCGCTCGAAACCATCCTTGCGGAGTCCGAGATCATCGTCGAGCCCGAGATCGAGCTGGCCGCGGATGATCTGGAACCGGACGACGTCATCGAACCCGACTATGTGGCCGAAGATGCCATCGCGCCGGAGCCGGCCGTCGCGCCGCCCCGCATCGACATGTTCGCCCTGGAGCAGGCCTTGAGCATCGGCATTCAATCCGACGCCGAGTATGACGAGCCGGTGGTCGATCTCGATGCCATCGAGCGCCGCTATCCAGCGCTGGCGGTCGCTTATTAGTCTGTTACCAGCTGACGGCGTTGCCGTTGACAGTCAGATGGGCAAATCGCTGCGTCCCGTCCTGCGTCAGGTCCGATGTCACCGGCTTGATGTGATCGAGTCCGATCACCGCGCCGCGCGGGGTGCCGGAGATCATGTTGTTGCTGACGAGCGCCGTGCCCGCGCCCGGAACGACGGACACGCCGACGCCCGCGAGCGCATTGCGAATGACGTTGCCGGAGATCGCCACGTCCCTGAGATATCGGCCCCAGCCGGCGACGATGCCGTAGGACGGGGCATTCTCGACCACGTTGCCGGTCACCGCGGAGTCCGCCTCGACATAGATGCCGATGCCGGCATCGTCGTCGGGTGCTGTGCCGACCGGCCGCTTCGGGATCAGATTGCGGATGATGTTGCCCTGGACCACCGCGATGCGGCCGCCTTCGTTGAAGTTGCACACGGACACGCCGAACGCGGCGCCGTCCACCGTATTGCCTGAGATGACGGCGCCCTCGAATGCGAACTCCGAGTAGAGCGCGACCTCGCGCACGTCGCTGACGCTGTTGCCGACGATCTGGATGTTGGAGGCCGAGTTGCCGCGCACCGCCGAGTAGTCGCAATTCCTGATGCGGTTGCCGCGCACGATCACGTTGCCGGCGCGAAAGGCGTTGATGGCGTTGCCGTACTGGCCCGAGCCGCCGGGGCCGGCCTTGATGTCCGTGATGCTGTTGTCGAGCACCATCGTGCCGTCGTCGCCGATCGCGGTGCGCAGGATCTCGATGCCGTTGTCGCGCGTCCCCTTGATGGTATTGCGCGACACGATCAGCCCGAGGGCATCGAACGACACGATCGCGGTGACCGCGATGTCGGTGAGGACGTTGCCGCTGACGTCGCCGGAAACCTGCTCGAGCCAGATGCCGCTGCCGCCGGAGCGGGTGATCTCGCAATCATCGATCCTGACATCGTTGCCGGCTGCAACGTGAAGCAGGCCGCGCCGCTGGGGCAGGGCAATGCCGCCGCCGTCGAGCGCGACGCCGCTGATGCCGAGGCCGTCAGCGCCTTCTGCTGACAGCATCGACGGGCCGCCACCGGTGAACACGAGCTTGGTGGCACCCCGGACGCCGACCATCTGGCTGCCCCTGGCAAGCCGCAGCATCGAGGTCCTGTAGGTGCCCGGCGGCAGCGCCAGCGGCACCTGGGCGCGCGCGGCCTCGTCGATCGCACGCTGCAGCGCGCGGGTCTGGTCGTCGGGACTGTTGGGCTTGACGCCATATTGCGTGGCGTCGCGGCCGAGTGCGGAGATCAGGGGGGCGGCCTGCGCGGCATCCGCCGGCAGGGCCAATGCCCCGGCGGCGCCGGCAGCCGATCCAGCCAGAATGCGGCGGCGATTGACATCCATGGTCAGTGTCTCGCGCAAAAGATAAAAGATGATGTGCGGCCACGACTTAAGCCGAAAGCCTCAATGCTGATGCTGAGGATGAGCGCCTGCGCCCGGGATTGTTGGCGGTAGGGTTAAATCTTCACGTCAGATCGCCGCCGGCGGTGGGTTGCCCGGCGAACCGGTGAGCGTCGCCTGAGGGAACCAATGGGACTCGGGGACATTGTTCCCGCAATGGATCGGCGAGGAGAGGGTCATGCATCTGTCAAATGAGAGTCTACTGGTTATTCTGTTCGTGGGCATTGTCGCGGGCTGGCTCGCGGGCCGCGTCATGGAAGGCGGCGGCTTCGGCCTGATCGGCGACCTGATCGTCGGCCTCCTCGGTGCCTTCATCGGCAACTGGCTGTTGCCGCAGCTCGGCATTCATCTGGGTGTCGGACTGGTCGCCGCGATCATCAACGCCTTCATCGGCGCCGTGGTCCTGTTGCTCCTGCTGCGCTTGATCGGTGGGGGATTTGGCGGTCGGCGCCGCTGGAGCATCTGATATCCCGCGCTGACCGTCAGCGGTCATACCACCATCGGCGTCAGCTCGTGCGACAGGACGCCTGTCGCACGAGCTTGACCAGCTCCGTCAGCATCGCTTCGCCGGCATCGACGAGCCCCTCCAGCGTGATGCGCGAACTGCCGTGCGGCAACGCCGTGCCGGCACGCGGCAAGGGAGGAATGTGGATGAAGGCGGCGAGCCGCGGCCCTTCGGCGGCCTTGGTCGCCTCGATCGCGCGCCAGCTCAGATAGTTGCAGAGATAGCTGCCGGCATCGCGCGAGGCCCGGGCATCGATGCCGGTGGCGCGCGCCGCGCGCAGCAGCCGCGCCATGTGCGGGCCGAACGGCATCGGATGTGCACCGGGGACGATCACGCCCTTGCGCGCGACGTGGCGGTCGGCATCCGGGAAGGTCGTGGTGATCGTGTTGCGGGCGCGCGTCTCGATCCGCAGATAGGACGTTCGCCCGGCGAGGCCGAACATCATGAGCGCATGCGGGCGCCGCTCGGCGATCAGCGCGGGCAGCTCGCGATCCACGGTCGCATAGGTCACGTGAAAAATGTGGCTGCTGATGGCGACGTCATCCAGCGCTGGCCGCCGCAGCTCTGACAACCGCTTCACCAGCGGCATGGTCGGATTGGACGGCGCGCCGGGAAACGGGCCGAATCCGGTGATCAGGACGCGCGGCCGCTCGCTCATGTCAGCATCTCCGCGAGCTGCTCGGCGGCGAGCGCCGGCGCGACGCGGCCCTCGGCGACGTCGCTCTCCAGCTTCTTCACCTTCGCGCGGATGGATGGATCGGTGCGCAGCCGCGCCATCAGGCGCTGCTCCAGCATGGTCCACATCCATTTCACCTGCTGGTCGCGCCGCCGCGCGGCGAACTCCCCAGAGGCGATCATCGCCTTGCGATGATCCAGGACCTTCTGCCACAGCTCGGCGATGCCCGTGCCTGATATCGCCGAATAGGTCACGACCGGCGGATGCCAGTGCTCGGAGCGGGGGCTGAGCAGATGCAGCGCGCCGCGATAGTCGGCGGCGGTGATGTTGGCGCGCTTGACGTTGTCGCCATCGGCCTTGTTGATCGCGATCATGTCGGCGAGCTCGACCAGGCCCTTCTTGATGCCCTGCAGCTCGTCGCCGCCGCCGGGCAGCATCAGCGCGAGGAAGAAATCGGTCATGTCGCAGACCGCGGTTTCGGACTGGCCGATGCCGACCGTCTCGACCAGGATCACGTCGAAGCCTGCGGCCTCGCACAGCAGCATCGCCTCGCGCGTCTTGGCGGCGACGCCGCCGAGCGTGCCCGACGAGGGCGAGGGGCGGATGAAGGCGTGCTCGTGATGGGACAATCGCGCCATCCGCGTCTTGTCGCCGAGGATCGAACCGCCCGTGCGCGCCGACGAGGGGTCGACCGCGAGCACCGCGACCTTGTGGCCCTGTCCGATCAGGAACATGCCGAGAGCATCGATCGTGGTGGACTTGCCGACGCCGGGCGAGCCGGTGATGCCGACGCGGATCGCGTGCCCCGTCCGTGGCAGCAGCGCCTGCACCAGTTCGCGCGCGGCGGCCTGATGGTCGGCGCGGCGGCTCTCGACCAGCGTGATCGCGCGCGCCAGCGCCGCGCGGCTGCCGGCGCTGATATCGTCGGCCAAGGCCGTGGTATTTGGCGAAGGAGAACGAGAGGACATGCGCCCGTTATAGCGGATGCGAGCGGCCCGGCCAGCTAGTTCTCCTCCGCATCCCCCTTCGGCCTCGCGCCGCCGAAGATCGCCTGCCCCTCCGCGCTGAGATAGGGCTTCAGCGTTTCCCAGGGCACGAAGGCGACATAGTCGCCTTCCGCGTAGGCGCCAACGGCGTAGGGCGGATAGTGGAAGGTGAGGCCCGAGCTCTTGCCGGCCAGCGTCGAGGGCGCGAGCGTGACGGCGCCAATGCCGAGCAGCTTCGGCTCGACGCTCTTCAACCACCACTCGTCAGTGTCGCCGGCGTCGCGCGCCTTCTTCTCTGCTCGCAGCGAGGCGATGATCGCCTTGCTGATCGCGGTCATGGTCGGACCGTTGTCGGCGGTCTCGTTGAAGAACGGGCGGATCGAGATGCGCTTGGCGGCGGCCTTGTCCCAGAGGATGGTGTCGACCGTCCGGTTGGGATGGGCGCCATGCGTGTCCATGTAGTCGTTGCGCAGCACGCTGACATAGCGATCGGCGACCATCGAACGCACCGAATAGTCGCGGCCATAGGTGTAAGGGCCGTCGCGGAACAGTTCCTTGTCCGCCTTGTAGTCCTTGGCGGCGTCCGCGGCCTGCTTGTCCATCCACTTGCGGCCTTCGGCGAGGCAATTCGCGGCGAGCGCCGGATCGGCCTTGATGTCGGCACTCAGCGTGACGCTGGCCTCGGCGGCCTTGGTCTTGATCGACGCATCGGGCTTGGCTTCGGCGGCGATCGCCGGCGAGAGGGTGAGCAGGCCGAACAGGGCGGCGACAAGCAGTTTGGTAGAATACATGAGGCTTGTGATCCGGGTTTGGTTGTCTGTGCGCGCACGTACCGCAAAGGTTCGATCGTGCCCAGATCGAACGCGCGGCGATGGATTACAGCGCGTCAATAGCTCGACGCTCTCGGGAATGGACGCAAGACAATGTCGAGATTCCGGGTTCAAGGCCTTTGGCCTTGCCCCGGAATGACGGTGGGGTGTGACGCAGTCGGACTACTCCGCCGCCTCGCTGTGCCCCAGCCGCGCATTGAGCTTTTGGATCAGCTCCTCGGCGGCGTCGGCGATGACGGTGCCCGGCGGGAAGATCGCCTCGGCGCCGGCCTTGTACAGCGCATCATAATCCTGCGGCGGCACGACGCCGCCGACGATGATCATGATGTCCTCGCGGCCCTGCTTCTTGAGCGCGGCCTTCAGCTCCGGCACCGCGGTGAGATGCGCGGCCGCCAGCGATGAGACGCCGAGAATGTGCACGTCGTTCTCCACCGCCTGCCGCGCCGCCTCGTCGGCGGTGGCGAACAAAGGTCCGATGTCGACGTCGAAACCGATGTCGGCGAAGGCCGACGCGATCACCTTCTGGCCGCGGTCGTGGCCGTCCTGGCCGATCTTGGCGACCAGGATGCGTGGCCGGCGGCCCTCAGCCTCCTCGAACGCCTCGATCAGCGCCTGCAGCTTCTCGGCTTTGCCGGACATGGCGGCGATCTCCCGCTTGTAGACGCCGGTGATGGACTTGATCTCGGCGCGATGGCGGCCGAACACCTTCTCCAGCGCGTCGGAAATCTCGCCGACGGTGGCCTTGGCGCGCGCCGCGTCGATCGCGAGCGCCAGCAGGTTGCCGTTGCCGTCGCCGGCCGAGCGCGTGAGCGCCGCCAGCGCCGCATCGACCTCGGCCTGCCTTCGCTCGGATTTGAGCCGCGACAGCTTGTCGATCTGCAGCCGGCGCACGGTGGAATTGTCGACCTTGAGCACGTCGAGCGGCGGCTCGTCGGTCGGCTTGTACTTGTTGACGCCGATCACCGACTGCCGGCCGGTGTCGATGCGGGCCTGGGTCTTGGCCGAGGCCTCCTCGATGCGCAGCTTCGGCACGCCGGCCTCGATCGCCTTGGCCATGCCGCCGAGCTCCTCGATCTCCTGGATGTGGCCCCAGGCCTTGGCGGCGAGGTCACGGGTGAGGCGCTCGACATAATACGAGCCGCCCCAGGGATCGATGATCCGGGTGGTGCCGCTCTCCTGCTGCAGGAACAGTTGGGTGTTGCGGGCAATGCGGGCGGAGAAGTCGGTCGGCAGCGCCAGCGCCTCGTCGAGCGCGTTGGTGTGCAGCGACTGCGTATGGCCTTGCGTCGCCGCCATCGCCTCGACCGCGGTGCGCACGACGTTGTTGTAGACGTCCTGCGCGGTCAGCGACCAGCCCGAGGTCTGGCTGTGTGTGCGCAAGGACAGCGAGCGCGGGTCTTTCGGATTGAAGGGCTTCAAGAGCTTCGCCCACAGCAGGCGCGCCGCGCGGAGCTTGGCGACCTCCATGAAGAAGTTCATGCCGATCGCCCAGAAGAACGACAGCCGCGGCGCGAAGCGGTCGACGTCGAGTCCGGCGGCGATGCCGGCGCGCAGATATTCGACGCCGTCGGCGAGCGTATAGGCGAGCTCGAGATCCTGCGTCGCGCCGGCTTCCTGCATGTGATAGCCGGAGATGGAAATGGAATTGAACTTCGGCATCTTCTGCGAGGTGAAGGCGAAAATGTCGGAGATGATCCGCATCGAGGGCGAGGGCGGATAGATGTAGGTGTTGCGCACCATGAACTCTTTCAGAATGTCGTTCTGAATGGTGCCCGACAGCTTCTCCGGCGGCACGCCCTGCTCTTCGGCGGCGACGACGAACAGCGCCAGGATCGGCAGCACGGCGCCGTTCATGGTCATCGACACGCTCATCTGGTCGAGCGGAATGCCGGCGAACAGGGTGCGCATGTCGTAGATCGAGTCGATTGCGACGCCGGCCATGCCGACGTCGCCGCCGACGCGCGGATGATCGGAATCATAGCCGCGATGGGTGGCGAGATCGAAGGCGACCGAGAGGCCCTTCTGGCCGGCGGCGAGGTTGCGCCGGTAGAAGGCGTTGGAATCCTCGGCCGTGGAGAAGCCGGCATATTGCCGGACGGTCCATGGCTGGTTGACATACATGGTCGGGTAGGGGCCGCGCAGATAGGGCGCGATGCCGGGCCAGGTGTCGAGGAAGTCGATGCCGGCGAGATCGGCCTCGCCGTAGGCTGATTTCACCGGGATGCCTTCCGGCGTCAGCCACGGCTCGGCAGCGCCTGCGGGCGCGGGGGCTGCGATCGGCGCGAACGCGATGTCGGCGAAATTCGGAATCCGGGTCATTCCCTGGCGTCCTCAAACCTGCGGTTTCTCTCGATCAGCTCTTGGATGTTCTTCTTGTAGACCGGATCATTGCGTGGATCCGTTGTCATGCTGCGCGTCCAGAGGCCGTGGACCGCAGTTTCGATGAGCGCGGCCAGCCAGTTGATCATGAGGTGGTCCTCGGACGCTCGCATGTCGCGCGCTCAGTCATGATCCGGATGCTGATGACTGACGATGGACGCCATCTTCTCCGGTCCATAGTTCTGTTGTGTCGTCTGGCTCGGCAGATTGGCGATCGCGACCACCCAGCCAAGTCGCGACTCCGAGCCATATTGTCGCGTCGGCACCACCCGGTCCGGCCGGTCGAAGCTGCCGGTCATGATCTCGATCCGCGGCCCATCAATACGCCCGAAGCCGAGCGGCGTGCCGCAGGCGGGACAGAAGAAGCGCTCGGCGATCGTGGATGAACGGAACGCGGCGGGCTGACCGCGCGTCCAGGCGAAGTGCTCGCGGTCGATCTCAGCGAACGAGGCGAACGGCGCGCCGGAGGCTTTCTGGCACATCCGGCAATGACAGATGCTGACCTTGTTCGGCGTGGTCTTGAACGCGAAGCGGACGGCACCGCATTGGCAGCCGCCGGTCAGGAGAGGCTTGGTGTCGTCGGTCATGCTCACTCCAGATGCGTATAGGCGTCCTCGAGCGTCTTCAGCGCGTCGCCGCCGGCGAACACGAAGCTGCCGATGCCTGCTTCACGCAACGCAGCTTCCCGCTCGCCGCCCCGGCCTGCCAGATAGATATGTCGTGCGCCCGCGGCCTGAAGGGCCTTGGCCGCCGGAACCGCGGCCTCGGCATAGACCTTGTCCGACGAGCAGAGGCAGGCGATCGCGGCGCCGGAGGCGCGGTATGCATCTGCGAGCGCGGCCGGATCCGCGCCGCCCTGGCCGTCGATCGCGGCGATGCCGCCGGCCTCGAAGAAGCTGCGGACGAAGGTCGCGCGGGCGGTGAAGTCGGCGGCGGTGCCGAGATTGGCGAGGAAGACCGAGGGGCGCTGTCCCTGGCTCTTCAGCAGGCTGTCGGAGCGGTCACGCAGCCGCTCAAATCCTTCAGCGAGGCGGATCGGCGTGAGCGGTGCGAAGCTGAGCGCAGCCTTGGCCGCCAGCGGCGCGGCCAGAGGGGCGACCGCTTCCACGGCGACTTCGGCCTCGTTGAGATTCGGAAACTCACTGGCGCCGGTCAGCACGTCGCGCCGCTTGGCGATGTTGGCATCGCGCGCCTGCTTCACCGCGGCGACCTTGGTCTGGATGAGGCCCGCCTGCAACGCCGCAACGACGCCGCCGGCCTTCTCGATCTCCTGGAACAGTGCCCAGGCGGCGCTGCACAACTCGCTGGTCAGCGCCTCGATGCCGCCGGCACCGGCGGCGGGATCGGCGACGCGGGCGAGATTGCTTTCCTCCAGCAGCACCAATTGCGTGTTGCGGGCGACACGGCGCGCGAACGCGTCGGGCAGGCCGAGTGCGGCCGTGTGCGGCAGCACCGTCACGGCATTGGCGCCGCCCAATCCGGCCGCGAACGTCGCGATGGTGGCGCGCAGCATGTTCACGTAAGGATCGCGCCGGGTGAGCATGCGCCACGCCGTCTCGCCCGAGATGAAGAGCGGCTTTGGCGCCAGGCCGCAGGCCTCCTCGATGCGCGCCCACAGCCGCCGCAGGCTGCGGAATTTCGCCAGCGTGAGAAACTGATCGGTGTCGGCGGCGAGCCGGCCATAGATCATGCCGCGCGCGGTCTCGAGCGCGATGCCTTCGGCTTCGAGCGCCCGCAGATAGGCGACGGCGGAGGCGAGCACGAAAGCGAGCTCCTGCGCCTCCGATCCGCCGGCGTCGTGCACGACCCGGCCGTCCGCGGCGAAGAACGGGCCCTTGAAGCCGGCCGCGTGCAGTTGCTTGACCAGCGCGCCCGAGTTGCCGCCGAGCGTCGATGCCTCATGCGAGCTTGCGCCGCGAGCGGCCGCATGCCCGATCGGATCGAGGCCGAACCGGATGTCGCAGACCACGGCCTTGATGCCGCGCTGCTTGACGGTGTCGGCGAGAAGCGAGGCGGGCGAGAGCGAGTCGCCGAGGTGCAATTCGATTGCAATCGCAGCATCGAGATGCACGCCATCGAGCGCGCGCGCCACTGCGTCGGGGCTGGCGGCGAGGCCGAAGCCGTGCGCGGCATTCGACCCGGCAAACACCAGCGACAAGCCGGTCGCGCCATTCTCGAGGTCGATCAGCGCCTGCGCATTGGCCTTGGTCGGATCGGGATGATCGACGCGCTGCATGATCTGCCAAGGCGCCGATGGCGCGCGGCCGGCGACCGGCGCGGCATGCTTGGCGCGCGGATAGATCGGCTGGATCTCGAGCCCGTCATAGGTCTTGCCGACCAGCTTCTCGAAGGCCGCGCCCTTCAGCACGCCATCGACCAGCTTGCGCCAGTCCGCCTCGCCGGCCGGCGCAAAATCGGCGGCCAGTCGCAGATTGTCGGTCTCGGTCGTCATGCGGATCGCGTCTCCCGGGCGTCTGTTATCGCGATTGTTGTGGCGCAAAATGCCACGTCAGGACGGCCAAGCCAAACGGTTGTTTGGCCGGAGATGTCAGCTATTCGGCTGACGGCAACGGCCGGATTCCGTCGCGCGAAACGGCGAGCACGGCCTCATCGACGCGGCGGCCGGCAATCTGTCGCGCCGGCACGATCTCGGCCAGCGGTACCAGCACGAAGCCGCGTTCGAACAGCCGAGGGTGCGGCAGCGTGAGATCGGGGGTGTCGATCGCGAAATCGTCATAGGCGATCAGATCGAGGTCGAGCGTCCGCGGACCCCACCGCGTCTCCTGCGCGCGATTGCGGCCGAACATGCGCTCGACCGCGTGCAGAACGCCGAGCAGCGGCCGTGGAGGCATCGCGGTCGCGATCTCGATGCAGGCATTGATGAAGGGCGGCTGCTGCTCCTCGCCCCATGGCGGCGTGATGTAGTCGGACGAGCGCGCGATAAGCGCCGCCGACGCGCGCGCACAGATCTCCGGAATGGCGCGCCGGAACGTCGCCCTGACGTCGCCGACATTGCCGCCGAGAGCAACCAGCGCGCTCGCCATCGCCGTCATGGATGCCGCGAGCGCATCAGCACCACGCCGACATCCTCGAAGATGGCGGCGATCGGCGCATGCGGCTTGTGCACCGTGACCTTGACGGCGCGAATGCGGGCGAAGGTCGACAGGATCGCATCGGCCACCGCGCCGGCCGCGCGTTCGAGCAGGCGGTAGTTGGAGTCCTTGAACGCCGCCGTCGCCGTCTCCACCACGTCGGAATAGGACACGGTGTCGGCGAGGCGGTCGCTGCGCGAGGAGTCCGAAAGGTCGGTGTAGAGCTCGAGGTCGATCACGAAGCGCTGGCCGACCTCGCTCTCATGCTCCATCACGCCATGACGCGCGTGGATGAGAACGCCCTTGATGAAGATCGTATCGGTCATCGCAGTGCCTCGATTGCCGCGGCCACGCGTACGGCCTGAACCGTTTCGGCGACGTCATGCGCCCGGATGATTGCAGCACCGCGCCGAGCCGCAATCAGATGCGCCGCGATCGAGCCGCCGAGCCGCTCCTGCGGCTCCGACGCCACCACGGTGCTGATGAAACGTTTTCGCGACGCGCCGACCAGCAGCGGCAGCCCGAAGCATGCGAATGCATCGAGCCGGGCCAGCGCAATCATGCTCTGCTCCGCCGTCTTGCCGAAGCCGATGCCTGGATCGAGCACGATGTTCCCACGGGGAATGCCGGCCTTGGCCGCGATGTCGAGCGAGCGCGTGAAGAAGCCGATCATGTCGGCGACGATGTCGATCTCCGGATCGACGGCAGCACGGTTGTGCATCACCACGATCGGCGCGCCATGCGCGGCGACGACATCGGCCATCGCGGGATCGCGCTGCAGACCCCACACATCATTGGCGATCGCAGCACCATGGTCCAGCGCGTAGCCTGCAACTTGAGATTTCATGCTGTCGATCGACACGGGCACGCCGAGTGCGACGACCGCGGGCAGGATCGGCTGCAGGCGCGCCAGTTCCTCCTCGGCCGTGACCGGCACCGCGCCCTTGTAGGGCCGGGTGGACTCGGCACCGATGTCGATGATGTCGGCGCCGGCCGCGATCAAGCGCTCGGCCTGCGCAATGGCGCGTTCCGGTGCATCGAAACGGCCGCCGTCCGAGAACGAATCCGGTGTGACGTTGAGAATGCCCATCACCGCCGGGAATGGACGCGAAAGCCAGCTCCGCAGCAGCGGGTGGCTCGACGCGAGGTCCGGGGCGGAGTGCGGCGAAATGGCGCTCATAGGCGCCGCTTTGCGCGGTTGCCACCCTCAAGTCAAGGTGTCGCACCGCACAAGCACGGTCAATCTAGAGGCTGGTCAATAGCTGATCTTCGGCTCCAGCCGGCGCGCCCTTTCGATGAGCTGGCCGACCGACTTCTCCGACGGCAGGATCCGAACCAGTTTTCGCCGGGTGTTCACTTCCTTGATGTTCTGCGCCAGCCGGGCGGGATTGCGGTGCGCCAGCTCGCGCACGGTGGTCACCCCGGCTGCGCGGACGAGGCAGACCTTGGCCTTGCCCATGCCGGGAATGCGCATGTAATCGGCGGCGTTTGCCCAATCGAGCAGTTGCTGCTCGCTGATGCCGGTCTTGGCGGCCAGCGCCTTACGCCCTTTCACGGTCCGGGCGGCTTCGAGAAATGTGTCGGTGGTCCGGATGCCCAAAGCTTTCAGCTTGGCGGCATAGAAGGTCGTCATGCCTTCGAGTTCGGTGATCGGATATGTCATGATACTCGGCGCGCGCGAAGGTGCTTCAGGTGATATGGCCCGGGCGGTCGGGCTTGGGGCAACCGGGCTCAGGCCGGGTGTGCCTGTCGCGATCGTGCCAACTGATCGGCTTCGATTTGGTCGCGGCCGAACGCAAAAAGTTCACCGGCTGACGGCTGCGGCGCCTGCCATTGCCGTCCATTGCCGCTAAGGAAGTCAGGCCCGATGCCGATGATTTCAGCCACGACTTTACTGATGCCGGCCGTTCTGGCCAGCGGCTCAATCAACTCGTTCATGTGAACCCCGTCTCATCCGGTCCCCCACGACCGGATGTCCTCTCGCTGAATTCATCTTGATCGGACGATCCGTGAATTACAAGCGAGGAGCCGGCTCGGTGCGCGAATCGATTCGCGATCGACGATGAACTGTTGCAGCGATGCAAGACCGGATGTTGAATCCACGGATCAAACGTGCGCATCGCGCAGCACCAATGCTAAGAAGAGTGCGTGCCGTGCGAAGAGGTGAGGCACCCTTACGCTGGTTCCAACTCGCGAAACTCAACTATGTTATCGCGCGCGATGCTCCGCACCACGTGTGATGCGAAACATTCTCTCTCGAAAGATGGATCATCATGGCACCATCCGGAAAACCCGTGGCTGATACCGACGACAAGATCTTCGTGGGTGCCGGAGAGCAGCCGGCCTGGTTGACGCTTGCGCTTGCCAATCGCCATGGACTGGTCACCGGCGCGACCGGCACCGGCAAGACAGTCTCGCTACAGGTGATGGCCGAGGGTTTTGCCCGTGCCGGTGTTCCGGTCTTCGCCTCCGACATCAAGGGTGATCTCTCGGGCATCTCGCAGACCGGCGAAGCGAAGGACTTCATCCTCAAGCGCGCCACCGAGCTCGGCCTCACCTATCAGCCCGATCAGTTCTCGACGGTATTTTGGGATGTGTTCGGGGAGCAGGGCCATCCGGTGCGCGCCACCGTTACCGAGATGGGACCGCTGCTGCTGGCGCGGATGCTCGATCTCAATGATGTTCAGGAAGGCGTGCTCAACGTCGCGTTCCGCGTGGCCGACGAGAACGGCCTCGCCCTGATCGACATGAAGGATCTGCGCGCGCTGCTCGACGCGATCATTCCGGAGGCCGGCAAGAAGGGGGCGGATGCGGAGGCCGATCCGCTGGCGCCGATCCGGAAGGCGGCGCAGTCGTTCGGCAATGTCACGCGCGCGACCGTTGGCACGATCCAGCGGCAGTTGCTCGTGCTCGAGAACCAGGGCGGCACGAAGTTCTTCGGCGAGCCGGCGCTGGCGCTCACCGACTTCATGAAGACCGACCGCGACGGCCGCGGCATGATCAACATCCTCGTTGCCGACAGGTTGCTGGAGAGCCCGCGACTCTACGCGACGTTCCTGCTGTGGATGCTGTCCGAGCTGTTCGAGGAGCTGCCGGAGGTCGGCGATCTCGCCAAACCCAAGCTGGTGTTCTTCTTCGACGAGGCGCATCTGTTGTTCAACGATGCGCCGAAGGCGCTGATGGACAAGATCGAGCAGGTGGTGCGGCTGATCCGGTCGAAGGGTGTCGGCGTCTATTTCGTCACGCAGAATCCGCTCGATGTTCCGGACCGGGTGCTCGGGCAATTGGGCAATCGCGTGCAGCACGCGCTGCGCGCCTTCACGCCGCGCGATCAGAAGGCGGTGGCCGCGGCCGCCGACACCTTCCGCCCCAATCCCAAGCTGGACACCGCCAAGGTGATCACCGAACTCGGCAAGGGCGAGGCGCTGGTGTCGTTCCTGGAGGGCAACGGCACGCCGGCGATGGTGGAGCGCGTCCTGATCCGGCCGCCGTCGGCGCGCATCGGACCCGTCACGCCGGAGGAGCGCAAGGCGATCATCGCCGCGAGCCCGGTCAAGGGCAAATACGACACCGCGATCGACGCCGAGTCCGCCTACGAGCTGCTGCAGAAGCGGATCAGCGGAACCGCCGCGACGACGGAAGCCTCCTCCGGCAGCGTGCTCGGCAAGATCGGCGACATCGCCGCGACGATCTTCGGCACCAACGTCAAGCGCGGCCAGCTCTCGACCACGCAGGTGATCGCGCGCAACGTCGCCCGCTCGGTCTCCGACAAGGTGGTGGGCGGGATCGCGGCCGATCTCGGCAAGCAGGTCGGCGGCTCCTTGGGCAGTTCGATCGGCCGCTCCCTCGTGCGTGGCGCGCTAGGTGGACTGCTGCGGCGTTGATATGGTGTCGTGTTCCCGGTCGGCGTGATGGCCTTGTCACGTCATTTGCGCCGACTGGGGGCAGGCGGCATTTGCTGCCTTTGCATGAGGCTGGCCCGGACCGCGCAACGGAGCTACAAGCGGGCCGATAGCCGTTACATGCGAAGGATCCGGTGGCCATGGCCAATGCGCAGCTTCAATCCGTTCTCGACCACATCGACGCCGACTTCGACAACAGCCTGGAGCGGCTGTTTGCGCTGATCCGGATCAAGTCGATCTCGGCCGATCCGGCCTTCGCTGGGGATTGCAAGGCAGCAGCCGACCATCTTGCCAAGGATCTTGCGACGCTCGGTTTCGCCGCCGAAGTGCGGCCGACCGCCGGCCATCCGGCCGTGGTCGGCAAGAGCAACGGCCATGGCGCGGCCAAGCCACATGTCCTGTTCTACGGCCATTACGACGTGCAGCCGGTCGATCCGCTCGAGCTGTGGCATCGGCCGCCGTTCGAGCCCGTGGTCGCCGACCATGCCGACGGCCGCAAGATCATCGTCGCGCGCGGCGCCGAGGACGACAAGGGCCAGCTGATGACCTTCGTCGAGGCCTGCCGCGCCTGGAAGAAGGTGACGGGATCGCTGCCGCTCGACATCACCATGCTGATCGAGGGCGAGGAGGAGGTCGGCTCGAAGAACTTCGTGCCATTCCTCGAAGCGAACAAGGACGAGTTCAAGGCCGACTTCGCGCTGGTCTGCGACACCGGCATGTGGGATCCGAACACGCCGGCGATCACGACCTCGCTGCGCGGTCTCCTCTATGAAGAGGTGAAGATCAAGGCCGCCAATCGCGATCTGCATTCCGGCGTGTTCGGCGGCGGCGCGCGCAATCCGATCCGCGTGCTGACCGAGATCCTCGGCGGCCTGTTCGACGCCGACGGGCGCATCACCATCCCCGGCTTCTATGACGGCGTGAAGGATGTGCCGCCGGAGGTCCTGGAGCAGTGGAAGAAGCTCAACCTGACGCCCGAGAGCTTCCTCAAGCCGATCGGGCTGTCGATCCCCGCCGGCGAGAAGGATCGTCTGCTGATCGAGCAAATCTCGTCGCGGCCGACCTGCGACATCAACGGCATCTGGGGCGGCTATATCGGCGAGGGTTCAAAGACGGTGATTCCGTCGCTGGCGCATGCGAAGGTCTCGTTCCGTCTCGTCGAGGGCCAGGACCCGCTGAAGATCCGCAAGGCCTTCCGCGACTACGTGTCGGCGCGCATCCCCGGCGACTGCTCGGTCGAGTTCGGCGATCATTCGGCGGGCGCTGCGATCGCGCTCGACTGGACCATGAAGCCGTTGGCGGCTGCCAGGCAGGCGTTGACCGAGGAGTGGGGCAAGGAGACCGTCCTGATGGGCTCGGGCGCCTCGATCCCGATCGTCACGGACTTCAAGAAGACGCTCGGTCTCGATTCACTGCTGGTCGGCTTCGGTCTCGACGACGACAACATCCATTCGCCGAATGAGAAATACGACCTCAAGAGCTATCACAAGGGCATCCGCTCCTGGGCCCGCATCCTCGCCGCGCTCGCGGAGATGCCACGGTAGTGCAGGCGCTCGTCCGGGCTACGACCGCGACGGCGCTGATTGTTTGCACGAGGCTGAACTCACGCCGCGCTGGCGACCGACTTCGCCGCAAGATCGCCGCCGGCGATCTTGCGCAGCGCTGCGAGATTGGCTTCGGCCGAAGCCAATCGCCAGCAGGATTTCCCGCTCGACTTGGCTTCATACAATGCGGCGTCCGCCGCGAACAGCAGGGCTTCCGGATCGGTGCCGTGCTCGGGCGCGACGGCGATGCCGATGCTGATGCCGATCTGGACATGCGCGCCGCCCGGCAGGGCCATCGGCGAGGTCATCACCTCGATGATGCGCTCGCCGAGCGCCAGCGCGTGGTCGAGCGCATCATCGCCGGCGAGCACCACGAACTCGTCGCCGCCGATCCGGGCGATGACGTCGCCGCGAGAGGCGGTCTGCCGCAGCGTCCGGCCGACGATCTTCAGCAGCTCGTCGCCTGCGGCGTGACCGAAGGTGTCGTTGACCGGCTTGAAGCCATCGAGATCGAGATACAGGACGGCGAAGCTCCGATCGCCGCCGGCGTCGAGCCTGCTCTGCAGCGCATCGACCAGGCCGGCGCGGTTGGACAGGCCCGTGAGTGGATCGAGCCGCGCCCGCTCGTCGCTCTCGCGCTTGGCCTGCATGACCGCCACCAGCATCTTGTTGAGCCGGAACGCCGCGCCGGTCATGGCGAGGAAGTAGACCGGCATCTGCAGATACATCGCGAACAACAACGGCTCATGCGACGTCGCGACGCCGGGGATGACGGGGCCGATGCTGAACAGGATCATCGTGCCGACCAGGCGCGGCGCGCTGAAATTGCGAAAGCAGATGCCGCCCACCATGGCGGCCGAGGAGATGCAGGTCAGTGACGCGGCCACCCAGTCGCCGGACGCGAGGCTGATGCCGACGCCGAAACCGACGCTGGCGCTCCAGGTCACCGACAGCAGGATGTGGATGTCGGTCGGCGTCGCCAGCCGCTCGCGGGCGCGGCGGTAGGCAATGATCATCACGATCAGCCGCGACAGGCAGATCGCGACTTCGAGCACGAACCAGGTGATGAAGAGCGGGCTCGGCGTACGCAGTGCGAGCGCTGCGGCGACAGCAACGGTGTTGATGGCGCCGCCGGCGAACACCGACCAGCAGCCGTAGAGCTCACGCGTCAATGCACGGCGGATATCTGATGACACCGGATATCCCGGGTCGGCCAGCCAGCGCGTCACGCGCCAGCGTGGCAAACTGAACGCCAAACCATCACCCCGCATTTCAATACCTCCGCGGGGTTGCAATAAGCGCGATAGCACTTAACAGGCGTTTAGAGAGGTATCGGCGTCTCGCTGCATGCTTGATGCACGGTAAAAATTTACTCCACGTGGTATGCGCAGCTAACAGCGAACAGAAGTTGAATTCTCAGCCCGAGGTTCTCGCGCGCGCACGTTCTTCGGTGACTGGCGCGACCTCCACCGTCGCGTTGCCGAGCGCGCGGTCGCGCTCGAACACGAGACGGACGCGCTGCCCGACCGGTGTGAGGCCGATCAGGTTACGCACCTGCGTGGCGCTGCGCACCGGCATGTCGTTCGCCTTCACGATGATGTCGCCCTTGCGCAGTCCCGCGCGTTCGGCCGGCGAGCCCACGGTGACGTCGGCGACGCGCGCGCCCTGAATCCGGCCATCGGCCGGCGCATCCAGGTCGAGCAGGGTCACGCCGATGCGGCCGCGATCGACGCGGCCGTTGGCGACGAGCTGCTCCATCACCCGCCGCGCCATGTTGATCGGGACGGCGAAGCCGATGCCGACATTGCCGCCGCCGGGCGAGATGATCGCGGTGTTGATGCCGACCAGCTCGCCGCGCAGATTGATCAGCGCGCCGCCGGAATTTCCGGGATTGATCGCCGCGTCGGTCTGGATGAAATCCTCGTAGCCCTGCTTGCCGAGGCCGGTTCGCCCGAGCGCGCTCACGAGACCCGAGGTGACGGTCTGGCCAAGACCGAACGGGTTGCCGACGGCGATCACGAAGTCGCCGACCTCAAGCGCATCACTGTCGCCAAGCGCGATGGCCTTGAGGTCGATGGGGTCCCTGATCTGCAGCAGCGCGATATCAGTGGCGGGATCGCGCCCGACCAGGCGGGCGGCGAATTTGCGGCCATCCTTGGTGCGGATCTGCGCTGTCGTGACGTGCTCGACGACGTGATTGGCGGTCATGACGTAGCCGCGCTGCGCATCGACGATGACGCCCGAGCCGGTGGCGCTGATCTGCTTCTCGACCTGCTTGGGGACGTCGAAAAACTCGCGAAACAGCGGGTCCTGGTAGAGCGGATTGTCCTGGCGGACCTTGCCTTCGACCGAGATGTTGACGACGGCGGGCGTCACTTCCTTGACCAGCGGGGCCAGCGTCGGCACCCGGCCTAGCTTGAGATCGGGAATTTGGGCCAAGGCAGGCCCGGTCATCAGGCAAAGCAGAATGGCAGGCGCCAGGACGGCCCGGAGAAAAGGCGGAAGCTGCATCGTGATCCCCAACAAGCGCGATCAGGATTTTTTGGCGACGACAGAACTGGGAAAGCGGCCGGCCCGGTTCAAGAGCCGCACTGGCAATCGTTCCCCGAGAGTGCCAAAAAATTTACGTGACCCTCTTGAACGAAAAGTTCGGCTTTCCTAGGTCGTTGCTCGCTCGGGGGCCTGATGGGACCCGAGGCTTATGACATCGCTGATCTGTAAAGGAGGATGTGCATGCATTTCCGTCCATTGCACGACCGCGTGCTCGTGCGCCGTATCGATGCCGAGGAGAAGACCAAGGGCGGCATCATCATTCCCGACACCGCCAAGGAGAAGCCGCAGGAGGGCGAGATCGTTGCCGCGGGTCCTGGCGCGCGGAATGAGCAGGGGCAATTGGTGCCGCTCGAGGTCAAGCCCGGCGACCGCGTGCTGTTCGGGAAATGGTCGGGCACCGAGGTCAAGATCGACGGCAAGGATCTCCTGATCGTGAAGGAGAGCGATCTGCTCGGCATCATCGACACGCCCGTCGCGGCCAAGAAGGCTGCGTGATTCCCTCAACTGACAGTCATCGAGAGAAAGGAGACGACGAACATGGCTGCCAAGGACGTGAAGTTTTCGACCGACGCGCGCGATCGCATGCTGCGCGGCGTCGACATCCTCGCCAATGCCGTGAAGGTCACGCTCGGTCCCAAGGGCCGCAACGTCGTGATCGAGAAATCGTTCGGCGCGCCGCGCATCACCAAGGACGGCGTGACGGTCGCCAAGGAGATCGAGCTGGAGGACAAGTTCGAGAACATGGGCGCGCAGATGGTGCGCGAGGTGGCCTCGAAGACCGCCGATCTCGCCGGCGACGGCACCACCACCGCCACCGTGCTCGCCCAGGCCATCGTCAAGGAAGGCGCGAAGTCGGTCGCCGCCGGCATGAACCCGATGGATCTGAAGCGCGGCATTGATCTCGCCGTCGACGCGATCGTCAAGGATCTCAAGTCGCACGCCAAGAAGATCACCAGCAATGACGAGATCGCGCAGGTCGGCACCATCTCGGCCAATGGCGACAACGAGATCGGCCGCTTCCTCGCCGAGGCCATGCAGAAGGTCGGCAATGAGGGCGTGATCACGGTCGAGGAGGCCAAGAGCCTCGACACCGAGCTCGAGGTGGTCGAAGGCATGCAGTTCGACCGCGGCTACGTCTCGCCGTACTTCGTCACCAATTCCGAGAAGATGCGGGTCGAGCTCGAGGATCCCTACATCCTGATCCACGAGAAGAAACTGTCGGGTCTGCAGACCATGCTGCCGCTGCTCGAAGCCGTGGTGCAGTCCGGCAAGCCGCTGCTGATCGTCGCCGAGGATGTCGAAGGCGAGGCGCTGGCCACCCTGGTCGTCAACAAGCTGCGCGGCGGCCTGAAGATCGCCGCCGTCAAGGCGCCGGGCTTCGGCGATCGCCGCAAGGCCATGCTGGAGGACATCGCGATCCTCACCGGCGGCACGACCATCTCCGAGGATCTCGGCATCAAGCTGGAGAACGTCACCTTGTCGATGCTCGGCCGCGCCAAGAAGGTCGTGGTCGACAAGGAGAACACCACGATCGTCGACGGCGCCGGCGCCAGGAAGGACATCGAGGCGCGCACCCAGCAGATCAGGCTGCAGATCGAGGAGACCACCTCCGACTACGACCGCGAGAAGCTGCAGGAGCGGCTCGCCAAGCTCGCCGGCGGCGTCGCGGTGATCCGGGTCGGCGGCGCCACCGAGGTCGAGGTCAAGGAGCGCAAGGACCGCGTCGACGATGCGCTGCACGCCACCCGCGCCGCGGTGGAGGAGGGCATCCTGCCCGGCGGCGGCGTCGCGCTGCTGCGCGCCACCAAGGTGCTCGACGGCGTCAAGACTGTTAACGCCGACCAGAAGGCCGGCGTCGACATCGTCCGGCGCGCCATCCAGGTGCCGGTGCGGCAGATCGTGCAGAACGCCGGCGAGGACGGCTCGCTGGTGGTCGGCAAGCTCCTGGAAAAGGATGCCTATGGCTGGGGCTTCAACGCCGCGACCGGCGAGTACCAGGATCTGGTGCAGGCCGGCGTGATCGACCCCGCCAAGGTGGTCCGTACCGCGCTGCAGGATGCGGCCTCGGTCGCCTCGCTGCTGATCACCACCGAGGCGCTGGTGGCCGACAAGCCGAAGAAGGCGGACGCCGCCGCGGCCGCGCCGTCGATGGACTTCTGATCTGGTGAAGCCGGGGCTGGCCGCAGCCAGCCCCGGCTGCCTGAAGGAAATATCTACAAACAACTGATCGCTGCCCTGTGCGGTCGTGGATCGGCCACAACGGGCAGCTATCAATCAGGTTGACGATCGCAGTTCGTCCAGAACCGGCCACAATTGCGTTCAGTGAGCCGGCTGTGATCGGGCCGACGGTCGACGGGAGGTGTGGTTGAGCGCTGTCGCGCCGCCCGGTCTCATCAGCAGCGCGAGCTCGCAGGCCCGATCATGCCAGCCTGGCAATACGATCATCCGCCGCCCAACCCGACCTCCGTCATGAGCATGGGCGATCCCCGTCGCTTGACGCGGTTTTTGATCGAGAGCGAGCAACGCGTGGTGGCGCACTGCCAGGCCGTGTTGTCGCGTGGCGACATCGATCAGCGCGAGCGCGACCGGCTGGTCAGCGTGCTCCGGGAGGCGACGATGCGGCTGCAGCGGCTGTCCGCCGTGGCCGCCTGACGGGTGTTGCGCTGCGAAAAAAAGGCTGCGACAAAAAAATCGATCCGTTCCTCTTGAAATGGATGCCGGCTTTTCTAATTCGTCTGCTGCCGCTTCGGCGGCGCCGGGTGCCATCAGGGCCCGGTCGAAATCTGGGCGCTGACCGGTTGTCTGGTACTCAGAAGTCTCTTGGTACTCGGACATCTCCGGGACTTTGAAGTCCGCATCGGCTCGGCGCTCCTTCGTATCCATCTTGCTCCTAGGAGGACTTGGCTATGAGGACCTACGACTTCTCTCCGCTGTGGCGTTCGACCATCGGCTTCGACCGTCTGTTCGACCTGCTCGACGAGACCCAGCGCGCGGTCGAGGACCACTATCCCCCGTACAACATCGAGCGGATCGGCGACGACCGCTACCAGATTTCGCTGGCGCTGGCGGGCTTCGCTCCGGACGAACTGTCCATCACCGCCGAGCACAACGTGCTCACGGTGGAAGGACGCAAGGGCGACAAGGAGACCCGCGAATACCTCTATCAGGGCATCTCGTCGCGGCCGTTCAAGCGGCAGTTCAATCTCGCCGACTATGTGCAGGTGACCAACGCGGCGTTCGACAACGGCCTGCTGCGGATCGAGCTCGTGCGCGAGATTCCCGAGGCGATGAAGCCGCGCCGCATCGCCATCGGCACGGCGCCGGTCGAGAAGATCGCGCAGCAGAAGGCGGCCTGACGCCTTGTTCGAGCTACGGCGCGGGCGGCGTGTCGCCCGCGCCGTTGCAGCATCTGTCTCTGGTGAAAGGAGTGGAAGAGGAGAGACGCCATGAGCGAGCACCGTTTTTCGATCACCGCGGGCAGTGCCGGATTCCATTCGGTCTCGCACTACGAGTCGCCGGCGGACCTGCTGAATGACCGCAAGCTGTCACTGGCCGAGAAGCGGCTGATCCTGTCGTCCTGGGCGTCGGACATGTATGCCGTCGAGTCGCAGCCGGGCCTGCGCAAGATCCCGGGCATCGCCAGGCCGCTTTATCTGGCCGACGTGCTCGGCGCGCTGCGTCAGCTCGACCGCGAGGATCAGCCGCCGCGCCCACGCGGCGGGGCGGCCATGCGCATCGTTCCGCGCGTCGATGTCGAAGCCGATGGCGCCGCGATGGACAGCGCCGCGAGCGGCAGGATGCGGCCCGCCGCCCGCCTGCGGTTCTCGCGCGAGGCCAATGTGCGGCGCTATCGCAAGCTGCTCGCCACCCGCCTTGCCGAGCACGAGCGGCGCTTCGTCGAGCGGCGGCTGGCCGAGGAATTGCAGCAACTGCACGGCCCGTCCGAGCGGCAGGGCATGGCTCGGGCAGGATGCTGCTGACGGGGCACGTCATCGCACGAATAAAAACGCCGCCCGGAATTGGGCGGCGTTTCATTCCGAAAAGCGTAGAGGGTGATGGGTTCAGACTAGCCGATCAGCGGGCGACAATCAATTGCGGTAGCCCGGATTGAGGCGATCGAGCCGGCGCAGCAGCGGCGGCCAGACCAGCTGGGTGGAGCGCAGCTCGACGCGATCCTCGTTGTCGAACAGCTTCGCATTCCTGTCGATGACCTCGTCGCGCACGGGATAGGCCGAGGGACCGAGCGTGCGCGTGCGGACCTGGATCGAGCAGGCACGCTCCAAGTGATACATGCGCTCGAAGGCGGAGGCGACCGAGCGGCCGACCGTCAGGGTGCCGTGATTGCGCAAAAGCATGTGGTTCTTGCTGCCGAGGTCGCGCTGCAGCCGCGGCCGCTCGTCATGGTCCAGCGCCACGCCCTCGTAGTCGTGATAGGCGAGGTCGTGGGTCACGTATTGCGCGATCTGGTTGAGCGGCAGCAGGCCGTCGGCGCAGCTCGACACCGCGACGCCGTCGAGCGTGTGCAGATGGATCACGCAGCCGGCATCCTCGCGGACCTCATGGATCGCGGAATGGATGGTGAAGCCGGCGGGATTGATGCTGTACTCGCTCTCGGACAACTGATTGCCGTAGAGGTCGACCTTGATCAGGCTGGAGGCGGTGATCTCCTCGAACAGCAGGCCGTAGGGGTTGATCAGGAAGTGATGCTCGGGGCCGGGCACGCGGGCCGAGATGTGAGTGTCCACCAGGTCGTCCCAGCCGAACAGCGCCACCAGGCGGTAGGCGGCGGCGAGATTGACCCGCTGCGACCATTCGGCCTCGGTCATGTTCGACGGCACTTCCTTGAGGCGCGCTTCGGCTGGCGACATGGCATTCTCCGATTTCCAAGAGTTCATCGGAGCCTAAGCGGCACGCCGCCGCGCGGCAAGGCGCGGGGCAGGGCAGCAGTCATGTCGTTTGGCTGAGCAGGCCGCTCACGGCGCCGGGATCGACAGCAGGCTGGAGATGCTGCGGCCGCGGATGTCGTAGACCCGGGCGAACACGACGTCGTCGCGCTTGATCTCGACCATGACAGGGGCAGTCAGTCCCTTGCAGTAGAACTCGCCGAGGGTCATGGCGAAGTCGGCCGCGTGGCTGTCCCAGCCGATGGTGAAATCGGGGCCGAGCGCGACCTGGGCCGGCCGCTGCGGGCCGCAGACCGCGACCTTCCATTTGTGCCCGATCGGCGGCACCTCCTGGCGCTCGTCGAGCTGCTCCTTCAGCCCGTCGGAGGCCTGCTTCAGCGCCAGCCCCCAATAGTCGAGCATGAATCGGGTGTCGGCCTCGCGCACCGTGCCGGCGATGAAGTTGAAGTGGGTGTACTGATAGGGATGCAGCCGGATCATCTCGGCCAGCGGCAGCAGCAGGCCGAAGCAGAACGCGGCGATCGCCACCGGCTGCCAGCTGCGGCGCTCGTCGGCGTTGAGCCACGACAGCAGCCAGGAGAAGGCGATGCCGCCGAGCAGCGCCATCGGCGGGATCACGAACACGAAGTGGCGGATGCCGTTGTAGAGCGCCGGGCGTTTGACGATCGCGATCAGGATCGGCAGCGTCGCCGCCAGCGTCAGCATCAGCAGGATGCTCTTCCGGCGCGCCGGCACGTCGGGCCGCGACAGCGACATGATCGAGGCCACGACGCCGGCGACGAACAGCGCGATCATCAGTTCGGGCAGTTGCAGCGCGAACAGCGTCGGCAAATACGACCAGGGCATGTCCGGCACCGAGACCAGCGCCCCGTCGAACATCTCCTTCCACGGCTTCTCGAAGAAGTGCGAGAAATAGGTCAGGGCCCGGAACGGGTTGGCCGGTTCGATGATCGACCAGGGCCAGATCAGCCCCATGATCAGGTAGCCCAGGATCAGGCCGGGGATCAGCACATAGAGCACGTGGGCGAAGCGGCGGATCGTCTCGCGCGGCCCTTGCGTGCGGTACTCCTCCAAGAACAGCGGCATGAAGCCGACCATCGCATAGACGACAGCCATGCCGCCCAGGATGCGGGAGCCGATCGAAAAGCCGGCGCCGAGGCCGAGGATCAGGATGGTGCGCGGCGAGGGGTAGGGGTACTCCTCGGCAAGGCGCACGAGACCCATCAGCAGCACCACCATGGCGACCGCGAAGGGGGCGTCCTTCGGGTTCATGAACATGTGGCCGTAGAAGATCGGGCACAGCGCCAGCAGCAGCAGCGCGGCGAGGCCGGCCACCGGACCGCCGATGCGACGCGCCAGGCGCCAGGTCACGCCAAGGCCGATCAGCCCGACGACGGCCCCGACCAGCCGGCGCGTCTCGAACAATTCCAGCGGCAGGATCTTGTGCAGCAGGGCTGCAACCATGTCGAAGCCGCCACCGTACATATACAGGTTGGCGAACGACAGCGCCGCCTGGTCCCTGAAACCGGAGCCGTACATGCGCAGCAACAGATCGGCATATTCGGCATGGGTGTAATCGTCCCAGCCGAGGCCGTAATCCCGGAAGGTCAGTCCGGCCACCACCGCGACCGCGGCAAGCACGAACAGTGCAAGATCGTCATACGTCCGCTCGAGGGACCGCCGCGTCGGGGTCTCAAGAACCGAAGTGGTTATCGTTGTCATGGCTGAGTGTGACCCGGCGTCCCCTGGCGACCCCGCTTCCGCGTTTCAGGCCTGTGTTCCCCGCCACCGTATAGCGCGTCCCGGCTTCCGAGGTGTCGGAATTATGGGAAGGTATGCTTCTCGCAGCGCAGCGGGGACCCGAATTTCGGCTGCTGAGCGCCATATTGGCACAGTCAAATGAACGCCCGCTGAACCACAGGAGCCGGAAGAGCCCGGGAGGAACCTCAATGAATGCCGAGGGTTGGCCGATGTATATTGTGGCGGCATCATGACGATGGCTGCACGGCGGACGAGAACTTCAGCAGGATTGGCCGAACTTCCGCTGCAAATTGTCGCGGATTTGGACTAGAAACCGGATTCAAGGACGCGCGCAACCGCAGCTATCTAATGTGATTTCGGTCGGGACACCGTCCGGAACCGGCGCATTAGGGGATGAGTTCGATGATGAGTGCAATGTTGGCCGCCGGAGCCCTCGCCGTGTTGGCCGGGCTCGGGGCGATCGCCTGGGGAATTCCGGTCAAGGAGTTCAGCGTCGGCAATACGCTGATCCTGTCGGGGACCCTTGGCGTCTGCAGCGGGCTGATCCTGTTCGGACTGGCGGCCGTCCTCAGCGAGCTGAAGGTGATTTCGAGCCGGCTGAGGTCGCGTCCGGACGCCGAGTCCGAGGCCAAGCCTCTGCAGCTCCCGCTCGGCGCCAGCAAGACCGACTTCGAGACCGCCCCGGTGCCGCCGACGGAGGACGTCTGGCGCGAGGGAGGCTCGCCACGTCCGCGTCCCCGCATGCCGGACCTGTCGTCTCCTCTGTCCTCGGGGTTGTCGTCGTCGCCTCTGTCCTCGTCTCCTTTGTCAGGCTCGCTGCGCGCCTCCGAGCCCTTGCCGGCGCCGGACGAGCCGCCAGCCGAACCCGCCGAGCGGCCCAAGCGCAACCTGCTGTTTGCGTCGTCGTCGCGGCGGGAACGGGAGCGCGCGGAGAAGCGCGGCGCCGAGCCGTTGCCGACGGATTTCCGGTCACCGCCCCTCAGCGCACCGCCGCCCGTGCCGCTGGACGAGCCTGCCGTGACCGAGTCGGGCCCGTCGGACGGCTGGTCTCGACCGGAGCGGACGCCGGAGCCTCTGCGCCCGCCGTTCCCGCGGCGCTTGGCGCGGGCCGCCCCGGCCTTCGTCGAACCCGAGCCAACCCCGCCGCCGCCTGAGCCGAAGGACCTGGACGCGCCGGCCGTCAGCATCGTCAAGTCGGGCGTGGTGGATGGGATGGCCTATTCGCTCTATTCCGACGGCTCGATCGAGGCGCAGATGCCCGAAGGGATGATGCGCTTTGCGTCGATCGACGAGCTGCGCACCCATCTCGAAGGCCGGACCTGACGCGGCCGGATCACACGGTCAGGTTGAATTCGGCGGGCGTACTGTACACAGTACTTGGCGGGTGACAGACTTCTCAAGAAGAAGTCCTCACTATCTTGTTATTTTGCCAGTCATTTGCCCATATTGCTTGCAGAATCGCGAGACAACGCTGCCACTCGGCGCGAGTGATACTTGCGATCGAGGGATACTTTGCGATCGACGGTCGCAGGGCGGAGCGGGATGAGGGTTCGATGACCGAAGCGGTCGGCAAGAGCTTTATCGATCTGACGGCCGACATCGTGTCGGCCTATCTCAGCAACAACCCGACACCGGCGGCGGAGATTCCCTCTCTGATCAGCCAGGTGCATGCGGCGCTGACGCGGGTCGCAGCGGGACGAAGCGAGCCCGCGCCGGAGCCGGCGCGGCCAGCGGTCCCGGTGAAGAAATCGATTCACCCGGACTATCTGGTCTGTCTCGAGGACGGCAAGCGCTTCAAGTCGCTGCGGCGACATCTGCGCACGCAGTACAACATGACGCCGGAACAATACCGCGACAAATGGAACCTGCCGCCGGACTATCCGATGGTGGCACCGAACTACGCGGTCACCCGCTCGCAGCTCGCCAAGAAGATGGGCCTGGGCCAGCAGCGGCCCGAGCGGGAGAAGTAGCCGAACCGATCAGGACGCCGTGGCGAGCGCCTCGCGGGCGTCGGCGCGGATGCGCTCGACCATCGAGCGCAGGCCGTTGGAGCGCTGCGGCGTCAGGTGCTCGCGGAACCCGAGTTCGTCGAACACCGCGGGCGCATCGATGGTCATGATCTCCTGCGGTGTCCGCCCGGAATACAGCGTCAGCAGAATTGCGATCAGACCACGAACGATATGGGCGTCGCTGTCGCCGAGATAGTTCAGCACGGGCACGGCGCCGCTGTGATCGACGTGCTTCGACAGCCAGACCTGGCTGGCGCAGCCCTGCACCTTGTTCGCGGCGGAGTGCTCGTCCTCGGGCATCGGCGCCAGGGTGCGGCCGAGCTCGATCACGTAGCGGTAGCGGTCGTCCCAGTCGTCGAGCAGGGCGAAATTGTCGCGGATGTCGTCGATCGTCATGATGCTCTTCGGTCCCGATGTCGGCCTTCATATAGGCGTTCGGGAGGACGAAAGCGACAGTCGGTTCCGCCGCTTCAGGGCGTCGGCGGCAGATGCCATTCGGCGGCGAGATCGTCGGCCGAGAGCGTATCGGCCGGCGCGTCACCCGGCGGAATCTCCTCGAGCACGGGGGCGTCGATCGAGCCGGTGTGATCGTTGCCGCGCTTGTCGAGACTGGCCGGCTTCACCGGGCCGATGAACTTGTCGGCGCCGGCCGGCTTCTCCGCGGCGTCGGACTTGTCGGTGATGATCTGGTAGATCTTGCGCGCGCCTTCCTGGGCGCGGTGGCCGATTACGGTCGCGGCCTGGCCGCCGACCTCGCAGGCCTGCGGCTGGCGCTTGCAGAACTGGCTCATGTCGGAGACGGCCGCGGTCGCGGCCTGCACCGCTTCGTGCGCATTGATCTGCGGCAGCTTGTCGGCATCCGGGCTCTTCTCGCGCGGCAGCAGCACCAGCACGAGTCCGAGCCAGAATGCCATCCGAAGCAGAAAGAACATCACGCAACCCCGACCGTGCTGCTGATCTCGCGTGCTCAAGTCGCGCAACGGGATCGCAGCTGATTGTTCTATGTCGCGACTGCTTGCATTGGGCTTAATTGGTTGAGATTTCGCGAAGTCGGGCGCTGGATTTTTTTCGGAGTAAATTTTTCATTGGCGCCGGGCGCACGCGCCGTGCAACCGGCTGTAGATCGCGCCGCTTTCGCAACCGCAGGCCCGGCCGGAAACGATGCATTCACCATCCCGGCCGAATGGCGGGCTCACCGCAGTCTGGCCCTTAGCGTTCGCTTAATGCGAGTCTGACACGGTGACTTCCGACGACAGGGGGCGTCCCGGCGCGTTCTCTTTGTGAGAACCACCGACAGGCCGAGGCGCGAGAGCCGTGAGTGTGTTGAGTATCATCCGCGATTGTCTCGATGCGTTATTGCATCCATCGGCTCGAACTGATGCGATGACGCGCGCGCGTCATCGCGCCTTCATCGCGCCGCGCCTGCTGGGCAGCCTCGCCGCCTTCGCCGTGTTTCCTGCCTTTCTCGCGATGCGCGGTGCGCCGAGCGCGCTCGAGGTCGGCGCGCTGTCCTGGCTGATCGCGCCCATTCTGCTGTCCTGGTATCTGTCGCGCACCGGCCGCTACGAGAGCGCCTGCGCGCTGTCGTCGCTGGCACTGTCGGCGCTGATCATGGCGGTGTCGATCGAGACCGGCGGCATCGAATCCTTTGCCGCGGTGTGGCTGATCGTCGTCCCCCTGGAAGCCTCGTTCTCGGCCTCGCGCCGCGTCGTCGTGTTCTCCGCGGGGCTCGCACTGTGCTGCGCGCTGCTGCTGATCCTCATCGGTCAATTCGGCTGGCTGCCGAAGCCCGAGACCAACCCCGCCTTGCGCACCGGGCTGCTCGCGTTCGGCGTCGCCTCAGCCACGCTCTATGCGGCCGTGCTCGCGTTTGCCGCCGACACGCTCGCGCGCACCAGCGTGACGCTGCTGTCGATGGAGGAGGAGCGCTATCGCCTGCTCGCGCGCAATATGAGCGACGTGATCTCCCGTCACCGCCGCAACGGCGCGGTCATGTTCATCTCGCCGGCGGCCGAGACGCTGCTCGGCGCGCCGGTCGCGCAGCTGCACGGCCACGGCCTGTTCGAACGGGTCCATGTCGCCGACCGGCCGGCCTATCTCACGGCGCTGTCGGAAGCGGCGGGCGGCAGCGAAGCCTCGAGTGTCGAGTTCCGCCTGCGTCGCGATGCGCCGGGCGAGGGCCGCGGCTTTCATCATCCGGTCGATTTCATCTGGGTCGAAATGCGTTGCCGCCCGCTCGACCGCATCGGCGTGGCGCCGGGCGGGTCGGAGCAGGAGGTGGTCGCGGTCATGCGCGACGTCACCGATCGCAAGCTGCAGGAGCAGGCGCTCGAATTGGCGCGCAGCGCCGCCGAGCGCGCCGACGCCGCGAAGACGCGATTCCTCGCCACCATGAGCCACGAGCTGCGCACGCCCTTGAACGCCATCATCGGCTTCTCCGAGATGCTGATGCAGGAGCAGGTGCTGGTGCTGAACGCGGCGCGGCGCCGCGAATATGCGCAGCTCATCAATGATTCCGGCCAGCATCTGCTGTCGGTCGTGAACGGCATCCTCGACATGTCGAAGATGGAGTCCGGCAATTTCGAGCTGACGCCGGAGCCGTTTGCGCCGCGAGTGGCGCTTATCAATTGCTGCAACCTGCTGGCGCTGCGGGCGCGCGAGAACGGTGTCGATCTGTCGGCCGACGTGCCGCAGGACCTGCCGATGGTCACCGGTGATCCGCGCGCCTTCAAGCAGATCGTGCTCAACCTCGTCTCCAATGCCATCAAGTTCACCGAGCGCGGCGGCCATGTCACAGTCTCGGCTGGCGTCGACGGCGCGCGCCTGCTGCTGCGAATCACCGACACCGGCGTCGGCATCGCCGCCGATGATCTCAAGCGCATCGGCGATCCGTTCTTCCAGGCCGGCAAGACCTACCAGCGCCGTCACGAGGGAACCGGCCTCGGGCTCTCGATCGTCAAGAGCCTCGTGACCTTGCACGGCGGCGAAATGTCGATAGAAAGCAAGATCGACGAGGGGACCACGGTCACGATCGCGCTGCCGATCAACTTCGTGGCCGAGGCCGCTGCGGGCGCCACCGTCACGCCGCTGTCACCCTCGCGCTCCGCCCAGCCAGGGCAGGTCATGCAGGTGAAGAAGAGTGCCTAGACGAGCTGCAGAGGATGATCCGGCGCCGCCGCGCCGTCGCAAGCGCGCCGCTGCGGCCGTCGTCGACGTGGCGGAGGGGCGCGGCTGGCTGCTGCGGGCCATGCTCTACAGTCCGAAGGATCTGTTTGCGGGCCTGCTGGCCTGCGCGGCTGGCAGCGCCATCATCGTCAATGCCTTGTTCCTGCAATCGGGACCGCATCCGGCGCCGATGTTCGGGTCGATTGTGACCATTCCGCCCCATCTGACGAGCTCCAATCCGCTGCCGCGGCCCCGGCCGATGGACATCTCGCCTTTGGATCCGAAGGTGATCGAGACGCGGCCCGCCGAAACCAGGGCGGCGGAGCAGAGGGCGGTCGAGCAGCGCGCCACCGAGCCGCGTCCGGATCAGAAATATGCCGATCCCCTGGCCGATCTCGTCCGCTCGGTCAGCGGCGGTCAGGGCAACGTGCCGCGTCCGCAGCCGACGCAGCAGGGCGGCAATGTCCGTCGTGTCGCCGCGGTCCAGCGTGCGCTGACCGAATACGGCTATGGCCAGTTGAAGCCGACGGGGATGGTCGGCTCCGACACCCTGGCCGCGATCCAGAAGTTCGAGCGCGAGCGCAAGCTGCCGGTAACGGGCCAGGTGTCGGACCGCCTGGTGCGCGAGCTTGCGATTGTCATCGGTCATCCGATCGAATAGAGCAGGGGCGGCTGCGACGTGCAGCGCGCTTGCACCTGCATCGAACCATCATGCGATTGAAGAGCAGCATCTGGGTGAGCGCCTATCTGCGGCGTTGCCAGTCGGCCGGCGCGTTCAGCGCGATCCGCCACCGTGGCGCGGAGGAAGCCGGCGCGGTCTTCGTCAAGGTCGCGATGATGGATGGCACGGCCCAGCTCTATGTCCCCGCCCCGCAGACCGTCTATGACGACAGCCAGCCGATCGACCGCTTCTTCGTACCGATATCGCCGCAACCGATCGCGGAAGCGCAGATCGAGGAGCGGCTCGTCAAGGAGCTGCGCTTCGATCCCGACGCCTGGATCATCGAGACCGAGGACAGGCAGGGCCGTCATTTTCTCGATCTCGTGCGCGAGCGTCCCTGATCATCGCTAAGATTCGGGACAGCGATCGCGCGTCAGCGCTTGAAGCCATCGGTCCCCGTGCGCACGATCGGCCTCGTCGCGGTGCCGGCCCGCGCCGTGCTGCCACGGACGTGCTGACGTTCGTCGTCATAGAGCGCCGTGCGATGCTTGGCCCTGATCGCGGCCATTCCGGAGCCGCGCCAGGCCGCCAGCATGATCAGCGCCGCGCGCTCGCTGAGCCGTTCGTAGAAGCGTGACAGCCGAAACACGGTCTGGACGGACTGGCCCATCTCGGGCTTGAGGAACAGCAGTACGCGCTCGAACACCGGCGCCGGCATGCCGAGCGCCTTTGCGGCGCAGGCCAGCGGCTCGCCATGGGGATCGTTGACAACCTCGTGGGTCATGCGTGAGGGCAGGATCAGGCTCTCGCCGAGCTCGATCGTGAACGTCTCGACGTCGGCGTTGAACGCGGCCATCTCCAGCGCCTCGATCGCATGCACCGCGCGGTGCAACGGCGTCGGCGCGGCGGGCCTCAGCGGCGTGGTGGCGAGGTTCTGCAGGATGGCGATGCGTTCGTGCGAGGCGGCGCGCATGAACATCTCGCTGAGCTCGGCGGCATCCTTCGGCTGCATCGACAATCCGGACGCCGCGTCGTCGCGCGGCGGGATCGGAGGCGACGAGCGAAGCGATGCGGGAATGGGGCCGGCGAGCGGCGGCGCCGGCTCGCTCTGCGCCGGGCGCAAGCCCAGCTTGTTCAGGATCTCGATCGGCGTCGCTGGATAGATCGCCAGCCGCGCACGCACCGCCGCACGGGTTGCATCGTCGACGTCGTCGACCAGACGGGAGGCCAATTCGACGAACTGCCGCTCCTCGTCGGCGGAATGCGCGCTCGCCTGGACATAGAGGTCGGTCAGGACGCGCAGCAGAGTGGGCTTGATGTCGACGCCCTCGCGGCGCGAGAGCGTGAGCAACCCGTCGAAGCCGGGGAACAGCGATGATCTTGTCATGTCGGGGTACGCAACTTCGGCAATCGTTGCGCCGATTAGAGCGGAGTTGTTTTAATGCGGCGTTAAGGAAAACAATCGGTGAAGATGGGCCGAAATGACCCGGTGAGACAAAGGCGCAACGCTGGCTTGCCTTCTCTCCCGCCGGTGCACGCGATCCGTGTCGGGCGGCCCGCGCATTAATATCCTCTTAACCACGTCCTGATCTTAATCGATCCGTTCGATGATCTCGCCTTGGCCGCGTCACGCGGCCAGCCTGATCTTCGCCGCGCCGAATGCCAACGTGCAGCTTCATGCGCCGGCATTCGTGATCGTCAGTTCTGCGTGCCCTCTTGCCTGCGAAGTTCGGGCGACGGGGAGTTTTCAGGGGGTAAGAACTTCGGGCACGAAAGAGAGTGGACATGGCGACCATCATTGAATTCCCGGCGGACGTTGCGCGTCGCGCGCGGCCTGCCGTGACCGGCGCGCCGCAGGAGGGCATGGGAACGATCCTGATTCTTCCCGTCGTTCGGATCGAGCGCGAGACCACGACCGACGATAGCGGGCCCCGCGAGGGCACAGCGCCAAGCCGCCGTCGCCGTCGCCGCTGACAGGTCGGGGGAAACGGGAATGCCGGCCATCGTGAATCCGGTCCGGCGCGCGCGGCCGGTGTTCGCACTCGTTCTCGTCGGCGGACTGCTCGGCGCCTGCAGCGGCGGCGATTTCGGCCGCACCCGCGCCGACATGCGCAATGACGACATGCACAAATGGATCGGGGCGGAAGCCACCGCCAGCGTCGGCGTCAGGCCGTCGCAGTTCCAACTGACCGACAATGAGCGCCAGCTGCGCGATCTCGCTTATCCGCTGATCGAGCCACCGCATTCGCGCCCTGCCTGGAAGAGCGTGTTCGGCGACTATCAGCCGTCGGCCTCGCCGTGGCGCCAGAAGGTCGTGTTCGACCGCACAGCCTATGGGCGGGCCTTGATCGACGAGCCGCATCGCTCGCACGCCTCGCGCTACACCCAGCTGATCGACGACGTGCGCGACGACATCACCCGCTTCGAGCCGTTCTTCGCGTCGGCCATCCGCGTCATCGATCTCGATCGCAAGCGCGATGCCAGCATGAAATACATGACCGAGCTCTCGCCGCGCGAGCAAGCCGATGCCGTCGCGCGCATGCAGGAGAACTCGCTGATCGTGCAATGGGTGCAGATCAGCCTGGAGCAGCGCGTCTCGTCCTACCGCTGGGCCTTGGAGCGCCTGGTGCTGCAGGCGCCCGACGGCATGGCCGCCGAGGCCGATCGCCTGATCCACGAACTGGCGGCTCAGACCGCCAATCCGCCGGTCGCCGCGCGGCCCCTGATCGAACGGCCGCTGACGACGCGGGGCTAGCCCGGCGCGACCTTGCTCCGGCGCCGGCCTCGCTTGGTCGGTGCTCCCTTTTGCCGCCCTGCTGTCGCACGGAGCTTCTGCGGCGCTGCCGCGCGCAGCGTCGCGATCAAGATCTTCAGCGCCTCGGATGGAGCACGCGCGGCGGAGTAGGCGAGTCCGACCTGGCGCTTCAACGTCATCTCGATCTCGCGGACCGCAACGTCGCTTCGGCCGTGCACGACGCCTTCGGGAACGATCGCGACGCCGACGCCGGCTGCGACCAGCGCCAGGGCCCAATCCTCGGTTTCGGCGATGGCGGCGATCTCGCGCGGCCCGCCGCTGCGTCGCGCCAGCGCGCTGTGCTCGCAATGGCAGCGGTCGATCATGGCGACGTCGGCGAGGTCGGCCGCGCGCAGGCGCGGCTTCAGCGTGAGCGGATGCGCAAGCGGCAAAGCCGCGACATAGCGCTCGCTCCACAGCGGCAGGAAATGCTCGCCGTCGCCGACCAGGCTTTTTGAGACGATGCGTCCGTCGGCCCGCTCGGTCGGACCGACGATGTGAAGCCTGAGATCCTCGCGCGCCGTGAGCGGCTTGAGCAGCGCGGTCACGCGCCGGCCGTCGAGGGTGCGCATGAGCCCGAGCTTGAGCGCCTGCTTCGGCGCGCCGTGCCGGAACAGGTTGCGGGCGGCATCGGCTTCGCCGACGATCCGGCGCGCGATCGGCTGCAGGCGCTCGGCCGCCTCCAGCGGCACGACACCCTTGCGGTGGCGGAGGAACAGCTCGGTGCCGAGCTCGGCCTCGAGGTTGGCGATCGCCAGCGAAATCGATGGCTGCGAGACGAAGCAGCGCGCCGCTGCCCTGGTCAGGCTGCGTTCCTCGAACACGGCGGAGAAATAGCGGAGCTCGCGGATATCCATAGGAGCAGCCTATGATGCGTATCACTGATCAATATTTTACTTATCTCTGCCCGGCCCGCAAGGATGCGCCCGATATCGGCAATGAAGGAGAAGATCGATGCGCGTCCACCACCTCAACACCGGCACGATGTGTCCACGCGGCGGTCGGCTGGTGAGCGGCAGCGGCGGCCTGTTCGCGCGCGCCCGCCTCGTCTGCCACTGCCTGCTGATCGAAAGCGATGACGGCCTGGTCCTCGTCGACACCGGCATCGGCACCGGTGACATCGCCGCGCCCGCACGATTGGGGGCACGCTGGGTGAGGCAGGCTGCGCCGCTTCTCGATGCGTCGGAGACGGCGCTGCAGCAGGTAAAGGCATTGGGCTTCTCGCCCGACGACGTCAGGCACATCCTGCTCACGCATCTCGACCGGGACCACGCCGGCGGCATCGGCGATTTCCCGAAGGCCAAGGTGCACGTTCATCGCGGGGAGCATGCGATGGCCGTCGAGGGGTCGCCGGCGCCGCCGCGCGGTCGCTATGTCGCCGGCCAATGGCGGCATCGTCCCGACTGGCAGTTCTACGGCGACGACGGCGAGGACTGGTTCGGCTTTCGCGGTGTCCGCGCTGCCGTGGATCGCAGCGGCGACATCCTGATCGTTCCTCTGCCGGGCCATACGCGCGGCCATTGCGGCGTCGCCGTGCGACGCGGCGACAAATGGCTGCTGCACGCCGGCGATGCCTATTTCTTCCACGGCCAGCTCGACGCGCGGCCACGCATGCCGCTGCTACTCGGGCTGTTCCAGCGCAAGGGCGATCAGGATCGCACGATGCGTGTCGCCAACCAGGAGCGGCTGCGGTGCTTGAAATGCGACCATGGCGACCGGGTCACGATCGTGAACAGCCACGATCCCGTCGCCTACGAGGCGTGCCGCTGCGGTGATCGGGCCGCAGCGCTCATTCCGGCCTGAGCAGGCGGAACGCCTCCTCGAGCAGATGCGGCGTGTGCTTGCCGGTCGAATCGCGGCAGGCGCGTTCGAAATAATCCGCCAGCGCCGGCCGGAATTTTGGATGCGCCGCCTGATCGATGATGGTGCGGGCGCGCTGTTTGGGCGACAGGCCGCGCAGATCGGCGAGGCCGCGCTCGGTCACCAGAACCTGCACGTCGTGCTCGGTGTGGTCGACATGGGTGACCATCGGCACGATGCAGGAGATCGTCCCATTCTTCGCCGTCGAGGGCGTCATGAAGATCGACAGATAGGCGTTGCGGGCGAAGTCCCCGGAGCCGCCGATGCCGTTCATGATGCTGCTGCCGCGCACGTGGGTCGAGTTGACGTTGCCGTAGATGTCGGCCTCGATCATGCCGTTCATGGCGATGACGCCGAGCCGGCGGATCACCTCGGGGTGGTTGGAGATCTCCTGCGGCCGCAGCACGATACGGTCGCGCAGGAACTCGATCTCGCGGTTGAATTCGATCGCAGCTTCCGAGCTCAGCGACAATGCCGTCGCGGAGGCGAGATCCATCCGCCCCGAGCGGATCAGGTTCAGCATGCCGTCCTGCAGCACCTCGGTGTAGGCGGTGAGATGCGGGAACGGCCCGTCGTCGAGCCCGGCCATCACGGCGTTCGCGACGTTGCCGACGCCCGATTGCAGCGGCAGCAGGTTGCGGGGCAGGCGGCCCTGCTTCACCTCGTGCGCGAAGAACTCCAGGATGTGCCCGGCGATCGCGCCGGAGACGTCGTCGGGGGCGGCGAAGCTCGTGTTGCGGTCGGGCGCGTGGGTCTCGACGACCGCGATGACCTTGTCCGGATTGCAGCGATAGGTGGTCTCGCCGATGCGGTCGCCGGGCGCCAGGATCGGGATCGGCTTGCGATGCGGTGGCAGGCGGGTGCCGTAATAGACGTCGTGCATGCCGAGCAGCGCCGGGTTCATCCACGAATTGACTTCGATGATGACGCGGTCAGCCAGATCGAGCCAGGTCTTGTTGTTGCCGATCGAGGTCGAGGGGATCAGCCGCCCGTCTGGCAGGATGCCGGCGCATTCGATCACGGCGACGTCGAGATGGCCGAGAAAACCGAACCACACGAACTGTGCGACATGGCTGAGATGCAGATCGATATAGTCGATGCTGCCGGCGTTGATGCGCTGTCGTGTCGCTGGATCGGACTGATAGGGCAGGCGCAGGTCGATGCCATCAGCCCGGGCGAGCGCGCCGTCGAGCTCGGGCGCGGTGCTCGCCCCGGTCCACACGCCGACGCGGAACGGCTCGCCGCGCGCATGCGCGGCTTCGATCCGGCGCGCCAGCGCGAGCGGCACCGCCTTCGGGTAGCCCGACCCGGTGAAGCCGCTCATGCCGACATGGTTGCCGGGCTCGACCAGCGCGGCCGCCTCGTCGGCCGACATGATCTTGGCGCGCAGCGCCTGTGACATCACCTGCGATGAACTCATCGTGCAAACTCCATGCGCGATCGTTCAGACCGCCAAGTCCGCGCTGTTTAAGGTGTGCCCTCGACGGGTGATTTGACAGGGGTCAAGCCGCAACGGCCCGTGCGTGCATCACAGCCCTGCAAGGCGCGCGCGCCGCAGCTCCCGGACTTTCGCCGCCCGCGAGCGCTCCGTCAGCATGTTGGCCTTGCTGTAGCGCGGGTCGCCGGTGACCTCGTCGCCGACCCAGTCGGGAAGGGTCACGATGGTCGTCTCGGTCGGCAGCTCGATCTCGGCGATGACGACGCCTTCGAGCGCGTCGTGGTAGACGTCGACTTCCCAGACGCCGCTTTCGGCCGGCACATAGTGACGCGTCTTCTCGAGGATGCGTCCGTCGCAATGCGCGAACAGCATCGCGGCGTGGTCCGCGGGAATATCGTACTCGAATTCATCTCGGGTCAGGCCGCGGCGGCCGCTCTTCACGCACAGCGTCGTCCGGTTGCCATAGCAGCGAACGCGGACCTTGAGGCCGTCCTGACGTGCGACAAGGCCGTCGCGAAGGCGTTCACTGTGCGTCGCCTGATCCCGCCAAGCATCGGACTTGACGAGAAACTTCCGTTCGATTTCGAGAGGCATGACCTGATGTTGAGCGAAGCGCCGCCGTCCTGATCCATCATAGCAGCGGCGCGCGACAACGACTATGCCACCAAGGATGAAGAGAGTGTTGTCGAATTCATCCAGGACGTCGTATTGACTTATCGTTTGCCGCGCGGCTTCTCGGCCTTGGCCGGTGCCTCGGTCTGTACGCCGCAGCTTGCCGCTGCAAGGGAGGCCTGCGCCTGCGGCATGAGACCGGGCTCGGCGGCCAGGGCCTTCAGCACGATCAACCCGGTCGTCGTCGGCGAATCGATGATCAGCCGGTCGGCGGCCGTGATCTCCTCGTCCTCGGGCAGGTCTTCGTGCTGCGCCTCGGTCATCAGGTTGAGCTCGATCACGCGCTTGCCGGCGGAGCGGTCGTTGATGGCGTAGTAGGCGATCTCGTTGCGCGTGTAGAACGACACCGACGTATAGGCCTGGCTCACCGGAACCGTGAGCTTGAGCGGTCCGTCGGACAGATCATAGCGGCAGATCGCCATGGCGAACGCCGGATCCATGAACGGCATCGGTGAATTGCCGGGATCGGCCAATGGCAACTGCGTCACGGCGTTCAGCTTGGTCATCGGCGTCAGCCGGGAGTAGGCGTCCTGGGTCGAGATCCGCGGCAGCGCCAGCACGCTGACGAGATGGACCACGCCGCCGAGCAGCACGCCGACCACGACCGTGAACAGCAGCCGGATCATGATGGGCAACCTACTGTCGTGATCGACGGCATCGGCGCGTCGCGCTGCGTGCGGGTCGCGACGCCGACCGGCGTGTCGTAGAGCCGCAGCATCAGCGCGTAGCGCTCGATGCCGCCGGTCGGCAGCCAGTTGCCGGAGCGCGAGCGCGCGGCGACACGAATCTCGAAGGAGCCATCGGCACCTCGCACCAGCTCCTGGCTGGTGAAGCCGTAGCGCTGCAGCGTGTTGGCGACGAGGTGGCCCTTGCGGTCGTAGAGCGTGAGCGTCCAGAAGCGGGCGGGTGGCGTGACGCCGCTGACCAGGATGTCGCAGCGCCCGTCGAGCGGCTTCCTCTTGTCGTCCGTGGTGGCGGTGAAGGCCACGCCGTCGCCGGTGCCGATCGGCAATTCGCCATTGCGGGTGATGGTCGCGCGCGCATAGGGGTCGACATCGGCCGTGCCGGTTTTCGGACGCGCCGTCCAGGCGCCGATCGTCAGCGTACCAAACTCGGTGCCGCGGGTCGTCGTCATCCACGTCGCGCCGATGCCGACGCCGGTGGCGATCAGGAGCGTAACCAAGGTGATGAAGAGCAGCCGCACGGGGATCGCTGACGTCAGTTCTTGCGCAGGGCAGGGATGGTCACGCCGTCGGCCGTTGCCGCGGCGTAGTTCTCAGGGAAGGCCAGCGCGCTCGACGAGACCGGCTTGCCGGGCTTGCGCGGATCGGCAGGCGCGGCCTTCTCGGCGAGGCGCGCCGCATCGTCCAGCATCTTCTCGACCTGAACCAGCACCTCGGCGCCGCGGCGGGTCAGGATCGGCGGCGGACCGGGCTTGATCTCCAGCGTCTTCGGCTGGCCGGCCTGTGCCATCGCGGCGGACGCCGACTGCGGCAGCTTTTCGCCCATGCCGACGCCGGGCAGCTCCTTGACCTCGACGCCCTGATGCGCGGCGACCATGATGTCGTGCCACGTCTGCGCCGGCAGCGAGCCGCCGGTCATACGGTTGGTCGGCGAATAGTCGTCATTGCCGTACCAGACCGCGCAGGTGAAGTTGCCGGTGTAGCCGACGAACCAGGCGTCCCGATAGGCGTTGGTGGTGCCGGTCTTGCCGGCGGTTGGAATGCCGTCGAGTGCGGCGCGGCGTGCGGTGCCTTCGCTGACCACGTGGCTCATCATGCCCGCCATGTCGGCAGCAACCGAGGCCGGGATTGCCTGCTTCGGCTTCGGCCCGTCACGGTCCCAGCGCCAGACCAGGTCGCCGGCGCCGGTGCGGACCTCCAGCACGGAATGCGGCGTCACCGCCTTGCCCTTGTTCGGGAAGGTCGCATAGGCGACCGCATGCTCCAGCACCGTGACCTCGTCGGAGCCGATCGGCATCGACGGCGTGTCGGGCAGCGGCGCCTTGAGCCCGAAGCGCCGCGCGACCTCGATGATCTTGGCGCGGCCGGCCTTCGGACCCTCCTTGCCGCCGAGCGCGATCGACAGCTTGACCGGGACGACGTTGATCGAGCGGGTGATCGCCTGCGTCAGCGTCACCGAGCCGGAATAGGAATGGCCATAATTCTGCGGGCACCAGTTGCCGATGCAGACCGGGCCGTCGACCACGATCGAGGTCGGCTTGAAGCCGTTCAGCAGCGCGGTGGTGTAGACGTAAGGCTTGAACGACGATCCCGGCTGCCGGTAGGCGTCGACTGCGCGGTTGAACTGGCTGGCACCATAGTCGCGGCCGCCGACCATGGCGCGGATGCCGCCGTCGAGGTCGGAGACGACGGTTGCCGCCTGGGTCGCGTGATAGTCGCGGCCGAACTGGCGCAACTGGTTCTCGATCGCCTCGTCGGCCGCATGCTGCACGGTCATGTCGATCGAGGTCCGCACCACGAAGACGCGCTCGGTGTAAGACTTCGGGAACGTGTCGACCAGCTTGCGCATCTCGTCGAAGGCATAGTCGAGGAAGTAGTTCGGCGAGCTTTCGTCGCGGCGGTCGACTGCGAAGGCCGGGTTGCGGCGGGCGCCGAACACTTGGCCCTCGGTCATGAACCCGGCATCGACCAGATTGTCGAGCACGACGTTGGCGCGGGCGCGGGCGGCGGGCAGGTTGATGTGGGGGGCGAACTTGGTCGGCGCCTTGAACAGCCCGGCCAGCATCGCGGCTTCGGCGAGGTTGATGTCGCGCACCGACTTGTTGAAATAGAAGTGTGCCGCGCCGTCGACGCCGAAGGTGCCGCCGCCCATATAGGCGCGGTCGAGATAGAGCTTGAGGATCTCGTTCTTGGTCAGCCGGGTTTCCAGCCAGATCGCCAGGAACGCCTCGTTGACCTTGCGCTCGATGGTGCGCTCGTTGGACAGGAACAGGTTCTTGGCGAGCTGCTGGCTGATCGAGGAGCCGCCCTGGCGGACGCCGCCGGCCTGGGCGTTGGTGACGAGGGCGCGCGCCGTGCCGGCAATGTCGATGCCGAAATGGTCGTAGAAGCGGCGGTCCTCGGTGGCGAGCGTCGCCTTGATCAGATTGTCCGGGAAGTCCTCCAGCGGAATCGAATCATTGTGCTTGATGCCGCGGCTGCCGATCGGGTTGCCATAGCGGTCGAGGAAGGTCACGGCGAGGTCGGACTTCTTCAGCCAGTCCTCATCGGCAGTTTCCCGGAAGGCGGGGATCGCGAGCGCCAGCATCAGCACCAGGCCGCCGAGCCCGATCGTGGCCGCCTCCGAGAACGGCTCGACGAACACCCAGCGCTTCCAGCCGCCGACATAGAAGCGGTCCATGAACGCCGAATAGCGCTCATACAGCTCGCGGGTGCCGCGCAGGGAGGAGAACAGCGCCGAATCGAAGCGGGCGTCGAGATCCAGGCGGAAATTGTTGATCCGCTTCTTCCAATCGTCTGGAATGATCTGCCGCACGGGAACCCTGGTCGTTTCGAAAGCGTGTCAGCTGGCTTCGAAAGCACTCAGCAAGTGGGGCTGGGGGCCATCGAAGGGTCTTGCGCGATTGTTGCGGCAAACCCATGGCACTGCACAGTCAGCCGCCCGAACCCGAGCACCTGACCCCAAGCCGCATTGCCGGCGCCGCCGCCGGAGTGACTCAATCATCTATCTAGCCGAGCGGGGGTCACAAACCAATGGTTCCGCTCATAATTTGATGCACAAAGCTAACGTGCCGCCGTAATCGGCAAAGCCCCTTGCGCGGCTCGGGGCCGGGCACCTAGATGGCGGCCACCTCACGCCCTCTTTGAGAATCGCCCGATGACCGCACCGCTCAAACGTCCCTCGGGCCAGGAGGGAATGTTCTGGAAAACCAAGATCTTGGAAGAGATGTCCGAGGTGGAATGGGAGAGCCTCTGCGATGGCTGCGGGCGCTGCTGCCTGGAGAAGCTGGAAGACGAGGATACCGGCGACATCTACTTCACCCACATTTCCTGCAAGCTCTTGGATGCCGGGCTATGTGCCTGCAAGGACTACCCGAATCGTTCCGAACAGGTGTCGGATTGCGTTCGCCTGACACCTGAGAACGTCCGCACGCTGACCTGGCTGCCACCGAGCTGCGGCTACCGCCTCGTGGCTGAGGGGCGCGATCTCTACTGGTGGCATCCCCTGATCTCGGGCGATCCTCAGACGGTCCATGAAGCCGGCGTCTCGGTGCGCGGCCGGGTCGAGGGCACCGAGGACGACGTTCCGGACGACCAGCTCGAGGACCACATCGTGCAGTGGCCGGTGCTGCTGCCGAAGCGGGCCAAGTTGAAGCGACGGCCGAAATAGCGCGATCACCTCGCACCCGCAGCAAGTCACGATGATGCGACCGTTCCCGTGCTGTCGGAATGCACCCATGCACCCGACCCGCTGCCGCACGGGAAAATTATGCCTTAAGTAGTTCGCCAGACAGCGAATCCGCGCGGCGTCGTCGCGCCCGGGCACGGCATTCATCCCATGAACAAGTTTGATCGGCAGACGCATTACCCTGCCGCGTCCCAATCCCTGCCCGAAGAGATCGCCGCCGAGCTGCCGGCCATTCCGCCGCAGGTTCAGGCGATCGAGGATGCGCCGTCGCTTGCGCCGCCGGTGCCGCTGACCCAGGCCGAGGTGCGCACCATCCTGATGAGCCTGCTGCTGACGATGTTCCTGGCCGCGCTCGACCAGACCATCGTGGCGACCGCGCTGCCGACCATCGGCCGCGAGTTTCAGGACGTCACCAATCTCTCCTGGGTGATCACCGCCTACCTGCTGGCGTCGACCGCGGTGGCGCCGGTGTTCGGCACGCTCTGCGACATCTATGGCCGCCGCTCGATGATCATCACCGCGCTCAGCCTGTTCGTGGTCGGCTCGGTGGTCTGCGCGCTGGCGCCGAACATGCCGGTGCTGATCCTCGCCCGCGGCCTGCAGGGGCTCGGCGGCGGCGGCATCATGCCGGTGGTCCAGACCGTGATCTCCGACGTCGTCAGCCCGCGCGAGCGCGGCCAGTACCAGGCCTATTTCAGCGGGGTCTGGCTGCTCGCCGGCCTGCTCGGGCCGGTGATCGGCGGCTTCTTCGCCGACCATCTGCACTGGTCGATGATCTTCTGGATCAATGTCCCGCTCGCGATCGCGGCGCTCGCATTGCTGCTGCCCAAGATGGGCCGGCTGCCGGTCTACCACCGGCTGCGCAAGGTCGACTGGGCCGGCGGCCTGCTGCTGATGGCCTCGGCCGTCGTGTTCATGCTGGTGCTGACCTGGGGTGGCCACAAGTTGGCCTGGCTGTCGCCGACCCTGCTGGCGATGATCGGCAGCGCGGTGGCGCTCGGCTTGGCCTTCGTCTGGCACGCCAAGCGGGCCGATGAGCCGTTCCTGCCGCTGTCGCTGATGGGCGGAACGGTGGTGCCCTACGGCATGCTGGCGAGCGGCTGCGCACTCGGCGCCCTGATCGGGCTCACGGTCCATCTACCGCTCTATTACGAGCTGGTCTATCATTTGACCCCGAGCCAGGCCGGTCTCGGCCTGATTCCGATCGCGGCGATCTCGACCCTCGGCGCCGCGGTTGCCGGCCGCACCATGGCCCGGGTCAAGCACTACAAGCGCGTCGCCATCGTGGGCACGATCATCGGCACCATCGCCGCCGCGGTCATGACGGTGACGACGCCCTCGCTCTGGGTGCTGATGGCGCTGCTGTCGATCTACGGCATCGGGCTCGGCACGGCGTTCCCGATCTCGGTGGTGTCGCTGCAGAACGCGGTGGACCGCTCCCAGATCGGCACCATCACCGGCGCCATGAACTTCTTCCGCTCGATGATGTCCTCGTTCACGGTCGCGGCCTTCAGCGCCATCCTGCTGATGGCGCTGGGCGCCGACATTTCGCTGGCGGAGGGCGCCCATGGCGCGGTCAGCGGCATCGCGGAAGCCGACATGATCCATGCCTTCCGCTTCGTTTATGCCGCGGCCACCGCGATGCTGGCCTGCGCCTCGGTCTGCATGATGCTGATGGAGGAGCGGCCGCTGGCCGGCCCGTCGCGCAGCGAGGCGGTCGAGCTCGCCGAGTAGGAAAGCAGGGTGGGCACGGCGCCATCACCATCGCGCGTGACGAGAGGGCAAGTCAGCGCCTTTGCATACCCGACGATTCGTTTAGATCATGATGCGATTCCACGGAAGCGCATCATGATCTCATCTCTTTGTTTGAGCATGATCTTTTCGGAAAACCGGTTTCCATTTTTCCGGATCATGCTCCAGTTGGCGCCGCTACTCGCGTGGTTGCACGATCTCGACGTTGTCCTGCCCGCGGGAGCCGTCGTCGGCGGATGACTTGACCAGACCAGCCTCGACGCGGCGGGCGAATTCCGTGGTCGCGCCGCCTGCGAGCTCCTTGGCCTGACTGATCCATTGCTCGCGCTCGATTCGTCCTGCGAACGCCAGATACGAGCCGACCCATTTGGCGTGCTCGGCGGTCCAGGCCGCGATCTGCGCGAAATGCCAGATGCCGAGGCCGTGCAGCCGCGCCTCGTTCTGCTTGCCGATGCCCTTGATCAGCTTGAGATCGTCGGCCTGGCCGCCGCGCGGCGCGACGAGCCCGAGCGGGCGGGCGCCGCCATGGACGTCCTCGTTCTCGACGGGCGGCATCAGCGCCGGCAGGTGGGCCAGGAGGTAGCTCGCCTCGTCCTCGCTCAGCGGCGCGTCGGCATGTTCGTCGATGGTGATCGCGCCGGACTTCACCGCGCTGGAATGCGCGGTGTCGAGGCCGGCCGCGAGCAGCTTGGCCTGCGCGATCCAGTGCTCGCGCTCGATCCGGCCGGGAAAGACCATGTGATGGCCGACCCAGCTCGCATGGTCAGGCGACCACGCCGCGATCTGGCTGAAATGATGCACGCCGATGTCATTGAGGACGCGCTCGTTCTTGGGTCCGATGCCCTTGATCAGCTTGAGATCGTCAGCGGCGCCCTCGGGGGCGGACAGGGCCGGCGGTCTGTCGTCGGCCGAGGCCGGGCTCTCCGGGGCCGATGATGCGGCGACCTCGGCGGCAAGCCGTTCCGCGTCGGCGTCGGCGGCAAGGCGATCGGTTTCCGCGCGTGCGGCCGCTTCGGCGGCCAGGCGATCGGCCTCGGCCTTGGCGGTCGCTTCGGCCGCGAGACGCTGGGCTTCCGCCTCGGCTTTCGCAACGGCCTCTGCCGCAAGACGGTCTGCTTCGGCTTTCGCCGCTGCTTCGGCGGCCAAGCGTTCGGCTTCGGCCTTTTCAGCCGCTTCTGCCGCAACGCGATCGGCCTCTGCTTTCGCGGCTGCTTCCGCAGCAAGGCGGTCGGCTTCGGCTTTCGCGGCGGCCTCCGCAGCAAGGCGCTCGGACTCGGCGTTCGCCGCCGCCTCGGCAGCGAGACGTTCGGCTTCGGCCTTCGCTGCGGCTTCAGCCGCCAGACGATCAGCCTCGGCCCTTGCCGTGGCTTCCGCGGCGAGCCGCTCAGCCTCGGCCTTTGCGGCCGTTTCGGCGGCTAGACGCTCGGCCTCCGCCCTTGCAGCGGCTTCGGCCGCAACACGTTCGGCTTCGGCTTTCGCGGCAGCTTCAGTGGCAAGGCGATCGGCCTCGACGCTGGCTGCGGCTTGCGCAGCCGGGGATGGGCTGTCCGCCCAAGGACGAGCCGCCGCGGTTGCGCCGGCGAACGCGACGCTGTTTCCAGGACCGCCCGGCGACATCGCACTGGTGTCACCCAGCCCGACATATTCCCTGAGCTGTCCGCCGATCAGGCAGCCGAGAACATAGGCGCCGACCATCAGCAGGCCGACCTCGAGCCACAGGCCGGCACGTCCGGGCAGCACTGTCAGCAGCGCCATCAGGATCCCGATGACGAGGGCGAGCGTCGCCGGCAGCAGCCAGCTTCTCAGCCAGTCCGGCCGCGGCTCGTCCGACCAGGTGCGCCAGCCGACAAAGCCGCCGATGCCGACGGCGAGGATGATCCAGAACGGAAATGTCGCAAGGTCGTACATCATGATGTCAGCGCCTCACTTGACGACGAATTCGATGCGGCGGTTCTGCGCGCGGCCTTCGGCCGTGTCGTTGGAGGCGACCGGCTTGGTCTGGCCGTAGCCCTCCGAGGTCATGCGCGAGGTGTCGATGCCGGCGTCGCCGATGTAGCCGACCACCGCCGCCGCCCGGCGCTTGGAGAGGTCCATGTTGTCAGCTTCGTCGCCGACATTGTCGGTGTGGCCTTCGATCGCGATCTCGGCATCCTTGCAGCGCTGCGCAACCTCGACCAGGTGATCGAGCAGCGCCAGCGAGGCGCGGCTCAGCTCGGCGCTGCCGGTGCTGAAGCGGATGCGGCCCTTGGCGAGCAGCCCGTTGAACGCCGGCTGGCACTCCGCGACCGCGAGTGGCGGGCTTTCCGGCTTGACGCCGATCTTGACGTCGTCGAGCTTGAAGCCGCTGCCGACCGCCTCGGCGAGCTCCTTGCGGACCTGCTCGGCCGACTTGTCGTAGATGGCAAGCCCGTCGACCGTGATCGCCGCGTCCTTCGCCGTCAGCGCGCCGGACCACAGCCGCGCCAGCGCCGGGAACGTCGCCTTCAGCGACTGCACGTAATCCTTTGGCGCACCGTCGCCGATCTTCAGACCGTCCTCGACCGTCTCGGTGATGAAGGTCGTTGTGGCGGCCTCGACGAGATCGCGGCGGGCGGCGTCATCAGGCACGTAGCCGCTCAGCATGACACGGCCGTCCTGCTTCTGCAGTCCGAACGCGTAAGGCGAGACCGGGCCGTCGCGGACGTCGATGGACGCGAGCGCGAACGGCGCGGGCAGGGCGCCGGCCAGTTGCTCGCGCACGGCTGCGCCGGTGACGTTGGCGAGTCCGACGCCCCTGAGCGACACCTGGGTGTCGTTGATCTCGGCGCGCCCCTGCGACAGCCTGGCGAGCTGCTGCAGCAGGCTCGCGCTCGCTTTGGCAAGGTCGCCATCCGGGGCGCCGCGGGCGATGCCGATCTGGCTCTTGATCGGCTTGCCGTCGAACTGTCCACTGGCGGAGCCCAGCATCGCATCGCGGGCCGCTCCGCTCGGCGCGAGACCTGTGAGGCTCAAGCTGGTGCCGTCGAACTCCGCCGACCAGCGATAGGGCTTGATTTCCGGCGGCAGAATCTCGGCTTTCGCCAAGCTCAGCCCGGTCGGCAGCTTGCCGATCCCGGCCATCGTTTCATCGTAGGCGGCGGCGGAGGGCGCCTCACCCGAAATCGCGTAGGTGGCGTCGGAGATGACGACGCGGCCCGTGCTCAGCCTGGTAAGCTCCGCTAGCGCATAGGACGTGTAGGCGCCAAAATCGCCAGCAGGCGCGCCACGCGCGATCTGCATGTGATGCATCACCGACGCGCCGGGCCAGGCCTTGATCGCGGCGGCCTCGAGCGCGCGCCTGATATCGTCATTCGGAACGACGCCGGACATCACCAGCGTGTTGCCCTCGCGAACCGCGCTCCAGATGAACGGCTTTGCCTCCGGCGGCAGGATCGCCACCTTGTCGAGCACGGCGCCGCCCGGCAGCTGCCGCGTCGCCGCGACGGCAGCCTCATAGACGTCCGATGAGGCGGCGGCACCCGCGATCGAATAAGCCTTGTCCGCGAGCGCGAACGTGCCGCCATTGAGCTTGGCGGCCTGGACCGATCCATGGCTCGCGATGGCCGCGAAGTCGGCCGGAGCTCCCAGCGCATAGGAGAGGCGATCGACCACTTCACCACCGGACGAACGGACGGCATTGAGCACGGCATTCCGAACGGCGGGCGTCGGCACCGCGCCTTCGAGCACGAGCTGGCCGCCGTTTCGCGTGGCGCGGAAGGCATAGGGCTTCGGTGTCGGCAGCTTGTCGTAGGTGCCCTCGACGAGCCGGACGCCGCTGACCGATGCGGCGTCCTCCAGTTTCGTCGACTGATCGGGACTGAACTCCGGCCCTGCGATGCGAACGTCGCGGCCCGCGACCGTGACCTTGAGGGCCGCGGCTGTGTCGGGGACGGCGGCCGCGACGGCGGCGCGTGCCCGCGGCGCAATGTCGTCCTCGACATCAGCCGTCTTGAAGCTCACGGCCGCGAGCCAGAGCACGGCAACAGCGATCAGTCCCGCCCACCATTTCGATGGTTGATGCATGTGAGAGCCCCTCGTTTCCCCACCTGCGCCCGGTTCACCCGGATCGTTCCGTTGTTATGAACCACGTGTCGAGCCTATCAGAACAGCTCTCGGAGACCAGCCGTCGGCACGTTGTGTGTTTCAATATGCACAAGCTGCGAGAGCGTCGCCGTCTGCGAGCTTCGCACCGCACCTGATGGTCCTCAAGGTGCGATCAAAGTGTGACCGTTCGACGACGAACATCGCAGGTGCGCAGCCTTCGCGGCTACGCCGCTCGCATCACTCTTCCAGCGCTCGGCGCAGGCGGCGGATGATGACGCCGCGGGCGCGATCGTCGGCGGCTTGCTCGATCCGCTCGTGGATGTCGAGCAGCAGGCCCGACATGTCGTTGTGCCAGTCCAGCCGGGTGACCGCCTCCGGCGCCAGCCGCCGCCGGCGCGCGACGTCGAGCAGCGTCGGCACCGCGCTCGTCAGCTCGTAGACGTCGTCGAGCAGGGGGGAGAACACTTTCGCGGTCGGCACGATGCGCTCGGCGACGCGCGCGGCCAGCGCCGCGATCGCGGCATCCTCGCCGTGGGACAGAAAAAGGCCGCGCGCGATCGGGCGGCGGGCCGCGATCCAGCGGGCGATCTCGGCGCCGTCGGCGTGGCCGGAATAGTCGTCGATCATGCGGATGCGCGCCGCGACCTTGATCTCCTCGCCCTGGATGCGCACCGCCTTGACGCCGTCCTGCAGGAAGCGCCCCAGCGTGCCGTTGGCCTGATAGCCGACCAGCAGCACGGTGGCGCGGTTGTTCCACAGCCAGCGCTTGAGATGATGGCGGATGCGACCGGCATCGCACATGCCGCTGGCGGCGATGACGATGTGAAATCCGGTCAGCTTGGCGATCGCCTTGCTTTCATCGACGGTCTCGGTGAAGCGCAGATGCGACGACGACAACAGCCGGCCGACATCGCTGCCGCCGTCGAGGCTCTCGGTGTGCGCGCGAAACACCTCGGTGGCGTGGATCGCCAGCGGCGAGTCCAGGAACACCGGCGCGGCCGGAATCTCGCCGCGCTCCATCAGGCCGACCAGATCGACGATCAGCTCCTGCGTCCGCTCGACCGCGAAGGCCGGGATCAATAGCGCGCCCTTGGCCGCCGCCGCGTCGCGCACCTCGCCGGCCAGACGGCCGCGGCGCAGCTCCGGCGTGGTCGGCTCGCGAATCCGGTCGCCATAGGTCGCCTCCGAGATCACGTAGTCGAAACCCTCCGGCGCTTTCGGGGCCGGCTGCAGCAGCTTGGCGTCGGGCCCGACATCGCCGGAGGCGAGCAGCCGCAGCGCCGCGCCATCGGCGCCTTGTCCTGCGAATTCGATCTCGATCGAGGCGGAGCCCAACAGATGGCCGGCATTCCAGTAGCGGGCGCGAACGCCTGGAATGATCTCGGTCCAGGTCTCGTAGGGGACGGCTTGGAAGTATTGCAGCGCCGCGATGGCGTCGGCCTGGGTGTAGATCGGGCTGACCTCGCCGCGGCCGCGCGCGATGTTGCGGCGGTTCAGCGCCAGCACCTCCTGCTCCTGGATGTTGCCGGCATCGGGCAGCATCCATGAGCAGAGATCGATGGTGCCGCGCGTGGCGAAGATCTTGCCGTCGAAGCCCATGCGCACCAGCTTCGGCAGCAGGCCGCTATGGTCGATATGCGCATGCGTCAGCAGCACGGCGTCGATGTCGGCGGGACGGAATGGGAAGTCGCCGTAGTTGAGCTCCTTCAGCGTCTTCTGGCCCTGGAACAGGCCGCAATCGATCAGGAACTGGCTCTTGCCGCTCCGCACCAGATAGCAGGACCCGGTTACGGTATGCGCGGCACCGCAGAAGCGAACGGTCACACTCATGCGGTGGTCTCCCGAGGACGATGGATCGATGCTCGATGACGGTTCATCACGAACGACCATTCGCGCCGTCGGCGAAGCCATAGCCGTGGTTGGCTGCGGCTGCGGCTGCGGCCAGATCATGCTCCGACGGATCGCAGGTGAACACGCGATAGAGTGGTTCACCCTGGTCGACACGATCGCCGATCTTCTTGAACAGCATGATCCCGGAGCCCTTGTTCACCGGCGCGCCGGCGGTACGCGCCAGGCGATTGAGCCGCAGGCAATCGATCGCGGACACGACACCGTCGCGCTCCGCCTTGACGTCGAAGGCGAGATCGCCGAGCTCGCTGCGGCATTCCGGCGGGCCCTGCGCATCGATGATCTTCAGCATCTGCTTGAGCGCCGCGCCGCTGTCGAGCAGCTCGCGCGCCCTGTTGTAGCCGGCGCCGCCGCGCAGCTTCGGATCATATTCGAGCAGATGCGCGGCGAGCCGCAGCGACTTCTCGCGCAGGTCCGCAGGCGCCGACGGCTCGTTGCCCAGCACCGCCATCACGTCGCGGGCCTCCAGCACCGGACCGATGCCGTTGCCGATCGGCTGGCGGCCGTCGGTCGTGATCACCTCGACCTTGAGCCCGAAACGGTCGCCGACGAATTCGAACAGCTTGCGCAGCCGCATCGCCTCCGCGCCGCTGGTGAGCTTGGCGGTCGGCCCGACCGGCAGGTCGAGCAGCAGATGCGTCGAGCCGGCGGCCAGCTTCTTCGACAGGATCGAGGCGACCATCTGCTCGCGGGTGTCGAGGCTGAGCGGGCGCTCGACCGAGATCAGGACGTCGTCGGCCGGCGACAGATTGACGTGGCCGCCCCAGATCACGCAGCCATTGCAGGCCGCAACGATCGACTTCATTTCGTCGGCGCCGACATTCACCCGCGCCAGCACCTCCATCGTATCGGCGGTGCCGGCTGGCGAGGTGATCGCGCGCGAGGAGGTTTTTGGAATGGTCAGGCCGTGGGCGGCGACGATCGGCACCACCACCATCGAGGTGCGGTTGCCGGGTATGCCGCCGATGCAGTGCTTGTCGACCACCACCGGCTCGGGCCATTTCAATTGCGTGCCGGCATTGGCCATCGCGCGCGTCAGCGCCAGCAGCTCGCCGGAGCTCATGAAGCTGGCTGAGCCGATCAGGAAAGCCGCGATCTCCATGTCGGAGTAGCGGTAGTGGGTGAGGTCCTCGATCACGGCAGCGATCGCCTGGTCGCTCAAGGTCTCGCCCCGGATCTTGGCGCGCACCGCTTCCATGCTCTCGGGCGGGGTCGCCGGCGACACCGTCGCCCGCGTGCCGGCCGGCTCGGCGAAGCGCCGCATCGCCGGTTCCGACAGGCCGATCTCGTCGGGGCCGACCAGTGCGTCGTCGTCGGTGATCAGAAGGGTCGCCAGCAGCGTCCGCGAGTTGCAGCGCAGCTCGACGCGGCTGAAGCCGCGGAACACCTCGGGCCGCAACGCCTTCGAGCGGCGGGAGATCACGACCACGTTCTCGCGGCCGGTGTCGAGCGCGACGCTGCGGATCTTGAGCTGGGGACGGGCGGAATCTGTTGTGCTCATAGCGACCAGGATAACCTTTAAGGCGGTCCACGCCATCGCCGTTGACCCAGATCATGACGTGGCATCTGGCGGATAAGCCGAATTTTTTCTGAATGTGTCGGACGAGGATTCAGCGGCTCGGCTTTGCCGCCAACCGGCCGGGGGCCGCGGACTGAGAATAAAGCGAAGCAAGTTCAGTTGCTTGCACTCCGGTTCGGATCTCGGAGGTCGGGCGAGGGCGGGCCTGCGATGGAATGCCGGCTCCGAATCTGGGCCGCGCAGGTACCTCATCGGGTTAACCGATTGTTCAAGCCGATGACGGAGGGTTTCCGGCGGGGCGTCCATCCCGGCCTCGGCGCGCCCTTCCGGCGCGTCAGATGATCGAGCCCGACCGGAGAGGTAGATGCGGCAGTTGATTGCGAGCTTCCTGAAGAATCAGGCTGGCGCGACCTCGATCGAATACGCCATCATTGCCGGCGGATTGAGCATCGTGATCCTGGCGGCCGTCAATGGCCTGGGCTCGGGACTGAGCAGCAAGTTCACCGCGATCAACACCTCGATCAAGTAGAGCCCGCCGGTCAAATTGCCGCGCGATCAAGTCGGCGCGTGATCAACTCATTGGCCGATCAAGTCACAGGCGTCGTGATTGTGCACGACGCCTGCTGCATTGTGCCCCATCCCATTCTGTTGCGTGCGACGCGCCGCCTGTCTCCACGAACGAAGCTTCCGGCGGGGGCATCGCCGGAAGCTCGTCGAGCAGTCAGAGGTTCAACAGTCCAGCTTCAAAAGTTGCGCTGGGCGCGCAGCAGCATGCTCACCGTGTCCTGGTCCTTGAGCTGGTAGATCGCGGCCGGCTTTGCCGTGCTCGTGACGGCCGGAGCAATCGCCGTGCCCGAATATTTCTGGTCGAGGTGGCTGTAGGTCACGTCGGCCGAGAAGGTGAGGCCCTTGACCGGCGTCCATCGGGTGATGAGGCCGATCTGTCCGAGATTGAAGTCGGGATTGCAGGTCGAGCCCGCGGTCAGCATCCCGGTGGCGGCGATGCCGGCACAGATGAGGCTCGATCCCGTCTGGCCATAGCGCACCTGGGCATAGGCGCCATACAGCGCCGTATTCCAGCGCGGATCCCAATTGTGGGTGAAGGCGCCGCGCATGCCCCAGGTCTGCACGGTCGACAGGCCCGTGCCGGTGCCGAACACCGCGTCGCCGACGCCGGCGAAGCCGATGCTCTGATAGGCGCCGGCTACGCCCGTGCTGCCATACATCGAATAGGTCGTGTTGGCGAGGCTCTGGAAGTTGTAGCGGCTCGCGCCGTCGGTGTAGACCGCCTGCAGGTTGACGACGTCGCCTGGACCGGTCGGGATGTTCTTGATCGACAGCGCCAGTTGCGCGGCCCAGCCCCACTTGTCGGAGGGATGACCCGAGGTCTCGGACGCGCCGTAATAGGCGGCATGATTGTCATGCGCGGCGAACGACGCCTGGAAGATGCCCCACGCCTGGTCGACGCGAACCATGCCGATGATGTCGGGAGACACCGTCCCGCCGAAGCTGCTCGAGCCATAATTGCCGCCGAGCACGCCGGCCGCGGTGATGCCCGAGGTGTTCCAGATGTTGGTGGTGAAGAACTGCGTCTGGTCTTCCAGCGAGACCGCGGCGGTGATGCCCTGGCCGAAATCGGCGGTGTAGGTGAACTGGTTGACGCCGTTGTTGGAGCCGCTGCCGCCGACCAGGCCGTCGAAATTGTTGCCAGGATAGTTGGTCCAGGGCGCGTCGAAGGTCGACACGGCCTTGCCCATCGTGAATCCGGCGAACTGGATGAAGGCGTAGTAGACGCCGACGATGCCGCCCGAGATGGCGTCGCCGGTGTAGGACGTCGCGCCGGCGCCCGCACCGCCATAGGAGCCCGAGGTCCAGTTCAGCACGGTCTCGAAATAGGTACGCACCACGCCATATTCGGTCGCGGTGCGCGTATCGATGTTCAGATCCTGGCGCGAACGGGTCTGATAGCGGTTGCTCAGGCGGTTATCGGCGCCGGCCTGGCCTGAATAGGCGCCACCATAGTTGCTGTTGGTCCACAGCGCGGTCTCGGCGCGCAGATAGCCGCCGAGCTTGATGCAGGTGTCGGTACCGGGAATGTAGTAGAAGCCCGTGCCGTACAGCGAGCACACCTTCACATATTCGACGGCTTTGGCCTTCAGTGGAAGATCCGCAGCCTGCGCCGCCGCGGCGGACAATATCACTGCTCCCGTTCCGAGTAGCAGGCCCCTCAACGTCTTCATTTCCCGTTTCTCCGGTTGATGGCGATGCACACGGCCCCCCGCGTGTCGCCCCTGGCTTCGCCAGATTGCCGCTCCCACACCTCTGATTCCGACGACGGCTCGATCAGCGCGGCCGGCGGAATGGTTGAATGAAGTGTGCATGAGCCAATTTCAATTTGATGAATGCGCTCTGCTTTGTTCGAAGCCCACTCGATCGTCGTTAACACGCTGCTCGCACGCACCAGCATCGACGCAGTCACGCCGCGGTTTTGGCCTCGCGGTGTCGATTTGTTAATGGTGATAATCGTGAATAGGTTAGATGGGAATCCCGAACAATCCCGGTGCACATCGCAAGCTGCGTACATCATGGCGCGTTCGCAGCGCCGCTGCCGACGCGCGATTGACCTCTCCAGCCTCGCAACGCGATCTCAGCGACGGTTGGGCTCGACGTGAATCGACGTTCGATGTGACGTCGCTGCTACCAACCCGCGTGCGTCGTAATCCGCCGCGCGCGACATTGCGTCCAGCGTGACGCCGCTGCGCCAGCGCTTGACGAAGTCGAGAAAGACCTGCAGCGGCATCGGCGGTTGCCGGCGGCTCGGATGGTACAGGAACAGTCCGGGCGTCGCGTAGCGCCAGCCGGGCAGCAGCCGCATTAGCCGTCCGTCGGCCAGATGCGACTCGATCATCGGCTCGACGAGATACGCGACGCCGATGCCGTCGAGCGCGGCATTCAGCGCGAGATCGAAGTCGTTGACGATAAGGGAGCCGTCCACGGCAATCTCGGTGCGCTCGCCGCCCTTTTCGAAGATCCAGGGCTGCAGCGTATCGTCGGCAGGGACCCGATGTCGGATGCAATTATGGGCCTGGAGATCCTCGGGCACGGCCGGCGCGGGATGCGCCGCGAGATAGCCGGGGGCGGCAACCGCAACGAAGCTGCACTCGTCGAAGACGCGGATGACCTTCATGTCGCGCTCCACCCGGTGGCCGGATCTGATGCCGGCATCAAAGCGATTGCGCACGATGTCACTGTTGGTGTCGTCGACAGCCAGTTCGATATGGATGTCCGGGTATTCGGCCAGGAATGACCTGATCAGGGGCCCGAGCCCTCTCACGGCGAACACACGGGATACGGTCAGGCGCAGGGTACCCATCGGCTTGTCGCGGAACGCGTTGATGCTCTCGATGGCCTGGTCGACCCGTTCGAGAATCGGCTGGATCTCCGCCAGCAGGCGCTCGCCGGCCTCGGTGAGGGCCACGCTGCGCGTCGTCCGGTTGAACAGCCTGACGTCCAGCCGCTCCTCGAGGCTCTTGATGGTCTGGCTGATGGTCGGCAAGGAGCAGCCGAGATGAGCGGCCGCCTTGGTGAAGCTCAACGAATCCGCGACGGCTGCGAAAGCGGAGAGCTCGGACAGCTGAACCCGTGCCATCGCTAGGCGTACTGCGCCCGGCGTTGGTCCGCATCGTGCTGAAACATCCACATCCCCCTGATACGCCGCGTCGTGCGGCTGGGACGACTTCGCCAGCGTCGTCCCGACCGATCAGGCACATCAATCTTCCATCAGGAAGCTTACGCCCGGATCACCATCCCGCGCCGCAGAGCTAGGTGCGACGTGATCATTCCGCAAGCATCGAAGTGATGTCGAAACGATCACAAATCCGCGCCTGATCGCCGGACCACCATCGCAGGATCGACTTACCTGACCTAGGCAGATATTTTTTCCACCAATTGGGGGGACGATCGATGCGGTGTCCTTGGTGGATGACCCGCAACACCACGCGCGATGGCGTGCCCACGGCAACAGCTGGAACTCGCGGGAGTCGCGGTCGAGCGACCGTTATGCACAGGGACCCGTGCGCCGCGCGAAGGTTCAGATGTCGTTCGCCGTATCGAAGCCTCAACTGGCCTTGCGTGAGCGTGCGGTGGTTCGTGCCGGCTTCTCCGACTTCTTCGGCTCCTCGGCCTTCTTCGGCTCGTCCTTGGCCTTCTTGCCGCTGATCGGCAGCAGCATCTCGCGCTGGCCTTCGACGCGCTTCTTCGGCTTCTTGGCCTTGGCCTTCGGCGCGGGGGCGCCAGCGGCGGGCGCCTTGTCACCCTCGCTGGCAAGGCTGCGCTTCAGGGCGTCCATCAGGTTGATGACGTTGCCGCTCGACTTCGGTGCAGCCTTGGCGGCGATGGTCACGCCGCTGCGCTTCTTGTTGATGAGCTCGATCAGCGCGGCCTCGTAGTGATCCTCGAAGTTCTCCGGCTGGAAGTCGGCAGATTTCTTCTCGACGATGTGCTTGGCGAGATCCAGCATGTCGCTGGTGATCTTCACATCCTGGATGTCGTCGAAATATTCTTCCTCGTTGCGCACCTCGTAAGGGTAGCGCAGCAGCGTTCCCATCAGGCCCTTGCCGAGCGGCTCCAGCGCGATGATGTGCTCGCGATTGGTGAGCACGACCCGGCCGATCGCGACCTTGTCCATGCTGCGGATGGTCTCGCGAATGACCGCGAAGGCGTCGTGGCCGACCTTGCCGTCGGGGACGAGATAATAGGGACGGATCAGATAGCGGCTGTCGATGTCGGTGCGCGGCACGAACTCGTCGATCTCGATCGTGTGCGTCGATTCCAGCGCGATGTCCTCGAGCTCGTCCTTGGTGACCTCGATGTAGGTGTCGGTGTCGACCTTGTAGCCCTTGACGATGTCGTCATTGGCGACTTCCTCGCCGGTCTCGGCATCGACCCTGCTGTATTTGATGCGGTGGCCGGTCTTGCGGTTGATCTGGTTGAAGGAGACCTTCTCGGACTCCGACGTCGCCGGATAGAGCGCGACCGGACAGGTCACGAGCGACAGGCGCAGAAAACCCTTCCAATTGGCGCGCGGGGCCATGACCTACTCCACTTAACTCCGAACTAACGGCTTGCTCCGAACCGGACTGCTGCGGGCGTCGTTCTCGCGGCAGCCGCGAGGATAACACCCGAGGCTGCGGATTCAACAAGCTGGCCGGCAGATTCTCGGATCGGCGTTAACCCGTCGCAGGGGGCGCCGCCCCGGAACATCATCTGGCGGCCGACGTTGCCAACGGGAGTGCGTGACAGAGCGCTTCACCGCTCGAATAACAGTGAGCTGAGGGCACCATGACAGCCAGACGACCGACGCAGATCGTCGAGACCCCCACCGAAGCGCGGCAGGGCGAGCCTGGACCGTCCGTCCTGGCGATCCTGGCCATCTCCACCGGACTGGCGCTGCTCGTCCTTGGCCTGATCTGGTTCGTGTTCTTCCGCACCTGACGCGAGGACCGTTCGATCCGCTCCATTGCGTGGCCGGGTAACGTCCGTCCGCGTCCCTCAGATCCGCGTTCGAGCCCCGCCATCCGTGCGGCGGGTCTTCTCATGCCCGTCTTTCAGAGCTTATATCCGCCCCAATTCTGTCGGCCCCTGCCGGCGGTCCCGATCGAGATGACCAAAAAGTAACCTGGTCGCTCGGGTTCCGTTCATGCACGGTTCACGGCCTTCCGGTTCATCTTGAGGGCGGAAATCGTGCAGTTCAGCTTTGGAGGCAAGCGTGCGTCTGCTCGTTGTCGAGGACGATCCGGATCTCAACCGTCAGCTCACCACGGCCCTGAGCGACGCCGGCTACGTCGTGGACCGTGCGTTCGATGGGGAGGAAGGGCACTATCTGGGCGACAGCGAGCCCTACGACGCTGTCGTGCTGGACATCGGCCTGCCCAAGATGGACGGCATTTCGGTGCTGGAGGCGTGGCGGCGCAATGGCCGGGCGATGCCGGTCTTGATTCTCACCGCGCGCGACCGCTGGAGCGACAAGGTCCAGGGCTTCGACGCCGGTGCCGACGACTACGTGGCCAAGCCCTTCCACCTGGAAGAGGTTCTGGCGCGCATCCGCGCGCTGCTGCGCCGCTCGGCCGGCCACGCCCAGAGCGAGCTGACCTGCGGGCCGGTCACCCTCGACACCCGCACTGGCAAGGTCAGCGTGTCGGGCAACCCCGTCAAGATGACCTCACACGAATACCGCCTGCTGTCCTATCTGATGCATCATTCCGGCCGCGTCGTCTCGCGCAGCGAGCTGGTCGAGCATCTCTACGACCAGGACTTCGACCGCGACTCGAACACCATCGAGGTGTTCGTCGGCCGCATCAGGAAGAAGCTCGACTGCGACGTCATCCAGACCGTGCGCGGCCTCGGCTACCTGCTGACCCCGCCGCCGGCCGCAGGCGCCTGATCCGTTTCCGGAGCCAGCCATTCGAGGTGGCCGGGCGCCGGCCGTTTCGCTAGTTTGCGGTCATGCGCCAGAGTTCACTTGCCACCCGGTTGTTCCTGTCCGCGACCGCGTGGCTCGTGGTCATCCTCGCCATCACCGGCATCGTGCTGTCCTCGGTGTATCGCAATGCGACCGAGCGCGCCTTCGATCGCCGGCTCAACCTCTATCTCCGCACCCTGATCGCCGAGGTCGCCACCCCCGACGATCCGCCGGACCGCCAATTCCAGTCCTTGGGCGAGCCGCTGTTCGAGCTGCCGCTGTCCGGCTGGTACTGGCAGATCACCCGTACCGACGCCGAGAAGCCGGAGGTACGGGCCTCGCGCTCGCTGTGGGACAAGAAGCTGCCCAAGCTGGAGGAGCAGGGGATCGAGCTGACGGCGGCCGGGATCCGGATCGGATATGTCGAAGGGCCGGAGAACCAGGACCTGCGCATGGTCGAGCGTCCGGTGGATCTCGGCTCCGACGGCAAGTTCCTGGTCAGCGTCGCCGGCGATGCCTCGGAGATCTTCGACGAGACCCGCAGCTTCGACTACTACCTCGGCGGCACCTTCACCGCGCTCGGGATCGTGCTGCTGCTCACGACCATCTTCCAGGTCCGCTATGGCCTCGCGCCGCTGAAACGCATCTCCGAATCGATCGCCGACATCCGGTCCGGGCGCGCCGAGCGGCTGGAAGGGGAGTTTCCGGTGGAGATCGCGCCGCTGGCCCGCGAGACCAATGCGCTGATCGACGCCAATCGCGAGATCGTCGAGCGGGCGCGCACGCATGTCGGCAATCTCGCCCATGCCATCAAGACGCCGCTCTCGGTCATCGTGAACGAAGCGGCGACCCATGCGGCGGACCCCTTCGCGGCCAAGGTGATGGAGCAGGCGGACGTCATGCGCGACCAGGTCGCCCACCACCTCGAGCGGGCGCGGATCGCCGCGCGCGTCACCATCGTGTCCACCGTGACGGAGGTGGCGCCGGCCATCGAGGCGCTGCGCCGCACCATGGAAAAGATCTACCGCGACCGCAGCATCGTGGTCGAGGCGACCGCCGATCCCGCCGCGCGGTTTCGCGGCGAGCGCCAGGATCTCGAGGAGATGGTCGGCAATCTGGTCGACAATGCCTGCAAATGGGCGGCTTCGCGGGTCTCGGTCGAGCTCACCGTGGAGCCGCCGGCCCAGTCCGGGGCCTCGCCGATGCTGCGGATCGTGGTCGATGACGATGGCCGCGGCCTTTCGGCGGCCGAGCGCGCCCAGGTGCTGCGGCGCGGCCAGCGGCTGGACGAATCCAAGCCGGGGTCGGGGCTCGGGCTGTCGATCGTCACCGATCTGGCTGCGCTCTATGGCGGCCGCCTGACCCTGGGCGATGCCCCGACCGGGGGACTGCGGGCGGAGCTGCGACTGCCCGGCGTTTGACGGGGCGGCGAATTTCGCCATCCTAAAGGTGTTCTTAATATCGCGGACGCTATGGTTCGGGCAGGGGTGCGCGATGTGCGCTCTCGCCGTGGAAATTTGCACGCCGGCGCATGGGTCAGACAGCTCACGAGCGGTTAAGGGAATATCTCGGGCAGCTGCCGCCGAACGCGCAGTCGCTCCTGATGCGCGAATTCGAGCGCGCCATCGAGCGCGGCCAGGACGTCGCCGTGGCGACCCTGGTGCTCGAGCAGCTGCGCAAGGTGGTGCGGCCCGTCGCGCCGCCGGCTCCCGCTCCAGCAGCCGACCCGGCGCGGCCCCAACCCGCCATCGAGGTCGCCCGTCCGCAAGGCCGCGACGAGCGCCGCCAGAGCGGCGATGGCCCGCGTCGGCTGTTCCGGCCGCTCGACCCGTTCCTCACCGATTCCACCGGTCCTCTCCGTCCCGGCCAGATCCGCCGTGCCTCGCTGCTGCCGGTCTGGCAGTGGCTCGGTCGCGAAGGCGCGCCGGAGCGCTACGCCGAATTCGAGGCCGCGATGTCGGTCTCCGGCGACAGTTCGCGCGAGGTCGAGATGGCCGCACGCAAGCTGCAGCGCGCCGCCGCCGAGGCGCTGATGAACCTCGTCGGCCCCAACGCGACCGGCGACCGCCAGCGCGCGCTGGCCCGCATCGGCGCCCCCAGCGTGATCGAGGATCTGCTGCCGATCGCGCTGGTGCTGCAGAACCGCGAGGCGCTCGACGGCCTCAACGGCCGGCTGCCCGGCATCATCCGCGTGCTCGGCGATTCGCAGATTGCCTCCGTCACCGAAGCCATCAACGTGCCGTCGCTGCAGACGCCCTCGATGCTGCCGTTCGCACTGTCGCTGGTGATGCAGCGGCTCGCCGCGCCCTGGCAGATCATCCGTCTCGCCACCAAGATCGCCGCCTCCGATGACGAGATCAGGGTCGCCGCGACCCCGTTCGGCGTCGCCGTCACCATCGCGCTCAACGATCTCGCCGGTCTCGCCTCGGTGCTGCGCGCCGACATCCGGCGCGGTCATTTCTCCGATCTCGGCGATACGCTGAAGACGCTGCATGACGGCGTTCGCGGCCTGCGCACCGAGCTCGACCTGCGCTCGGATTCGAACTGGGGCAAGCAGCTCACCGCGATCCGCGCCGACATCTCCAATGCCCTGCAATCGGAGATCGACAGCGTGCCTGGCCGCGTCCGCCGCATCCTGCGCCAGCGCGCCGACAAGGACATTCCGGCCGGCGCCGGCGTCGATGGCAGCGAGGTCGAGGAGGTGGCGGCACTGATCGAGTTCGTTGCCGTCTGCCGCAACTATGCCAGCGAGCTCGCGATCAACGAGGTGACGCTGCGGACCTATTCCGATCTGCAGCAATATGTCGAGAAGGCCACCGAAGCGCTGGTGCAGTCGCTGCGCTCGGGCGACGCGCGGGCGCGCGCCTATCGGCAGTCGCAGGTGTCGGCGGCGATCCGCTTCTGTCACGTCCTGTTCGGCAACGACTACGCCCAATTGATGAGCAGGTCGGCCGAGAACGCGATGAACGGCGAGCGAAAATCCTCGCGCGCCGGTTGAGATTTTCTGCTAGTCTGTCGACGTTTTTGATTTTGCAATTTCAGGTTGACCTCGCCCCGGGGCCACGCATAGGTTCCGCCAAGTTCCATCCATTTTCATCAAGACCATGATTTCCGTCATCAACTTCGTCGAGGTCGAGAACCGCGTCGTCCGCGCGACCTATCGCAACCTCATGATCAAGGCCAAGGTCGTGCTCGTCGACAAGACGAGCGGGGCGCCACTTCCCGATCCCGTCACCACCATCGCCTCTCCGGTCCCGGTCGGGTCGCTGCGGATCAGGCTCACCGACCATGTCCGGCCGGGCACCTATTTCCTTATGGCCCTGAACGGGCACGGCAGCTATCTCGCCAAGAGCGCTGAGTTCGAGGTCCCCTAATTACGTAATCCTCCTGAGTTTTTTGGCGCGGACGGCTGCGCTACCACGGCGGCAAATGTGAATTGCCGCCGGGAACGGTGCTGGTTAAAAGCGGCGCGAGGCGCGCCTGCCGGTGGGCGCTGACTGGAACTCTGTCCGATGACTCTCTGGTTCGTGTTCGCCGTGATGACGGCCGCGGCGATCTTCGCCGTCCTGCTGCCGCTCGGCCTGGGCGCGCGGGCCGCGTCTGGCGGTCGCGAGGTCGTCGTCTACAAGGATCAGCTGGCCGAGATCGAGCGCGACGTCGAAACCGGGCTGATCGGCAAGGTCGAGGCGGAAGCCGCGCGGGTCGAGATCGGCCGCCGCCTTCTGGCCGCCGCGGACCAGGAGGGCGAGGCCGCGGGGAAGCCGAGCCTCGGCCTGCGCCGCGCGTCGGCCGTGCTGGCGCTGATCGGGGTGCCGATCGTGGCGCTCGCGGTCTACCTGCCGCTCGGCTCGCCGCAACTGCCGGATTTCCCGCTCACCGCACGCGCGGCGCCGCCCAACGGGACGCAGCCGCTGGAAACGCTGGTGGCGCAGGTCGAGCAGCACCTGCAGAAGAACCCGACCGACGGCCGCGGCTGGACCGTGCTCGCCCCGGTGCTGGCGCGGCTCGGCCGCACCGATGACGCGATTCGGGCCTATCGCAACATGATCACCTATGCCGGCGACGGCGCGGCCAAGCGCGCCGATCTCGGCGAGATGATCACGGCCGCCGCTGGCGGCGTCGTCACTGCCGAGGCCAAGGCGGAGTTCGAGCGGGCTCACGCGCTCGAGGCCGACGAGCCGAAGTCGAACTACTATCTCGGTCTCGCCGCCGAGCAGGACGGCCGCAAGGACGATGCGGCCAACATCTGGCGGGCGATGCTGGGCAAGGCGCCGGCGGATGCGCCGTGGCGGCCGCTGGTGACGGCGGCGCTCGGCCGGGTCGGCGGCGGCGAGGTGCCGGCGCTGCCGAGCGAGGCGATGGCCGCGGCCAAGAGCATGAGCGACGGTGACCGCGAGACGATGATCCGCGGCATGGTCGACCGGCTGGCGGCGCGGCTGAAGCAGAATGGCGACGACGTCGAGGGCTGGTTGCGCCTGGTGCGCGCCTATGTCGTGATGGGCGATCTCGACAAGGCCAAGGGGGCGTTGTCGGATGCGCGGCAGGCGGTGTCCGGCGATGCCGAGCGGTTGCGGCAGCTCAACGAGGGCGTGAAGACTTTCGGCTTGGATGGATGAGCGGCGCTTCCGCCGCCAACGGGATCAAGGGATGACACGCAAGCAGAGGCGTTTGACGATCATCGGCGGGGCGCTGTTCGTGCTCGCGGTCGCCGCAGGGCTGGTGCTCAACGCGCTGCGCGACTCCATCGTGTTCTTCTCGACCCCGACCATGGTCGCAGAGAAGCATATCGGCCCGGGCAAGCGCTTCCGGCTCGGCGGCCTGGTGCAGCCGGGCTCGCTGAAGCGCGGCGACGATCTCGCCGTCAGCTTCGAGGTCGCCGATGGCGGCGCCAAGCTGCCGGTCGCCTACAAGGGCATCCTGCCGGATCTGTTCCGCGAAGGGCAGGGCGTCGTCGCCGAGGGCGCGCTCGATGCCGACGGCGTGTTCAAGGCCGATACCGTGCTCGCCAAGCACGACGAGACCTACATGCCGAAGGAAGTGGCCGATGCCCTGAAGAAGCAGGGCCATTGGAAGGACGATTACGGCAAGCCGAAAGGCGGCGCCAAACCGGGCCCGGTGTCGATGCGCGAGGGCACTGACAAGAGCGCGGCAGGAGCGACGCAGTGATTGCAGAGAGCGGACATTACGCCCTGGTGCTGGCGCTTGCGCTGGCGCTGATTCAGTCCACCGTGCCGATGCTCGGCGCGTATCAGCGTGACGTCGCCCTGATGAATGTCGGCCGCTCGGCCGCGCTGGCGCAATTGCTGTTCGCCGGTCTCTCCTTCATCGCGCTGATCACGTTGCACGTGACCTCGGATTTCTCCGTCGCCAACGTGTTCGAGAACTCGCACTCGATGAAGCCGCTGCTCTACAAGATCACCGGCGTGTGGGGCAACCACGAAGGCTCGATGCTGCTGTGGGTGTCGATCCTGGCGCTGTTCGGCGCCATGGTCGCGGCCTTCGGCAACAATCTGCCGCTGTCCTTGCGCGCCCGCGTGCTCGCGGTGCAGGCCTGGGTGGCGACCGCGTTCTATCTGTTCATCCTGACCACATCGAATCCGTTCGCGCGGCTCGCCAACCCGCCGATCGAGGGCCGCGATCTCAATCCGGTGCTGCAGGACATCGGCCTCGCCGTGCATCCGCCGATGCTCTATCTCGGCTATGTCGGCTTCTCGATCTCGTTCTCGTTCGCAATCGCAGCCCTGCTCGAAGGCCGCATCGATGCCGCCTGGGCGCGCTGGGTGCGGCCGTGGACCCTGATGGCCTGGATCTTTCTGACGCTCGGCATCGCCATGGGCTCGTACTGGGCCTATTACGAGCTCGGCTGGGGCGGCTGGTGGTTCTGGGACCCGGTCGAGAACGCCTCGCTGATGCCCTGGCTCGCCGGCACCGCGCTGCTGCACTCCGCTGTCGTCATGGAGAAGCGCAACGCGCTCAAGGTCTGGACCATCCTGCTGTCGATCCTGACCTTCTCGCTGTCCCTGCTCGGCACCTTCCTGGTGCGCTCCGGCGTCATCACCTCGGTGCACGCCTTCGCCAGCGATCCGACGCGTGGCGTGTTCATCCTCGGCATCCTCGTGCTGTTCATCGGCGGCAGCCTGACGCTGTTCGCCGGCCGCGCCACCGCGCTGAAGCAGGGCGGGCTGTTCGCGCCGATCTCGCGCGAAGGCGCGCTGGTCTTGAACAATCTGCTGCTCACCGTGTCCTGCGCCACCGTGCTGTTCGGCACGCTATACCCGGTGATCATGGAGGCGCTCGACTTCAAGCTCTCGGTCGGCGCGCCGTTCTACAACATCACCTTCGGCCCCTTGTTCGCGCTGTTGCTGCTGATGGTGCCGTTCGGCCCGATGCTGGCGTGGAAGCGCGGCGACCTCGTCGCGGCGGCCCAACGGCTGCTCGCGGCCGGCGTCACGGCGCTGGTGACGATCGCGATCGTCTGGGCCTGGGCGCGCGGCGGCAGCGCGCTGGCGCCGCTCGGCATCGGTCTCGGCGTGTTCGTCATCACCGGCTCGGTCGTCGATCTGGTCGAGCGCAGCGGCGTGGCCCGCGTGCCGTTCAGGACCGCGCTGCACCGGACGGCCGGCCTGCCGCGCTCGGTGTGGGGCACGGCGTTCGCGCATGCCGGCCTTGGCGTCGCGCTGCTCGGCATCGTCTGCGAGACCACCTGGAACAGCGAGCTGATCAGCACGCTGCGTCCGGGCGACGTCCGCAATCTCGCCGGCTACCAGATCAAGTTCGACGGCATGAGCCAGCGCCAGGGCCCGAATTTCAGCGAGGTCGTCAGCACCTTCGTCATCAGCGAGGACGGCAGGCAGCTCAGCGTCCTGACGCCTAGCAAGCGCAGCTTCGCCACCCGCGGCATGTCGACGACGGAAGCCGCGCTGATGACCCGCGGCGTCAGCCAGCTCTACGTCTCGCTCGGCGATGCCACCGCCGACGGCGGGCTGGCCGTGCGCATCTATCACAAGCCGCTGGTGCTCTTGATCTGGTTCGGTCCGGTGCTGATGGCGTTCGGCGGCCTGCTGTCGCTGTCCGACCGGCGCCTGCGCGTCGGCGCGCCGCGGCCGGCGCGCGCCGCGCGCGCGCTGCAGCCGGCGGAGTAGGGCGGATGCGACGCAGTCTCGGCTTCCTCGCGCTCGCGCTGCTGCTGCTTGCCGCACCGGTCGCGCATGCCGTGCAGCCCGACGAGGTCATGTCGGACACCGCCAAGGAGCAGCGCGCCCGCGCGCTGTCGCGCGAGCTGCGCTGCATGGTCTGCCAGAACCAGTCGATCGACGATTCCGATGCGCCGCTGGCGCGCGACCTGCGCCTGCTGGTGCGCGAGCGCCTCGCCGCCGGTGACAGTGACAATCAGGTGCTGGATTTCCTGGTCGCGCGCTACGGCCAGTTCGTGCTGCTGAAGCCGCGCTTCGAGCGCCAGACCCTCCTGCTGTGGCTGCTGCCGCCGGCGCTGCTGCTCGGCGGCGGCCTGGCGCTGTGGTGGCAGGTCCGCCGCCGCGGCCAGCGCGGCGCGGAGGGCACGCCGAAGCTGACGGCCGAGGAGGAGGCGCGCCTCGCCGCGCTGATGGCCGCCGAGCAGCCGCCGGCGACGTGATGATCCGCTAACGCCACGATCCCCTGCCAGTTAGTTACTCCGTCATGCCCGGGCTTGACCCGGGCATCCACGTGGATCCCAGAGTGCCGGACGACGTGGATGGCCGGGTCAAGCCCGGCCATGACGACGGAGAGAGGCGGGCTGAAAGCGCGCGTGGTGCGAAGGCCGGCTGTCGCGAGTAAGAAGCGTGCGCAGCAAATGAGAACGCGCCGTCGATCCGCAAAACCCCCGTGCTTTCCCGTGCTCCGCACCTACCCGCGCTTTCAGCTTATTTTACCTTTGTCTGGAAGTGTGCGTTGACATTCCGTCTGACGTACCCGGGCAAAGCCGATGTTCTCCAACAGCAATCTGACGATCCGCTTCCTCGTGGGAGGCGTCGTCGCCTCTCTCCTCATGCTGTTGGCGATCGGCGGCGGCACCGGCTTCATCGCGGTGCTCTATCTCAACAACCAGATCACCAGCCTGTCGTCGGACTTCGCCAATCTCAGCGGTCCCGCCCGTGATCATGCGATGCTGATCTATCAGCAGGCGCAGTCGGCGTTCTCCTACTTCCTGATGGCCTGCGCGGCCATCGCCGTGTTCGCCAGCGCCGTCTGCCTGATGACCTATGCCGCCGTGCAGAACGGCATCCTGCGCCCGCTCGCCGCGATGGTCTCGGCCATGCGCGACGTCGCCGACCAGAAATACGACACGTCGATTCCCGGCCTCGGCCTCAGCAACGAGATCGGCCAGCTCGCCGGCGCGCTCGAGGTGTTCAAGACCAACGGCATCGAGCGCCAGCGCCTTACCGCGCGCGAGCTGCAGGAGGCGCAGCGCCAGGGCGAGCGCTCGCGCTTTCTCGACGGCCGCATCCATTCCTTCAACGACCTCGTCGCCAGCGTCGTCAGCAGCGTGGCGTCCTCGGCCATCCGGCTTAAGAGCAATGCCGAGACCCTGTCGCGCGCCGCCAACGATACCTCGGCCAAGGCCAATGCGGTCGAGGCCGCCGCCAACCACGCCAATCGCAGCGTCCAGACCGTGGCCGGCTCGACCGAGGAGATGACGAGCTCGATCGGCACCATCAGCCGCCGCGTCTCCGACGCCACCCAGCGCGCCGAGGGCGCGGCCTCGCAGGCCGAGAAGAGCAAGAACACCATCCACGCGCTGTCGGACGCCGCCGAGAAGATCGGCGCCGTCGTCCAGCTCGTGCAGGCGATCGCCTCGCAGACCAACCTCTTGGCGCTGAACGCCACCATCGAGGCCGCCCGTGCCGGCGAGGCCGGCCGAGGCTTCTCGGTCGTCGCGTCGGAGGTGAAGAACCTCGCCAACCAGACCAGCAAGGCGACCGACGAGATCTCGGCGCACGTCGCCAGCATCCAGGGCATCACCGCCGAGACCCGCGGCGCCATCGACGGCATCTCGACCACGCTCAGCGAGATCAGCGCCATCATGTCCGGCATCGAGGTCGACACCTCGCAGCAGCGCAACGCCACCCAGGACATCTCCCGGAGCGTCCAGGAAGCCGCCCGCGGCACCCTCGACGTCTCCAACCACATCGCCCAGATCAGCTCCACGTCAGCCGAAACCGGCCGCCTCGCCTCTGAGGCCCGCGACGCCGCCGGCGAGCTGTCGCAACAGGCCGAGACGCTGAAGCGCGAGGTGGATGCGTTCATCGTGAGCGTGAAGGCGAGCTGATCGGGCGGCTAGCGCCGCACGACAACAGCCAGCCATCATCTCCGCCGTCATTCCGGGGCATTCGCGGCACGCGAATGAGCCCGGAATCCATAACCACGAGCGGTTGTGGTGGCGACGGGCCGTTTCGGCGTATTGCTCCACCAACTGCGAGTCGTGGCTATGGATTCCGGGCTCGCGCTCACGCGCGCCCCGGAATGACGGCGGCGAGAGCGTCGTCCCCGCCATGACGCGAAGCCGTCGCCCAGCCCTCCGCTGTCGTCCCTGCGAACGCAGGGACCCATAGCCACAGGGAGATGCTGTTGTGCGGGATGTCGGACCAGTCTTGTTTCACGACAACCGCCGCGGAGTGCGTTCATCGTGAGCGTCAAGGCGAGCTGATCAGCCGGCCAGCGCCGCACGACAACAGCCAGCCATCATCTCCGCCGTCATTCCGGGGCATTCGCGGCACGCGAATGAGCCCGGAATCCATAACCACGAGCGGTTGTGGTGGCGACGGGCCGTTTCGGCGTATTGCTCCACCAACTGCGAGTCGTGGCTATGGATTCCGGGCTCGCGCTCACGCGCGCCCCGGAATGACGGCGGCGAGAGCGTCGTCCCCGCCATGACGCGAAGCCGTCGCCCAGCCCTCCGCTGTCGTCCCTGCGAACGCAGGGACCCATAGCCACAGGGAGATGCTGTTGTGCGGGATGTCGGACCAGTCTTGTTTCACGACAACCGCCGCGGAGTATGGGTCCCTGCGTTCGCAGGGACGACATCGGAGTTGGTGGAGGCCGCTCGCGTCACACCGGCAGCTGCGAGCCGCGGCCGTCTAACCCGCTATTAGTAAATATCCCCCATCGTGCATACAGCATAGCTGTGAGTCGCCAGCCAGGCGGCCGATGCTGCGGGGCAGGCGCCTGGCGACGTCAGTTCGCCCGCCTGCCGCTCTTGGGGGAGCGGACGAGGACATGATGAGCTTGAAGATCAGGGGGCGTCTCTACGCCGGCTTTGCGGCGCTCATCGTCGCCGGTGCCGTGATGGCGGCCGTGGCGGTGTGGAACCTGTGGGCCGTGCGCGACCAGGTCGCGAGCATGTCGGCGCTGTCGGACGCGACCGCGCGCATCCTGCAGATCTCCAACCATTTGCAGGCGATCCAGCGCGCCAACCTGCGCTACATCCACGACGCCAACGAGCCGGCGCTCAAGGAGGCGGCCGAGCGCGAGGCGGCGGCGACGGCGCTGCTGGAGGCGGCCACCGCCGGCCCGCTGTCCGCGGAGCGGCGCAGGCTCTATGGCGATCTCACCGGCGAGATCGCGCAGATGCAGACCCAGCGCGCCGCGCTCAGCGAGGCCGTCAAGCAGGTGAAGAGCGGCCGCGCCGCGCTGCTGCCGGGCGGCGAGGACCTCGCCGCCAAGGCCGCCAAGCTGTCGATCGCGGCGCGCATCTCGAAAGAACCGGAGGTCATGACTGCGGTCGCCGACATCGACGCCCGCCTGCAGCTCGTCCGCATCGCGACCTGGCGCTTCCTGGCGCTGCGCGACACCAAGTCCGCCTCCGCCTTCCGCGCCGGCGTCGACAATGTCGAGCAGCGGCTCGCCACGCTGGAGAGCGCGTCGCCGCCGGCGGGCGTGCTGGCCGCGATCGCGCCGGTGAAGGCCTCGCTGGAGCTGAACAAGACCGCGTTCGAGGCCACCGCCGCCGCGGCACTGAAGTCCGAGGACATCTACGCCAACGCGATCGAGCCGCTGATCGCCCGGAGCATCGACACGCTCAAGGCCGCCGAAACGGGCGTGAATGCCGACTATCACGCTTCTCGCGCGCGCGCCGAGGGCGCCATCGACAGCACCATCTCGCTGCAGATGCTGGTCGGCGCCGCCGCCATCCTGTTCGGCTGCCTCGTCGCCTTCCTGATCGCGCGCAGCATCGTCGGCCCGCTGGGGGCGATGACGCGGGCGATGGGACGGCTCGCGAGCGGCGATGTCGCCGTCGAAATTCCCGGCCGCGGCGCCAGCGACGAGATCGGCGCCATGGCGACGGCGATCCAGGTGTTCAAGGACAGCATGGCCGAGACCGAGCGTCTGCGCGCCGAGCATGCGGACGCCGAAGCGCGGCAGGAGCAGCAGCGCCGGGACGACATGGCGAAGCTCGCCCGCCAGTTCGAGCAGGCCGTCGGCGAGATCGTCGATGCCGTGTCGCATGCCTCCAGCGAGCTCGAAGCCTCCGCCGGCACGCTGACCAGCACCGCGGCACGCGGCCAGGATTTGTCGACGGACGTCGCCGCTGCCTCGCAGGAGGCGTCATCCAACGTGCAGACGGTGGCCTCCGCCGCCGAGGAGCTGTCGTCCTCGGTCAGCGAGATCTCCCGTCAGGTGCAGGAATCCGCGCGCATCGCCAGCGAGGCCGTGGCGCAGGCCAACCGCACCAACGAGCGCGTCGGCACCCTGTCGAAGGCCGCGACCCGCATCGGCGACGTGCTCGAGCTGATCAGTAGCATCGCCGGCCAGACCAATCTGCTGGCGCTCAACGCCACCATCGAGGCGGCGCGCGCGGGCGAAGCCGGCCGCGGCTTCGCGGTCGTCGCGGCCGAGGTCAAGGCGCTGGCCGAGCAGACCGCCAAGGCCACCGGCGAGATCGCCCAGCAGGTCTCCGGCATCCAGGCCGCCACCGCGGAGTCGGTCGGCTCGATCAAGGAGATCGGCAGCACCATCGGCCGCCTGTCGGAAATCTCGGCCGCCGTCTCCGCCGCGGTGGAAGAGCAGGGCGCCGCCACCCAGGAAATCTCCCGCAACGTCCAGCACGCCGCCAACGGCACCCAGCGCGTGTCGCGGAATATCGACGACGTGCAGCGCGGCGCGTCGGAGACGGGGTCAGCGTCGTCGCAGGTGCTGGCGGCAGCACGGTCGCTGTCGGCGGAGAGCGGACGGTTGAAGCGGGAGGTGAGCAGGTTCCTGGGGTCGTTGCAGGCGGCGTGATGGGAGCACGGTGTGTAGCTCCGGCGTCGGACGAGTAGGGCGGATTAGCGCAGCGTAATCCGCCATCGCCACCCGAGACAGCGCGGCGGCTTACGCCCTCGGCTAAGCCGCCCTTCGGATCGTCGATGGGCGAGCCGTCACCAAGCGCTCCGCTGTCGTCCCGGACAAGCGTGCGCAGCACGCGCCGATCCGGGACCCATAACCACAGGAAGATGTCGTTGGCGAGATGTGGGACCAGTCGTTCTAAGCAAGGACCGCCGCGGATTATGGGTCCCCGCGTTCGCGGGGACGACGGTGGAGTTTGTGGCGGCTGCTCGCGTCACACCTGCGGCTGAAAATACATGGCGCGATCCGGGAACACACGAGCTTCAGAGATAAACCTTGGTGTCGCAACGTTCGTCCGGCTGTGCTTGCTCCTGATCATGCTGGCCAAGCCGATCGGAGAAGCGACAAAATAAACCGGACGTCGATGAAGTAAACGTGCTGATTTCCACCGCGTATCATTATTCCAGCAAGTCCTACGAAGTAGGAATTCCTGTCTCGTGCGATATGATAGATGGGGCCGCCACTCAAGCCGTCTTGAGAAAAAGGCGTCTTGCCTGTGATCTTTATACGATGCACATGCCGGGCATGGCTCGCTCCGATGTAGTTTCCGGTGGTGACTACCTGTTTTAGATGTACATGCGGGATCTCGTAGTCAACGCTTCGGTACTCCGTAGGATAACCAAACAGGTAGAATTGAGTGTCGGAATTTCCGTTCCACGCATCGCTCTCCTGGATTGGAAAGAATGCCGATTCAAGATTTGGAGATTGATAGTTTTCAGGCGCGAACTCCATTGCCTGTAGATCGTTGAAATCTTCGTCAATACTGCTGCTATCGGTGCTTACGAAAAGAAGGCGCGATCCCGACACAAGTATCTTTCCGTCCTCGATTGGGATCGTGACATCATCAGGTGCGTAATCTTTCGTTTGGTGGCGACACCATAAAAGAAAGTACTTGTCGTGCCATCGAACTGCCGTTGCGGAGCCTAGAAAACAATATGGGAACTGCTCGTGGCCAGTGAGACAGAAAGTTTGCTTGGTGTACCTCGCCAGCACCGTTTCAGTGTTGCGAGCAGGCACCCATAGTCTTCCCACACGTACAGCAGAAGCTCCGACCCATAATGTGAGATTGCGTATCACTGTTGGGGCGCTCGCTTCGCGGCGTCGTCAAGCTGATTGGAGATGCCTGACAGCAATGCAATGACTGGCGAATTGAATCGCAAGCTAGAGTATCAGAGTTCATTCGGAGCGGGGTGTTGCCTGAAGTTGCAATCCCGAAAATTTATAGGGATTACGGCTGATCGTTTCCCGAATTTCGTTGCGGCCCTTCCTATTAGCCAAATCGTGGGGTCGTAAAATGGGTGGCTTTATTCCGAAAATCAAAAATCCTCTTGCGTTCTCCCCCAAATCACCCGTATCTTCCACCGCGTTCCGTACCGCTGAGGGAGCGTATCGCGATCGTCACGGACGCGGGTTGCGGAATGCGATGGATGCGGTCGGCCGCAGCGGGGCTTTGGCCTCGCCGACGAACGGCGGATCGCGGACAGGAAATCGTGTCGTCCTGGCCTCCCGGTGCCGAGGCCAAGCCGGTGGTGATGATCCGCCGGCGACGGGGTCAATGAGCCGGTCCCCGGGGAGACCACGTATAAATGTTAAAACCATCGCGCAGGGAGGGCCGGGCGTGTTCGGCCAGACCTGTGGTACCTGCCGCCTGCATTTTTTCCGCAGGCGGGCCACGGGCGCGGCCAGCGCCCGGCCTTCCCTGTGCCCTCGCTGTGAGGGTGCGAGTTCAAGGGCATGACTCGGGCGCGGGATGCGTCGCGAGGATGTGGAGGCTCGACTCGCGGTTAGTTTTCTCCACATGCTGTTTGATAGTGGGGATCAGGATAGTTGCTCCGGGCGTCATTGCGAGCGCACCGGACGGGTAGGGCGGATCAGCGCAAGCGTCATCCGCCGGGGCTGGCTCCGGTGCGGGCGGATGTGCGGCGGCTGGATCGGGGGCTGTTGGAAAGGCGGCGGGTTACGCCTGCGGCTAACCCGCCCTACGGGGGGTACGACTTTGGCCGGACCGGCCAAAATGATGGCCGCTACGGGGCGGCCGGGACGCTGGCAAACCCCTGGTCTTGCAAGGCTTTTCCGCCTCGCTCCACCATCTGCGCCATTCCGCCGCAGTGTTCGTGTCCATCCATTACAGAAGTTTAACGCCGCAGCCAGCACGCCGTAAGGCGGCAGCCCCCATCTTCATTGGCGAACGGGGCGCACAGCCCGGGACCGAGTTTAGACCTTGACCAAAATCGCTTGCGGAGAAAACAGTATGACTGACCGTCCGACCGACCTGTCCTCCCTTCCGTCCTATCGCCAGCCCCGGCGCGGCCTGTTCTCGGCGCGCAAGGTCGCGCTGATGGCCTCCGTCGTCGCGGGCCTCGGCGTCGCCGCCTATGGCCTGTCGCCGCAGGGGGCGCCGGTCGATCTGTTCTCGACCTCGGCGCACGCGCAGGTCGCCAACGAGGTCAGCAAGGTCGCGCGCCCGGTCGGCTTTGCCGACATCGTGGAGCGGGTGAAGCCGTCGGTGATTTCGGTCAAGGTCAACATCGCCGAGAAGGTCGCCAAGGACGACAGCGACGACGATACGCCGTTCCAGCCGGGCTCGCCGATGGAGCGCTTCTTCCGCCGCTTCGGTGGTGAGAACGGCATTCCCGGCATGCCGGGCCGCGGCGGCCGCGGTGGCGGTCGCGCCGTGACCGGGCAGGGCTCCGGCTTCTTCATCTCCGCCGACGGCTACGCCGTGACCAACAACCACGTGGTCGACGGCGCCAACAAGGTCGAAGTGACGACCGACGACGGCAAGACCTACAGCGCCAAGGTGATCGGCACCGACCCGCGCACGGATCTGGCGCTGATCAAGGTCGAGGGCAGCACGAACTTCCCGTTCGCCAAGCTCGCCGACGGCAAGCCGCGGATCGGCGACTGGGTGCTGGCGGTCGGCAACCCGTTCGGCCTCGGCGGCACGGTGACGGCCGGCATCGTCTCGGCGGTCGGCCGCGACATCGGCAACGGCCCGTATGACGATTTCATCCAGATCGACGCGCCCGTGAACAAGGGCAACTCCGGCGGTCCGGCGTTCGATGTCGACGGCAACGTCGTCGGCGTCAACACCGCGATCTACTCGCCCTCCGGCGGCAGCGTCGGCATCGCGTTCTCGATCCCCGCCTCGACGGTTAAGAGCGTGGTGGCGCAGCTCAAGGACAACGGCTCGGTCAGCCGCGGCTGGATCGGCGTGCAGATCCAGCCGGTGACGCAGGACATCGCCGACAGCCTCGGCATGAAGAAGGCCGAGGGCGCGCTGGTCGCCGAGCCCCAGGCCAACGGTCCGGCGGCGAAGGCGGGCATCCAGTCCGGCGACGTCATCACCGCGGTCAACGGCGAGCCGGTGAAGGACGCGCGTGAGCTCGCCCGCACCATCGGCGGCATCGCGCCGGGCGCCTCGGTCAAGCTCAACGTCCTGCACAAGGGCGAGGACAAGACCATCAACCTGACGCTCGGCAAGCTGCCGAACACGATCGAGGCCAAGGCCGACACCGGCGGCGACAATGCGAGCCCGACCCGCGGCGCCGACGTGCCGAAGCTCGGCATGACCGTGGCGCCCGCGTCGAGCGTCGCCGGTGCCGGCAAGGACGGCGTCGTCGTCACCGAGGTCGACCCGAAGAGCGCGGCGGCCGATCGCGGCTTCAAGGAAGGCGACGTCATCCTGGAGGTCGCGGGCAAGTCGGTGACCTCCGCCGGTGACGTGCGCGAAGCGATCAACGCCGCCAAGGCCGACAACAAGAACAGCGTGCTGATGCGTGTGAAGAGCGGCGGGCAGTCGCGCTTCGTCGCGGTGCCGCTGGCCAAGGGCTGAGCGAGGGCCAAGGCCCTTACGAGATAAGGCCCTTACGAGATGGGAGACCGCCGGCATGTGCCCCCGCGCCGGCGGCTCTTCCTGGGGGCGGGCTTAAAGTTCCGCTCCCGCAAACCTTCCGTTGGACAACGCCCCCCTCCGTCGGAAGGAACTCGGGCGGTGAGGTCCCCCAGCCTCACCGCCCACTTTGCTGCCGATCAACCCCGGGCCCATGCCGCCTTGCACGGAAACGGCGGCCGGTCCATGTAGATGGACATCGAACCGTGACCGCCGCCCCCGTTTCCGCAATGCGCCTCCTGATCATCGAAGACGACCGCGAGTCCGCCGACTATCTGGTCAAGGCGTTCCGCGAGGTCGGACATGTCGCAGACCTCGCCAGCGACGGCGAGGAGGGGCTCGCCATGGCCGACAGCGGGGATTACGACGTGCTGGTGGTCGACCGCATGCTGCCCAAGCGCGACGGCCTGTCGCTGATCGGCGCGCTGCGCGACAAGGGCAACCGGACGCCCGTGCTCATTCTGTCGGCGCTCGGCCAGGTCGATGACCGCATCAAGGGCCTGCGCGCCGGCGGCGACGATTATCTGCCGAAGCCCTATGCCTTCGCCGAGCTGCTCGCCCGCGTCGAGGTGCTGTCGCGCCGCCATGGCGGCCCAGCCGAGGAGACCACCTACAAGGTCGGCGATCTCGAGCTCGATCGCCTGTCGCATCGCGTCGCACGCGGCAAGGACGAGCTGACCCTGCAGCCGCGCGAGTTCCGCCTGCTCGAATATCTCATGAAACATGCGGGGCAGGTGGTGACGCGCACGATGCTCCTGGAGAACGTCTGGGATTATCATTTCGATCCGCAGACCAACGTGATCGACGTCCACATCTCGCGGCTGCGCTCCAAGATCGACAAGGGGTTCGACCGCCCGCTGCTCCACACCATCCGCGGCGCGGGGTACATGATCCGTGACGGCCTTCGGTAAGCTGATCCGCACCACGGCGTTCCGGCTGACGCTGGTCTATCTGCTGTTGTTTGCGCTGTTCGCCGCCTCGCTGCTCGGCTATTTCGCCTGGAACACCCGCCGGCTCATCACCGAGCAGATCTCGACCACGGTCACCTCCGAGATCAGCGAGATGACCGACATCTTCGCCCGCTGGGGCCTGCGCGGAATCGTCGGCGCGATCGAGAGCCGCGCGCTGCGGCCGGGCGCCAATCTCTATCTCATCACCACGCCGACCGGACAGGCGATCGCCGGCAATGTCGGCTCGCTGGCGCCAGGCGTGATGGGCTCGTCCGGCTGGTCGGAGACGTTCTACCGGCGGCTCGACGACAGCACCGAGCACAGCCATCGCGCGCTGGTGTATGTCACGCAGCTCTCCAGCGGTTTTCGGCTTTTGATCGGCCGCGATCTCGAGGAGCGCCGCCGCCTGTTCGGCATCGTCGCCAAGGCGGCGCAATGGTCGGTGCTGGTGGTGGTCGTGCTCGGCATCGGCGGCGGCATCTTCGTCGCGCGGCGCGTGCTGCACCGGATCGATGCCATGACCGGCACGACGCGGCGGATCATGGATGGCGATCTCTCCGGCCGTCTTCCGGTCGGGCGCAGCGGCGACGAGCTCGATCGCCTGGCGGAAAATCTCAACGCGATGCTGGAGCGCATCGAGGCGCTGATGACCGGCCTCAAGGAGGTCTCCGACAACATCGCGCATGATCTCAAGACGCCGCTGACGCGATTGCGCAACCGCGCCGAGGAGGCGCTGGCGAAGTCGCGCTCCGAGGACGAATATCGCGCCGCGCTGGAGCGCACGATCGAGGAATCCGACGGCCTGATCCGCACCTTCAACGCGCTCTTGATGATCGCGCGGGCGGAGTCCGGGCAGGCGCGCGGCGACATGGTCGAGTTCGATGCGGCCGAGGTCGCCGGCGGCATCCACGAATTGTACGAGCCGCTGGCCGAGGACAATGAGATGACCTTGCGGGTCAAGGCCGCGGCCGCGCCGGTGCATGGCAATCGCGAGCTGATCAGCCAGGCGCTCGCCAATCTCGTCGAGAACGCGATCAAATACGGCAAGCCGGCGGCGCTGCCGCTCGATGCCGCCGCCGCCGCTGATAGCCGCGAAATCCTGATCGAGGCGCGGCGCGAGGGCGGACAGGTGCTGCTCAGCGTGACCGATCATGGCGAGGGCATTCCCGAGGCCGAGCGCAAGCGCGCCGTCGAGCGTTTCGTGCGGCTGGAGGCGAGCCGCACTTTGCCCGGTTCCGGCCTCGGTCTCAGCTTGGCGTCCGCCGTCGCGACCCTGCATGGCGGCGAGCTCCGGCTCGCCGATGCCAGGCCGGGGCTGATCGCGACGCTGGTGCTGCCGGCTGGTGCCGGCGTGCCCGCGAAGCTTGCGGCGCCGGCGCAGGATGTGCCACAGAAGGCCGCATGATCTCATCCGCGCCGGGAAACGCGGACGGGCAGATGCTGGCCGAACGTTTCGTTGCCGGCCCACATGTCCGTGCGCCCGACAAAGCCGAACAGCGCCTCCACGAGTGGCTCGCCGAGCTCGAGCCGTCCTTGGCCGCCTCGCTCCACCAGCTGCTCGCCGGCGGCTGGCCGCGAACCATCCTGCTCGGGATTGCCGAGTGCTCGCCCTATCTGTTCGATCTCGTCCGCGCCGACGGCCATCGCCTGGACCGTCTCTTGCGCAGCGAGCCGCAGGCGCATCTCGCCGAGCTGATCGCCCGCACCGGGCGCGAGGTGTTTGCCGCTTCCAGCGAAGCCGAGGTGATGAGCCTGCTGCGGCGGCTGAAATCCGAGGCGGCGCTCTTGATCGCGCTGTGCGACATCGGCGGCGTGTGGCCGGTGATGCAGGTGACGGCGGGGCTGACCGACGTCGCGGTGTCCTCGGTGCAGATGGCGCTGCGGTATCTGCTGCGCCTGGAGACGGTGCGCGGCCGGCTCGCGCCCGTCGATGCCGACGATCCGGAGCAGGGCAGCGGCCTGTTCGTGCTCGCGATGGGCAAGATGGGGGCGGGCGAGCTCAACTATTCGAGCGACATCGACCTGATCGTGTTCTTCGATCCCGAGATCAACTCGCTGGCGCGCGACATCGAGCCGCAGCCGTTCTTCGTCCGCGTGACGCAAGCGATGGCGCGGCTGCTGCAGAGCCGCACCGCGGACGGCTATGTGTTCCGCGTCGATCTCCGGCTGCGGCCGGATCCGGCCTCGACGCAGGTGGCGATGTCGACCGAGGCAGCGCTGCATTACTACGAGCGCGAGGGCCGCACCTGGGAACGCGCCGCGATGATCAAGGCGCGGGTCTGTGCCGGCGACGTCGTCGCGGGCGAGGCGATGCTGGCGGAGCTGTCGCCGTTCGTATGGCGCAAGCATCTCGACTTCCAGGCGCTGACCGACGTCCACGACATGAAGCGGCAGATGCAGGTCTATCGCGGCCACAGCGAGATCGCGGTCGAAGGCCACAACGTCAAGGTCGGGCGCGGCGGCATCCGTGAGATCGAGTTCTTTGCCCAGACCCAGCAGTTGATCGCCGGCGGCCGTCATCCCGAGCTGCGCGTCCGTCCGACTTTGCAGGCGCTCGACGTGCTCACCGCCAGCAAGTGGATCACGGAGCAGGCGCGCGACGAGCTCACCACGGCTTATGAGTTCCTGCGCAGGGTCGAGCACCGGCTGCAGATGATGGCGGACGAGCAGATCCACAGCCTGCCCGACGATGTCGAGGGCGTGAGCCGCTTCGCATGCTTCTTCGGCTACGACAGCCGCGAGCGGTTCGCGACCGATCTGCTGTTCCATCTCGACGTCGTGCAGGGACACTACGCCCGGCTGTTCGAGGGCGATCCCACCGGCACCGTCAGCCTGCCGGCGGTGAACTACGGCGCCGGTCCCGACGAGCCGCGCCTGATGGAGCATCTTGCCGGATTGGGCTTCCGCGATCCGGTGATGGTCGCCAAGACCCTGCAGCAATGGCTGGCGGGCGAGTACCGCGTGTTCCGCACGGATGCGACGCGCACCGCGTTCACCGATTTCCTGCCCGCGCTGATCGATGGCCTCGCGCATGCCGACGAGCCGGATCGCGCCGTCGTGGCCTTCGACCGCTTCCTGCAGGCGCTGCAACTCGGCGGCCGCCTGATCACCCTGCTCGGGCAGAACCGCGACCTCGTGGCGCTCGTCGCGCTCGTGCTCGGGGCGGCGCCCCGGCTCGGCGACATGCTGGCGCGGCAGCCGCGGCTGATGGACGGCCTGATCGATCCGCGCTTCTTCGGCGCGATTCCCGACCGGCGCGAATTGTCAGAGCGGCTGGCGTCGACGCTAAAGGATGCCGGGACCTATGAGGAGTTTCTCGATCGTCTCAGGCTGTTCGGTCAGGAGAGCCTGTTCCTAATCGGCACGCGCATCCTCTCCGGCACGGTGTCGGCGCAGCAGGCCGGCACCGCGTTCGCCGACGTCGCCGAGGGCATCGTGCACACCGTGCATGATCTCGTGACGGAGCGCTTCGCCGCCCAGCACGGCCGCATCAAGGGCCAGGAGACCGCGATCGTCGCGATGGGGCGGCTCGGCGCGCGCGAAATGACGGCTTCGTCCGATCTCGACCTGATCCTGCTCTACGACTTCGATGGCGATGCGCCGGATTCCGACGGCGAGCGCTCGCTGCAGGGCGCGCACTACTTCGCGCGCTTCACCCAGCGGCTGATCTCGGCCTTCACCTCGCGCACCAATTACGGCGTGCTCTACGACATCGACATGCGGCTGCGGCCGTCGGGCCGCGCCGGCCCGCTGGCCTCGCACATCGACTCCTTTGCGCATTACCAGGAGCAGGAGGCGTGGACCTGGGAGCACATGGCGCTGACGCGGGCACGGGTGATCTCGGCGTCGCCGGCGTTTCGGGCCCGGATCGAGGAGATCATCCAGGCCGCGCTGCAGCGTCCGCGCGACAGGAGCGCGATCGCGCGCGACGTCGCCGACATGCGCCGCGCGATCGCGGCCGAGAAGGGCGAGGCCGATCTGTGGGACCTCAAGCACGCCGCCGGCGGCATGGTCGACATCGACTTCGTCGCGCAATATCTGCAGCTCGTCCATGCCGCGACGACGCCGGAGATTCTCGATGTCAGCACGCTTGCGGTGCTCGACAATGCCGAGCGGCTCGGCGTGCTGCCGCGCGCTGAAGCCGTGATCCTGCGTCAGGCCGCGCGGCTGTATCACGATCTGACGCAGATCGTGCGGCTGTGCGTCAGCGACAAGTTCAAGCCGGATCAGGCCGGCGAGGACCTGCTGCGGGTGATGGCCCGGGCGGGCGACGCGCCGGATTTCTCGGCGCTCGAGGCGCGGCTGCGCGAAACGCAGACCGAAGTGCGGCGCGTGTTCACCGCACTCGTGGAGGGATGACCCGACCAGCCGCGCGGTAGGACGGCCGGCCGCCTATGCCTTTTCCTTGGCGACCGCGGCATCTTTCAGCCGGCCGATCGCTTCCTTCACCGCCGGGTCGAGGCCGGCGCCGCCGGCGTCGTGGTGCGCATAGATCGTCTTGAGCATGCGCGGATCCCAGAACTTCTTGATGTGCTCGGCGACGCCGGCGACCTCTTTCTCCTGCCCCTGGCTCTGGAAGAACTTGCCGATCTGGTTGGCCATGTAGACGAGGCGCTCGGAGGGGTTATGCGACATGGGTGTTGTCCGTCTGTGTTGATCGCGCGCCGGTCTCGGCGCTCGCGACGATCCGTTCGGGATGGGTGAAGATTTCGAAGCCGTCGTTGCGGGCCACCGCAATCAGCGTGATGCCGGCGGCGTCGGCCATGCGAATGGCGAGCGCGGTCGGTGCGGAGACCGCGACCATGATGGGTGCGCCCATGGCAGCAGCCTTCTGCACCAGTTCGACCGAGACGCGGCTCGTCAGGATCACGATGCCCTCGCTCGCCGCACAGCGCGTTTGCGCGAGGTGGCCAGCGAGCTTGTCGAGCGCGTTGTGGCGGCCGACATCCTCGCGCAAGCCGACGATGCCGCGCGCGGGAGTCCAGAACGCCGCGGCATGCACCGCGCGGGTCTCGTGATTGAGCTTCTGCAGCGGCTCGATGGCCTCAAGCGCCGCCATGACGTCGCGCGGAGCGAAACGCCGGCCGTCCGGGACATGCGCCGCCGGCCGCACCGCTTCGCTGATCGAATCGATGCCGCACAGGCCGCAGCCGGTGGGGCCGGCGATGTTGCGGCGGCGCTCGGCGAGACGCTCGGCGAGGGCGTCGGGCAGCCACATCCTGAGCTCGATGCCGTCATCCAGCTCGACGACGTCAAGCGAGATGATGTCGTCGCGGCTCGTGACGAGACCTTCGTTCAGGCTGAAGCCGATGGCGAAGTCGCGGAGGTCCTGCGGCGTCGCCATCATGACGGCCTGGGTGCCGCCATTGTAGGTCAGTGCGACCGCGGTCTCCTCCGGCACGCGGCGGTGGCCCTCGGTGAGGGCTCCGTCGCGCCAGACCAGACGATCCGCGATGCGCACTGCATCGGTCATGCTACTCCGCCGCCTCCACGACCGGGGCGATGCGGCGCGAGTTGCGGGCCTGCTCGTCATAGGCTTTCTGCCAGTCCGACGGTCCGTTGGACTGCGACACCTGCACTGCCGTGACCTTGTACTCCGGACAGTTGGTGGCCCAGTCCGAATAGTCCGTGGTGATGACGTTGGCCTGGGTCAGCGGATGGTGGAAGGTGGTGTAGACCACGCCGGGGGCGACGCGCTCGGAGATCAGCGCGTGCAGCGTGGTCTCGCCGGCGCGGCTGGTCAGCCGCACCCAGTCGCCGTCGCGGATGCCGCGCTGCTCGGCATCGTGCGGATGGATCTCCAGCACGTCCTCGCCATGCCACACCACGTTCTCGGTGCGCCGCGTCTGGGCGCCGACATTGTACTGCGACAGGATGCGGCCGGTGGTGAGCAGGAGCGGGAAGCGCGGGCCGGTGCGCTCGTCGGTCGCGACATACTCCGTGACCACGAACTTGCCCTTGCCGCGGACGAAGCCGTCGACATGCATGATCGGCGAACCCTCGGGATTCTTCTCGTTGCAGGGCCACTGCACCGATCCCATCTCCTCGAGCTTCTGATAGGAGACGCCGGCGAAGGTCGGCGTCAGCGCCGCGATCTCGTCCATGATCTCGGACGGGTGGTTGTACTTCATCTCGAAGCCCATCGCCTTGGCGAGACCGATCGTCACCTCCCAGTCGGCCATGCCGTTGAGCGGGGTCATCACCTTGCGCACCCGCTGGATGCGGCGTTCGGCGTTGGTGAAGGTGCCGTCCTTCTCGAGGAAGGTCGAGCCCGGCAGGAACACGTGGGCGTAGTTGGCGGTCTCGTTCAGGAACAGGTCCTGCACGATGACGCATTCCATCGACGACAGCGCCTGCACCACATGCGTGGTGTTGGGATCCGACTGCAGGATGTCCTCGCCCTGCACGTAGAGGCCCATGAAGGTGCCTTCGATCGCGGAGTCGAACATGTTCGGGATGCGCAGGCCCGGCTCAGGGTTGAGCTTGACGTTCCACATCGCCTCGAACTGGTCGCGCACCGCGTCGCCCGAGATGTGGCGGTAGCCCGGCAGCTCGTGCGGGAACGAGCCCATGTCGCACGAGCCCTGCACGTTGTTCTGGCCGCGCAGCGGGTTCACGCCGACGCCGCGGCGGCCGATATTGCCCGTCGCCATCGCGAGGTTGGCGATCGCGATCACCGTGGTCGAGCCCTGGCTGTGCTCGGTGACGCCCAGGCCGTAATAGATCGCGCCGTTGCCGCCCTTGGCGTAGAGCCGGGCCGCGCCGCGGATCGCTTCCGGGTCCACGCCGGAAATGCCAGCGATCGCCTCGGGGCTGTTCTTCTCCAGCGCGACAAACTCGGCCCAGTCCTGGAACTCGCTCCAATCGCAGCGCTCGCGCACGAAGGTCTCGTTGACGAGGCCTTCGGTGACGATCACATGGGCCAGCGCGGTCAGGATCGCGACGTTGGTGCCGGGCAGCAGCGGCAGGTGATAGTCGGCCTTGATATGCGCCGACTTCACCAGGTCGATCTTGCGCGGATCGACCACGATCAGCTTGGCGCCCTGGCGCAGCCGCTTCTTCATGCGCGAGCCGAACACCGGATGCGCATCGGTCGGGTTGGCGCCGATCACCATGATGACGTCGGAATCCTCGACCGAGTCGAAGTCCTGCGTACCGGCGGAGGTGCCGAAGGTGGTGGCAAGGCCGTAGCCGGTCGGCGAGTGGCAGACGCGGGCGCAGGTGTCGACATTGTTGTTGCCGAAGCCGGCGCGGATCAGCTTCTGCACCAGATAGGTCTCTTCGTTGGTGCAGCGCGACGAGGTGATGCCGCCGATCGCGTCGCGGCCGTATTTGGCCTGGATGCCGCGCAGCTTGTCGGCTGCGAACTTGAAGGCCTCGTCATAGGAGACCTCACGCCAGGGCTGGTCGATGGTCTCGCGGATCATCGGCTTGAGGATGCGTTCCTTGTGGGTCGCATAGCCATAGGCGAAGCGGCCCTTGACGCAGGAATGGCCGCGATTGGCCTTGCCATCCTTGTACGGCACCATGCGCACGACTTCCTCGCCGCGCATCTCCGCCTTGAAGGCGCAGCCGACGCCGCAATAGGCGCAGGTGGTGACCGCCGAATGCTCCGGCTGGCCGATCTCGATCACGCTCTTCTCGGTCAGGGTCGCAGTCGGGCAGGCCTGTACGCAAGCGCCGCACGACACGCATTCCGAACCGAGGAAGCTCTCGCTCATGCCCGGCGACACCCGGCTGTCGAAGCCACGGCCGGAGATGGTCAGCGCGAACGTGCCTTGCACTTCCTCGCAGGCGCGGACGCAGCGCGAGCAGACGATGCACTTGGAGGGATCGTAGGTGAAATACGGGTTCGACTCGTCCTTCGGCAGCCAGGCCGGATTGGCCTCGCCGCAGGCGTCGGCGAACACGTGGTTCTCACCCTGGTTGCCGTAGCGCACGTCGCGCAGGCCAACCGCGCCGGCCATGTCCTGCAGCTCGCAATCGCCATTGGCCGCGCAGGTCAGACAGTCGAGCGGATGGTCGGAGATGTAGAGCTCCATCACGCCCTTGCGCAGCTTCTTCAGCCGCTCGGTCTGGGTGTGGACGACGAGGCCCGCGGCCACCGGCGTGGTGCAGGAGGCCGGGGTGCCGGCGCGGCCTTCGACCTCGACGAGGCAGAGGCGACACGAGCCGAACGCGTCGACCATGTCGGTCGCGCACAGCTTCGGAATCTGCGTTCCGGCCTCCATGGCCGCGCGCATGATCGAGGTGCCCTCGGGAACGGTGATGCTCTGGCCGTCGATGGTGAGCGTGACCATCTTTTCGGACTTGGAGAGCGGTGTGCCGTAATCGGTTTCGTGGATGAGCGACATGGTCGGTGTCCTTGTTCCCGATATCTTATTCCGCAGCCTGCAAGCGCGGCTGCTGGGGGCCGAAATCTTCGCGGAAGTGCTTCAGCGCCGAGAGCACAGGGTAGGGCGTGAAGCCGCCGAGTGCACAGAGCGATCCGAGCTTCATGGTGCCGCAGAGGTCTTCGACCAGGGCGATGTTCTCGGCGACGCGCTCGCCGCGGCGGATCTTGTCGATGGTCTCGGCGCCGCGCGTCGAGCCGATACGGCACGGCGTGCACTTGCCGCAGGATTCGATGGCGCAGAACTCCATCGCGAAGCGGGCCTGCTTCGACATGTCGACGCTGTCGTCGAACACGACGATGCCGCCATGGCCGATCAGGCCGTCCTTGGCGGCGAACGCCTCGTAGTCGAACGGCGTGTCGAACAGGGCGCGGGGGAAGTAGGCGCCGAGCGGGCCTCCGACCTGCACCGCACGGACCGGGCGGCCGGTGAAGGTGCCGCCGCCGATGTCGTCGACCAGCTCGCCCAGCGTGATGCCGAACGCGGTCTCGAACAGGCCGCCGAACTTGACGTTGCCGGCGATCTGGATCGGCATCGTGCCGCGCGAGCGGCCCATGCCGAAATCGGCATAGGCCTTGGCGCCCTCGTCGAGGATGAAGGGGATGGCGGCGAACGACAACAGGTTGTTGACGACGGTCGGCTTGCCGAACAGGCCATGATGGGCGGGCAGCGGCGGCTTGGCGCGGACGATGCCGCGCTTGCCCTCGAGGCTCTCCATCAGCGCGGTCTCTTCGCCGCAGACATAGGCGCCGGCGCCGGTGCGCACCTCCAGCTCGAAATTGTAGTTCGAGCCCGCGACGTTGCTGCCGAGCAGGCCGGCCTTCCTGGCGATGTCGATCGCCTTGGTCATGGTCGCGATCGCGTGCGGATATTCCGAGCGCGTGTAGATGTAGCCCTTGGTGGCGCCCACCGCGATGCCGCAGATGGTCATGCCTTCGATCAGGACGAAGGGATCGCCTTCCATCAGCATGCGGTCGGCGAAGGTGCCGCTGTCGCCCTCGTCGGCGTTGCAGATGACGTATTTGCGGTCGGCCGCGGTCTGCGCCACCGTCTTCCATTTGATGCCGGTCGGGAAGCCTGCGCCGCCGCGGCCGCGCAGGCCCGAGGTCGTGACCTCGGAGATCACAGCATCGGGCGTCAGCGTCAGAGCGCGGGTCAGGCCCTTGTAGCCGCCATGGGCGCGGTAGTCGTCGAGCGACAGCGGATCGATGATGCCGCAGCGGGCGAAGGTGAGGCGGGTCTGCCGCTTCAGCCACGGGATCTCCTCGGTCAGGCCGAGCGAGAGCTTGTGCGGCTTGTCGGCGACGATCGCATCGAGCAGGGACGGCACGTCGTCTGCCGTCACCGGTCCGAAGCCGAACCGGCCCTGCGCCGTCTCCAGTTCGACCAGCGGCTCGATCCAGTACAACCCACGCGAGCCGTTGCGTACGACTTCAATATCGACCTTCCGCTCCAGCGCCGCCTTGTGCAGCGCATGGGCAACCTCATCGGCGCCGACGGCGAGGGCGCCGGCATCACACGGGACAAAAAGACGCACGCTCATCGCTGGGCCTCCGAGACGAGAGCATCGATCCGGGCTTCGTCGAGCCGGCCGACCAGGCGGCCATCGAGCATGGCCGACGGCGCGGTTGCGCACAGGCCGAGACAGTAGATCGGCTCGAGCGTGACGCGCTCATCGGCCGTGGTGTTGCCGATGGAGATGCCGAGCTTCGCTTCGGCGCGCGCCGCGAGCGCATCGCCGCCGGCGGCCTGGCAGGCCTCGGCGCGGCACAGCTTCAGCACGTGACGACCGGCCTTCTTGGCCCGGAAATCATGGTAGAACGTGAACACGCCGTAAACCTCGGCGCGCGAGAGGTTCAGAGCGGATGCGATCATCGGAATGGCATCCTCCGGCACGTGGCCGAACGTCTCCTGCAACGCATGGAGGATGGGCAAGGTTGCTCCCTCCATCCCGCTATGTTGGGCGATGATTTCGGCGCCGCGCGCCGCGTCCCACGTCTCGTACACCGGCGTCATCCTGATCCCGATTCTGCGTTGCAAGCGTTTCGCACATCCAAATTGGAATTGCTCAAGATATCAATAAAGCAGTCCCGTGCTGCGATAGCGAAACGCAATCGAGAGATAGCTAGAAGTTGACGAAAAACAGGCCTTCGCGCGACCGGCTTGCGGCCGCGTTTTACCGTGTCCGGGCCCGCCGCGCCGTGATAGGTTTCTCCGTGGCCCGCACCGCCGAAAACGTGCGGAACTGGGCCCTTCAACCGCTGGAAGGCCGACCTCTTGATTGACAAGCTCGAACTGCTGCTGGCGCTGGCCAAGGAGCGTCATTTCGGCCGCGCGGCCGAGGCCTGCGGCGTGACCCAGCCGACGATGTCGACCAGCATCAAGCAGCTCGAGGAGATCCTCGGCGTTATGCTGGTGCAGCGCGGTTCCAGGTTCCAGGGCTTTACGCCGGAGGGTGAGCGCACGCTCGACTGGGCGCGCCGCATCGTCGGCGACTTCCGCGCGATGCGCCAGGAGATCAACGGGCTCAAGGACAAGCTATCGGGCGAGATCCGGATCGCGGCGGTGCCGACGGTGCTCGGCATGGTGGCGTCGCTGACGACGCCGTTCCGCGCCAAGCATCCGGAGGTCCGGTTCCGCATCATGTCGTGCACGTCGGCCGACGTGCTGGGGCTGCTGGAGAACCTGGAGGTCGATGCCGGGCTGACCTACATCGAGAACGAGCCGATCGGCCGTGTCAGAACCATCCCGCTCTACAACGAGAGCTACCGGCTGCTGACCGCGCCCGACGCGATGTTCGGCGATCGCGATCAGGTGACCTGGCAGGAGGTCGGGCAGGTGCCGCTGTGCCTCCTGACCCCGGACATGCAGAACCGCCGCATCATCGACCGCGCTCTGAAGGCCGCCGGCAACGAGGTGACGCCAACGCTGACGTCGAACTCGCTGCTGGTGCTGTACACCCATGTCAAGACCGGCCGCTGGGCCAGCGTGATGCCGGCCAAGCTCGCCGAAACGCTCGGCCTCGCCGACAAGGTGCGCTCGATCCCGATCGTCGATCCCGTCATCAACTACCAGATCGGCCTGGTCATCCCGCAGCGTGACCCGATGACCCCGCTGATCGCGGCGCTGGTCCAGATCGCCCGCGAGGTCGCGCCCAGCCTGCAGGCGTGAGGCGCGCGTCCGCGGAGTTGCCGCTGGCCCAGCGCCTCAGCACCGGCGGTGAACAATGGCCCAGGCTTGCTTCGCTGCGCTCGCCATGATGGCGTACACGGTCTCCTCTCGTCATTGCGAGCGCAGCGTCGCCATCCAGGTTGCTTCCGTGGCGACGGTCGGCGTCGTCACCGACCTCGCTGGCGTCGTCGGCAGACTTCGGGCTCTCATGCGGTCGCGGAACCCTGACCTTGCGCGTGGCGCGTGGTCTTCAACTCATAATGCGCGACATGGCCGTCATGGCGGCTGAGCAGCTTCCGCGCCGCGGGCGGCACCACCGCCGTGTCATGCGCCGGACCCGCGAAGCGAACCACCGCCGTCGGATCGGCGAAGGTCATGATCGTCACGAATTCGACCTCGTCTTCGAGCGGCCTGCGCAGCAGCTCGATGCTCAGAAATCCCTCGATTTCCCGATCGATGATCCCTGGAAAGATCGTTGACCGCAGCAGGTCCTCATAGGCATCGGCATCCGCCGCCCTGGTCCAGCCGTGCCAGATCCGCTTCAGCATCGCGATGCTCCCTTGGGTACGATGATGGTCACCGAACCCTTGCACGGGCGTCGAGCGTCGGACTTGGTGAAAGTTGCGGTCCGCGCGGCGAACTCGCGGAGCGGCTAGCTCCGCTCAGTACGCCGCAAATTGCTCCCGCATGATCTTCTCCTCCTGCCGGATCCGCAAGGTCAGTGGCACGGCATAGATGATCAGGCCGGCCACGAGCGTGAGATAGGCGTGCAGGGTCAGCGCGTAGCCGATCAGCTCGGGCAGGATGTTGAGGAAGTAGTTCGGGTGGCGCACGATCCGGAACAGCGGATGGGTCACCAGCGCGTGGTCGCGCGCGAGCATCAGCTTGACGGTCCAGAGGCGGCCGAGCAATTGCGACACCACAAGCAGCATCACCGCGCCGAACAGATAGATCACGAACCCGATGATGCTGACGGCGTCGAGCGGCGCATCCCGGACGAGGCCCTCGGCCGTCGCGGCGAGATAGAAAGCGACATGTGCGATGGCCAACCAGCGCGACACGGATGCGCCGTATTCGGTTGCGCCGTCGGCGCGCAGCCGTTTTTCGTTGCGGATCGAGACGCCCAGCATGGCAAAGCGATAGGCGAAGGCGGCAACGATGAAGGCAATGATCACGCGCGGTACTCCAGATCTTGGAGCAACTGCCTTAGTTGCTGACGTGCAGGTGCGTCAATACCACGTTCCGCCGATGTTGCTGACTAGGCACGAAGCGACGTCATGATGCCGTCATCCGCCTGCGTCGGCGTTGCATGTCCGAAGGGCAAGCCGATCGCATGCCTCGGGCATCATCCGTCACGCGAGAGCGCTGTCATGCCTGTGGGGCCTGATCCTGAAGTGCAATCTCTTTGAGATGTGAGTCCGATTTGATGATGTTGCCGTAGGGTGGGCAAAGTGCCCACGCTACGGCAGTACGGCCGCCGCGCTCACGCCGCGACCGAGATGCTCGCCGTGGCCTTGTACGCGTCGCGGGGCAGGGTCACGCGCACGACGGTGCCGTGCTCCAGCCGCGAGCGCAGCCGCATCGAGCCGCCGTGCAACTGGGCCAGCGAGCGGGCGATGGCGAGGCCGAGCCCGGAGCCGTGATAAGTCTTGGTCATCTGGCTCTCGACCTGCTCGAACGGGCGGCCGAGGCGCGCCAGCGAATGCGCAGGGATGCCGATGCCCGTGTCGGCGATGATGAGCACGACCTTGTCCTCGAACACGCGGCTCCGCATCGTGACACGGCCGCCCTCCGGGGTGAACTTCACCGCGTTCGACAGCAGGTTGACCATGATCTGCTTGGTGGCGCGACGGTCGGCGACGACCGGGATGCTGCCTCCGATGTCGGCGTCGAGCACGAGGCTCTTGTCCAAGGCGCGACCGGAGACGACGCGCAGCGATTCCGCCAGCGTCTTGGCGAGGTCGAGCGGCTCCATGTCGAGCTTCATGCGGCCGGCCTCGATCTTCGACATGTCGAGGATGTCGTTGATCACCTCGAGCAGATATTGACCCGAGGTCAGGATGTCGTGGCAGTACTCCTGGTACTTTTCCGAGCCGAGCGAGCCGAACATGCCGCTGCCCATGATCTCGGAGAAGCCGATGATGGCGTTGAGCGGAGTGCGCAGCTCGTGGCTCATATTGGCGAGGAATTTCGACTTGGTCTGGTTGGCTTCCTCGGCGCGGGTCTTTTCCTGCGAGTACTTCTCGGCGAGGTCGGCGAGCTCGATCGCCTGGCGTTCCAGCGCGCTCTGCGAGCGCTGCAAGTCGATGACCGTGGCGCGCAGGCGCAGGTCGTTGTCGACGAGCTTCTGCTCGTGCTCCTTGATGCGGGTGATGTCGGTGCCGACCGAGACGTAGCCGCCGTCCTTGGTGCGGCGCTCGGAGATGTGCAGCCAGCTGCCGTCGTCGAGCTGCGCCTCGAAGGTACGGCCGCCCGGCGCCTGCTGGCTGTGGTCGTGCAGCCGGGTGCGGATCTCCGGCATCTTGCCGACCTCGATGACGGTCTCATAGGAGGTGCCGGGGATCACGGCGGAGTCCGGCAGCTTGTGCAGCTTCTGGAAGTGCGAGTTGCACAGCACCAGCCGGTTGTTGGCGTCCCACAGCACGAAGGCTTCCGAGATCGTCTCGATCGCGTCGCGCAGGCGCAGGTCGGCCTCGACGGTCTTCTCGACCAGGCTCTTCTGCTCGGTGACGTCGACCGCGATGCCGATCAGGTGCAGGCCGGAATCTGAGGTGCCCTGGCTGAGCTCGCAGCGAACCCGCAGCCAGATCCAGTGGCCCTCGGTGTGGCGCATCCGGAAGCTCTGGTCGATCTGGTGGATGTCGCCGGCGACGAGCTGGTCGGCGATCTCGAACAGGTCGATGTCGTCCGAGTTCACCAGCGCGTTGACCTCGCCGAAGGTGAGGAGGTCGGTGCGGTTCTCCAGGCCGAGCATCGCGAACATCGAGTTCGACCAGAAGATGCGCCCGCGCGACAGGTCCCAGTCCCACAGCCCGCAGCGGCCGCGATTGAGCGCGGTGTCGATGCGGCCGCGCACGGCGTCGTTGATCAGGTCGCCCTCGCGGGCGCGGGTCGACTGCCAGTGGAAGGCGAAGCCCAGGATCAGCACGACGAAGCCCGTCGTCGCCGACAGGGTCACCGAGAGCGCGGCGTCCGAGCCCCAGATCGGCTCGAGCTTCTCCTGGATCACGACGACGCGGCCGGGCAGCGCCTTGATCAACTGCGACACTGCGAAGGCCGGACGGCCGTTCGGCAAGGTGATCTCGGTGACCGCGCCCTGCAGGCCGGGCGTGGCCAAGAGCTGCGCGGTCGAGATCAGATCGAGGATGCGGTCGTTCTCGCCGAGCGCGGCGTCGACCGGAACCCGGGCCAGGATGCGGTGGTCGGCGCCGGTGACGATCACGTGGCGTCCGGCCGCCGCTCCCCAGGCGGGGATCAGGTCGGGCAGCAGGCTCTGCAGATGCTCGATGTGGGCGATGCGGTCCGGGCGCGTCGCCAGATGACCGATACGGTCGGCGAGCAGGTCGGAGATCGCGGCCAGGTCGCGCTTGGTCGCGCCGCGCTTCTGACGGCTCTGGTCGAGCACCTGGACGAAGGCGCCGAGACAGATGGTGACGAGAAAGGCGATGATCAAAGTAGGGACAGCACGACGCAATACCGGCTCAGCAGTCAGCAGCCTTTGATAGGCCGGTTTCGCGATCGATTGCGCCAACCCCTTGATGGAATCAGAAGATTGGACGCACGCGTTCGCGGCATGCGCACGCGCCATGCTGTAGACCCCCGAAACTTCTTGGATACCCGAATTTCGAAAGAGCCCCAGCCGCTTCCGAATCAAGTTGATTTGAATCCAGATTTCTCGGGCTGTCGAGAGTCAACGATTTGGCAAAAGCTAATAAATCTTATCCAATGCGGAATTGCCATGGCGAAAAGCCGGCAGAGTGAGTCCGAAGCGGGAACGCAGCATGACGTTCAGGCTTCAGCCGTGCGGCGGCTCGGCGTGACTGATGACGCGCTTGACGCTCGGGAAGGCGCGACGCACCCCGCGCTCGATGTGGTCGACATTGTCGTGCACCTTCAGCACGCTCATCGACGGCGCCGCGCGGCAGTGGAAGTTGACGATCTCGCCGGCCTCGGTGTTGCGGACGCGGACATTGTGCACGTCGTACATGTCGGTCTCGGCGGCGAGACGCTGCAGGGCGGCGGCGATCTCGGCGATCCGCTGCGCCGGCGCGTCGACGCCGAATGGCAGCTCGGGTTCGAGCGGCTCGATATGGGTGTCGACCTCGACGTCGGCGCCGAATTCGTCGCGGATGCTGCGTTCCAGCTCGTGCGCGATCGCATGCGCCGCGAACAGGCTCATGTCGCCGTCGACCTCGAGGTCGATCGCGACGATCAGGCGGCCGCCGACGTCGTGGACGGTGACGTGATGGATCGCGAGGCCGGAATTGCGCGCGATCACCATGATGCGCTCGCGCACGCTCTCGTTGCTGAGCGCGACCGGCACCGTCGTGAAGGTGACGTCGGCGCCGGACAGGCTGGCATCGACCGCGGCCTGCGCATCGCGCTTGATCTCGTGCACACGGTCGATCGGGTAGGTGCGCGGCACCTGCACCGTGGCGTCGACAAAATGCGTTGCGCCGACGAGCCGGACCCGCAGCCGCTCGACATCGACGACGCCGTTGATCGAACGGATCGCGGCGCGCGCCTTTTCGGCCGCGCCCTCTGGTGCACGGTCGAGCAGTGTTTCTACGGTGGAGCGCGCCAGCCGCAGGCCGAGCACCGAGATCATCAGGGCGACCGCGACCGCGGCGGCGGAATCCCCCCACCAGAACCCGAACGCGGTGAGGACCAGGCCGCCGATGACGGCAATCGAGCCGAGCACGTCGGAGGCGAAATGCAGTGCGTCGGCGGCGAGCGCCTGGCTGTGGGTCTCGTGCGCGGCGCGGTGCAGCGCGCGGGCGCGCCAGAAGTTGACGGCGATGTCGACCAGCAGCACCACGAACGGAATCGCCGACAGCGACGGCGGCGGCGCCGCCTCGCGCAGCCGGCTGACGGATTCCACCAGCACGCCGCCGGCCAGCACGTAGAGCAGGGCGATGACGCCGAGCGCCGACAGGCTCTCCAGCTTGCCATGGCCGTAATGATGCTCGTCGTCGGCCGGCCGGTCCGATACCCGAACCACCATCCAGGTGATCACGGTGGCGACGACGTCGACGGCGCTGTGCAGGGCCTCGGAGACGAGCGCGAGGCTGCCGATCAGGATGCCGACGATGAACTTCGCCGCGGCCATGCTGGCGCTCGCCGCGATCGAGATCGCGGCGACACGGGTTTTCCCGGAATCGACATGGGAGGCGGCGTCTCTCATGGCGGCGGATGTAGCAGCCGAGGCCGCACCATGAAAGCCGGGATCGCGCGGTCCATGGGCGCGGACCGCGCGCTGTTTCGAGTGCTTCTAAATCTCAGAAGGTTGCGTTCACAAGGTCACCACGATCTTGCCGAGATGCTTGTTCGCCTCCATGTGCGCGAACGCCGCGCCAATGTCGTCGAAGGCGAAGACGCGGTCGATCGGCAGCCGCAGCGTGCGCTGCTCGACCGCACTCCCGATGTCCTTTTTCACCTCGTCGAAGATCGTACGGATCTCCTCGATCGAACGGGTGCGGAAGGTGACGCCGACGTAGGTGATGCGGCGCGCCGCGTGCAGGTCGAAGTTGAAGTCGGCATGGGTGCCGCCGAGCCGGCCGACATTGACGATGCGGCCGAGGACCTTGGTCGCGGCGAGGTTCTGATTGGCGACCTTGCCGGACACCTGGTCGATGATCAGATCGACGCCCTCGCCGTTGGTCGCCTGCAGCACCTGATCGACCCAGGCGGGATCGCTGGAGTCGATGGCGAGATCGGCGCCGAACTCGTTGAGCCGTCCGCGGCGCATCGCATCGGTCGAGGAGCCCACCACCAGCGAGGCGCCCTTGAGCTTGGCGATCTGCATCGCCATCAGGCCGACGCCGGAGCTCGCACCCTGCACCAGCACGCGCTGGCCCGGCTGCAAAGCGCCGTTGGTAACGACGGCGTTGTGCATCGTGGTCAACGCGATCGGCAGCGTGGCGGCCTCGTCGAAATTCATGTTCGACGGCGCGTGGAACAGACGGCCGTGGTCGGCGAGGGTGTATTCGGCGAACGCGGCGCTGCCCGAGCCCATCACCTTGGCGCCGATCTTCACGCCCTTGGCGTCGGGACCGAGCTCGGCGACCTCGCCGGCCCATTCCATGCCGAGCACCGTTCCGACGCCGCCGGCGGCGCCATGCACATGCCCCTTGGTCATGCCGAGATCGGCGCGATTGAGGCCGCAGGCGCGCACGCGGACCAGGACCTGCGTGCCCTTCGGCGTGGGCTTGGCGATATCGGTGATCGCGGCGCCCTGGGCGCCGTAGACATAGGCTTTCATCGCGAGGAATCCTGTCGGTCAGAATGAGCGGCGACCTTACTGTGCCGCTGTTCTCAGCGCACCGCCTAACAGGCGGCGCGCTGCTCCGACAAGACTCCCTGGGGGATGAACCGGTTCCGCTGACCGGGCTGGACGCGTCAGGCGGCGACCGGAGCTTCCGCTTCGTCGAAGGCGCTGGAGACGTCGCGCATGCTGATGACGCCGGCGAGCGCGAAGTCGACGATGACCGGGAGGTGGCGGATGTGATGCACGTTCATCAGATGCCGCACGTGCTCGAGCGTGTCCTCAGTGCTGCAGGAGATCAGCCGCTGCGGCGAGATCAACTGCGAGACCTTCATGGTGACGCCGGCGGCGCCGTGCTCGGCGATGGCGCGCACCACGTCGCGCTCGGTGAACATGCCGGCGGCGGTGTTGCCTTCCGTGCGGACGACGTCCTTCACGACGAGGGCGCTGACATTGCTGGCGCGCATCAACTGCGCCGCGACGCCGACGGTCTCATTCATTCGCACCGTGATCACGCGCGCCGTCTTGTTGCGCAGGATGTCTCCGACTTTCATGGCACCCTCCCGTTTGTTGTCTTGAACAGAAGGAAGTCTGGTATACGTTATGCCAGAAGTCAATTGGGATCTTGATGTTTTCTGGGCAGATGCCTGGAAAATAAGGTCAGCGATGCTGTCAAATGTATGCTCGGATTGGCATCTGGCATGCACGGCGCGCCAAAAGAAAAAAGAAAAGGAGGCGCATCGGGATGCGCCTCCTGCAGTCGCGGGAAGAAGCGGGTGATTTACGCCGTGGTGCGAACGTCCTGCGCCGCAGGCTGGGTGACCGCCGCCTCCTTACCGAGGATGAAGGCGCGGCGCAGCGGCTTGATCACGAACAGCGCCATCAGCGCCGCCGTCGCGTTCAGCGCAACGCCGATCACGAACACGGCCTGCCAGCCATACTTGGCGGAGACGAGGCTCGCGAGCGGGACCAGGAGCGAGGCGGTGCCCTTCGCGGTGTAGAGCATGCCGTTGTTGGTCGCGGCATATTTGCTGCCGAACGTATCGCCCGAGGTCGCCGGGAACAGGCTGTAGATCTCGCCGAACACGCCGAAATAGACCGCGGTCGCGAGCACGAACACGATCGGGTTGTGGCCGTAATTCGCCAGCGTCAGCAGCATCAAAGCGGCGGTGCCGAAGGCGATGAACATGGTGTGCTCGCGGCCGATCGTATCCGAGATCCAGCCGAACACCGGACGGCCGAAGCCGTCGAAGATTCGATCGAGCGAGATCGCAAACGTCAGTGCCGCCATCTGGAAGCCGGCGAGCGACACCGGCTCGTTGGCGATCTTGAAGTCGTGCGCGATCGGGGCGATCTGGGCTGCGGTCATCAGGCCGCCGGAGGCCACCATCACGAACACCAGATACATGATCCAGAAGATCGGCGTGCGCAGCACCTGCGGCGGCGTGTAGTCGATCTTGCTCTGCGGCAGGTTGAGCTGCTTCTTGCGCGCAGGCGCGGCGTGGGTCGGCGGCCGCAGGAAGATCGCGAGCACGAACACGATCAGGCCCTGGCCGATGCCGAAGGTGAAGAAGGCGCTCTGATAGCCGCTCGAGGCGATCATGCTGGCGATCGGCACGACGGTGAGCGCGGCGCCCGCGCCGAAGCCGGCGGCGGTGGCGCCGGCGGCGAGGCCGCGGCGGTCGGGAAACCATTTCAGCGCATTGCCGACGCAGGTGCCGTAGACCGCACCGGCGCCGATGCCGCCGATGACGGCGCCGGCGTAGAGCAGGGTGAGCGAGTCGGCGTAGGAGTTCAGCACCCATGCCAGCGAGATCATGACGGCACCGAACATGATGACGAGGCGCGGGCCGTATTTGTCGACGAACCAGGCCTCGACCGGCACGAGCCAGGTTTCGGTGACGACGAAGATCGTGAAGGCCAGTTGGATCGCCGTGCGACCCCAGTGAAACTTCGCGTCGATCGGATCGACGAACAGTGTCCAGCCATATTGCAGGTTGGCGATCATCGCCATGCAGATGATGCCCATCGCGAGCTGGAGCCAGCGGAAGCCGCTGGACTGTGCCTGGACAGGCGGTGTCGCCTCTGTGCTGGAAACCATGTGTCCTCCCTAACGCGCTCTCTTGGAGGATGCCGCTGCGAGCGCGCTCCTCATCTGCGCACGAAGTCATTCTGGTATAATATATTCCAGTCTGCAATATGGCCTGCGACACAGGGTGCGACATGTTGCTTTGCAACGAGACCGAAATCGTCCGCCAAGCAAAAGAAAACGCTCGGCAAAATGCCGAGCGTCGTCAATCTGGAAGCGTTCTTTTTTATTTTTGTTGCAGCGCGAAGGGGCGCGTCAGAGCGTCGATTTCTGCACCACGACCCTCCGCCAGGGCTTGAGCACCGCGATCGCGAGGATCGATGCCAGGATGTTGGCGCCGGCCGCGATGATGAAGACGCGGTCCCAATTGCCTGACGACTGCTGCATGTAGTTCGCGATCGGCACCAGCAGCGCTGCCGTGCCCTTGGCGGTGTACAGCAGGCCGGCATTGGTGGTGGCGAACTTGGTGCCGAACGTGTCGGTGCAGGTCGAGGGGAACAGCGAGTAGATCTCGCCCCAGGCGAAGAACACGAAGCCGGACAGGATCACGAACCACACCGGATCGTGGCCCAGCATGTACAGCGCCCAGATGCCGATGCCTTCCATGCCGAAGGCGATGAACATCGTGTTCTCGCGGCCGATCATGTCCGAGATCCAGCCGAAGAACGGACGCGTCAGGCCGTTCAGAACGCGGTCGATGGTCGCTGCGAACGTCACCGCCGTCATGGTCATGCCGATCAGCGTCACCGGAATGTTGTCGACCTTCCAGTCGCCGGCGATCGGCTTGAGGTTGGCCGTCACCATCAGGCCGCCGGCGCCGACGATCACGAACATGAAGTACATCAGCCAGAAGATCGGCTGACGGATCACTTCGGTCGGGTTGTAGTTGCGGCGGCTCTGGACGAGGTTGGTGTTCTGAGTGACCGCGGGCACCTGGCCTTCCTTGGGCGCGAACAGGAAGAAGGCGAGGATGACGATGATGATGCCCTGGCCGAGACCGAAATACAGGAAGGTGGTCTGGAAGCCGGAGTCGCGGATCATGGCCTGGATCGGCGCGACGGTGAGCGCCGAGCCGGCGCCGAAGCCGGCCGCGGTGATGCCGGCCGCGAGGCCGCGCTTGTCGGGAAACCATTTCAGCGCGTTGCCGACGCAGGTGCCGTAGACGCCGCCGGCGCCGATGCCCGCGATGATCATGCCGAGATAGTAGCCGTTGAGCGAGGTGGCGTAGGCGTTGATCATCCAGCCGATCGCGCAGAGCACGCCGCCGACGAGCACGACGATGCGCGGGCCGTATTTGTCGACGAACCAGCCCTCGACCGGCACGAGCCAGGTTTCGAACAGCACGAACAGGGTGAAGGCCCACTGGATCGACGCGCGATCCCAGCCGAAGGTCTTGGCGATATCCGGGACGAAGAAGGTCCAGCCATATTGATAGTTGGCGATCATCACCATCGCCAGGACGCCAACCGCGAGCTGCGTCCAGCGATAGGCGTCGCTTACTCTTGCAGATGCGGGCGCCCCCGCGTGAGCCAAGTCCGTCATGTTTCCTCCAGGCTGTCTATTCTTGTCCTAACAGCTATGCGGAGTTTGGTATATGATATGCCAATAAACAAGCGGATTCATCGAGCCCGTGCCCGCTGCTAGGCCAGCGATCGATGAAAAAAGCCTGCAGAAGCAAGGCAAATCGTTGCAGCGACAATACGACGCAGCAGAGGATATTTGTAGTTCAACTATCGGAGCAAGGGCGAGTTTATGTGGCGAGCGCCCGCAACCGGTTGTAGCCCTGCTGGATCGCCGACCAGAACAGCGCGATCAACCCGAGTGCCATGATGGTGCCGACCAGCCCGTTGGAGAAGAAGATCGCGAGCGATCCCTGGGATCCCAGCAGTGACTGCCGGAAGGCCTCCTCGGCCTTGTCGCCGAGCACGATGGCGAGCACCAGCGGCGCGAGCGGATAGCCGCACTTCTTGAACAGATAGCCGAGCACGCCGAACACCAGCATCAGCACCACGTCGAACGTGCTCGAGTGCACCGAATAGGCGCCGATGGCACAGAGCACGAGGATGAGCGGTGCGATGATGCTGAAGGGAATGCGCAGGATCGCCGCGAAGACCGGAACGCAGGTCAGCACGACGAGCAGGCCGGCGAGGTTGCCGAGATACATCGAGGCGATCAGGCCCCAGACGAATTCCTTCTGCTCGACGAACAGCATCGGGCCGGGCTGCAGGCCCCAGATCAAGAGGCCGCCGAGCAGCACCGCCGCCGTGGGGGAGCCGGGCACGCCGAGCGACAGCATCGGCAGCAGCGCCGCCGTGCCTGCCGCATGGGCTGCCGTCTCCGGAGCGACGACGCCTTCGATCTCGCCATGGCCGAAATTCTTGCCGCGCTTGGAAAGGCGCTTGGCGATGCCGTAGCTCATGAACGAGGCCGGCGTGGCGCCGGCGGGGGTGATGCCCATCCAGCAGCCGATCAGGCAGGAGCGCAGCGACGTGACCCAATAGGCCGGCATCTCCTTCCAGGTGTGCAGCACGACACGCAGATTGATCTGCGCATTGCCGCCGCGGAAACTCAGGCCTTCCTCCATCGTGAGCAGGATCTCGCCGATGCCGAACAGCCCGATCACGGCGATCAGGAAGTCGAAGCCGTTGAGCAGTTCAGTGACGCCGAAGGTGAGGCGGAGCTGGCCGGTGATGGAATCCAGGCCGACAGCCGCGAGTGCGAAGCCGATCATCATCGCCGCAATCGTCTTGAAGGGTGGCTCCTTGCTCAGGCCGACGAAGCTGCAGAAGGCGAGAAAATAGACGGCGAATTTCTCGGCCGGGCCGAACTGAAGCGCGAAGCCAGCGACCAGCGGCGCGATCAGCGTGATCATGATGACCGCGAACAGCGCGCCGACGAAGGACGAGGTGAACGCTGCCGTGAGCGCCTCGCCCGCCTTGCCCTGCTGCGCCATCGGGTAGCCGTCGAAGGTGGTGGCGACCGACCATGGTTCGCCGGGGATGTTGAACAGGATCGAGGTGATGGCGCCGCCGAACAGCGCGCCCCAATAGATGCAGGACAGCATGATGATCGCCGAGGTCGGCGGCATGCTGAAGGTCAGCGGCAGCAGGATCGCGACGCCGTTGGCGCCGCCCAGTCCCGGCAGCACGCCGATGATCACCCCGAGCACGATGCCGAGGATCATCACCATGATGTTGAACGGTTGGAGGGCGACTGCGAAGCCGTGAAACAGATTGGCGAGTTCTTCCATGCCAGCTTGGTCCTGCAACCCTCAGCGGATGAGTTTTCTTGTTAGAGTCCGAGCCAATCCTCGATCGGCCCCTTGGGGAGGGGGACCATGAACCAGCGCTCGAAGATCAGATAGGTCACGACCGGCATGCCGATCGCGACCGCTTCCACCGTGAGCCAGCCATATTTGCCGAGCCACCGCATGAACCAGGCGATGAAGATCATGGACGCGAGGTAGAGGCCAATGAAGGGCAGGGCGCCGACATAGATCGCCGTCGGCACCACCACGCTCATGACCTGGCGGAGCTGGCCCCATTCGGCGAAGACGCGGCCGTCGTCCTCGCGCAGCGTGTTGCGGACATTCATCGCGCTGGCCGCGACGATGAGCAGGCCGACATAGAACGGAAAGAATCCAGCCCGCGGCCCCTCAGCGCCCCAATTGATTCCCGCCTTCACGCTGCCGATGATCACGATGATCCCGAACAGCGCGATGGCGAGCGTGACGCCGGCCTCGACCGCCTTGTGGCTGGGGCCGGCCGATCCACCGTGACTTCTCATGCGAGCCGCTCAGTTCGAGGCCAGGAAGCCGGCTTCCTTCATCAGGAGCTCGTGCCGCTTCTCTTCGGTCTCGACCCATTTGGCGTAGTCCGCACCGGTCATGAAGGTGGTGTTGAAGGCGCCGGTCTTCATGAACTCCTGCCATTCCGGCGTCTCTCGCACCTTCCTGAACAGGTCGACGTAGTATTCGATCTGGTCCTTGGTGGCCCGCGGCGACATGAAGATGCCGCGCAGCATCAGATATTCGATGTCGAGCCCCTGCGACTTGCAGGTCGGGATGTCCTTCCAGGCCTTGCCGTCGGTGATCGGCTCGTCAAAGCCCATCGGCTTGTCGTCGAACACGCAGAGCGGCCTGACCTTGCCGCCGCGCCACTGCGCCACCGCTTCGATCGGATTGTTGACGGTGGAATCGATGTGGTTGCCGACCAGTTGGACGGCCACTTCGCCACCGCCCTTGTAGGGGATGTAGGTGAACTTCGCGCCGGTCGCCTTCTCCATGGCTACCGTGATGATCTGGTCTTCCTGCTTCGAGCCGGTGCCGCCCATCTTGAGGGTGCCGCCGGCCTGCTTGACCGCATCGACGTAGTCCTTGGCGGTGGTGTAGGGCTTCTCGGCATTGACCCAGAGCACGAACTCGTCGAGCGCCAGCATCGCGACGGGAGTGAGGTCCTTCCAGTTGAACGGAATGCCGGTCGCGAGCGGGGTCGTGAACAGGTTCGACAGCGTGATGATGATCTTGTGCGGGTTGCCGGCCGACGCCTTGACGTCGAGGAAGCCTTCGCCGCCGGCGCCACCGGACTTGTTGATCACGACCAGCGGCTGCTTCATCAGGTTGTGCTTGGTGACGATGCCCTGGATCGTCCGGGCCATCTGATCGGCACCGCCGCCGGTGCCAGCCGGAACGATGAACTCGACCGGCCGGACAGGCTCCCATCCCGCCAGAGCCGGGATATGCCCTGCCATCAGGGCGATGCCAGCCATAACGGCCACGCGCACGGAACGCTTCATCGACGCTTTCTCCCCTTCATTCCCGAGAGCGCACGGCTTCTTCCGGCCGCTGTGCCCAATCGAACCACCGACCTGTCGAGCCCGCCGGTGTCATCCCCACCGTGACCAGCTCCAGGTCGTCGCCAGCCCCGGACTTCCTTGCAATGCCCATGCAGCCAAAAGTTGTGTTGGCAGCCGGGAGCAGGCAGCAAGAGGAGCATCCGCAGCAAATCGACCGATTTGATTTTGGTATGAAGAGGTGACCGACCGCAATTGAGGAGATCGGGTGGGACGCCCACGGGGCCAATATGTCGCAGGTCGCGCGGGTGTCGCAAAAGCAAAAGCCCCGGAGATCCGGGGCTCTTGGTTGGGCTTCGAGGGCTGCCTGCGCGCGCGAAGCGCGCCGAGCCTCAGAGGCCGAAATAGGGCAGGTCGCCGTTGCGGTTGGCGGCGCGGGCGCTGGTCATCAGCACGCGGTCGAGGGTCGCCAGCAGGCGGCCGAACAGCGACACGGGCTGGACGAGGGGGAGGGCGACGGTCTTGGCCATGGTTTGTCTCCTTCAGTGAGGCGGTATGACGTTCTGACTGAGGAGAATTTACGTATACCAGATGCCAGATACAACGGATTATATTGCATGGCGGTATGAGCATTTTGCGATGCAGCAGGAATGCGACGATTTGGATTTTCAATCGAAATTTGGCTCCTCATGCAGAAAGAGCCGCCCAATGGGGGGCTCCGAACAGTTAAAAGGTAATTAGATACGCATTCGGGGCTATGCGACGGCTTGCCTGCCGCGGCTGGCTCGCCCACGACGATCCGGGATCGCGGCCACTGCTGGACACCTCCCAGGTGCGCTCCGATCGCGTGCTCCGCGTGCGACGCGAGGGAACAATGGCGCGGGGCCAGGGAACCGTGCCGCCCGGGCCGCAGTTACCCTGCAATCGCACGGAGCGGCATGACCGGATGTTGATCGTTCAGTTCGGCGCGCTGTATCTCTTCTAGAAACGTATCATCGGCGAAGGAAAGGCCATGCGCGCCTTGATCCTGGCACTGTCCCTCCTAGCGATCGCCGGAAGCGCGCAGGTCGCTCACGCTGGTCTGAGCAGCACACCTCGTGAAGCGTCGGCACCCGCCGATACCGTGATCGCTGCCCAGGACGCCAATCAGCAGGCCGAGAACCAGATCGGCCTCACCAAGGCGAAGCGTCGCGCGGTGCAACGAGGGCTGACCAGGCTCGGGTTCGGCACCAAGATCAACGGGACGTTCGACGAACAGACCCGCGCCGCCCTCGCCCATTGGCAGGAGGAGCGCGGCTACCCCACGACCGGCTTCCTCAATGCCGCCCAGCACAAGGTCCTGATGGACGCGGCCGCCGAGGCTGCCAAATCCGACCGCCAAGCCCGTCGCAGCACGGGACGCGCGCGACATCAGCGCAATGTCGGAGGTCCCATCGGCGCGATCGGTGGTGCGATGCACCGCGTGGTGGGCGGAATTTTCGGCAGGTAAGCGTTCAACCTCGAAAGAGCTGGAGGACGGCCATCGCAACCTGGCACGTTGTAGGACGGTTGTGACCACGATTCGCCGGGCGAACTCATGTTACCAGAGCATGCGCATGGCGGCGTGGATGTCGGGGGATGAAGCAGATCGGGTCAACTTGCTTTGACCACTACGAGTCCTCCCACCCCTTGCGGGATGCGGCCTGGCCGGCCGCCGGATACGAAGAGGCTGTCGCATCTTCGGCAGATGTCTGCTGTGGCTCTCAACGACACCGTCGCAATCAATGACCTCTGGGCCCGAAATGGGCCAAGCACGTCACTTCACGTCGCCCAGGTCGGCGGCCTGGCCGAGCCGAGAGTCACCGCTATCAGTCGTTGCGTCGTTGCGCGCACGCGGCAGATAGATCGTGACCGTGGTTCCCTTGCGGAGCTCACTCTCGATCACTGCGACACCGCCGCATTGTTTGGCAAATCTACAAACGCTGGCGAGACCGAGCCCGGTGCCTTTGCCCGGCTCTTTGGTCGTGAACAAGGGCTCGAATGCAACCGCGAGGATTTCAGGCGGCATGCCCGAGCCCGTGTCGGAAACCGCGACTGCCACGTAATCGCCCGAGAGATTGTCGTGCTCGCCGTGCAGCGTCCTATTCATCGTCGATATTTGCACGGTGCCTTCCGCGGTCATGGCATCGCGCGCATTGACGACCAGGTTGATGATCGCCATCTCCAGTTGGGTTGCGTCGCCGCGTACGGGCCAAGCCTCCGATGCGAGGTTGAAGATCAGCTTGCCGATTGTGCCCAGCGACTGCTCCAGCACTCCCTCCATGGCAAGGATCGCCTGATTGATGTCGATGATCGTCACTGCCGACGGCTCTTGGCGTGCGAAGGCCATAAGGGAGCGGACGAGCTGCTGGCCCCGTTTGGCACTAGCCAGGGCATTATTGATACGCAATCGCGAGCGGGGATCATCGATCCGCTCCTCGAGCATATCCAAGTTTCCTAGGATCGGGGTGAGCAGATTTCCGAAATCGTGGGCGATGGTGGCGGCCATCTGGCCAATCGCTTCCAGCTTCTGTGATCGCCGGAGCGACTCCTCGATTTGCGCTTTTTGGTGCTGCGCCTCGTCGCGCTCGACCTCGCGCTGGTTGATCAATTGGGAAGCCGTTGTCAGAGCGTGACCTAGCTCGTTCACCTCCCGAATTTCGACCGTCGGGACATCAATCTTCCGGGACAGTCCCAGCGCAAGCGCCGGGGTCGTCATCGCGCGGATCGAGCGGACGATTCGCCTGCTGATACTTGCCGCCAACAACGCACCGAGCAACAGCACGAGGACCGCGGTAGCGCTCTGGATCATCAGTGCCCATCGCAGATTCGTCGTATAGACGCTCTTGGGAACGCCGAATGCGATCATCCAGCCCGTGATCGACGACCGGTGGTATCCGCCGATGACTGCGATACCTTCCAGCGTCGGGGTCTCGTATATGCCCTCCTGCGCCCTCGACGTCTGGCGTTGGAATTCAGGCGTTCCCTGCTGGCCGATGAACAGTTCCGGATCTTTGGTCCGGGCGACGATAGTCCCGCCGGTGTCGAGGATCGCCACGATCCAGCCCTCCGGTATCTTCTGCCGCTCCAAGATTACGGCAACATTCGCGGGAAGAATGCCCATCACAAGCGCATACGCGACCTTCCCGTCCCGAAACACGGGCACACCGACGGCGATTTGAGGCTGTCTCGATGTGGCTCCGATATAAAAATCGGAAATCGCAGGTCGGCCGGACTCGAAGATGGTGCGGACCAGGCCTGGGATGCTGGTTCTGGGCAACGGCTGACCGTAGGGGACCATCGTGCTGACCAGGAGTTGTCCGGCCGCGTCCGCGATGACAATTACATTGCCTGTCAGCCACTGCAGCAGTTCGCGCGAGTGCTCGTGAAAGGCAGCAAGATCACCGGACTGCAGGTAGGGTGACTTTGCAAGCACCCGCAAGCTCGACTGGACGCTGAGCAGCTCGCGGTCGACCGCCTGCATCAGCGCGCGTGTTGTGGCCACGGTATTGCGTTCTGCATTGTCGCGTGCCGCAATATACGAGTCGGTGATCAGGTAGCCGGCGACCAGCATTGCCGGAACCGTGCAGACCACGAGGAGCAACCCCAACCAGAACCGAATGGATCGACCACGGTTTTCGACAGGAGGTACGCGCCTGGACATGAACTCTTCACCGATAGAGTTTTGGAAAGAACCTCGCGACAGCCCACCATGCAAAACCCTATGAGCCTAAGGCGGGTTCTATTTGATTTGAGTCAAACGCCTACGATGAGAACGCGGGCCAACGCCCCGCCTCCAGGTATGGGATCGGGAATTTTCGCAGCCTCATGCCTGCCCTCAATCTGAGGGAAGACCATCGTGTCGGTTCAAAGCAGAACTCTGAAAGGGGCCTTCGCTACTACAATGTGGGATGCTAGCGAAATGTCTCAGATGGGTCTTGGTCGTGTAAAAACGGCCTTGCGGACGTCCGTCCTGACCACGAGGACGCGGGCGTTTCTCAGGCTGTGAT
>NZ_JAUEUK010000014.1:0-75000 GCF_032487555.1 Bradyrhizobium sp. SZCCHNRI1029
GCGTTGACCGTTTCTTTCGAATGCCCATCGCAACCTCCTCATCGAGTGTTGCGACGACCAATTGAATCCGCCGGTCGCTCCGGCTGAACCTGTGGTTCCTGCCCCGTGCATTTTCTCCGCACGGGGGCCACGGGCCTCGGCCGAGGCTCGGTCTTCCCTGCGCCCTCTCGTTTCGAGAGGAGATCGATCAGCACAGCTCGGGCCCATCGCGCCGCGAGAGCGCGAAGTCATGTCTCGACGCGGCGCATCTCAAGTTGGCCGATGGCCGTGAAGGCGAACGCGCCTCGCGAAGAAGGCCCGGCGGCCGAATGCCGCAGCAGCCGGCCGCGGGCGCGCGCTCCGGATTGACCGGGATCAAGAGCGCTCGCGCTTGCTCCCTTAAGCCCCTACAACTCTGTTGTTCGTTGTGATCAAGAATGGACGTCGTGGTGCCGCAAGATCCAATCGTGCCTCCATCTGGCTTGCGGCGGCGGCTCGGACTGCCGCTGCTGGTCCTCTACGGCACGGGCGTGACCGTCGGGGCCGGCATCTATGTCCTGATCGGCGCGGTCGCCGGTCATGCAGGAGTCCATTCCTCCTGGGCCTTTGCGCTGGCGGCCTTCGTGATGGCGTTCACCGCCGCCTCCTATGCCGAGCTTGCGACCCGCTATCCCGTGAGCGCCGGCGAGGCCGCCTATGTCCGCGCGGCCTTCAAGTCGCGGCTGCTCTCGACGGCGGTCGGCTCGCTGCGACTCGCCACCGGCATCATCGCGGCGGCCGCGGTGACGCTCGGCGGCGCCGGCTACATCCGGCAACTGATCGATCTGCCGACGCCGCTGATCGCGATGGCCATCGTGGTCGCGCTCGGCATCGTGGCGTCCTGGGGCATTCTCGAATCGGTGATGCTCGCCGGACTGCTGACCTTGATCGAGACCGGCGGACTGGTGTGGATCGTCGTCTCGGCCGTTCACTCCGGCGTCGCGTTCGGCCCTGCCTTGCTGACGCCGCCGCCGCTCGATCTCGGCGTTCTTTCCGGCATCACCTTCGCCGGCCTGCTCGCGTTCTTCGCCTTCGTCGGCTTCGAGGACCTCGCCAACGTCGTGGAGGAGGCCAAGAGCCCGCAGCGAAGCATTCCGTGGGCGATGGCGCTCACGCTGCTGATCACCTCCGTGCTGTATGTGCTGATTGCTGCGATCGCGGTGACCGCCGTGGCGCCGGGCATGCTGTCGGCCTCTCCGGCGCCGCTCAGCCTGGTGTTCAATGCCGTCGCAGGCATCAGCCCCGCCACCTTCACCGCGATTGCGATCGTGTCCACGCTCAACACCATTCTCGCTCAGATGACGATGACGGCGCGCGTCGTCTATGGCATGGCGGGGCAGGGCGACCTGCCGCGCATCGCCGGCCGCGTCGATCCGCGCACCGGAACGCCGCTGATCGCAACCGGCCTCGTCATGCTGGCGGTCGCGATCCTCGCGCTGGCCTTCCCGCTGGAGCGGCTGGCGGAAGGCACCTCGCTCGCGACGCTGACGATCTTCGCCATCGTCAATCTGTGCCTGCTCCGTATCCGCATCTGGCGCATCGGATCGGATGCCGCCCATGTGCGGGTGCCGCTATGGGTCCCCGCACTTGGTCTCATCACGTGTATGCTGATGATCGTCAGCGCGTTCGTCGCGGCCTGAGCGGACCGATGGGAAACCTTGCGGCGATGTACCGGGTTGCCCGATGTCCCCCGGCGCAGACCTGGCGGTTTGACGTAGGACCATGTCGATGCCGGATCTCATGAGCCTCAGTCCCGCGATCATCAAGATCGTCGTCGCGCTCGGCATCGGGTTGCTGATCGGCTTGGAGCGCGAGCGCCGCAAGGGCGAAGGGCCCGGGCGCTCGCCCGCGGGCTTGCGAACCTTTGCCGTCGCGTCGCTGGCCGGCGCGGTGAGCATGCTGATCGGCGGCAAGCTGCTGCTGGCCGTCGTCACCGCTGGAATCATGGTCCTCACGGCGATCGCCTATTGGCGTTCGCGCAGCGACGATCCGGGACTGACCTCGGAGGCGGCGCTGATCCTGACCGTCCTGCTCGGCGGCCTCGCCACCGAGCAACCTGCTCTGGCGGCGGGCGTCGCCGTCGTGCTGGCGGTGCTGTTGGCGGCCCGGCCGGTGCTGCACGACTTCGTCCGTTCGGTGCTCAGCGAGAGCGAGCTCAAGGACGGCCTGATCTTTGCCGCGGCCACGCTGGTCGTGCTGCCTCTGCTCCCGGATCAGCCGATCGGTCCGTACGGCGCGCTCAATCTGCGCGGCATCTGGACGCTCGTCGTCCTGATGATGGCGATCGGTGCCGCCGGACATGTCTCGATGCGGCTGCTCGGCGCACGCGGCGGGCTCGCCGTGTCCGGCTTCGCCTCGGGCTTCGTCTCCAGCACGGCCACGATCGGCGCGATGGGCGCACGGGCGCGCAAGGCGCCGGAGCTTGGCGGCGCCGCAGCCGCCGGCGCGGCATTGTCGACGGTCGCGACCATCGCCCAGCTCGCCGCGGTGCTGGCCGTCACCAGCCTCCCGGCGCTGCAGGCGCTGCTGGTCCCGCTGCTCTGCGCCGGCGCGGCGGCGGCGATCTACGGCGCGATCTTCACGATCGTCGGCTTGCGGCAGAGCGGTTCCGCCGACCTGCCGCCCGGACACGCCTTCAGCCTGCCGGGCGCGCTGTTGCTGGCGCTGACGATCTCTGCGGTGCTGGTGCTGTCGGCCGCGTTGCGCGAGGCGTTCGGCGAAGCCGGCCTGGTGGCGAGCGCTGCCGTCGCCGGTCTCGTCGATACCCATGCGCCGGCGGTGGCCGCGGCTGCGCTCGCCGCGTCGGGCAAGATCGGCGCCGCCGATGCCGTGGCTCCGGTGCTCGCGGCGCTGTCGGCGAACACGATCAGCAAGATCGTGGTGGCGTGGACCAGCGGCGGGTCGTCCTTCGCCCTGCGCCTCGTCCCCGGCCTCGTCCTCGTCATCGCAGCCGCCTGGGCCGGCGCCTTCGGACCGAGCCTTGCCCATGGTCTTGCCGATGTGCTGGTCCATCCGTGAGCGCGACGTCCGCGCAGCACCTACGCGCTGCGCGGCAAGCGCTCGACCGCGGCAGCAGCACCGCTGCGATGCTGGACGAGCCACGCGATGGCGTCGTCCTCCTTCATCGGCTTGCCATACAGCCAGCCCTGTCCGTAGGAGCAGCCGAGCATGCGAAGGCACTCGGCGTCCGCCTCGCTCTCGACGCCCTCGGCGATCATGCGGTGGCCGAGCGGCAGCGCCACCGCGGTGATGGCGGCGACGAGCTGCTGATCCCGTCGGTTGCCGGCGATGCCGTGGATGAAGGAGCGGTCGATCTTGATGGTGTCGATCTCGACCGCCATCAGGTTCGCGATCGAGGAATGGCCGACGCCGAAATCGTCGATCGCAAGACCAAAGCCGTATTGGTCGATCAGCTTCAATTCGTCGGCGCAGCGCTTGGGATCGAACATCGCCTCTTCGGTCACCTCGATCTCGATCCGGTGGGGATCGACGCCGTAGCGCTCGGAGACGGTCTTGAGGGTCTGCGCCGGCGAGTGAAGCGGGAATTCCCGCGGCGAGACGTTGATCGATACCCGGATGCCGTGCGCCTTCTTGCGGTCGAGCGCGCGCAGGAACGCGCAGACGCGCTCGCCCACGAACTCCGTGAGCTGGCCGGACAGGCGCAATCGGATCGCCGCGGACACGATGTCCGGCGGCGGGATCAGTCCGGCGCTCGGGTGCTTCCAGCGCAGCAGCGCCTCGAAGCCGATGACCTCCTGCGTGGCCATCGCGACCTGGGGCTGGAATTCGACGTGGAGCTCGCGGCGGGCCAGCGCGGCGGGGAGCTCGGCATCGAGCCGGCGCTGCTGCGTCAGCTCGGACTGCATCTTGGCGTCGAATACGCGCATGCAGGCGCGGCCGTCGTCCTTGGCGCGATAGAGCGCGACGTCGGCGCGGGCGGAGAGCTCTTCCAGATCGATCGGGCCTTCCGCATGCGCCGCGATGCCGATCGAGCAGCTCACGGGCAGCACCTGGCCCGCGATCGCGAGCGGCTGCGCGAGGGCGGCCATCAGCCATTCGGCGAGTGCGACGGACCGGCTCGCCACGTCGTCGCCCTGCATGACGACGACGAACTCGTCGCCGCCCAGGCGGACCGGCAGATCGTCGCCGCGGCAGGCGGATTGCAGCAGCGCGGCGATGGCCTGAATGACCCGGTCGCCGGCATCGTGGCCGCGCGCGTCGTTGATGGTCTTGAAGTTGTCGACGTCGATCAGGAGGAATGCGACCCCGCGTCCGGAACGGCACGCCGCGGCGGCCACGGTGCGGAAATGGCTGCGATTGGCGAGCCCGGTGAGCGAGTCCGTGCGAACCAGACGCTCCAAAGCGTGGTTGGCCTCGGCGACGGATTCCGCCAGCACGGTCGCCTCGATGGCGGTCTTCTGGCTCGCGATGAAGTTGCGCTCGCCGAGCCGCGCTGCGCGGAACAGCATGAAGGTCAGGAAGGCGACGTCGACCGCGACGATGTAGTCGACGTCGCTGCCCGAGATCAGCATCCGCAGCACGGTCGCGCCCATCAGCGGCGCGCCGAACGCGATCGCCATCCTCGAATAGGCGAGACTCTGGATGATGGCTCCGGTGGTGGTGCCGGCCATGATGAAGACGACGTCGTTGACGTTGTGCGCGTGGGAGAAGGCCGGCAGCGCGATCGGGACGATCGCCCACAGCACGCCGCTGGCGAAAGCCATGATGGTGAGATTGCGCAGCACGCGCTGTGGATCGCGCTCGATCCGTCCGGACGATTTCAGGTACGACACCCATCCGGCGCGGAACGCGGCGAAGACGATGGCTGCGCCCAGCCACCAGAAGATGAGGGTGCCGCCCTCCCTGAGATACAGCAGCAGCGCCAGCGACGTTGCGATCGCCACATTGGCGAACATCGTGAGGGAAATGTTCTGCAGCGAGCTGGCTGCCTGGGCTTTCGCGAGCGCCGCCGCTTTGCACTCGGTGGTTGCGGTCTGCATGCGCGGAACGGACGGCCCTGCTGGATCGGTGACGGAAGCGGGCAGCCATGGCGGCGGCCCATGCGGCAACGCGCGAGCATGCTGAACAGGGACCTAAAGTGGAGTTAATCCAGTCCGATATATGGCCGGACGGCCGGGCCATTCGGCCTGCGGATCTGGCGGCCGAGCGTTCGCAGACGCCAGCGAGAGCAGCATGTCGCCGCCGCCGGGGCGATGTCCAGCATCAACACCGACAACGGGCCGATCCGCTACGGATCGAGCTCGGTGTCCCAATAGAGATAGTCGAGCCAGCTGTCGTGCAGGTAGTTCGGCGGGAACAGCCGGCCGTTGCGATGGAGCTGGTGGACGGTTGGCGCATAGGGCGCCTGCTTGGGGAACATCTTGGCCTGCTGTGGCGTCAGATTGCCCTTCTTCAGATTGCAGGGCGAGCAGGCGGCGACGACGTTCTCCCAGGTGGTCTGGCCACCCTTGCTGCGGGGGATGACGTGATCGAAGGTCAGGTCGTCGCCGGAGTGGCAGTACTGGCAGGCGAAACGGTCGCGGAGGAAGACGTTGAAGCGGGTGAAGGCCGGATGCGTCGACGGCTTTACGAAGGATTTCAGCGAAACCACGCTGGGCAGCTGGATTTCGAAGGACGGACTTCGGATCGCGCGGTCGTAGTATTCGACAATGTTGACGCGATCGAGAAACACTGCCTTGATCGCGTCTTGCCACGACCAGAGAGACAGCGGGTAGTAACTCAGCGGCCGGAAGTCCGCGTTCAGCACCAACACCGGCCAACCGCCTTGCGAGACATGTGCGTTCAAGTAACGCTCCTGGCCTCCATAACGGCTGCGAAGCAGCATGCCCTGACATACTACATGCAGCGTGACGGGATTGTGAAGCCCCAAGAATGGCTTGACATGGCTTCTCCCGCCTTTGGAGCTGCCGTCCAAAGCGCGTCAGAACCGTGGCAGAGCGCCCGATCCGCCGCACTGCAAATCAGTTGCATGTCTTCCGGCACGACGACCAGCAGGACGACCAAGGTCAGCCCGGGACCCGCTCCAGCTTCTGCAGGCAGCGGTGGATCCTGACCTCGTCCGGCATCGGCCGGTCCGGGAAGCTCGTGCTCCAGTTGGTGACGCCGACCTCGCCGACATAGATGTCGCCGCGGCTGTCGATGGCGAGGCCGTGCGGGGCCAGGAAGCGGCCGGTTTCCAGGCCCGGACCGTGCTCGCCGCCGAGCCGGGCGATGCGCCGGCCGGTGGCGTCGGTGATGGTCAGCCGCGGTCCGAGATTGGGAACGTTGAGGTTGACCGGCATGCCGGGGCCGAGCTCGCCGATGATGAAGGTCTTGCGCCCCGCGCCGCAGGCGCACAGCGCGCAGGGCCGATGCAGATTGTTCCACTGCGTCTCGTAGCGGCCGTCGCCGTCGAAGATCTGGATGCGGTGGTTCTCGCGATCGGCGACATAGACAAAACCGTCGGCATCGGTCGCGATGTTGTGAACGATGTTGAACTGGCCGGGATCGGAGCCGGGCTCGCCCCAGCTGCGGATCAGCCGGCCGTCGGGTGTGTATTTGTGGACCCGCGCATTACCGTAGCCGTCGGAAACGTAGATCTCGCCCGAGGGCGACAGCGCGGTGTGGGTGCAGCGGTTGAACGGCTCGCCGCTCATGAACGGCGCCGGACGCTCCGGCAGGCCGATGGTCAGCAGCACCTTGCCGTCATCCGTGCATTTGCGCACGGTGTGGTCGCCATCGTCGGTGCAGTAGAGATTGTCCTCGCTGTCGATCGACAAGCCGTGGGCGCGGCTGAACAGGCCCTCGCCCCAGCTCTTGATGAAATTGCCGTCGCGGTCGAACACGATCATCGGATGGGCGCCGCGATTGAAGGCGTAGACGCGATCCTTGCTGTCAACGGCAACCGAGGCGACGTCGGTGAGCGCCCAGCCCTCGGGCAGCTTGGCCCAGTCCTTGACGACGCGATAGCTGTAATTGCCCGTTCCGAGAATGGACATCGCCTCGCCTCCCTGCCTCTGCGCAACCTCAGTCCGGGCAACGCTACACGGGTTTGGTCGCGGGTGAAAACCTGCTTACGTCGCCATCGTCAGCATGTGGCCCTCATGCGGCGGAATATGACCTTGCAAGGTGTCGAGATAGACGCGCTGTACGGCCTCCGGTCCGCGTCCTTCCGTGATCGTGAGCCAGCCGTCGAGCCGCGGGGCGAAGTCCCGCCACGCCGCGCCGAGCCGGCTTTCGATGCCGCCGGGTCCCCATTCCCTGGCACGCTTCCTGATCTGGTCGGGCGCGAAGAACCAGGTGGGCGGGGCACCGGGAAGCATCTCTGCATCATCGCTGCCGTCCTGATGCGTCAGCCCGACGCGGCCGGAATAGACGAGGTTGTCGCCGTAGTGCCGATGCAGCGCGGCGCGGAGGCTGGCGTTGCCGGCCATGTCGACGAACGCCGCGCGCGACCTCGCGTCGAGCCCGTCGACCGCGTCGTAGGTCACGACCGCGTCGTAGCAGCCGAGCGAGCGGACGAAGGCCGCATTCGATGGCGAGGTCAGCCCGATCACGCGGATGCCCTTGCGCCGCGTATGCAGGAGGTGGGCGAGACCGAACGCGGTCTTGCTCGAGGCCGAGGACAGGATGACGGTTGTGGCGCCGAAATGAGCCTGTTCGGCGAGAAAGTCGTCGACCAGGAACGACAGCATGAACAGCGGGCGCAGCAGCGCCTGATCATCGCCTTGCCGTCCGGCAAAGGCGGGATCGTCGCCCACCCGCGCATAGGCGTTGTAGACCGGCGCGACGCCCTGGCGGTGCGCGGCCGCGTCGCGCAGGCCGCGCTTGCCGACGTCGGCGGCCTCGATGACGAGATGCGTCGCCATCGGGAAGTAGCCGAACAGGCGCTCGCCTTGCGCGACGGCAGGATGGCGGGACGCGATCACGTCGCCGAAGCCCCACACGGGAATGATGCCGAAGCCGTCGGGCGCGGGAAACAGTTGCCAATATTTCAACTGCTCGCCGAGCAGCGCGTAGGTGATGTTGTTGGCGGTGAAGGCGAAGCGGTCGACCTTCACCAGCAGCGCCTCGGCAGGAAGCGCGTCGCCATCGGGAAGCTCGGTGACGATCGTCTTGCACTGCTGCAGATCGCCGCGTGCGACGATGAAATCGGACGATTGCATGATGAAGACCTCGGCCGTTCGTTTGCTGTGCGTCGTGGCGCGATCCTGGCCGACATCGATGACCGTTTTGCAACCCCAACTTTGTTTGAAACGCCGTTCACCGGAGTTGTTAGTTCGCCGGCGTGATCACGCCCTCGCGCTTCTTGACGACGCGGTAATAGCTCCACCACAGGTGCGCCGCCGCACCGCGCAGCGGGCGCCACGCTTCGGCCAGCGGCATCATCTGCTTGGCCGTAGGCCGCGTCGCAAGCCCGAGCCCGACCTTGACCGCCTCCTGCACGGCGAGGTCGCCGGACGGCCAGGCGTCGCCATGGCCGAGGCAGAACAGCAGGTAGACGTCGGCGGTCCACGGTCCGATGCCGGGCAGGGCGGTCAGGGTGGCGTGCGCGGCGTCGGCGTCCTCATTGGCGAGCACGTCGAGGTTCAGCCGCCCGGCGCCGAGCTCGCGCGCGATGTGCTTCAGCGTCTTGATCTTGGCGGCAGAGAGGCCGAGCCGCCCCAGCCGGTCGGCGCGGGCGCGGCGGACGGCGTCGGCATCGAACGGATCGAATGCCGCCTGCAGCCGGCCCCAGATCGCGGCCGCGCTCGCGGTCGAGAGCTGCTGGCCGCAGACGATGTGGGCGATCCCGGCGAAGCCCGGCTCACGCCTCCGGAGCGCCGGCATGCCGGTCGCTTCGAGGACGGGCGCCAGCCGCGCGTCCTGCTTCACCAGGTCGCGGATCGCGTCCTCGAGAACGGCTTGGCTGTCGAGGTGAAGGGTCATGGCGTCGCCGAACGCAAGGCTGGGCCATGTCGCGCCGGGTGGACGGCAGGAAGGCCCAGGGCTAAGGCAGCGTCAGTCACGGCTGGAACTCTCATGAGCTTGCGTAGCATCCCCTCCGACATGGCCCGCCACAAGGTCGCCGGGATCGACTCCCTGCTGGATCGCGTCGTTGCCGAGCACGGCGTGTTTCTGCCGCTCGCCATCGAGAGCGGCAGCCGCGCCTGGGGCTTTGCCTCGCCCGACAGCGACTATGATTGCCGGTTCGTCTATGTGCGGCGCGCCGCCGATCATATCAAGCCATGGCCGGTGCGCGACGTCATCGAGTTTCCGCTCGAAGATGATTACGACGCCAACGGCTGGGACCTGGCCAAGGCGGTACAGCTGCTGCTGAAGGGCAATGCGGTCATCATCGAATGGCTGCGGTCGCCGGTGGTGTATCGTGGCTCCGCTTGGTTTCGTGATGACTTTCTCGCCTTCGCCAGGAGCGTGGCGAGCCGCGATGCCGTGGCGCGGCACTATCTGCATCTCGGTGAACGGCAACGCCGCGCGTATTTCGGCGACGGCACGGAGGTTGCGCAGAAGAAGATCTTCTACGCGCTGCGGCCAGCCGCGACGCTGCGCTGGCTGCGCCTGCACCCAAGGGAAGCGGTGGCGCCGATGCATTTTCCGACCTTGATGGCGGAGTGCGATCCGCCCGCGGCCTTGCAGGCGGAGGTGGCCGAGCTGATGCAGCGGAAAGCCTCGACCCGCGAGCTCGGCATCGCACCGCTGCCGCCCGTGGTGGCCGCGTTCGTCGATGCCGAGTTCGAGCTGGCCCGGTCGGCCTTCAGCGAATGCCGCAGCAGTACGGCCGAGATGATGCAGCAGGCAGAGCACTTCTATCGGACCGTGGTCGAGCGTCTGGAACGCGAAACGCAGGCAGGAGAGGCGCAGGGCTCTGTGGCGTCGAACTCATCATGATGCCACCCGTTTTCCGATTTGCCCCCAGCCCCAACGGCTATCTGCATCTCGGCCACGCTTTTTCGGCGCTGTTGAACTTCCAATGCGCGCAGCGGAGCGGCGGCCGCTTGCTGCTGCGCATCGAGGACATCGATCCGACCCGCTGCCGCCCCGAGTTCGAGCAGGCGATCTATGAGGACCTCGCCTGGCTCGGCATCGCCTGGGAGCAGCCGGTGCGGCGGCAATCGGAGCACCTTGCCGAGTACCGCGCTGCGCTGGACCGGCTGCGGGGCATGGGGCTGGTCTATCCGAGCTTCGAGAGCCGGGCCGAGGCCGCGCGGATGGTCGCGCAACGGGATGCAGAGGGGGCTTGGCCGCGCGATCCGGATGGCGCGCCGCTCTATCCGGGGACGGCGACCTCGCTCTCCGAGGCGCGCCGTGCGGCACTGATGGCCAGCGGCGCGCCCTATGCCTTGCGGCTCGACATGGCCGCCGCGGTCGCGCGCGCCGGCCGGCCGGCCTGGGACGAGCATGGCGCCGGGCCTTCGGGCGAGAGTGGCAGGGTCGCAGCAAGGCCGGAGGCCTGGGGGGATGTGGTTCTGGCGCGCAAGGAGACGCCGACCAGTTATCACCTCTCCGTCGTGCTCGACGATGCCCTGCAGGGGGTGACCGAGGTGGTGCGTGGGCAGGACCTGTTTCATGCCACCAGCGTGCACCGGCTGCTGCAGGTCCTGCTCGGCCTGCCGGCTCCGGCCTATCGGCATCACCAACTGATTCGCGACGCGCAGGGCCACAAGCTGTCCAAGTCCTCCCGGGCGACGGGATTGCGCGCCTTGCGTGCGGAAGGCGTCTCGCCGGCGGAAATCCGACACAGGATCGGCATGGTCTAGCCGCGTCCTGCCGCAAGCCCCGATGTCTCCCCACGTTTCCGGCGGGGACAACCTCCGGGGCATCGTGACACCCGGAAACGACCGTGCCATGCTGCTCAATGGCGCGGGTAATCGGGAGCTTCAATCGAAAGCGGCACGACGAGACATGACAGTACAAGTGCCCCTTCGTTTTTCGGAGTTCATGTCACAGGGGCCATGATGAAGCGCGTTCGGAAGATGAGTACGGGGCGTCGGGCCCGACCGGCCAAGCCGGCTGCGCCCAGGTCCGCCGGCGCGTCCAGAGCGCCCGCGGAAAAGGCGCCCTCCAGGACGACATCCCCGAGGATGCCGTCGTCCGCAGCACAAGCGCCGAAGACACAAACGCAGAAGACCAGGGCCGCGAAGGCGGCGCCGGCCAAGGAGCGCACCAAGGCGCGACCGCTCAAGAAGCACGTTCCTCAGGTCACGGCGATGGCGGGGAGCCGGCGAAGCGCGGCCAAGTCCGGAGTGAGGAAGCCCGAGACCGCGAAGTCCGTGCCCAAGGCTGCCGCTGGATCACCAGGAGTCGTCGAAGCCGCGCTGGCGGTGTTCGCCCATGAAGTGCGCACGCCCCTGACTGGCATTCTCGCCATCAGCGACCTGCTCGCCACCTCCGAGCTTGGCGAGCGCGAGCGGCGCTGGGTCGATACGATCAAGGCCGGCGCGGAGCATCTGTCGAGCCTCGCCACCCTGTTCGTCGATGCCGCCAAGGACGAGACCACCGGCGCGCTGCCGCGTGAGGATCTGTTCGATCTGCGCGTGCTGGCGCGGGCCGCCGGAGACTCGCTGTCGGGCCGCGCCGCCGCCAAGGGGCTGGATGTCAAGGTCCACGTTTCCGACGACTTGCCGGGACTTGTGATCGGCGACCCCGTGCGGCTGCGCGCTGCGCTCGAGAACCTGATCGACAATGCGGTGAAGTTCACCGAGCAGGGGGGCGTGGCGCTGGAGGTCGTTCCGGCACGCCGCGGCGGTCGCGGCAAGCCGAGCAGGGGCGCAGGCCGAGGCGCGGGCAGGGGCAGCGCCGCGATCGCCTTCCACGTCTCGGATTCGGGCATCGGCCTGACCCTGAAGGAGATCAAGCGGCTGTTCCGGCCGTTCAGCCAAGCCAATGTTTCGATTGCCTCGCGCTTCGGCGGGGCCGGACTCGGACTGTCCTCGGTCCGGCAACTGGCGCGCGCCATGGGCGGCGATGTCGCAGTGGCGCCGCATGAAGGCGGCGGCACGACCTTCACCCTGACGGTGACGCTGACCGTTGCGGCCACACCGCACGCCACCGCCGGCGGATCGGAAGATGGTGTCGCCCTCGCGCCGACGCGGCCCCTGCGGATCCTCGGGGTGGAGGACAATCCGTTCGGCCGCGTGGTGCTCAACACCATCCTCAATGAACTCGGCCACCAGGCCGAGTTCATCGGCCGCGGCGAGGCGGCGCCGGAGCGGATCGCGGCCGGCAATTACGATGCGGTGCTGATGGACATGGTGCTGCCCGGCATCAACGGCGTCGAGGCGATTGCTCGCATTCGCAAGCTGGACGCGCCCCACGGGACTATCCCGATCATCGGCGTGTCCGGACGCGGCGAGGACGAGGCGGCCTCGCGGGCTGCCGGCGCGGACGCGTTCCTGCTCAAGCCCGTTTCGCCGCGGGCTCTAGCGACTGCGCTTCTTGGAGCGACACGCCGCGCGGCAGCCGCGACTTGATGATCGAAGCGTTCAATTCGCCGCCATACACGAAGATCGCGGCGATGAAATACAGGAACACCAGTGCGATGATCACCGATGCGAGCCCCGCATACATCGTGACGTAGTTGTTGGCGAAGCGCGCCAGGTACTGGCCGAACACGATCCCTGACACCAGCGAGGCGATGAAGGTGAAGACGATGCCGGGCAGGATCTGCATGAAGCTGCGCCGCCCCGCCGGCAGCCAGGCGTGCAGGATGAACAGCGCGACGACCAGCGCGCTGATGGTGATGCCGTAGCGCGTCAGGTTGACGAAGCGCTCGTTGGCTTCGACCGCCAGCGGCAAATAGCGCCGGGCGGTGGCGAGCATCAGCGGGCCGAGCACGATCAGGAACGACATCGCCAGCGCCGTGAACGCGGCGACCAGGGTATAGCCGATCGATTCCAGCCGCAGCCAGTACCAGCGGCGCTGCTCGATCACGCCGTAGGCGCGGTTGAGCGCGACCCGCAGCGCCTCGACGCCGTTCGAGGCGAAGTAGACCGCGAGCACGGCGCCGATGGTCAGCGCATCGGTCCGGGTCGTGGTCAGCACGTCGTGGATCTCGCCGGTCAGCGCATCCGCCACCTGCGCCGGCCAAGTCTCGAGCATCAAGGTGGCGGCCTGGTCGGCCAGGTCCTTGGAGCCGAGAAAGCCGGCGAGCGAGGTCAGGACGATCAGGAAGGGAAACAGCGCCATCAGGGTCGACAGCGCGATATGGCTGGCGATCGCCCAGCCGTCGTCGGCGAGGAAGGTGTAGAACGCGTCCATGACGACGTGGAAGATGTAGCGAAGCGCCTTCACCTGTCCCTGCACTCCGCGAAAGAACGTGATTTGTACAATCCGATATTACGGGTCCAAAAGCCAGAAGTTGCAGCGCCGGCTGCGCGGATCCGCCATGGCGCTCTTGCGTTTGCGGTGTTATCTAGCACCGATGGCTTCACTTCTTGGTAAATTCATCCTTCCCATCGCCGTTGGCGCGGTCGCCCTGGTGCTGTTTCTCGGCCTCGTCAACATGACGCGCGGCGGCTCGCCGAACCTGTCGCAGAAGCTGATGCGCTGGCGGGTGATCCTGCAGTTCGTCGCGATCGTTGTTGCCATGGCGGCGATCTGGGCGATGGGGCGCTGAGACCGAGACGCCGAGGCGTCGAGAAACGGACGTTGAGAACGCAGCATGGTGGTCCTGAATCGCATCTACACACGGACCGGTGACGACGGTACGACCGCGCTCGGCAATGGCGAGCGGCGCCCCAAGTACGATCTGCGCGTCTCCGCCTATGGAACCGTTGACGAGACCAACGCTGCGATCGGTGTGGTCCGGCTGCATCTGGCCGATGCGCCCGAGATCGATGCGATGCTCGGCCTGATCCAGAACGATCTGTTCGACCTCGGCGCCGATCTCGCCGTGCCGCAGCGCGAGGGCAAGGCGGAGCGGCTGCGCGTCGTCGCGAGCCAGGTCGACCGCCTGGAGCGCGACATCGATACGCTGAACGAGCGGCTCTCGCCGCTGACGTCGTTCGTGCTGCCCGGAGGGACTGCGGCGGCGGCGCATCTGCATGTGGCGCGTACCATTTGCCGCAGGGCGGAACGGATCATGACGGAACTCGCCGGCAAGCCTGACGAGCCGGTCAGCGAGGCCGCTATTCGTTATATGAACCGGTTGTCGGATTTCCTGTTCGTGGCCAGCCGGGCGGCAAACCGGAACGGCGCCGGCGACGTGTTGTGGGTGCCGGGCCAAAACCGTTAACCCGCAAAACCGTTAACGCGGGGGCGTGCGGGCCTGCGTTTTTTCCCCCTCGCGCGTTGACCGGGGGGTACGGGGGCTTTAGGTTCCGCGCCCGAAAGGTCAACCCCGGACAATTTAGAGCGAAAGAGGATCGATGAAGGTTCTGGTGCCGGTCAAGCGGGTGGTCGATTACAACGTCAAGGTCCGCGTCAAGAGCGACGGATCGGGCGTTGAGCTCGCCAACGTCAAGATGTCGATGAATCCGTTCGACGAGATCGCCGTCGAGGAAGCGCTGCGGCTGAAGGAAGCCGGCAAGGCGACCGAGGTGGTGGTGGTCTCGATCGGGCCCGCGCAGGCGTCCGAGACGATCCGCACCGCGCTCGCGATGGGCGCCGACCGCGGCATCCTGGTCAAGGCCGAAGGCAACGTGGAACCGCTGGCGGTCGCGAAGATCCTCAAAGCCGTGGCGCAGGACGAGCAGCCGGGTCTGATCATCCTCGGCAAGCAGGCGATCGACGACGATTCCAACCAGACCGGCCAGATGCTGGCCGCGCTGCTGGGCTGGGCGCAGGCGACCTTCGCCTCCAAGCTCGAGGTCGAGGGCTCCGATTTCAAGGTCACCCGCGAGGTCGACGGCGGCCTGCAGACCGTGAAGCTCAAGGGGCCGGCGATCGTCACCACCGACCTGCGTCTCAATGAGCCGCGCTACGCGTCGCTGCCGAACATCATGAAGGCGAAGAAGAAGCCGATCGCCGAGAAGACCGCCGCCGACACCGGCGTCGATCTCACGCCGCGGCTCGAAGTGCTCAAGACCACCGAGCCGGCGGGCCGCAAGGCCGGCGTCAAGGTCAAGGACGTCGCCGAGCTCGTCAACAAACTCAAGACCGAGGCGGGGGTGCTCTGATGGCCACGCTGCTGATTGCCGAACACGACAATGCATCCATCAAGGACGCGACCAACAAGGCGCTGACGGCGGCGACAGCCCTCGGCGCCGATGTCGACGTGCTGGTCGCGGGCCAGGGCGCCAAGGCTGCGGCCGAAGCCGCCGCCAAGCTCGCAGGTGTCAAGAAGGTGCTGCTCGCCGATGATGCGGCCTACGCGCATGATCTCGCCGAGCCGCTCGCCGACCTCGTCGTCAAGCTCGCCGCGAACTACGACGCGATCGTCGCGCCCGCGACCTCGCGCTTCAAGAACGTGATGCCGCGCATCGCCGCTTTGCTCGACGTGATGCAGGTGTCGGAGATCATCAAGGTCGTCGCGCCCGACACGTTCGAGCGGCCGATCTATGCCGGCAACGCGATCCAGACCGTGAAGTCGAAGGATGCCAAGAAGGTCATCACCGTGCGCACCTCGACCTTCGCCGCCGCAGGCGAGGGCGGCAGCGCGTCGGTCGAGACCGTGGCGGCGGCCGGCGATCCGGCGCTGTCGACCTTCGTCGGCGAGGAGGTCGCCAAGAGCGACCGTCCCGAGCTGACGTCGGCCAAGATCATCGTCTCCGGCGGCCGCGCGATGCAGAGCCGCGAGAACTTCGCGAAGTACATCGAGCCGCTCGCCGACAAGCTCGGCGCCGGCGTCGGCGCCTCGCGCGCCGCGGTCGATGCCGGCTACGCGCCGAACGACTGGCAGGTCGGTCAGACCGGCAAGGTCGTGGCGCCGGAGCTGTATGTGGCGGTCGGCATTTCAGGCGCCATTCAGCATCTGGCCGGCATGAAGGACTCCAAGGTGATCGTCGCGATCAACAAGGACGAGGACGCGCCGATCTTCCAGGTGGCCGATTACGGTTTGGTGGCCGATCTCTACCAGGCGGTTCCCGAGCTGACCGAGGCGCTCGGCAAGCTCGGCAAGTAACGCTCAAGACACCGGCCGCGTGGGACCGCGGCGGCCGGTGTTCTCACTTCCAAGGGCATGGGCGGGCGCAGCAGGCGTGCCGTTCGGGTGGATGACAACATGGCTCAGATCAACAAGCTCGGAGTGATCGGCGCAGGACAGATGGGCAACGGCATCGCGCACGTTGCCGCGCTGGCCGGGCTCGACGTGGTGCTCAACGACGTCACTGCCGACCGGTTGAAATCGGGCATGGCGACCATCAACGGCAATCTGACCCGCCAGGTCGCGAAGAAGGTGATCTCCGAGGACGCCCGCAACCAGGCGCTCGGCCATATCTCGATCAGCGAAACCCTCGATGGCCTCGCCGATTGCGATCTCGTCATCGAGACCGCGATCGAGAAGGAGGACGTCAAGCGCAAGATCTTCCACGATCTCTGCGCGGTGCTGAAGCCGGAGGCGATCATCGCCTCCAACACCTCGTCGATCTCGATCACCCGGCTCGCCGCCTGCACCGATCGCCCCGAGCGCTTCATCGGCATTCATTTCATGAACCCGGTTCCGCTGATGGAGCTGGTCGAGCTGATCCGCGGCATCGCCACCGACGACGCCACCTTCGAGGCGGCCAAGGAGTTCGTCGGCCGGCTCGGCAAGCAGGTCGCCGTCTCCGAGGACTTCCCGGCCTTCATCGTCAACCGCGTGCTGCTGCCGATGATCAACGAGGCGATCTACACGCTCTATGAGGGCGTCGGCAATGTCGAGGCGATCGATGCGGCGATGAAGCTCGGCGCGCATCACCCGATGGGGCCGCTCGAGCTGGCCGATTTCATCGGTCTGGATACCTGTCTGTCCATCATGCAGGTGCTGCATGAGGGGCTGGCGGATTCCAAATACCGGCCGTGCCCGCTGCTGGTGAAATATGTCGAGGCCGGCTGGCTCGGCCGCAAGACGCAGCGCGGCTTCTACGACTATCGCGGCCCGAAGCCGGTGCCGACCCGCTGATTTTACCGCCGCCGGGCTCGACCGATACGCTTCGTTAAGGCACACGGCTTAACCTCGCCGTAACGAGAGGTTGTACGCGTATGGACATGAGCTTGGTGGCTGCGGTCATGGCGCAGCAGGCGAGTGCGACACAGCAGCAGGTCGCCACGTCGGTGCTGAAGCAGAACCTGAACGCCCAGAAGGATGCGGTGCTGACGCTGCTCGGCGGCGCGCAGCAGACATTGTCGCTCGCCAATGCCGGCCCCGGCGTCGGCGGCAATCTCAACATCGCCGCCTGAGTTCTCCGATTAGAGTCCCGCGGCGGCCTTCGCCGTCGCCGCCTGGATCAGCTTGACCGCGTCGGCGCTGTCCCACTCGGCGGGACCCGCGATGGTCGCGATCTCGCAGCCATTGCCGTCGACCAGCACCGAGGTCGGCATCCCCAGCGCGCGGCCGACCGCCTTCAGATCCTGGAACACCTTGGCCTTCGGATCGGCGAAATAGGTGAGCTGCGTCAGCTTGGCGTCGGCGAGGAACGTCTTTGGCTTCTCCGGGTCGCGGGTGTCGATGTTGACCGCGACCACCTGGAAGGCGTCGCCGCCGAGCTTGGCCTGCAGCCCGTCCAGCGCCGGCATCTCCTTGCGGCAGGGCACGCACCAGGTCGCCCACAGGTTCAATAGCACCGTCTTGCCACGGAAATCCGACAGCTTCTTCGCCGCCCCCGTGCCGTCCTCGAAGGTGAGATCCGGCAGCCGCAGCGGCACTGTTGCCGCCGTCAGCGCCGCCACCTCGCCCTTGATCAGCGGTGCGATCCGCTTGGCGGTGTCGACCGCCGCCTGACAGGCCTGGTCGCCCGCCGGCCGTCCCTTCAGCAATCCGCCAAAGGTCACCACCGCGATGCCAGCCACGGCGACCACCGCCACGGCACCGGCCGCGAGCAGCGTCCGCCGCGAGGATGCGGGGCGGGCAGGGGACGGGTCAGGCTTATCGTTTGTCATCTCGGGTCGGTTGCGGCTATCAGAGGCGCGAATTTCGGGATACCGGACGGTGTGTCCCATCCAGCGGCGGTCAGCAAGGTCTTGGAAGCGGTTCAGGCATGAGCAACACGATGTGGGGCGGACGGTTCTCGGAGCGTCCCGACGAGATCATGGAGGACATCAACGTCTCGATCGACGTCGATCGCCACCTTTACGCGCAGGATATCGCCGCTTCCAAGGCGCACGCCGCCATGCTCGCCGCCCAGGGCATCATCACCGCGGGTGATGCGAAAAATATGGCTAAGGGTCTAGACACGATTTTGTCAGAGATCACCAAGGGTTCGTTCGAGTTCAAGCGGGCCCTGGAAGACATCCATATGAATGTCGAGAGCCGGCTCTCCGAGCTGATCGGCCCCGCCGCCGGCCGCCTGCACACCGCGCGCTCGCGCAACGACCAGGTCGCGACCGACTTCCGCCTGTTCGTCCGCGACACCATCGACGACATCGACGCGGCGCTCGCCGCCTACCAGCACGCGCTCGCCAGCCGCGCGCTCGAATACGCCGGCACGGTCATGCCCGGCTTCACCCATCTGCAGACCGCCCAGCCGGTCACCTTCGGCCACCATCTGCTGGCCTATGTCGAGATGGCCGGGCGCGACCGCGGCCGCTTCATCGATGCCCGCAAGCGGCTCAATGAATCGCCGCTGGGGGCCGCCGCGCTCGCCGGCACCTCGTTCCCGATCGATCGCCACGCCACCGCCGAGGCGCTCGGCTTCGAGCGCCCGATGGCCAATTCGCTGGACGCCGTGTCCGACCGCGATTTCGTGCTGGAGACCCTCTCGGCCGCCTCGATCTGCGCCGTGCATCTGTCGCGCTTCGCCGAGGAGATCGTGATCTGGACCTCGCCTTTGGTCGGCCTGATCAAGCTGTCGGACAAGTTCACCACCGGCTCCTCGATCATGCCGCAGAAGCGCAACCCGGATGCCGCCGAGCTGGTGCGCGCCAAGACCGGCCGCGTCATCGGCGCGCTGAACGGGCTCCTGATCGTCATGAAGGGCCTGCCGCTCGCCTATCAGAAGGACATGCAGGAGGATAAGCAGGGCGCGATGGAGGCGTTCGCGGCGCTGTCGCTCGCCATCCGCGCCATGACCGGCATGGCGCTCGACCTCGTGCCGGACGAGGCCCGCATGAAGGCCGCCGCCGGCGAGGGCTATGCGACGGCGACCGACCTCGCCGACTGGCTGGTGCGCACCCTCAAGATGCCGTTCCGCGAGGCCCACCACGTCACGGGCCGGATCGTGGCCTTGGCCGCCAAGCAGGGCGTCGCCCTGCACGAGCTGCCGCTGAAGGCGATGCAGGAGGTCGAGCCGAAGATATCAGCCGAGGTGCTCGGCGTGCTCTCGGTCGAGTCCTCGGTGAAGAGCCGCACCAGCTACGGCGGCACCGCGCCGAAGAACGTGGTCGCGCAGGCCAAAGCCTGGCTGAAGCGGCTGGAAAAACAGCGAAAGTAGGGCTCCCGTTCGAAATTTGATCGGCCCGGCGTGGCACTCCCGCACTCGTCAGGCCGGTGCATTCTCTGTATGGTGCCGCCCGCATGGGGATTTCACACGTGAATCGCGCTCGCCGTCCAACCTCCGCCGCCCGGGTCCTGCTCGTCCTGGGCGCTTCAGCCCTTCTGCTGGCCGCCTGCGGCCGCAAGGGTCCGTTGGACCTGCCGGCCAACTCCCCGCCGGCGCCGCAGATGTCGGCCGCTCCCGCCGACACCGCGACGGATGCCGCCAACAAGCCCGGCCTGTTCAACTCCGGCTACGGCGCCGACGCCGCCCCCGCCGCCACCCGCGGCCAGAAGAAACCCTTCATCCTCGACCCGCTGCTCGACAGCAAATAGAGCTCGAACTCCCTCTCGATCAGCGCTCGATGCCACCCTCCCCTGGAGGGGGAGGGTCGCCTCACGTTGAGCGCAGCGAAACGTGAGGCGGGGTGGGGTGATCTCTCCACGCGCACCGTCCTCGCGGCTTCACCCCACCCCGCTCGCCCGCTGCGCGTGCGATCGACCCTCCCCCTCCAGGGGAGGGTGGCAGCGCGGGTTTGACAATCCACCCCATTTCCCGGCAATTCGCCGCCACAATCAACCTTCTCGCGGCCCCGTGCGCGGATCAGACCCATGAATCACTTCGACTACCGCGACGGCGTGCTGCACGCCGAGGCCGTCAATCTCGCCGAGCTCGCAGCCCGCGTCGGCACCCCGTTCTACTGCTACTCCACCGCCACGCTGGAGCGGCACTACCGCGTGTTCGCCGACGCCTTCGCCGGCCAGGACGTGCTGATCTGCTACGCGATGAAAGCCAACTCCAACCAGTCGGTGCTGCGCACCCTTGCCAAGCTCGGCGCCGGCGCCGACGTCGTCTCCGGCGGCGAATTGAAGCGGGCGCTGGCGGCCGGCATCCCCTCGCGCAAGATCGTGTTCTCCGGCGTCGGCAAGACCGAGGCCGAGCTGCGCGCCGCGCTCGCGGCCGACATCCACTGCCTCAACATCGAATCCGAGCCCGAGCTCGATCTGCTTGCGCGGCTCGCCCAGGAGACCGGCCACACCGCCCGCATCTCCGTGCGCGTCAACCCGGACGTCGACGCCGGCACGCACGCAAAAATCTCGACCGGCAAGTCGGAGAACAAGTTCGGCATTCCGCTGGAGCACGCCCGCCGCGTCTACGCCCGCGCGGCGAAGATGCCGGGCATCAAGGTCACCGGCGTCGACGTCCATATCGGCAGCCAGATCACCGATCTCGGTCCAATGGAGACGGCGTTCCGCATCCTCACCGAGTTCGTGCAGACCCTGCGCGCCGACGGCCACGACATCTCCCATGTCGATTTCGGCGGCGGCCTCGGCATCCCCTATCACATGGACCGTGCGGTGCCGCCGGAACCCGCCGCCTATGCCGCGATGGTCAAGCGCGTCAGCCACAATCTCGGCTGCACCCTGATGTTCGAGCCCGGCCGCATGATCGTCGGCAATGCCGGCATCCTCGTCGCCAAGGTGATCTACGTGAAGCACGGCGAGGCCAAGAACTTCGTCATCATCGACGCCGCGATGAACGACCTGATCCGCCCGACGCTCTACGAGGCCCATCACGACATCCTGCCGGTGATCCAGCCCGCGCCCGGTGCGCCGTCGTTCACAGCCGACGTCGTCGGCCCGGTCTGCGAAAGCGGCGACTACCTCGCGCTCGACCGCACGCTGCCCGAGCCCAAGCCGGGCGATCTCCTCGCCATCATGACATCAGGCGCCTACGGCGCCGTCCAGGCCTGCACCTACAACACCCGCGCGCTGGTGCCCGAGGTGCTGGTCAAGGGCGACCAGGCCGCCGTGATCCGCCCGCGGATCGAGGTGGAGCAGCTGATCGCGATGGATACGCCGGCGCCGTGGCTGTGAGGGGCAAATCTTTGTAGATTGGCGGTTCGTCGATCTACCGCCTCCGCGCAGCGCTCTTCGTGCGGCGTCACGGCAACCGGGAAATAGCGGGATGAGTCTTGACCATGCCCTGGTTCGAGAGCTGCGCAAGGCAGCCGAGGCCGGTGCTCCCGCATCGCAGCTTGTGTTGATGGTTGGTCGCCACCTGGATGCCCTCGATACCAACTTTCGTCTGTACGCGATTGCTTATATGCGGGAAGCGTTCTTTCTATCAGTGCGCGAGGCTAGCACGGTCGGGGCGCTTTCGATTTTCCCGGACGGGAATTCATCTGCGGAGCAGATCGATGACGAGATGAGGCCGATTCTCAACGCGACACGACCGAGATGGGTGTCGCAATAGGAGCGAGCGTCGCACTCCGCCAGCCCGAAGTCACTCAACTATCCCCTCACTTCACCATCAGGACACCCCCATGAGCATTCGCGTCGGCATCGTCGGGATCAGCGGTTTTGGCGGCGGCGAGGCGATGCGCCTGGTCGCGGGGCATCCGGCGTTCGAGCTGGTCTACGCCGCGGGCGAGGGCAGCGCAGGCCAGCGGCTGGCGGAGCGCTTCCCCGGCGTGCCGGCCAGGCTCGCCGATCTCGTGATCGAGAAGTGGGACCCCGCGCGCTTGCCGCAGCTCGACGTGCTGTTCGCCTCGCTGCCCACCGGCGCCTCGCGGGAGGCGCTGGCACGCGTGCCTGCGCACGTGAAGATCGTCGACATCGGCGGCGACCACCGCTACGCCGACGGCTGGACCTACGGCCTCGCCGACGTCTGGCCCAGGGAGATCGCGGGCAAGACCCGCATCGCCAATCCCGGCTGCTTCCCGGCGGCGGCGCTGACTCCGCTGGCGCCGCTGCTCGCCGACAAACTGATCTCGCCCGACAACATCGTGATCGACGCCAAGACCGGCATCTCCGGCGCCGGCCGCGGCGGCGACAGCAAGTTCGGCTACGCCGAGAGCAACGAGAACCTGATCCCCTACGGCCTGCTCAAGCACGTCCACATGTCCGAGATCATCAGCACGATCGCGCGGATCAGCGGCGGCAGCGCCGCCGGCCTCGTGTTCACGCCGCATCTGGTGCCGATGACCCGCGGCATCCTCGCCACCATTTACGCCCGCGGCCGCGCCACCACCGCGCAGTGCCTCGACGCCGCCCGCCGCTTCTACGCCGACAGCGCCTTCGTCCGTGTCACCGACAAGCCGCCGCAGACCAAATGGGCCACCGGCTCCAACCTCGCCTTCGTCAGCTACGCCGCCGACCCCGACCGCAACCTGGTGATCGCGCTCGGCGTCGTCGACAATCTCGGCAAGGGCGCAGCCGGGCAGGCGGTGCAGAATGCGAACCTGATGTGCGGGCTGCCGGAGACCGCGGGGCTGGAGGGGGCGCCGGTCTGGCCGTGAGGTCGGCCGCGATTGTCACAGCAGCGGGAGACGGCACGGGTGATCAAATGGCGTCTCTCCTCAGCGTTTGATCCGGTGCACCGTCACCGTGGTCCCCACTCAGAAGCCCGTCGAGAGCGCGACCTCGCGCCATCGGGCGATGATGGCGGCGTCGGAGGCGTGCTTCGCCTCGATCGCCGCGACGGTGTCGGCCCCCAGTGGTAACCGCACCGGCGGGTCGGGCTCGCCGGCGAAGTCGACGAGCACCCGCGCGAGCTTGTCGGGATCGCCGGGCTGGGCGCCGTTGACGGTGCCGGCGTTCGCGCGGACCCGACCTGCCGTCGCGCTGTAATCGGGGATCACGATGCGGCTGACCTTCAACGACGAGGCGTCCATGAAGTCGGTCCGGAAGTAGCCCGGCTCGATCGCCGTCACATGGATGCCGAGCGGCCTGAGCTCGGCGCGCATCGCCTCCGACAACGCCTCGACGGCGAACTTGGTCGCGCCATAGACGCCGAAGCCGGCCGAGCCGCGATAGCCGCCGATCGACGAGATGTTGAGGATGCGGCCGGACCGCGCCTTGCGCATGTGGGGCAGAATGGCGCGGGTGACGGCCAGGAGCCCGAACACGTTGGTGCGGAAGACGGCCTCGATCTCCTCTCGGCTGGCTTCCTCGACCGCGCCCATCAGGCCGAAGCCGGCGTTGTTGAGGAGCACGTCGATCCTGCCGAAGCGGTCGATCGCCGCCTGCGCCGCCGCGACCGCCTCGCTCTCCCTGGTCACGTCGAGCGCGAGGGCCAGGAGGTCGGGATGCGCCCCGATGCGATCGACGATCGCCTTCGGATTGCGGGCGGTCGCCACGACGGCGTCGCCTCTGTCCAGCGCCCGCTGCGCGACCAGCGCGCCGAAGCCGCGCGAGGCCCCTGTGATGAACCAGACTCTCATCGGACTATTCCTCGATATTGCCGTTGCGTGTGAGGCTCGTGGGTCGCGCCGGCTCATGCCGCCGCGATGTCGATGGCGATCTTGCCGGTGCCGCCCGTCTTGAGCGCGTCATAGGCCGCACCGACGTCCTCGAGGGCGAACCGGCGCGAGTCGAGCAGCGGCGTGAGCTTGCCGGATTCCACCAGCTGTGCGGCCTGGGCGAGGATCTCGCCGTGATGCCGCCGTCCCTTGCCGTCGAGCAGCGGCAGCAGCGTGAAGACGCCGGAATAGGTGCCGCCCTTGAACGACAGCGGCGCCAGCGGATGGGTGCCCCAGCCCAGCGACGAGGTGACATGGCCGAACCGAGCGACCGCGGCGAAGGCGGTGTCGAGCGCGCCGACCGTGTCGTAGACGACGTCGAAGCCGCGGCCCGCCGTGATGCGCTCGACGGCGTCGGCGATCGGTTCGTTGCGGTCGATGAAAACAGCGCCCAGGCGCTCGATCACCGGCCGGCTCTCTGGACTTCCCGTTGCGAAAACCGTTGCGCCGAAGGCGAGGCCGAGCTGGACGACGATGTGACCGACACCGCCGGCGCCGCCCAGGACGAGCAGCGTCTGTCCCGGCCGGATGCCGACGCGATCGACCAGACCTTCCCAGGCCGTGATCGTCACCAGCGGCAGGACGGCCGCCTCGCGCATGCTGAGGTTCGCCGGCTTGGCCGCGAGCAGATCCGCGTCGGCGCTGACATATTCGGCCAGCGTTCCCGGGTGGCCGCCGACTCCGCCGACCATGCCGTAGACCTCGTCGCCCGGACGAAACCGGGTGACGCCTTCGCCTGGGGCCTCGACCGTGCCGGCCATGTCCAGGCCGAGGATGGCGGGGGCCGGGTGCCTGGCATGGGCGGCCTGGCCGGCGTGGATCTTGGCGTCGAGCGGGTTGGTGCCCGCCGCGGCGATGCGGACGAGGACCTCGCCGGGTCCCGGCGCGGGGCGGCTGATCGGGGTGACGCGCAGCGGCGCGCCGGTTTCGTGGAGAATGGCAGCCTTCATCGAGATGGTCATGGCGACCTCCTGTTGTGATGGAGGCATCATCGGCGTTCGTGCCATGAATGGACATCATCGAGTTCGTATGTAATCCATTCAGTTTTGAATGGGCGTCTCGTGTCCGTCGCCCCCGTCGTCGAAAGGCCTCGCATGGAGTGGAGCGACCTGCGGATCTTCCTCGCCATCGCGCGCGAGGGCACGCTCGGCGCGGCCGCGCGCCGGCTCGGCCTGTCTCAGCCGACCATGGGACGCCGCCTGGCGGCGCTCGAAGCGGCCGTGAGCCAGACGCTGTTTCAGCGCACGGCCGAAGGCTTCGTGCTGACTCACGAGGGCACGGCGGTGTTGGCCCACGCCGAGCGGATGGAGGAGGAGGCGCTCGCGTTCGAGCGGCGCCTGGCGGGCGCGCAGGCGCAGCTCGACGGTTTTCTCAGGATCTCGTCGTCGGATTGGTTCGGCCGCCTGATGCTGACGCCGGTTCTGGCCGAATTCGGCCGGCTGCACCCGCGCGTCTGTGTCGAGCTCTTGACCGACGCGCGGCTCTACAGTCTTCCCCGCCGCGAGGCCGATCTCGTGTTTCGCATCCGCGCGTTCGACGAGCCGGAGGTGATCTCGCGGCGGCTCCTGCACATCCCCTATGCCGTGTACGGCCCGCTCGACGGCCCGCAGGCCGTCGAGGGCGATGGTCAGGGGATCAGGGTCGTCACCATGGACACGGCCTTCGCCGACATGCCAGATGCGCGCTGGCTGGCGAAGCGACTGCCGAAGGCCGAGGTCGCGATGCGCAGCAACAACCGCGACGTTCAGGCCATGCTGTCAGCGCAAGGCGCGGGGCTCGCCGTGCTGCCCCGGCCGCTCGGCGACGCGACGCCGGGCCTGCGGCCCGTCGACATCGGCGAGCAGCCGCCGGGGCGGGACACCTATGTCGGCTATCACCGCGATCTGCGCCGGCTCGCCCGGCTGCGGGCGCTGCTCGACCTCGTCATCTCGCAACTGGCGTCCGCGTGAGATGCGTTTGACACTGCGGCGCTCTGGATCTCGTCCCCCGCGTGCCTCGAGTTTTGTGCAGTGTCACCGTAATTCCCGTGAGGCCAAGGGCGACCAGGCCCGCGTGATTCGACCGGATCTAGGCCGATACCCCTGATCGCGATGACATGCCGGCGCCGGAGGGTGAAGTATTTGCGAGCTGGCAATCCGTTAGCCAAATAGCTTTCGGTCAGTCGCGGCTTGGTATTGTCACCACAATCAGGCTTCTCCACCGAATGGAGTTGACGCCCCGTCGGAGCCGGAATGACTCTCGCGCCGCTGGAAAAGGTATGGACCGGTATGAGGATGCTGGTGCGGCGCATGGGATCAGGACGGACTGATCATGCGGCGGTGACATGTCGATCTGGCTTGTGCTTCGGCCGGAAATCGCGCAACATCTGATTGCATTTCAGTCACAATGGCCCTTTGCATGGCCGCCGCTGCTATTAAATCCGTCATTTCAGCGCTGCAATTGCGCGACGACCGCACGGTCCGCGTAATTGTCTTTCGCATGCTGCTTCGTTCGGTGTACGTGAACTCCCGGAGTTCGTTTGCCTATCTCTACGATCTCGATCCCCATGAATTCAGGTACCCCAGAGAAACGTATCCGCCGGACATTCTTCAGCGCTATCTTGGGCTCGACTACAGAAGGGAGCTCAATGCGGTTGTTCCGGCACTCGCATTGCGCTCGCTGTTGCGCGCCTGGCTGGATTTCTTTGGCTACCCGCTGACGACAGACCTCCGCTTCCTTCCGCATGGGAGTAGACGTCAATGGGATGAGGAGTTTTGGCATTTTCTTGTCCATCGCAGCTCGATCCGCGAATTAGCGCGGGCCTCGATTGCTCTCGATCCGGCGCTTAGCTCGCTCTTTGGCATACGGGATTTTGTTCCGTTTGTTGTTGGTCTGCTGGAGTTACAGCCGGAATTGCTCGTCCTCTTGGCGCGGAGAGATGTTGAAAGGGACTTTTGGGACCTAGTCAGAGAGCCGCTCTGGCCATCGGAATACCCCGGGGACTTCTCGGTTGGTTGGTTCGGTCGCATATTCCTGTTCGAGCGTTATGCTAGCGAGAACAGCTTGTATTCTTGGCTTGACGGCGTCGCGCGGGGAGAGCCTCGCTTTGCCCGCGCCGAGCATGCTTTACACGACCTCGACCGGTTTCTCGCGCTGCAGGGACGCGACCGAGATGAGGATCGGTTCAGTGCGAGTCAACCTTCACCACGTCCTTCAGAGTCGATTGCGCAGCATTACGAGGAATTAGAGCGGCGCCAGCGGGATACAGCCGAGCTGGCCGCGGAAGCGCGCTCCGTGCTAGATGGTATGGAGCAAGAGATCGCGAGGGCACAAACCAAACCGGAGCCACCGTCGGTCACACCGCTGTCGCCGCCCCGAGCGCCCCGGTCTCCGCGGTTGTCGATGTTCCTGTACGGCTTAGCATCGGCGGCCGCGAGCAAAGTAGCCGGTTGGCTCTCCAGCCCGTTGACTGGCCGCTATCTGCCGGCCAGCGGCGCTGCCGACGTCGCGAGCGACGCCCGCTACGGCGACGCGTCCCGCTACACCGATATCTCGATTTTTAACGGCGCGCCGGAGCGCCTCGGAGCCCGGGTCGAGCCGGACTGCTGCCTCGTCTTCAACAGGATCTACACGCTCGAAGCCGCGATCCGGCATGTGCCTATCGGCCTTCCCGCCGAGGGCGAACGAACCGATGTGACGCCCCTGATATCCCAGACCGGTCCCTCCGAACTGCTGGCCGTGCTGACATCAGATGACGTTGCGCCCGGGCAGGCCGGCGGTGTCGATATTCCTTTCCCCGTGCAAACCGTCCTGGTGCCTGTGGCGGGCGATTCCGAAAGGCAGGCGCTGTTTCGCATCACCCCGCTGGGCGGCACCGGCACAACGAGGCGCTGCAACCTGGTGCTTCGGCTCTACTACAAGCTCGACTTGATTGATCAGATCCGGATTTCCGTCCTGATCGGCGCGGCGGAGATCGCGATGGAGCCCGGCGCAACGCGGCCGGTGCTGTTTCTGGAGACGGTCAGGAACAGGGCGCTGCCGGATTTTGCACTCGACCTCGCGCCGCGCTCGCTCAACATCGTCGTGTCGCGACCGCCTGATGGTGCCAGGACGCGGCTCGATTTCGTGCTGCCCCAACATGACCTGCATCTCGTCGGCGCGGTGAACATCACGAACTCCGAATTGGGCGATCTGCTCTCGAAGATTCGCGACCGGCTGTTCGACATCGCTTTGGACGCGCCGGTCGGAACGACTGATGCCGATCCGCTAGCTTTCAGAGACCAGATGCGCCAACTGGCGCAACTAGGCGAACAGGCCAAGCAGATGCTATTCGACTTCGGCAAGGCCGACGCGCAGGCAAGCCTGCGCAGGATCGAGGAAGTGCTGAGAACCGCACTGCCGCGCAGGTCAATCGTGCAGATTGCAATCGACGAGACGGCACATGACTTCCAGTTTCCATGGTCGATCCTGTTCTGCGGGGCCGACTGGCGTACGGCCAGCGACGTCGCCGATTTCTGGGGCTTCCGTTTCGTCATCGAGGAAAAACCGGCTTCGATCCTGCTGGCGGATCCGGCGCCCGCTGCCACCCGCGACCTCAGCTTCGCCTATTGGGACAAGTTTACGACCCTGAAGGCCCAGAACGCCGCATTGGCCGGAGGAACGAACGCGACGCCGCCGGTAGCGGTGAAAAAGATCGACTCGCGCAAGCAGTTCGTGAGCGCGCTGACCGGGGATGTGTCCGACATTCTCTACGTTTTCTCACACGGCCTCAGCCGCTCTCCCGATCAATCGGTGCTGACACTCCTGCTGGAAAAGCTCGCGCATGCACCTGGGACGCCGTTTCGCGATGAATTGATAGCGCTGTTCAAGGTGATCGATCCAACGGAAACCAATGACAGCTGGATCAAGCTGACGAAATCATCGGTATCCTGCGCCGACGTGCAGTGCGACGAATATGTGCTGAACCGCCATCCGATCATCATTCTCAACATGTGCCAGTCCGCGGTGTTGTGGCCGGGCGTCTCCAGCAGCTTCGTGCGTCTGTTCCTGCAGCGCCGGGCCTCTGCCGTGATCGGGACTGAATGCACGGTTCCGGAGAATTTCGCCGACTGGTTCGGCCGGTTGATGCTGGAACAACTGTTCAAGGGCGAGCCGCTCGGGGTGAGCTTCCTGCACGCGCGCGAGGAGCTTGCGCGCGCGAACAGCCTGCTAGGTCTCGCATACTCGCTCTACGGGTCCGCTTCGGCGGGGCTTGCCTGATGATGACGTCAACTGCGTCGAGCCGTCGATGGCAATGGAGGATGGGATGGCAGATGATCTAAAGACGATTGGTGAAGATCTGGCGGGCTATGACGAAAGTAACCTGATTGAGATGCTTGGCATCAGGGCTAGGCAGATCCAGTCTAACCACACGATCGCCGGCGAGTTTTCACCCGACGTTACCTATGACGCGAAATTCATGGGCCCTCTCGACGACATTAAGGCGCTAGGCCTGCGGATTCTCAACCGATGGAATAGGGAATTGTTCAACATCGTCTGCGGCGCATCGAACGACGACAAGGAGGACCGCACGAAGATTCTCAACGCTTTGACGCTAGGGGAAGGCGCCGCGATCGCAGCACTCATTCCGGTTCTAACCGGCCTCGGCCTCGCGCCTGCGCTCGCCGCCGTGCTGGCAGCGATCATCGTTAAACGCTTCCTTGGCACCGCATTGGATACAATCTGCGATGCATGGGGGCAGCAGGTCAAAAAAACATGACAGCGATCGTGGTGACAGGGCAGGAAACTATCGCATGGTCAGATTTACCCGTCGCGGAGGTTTGCATCAGCCGCCGCTAGGCGGTCTTATTCAGTGAGCGCAAATTTTGGGTTTTTCAGAACGATTTCGCTGATGTCGGAATAGAACGAGTAGAGGTTTGGACCTTTGATTGGTGCAAGGCCGGGATGAGCGGAGTTGTTGCGAAACTCGAAACAGTAGCGAAGTCGCTCATGTTGGTTTCCGTCGATCAACTCCAGAAACTCCAAGACCCACAGCAAGTCCGTATCGAAGATCCTCTGCAGTTCAGATAGAGACTCGACCTCGTACTTTTTTTTGTAAAATTTGTAGCGGCCGGTCGTCTTCGCGGTCATTGACGCGGTCGCGGCTGAGAATTTATCGTACCCGATTTCGGCGAGCTTGGCTTGAATTCTTGCTATCGTTGCGCACCAGCCCAAAACAATGCATCCGCGCAGTGCATTCACGTCTAGGCATCGCTGGGCTTCGGCGAGATATTCTCCCTCATCCGTTGAAAGCCCTTCGATGTAAGGTGCGATGCTTAGGGCCGAAGTAGCCACAAAGGAGGCCGTTTCGATATTGTGGATCAGATCCCGGTATTCGATGACAGCTTCGGCGATAATAGCCATGAGCGGGGCCTTCATGGGCTTTTGCTTCTTGGCCTCCCGTAGCATGCGATCAAAAATGTCGGTTCCGCGGTCAACCAGTCCGGCAGTTACGTTTGAGCCTTGCAAGACTGGCCGAACCTTATCGAACCAAAATGCCGCTACGCCTTGCGCATCGGACAATAGGCTTCCTGCTTGAATCCGGGACCCGCTATACCGTCCGACTCGCTTCTGGATATCGGCAACGGCACTGAAGTGCGATCGAGTAACTTCAAGGAGCTTATCTTTCACTGCCCTAGCTCTTTGATGACCTCAGCCAGCTTGTCCATGCCAGTGCCCGAAAGCTCAACTATCGTGTCGTCGGTAACTCCGTCCTTGCCTACCCCCTTGAACAAGTCGCGCTTAAACAGCTTGTTAAAATTCCCATCGAACAAGCCGTCATCGCGAGCGCTTCCACGAAGCTCGGCATAGGTCGCACTCAAGGAATTGTTGAGTAGGCCGTTCTCCAAGATCACCATCAACACCTTGGTGAGTTGCGATTTGGCAATGGCGCCGTTGGGCATCTTATAGACCGGCAAGAGCGGTTCGTGGTCAAGCATGAACAGCTTTCCGAGGTCCTCCGGTTCAAGCTTCTGCCGCCGCAAAAATGCGAGCACATTGGGCGGAAGCTTCTTGCTCGGAGGCGCCGCAGGTTTTATCTCCGCCCCCGCGTCTTGCCGTTCGGCGTTAGGTTCTGCAGCGGGCTTCACCTTGGAGAAGACCGCGTCGAACAGAAGCTCGAAGCATCGCTGTTGCAGTGCTTCCGGCACCGTTTTGACGATTTCGAGGATCTGGGCGATGTCATCCTTCGCCTTGGCAAAATCCAGCTTTGACATTTTAAGTACCTCTGCAATGTTTACTAGTTCAAAAACATCCGACGGTTGCAAGCGGATTCCGGCGCTCGCGATCGATATTCGGGGTATAAGTTTCCTGGCTACAACTGTTGCATTTGCTGCGGCGAAGCTGGTCCGTTGAAGTGCAAGTTCATCATTGAGTACCCCCCGGCTGTAGGGAGACTCATCAACACTGCGGCTGCGGACGGGCGTTGCCGCGAAGTGCAGTCAAGTGCACCTATCTCGCTCAGCTAAATGCTGCGTGTGCACTAATCAAGCTGGCGGTATTCGCCTGGATGGAACGGCTCCGACGCTTGCAATCGACAATTTGGCTCACCGTGTCCAATGCATCTGCCGTTTTTTGCTTCGAACAAGTAGCTTCACGAACACTTTCAGCGCGCTTGCCCCGTTCAGCCGCTACACAAAACATTCTTCTTGCGCTTTATCCGAAATCGTGCTCTACTCCCTGCATCCCGTCCCGCTGAGGGGGCGCTTCGCGATCGTCACGGACGTCGGGTGCGGGATGCGGTGGGCGCATTGGGACGCAGCGTGGGCTTGCTCGCGCGGACGAACGATCCCGGTGCGACGATGAAGTCGCGTGGTTCTGGCATCCCGGTGCTGATGCCAAGTGGGCGATGACGTGTCGTCCGCGACGGGGCCAACAAGCCGGTCCCCGGGAAGATCGCGTATAAATCGTAACACCATCGCGCAGGGAAGGCCGGGTGATCTCGGCTGAGCCTGTGGTTCTGCCGCGTGCTTTTTTGCTGCACGCGGACCATGGGCGCCGGCCGGCGCCCGGTCTTCCCTGCGCCCTCGCTTCTCGAGAGGGTGAGATGTCGGGTATCACTCGGGCGCCGAATGCGTCGCGAGAACGATGGTGCTCGTTTTGCTAATGATTTCCTCCGCGGAGTGTTTGATCACGTGCATCGTGACGTTCGCCACGACGTCATTGCGAGGAGCGCAGCGACGAAGCAATCCAGAGTCCCACCCGGCGCCCTGGATTGCTTCCGCCTTCGCCCGAAGGGCTTTGGCGGACACGTCGCTGCGCTCGCAATGACGGAGTTTGGGGTGTGCGGCGTGGATCTCTCCGTTGTCGCCGGGCGGTCTGCTGTCATCAGGGTGCCCCCGTAGCTTTCCGGGAACCCGGCCGGTCACACTCCCGTGTGAACCGCGGCCGGCGGCGGGAAAGCCCGCGCAGAGCGGGTGCCTCACGGCTGCCTTTGTGCTAGGGTGAACATCCGGGCAACCTGGAGAGATTGTTGAGCGGCATCACCCCCGAGCCGGCCGGGCCGGCAAGCAGCACGCCCGATGGCCTTGCGCATGATGGCCTGGCGCGGCTGAAGCTGGCGCAGGCGCTGAAGCGGGCGCGCCTCGCCATCGCCTGGGAGCGCGGCTGGCCGCATCTCGCCCGGCTGCTCACGGTCGTCGGCCTGTTCCTGATCGTCTCCTGGGCCGGCCTCTGGCTCGGCCTGCCGTTCACGGTCCGCATGATCGGCGTCGGGCTGTTTCTGCTGCTGCTGCTCGGCGCCGCCGTGCCGATGCTGAGATATCGCTGGCCGACCCGCGACGAGGGCCTGGCGCGGCTCGATCGCGGCTCGGGCATCGCCCATCGCCCCGCCACCGCTCTCACCGACACGCTGACCACCAAGGATCCGATCGCGCACGCGCTGTGGCAGGCGCAGCGCGAGCGCACCTTGGCCTCGATCAAGCGCATCCGCGCCGGCACGCCGCGGCCGCGGCTATCGCTGCACGACCCCTGGGCGGTGCGCGCGCTGGTCATCGTGCTCTTGGTCGCGACCTCTATCGCGGCCGGCGACGAGCGGGCACTGCGAGTGGCCTCGGCGTTCGACTGGAACGGCGTGCTGACGCCGATCACGGTCCGCGTCGATGCCTGGGTCAAGCCGCCGCTCTACACGGCGAAGCCGCCGATCATCCTGTCCGCCGCCAACAAGGAAGGCGCGGTGCCGTCGAGCGGCCCGATCGTGGTGCCCCAGGGCTCGACGCTGATCGTGCGTTCCAGCGGCGGCAATCTCGACATCATCACGTCAGGCGGCGTCGCCGAGGCGGCGCCCGGCGAGGTCGCGGCCGGCGAGGCCGCGCCGAAGGGCACCACCGAGAAGCACTACACGATCAAGACCGACGGCACCGTTCACGTGCGCGCGCCGTCGGGGCAGCCGCAATGGGTGTTCGCCGCGACGCCGGACAAGCCGCCGGTCATCAGCATGGCCAAGGACCCCGAGCGGCAGGCGCGCGGCTCGCTGAAGCTGTCCTACAAGCTCGAGGATGATTACGGCGTCACCGAAGCCCGCGCCAAGGTCGCTGCGCGGCCTGTCGAAAGCAAGGCTGCCGAGAGCAACGAAAGCAAGACGGCCGACGCGCCCGCCGCGCGGCCGCTGTTCCAGCCGCCGGAGTTTCCGCTGGTGCTGCCGAACGCGCGCACCCGCAACGGCGTCGGCCAGACCGTCAAGGATCTCAGCGAGGACCCGTACGCCGGCGCCGATGTCACGCTCACGCTGACGGCCAAGGACGAGGCCGGCAACGAGGGCACCAGCGAGCCGTTCGAGACCAGGCTGCCGGAGCGGCTGTTCACCAAGCCGCTGGCGCGGGCGCTGATCGAGCAGCGGCGCATCCTCGCGCTCGACGGCAACCGCAACGCCGACGTGTTCACCGCGCTCGACGCGCTGGCGATCGCGCCGGAGCTGTTCACGCCCGAACTCGGCCAGTATCTCGGCCTGCGCTCGGTGATGCGCCAGCTCGAGGCGGCGCGCACCGACGATGCGCTGCGCGAGGTGGTGGCGAGCCTGTGGGCGCTCGCCGTCACCATCGAGGACGGCAACATCTCCGACGTCGACAAGGCGCTGCGCGCGGCCCAGGACGCGCTGAAGCAGGCGCTGGAGCGCGGCGCCAGCGACGAGGAGATCAAGAAGCTCGCCGAGGATCTGCGCAAGGCGATGGACAACTACATGCGCCAGCTCGCCGAGCAATTGCGCAACAACCCGCAGATGGCGCAGCGGCCGCTCGATCAGAACACCAAGATCCTGCGCCAGCAGGACCTGCAGAACATGATCGACCGCATGGAGCGGCTGTCGCGGCAGGGCGACAAGGAGGGCGCGCGCGAGCTGCTCGAGCAGTTGCAGCAGATGCTGGAGAACCTGCAGATGGCGCAGCCCAACCAGGGCGGCGACAACGACATGGAGCAGGCGCTCAACGAGCTCGGCGACATGATCCGCAAGCAGCAGCAGCTCCGCGACAAGACCTTCAAGCAGGGCCAGGACTCGCGCCGCAACCGCAACAAGCAGCAGGGCGACCAGGACCAGGGCATGGGCGACCTGCAGCAGGACCAGCAGGCGCTGCGCGACCGCCTGAAGCAGTTGCAGGACCAGCTCGCCAAGCGTGGCATGGGCCAGCAGGGCGAAAAGGGACAGAAGGGTCAGAAAGGCCAGAAGGGGCAGCCCGGCCAGCAAGGCGAGCAGGGGGATCAAGGCGACCAGGGCGATTCCGGCGACGGTCTCGACGATGCCGACAGCGCGATGGGCGATGCCGGCAGCCAGCTCGGCGACAACAATGCCGACGGCGCCGTGGAATCGCAGGGCAAGGCGCTGGATGCGTTGCGCAAGGGCGCGCAGAGCCTCGCCGAGGCGATGCAGCAGGGCGACGGCGACCAGCCGGGCGACGGCCCCGGCCAGCGCGCCGGCCGCCAGCAGGGCGCGCAGCAGACCGACCCGCTCGGACGTCCGATGCATCCCGGGCGCGACATCGACGATTTCTCCCAGAAGATTCCCGGCGAGATCGACGTGCAGCGCGTCCGTCGCATCCTCGAGGAGCTGCGCCGCCGGCTCGGCGATCAGTCGCGGCCGCAGCTCGAGCTCGACTACATCGAGCGGCTACTGAAGGATTATTGAGGATGGATCGGCCACGGGAGACCATCCCCGTGGCTCATCGTTGTTTTGACCGGAGGCCGCGCAGTTCAGTAGCGCTTCTCGGACAGGATGCGCGCCGCGTGCTGCAGCCGGTCGACCGAGCGCTCGGTGTCGGTCAGCGCGCAGCAGCTGACCAGCGTGTCGATGATCGCGAGCTGCGCGACCCGACTGCTCATCGCCTCCGGGCGATAGCGCGTCTCGTTGGCGACGGTGTAGAGCAGCACCTCGCAATGCGCCGCCAGCGGCGACTTGCCGAGCCGGGTGATGCCGATGGTGCGCGCGCCCGCGGCCTGCGCCAGCCGGGTCGCGAGCACCGTCTCGACCGTGCTGCCCGAATGCGACACCGTGACGGTCGCGACGTCGGGCCCGGTCATGCCGGCGCTGACCGCCTGGACATGCGAATCGACGATCGCATTGGCCGCCAGCCCGAGCTGCAGCAGCCGGTACGACAGGTCCTGCGCGATCGGCGCCGAACTCCCGATGCCGTAGATCTCGACGCGCCGCGCCTCGCGCAGCAGCTTCGCCGCCTGCGCCAGCGCGTCCATCGACAGCAGCCGCCGCGTCTCCTGCAGCGAGGCGGCATGGGCCGCGAAGATGTGGTCGGTCACCGTCGCGGGATCATCGCCGCGATGCAGGTCCTCCTGGATCAGCCGGACCGGCTCGATCAGGTCCCGCGCCAGCATGATCTTGAGCTCCTGGAACCCGCGCACCCCGACCCGCCGGCAGAACGACACGATCGTCCCCTCGCTCACGCCGCAGGCTTCCGCGACCTCGGTGATCGACATGTGGATGAACGGCTCCGGCCGGGCGATGACCAGCTCCGCGATCTGCCGCGCCTTTGGCGGCAGCTCGTTCTGCAGCTCCCGAATACGAAACAAGATGCCGTTCACGCCCGGCCCAGAACGAAAGGTCGATCCCGTCACGCTGTGCCCCGATACGCTGTGCCCGATGCTGAGGAAATCTCATTCAGTTTCATTTCGTAGATAAAAATTTCACAGCTCTGTCAAGTCGCGCTGATACGCCAGGGACGTTCGCAGGAGCAGGTCGGGCTCGCCCCGCCAACCCTGAATACGTTCTTCAAGATTTCAAAAGGTCGTATCAGCATGACAACACGTCGCGATTTCTTGGCAGGCGCCACGGCGGCGGCTGCCTTCGCCAGCATCCGCCAGGCGCTGGCCATTCCGGCACGGCGCCGGACCGGCACCATTCAGGACGTCAAGCACATCGTCATCCTGATGCAGGAGAACCGCTCCTTCGATCACTACTTCGGCACGCTGCGCGGCGTCCGCGGCTTCGGCGATCGCTTCCCGATCCCGCTGGAGAGCGGCAAGCCGGTCTGGTTCCAGTCCGACGGCAGCCGCGAGATTCCGCCCTATCACCGCGACTCCACGACCTCCAACGCGCTGGTCGGCTACGGCACGCCGCACTCCTTCGGCGACAGCCAGGCGGCGTGGAATCAGGGCAAGATGGGCTATTGGGCGAAGTACAAGACGCCCTATGCGATGGGCTATTTCGGCCGAGACGACATTCCGTTCCAGTTCGCGCTCGCCGAGGCGTTCACGATCTGCGACGCCTACCACGCCTCGATCACCACCGGCACCGATCCCAACCGCATCGTGTTCTGGTCGGGCTCCAACTTCAATCCGGCGCTGCGCGCGCAGGGCATCAACTCCACCACCAACGATTCCGAGCCCAACAACCTGCGCTGCTGGCCGAACCCGCACAATTGGGTCGCCGGCCAGCCGCAACCGCAGGCGAGCTACAAATATGTCGGCAGCGACTTCGCCTGGGACACGCTGCCCGATCTGCTGAACAAGGCCGGCGTCAGCTGGCACATCTATCAGGACATGAACGACAACTGGACCGGCGCGATGCACGGCTGCCTGGCGTTCTCCAGCTTCCGTCATGCCCAGCCGGGCGATGCGAACTACGTGCACGGCCTGACCGGCGGCCCGGATTATCTCGACCGGCTGAAGGCCGACGTGATGGCCGGCACCTTGCCGCAGGTGTCGTGGATCCTGCCGACGCAGGCCAACTCCGAGCATCCCGGCGGCGGCAGCCCGACCCGCGCCGGCAATTTCACCGACCAGGTGCTGGAAGCCCTGACCGCCAATCCCGAGGTCTGGAGCCAGACCGTCTTCTTCCTGACCTTCGACGAGAATGACGGCTTCTTCGATCATCTGCCGGCGCCCGCAGTGCCGTCCTACGACATCAACGGCAAGCTGATGGGCAAGGCGACCTTGCCGCTCGACGGCGAGTATTTCTCCAACACCGTCGGCAACGTGCTGACTGCGACCGACACCATCAGCGGCAACATCCGTCCCTGGGGCCTCTCCGCGCGGGTGCCGATGTACGTTGTTTCACCTTGGAGCAAGGGCGGCTGGGTCAACTCGCAGGTGTTCGACCACACCTCGATCGGTCGCTTCCTCGAGAAGCGCTTTGCGATCAAGGTCGACGCCATCAGCCCCTGGCACCGCGCCGTCTCCGGCGATCTCACCTCGGCGTTCGACTTCGCCAGCCCGAACGATCCGCGCTTCCCGGAGTTGCCCGATCAGAGCAACTGGCAGGCCTCGGACGCGCACCAGAAGACGTTGCCGGCGCCGGTTGCGCCCGCGACACCGCAGCCGCTGTTCCAGGAGAGCGGCGCGCGCTATTCGCGTCCGCTGCCCTATATCCTGCACGTCACCGCGAAGGTCGACGCCGCCGCGGGCAAGGTCAAGCTGTTGTTCGCCAACACCGGCTTTGCCGGCGCCGTGTTCCACGTCTACGACAAGCAGCATCTCGATCTCATTCCGCGCCGCTACACCGTCGAGGCCGGCAAGATGATCGACGATGAATGGAGCGTCGGCAGCGATGGCCTGTATGATCTCTGGGTGCTCGGCCCGAACGGCTTCCATCGTCATTTCAAGGGCGACCTCGACAAGGTCAGGTTGTCGAATGCCGCCAACCCGGAGATCTTCGTCGGCTACAACGTCTTCGAGGGCGGCCTGCACATGCAGCTGCGCAACGACGGCCATGCCCGCGTGAGCTTCACGGTGAAGTCCAACGAGATCTATGGCCCGTTGCAGGCCGTCACCGCCTCAGTCTCGGCCGCGCTGGAGCCGCAATGTCCCGGCTTCGGTCCGCGCCCGGGCTTCCATCCGGTGGGTTTTGGCGTGGTGCCGGGCTTCCGGTCGGCGCCCGACTTCGATGCTCCCGGCTTCGGCTTTGGCGCACCGACCTTCTTCCCCGGACCGAGCCATGGCGGCCCATCGACGTCGTGGACCGTCAAGGTGTCTGCGCCCGGCCGTCACGGCGAGCTCTACTGGCATCTGCGCAAGTCCGGCCTGTGGTACGACTTCGTCGTCACCAGCGACACCGACGACAGCTTCTACCGGCGCATCGCCGGACATGTCGAGACCGGCCGTCCCTCGTTCAGCGATCCCGGCATGGCGCTGGCCGATCGCTTCTGATCGATGCATCCACGAGATTTGCGGAGGGCGCCCATGGGCGCCCTTTCGCTTTGCGTCAGCCGCTGCCGAGATCGTGGATCGCGGGTGACAGTTGGCCGGAGGAGATGTTCAGCGTCGCCAGGGTGATCGGCAGCTTGAAGCGGCGCGGCCCTGCGCTGCCCGGATTCAGGTAGAGCACGCCGTTGTGTGTCTCGACGCCTGCGCGATGCGAATGACCGGACACGACGATGTCGATACCCGCCGTTGCAGGGTCGATCGCGAGGTCGTGGACGTCGTGCACGACATGGACGGCACGCGTGCCGAGCCTGACGGTCTCGGTCGCAGGATATGCATTCGCCCAATCTGCCGTATCGATGTTGCCGCGGATCGCAGTCACCGGCGCGATCAGGCGAAGCCGCTCGACGATCTCGTGCCGGCCGATATCGCCGGCGTGGATGATGTGGTGGACGCCCGACAGACATCGCACTGCCTCCGGCCGCAGCAGCCCATGAGTGTCGGAGATGATTCCAACTTTGAGCATCGTTTCCTGCCGGCGTGATGGGCATCGCCTCAGGCGATCGTGAGAATCTCCAGCTCTTGTCCGGTGACCTCGACCATGTCGCCGGCCGATTTGCCCATCAGCAGGCGAGCCACAGGGGAGACATAGGAGATCATGCCGCGCTTCGGATCGGCCTCGTCCTCGCCGACGATGGTGTAGGTCTGGACGCGGCCGTCGCCGCGCTTGAACGTCACCGTGCTGCCGAACGCGATCTGCTCCGTCGATGTCGGCGCCGGCATCACCTGCGCGGTCCGCACCCGCGCTGCAAAGTAGCGCGCGTCGCGCAGCGGCAGCGCCGACTCCCGTCGCCGCTCGTTGACGTCCTCGATTCCCTGGGCCGCCTCAAACGCCGCCTGCGCTTCGCGCAACTGCTCCTCGAGCGCCTTGAGTCCGGCCGCGGTCACGAGGTTCGGATGCGGCGAGACCGGCCGGTCGGGCAGTTGCGTTTCGGCCGCCGTCTCGGCGCTCTCTTCCTTGGTGAATGCGACGCTCACGCCGGACTCCTGAAAAGGGCCGCGAGATGTCGCGGCCCTCAGGGAGAGATCATGCCGGCTGCGCGGATTTCAAGCCGTGTCGCATGCCGCGCGCGAGCGCGCTTGACAGCAGCGGCTACGCGCATTCTAATATACGAACTATAGTTCGCAATCCGAACCTTAGTCAATCCGAATGCCGGTCGTCAAGGCCGGCGTCAAGCAGGAAACGTCGGAGCCTCCACGTGGACGAGGACAGCAAGGCTGGCAAAAGCGTCGTGCAGTCGCTGGCCAAGGGCTTTCAGGTGCTCAATGCCTTCACCAGCGAGGAGCCCGAGCTGGTGCTCGCCGACGTTGCGCGCCGCGCGGCGCTCGACAAGGGCACCACGTTCCGCCTGCTCAACACGCTCGTGATGCTCGGCTATGTCGAGAAGGTCGGCGACTCCAGGCGCTTCCGCCTGACGCTGAAATGCCTCGATCTGGGCTTCAACGCGATCGCGCGCTCGGAGCTACGCACACAGGCGCGCCCGATCCTGCGCAGCCTGGTCGGCGAGATGAACGAGGCTGCCTCGCTCGCGGTGCTCGACGGCAGCGACATCGTCTATGTCGAGCGCATCCAGGCGGGCCTCGTCCGGCTCGGCGTCGACGTCCGCATCGGCAGCCGCGCGCCGGTCTATTCGACCGCCGTCGGCCAGGCGATCCTGTCATTGCTGCCGGTCGAGACGCAGATCGAGGTGCTCGAGGCGCAGCCGCGCATCAAGCGCACCGAAACCACGATCACCGATCTCGACGCGCTGCTGCAGCGCCTGTGCGAAGTGAAGGCTGCCGGCTACGCGCTGTCAAATCAGGAAAATGCGCCGGGGCTGTGCGTGCTCGCCGCGCCCGTCATCGACCGCGACGGCATTCCGCTCGCGGCGATCAGTATCGCTGCGCCCACCATGCGCATCACCGCGGACGACTTCGAGCGGCTTGGCGTGGCGCCGCTGCTCAGAGCGGCAGCCCAGCTGTCCCGGGCTCTGGAGGCCATGGGCGGGGCGACTGCGACGGTCGCGAAACGATGAACGTCGATGTGACGAAACAGGAGCAAGCATGAGCGTCATGACCAATTTCAAGGGGATCATCCCGGCGATCGCCGTCCCCTTCAACGCCGACCATTCGATCGACGAGGCCGAGCTGACGCGCTATGCGGCGTGGCTCAGCAAACGACGCGGCATCGTCGGCATCATGACCAATGGCCACACCGGCGAGGTGTTCAGCCTCACGGCGAAGGAGCGCGCGGAGGTGACGCGCATCGTCGCCAAGGCGCTCACCGGCATCTGCCCGACCATCTCCTCCGTCGTGTGCGAAGGCATCAAGGACGGCATCGAGCATGCGCTGATGGCGAAGGAAGCGGGCGCGACTGCTCTCGACATCATGCCGCCCCATCACTGGCTGCGCTTCGGCTTCAAGCGCGAGCACTGCCTGGATTATTTCAGCGCCATCGGCGAAGCCACCAGGCTGCCGCTGATCGTGCATGTCTATCCCGCCTGGACCCGCGCCTCGTTCTCCTCGGAGCTGCTCGCCGAGCTCGCCCGCCTCGACCACGTGCAGGCGTTCAAGATCGGCACCCGCGAGATGAACAAATACGCCCGCGACCTCAAGGCGATCCGCGCCGCGGCGCCGCACAAGGCGCTGCTGACCTGTCATGACGAATATCTGCTGGCCTCGATGGTGCAGGGCGTCGATGGTGCGCTGGTCGGCTTCGCCTCGCTGATTCCGGATCTGATCTACGATCTGTTCGCTGCCGTCACCGCCGGTGACCTCAAGCTTGCGATGAAGCTGCAGGCCATGATCGATCCGCTCAAGGACGCGGTGTATGGCGGCGGCGAGCCGACCGGGGAGGCGCATGGCCGCATGAAGGCGGCGATGCAGGTCGCCGGCGTGATCCGCGATGCCACCGTGCGGCCGCCGACGCATGCGCCGAGCGCCGAGGAGATGGCCGCGATCCGCGCCGCGGTGGCCGCGGCCGGGCTGACGGCGAAGGCTGCGGCCTGAGCTTGCGAGAGGCGACGGCCGGTGCCGGCCGTCGCCCCGTGATCACAACAAAAAGACACCGGGTGGACGCTGATGCTGACGATGGATGTCGACGATGCACCCCGGCGCGCTGCGGCTGCGCCCGAGGCTGTGCTCATTGCGATCGATCAACTGTCGAAGACCTACGTCTCGGCCTCCGGCGCGGCGGTCCATGCGCTGAGCCGGATCTCGCTGGATATCAAGCCGGGCGAGTTCGTCTGTGTCGTCGGTCCCTCCGGCTGCGGCAAGAGCACCTTGCTGCGTCTGCTCGCGGGGCTTGATAGTTACAGCGACGGCCGGCTGCTGCTCGATGGCGAGGCCGTCGCCGGTCCCTCGCGCAAGGTCGGCGTCGTGTTCCAGGCGGCCAACTTGCTGCCGTGGATGACGGTGCGCGACAATGTCGGGCTGCCCTTGCGCGTCGGCGGCAAACATGCGCCGGCCGGCGATCGCATCGAGCAGCTGCTCGCCGTTACCGGTCTCGGCGATTTCGGCGACAAATATCCCTATGAGCTGTCCGGCGGCATGCAGCAGCGCACCGGGATCTGCCGCGCGCTGGCGCGCGATCCCGAGATCCTGCTGATGGACGAGCCGTTCGGCGCGCTCGACGCACTGACGCGCGAGCGGCTGAACCTCGAGCTGCAGCGAATCTGGCAGGAGAACCGCAAGACGATCCTGCTGATCACGCACTCGATTTCAGAAGCCATCTTCCTCGCCGACCGCGTCATCGTGATGTCAGCGCGCCCCGGTCGCGTCCTGGCCGATCTCCAGGTGCCGATCCCGCGACCGCGCAGCTTCGATGACATCGTGCTGCATCCGGACTACGCGCGGCTCGCCAAGGAGGTTCGCGGACTGCTCAATGCGCAGGAGCTCGGCCATGACTGATCTCGCCAATCTCGCCACGCCCGCCATGTCGCATCAACAAGCCAAACCGCGCCGCCGCATCAACCTGGGATCGCCGATCGCCTGGATCGGCCTTGCCGTTCTGATCCTGAGCTGGATCACCGCGGTGAACCTGCTGAACATCCCGTCCTACATTCTGCCGAAGCCCGAAGCGGTCGTCCGCGCGCTGTGGTCCGGCCTCGCCGTCAGCCCGGCCAGCCCGCTCGGCTATTATTTGCCGCTGTGGAGCACGCTGAGCAACGCCGCCGCCGGCTGCGCCATCGGCGTCGGGCTCGGCCTCGTCATCGGCTCCTTGATGGCCGAGGTCGAAGCCATCGAGCGCCTGGTGATGCCCTATGCGTTCGCGCTGCAGAGCCTGCCCAAGGTGGCGATCGCGCCGCTGATCGTGATCTGGTTCGGCTTCGGTGACGGCTCGAAGGTCGCGATCTCGGCGCTGCTGTCGTTCTTCCCGGTGCTGATCAACAGCTTCACGGGGCTGCGCGCCGTCGAGCCCGAGCGTATCGACCTGATGCGCTCGCTGTCGGCCTCGCGCTTCGAGACCTACCGCATCGTCAAGCTGCCCAACGCCGCGCCCTTCATTTTCGCGGGCCTCGACATGGCGGTGGTCTATGCACTGCTCGGCGCGATCGTGGCCGAATTCCTCGGCGCCCAGCGTGGCATGGGGGTCGTCATCACGCAGGCGCAGGCGGTGTCGGACGTCGCCGGCGTGTTCGCCGCGCTGATCATTCTCGGCGTGCTCGGCATCGTGCTGCATGGGATCGTGCGCTGGTGCGAGGCCAAGGTCGTGCACTGGGGCGCCAACCGGAAAAAATAGGACCACAGGGAGGAACGAAGGATGGTTTCGCGCAGGTCATTCCTGAAGAGCAGTGCCGGCGCGGCGCTGCTGATGAGCGGCGCGCCGGCCGGCCTGATGGCGGCGGACGCGAAGAAGCTTCGCTTCGGCGTCGGGCTCAAGGCGCTCAACGCCACTATCATCAATTGCGTGATCGGCGAGGCGCTCGGCTACAACGCGCAGGAAGGGTTCTCGCTCGACGTCCAGGCGCTCGGCACCAATGCCAACGTCCAGGTCGCGACTGACCGGGGCTCCGTCTTCGTCGGCGTCGGCGTGCCGTCGACAGCGCTGCCGCTGCTCGCCAAGGGCGAATGGAGTGGCGCGAAACTGTTCTATCAATATACCTATCCGTACAAATGGGACATCGCCGTCCCGCCCGGCTCGGGGCTCAAGAGCTACACGGACCTCAAAGGCAAGAAGATCGGCGTGTCCGACTTCGGTGCCACCGAATATCCCGTCACCAAGAACGTGCTGAAGGCGCTGGGCCTGGATCCCGAGAAGGATGTGAGCTGGGTCGCGGTCGGCAACGGCACGCCGGCGGGCGTCGCCCTGCAGCGCGGCGTGATCGATGCGCTCGCTTATTTCGATACTGGCTTCGGCCAGATCGAGGCGGCCGGCATCGAGCTGGCCTATCTGCCGCGTCCGACCACGATCCCGATGGTCGGCGGCCAGTTCCTGATGGCGATGCCGCAGACGTTCGAGAAGGACAGGGATCTCCTGGTCGGCTTTGGCCGCTCGGTGTGCAAGGCGTCGCAATTCCTGCTCGCCAATCCGACCGCCGGCGCCAGGGCCTTTCTCAAGATGTACCCGGAGACGGCGCCGCGCGGTGCCAGCGAGGACGCGGCGGTCAAGGCCGTGCTGCAGTCGATCAGCCGCCGCATCAAGCTCTACGCGCCGCCTTATGCCGATACGAAGATGGGCGGGATCAACGAGCAAGAGTTCCGCACCGAGGCCGCGATGAACGGGCTGGACATCAAGGACTATGCTGCGCTCTACACCAATGAGCTGATCGACAAGATCAACAATTTCGATGCGGTGAAGGTCAGGGCCGAGGCGGCTGCGTACAAGGGATGACGGCACAGGACCACGACAGCAGCTCGGGCCTTCGCCATGCGGTGGTGACCGGAACCAGCTCGGGCATCGGCCGCGCCATCGCCGAGCGTCTGCTGGCGGACGGCTGGCGCGTGACCGGCATCGACCGCGCGGCCTCGGTGCTGTCGCACGAACACTTCGGTGGCTTCGAGGCCGATCTCGCCGAACCGCAGACGCTGATCGCGCGCCTTGCTGACGTCGGCGCCGTGACCGCGCTGGTCCACGCCGCCGGCTACATGCGTGTCGGCCGTCTCGGCGAGTTGCAGGCCGAGAGCAGCGAAGGGATGTGGCGCGTCCATGTCGGCGCCGCGGAGGCGCTGGCCAATGCGCTGGCGCCGCGCCTGCGCGAAGGCGGGCGCATCGTGCTGATCGGCAGCCGCACCGCCAATGGCGCGGCCGGCCGCAGCCAATACGCCGCGACCAAGGCGGCACTCACCGGCCTCGCGCGCTCCTGGGCGATCGAGCTGGCGCCGCGACTGATCACCGTCAACGTCGTCGCACCGGCTGCGACCGACACGCCGTTTCTGCGCGATCCCAGCCGCGCCGGCATCGCCCCGGTGCTGCCGCCGATGGGGCGCTACGTCGATCCGGTCGAGGTGGCTGCGCTCACCGCCTTCCTGCTGTTGCCGGAAGCGGGCGCCATCACCGGCCAGACCATCACCATCTGCGCAGGCGCCTCGCTCTGAAACGGCGCGTGCGACCCCGACCAGGAGAATGACCATGACCGTTCGTATCGTCGACGTCCGCGAGGTGACGAAGCCGATCTCGTCGCCGATCCGCAATGCCTATATCGACTTCACCAAGATGACGTCGAGCCTGGTCGCGGTCATCACCAATGTCGAGCGCAATGGCCGGCCCGTGGTCGGCTACGGCTTCAACTCCAACGGCCGCTACGGGCAGGGCGGCCTGATCCGCGAGCGTTTTCGCACGCGACTTCTGGAAGCTGATCCCACATCGTTGCTCGATGCCACCAAGGACAACCTCGATCCCGACAAGGCCTGGGCGGCGATGATGATCAACGAGAAGCCGGGCGGCCACGGCGAGCGTTCGGTCGCGGTCGGAACGTTGGACATGGCGATCTGGGATGCGGTCGCCAAGATCGCGGACAAGCCGCTGTTCCGCCTGCTCGCGGAGCGGCACGGCCGCAAGGCCGAACCGCGCGTCTTCGTCTACGCTGCCGGCGGCTACTACTATCCGGGAAAGGATCTCTCGGCGCTCCGCCGCGAGATGCGCGGCTATCTCGAGCGTGGCTACACTGTCGTGAAGATGAAGATCGGCGGCGCGCCGATCGACGAGGACCGCCAGCGCATCGAGGCCGTGCTCGCGGAGATCGGCCCCAACAATCAGCTCGCGGTCGACGCCAATGGCCGCTTCGACCTGGAGACTGCGATCGCCTACGCCAAGATGCTGCGCGACTATCCGCTGTTCTGGTACGAGGAGGCGGGCGATCCGCTCGACTATCACCTGCAGGCGACGCTGGCCGATTTCTATCCCGGCCCGATGGCGACCGGCGAGAACCTGTTCAGCCACCAGGACGCGCGCAACCTCATCCGCTACGGCGGCATGCGCCCCGATCGCGACTGGTTGCAGTTCGACTGCGCGCTGTCCTACGGCCTGTGCGAGTATCTGCGCACGCTCGACGTGCTCAGGACCTATGGCTGGTCGCCGTCGCGCTGCATCCCGCATGGCGGTCACCAGATGTCCCTCAACATTGCCGCCGGCCTCGGCCTCGGCGGCAATGAGAGCTATCCCGACCTGTTCCAGCCCTATGGTGGCTTCCCCGACGGCGTGAAGGTGACCGACGGCCACATCACGATGCCCGACCTCCCCGGCATCGGTTTCGAGGGCAAATCCGATCTCTATGCCGAGATGCGCGCGCTCAGCGCGTGAAGCTGAGCGGGGCGTCCGACGGCCGCCCCAGCCTCATTGCGAGCGCAGCGAAGCAATCCAGATGGTCTCCGCAGAGGGATTCTGGATTGCTTCGCTGCGCTCGCAATGACGGAGGAGAGAGGATCAGTTCCTTCAGCGACCTTTACGCAGGCGCGAGCCCATCAGGCACGTCCGCGCTCCATCGCACCCATCGCTGTCGTCCCGGGCAAGCCGCGATGGCGCGAAGCGACGGCGTGGCGCCGACCCGGGACCCATACCCCCAGGGAGATGTGATGGCGCGAGATGTGGGACCAGTCTTGTCCCTCAACGGCGGCGGTGGCTATGGATCCCTGCGTTTGCAGGGATGACAGCGCGGACTGCAGCAACGTCGAGGATCATCGTTGGCGCCCTACGCCTTCGCAGCCTTTGACGCCAGCGCGTCGGCGACCGCGGTGCGGATGTCGGCGATCGAGAACGGCTTGGTGATGACGTCGTGAGCGATCGCGCTGAGATTCGACGCCCGCTCGCGCTGATGGGCAAAGCCGGTCATCAGCAGGATGGTCAGGTCGGGAAAATCGCGTGCTGCCGACAGCGCCAGCGCGATGCCGTCCATGATGGGCATTTGGATGTCGGTCAGCAGCAGGTCGAAGGCGCCGGCCTCGCGCGTCAGGATGTCGAGCGCCTCGGCACCGTCCTGCGCCGTCACGATCTCATGTCCATCCATGGCAATGGCGCGCGCGACCAAGGTCCGCATCGAATCTTCGTCGTCGGCGATCAGCACGCGCGACATGTCGTTTCGTCTCCGTCTCGTGGGCCCCGCGGGCGACCCACGAGACCGGAACCATCATGCACTGCCGGCGGCGAGATCGCGCCGGTTGAAGAACCGTATATCGATATTGCGGCCTTCGGGAGGGGGCGAGGCGAGCCGCGACTTGAACGTCGTGCGCTCGCCGGGCTTGAGCGCGGTCTGCTCGAGCAGCGTGTTCCAGGCGTAGATCTCGGTGCCCTGCGCGTCACGGACGCTGAAGCGCAGCCGCGGCAGGTCGACCGATTTCTTCGTCAGGCTGACGATCGTCCCCTCGATCACCAGCACCGGCTTGCCGTCGACGGTTTCGGTCGCCACCTTCAGGTCCTTGAAGGTCAGGCCGCGCAGGTTCACCTCGAGCCCGACCAGCTTGTAGAACGAGGCCGTCTGCGGCAGCAGCCTGACGACGTCGGCGCGCCACACCACCAGCGCAATTGTGAGCGCCGCCATGGCGGCCGTCAGCACCGGCAGGTTCAACACCTTGTTGCCTGGGAAATCCGGCAACGTCGGGCGCCTGATGAGCTTGCGGAGACCGGCGAGGCGCGAAGCCCCGCTCTGCAACGGCTGCTCGGCATCGGCCGTGTCGTCGTCGGGCTCGGCGAGGGCATCCTCGGGCCAGCCGGCAGCCAGTGGCGGACTTTCCACATCGGGCGTCCGTTCGTCGTCGTCTTCCTGGCGCGCGAGGGCTTCCCACTCGTCGGCCGCGTCACGGGGCGCGGCCGCCGCGCCGGCCTCCGCCATGGCAGGCATGGGGGCGGGCGCCTCGACCGCATCCTCCGGTCGCGCCAGCCAGACCTCCTTGCAACGGGAACAGCGTACGCTGCGTCCAGCCATACCCAGGGTTGCCACGTCGATGGCATAAGATGTCGTACAATGAGGGCAAACGATGAACATCGCGCCTGTTCTCCAACGGCCATTGCCGCTTTGTTTCCGACAGTTCGTGCTACAAGGACCGCCATGTCGACGAACTTCGGAACTCAATCGCGCGAATGGTACACGGCGACCGTTAACGAACCGGAAACCATAACGGGCGCTCAATCGGGCCATCGTACCGCTGAGCTTGGAGCGTGCGGGTCTGCCGCGCACGCGGTCGAACGGAGCTGACGCTTTGGTTCGGTTCGAAAATGTTGGGCTGCGCTATGGATTGGGGCCGGAGATCCTCCGCGACCTCAGTTTCCAGATTCCGGCCCATTCCTTCCAGTTCCTCACCGGCCCGTCGGGCGCGGGCAAGACCTCGCTGCTCAAGCTGTTGTTTCTATCGCTGCGGCCGACCCGCGGCCTGGTCAATCTGTTCGGCTACGACATCTCGCTGCTCAGCAAGGAGGAGATCGCCGATCTGCGCAAGCGCATCGGCATCGTGCTGCAGGACTTCCGGCTGCTCGACCACATGACGACCTATGAGAACGTGGCGCTGCCGTTTCGCGTCATGGGGCGGGATGAATCGAGCTACCGCAAGGAGGTCATCGACCTCCTGAAATGGGTCGGCCTTGGCGAGCGCATGGACGCGCTGCCGCCGATCCTGTCGGGTGGTGAGAAGCAGCGCGCGGCGATCGCGCGCGCCGTGATCTCGCGGCCGCAACTGCTGCTCGCGGACGAGCCGACCGGCAACGTCGATCCGACGCTCGGGCGCCGCCTGCTGCGGCTGTTCATCGAATTGAACCGCTCGGGGACGGCGGTCATCATCGCAACCCATGACATCACGCTGATGGACCAATACGAGGCCCGCCGGCTGGTGCTGCATCAGGGACGATTGCACATCTATGAGTAGCGTAGACGATCGCGGCCTCCTGGTCGATCTCGGCGACGACCGCCCGCAACTGCCGGCGCAGGCCCGCATCGTGTCGCCGATCGTGCCGCGCGCCTCGATCGCCGGCCGCGCGCTGGTCGCCGTGGTGGCGATCATGACCTTCCTGGCCTCGATCACGACCGGCGGCGTGCTGCTGGTCAGCGAGTCCGCGGCCGAGTGGCAGTCGGAGGTTTCGAGCGAGATCACCGTCCAGGTTCGCCCCAAGACCGGCCGGGACATCGAGCGCGACATTGCCCTGGTGACGGAGGCGATGCGGGCGCAGTCCGGAATCGTCGAGGTCCGGCCGTTCACCAAGGAGGAATCCAGCAAGCTGCTGGAGCCGTGGCTCGGCAGCGGCCTGTCGTTCGACGAGCTTCCGGTGCCGCGCGTCATCATCGCGCGCGTCCAGCCCGGCACCAGCTTCGATCTCAACGCGCTGCGCAGCCGCGTGACCCAGGTTGCGCCGACCGCCAGCGTGGACGACCACCGCGCCTGGATCGAGCGCATGCGCTCGATGACAGGCGCGACGCTTTTCGCAGGCTTCGGCATTCTGGTGCTGGTGATCGCGGCCACCATCATCTCGGTGTCGTTCGCGACCCGCGGCGCGATGGCCGCGAACCGGCCGATCGTCGAGGTGCTGCATTTCGTCGGCGCCGGCGACCGCTACATCGCCAATCACTTCCTGCGGCATTTTCTGCAGCTCGGACTGGAGGGGGGCGTGATCGGTGGCGGCCTTGCGATGCTCGGATTCGGGTTCTCGGAGTCGATCGCCAACTGGTTCTCCGGCACTCCCGTCGGCGATCAGTTCGCGGCGTTGCTGGGGACATTCTCGCTGCGCCCGCTCGGCTATGTCGCGATCGCGCTGCAGGCCGTGGTGATCGCCGCGGTGACCGGCTGGGCCGCACGCCGGACCCTGTTCACGACCCTGGCGAGCATCGACTGATGGCGGCTTCTATCCCCAGCCGTCTCGTTGCGGATTTCACTTGGCCCGAAAACCGCCTAAAATCGTCTGCGCCGGGGTGAGGCAGGACGGGGTGAGCTGGGTCACGAACACGGCGGAGGTCGCGCGCCAGGATCGGCGGCGAGCGAACGTGATCGGGAGGCCGGCGAAACCTGCCTGCGTTCCCGGACTTGAACGACGGGATCGCGCGACGGCATGGCGCCGCGCGCAGGCAGGCAAGGACAAGCCAGGCGTTGCATGGAGCCGGAGACTGACCATAGCAGGCGAAAGCTGCCGCTCACCGTGGCGGTGTGGCGGACGCTCGCGGGCGCCGTGGCGACGCTCGGGGTCGGCTTCTTCGTCGCGGCGGTCGGCTTCGTCGGCTTCCTCTCGCAATTGCGGGGCGCCGAGATCCAGCCCGAGCGCAAGGCGGACGGAATCGTGGTCCTGACCGGCGGCTCGTCACGCGTATCGGACGCGGTGGAACTCCTGGCGGGAGGCTATGGCCGGCGGCTGCTGATCTCCGGTGTGCACCCGACCAACGAGGCCAGCGACATCACCCGGTCGCTGCCCGAGGCGCGATCATTCATCAACTGCTGCGTCGATCTGGATTATTCGGCGATCAATACCCGCAGCAACGCCGCGCAGACGCGGCGATGGGCGAGCGAGCGCGGCTTCAAGTCGCTGATCGTCGTGACGTCGAACTATCACATGCCGCGGGCCATCGTCGAACTGTCGCATGCGATGCCGAGCATGGATCTCATTCCCTATGCGGTCGTCGGCGAGAAATGGCGCGACGAGCCGTGGTGGACCAGCGCGCCGACGGTGCGACTTCTGCTGTCCGAATATGCCAAATATGTCGCCGCCGAGATGCGGCTGCGGCTGGCCGATCTCGGCCTCGATCTCGCGCCCGAGTTCGATCCGCCAACCGGCTCGGTGTCGCGCCGACCGACGACGGCGCAAGCCAATTGAACTGGGTTTCTGATGGTCTCGATCTTCCTGCGTTCGCTGCTGTTCAACATCCTGTTCTACCCGAACTTCGTGCTCTGGGCGTTGATCGCGTTGCCGACCCTGGCTATGCCCCGCAAGGCGCTGCTGCGCGTCGCCAACTGGTGGGCGCAGAGCAACATCTTGTTGATGCGCGTCGTCTGCAACATCCGCGTCGAATATCGCGGCGTCGAGAAGATCCCGAAGGGGCCGCTGATCGTCGCCGCCAAGCATCAGTCGATGTGGGAGACGATCTCGCTGCTGCATTTCTTCGATGCGCCGTTCTTCGTTCTCAAGCGCGAGCTGCTGCGGATTCCCTTGTTCGGACAGTATCTCGTCAAGGCGGACATGATCGCGATCGACCGCAGCTCCGGCGCCCGCGCGTTGAAGCAGGTGATGCGGCGGGCGGCAGAGGAGGTGAAGCACGGCCGTCAGTTTGTGATCTTCCCGGAAGGCACCCGGCGTCCGGCGGGCGCACCGCCGGACTACAAGGGCGGCGTCGGCCTGATCTACACGGATTGCGGCGTACCCTGCCTGCCGGTGGCCCTGAATTCGGGTCTGTTTTGGCCACGCCGCACATTTCTGCGCTATCCGGGCACGCTCGTCGTGGAGTTTCTCGATCCGCTGCCGCCTGGCCTGCCGCGCGATGAGTTCATGGCGCGGATTCAGAGCGTCATCGAAGAGGCGACCGGCCGGCTCGTCGCCGCGGGGCAGGCGGAACAGGCGCAGTTGTTTGGCCGGGTGCCGGCGCCGGTGAAGGCTTGAGGGCTATGTCTTGCTTGGCGCAGGATGCAGCGAGTGGCCGTCATCGTGCAGCATCGTCGCCAGCCGATGCAACTGCGCGTCGCGAAAGCCCTGCGCCTCGATCGCCTTCACGGTCGAGATCACGTAGTCGCGATTGGCGCCGGACTGGCCGTGACCCTGGCGCACATGGCGCAACTGCTCCTGTGGCGACAGCCGGCCTGCATATTGCACGTGGCCGCGATCGACCACGTAGACCAGCGCGCTCACCCGCTCGCGCGCGTCGTTTTCAAGCCAAACCGAGCGCGTCACTTCGCGATATACCGAGGTTACCTGCTCACGCGCCCGCAAATAGGCGATGGTCTCGTCGCGCTTGTCTGCTGCCACCCGGAACGCAATGCCGCGACACGCGCCGCCGCGATCGAGACCGAGCACGAGGCCCGGCTTCTCCGGCGTTCCGCGGTGGACGAACGAATACACACAGAGCGCGCGATGCTCGCCGATCAGCCGCGCCGGCACCTGCTCGAGAAAAGCGAATCCGGGCCGCCACATCAGCGAGCCGTAGCCGAAGACCCAGAGATCGCCGTGGGGAAGGTCGCGTTCGGAGAGGGTCATTGCGGACATCAATGCGGAAGCCTAAGTGTGATGCTCGCGAATTGTTAATTTAGATACACAATCCGTGATCGCCGAATTGCCAAAATTGCTGCCCAAAGGGTGTCCTGCATGTCTCGTTTGCCGCAAGCGCGCCGCAGGCGCTCTCGTTGGGGGCTCTTCATAGCTCCCGTTCTGCTCCTGATCGCCGCTGTTGCGTGGAGCGCATTCTGGTTCTTCGCCGCTTCGCAAGTGGATGTCCAGGCCGACGCTTGGCGTGCGCGCGAAGCAAAATCGGGACGCGTCTATGACTGCGCGAAGCGCTCGGTCGCCGGCTTCCCGTTCCGGCTCGAGGTTCGCTGCACGGATCCGAGCGTGGCCCTGTTCTCGCAGGCCGCGGGCACGCCTTTGATGAATGCCAGGCTCGACGAGATCCTCGTCGTCGCCCAGGTGTGGGACCCGAAGCGGCTCATCGCGGAGTTCAAGGGACCCGCTATGATCGCCGACGGTCGCGGACCCGCCTCGTTCTCCGTGAACTGGCGCGTCGGTGAGGCCAGCGTCCGCGGTCTGCCGGGGTTGCCGCAGCGCGCCGACCTCGTGTTCGAACAACCGACCATCGACCGCATCGAGGGCGGGACAGCCGTGCCCGCCGCGCGCGCCGATCACGTCGAGTTGCACGGCCGCTTCGCCGACGGCACGCCGTCCGACCATCCGGTGCTGGAGACTGCGCTGCAGATCGAAAGCGGCAGCATCCAAGGCAGCCATCCTCTGCTTGCCGAACCGTTCAATACCGACATCCAGGCCCGCGTCACGGGTCTCAAGGACTTCCGGCCCAAACCCTGGCCGGAGCGGTTTCGCGAGATCCAGGCGGCGGGCGGTCATGTCGAGATCGTCCAGTCGCGCATCCAGCAGGGCGAGCTGCTGGCCGTTGCGTCGGGCACGCTCAGCCTGACCGCCAATGGCGGCATTGATGGCGAAGTGCAAATGACGGTGGCCGGGATCGAAAAGGTCATTCCGGCGCTCGGTCTCGACAAGATGCTCGAAAACGGCGTGCCGCAGGGGACGCTCGATCGCGTAGCGCCGGGTGTGAAGTCGCAGGACGTCAACAACCTGCTCGGTGCGCTCGACCGCGCCATTCCCGGCCTCGGCAAGGTCGTCAAGCAGAACGCCAATGTCGGCGTCGCGCTCGGTATCAATGCGCTCGGCAAGGAGGCCACCCTCGAAGGGCGCAAGGCGCGGACCTTCCCGTTGCGCTTCTCCGATGGCGTCGTCGTGCTCGGTCCGTTCAAGGTCGCCCGCGTCCCGCCGCTGTTCTGACCTCAGCTCTTCTTCAACTGCGGCAGCGGCCGGCCGAAGTCCGGCGCCGCCGAATCCTGGCCGATATCGACGATGCCGCGGCGGATCGCACGGGTGCGGGTGAAGTGATCGAACAGCGCATCGCCGTCGCCGCGGCGGATCGCCCGCGTCAGCTTGGAGAGGTCCTCGGTGAAGGTGCCGAGCATGTCGAGCACCGCATCCTTGTTGCTCAGGAAGATGTCGCGCCACATCGTCGGGTCGGAGGCGGCGATGCGGGTGAAATCGCGAAAGCCGCCGGCCGAGAACTTGATCACCTCGGACTCCGTGACCTGCGCCAGCTCGTCGGCGGTGCCGACGATGGTGTAGGCGATCAGATGCGGCAGATGGCTGGTGATCGCGAGCACGCGGTCGTGGTGATCCGGCGTCATGATCTCGACCTTGGCGCCGAGCGCCGCCCAGAACGCGCGGAGACGATCGATCGCGTCGGCATCCACACCGTCGGGTGGCGTCAGGATGCACCAGCGGTTGATGAACAGCTCGGCGAAACCAGAATCCGGTCCCGAATTCTCGGTGCCGGCGACCGGATGCGCCGGCACGAAATGAACATGCGCTGGCAGATGCGGCGCCATGTCGCGAACGATGGCGCCCTTCACGGAGCCGACGTCGGAGACGATGGCTCCGGGCTTCAGGTGCGGCGCGATCTCGGCCGCGACCGGACCGCACGCGCCGACGGGAATGCAGAGGATGACGAGGTCGGCATCCTTGACCGCCTCCGCATTACTCGCCACGACGCGGTCGACGAGGCCGAGTTCGGCGACGCGCGCGCGCGTCTTTTCCGAGCGCGCGGTGGTGACGATCTCGCCGGCCACGCCCTGCAGCCGCGCCGCCCGCGCGATCGAGCCGCCGATCAGGCCGAAGCCGATCAGCGCGATGCGTTCGAACCGCCCCGCGACGCTCATTTCGCCCTCATGAATTCGCTGAGAGCCTCCACGAACAGACGATTGGCTTCCTCGGTGCCGATCGTCATGCGCAGCGCGTTCGGCAGCTTGTAGTTGGCGAGCGCGCGCAGCACGAGGCCGCGCCGGGTCAGGAATGCGTCGGCCTCGACCGCGGTCTTGCCCTTGTCGGTCGGGAAGTGGATCAGGATGAAATTGGTGACGCTCGGCGTCACCTTCAGCCCGAGCTTGCCGATCTCCTCGGTCAGCCAGTTGCGCCACGTTTCCGTGTGCGTCTTCGACATCTGCTGATGCGCGGTGTCCTCGATCGCGGCGACCGCGGCGAGCATCGCCGGCGAGGAGACGTTGAACGGCCCACGGATTCGGTTGATCGCATCGACGATGTGCGCCGGGCCGAACATCCAGCCGACACGGAGCGCCGCGAGGCCGTGGATCTTGGAAAAGGTATGAGTGACGACCGTGTTCTCGGTCGTCGCCACCAGCTCGAGCCCGAACTCGTAGTCATTGCGCGAAACGTAGTCGGCATAGGCGGCGTCGAGCACCAGCAGGACATGCGACGGCAGGCCGGCACGCAGCCGCTTGACCTCGTCGAACGGGATGTAGGTGCCGGTCGGGTTGTTCGGGTTGGCGAGCCAGACCAGCTTGGTGCGCGGCGTCACCGCGGCAAGGATGGCGTCGACATCGGTGCGATACTCCGTCTCCGCGGCAACCACGTTCCTGGCGCCGCAGGCCATGGTCGCGATCGGATAGACCAGGAAGCCGTGCGCGGTGGAGATCGCCTCGTCGCCTTGGCCGAGAAAGGTGTGTGCCAGCAGATTGAGGATCTCGTCGGAGCCGGCGCCGCAGACGATGCGGTCGGGATCGAGGCCGTAGGTGCGGCCGATCGCCTCGCGCAGCACCCGGGAAGTCCCTTCCGGATAATCTTCCAGATGCGTGGCCGCGCTCTTGAACGCCTCGATCGCCCTCGGCGAGGGACCAAACGGGGTCTCATTAGCCGACAGCTTGAAAACCTTGCGGCCAGGCTCCGGCTTGGGACTCTTGCCCGGCGTGTAGGGCGCGATGTCGAGGATGCCGGGGTTCGGCACGGGGCGGTTCATCATCAACTCCGGAAAATCATCACTGGCGCGAGGCGTCTCAGCTCGGAACCGTATAGCGTTTCGCATGGCCGCCGACGAGGGCCGTCGAGCGGACCGAGGCGCCCGCCGCGATCAGGGCAGCCTTGATCTTGTCGAGGTTCGACGGCGCCTCGATCGACACCAGCAGCGCGGCGCCGTCGAAGGCGGTATCGGGCACTGCGACCACGTCGGCCAGCGGCGACAGCGCGCGCGACACCTGCGCATTCCAGCCGGAGACGCGGATGCTCCAGGTCTCGACCTCCAGCACGAGCGCGTCGTCGGCGACCCGCGACACCGCGAACACCGGCAGCGCCGCCGGATGGTCGGCACGCTCGATGAACGGCATCCGGGCGATGATCTTCGGCGCGCCCACGGGCTCGAGCGTGATCCACCACGGCGTATGCCCCGATGTCGTCGACACCAGCGCAAGATCGCCCTTCGAGCGCGCCACGGCTTCGACGGCGGCCTGGGCGCTGAAATGGGCGACATAAGGCACCACGAAGCCGAAATGGAACCTGGCGGAATCGCGCATCGCGGATTCGCCGACCGACACGTCGGCGTGAACCGAGAACGGCGCCTGCACGTAAGTGAACGTCGAGACGATCACGCGCCAGATGCCCTCGACGGTGTCGAGCGGCAGGATGCCGCGATGGCGCTGCACCAGGCGCCGCATCATGTCGGCCTCTCGCGCCGGCCGGAATGCCGAGCCGACCTCCTGGGTCTTCTTGACCTTGATCAGCCGGTCGATGATGTCGGCCCTGTTCATCAGGAGCTGATGGACCTGCTCGTCGATCGCGTCGATCTCCTTGCGCAAATCGGCAAGCGAAGGCGGGGCAGGCGGTGGGTTGGACATGGGCTGGTCACTCTTCGCAGGCCACCGGTTAACGTGCGGCCGACTGGAACGGATGTCGTTCTCTCCGATGCGGGAGACGCGCGCAACAGCAAGTTTACCTTGTGCCGTCTAGGCTTGGCTGGTTTGCAGCCGTGGGGCGCCCGATCGGCGGTCAACCCCAGCTTGCCTTGACGCGGGGCGCCCGCGGGACTAGTTTCTGCCTGTTCCGTGGTCATTTGAGCCGGCCGGCTTGCAGCCACGTTAAAAAACTCGCTAAACAGGCCGGGGACGTTATCGATCCCGGCCGAACCCCAGTTCAGGCCGGGTTTTTCATGGCCTGATATGTCACGTGGTTCGGGAGCCCTTGCCGGATGGCCGGGGTGAGAGACATGACAGGCCTGACGCCGAAACCCACCTCCGCGCTGCGCACGATTGCGCCCGAAGAGCGCTCGCACGAGGTCGATCATCCGAGCTCGCTGGTCGCGCAGTTCGGCGCCGACAAGCCGCTCAGGCTCGATTGCGGCGTCGACCTGTCGCCGTTCCAGATCGCCTACCAGACCTATGGCGAGCTCAACGCCGACAGATCGAACGCGGTCCTGGTCTGTCACGCCCTGACCGGCGACCAGCACGTCGCCAACCGCCATCCCGTCACTGGCAAGCCCGGCTGGTGGGAGACGCTGGTCGGCCCCGGCCGCCCGCTCGACCCGAGCCGTTATTTCATCATCTGCTCGAACGTGATCGGCGGCTGCATGGGCTCGACCGGCCCGGCCTCGCTGAATCCCGCCACCGGCAAGGTCTGGGGCCTCGATTTCCCGATCATCACCATCCCCGACATGGTGCGCGCGCAGGCGATGCTGATCGATCATCTCGGCATCGACACGTTGTTCGCCGTGGTCGGCGGCTCGATGGGCGGCATGCAGGCGCTGCAATGGACGGTGGCCTATCCCACCCGCGTGTTCGCGAATCTCGCGATCGCCTGCGCCACCCGGCACTCGGCGCAGAACATCGCCTTCCACGAGCTCGGCCGCCAGGCCGTGATGGCCGATCCCGACTGGGACCACGGCCGCTACGGCGACAAGGGCACTCATCCGCATCGCGGCCTCGCGGTGGCACGGATGGCCGCGCATATCACTTATCTGTCGGATGCCGCCCTGCATCGCAAGTTCGGCCGCCGCATGCAGGACCGCGAACTGCCGACGTTCTCGTTCGACGCCGATTTCCAGGTCGAGAGCTATCTGCGCTATCAGGGCTCGTCCTTCGTCGAGCGCTTCGACGCCAACTCCTATCTCTATCTGACGCGGGCGATGGACTATTTCGACATCGCCGCCGATCATGACGGCGTGCTGGCGGCGGCGTTCCGCGGCATCCAGACCCGCTTCTGCGTGGTGTCCTTCACCAGCGACTGGCTGTTTCCGACCGCGGAATCGCGGGCGCTGGTGCATGCGCTCAATGCCTCCAGCGCGCGGGTGTCGTTCGCGGAGATCGAGACCGACAAGGGGCACGACGCGTTCCTGCTCGACGTCCCCGAGTTCTTCGAGATCGCCAGCGCCTTTCTCGATTCCGCCGGCAAGGCGCGCGGCCTCAACGCCGCGAACGGAGGCTGAGCCATGAGCATGCAGGGCGTGTTGCCGCTGAACGGCTTTTCCGGCGGCGAGGTGCTGGCCTATCGGCCGGATCATCTGCTGGTCGCCGGCATGGTCGAGCGCGACTCCAAGGTGCTCGACATCGGCTGCGGCGACGGCGATCTCCTGCAACTGCTGGAGAGCCGCGGCATCGACGGCCGCGGCATCGAGCTGTCGCGCGAGGGCGTCAATCATTGCGTCGCCAAGGGGCTCGCGGTGGTGCAGGGCGACGCCGACACCGATCTCGTCGACTATCCCGACGATGCGTTCGACTATGTGATCCTGTCGCAGACCTTGCAGGCGACGCGGCAGCCCAAGGTCGTGCTGGAGAATCTGCTGCGCATCGGCCGTCGCGCCATCGTCACCTTTCCGAATTTCGGCTTCTGGCGGCTGCGCCTGCAACTGCTCGTCGGCGGCCACATGCCGCGAACCGACAATCTGCCCTTCACCTGGTACGACACGCCGAACATCCATTTCTGCACCATCAAGGACTTCGTGCAGCTCTGCGATGAGATCGGCGTCAAGATGGAGCGCGCCGTCGCGCTTGATAGTTACGGCCGTCCCTTGCGCGTCGCGATGCCCTGGTGGTTCTGGAACATGTTCGGCGAGCAGGGCGTGTTCCTGCTGAGCCGGGCGGAGAAGGGGCGGTAGAGCGCGCTCGCTGCTGCAGCGGGGCGCGGTCTAAGTTGATGGCTCGCTCTCTCCACGTCATGGCCGGGACAAGCCCGGCCATGACGAGCTTGGGGTTGGCGGTTTTTACTTTTCAAAGAGCCGAGAGCGGTTGATACAAAGTGCTGCGTTCCCGCGGTGCGTCTACACCCGAGCTTTGCATTAGTCCTGCCTCCGATAACGAAGAGGCGCAGGGAAGGCCGGATGCTGGCCGCACCCATGGCCCGCCTGCGGAAAAAATGCAGGCGGCAGGAACCACAGGTACGAGCCGGAACACCCGGCCTTCCCTGCGCGATGGTTGAACGGCTGCTTCGCGTTCTCCCCGGTGCGCCGGGCTTTCTGGCCACCGTCGTCCGAGTGATGCAGAACACCACAACAAACTTGGCATCAGCGTCGGGATGCCAGGACCGCGCGACTTGACCGTGCGCATCGGAATTGTTCGTCCGCGCGAGGCAAGCCCCACGCGCAATCCGACACGCCCATCGCATCCCACACTCAGCGTTCGTGACGACCGCGATACGCCCCTCTTGCTGCGAGGCGGGACGCGCGGAAATCTGCGCCTGATTTGCCCGACGGCGCAAGTGCCAAACGTGCGACGAACTAACACGACGGGCAATTCGCGCATGACGCTCATGCGCAAACTGCCCGTCGTGCAACGACGCCGCTTCGTCGCTGTGGCTGGGCCGGCAATCTACAGCAAGCCGACCTTGTGCATGATGTCGCGGATCTGCGCCGGACTGGGATCACCGACCGCCGGGCTGGACCACTCGCCGGTGGTCGTTGCCGGGCCCCGGGCAACCGAACCGGATCCGTTGAGCTTGCCATTCGGCGCCTGCGGCGCCAGCGTCGGAGACATCGCGCCGTTCGGCGCGCCGCGCGCCAGTCCCAACAGGCGACGGAGCACGTCGAGCGAGGGATCGGCCGCGGGCGCGGAGGCCACGCTCGCCTCCAGGCCGAGGGCGCGCATCGCATTCGGCAGCCCGGCTCCTGCACGATTGGGATCGCCGAATTGCAGCGGCGTCGATGTCTCCTTCAGGATCTGGAACAGCCGCTCGACACGCCGCGCGTCGCGCGTCGCGAACTGGCCCTTGAAGTCGGGATGATGCGCCAGCACGAGCGCGGCGAGACCGGTGACGTGCGGCGTCGCCATCGAGGTGCCGTCCCAGGCGCCGAAGCCATCGGCCGGCAGCGAGGACACGATGCCGACGCCCGGCGCGCAGACGTCGATCTCCGGCCCGAAGCAACTGAACTTGGCCGGAAAATATCCGTCGCTGCTGCGGAAGCCGTCCAGCGCCTGCTGGGCGTGGAAGCTGTCCTCGGGAAACTCGCCCCATTTGCCCATCGCGGCGACCGACAGGCAATGCGGCGTCGAGCCGGGAAACTGGACCGGCCCCGACGAATTTCCCGCGGCGACGATACAGGCGAGGCCCATCTGTTTGGCCCGCAGGATCCGCTCCTCGATGATCTGCGACGGCTCGCCGCCGCCCAGGCTCATGTTGGCGACGTCGATGCCGTTCTCCATGCAGTAGTCGAGCGCCGAGACGAGATCGCTGAACCGGCCCCCCGGGAAGATCCGGCAGACATGGATTTCGGCCGCCGGAGCGAAGCCGCGAATGCCTCCGCCGCTGCCGACAGGCCCGCCGGCGATGATCCCGGCGCAATGCGAGCCGTGGCCAATCGTATCGATGGTCCAGCTCGCGGGATCATTGCCGACGATGCTCTTGCCGATCGTGACGCCGTGCAGATTGCGATGGGTTGGTGCTGCGCCGGAATCGATCACCGCGATCTTCACGCCTGCGCCATTGTAGGCGAGGGGAACGCGGTCGAGGCCCATCGCGCGCTGGCCCCATCCCAGCAATTGCTGCCCGGGAAAGCCGCGCAGGTAGGCGCCCAGCGTCTTCGCGGCGATGCGGTTCACGCTGTCGGGGGTCAGTTGCGGACGATCGAGCCAGAAGGTCCAGTAATCGACCCGCGGCTTGATCAGGATCGAGCGGATGGTGTCGGGCGTCTCGCCCTGAATCTTGAGCGTGACGCGGCCGCTGGCGTCGGTGACGCCCTGAACCGGCCATACGCTGCCGAACACGTACACTTCCACCTCCGGCAGCGGGCCGCTCTCGCCGACCACTTCGATCGTCGTCGAGAACCCGTCGGCCAAGGGAATGAGAACGCCGGGATTGGGAAGCTGGTGCGGCGCCGGCACCTGCGGGACGGTCGGATCGAGCATGTAGGTGAGCGGCGCATCGCGCTCGACCGCGAGCCGTGCGCCGGCCTGGGCCTTCAGCAATTCGGCCTTGTCGGGCGCCATGCGGGCCAGCACCATCGGGCCGAGCGGGGCTTGCCCCGGGTCGGCGCTCTGGAATCCGAGCAGGCGCGGCGGCTGGATGGTCTTCACCACGTCGATGTCCGGAGTGTTTGTCAGTTGCTGGACGATGAAGTCGGCGCTGAAGGTCGCAAGCCCCGTCTGCTGGCGCGGGGCCAGGATGTACTGCGCCCGTCGCTGCGAGATCGTTGCGACGGGTTGGTCCGCTGCCGGCGGCGCCGTGCCGCCGTCGCTGCGGCTGGTCCCTTGTGCGGCTGGGGCTGATGCGGCGGTCACCCGTGCTGCGGCCTGCGGTGCGGCAGCGGCCTCGGCTGACGGCTGCGCCGCTCGGGGTTGTGCTCCGGTGCCGTTGACGGCCGTGCCGGCCGCATCCTTCGGATCCGAGATTTCAGGTTTGCTTCGTGCGGCCATTTGCGGGCTCCTTCATCCTCGCTCGTGACATCGTCGGGGGGCGCGGCCGAAGTCAGCCGGCGCCAAAGGGTTTCAGCGGAGCATTCGGCTCCACCACGATCGTGCTGAAAGTCGATCGGAGGCGGTCGGCCTGGCTCTTCGTCATCGACAGGATGACGACGTCGGGCGCGACCTGACCGACGCGTTTCACGCCGGGCTCGCGGCTCAAATGATCAGCAAGCTGGCCGGACTTGACCGGCTCGCCTTGCACGATGAATTCCTGCTCTGAGTTCGGATCCGCCATGCGTCGCTCCCTCCATGTCAGGTCGGCGGTGGGCGGACTGTTCGTGCGCCCACCGCCTTGCTTGCTTGGACCCGCGTTGCGAATGGCGCGGGTCGCTGCTTCAGATCCGCCGTCCTAGTGCATCGTGCCTGCGGGCTGGCCGGTGCTGAAGATGCCGAGCGTGTGCCCGATGTTGAGGCCGGTCTGCGCGCCCTGTCCGATCTTCTTGAGCACGCTCCAGAAGCCCTGCAGCTCCATGTCGGTCGGCTGCGCGGCCGCCGCCTGCTGGCCCGGCTGGCCGGCGCTGAAGATGCCGAGGTCGTGGCCGACGTTGAGGCCGGTCTGGACGCCCTGACCGATCTTCTTGAGCACGCTCCAGAAGCTCTGCAGCTCCATGTCGGTGGGCTGCGCGGCCGCCGTCTGCTGGCCCGGCTGGCCAGCGCTGAAGATGCCGAGGTTGTGGCCGACGTCGAGGCCGGTCTGGACGCCCTGACCGATCTTCTTGAGCACGCTCCAGAAGCCCTGCAGCTCCATGTCGGTCGGCTGCGCCGCTGCGGGTGCCGCTTGCGGACCGGTGCTGAAGATGCCGAGGTTGTGGCCGACGTTGAGGCCGGTCTGGACGCCCTGTCCGATCTTCTTGAGCACGCTCCAGAAGCCCTGCAGCTCCATGTCGGTCGGCTGCGTCGCGGCGGTTGCGGCCTGCGGGCCGGCGCTGAAGATGCCGAGGTTGTGGCCGACGTCGAGGCCGGTCTGGACGCCCTGTCCGATCTTCTTGAGCACGCTCCAGAAGCCCTGCAGCTCCATGTCGGTCGGCTGCGTCGCGGCGGTTGCGGCCTGCGGGCCGGCGCTGAAGATGCCGAGGTTGTGGCCGACGTCGAGGCCGGTCTGGACGCCCTGTCCGATCTTCTTGAGCACGCTCCAGAAGCCCTGCAGCTCCATGTCGGTCGGCTGCGCGGCGGCTGCGGCCTGCGGGCCGGCGCTGAAGATGCCGAGGTTGTGCCCGACGTTGAGCCCGGTCTGGACGCCCTGTCCGATCTTCTTGAGCACGCTCCAGAAGCCCTGCAACTCCATCTCCGACGGCTGCTCGGTGCCGGGGCCGACCGAGAACGGCGCGAACCCGCCCGCGATTCCGCCGATGGCGCCGCCAAAGTCGCGGCCGGTCTTGCCGCCGATCAGGCGTCCGATCGCCTGTCCGGCGAACCTGCCGAGAACGGAGCCGAAGATCCCTTCGGGATTCAATTGACCATAGTCCTCAGTCGACTGCTGCATGCCACTCATGTTGAGCCTCCTCGCTCGTTGTTTGATCTTCGAGCGGCGCGCCGCTTGACCTCATCAGGCGTAGTTGCTGCGCGACGTCGATCGAGGGCGATGTTGCGCGCGTGGCCGTGATGCAAGTGTCAAGCGGGGCGTGAAAGTGCCGTCAAAATCGATCATGTGTGGAACGCATGGAGCAAGATCACGCGGATCGTCAGACGCGTAGCATGCGCCTGATTTCGCGCTGCAGGCTCTCGGTTTCGCTCTCCGGCGTGGCGCCGACCTGCTTGCGCAGGATGGTGCGGCAGAAGTCATATTGACGCAGGGCGTCGGCACGGCGGCCCTGCTGCGCGTAGCAGCGCATCAAGGTGCGGTGGACGTCCTCCTGCAGCGGATCTGCGGCCAGCACACGCAATGAGAACGTCGTGGCGATCTCCACATGTTCCCGGCCGCCGACGTCCAGCAGGCCCGCGATCGCCCGGATCGCCCGCGTCTTCAGTCGTTGACGCTCGGCGGAGAGCCATGCCTCGAACGCGCAGGACGTCGAGCTGATGCCGTCGAGCAACTCGCCCCGGAACAGCGCGGCGGCGCGGGCCATGGTTTCCAGATCGCCGAGCTGCAGCAGCACCTCGAATTCCTGCACGTCGGTCGTGACGGCGTTCGGATGGATGCGGATGTCGTCGCGTTCCGCCGAGATCACCTCGGTGCATTGCGGCAGCACCCGGCGCAGCGTCAACAGCGCCTGGCGCAGGTTTGCGCGCGCGTTGTCGCCGAAGCGGCCTTCCCACAGGAGGGCGGCAAGCTTGCTGCGTGAAATGCCGTGCGGAGAGGTGAGGGCGAGATAGCCCAGGAGCGTTGCCGCCTTGCGGCTTGGGATGACGACCTGCTCGCCGGAGACGCGTCTGATTTCAAGACCGCCAAAGAGATTGATACGCAGCAGACTCATTGTCTCTCTCCTCTGAATGGCGACTCGCTGCGATCGGCGCCTTGCCTGCAGAAGTCGAGCTTCTCGTGCGATGAGATTGAGCGGCTGCAGCCCGATCAGGTCTGCACGGTCGTCGCCGAACGGCGAGCCGCCACGCTGTCGTTGTCATCGTCGAAATGAGATCGGCAATGCAGTTAAGTCTGTCCGAGCAACGTTCGGTTCAATCTTGGATTGTAGGACGAAGCGAGACCGTGCCGTTGTGGCTTGCAGTATGCACTCCATCGGGTCCAGTCTGGGCGCAGCCGGAACCGCACGCTGTGAGCTACGCCACACTCCACGTCGGACACCGTCGTGCCGCATGCTCCATGGTCAGGAAGATTGGATTGTTCCGATGAGATCGTTCCGCAAGGAACTTTGGTTCCAGACACCGGGCCGTCGCGCCTTCATCAACATCACGGATGATGTCGAGGCGGCGCTGAAGGAGAGTGGCGTGCGCGAGGGGCTCGTGCTCGTCAACGCCATGCACATCACCGCGTCGGTCTTCATCAATGACGACGAGAGCGGGCTGCATTTCGACTACGAGCAATGGCTGGAGAAGCTGGCGCCACACGAGCCGGTGGCGGGCTATCGGCACAACCGGACCGGCGAGGACAATGCCGACGCCCACATGAAGCGCCAGATCATGGGCCGCGAGGTCGTGGTCGCGATCACGCAAGGCAGGCTGGACTTCGGTCCGTGGGAACAGATCTTCTACGGCGAGTTCGACGGCGGTCGGCGCAAGCGCGTGCTGATCAAGATCATCGGGGAGTAGGGGGCGGTGTCGCCGTTTCCGGATGCGTTGACGCCTCCGACTGACCCATGCCGTCACGGCCGGGCTGGTCCGTGCCACAATCTCCGCTGTCGTCCCTGCGAACGCAGGGACCCATACCGCGGAATCTATCGGTGAGGCACAACTACCAGCCATCGTCCCATTGAAGCCGGTGGTTATGGGTCCCTGCGTTCGCAGGGACGACAATGCAGGGCTGCGAGGCGTCGGTGATTCAGCCACGAAGGAGAGGCGCTTCCGGAGGTCATCACACCATCGACCTTGGATCCCGCAGGCCCCAACGGCCGGCCTCGACCAGGGTGATGAAGCGCTCCACGGCCTCATTAAACAACGCCGGCTCCTCCAGATTCAGCACATGGCCGGACTTCGGGAAGAACGTCAGTCCCGACGCCGGCAGGTGCTGCTTGAGGAACAGGCTCGGCTCGATGCAGGCGTCGTCCTCGTCGCCGCAAATGATCAGCGCGGGCGTGGCGACGCGGCGGATCGCATCCGTCATGATGTAGATCGAGGGCCTCGCGCCTTGAAAGCCGCGCATGGTGTTGGCCGAGCCCCTGGCGTCGTGGCGAGCGAGTGCGGCGTAGAAATCGGCGTGGCCGCGTGGGTCCTTGATCAGGAAGGGAATGCGGCCGGGCGCCTCGCGGGTGACCTTGGCGGTCTCGGCCGAGCCGAGGGTCTCGAACTGCTCGGCCGTGGCGCGGCACTGGGCACGGAAGGCGTCGAGCTGCGTGAGGTCGGAGCCCGACCCGACGCCGGCCAGCACCATCGAGCGGATGCGGCCGGGCGCGTTCAGCGCGACCTGCAGCGCGGAGTACGAGCCCATCGACAGGCCTATGAAATGGGCGCTGTCGATGCCGAGATGGTCCAGCACCGCCAGGGCGTCGGTGTAGAAGTGCACGTAGCTGTAGACGTCGGGCGCGGCCGGCACCTCCGAGGGCGTGTAGCCGCGCGCGGAGTAGGCGATGCAGCGGTGGCGGCGCGCGAAATAGCGCAACTGCGGCTCCCAGTTGGTGTGGTCGGCGGCGAACTCGTGCAGGAAGATGAGCGGGGTGCCGGCGCCGACCTCTTCGAAATAGAGGCGAACGCCGTCTTTGGCCGTTGCGTGGGGCATCGTCAGCTCCTCCCGTGTCACGTGCCGCATGTTGACGAGTCGCGCGACACGCGACAATGGCCCGGCCGGTAGCCTTGTTTTCGCCTCAAGATAGACCCGGAATCACCCTCTCGTCGCCAGTCTTTCGCCGCCGAAGGTCATGGTTTCGTCACACCGCGACTTTTTACGGACCCCGCTGGCGGCTTGCAGAGGGGCCGCGCTGAGGACCAGGGGGTGCCAAGTCAGGGTACTGGGGGAAGTAACAGAAGGATTGAGTATGGTTGTGTCTACCCTTCGCCGGTCGCTTCACGTCGTTGCGCTGACCATGTGCTCGGCAGTCGTCGCCGTCACCGCAACACCGGCATCGGCCCGTCCGCATCACGGCTCGGGGCATCATGCCCACCGCAGCCACGGCGGCCATCACTACGCAGGGCATCATCACCACCGGCGTTCCGTCGCCCGGCTGTCGCGCTGGGAGCGCGGCGTGGCGCGGGTGCAGGTGAGCGGCGTTGCCGACGCGCAGGCCAGCGTCATGATGCCGGGAACGGCGTCCGACGGCATGGCGTCGTCCGGCGGCTTCGGCGGCGGCAGCAGCGTCGTTTCCGCGGCGCGCAGCTTCATCGGCAGCGGCAATCCGACCGGCCGGCGCAGCCTGTGGTGCGCCCGTTTCATGAACATGGTGCTGGAGCGCACCGGCCATCGCGGCACCGGCTCCGACATGGCGCGCTCGTTCGCGAGCTATGGCCAGCGCGTCTCCGGCCCGCAGGTCGGGGCGATCGCGGTGATGAGCCGCCGCGGCGGCGGCCACGTCGGCGTGGTCTCGGGCGTCGATGCCCAGGGCAACCCGATCGTCATCTCCGGCAACAACGGCAACCGTGTCCGCGAGAGCGCGGTGTCGCGGGGGCGGGTGTACGCCTACGTGATGCCGAACTAACCAATCTCGAACTGATGAATCGAGCCGTCGAGGCTCGCTCGGTGTGCGCCTCCCCTGCTTGCGGGGGAGGTCGCATCGCATCTTCGATGCGATGCGGGTGGGGGAAGTCTCTCCACACGAAGATCTCGCGTGGGGCGGCCCCCACCCTCACCCGCAAGCGGGAGAGGGGGCGCGCCGCCGATGCGGCCAGCGCTCGAACTACACCAGCCGCGGCTGCTCCACGGCGAGTTCGTCGCCAACGGCGATATCGCCGGCTTCGATCACCTCGGCATAGATGCCGCATTCATTGTTGCCGCGCCGGGTCATCAGCGCGGGCGGAATGTCGAGGTCGCGGGCGGCCGTGTCCGGGTCGACGTTGACGGCGGCGCAGCGGGTGGTGGTCTTCACGACCTTCAGCCGCGCCGAGCCGATGCGCAGCGTCTCGCCCATGAGCGAGGTCTCGTGCCAGGCCGGCCAGCCGGTGACATAGACGTTGGCGCGGAAGCGCAGCGGGTGCACGGGAGCGCCGACCAAGGTCTCGATCTCCGCGATGGAGGCGAGGTTGATGATCGAGACCACCTTGCGCGCCAGATCCGTAAAAGCGTAACCACCGCCCGACAGCAGCTTTGGCGGCCCGCGCAGCTCGGCGGCGAACTCGCCTGCGAAGAAGCGCTCGATCGCCGCGCGGCCGTCGGGGCTCTCGAGATCGCCTTGGGCGATGATCGCGCCGTCCTTGCGGATGGTGAGGATGTTGGTCGCGTCGTCGAAGATGGTCTTGAAGCCGGCGAGGCGCTCGTTGCGCATCAGCATCAGATACGCCGTCTTCGGTTTCCAGACCGGAGCTGCGGGATCGAACCCGCTGGGACCGTTCTCGAGCGCGTAGCGGCGGTCGGCCGGCAGGGTCTGGCCGACCCGCAAAGGCGCCCTCCGCAATGGTTCCGGGGTAAGGCCCTTGACGGGATAGCGGTACAGGCCGGCGATGCGCGCGGGAGGGGTCTGGCTCATGCCGCCTCATAGGAGATTCCCTTGGCCGCGGCCAGGGCACACGAATTTGTGAAGCGGCCTCTTCCGTTTTCGCACCGCCTTCCCACATTTCCACTCAAGCCGGGCGCAAGCCGGCGACGTCAATGGTTGCGGCGTTGATGGACGTCAACGTGCGCGGTCCGAAACCCAATGAAGATGCTGAAGCCGTGCCTTCGGGGCGTCACAGCAGGCTGAGGGAAACATCATGAATATCGAAAAATATACCGAGCGCGCGCGGGGCTTCATCCAATCGGCGCAGTCGCTGGCGATGCGCGACGGCCATCAGCAGTTCTCGCCGCTGCATCTGCTGAAGGTCCTGCTCGACGACGGCGAGGGACTCGCTGGCGGTCTGATTGATCGCGCCGGCGGCAATTCGCGTGCGATCCTGAAAGCGACCGAGGATGCGCTGGGCAAGCTGCCGAAGGTGTCGGGCAGCGGCGCCGGGCAGATCTATCTGTCGCCCGAGCTGGCGCGCGCCTTCGACGCGGCGGAGAAGGCGTCTGAGAAGGCCGGCGACAGTTTCGTCACGGTGGAGCGGCTGCTGCTCGGCCTGACGCTGGAGAAGAACAGCGAAGCGGGCGGCATCCTCGCCAAGGGCGGCGTCACCGCGCAGAACCTCAACGCAGCGATCGAATCCCTGCGCAAGGGCCGCACGGCCGACTCGGCGACCGCCGAGAATGCGTATGACGCCTTGAAGAAATATGCCCGCGACCTGACCCAGGCGGCGCGCGACGGCAAGCTCGATCCGGTGATCGGCCGCGACGAGGAGATCCGCCGCACCATTCAAGTTCTGTCGCGTCGGACCAAGAACAATCCCGTGCTGATCGGCGAGCCCGGCGTCGGCAAGACCGCGATCGTCGAGGGCCTCGCGCTGCGCATCGTCAATGGCGACGTGCCGGAGAGCCTGAAGGACAAGCGGCTTTTGTCGCTCGATCTGGGCGCGCTGATCGCCGGCGCGAAATATCGCGGCGAGTTCGAGGAGCGGCTGAAGGCCGTGCTGCAGGAGGTCACGTCGGCCGAAGGCAGCTTCGTGCTGTTCATCGACGAGATGCACACCCTGATCGGTGCCGGCAAGGCCGACGGCGCGATGGATGCGTCGAACCTGCTGAAGCCCGCGCTCGCTCGCGGCGAGCTGCACTGCATCGGCGCGACCACGCTCGACGAGTATCAGAAGCACGTCGAGAAGGACGCGGCCTTGGCGCGGCGGTTCCAGCCGGTCTACGTCACCGAGCCGACGGTCGAGGATACCATCTCGATCCTGCGCGGCCTGAAGGACAAATACGAGCAGCATCACGGCGTGCGCATCACCGACTCCGCGCTTGTGGCGTCGGCCACGCTGTCGAACCGCTACATCACCGACCGCTTCCTGCCCGACAAGGCCATCGACCTGATGGACGAGGCGGCGGCGCGGCTGAAGATGCAGGTCGACAGCAAGCCCGAGGAACTGGACTCGCTGGATCGCGAGATCATCCGGCTCAAGATCGAGCAGGAGGCCTTGAAGAAGGAGAGCGATCTCGGCTCCAAGACGCGGCTGCAGGTGCTGGAGAAGGAGCTCGCCGATCTCGAGGAGAAGTCGGCGGCGCTGACGTCGAAATGGAGCGCCGAGAAGGACAAGCTGTCGAACGCGCAGAAGCTCAAGAGCGAGCTGGACGGCCTGCGCATCGAGCTCGCCAACGCGCAGCGCCGCGGCGAGTATCAGAAGGCGGGCGAGCTGGCCTATGGCCGCATCCCCGAGCTGGAGAAGCAGCTGGCCGACATCGAGGCCAAGGAGAATGCCGGGGAGATGATGGAGGAGGCGGTCACCGCCAACCACATCGCGCAGGTGGTCTCGCGCTGGACCGGCGTGCCGGTCGACAAGATGCTCGAGGGCGAGAAGGACAAGCTCCTGCGCATGGAGGACTCGCTCGGCAAGCGCGTCGTCGGCCAGTTCGAAGCCGTGCATGCGGTCGCGACCGCCGTGCGGCGCTCGCGTGCCGGCTTGCAGGACCCGCACCGGCCGATGGGCTCGTTCATGTTCCTAGGGCCGACCGGTGTCGGCAAGACCGAGCTGACGAAAGCGCTCGCCGAGTATCTGTTCAACGACGAAACCGCGATGGTCCGGCTCGACATGTCCGAGTACATGGAGAAGCACTCGGTGTCGCGGCTGATCGGCGCGCCTCCCGGCTATGTCGGCTATGACGAGGGCGGGGCGCTGACCGAGGCCGTGCGGCGCCGGCCGTACCAGGTCGTCTTGTTCGACGAGATCGAGAAGGCGCATCCGGACGTGTTCAACGTTCTCTTGCAGGTGCTCGACGACGGCCGCCTGACCGATGGCCAGGGCCGCACCGTCGACTTCCGCAACACGCTGATCATCATGACCAGCAATCTCGGCTCCGAGTTCCTGGTCAATCAGCCGGAGGGCGAGGATACGTCGGAGGTGCGCGAGCTGGTGATGGGCACGGTGCGGAGCCATTTCCGACCCGAGTTCCTCAACCGCGTCGACGAGATCATCCTGTTCCACCGCCTGCAGAAGAGCGAGATGGGCCGGATCGTCGAGATCCAGTTCGGACGTCTCCAGAAGCTCCTGGAGGAGCGCAAGATCACGCTGTCGCTCGATGGCGACGCGCGCGACTGGCTCGCCGCCAAGGGCTGGGATCCGGCTTACGGCGCACGGCCGTTGAAGCGGGTGATCCAGCGCAGCGTGCAGGATCCGCTCGCCGAGATGATCCTCGCCGGAGACGTGAAGGACGGCGATCACATGACGATCTCGGCCGAAGGCAATGTGCTGACCTTCAACGGCAAGGTGCCGCACACTGCCGAGATCGCGACTTTCGAGGCGCCGATTCCGAAGCGCAAGCTGAACTGAGCGGCGTTTCGCCGAACTGAAACGGAAGCGGCCCGCGCTGAGAGATCAGCGCGGGCCGTTTTCAGTTGAACGCGCCTTTGGGGGGGCGAGGGGTCTCGCTCACCGGCTGACCTGGATCGGGCCGGCGTCGGAGATGCGCGAGGCGCCGGTGCCGCGGCTGGTCATCATCTGGTCGACGCGGTCGCGCTCCTTCTCGAAGTTGGCCATGATCGGGCCCTCGAGCGACCGGCCCCGCGGCAGCTTCACGCGCATCGGGTCGACGAAGCGGCCGTTGACGAGGATCTCATAGTGGACGTGCGGGCCGGTCGACATGCCGGTCGAGCCGACGAAACCGATGACCTGGCCCTGGCGCACGCGCTTGCCGGGCTCCATGCCCTTGGCAAACGCCGACATGTGGCCGTAGGCGGTCTCGTATCCGTTGTTGTGCTTGATGCGGATATATTTGCCGTAGCCGCCTTCCTGGCCGACCTTCTCGAGCACGCCGTTGCCGGAGGCGAAAATGGGGGTGCCGTAGGCGGTGGCCCAGTCGACGCCGGTGTGCATCTTCACGAAGCCGAGAATCGGATGGCGGCGGCCGCCAAAGCCGGAGCGCATGATCGCGTTGTTGACCGGCTTGCGCACCAGGAACTTCTTCGCGCTCTTGCCGGTCTCGTCGTAATAGTCGACGACACTGTCGTCGGGGGTCTGGAACCGGTAGTATTTCTTGGTCTCGCCGCCGACCGTCAGCGAAGTGAACAGCACCTCGGTCTTGTCGTTGTTGCCAGGCTTGTCGTCGTCGTCGCCGGCATAGAAGACGTCGAACGAATCCCCAGGCTGCACCTTGCGCTGGAAATCGACGTCGTAGGAGTAGATGCGGATCATGTCCTCGATGACCGGCGCGGGCACCTTGTTGCGCATCGCCGTCTCGTAAATGCTCTGATAGAGGCGGACACCGGTGCCGTCATCCTCCTCGTCATTGGTGTTGTCGGCGGTCTCGGTGACCGTGTTCATGCTCTGCGCGTCCACGGCGACGTATCGTCCGAGGTCCGACAGCGCGGCCACCGCCTCGATCATGGTGTCGTTGGCGACGATGACCCGGAACGGCTGTAGCCGGGCGCCGGGGGCAGGGCTGGATGGCGCCATCAGGATGCGCAGTTTCTCGCCTTCCTTCAGGCCGCCGTCACGGCCGCGCGGGCCGAGCTGGGCGGCGATCGCCTTGGCTTCGTCGGGCGTCGCGCCCTGGTCGCGCAGGATCGAGGCGACGGTATCGCCCTTCTTGACCAGGTGGACGCGCTCGCCGAGTGGATTGCCGCCGGTGATCTGGTCCTTGGTCTTGGGGAGCAAGGTGACATTTTCCGGCACCACCCGGGTCTCGAAGCCGGCGTAAGGATCGGGCAAGGTGCCGTCATTGGCATAGGACAGTTTCAGGTCGCCGCCTTGGACGGCCTGCGCGCCGGCCGCGTCGGCGGCGGCATTGGCAAGCGAGGCGTAGCGTACGCCGCCATTGTAGCCGCGCCAGTTCGCCGCATCACGGACCCGCATGACGATTTCGTCGAGCGCCACCGAGGTTGCGATCTTCGCCTTGGGGAGCACCGCGGCGAGATCCTTGGTCACGAACGAGACCTCGGCGTCGGGCTCGACGGCCTCGGGATTGTTCGGATCCTCGCCGGACCCTGTCTTGTCGTTGTCGGTGTCGCTCAGCAGGCGCTGGGCGTTGAACGGCGGGATCTTGGCGGAAAGATCGCTCGTCGTCATCGACAGGTTGCCCGAGATCCGGACATAGGGACGGACCCGGATGAGCTCGCGCGATCCCGCGCGGGTCACGGTCGAGATGCGCACCACATTGCGGGCCGCGGCCGCTTCGCTCGGCGGCGGCAGGCGGTCGCTCTTGCGCAGGGTGGCGACGCGGTCATTGGCACCGAAGGCGCCGCGCAGCGCGCTCTCCATCCGCTCCGGCATGCGCGCGAAGGTCATCTCGCCGTCGAGCGAGGCGAAAACGGCGCCGCCGATGAGGGCTGCGCCGCATAGACCCGTCAGAATCGTACCAGAGAACCATTGTACGGAAACGCGGCGGCGGTCGATCACCGCGGCCTCGGAGCCATCGACCGATAGCGGCGGCTCATGACCGAGATCGATCATGCCGACCTCGCGTCCATACCCCCCGCGTGACGTCCGATGGTTCAACCTTCGTCCCCCAAATTCAAAGTCAGCACCGGGATCACTCAGCTGCCGGTTGGCTTAACGTCCAAGACAAACGGCTCGGAATGATGGCGCGCTTCTGACGGTTCGAGACTCTCTGGCTGGAAAGCCGGAATCCGCAAACCGCTATTGTTCTTCAGGATCTCTCGATGTCGTCTCGGCCGTATCAGGCGAAGGGCTCGCCACTTCCTTGATCTGGATCATCCTTGAATCGATGGCAGTCCCCGCTGGACCCAAATCAACCCAGGTCGATGCTTAACAAATCGTCGCAGGATTGTGGCCCAAGTGGGGCACGAAGTCCGCAAGAAGTCGGGGTTCTCCTGCTGTCCGGAAAAAAATGATTCGATGCGACGATTTGTTGACATTGGGCGTTGACACCCCGATCGGCCCCCCCTATAAACCCGATCACTGAGCGCGGCGCCGCTTCGGGACACACCGAGGCGAGCATTCGCGCCAATATTGCTCCTCACTTCTGTTGAGTGATGCACAACCGGTAAAACCCGGTTGCTCATCGACGTCGGAAGATGTTGGGCACCCCTCCATCCGAGGGTGGGACCGAGGTCCCGGGCTGTTTGACAAGTGAAGATGAAGAAAGAGAAACGTGGACGGCGGAGTCCTTGCGGGTCTCGGGATTGAGGGCTTCGGCTTTTGGTTCTGGGATCGGACGAGAAGACTTCGGCGGACAATGTTTCAAAGGTAACACCATGGTTTTCGCGCTGTGAAGCGTGGAGATCGATTGGTGGGACCTCGTCAAACGTTGTGATCAGCCGGTTCAAAGCTTCAAGTTCAACTTGAGAGTTTGATCCTGGCTCAGAGCGAACGCTGGCGGCAGGCTTAACACATGCAAGTCGAGCGGGCGTAGCAATACGTCAGCGGCAGACGGGTGAGTAACGCGTGGGAACGTACCTTTTGGTTCGGAACAACACAGGGAAACTTGTGCTAATACCGGATAAGCCCTTACGGGGAAAGATTTATCGCCGAAAGATCGGCCCGCGTCTGATTAGCTAGTTGGTGGGGTAATGGCCCACCAAGGCGACGATCAGTAGCTGGTCTGAGAGGATGATCAGCCACATTGGGACTGAGACACGGCCCAAACTCCTACGGGAGGCAGCAGTGGGGAATATTGGACAATGGGGGCAACCCTGATCCAGCCATGCCGCGTGAGTGATGAAGGCCCTAGGGTTGTAAAGCTCTTTTGTGCGGGAAGATAATGACGGTACCGCAAGAATAAGCCCCGGCTAACTTCGTGCCAGCAGCCGCGGTAATACGAAGGGGGCTAGCGTTGCTCGGAATCACTGGGCGTAAAGGGTGCGTAGGCGGGTCTTTAAGTCAGGGGTGAAATCCTGGAGCTCAACTCCAGAACTGCCTTTGATACTGAAGATCTTGAGTTCGGGAGAGGTGAGTGGAACTGCGAGTGTAGAGGTGAAATTCGTAGATATTCGCAAGAACACCAGTGGCGAAGGCGGCTCACTGGCCCGATACTGACGCTGAGGCACGAAAGCGTGGGGAGCAAACAGGATTAGATACCCTGGTAGTCCACGCCGTAAACGATGAATGCCAGCCGTTAGTGGGTTTACTCACTAGTGGCGCAGCTAACGCTTTAAGCATTCCGCCTGGGGAGTACGGTCGCAAGATTAAAACTCAAAGGAATTGACGGGGGCCCGCACAAGCGGTGGAGCATGTGGTTTAATTCGACGCAACGCGCAGAACCTTACCAGCCCTTGACATGTTTGGGACCGGTCGCAGAGACGTGACCTTCTCTTCGGAGCCCGAAACACAGGTGCTGCATGGCTGTCGTCAGCTCGTGTCGTGAGATGTTGGGTTAAGTCCCGCAACGAGCGCAACCCCCGTCCTTAGTTGCTACCATTTAGTTGAGCACTCTAAGGAGACTGCCGGTGATAAGCCGCGAGGAAGGTGGGGATGACGTCAAGTCCTCATGGCCCTTACGGGCTGGGCTACACACGTGCTACAATGGCGGTGACAGTGGGAAGCTAAGGGGCAACCCTTCGCAAATCTCAAAAAGCCGTCTCAGTTCGGATTGGGCTCTGCAACTCGAGCCCATGAAGTTGGAATCGCTAGTAATCGTGGATCAGCACGCCACGGTGAATACGTTCCCGGGCCTTGTACACACCGCCCGTCACACCATGGGAGTTGGCTTTACCTGAAGGCGGTGCGCTAACCAGCAATGGAGGCAGCCGACCACGGTAGGGTCAGCGACTGGGGTGAAGTCGTAACAAGGTAGCCGTAGGGGAACCTGCGGCTGGATCACCTCCTTTCTAAGGATGGCTCTTCAGTCTGGTCTTCGGACCACGATCTTCGGATCGCGCACTATCGAGCTGTTTTAGAAACATCAGGGGCCGCCTGGATCGCCAGATCCATGTGAGCTCCATTGGC
>NZ_JAUEUK010000014.1:80000-180176 GCF_032487555.1 Bradyrhizobium sp. SZCCHNRI1029
AACCGAGCGGCTGTCCGGTCGGCTCGCGCCGCAGCGCCGCCGACAGCACCGAGACGTTCAGCTCCAACCCGATCAGGTGATAGGGCTTGTACATCGCCGCATAGCGGCCGCTGGCGTCCGTCTTCAGGCCATATTGGCGGAAGCAGTCCGCGGCGTAGTCGCTCGGCGCCTCCAGCACGACATAGACGCCCCAGCGCAGATCGCGAAACACCGGCCGTCCGTCGCGCTCCAGCGATGACACCACCTCGACCATGCCCGATCGTTCCAGCACGCCGCCGCGGTCGCGCGGGCGCAGGACATGGGGCAGATCATCGACACCGCAGGGGGGAAACAGCAGTCCGTCCGTGGGCACGTCGAGCCCCGTCGCGTTGGCGATCGCGGCCATCTCGATGGCCGACTTGGTGCCGTCGAGGAAGGAATTGAACATCTGCGGATTCATGCCGGCGGACTGTGCTTCGCCCGCCGTCAGCCCATAATGCTGCCAGACGCCATCGGGCGTCACGTCGTGATAGGCCGGCAGATATTTCGTGCCCTTGCCGGCCGCAACCACGTGGAAGCCGGTCGCGCGCGCCCAGTCGACGAGCTCGGCCGTCAGCGCCGGCTGGTCGCCATAGGCCAGTGAATAGACAACGCCCGCCTTGCGCGCCTCTTCCGCGAGAAGCGGCCCGGCCAGCACGTCGGCCTCGACATTGACCATCACGATGTGCTTGCCAGCCTTGATCGCGGCGCGCGCGTGGCGGATGCCGGCAGCAGGGTTGCCGGTCGCTTCGACAACGACGTCAATGCCGTCACCCGTCGCCTTCGAACCGTCGGGGCTGAAATTCGTGCGCGCGATCAGCTCGGCGCTCCAGCCGACCGTCCGGCAAGCGTCGCGGGCGCGGTCGGGATCGAGGTCGATGATGACGGGGACCTCGAGGCCCGCGACGTGCGGCACCTGCGCCAGGAACATCGAGCCGAACTTGCCGGCGCCGATCAGTGCGACGCGCACAGGCTTGCCGGCGGCGGCGCGGGCTTGGAGGAGGGCGTGGAGGTTCATTGAAAGATCCAGTGTTTCTTCGACGCAGGTCGATGCGGCCAATACTCACGCGTCAAGCCCGGGCATGACGACCTGTTAGATGATGGAGTGCGAGCCTCACTCCGCCGCCTCGCGATGGGCGCGAGCGAGCTGCAGCAGCGCGTCATCCGGAAGCATCGCGATCGGCGTGAAGTCGCGATGCGCGATGTACTCCGGCCGCGTCGGGGTGCGGATATGGTTGGAGACGGCGTTGAGCGTGAGGTACACGATCTTGCGCGGGTAAGGCGTGATGTTGCCGGCGGAGCCGTGCACAAGATTGCCGTGGAACATCAGCATGCCGCCGGGCTTTCCGGTCGGCGCGACGATGCCGCCTTCCGCGACCAACCGCGTCACCGTCGCCTCGTCCAAGGTCCACAACGGATAGGACGTTGTCGCGAGATCATGCGACGCCTCGAGGTCGCCGGCATGCTGGCTGCGCGGCACCAGCATCAAGGGGCCGTTGATCGGCATCACCTCGTCGAGAAAGATCGCGATGTTCATCGCGCGCGGCTCCGGCATGCCGTCGTCGCGCTTCCAGGTGCCGTAGTCCTGGTGCCATTGCCAGACATCACCGGTGAAGGCCGATTTGGCGTTGATCTTGAACTGATGCATGTAGACCTTCTCGCCGAAGATCTGCTCGATCGGTTCGATCATGCGCGGATGCGCCGCGAGCACGCGGAAGGCGTCGTTGTAGAGGTGGGCGGCAAACGCCGTGCGCGGCGCGCCGCTCTTCTCGCGCCAGACCTCGGGACGGTTAGCCGCATAGATCGCCTCGGCCTCGCGGGCGAGAAAGGCGGTCTCCTCGGGGCTGAACAGCTCGGGCAGGAACAGCCAGCCCTCGCGGTTGAAGAATGCGATCTGCTCCGGCGTCAGCTTCATGGCCGTCTCCCTCGCCTTGGTTTCCTCGGATGAGGCGCCCGCTCTTTGCGCCGGGCTGCCCCTGCGCCGTGCTCCCATCCTTTCGGCCTGCCGATGGGCATCACGGTGCTTCCGCTGTCGACATTGGCAGAATCCGGGTGGATCGCAACATTCTCCAAGCCTAATTTGACTGGCAGATGATACGGGGCAGAGCGGCGATGGAGTCCGTCATGTCAGAGCAAAGCTTTGCAATTTTCGAGACCGCGATCGGCCCTTGCGCGATCGCATGGGGAGCGCGCGGCATCAATGCGGTGCAACTGCCGATGGGCGGCGTCGCGCAGATCCGCATCCGGATGCAGCAGCGTTACGAAGGCATCGGCGAAGCCGAGCCGCCGCCGCATGTGCGGCGCACCATCACGCGGATCACGGCGCTGCTTGCCGGAGAGCCGGATGATCTCAGCGATGTCGACCTCGATCTCGACGGCGTCAGCGCGTTCCAGCGCGGCGTCTACGAGATCGCGCGCCGGATCCCGCCGGGCCGGACCCTGACCTATGGCGACATCGCCAAGCAGCTCGGCGGCGTCGAGTTGTCGCGCGAGGTCGGCCAGGCGCTCGGGCGCAACCCGTGCCCGATCGTGGTACCCTGCCATCGCGTGCTGGCGGCGGGCAACAAGCCCGGCGGCTTCTCCGCCAATGGCGGTGTCGAGACCAAGCTGAAGATGCTGGCGATCGAAGGCGCCGCGGTGAACCATACGCCGAGCCTGTTCGATTGACGGGCGCGGTGACCGGCGCCGCGCCCGTGTCTCAGACCGCCTCGCAGGCGAAGCCGTTGCCCTTGCGGGTAATGCGGCCGACCGAGGGCGACGGGAAGTGCGCCGTGCAGCACAGCGTCGACGTGTCGCAATAGCGCTCGAGAAAGGCGCGGCGCGTCACCCCGGCCTGAGCCGGGTCGACGTCGAATCTCGGTGACAGCTCGGGAAAGCTGAGCTGCAGCGGCGTGTGGATCAGGTCGCCGGCGAACACCGCATCGTCTCTGCCCCTGCCGACGGCGACTGCGACATGGCCGGGCGTGTGGCCCGGCGTCGGCAGCAGCCGGACATGATCACCGATCGCGAATGCGTCGCCGACGATGTCGGCGCGCTTGGCCTCGACCACCGGCAGCACGCTGTCGGCGAATGGAGGCACCTCGGCCTTGGCATTCTGCGCCACCCAGTAGTCATATTCGCGCTGCGCGAACACGTAGCGCGCATTCGGGAAGGTCGGCACCCAGCGGCCGTTGTCGAGCCGCGTATTCCAGCCGACATGATCGGTGTGCAGATGCGTGCACATCACGACGTCGATGTCGTCGACCGATACGCCCGCGGCCGCAAGCGCAAGCATGTAGCTGTCGTCGGTCTTCATGTTCCAGACCGGCCGCGCGCGCGGCTTGTCGTTGCCGATGCAGCTGTCGATCAGGATGGTGTGGTGAGGCGTCCTCACCACGTAGGACTGAAAGCACAGGATCAGCGTGTCCTGCGCATCGAGGGCACCGGCCGCCTGCAGCGCGCTGCGCTCTGCCGCCAGCATCTCCGATGTCAGCTCGGGAAACATCTCACGCGCCGGCAGGAACGTGGTTTCCTGCTCGATGATGCGATGAATGGTCGTGTCTGCAACCGAGAACGTCAGCGTCACGGCAGCTCCTGTTCAGGGATCAAGCTGCCGGCGGCACCGAGATCTTCACCGATTCGCGTTCGAGCATCTTGTCGTGGAACGCGTCGAGTGCCGGAAATGCCTTGCGCCAGCCGCAATCGGCGAAGCGGAAATCGGCATAGCCGAGTACGCAGACGAGTCCAATAGCGACGATGTCGAACGGGCGCGTCATCAAGTCGGGCTGCGCATTGAAGCGCGCCATGCCCATCCAGGCCCTGTTCCAATGATCGTCGGACCAGGCCTGCCAGCGTAGGCCCTCGGGCCGCACCATCGCCTCGTAGCGGCATAGCAGCATGGAATCGAGCATGCCTTGCAGCATGGAATGCTCGCTCTTGACCTTCCAGCGCGACGGGCCGGAAGCGGGGATCAGCTCGTTGCCGCCGGCGAGCTCGTCGAGATATTCGACGATCACGTAGGAATCCAGGATCACGTCGCCATTGTCGAGGATCAGCACCGGCAGCTTCTTCAGCGGCGTGATCTTCGAATACTCCTCATTGGCCTGGCCCGGCACCACGGCTGCAGGCACGAATTCGAGCCGGTCGATCAGCCCGAGTTCGATGGCAGCGATGCGCACCTTGCGGGCGAATGGCGAGGCGGGCGAGAAGGTGAGTTTCATCGGAAGTGTCCTCTGGCTGGTCATTCCGGGGCGATGCGAAGCATCGAACCCGGAATCTCGAGATTCCGGGTCTGGCGCTACGCGCCATCCCGGAATGACTCACAAGTCGATATCGCGCCTTACGCCTCGATGATCTCCTGGCGCTGCTCGCCGAGGCGCTCGATGCCGAGCGTGACGACGTCTCCGACATTGAGGAAGGTCGGCGGCTTCATGCCCATGCCGACGCCGGGAGGCGTGCCGGTGGTGACGATGTCGCCGGGCAGGAGCGTCATGAACTGCGAGACGTAGGAGATGCACTTCGCCATCGAGAAGATCATCGTCGCGGTGGTGCCGGTCTGGCGGCGCTGGCCGTTGACGTCGAGCCACATCGACAGGTTCTGCACGTCTGGAATCTCGTCCTTGGTGACGAGCCACGGACCTACGGGACCGAACGTGTCGTGCGACTTGCCCTTGGTCCACTGGCCCAGGCGCTCGATCTGGAAGTTGCGCTCGGAGACGTCGTTGCAGATCGTGTAGCCCGCGATGTGGTTCAACGCCTCGGCCTCTGAGACGTATTTGGCGCGAGTGCCGATGATGGCGGCGATCTCGACTTCCCAGTCGAGCTTGGTCGAGCCGCGCGGCTTCTCGACCTGATCATAGGGACCGCACAGCGCGGTGTTGGCTTTCAGGAAGAAGATCGGCTCGGCCGGGATCGGGTTGCCGGTCTCCTTGGCATGGTCGGAGTAGTTGAGGCCGATCGCCACGAATTTCGAGATGCCGGTGACAGGGGCGCCGAGCCGCGGCTTGCCGGCAACGGCGGGCAGGGAGGCCGGATCGAGCGCGGCGAGCTTCTTCAGCGACTCCGGCGCATAGGCCGCGCCATCGAGGTCCTTCACATGCGCCGACAGGTCGCGCAACTGGCCGGATGCGTCGATCAGGCCCGGCTTTTCCGCGCCCTTCTCGCCGTAGCGAACAAGCTTCATTGGTTTCTCTCCCTCAATTCCCTGGTATTCCAGAGCCCTGTCATGGAGCATGGCGGGAGGAAATTCAACCTTGCGGGCTATGCGTCGCCGCTGCCCTGTAATGCCTCGAAGCGGAAGGCGGCGCCGTCCCGCCGGATATGGCCGGCACGGAAATGGCCGCCGATCACCAGCGTCTCGGTGTCGGCAAAACGCGAGAACAGCGCCCGCCGGGTCGCGATCGCCTGCGCCGGATCGGAATCGACCGTCGAGCTCCAATCGAGACGCGCCATCTGGCAGGGATGGTGGGCGACGTCCCCGGTGAGCACGGCCTGCGCGCCATCCGAGCGGATGTGCAGGCTGACATGACCCGGGCTGTGCCCCGGCGTCGGGATCAGGGTGATCTCGTCGGTGATCACCGCTTCGCTTCCGACGAACTCCGCGCGTCCGGCGGCGACGATCGGCTGCACGGAATCGGCGAAGGTCGCCGTCTCGTCGGCGGCCTCGCTGTGATCGCGCCAATGCTCATATTCGGTGCGGCCGAAAACGTAGCGCGCATTGGAGAAAGTCGGGACCCAGCGGCCGTCGACCAGCCGCGTATTCCATCCGACATGGTCGACATGGAGGTGGGTGCAGATCACCATGTCGATGCTTTCAGGCGGGAGGCCGGCAGCGCTCATCGTCTCCAGGAACGGTGTCGCGCGGTTGTTCCACATTGGCACGCTGCGGCCCTGCTTGTCGTTGCCGAGCCCGGTGTCGACCACGATCCGCATCGTCGGTGTTTCCAGCACCAGGGTGTGGATCGACATCTTCAGCCGACCTTCATCGGTCGCAAAATCGGGCGTGAGCCAGGACAGCTCGCGGATCGTCTCGGGTGTTGCCTGCGGCAGGATGAAGCGGGTGCCGCCGACGGTCTCCAGCTCGACGAATTTGGTGACCCTGACCCGGCCGATCGTCCAAGACATGCGCGCTTCCTCGTCCTATTCTTGATGCCGGTCACGATGCCGCGCGGCTTGTTCCGGCGCAATGGATCAACTGCCCGGAACAGGCGTTGCTGCAGTCCGTCCATGAGGAGAACGCCATGCCAGAGCTGACGATATCGCCCGAGAAGGTCGCCTTCCTGATCGAAAAGGCGCGCGAGTTCGACGTCAAGGAGCAGGCGACCGATGAGGAATCCGGCTCGAATGCCGTCGATGACGACATGGTCGACGTGCTCCAGGATAGCGGCGATGATCCCGTGGTGCGCGAGATCACCGGCTTCATCAACGCGATGACCGAGGACGAGCAGACCGATCTCGTCGCCTTGATGCGGCTCGGCCGCGGCGACGGCGATATCGACGAGTGGGACGATCTGCGCCGCGACGCCGCCGGCCAGCGCGACCGCCACACCGCGCGTTATCTGCTGGGCGAGCCGATGCTCGGCGACCTGCTGGCGGAGGGCCTCGATGCGTTCGGCATCGATTGGACCGAAGGCCGCACCACGGCGGATTCGTCGAGCCCAAGCCAGCGCGACGAGGACGAGACCACGAAGCGGTAGGTCGTTCGGAAAGGCAGAGTCGCTGTATTCATAGCGCGGATGGCAAACAGAACTCACAGCTTTATTAGTTGGATTCGAATTCCTATTGCGCCGGCGCTGCGCTCCCTCGCCCCGCTTGCGGGGAGAGGGTTGGGGTGAGAGGGACTCTCCACAGGCACCGCGTTCGCGGAGAGCCCCCCTCACCCCGATTGCATCTCGCGATGCAATCCGACCTCTCCCCGCAAGCGGGGCGAGGTGAAAGCCCGGGATCGGCGTAGCAGGTTTCCGCGCCAGACCGCCCAAGGAAGTCTGTCTTACAGCGTGCCCGGGAAGGCGCCGCCGTCGAGCAGGATGTTCTGGCCGGTGATGTAGCCGGCCTTGGCGCCGCACAGGAAGGCGCAGGCGAGTCCAAATTCCTCGGGATCGCCGAAGCGACCTGCAGGGTTCGTCTTGGCGCGGTCGGCGAGGATCTGCTCCGGCGTGACACCGCGCTTCTCGGCCTCGCCCTTTGCCGTCGAGAGCAGGCGGTCGGTCTCGAACGGCCCCGGCAGCAGCGCATTGATCGTGACGTTGTTGATCACGGTCTTGCGCGACAGGCCGGCGACGAAGCCGGTGAGGCCGGCGCGGGCGCCGTTGGAGAGGCCGAGAATGTCGATCGGCGCCTTCACCGCGGCCGAGGTGATGTTGACGATGCGGCCGAACTTGCGCGCCATCATGCCGTCGACGGTCGCCTTGATCAGCTCGATCGGCGTCAGCATGTTGGCGTCGAGCGCCTTGATCCAGTCGTCGCGGGTCCAGTTGCGGAAATCGCCGGGCGGCGGGCCGCCGGCGTTGTTGATCAGGATGTCCGGATCCGGGCAGGCCTTCAGCACGGCGGCGCGGCCCTCGGGCGTGGTGATGTCGCCCGCCACTTCCGTGACGGTGACGCCAGGATTGGCCGCGCGAATCTCGGCCGCGGTCTTCGCCAGCACGTCGGCGCCGCGCGCCGTGATCGTGACATGTACGCCTTCATTGGCCAGCGCGATGGCGCAGGCGCGGCCCAGGCCCTTGCTGGAGGCGCAGACGATGGCGCGGCGGCCCTTGATCCCGAGATCCACGATTGATCACTCCGATATGTCAGTGAGGCTGGAAGAAAGATGGGCGCATTCTAGCCAACCGAATTGCCGCTGATAAGAGCAGCCGGCCTGTGCCGAATTGCATGGCTCGCTATGACGGGAGAGGCGGCGCCGCCGTGTCCGTCAGATGCGCCGTTCCTGCTTCAGCCGGTCGATCAGGCTTGCGAGCTCCGGAGGCAGCGAGCGGAAGCCTTTTGCGCCTGCGAGCGAGAGCATCGGCCGCAGGCGTGATCCCTCGAGGAAGCGCGGCTGACGCTCGGGGGGAACGATCCTGTCGAACACCAGCACCAGCGTGGTCGCGACCATGCCGGTGCGCACGGCGCCCAGCAGAGCGCCGCCGAGCCGGTCGCCAAAACCGGCCTCGGAACCGATCGCTTCGTCGAGCAGGATGCGGCCGATCTTGCCCAGCGCCATGCCGATGACGACGAAGGCGGCGAAGAACTGCAGCCAGTTCTGTGCCAGCGGAGTGCCGTGCACGTCGCGCAGTTGCGGGCTCATCGCCGCAACCGCGCCCATCGCCAGCGGCATCGCGAGCAGGTAGGCCAGAATCGTGATGGCGCTGCGCAACAGCCCGGTCGAGAAGCCGCTGTAGACGGCAACCATCAGTGCGGCACAAGCGGCGAGGTCGAAAGCGTTCATGGTTGCTCCGCCGCGGTTGTAGGCCGGGCCCGGTAAACGATTCCGGTTTGCGCTACTTCAAATCGTCTGTATCAATGCGCCGCAACAAATGAGCAATCGTGGGAGGAACCATGTCCGAGCTGTTCGACGTCAGCCGCGAGGTGATCCTGATCACCGGCGCGAGCCAGGGGCTCGGCCGGCAGTTCGCCCGGGTTCTATCGGCACGTGGCGCCGCCGTCGCGCTCGCGGCACGCCAGACCGGCAAGCTCAAGGCGTTGGAGGCAGAGCTCAAGGCAAGGGGTGGTCGCGCCGCCGCGGTCGAGATGGACGTGACGAGCATGGCATCGATCGTCAGGGGCATGGATGCGGCCGAGGCCGCGCTCGGACCCGTGACGGTGCTGATCAACAATGCCGGCATTGCGGTAGAGAAGCTCGCGGTCGAGCAGAGCGAGGCGGATTGGGACGCCGTGATCGGCGCCAATCTGAAGGGCGCCTATTTTGCCGCAACCGAAGCAGCTCGGCGCATGGCCGCGCGCAAGACCGGCGGCAACATCATCAACATCGCCTCGGTGCTCGGCTTCAGCGTCGTCAAGTTCATCTCGCCCTATGCGATCTCCAAGGCCGGCGTGGTGCAGGCGACCAAGGCGCTGGCGCTGGAGCTCGCGGCGAGCGGCATCCGCGTCAACGCACTGGCGCCCGGCTACATCGACACCGACATCAATCACGAGGTCTGGGAGACGCCGGCAGGCGAGAAGCTGGTCAAGCGGATCCCGCAGCGGCGCGTCGGCCACGAGAGCGACCTCGACGGCGCGATCCTGCTGTTGGCGTCCAACGCCTCGCGCTACATGACCGGCAGCGTCGTCACGGTGGACGGCGGCTTCCTGCTGACGTGAGGCCCTGCTGATCGGCAGGTTGATTTCCCTCGATGGCGAGCGGTCTCAGCCTTTCAGCTCGCGCTTGATCATGTCGGCGGCCTTCTCGCCGATCATGATGGTCGGCGCATTGGTGTTGCCGCCGATCAGGGTCGGCATGATCGAGGCGTCGACCACGCGCAGGCCGGACATTCCGCGCACCTTCAATTCGGGATCGACCACGGCGAGCGGATCGTCGACGCCCATCTTGCAGGTGCCGACAGGATGGTAGACCGTATCGACGCGGGCGCGCAGGATGGCGCGGATGTCGTCGTCGGTCCTGACATCCGACGTGAACAGGTCGCGCTTGCCGAGGCTGCGCATCGCCGGCGTCTGCATCAGCCGCAGCGTGGTCTTGTAGCCGGCCACCATGGTTTCGAGATCGTCGGCCTCGCCCAGGAAGTTGGGATCGATCAGCGGCGCGGCGAGCGGATCGGCATTCTTCAAGCCGACCATGCCGCGGCTCTTCGGCCTGAGCAGGCAGAAATGGCAGGAGAAGCCATTGCCGTGGCGCTTGCGGCCGTGATCGTCGGTGACGGCCATGCCGAAATGCAACTGGATGTCGGGCACGTCGAGATCAGGCCGCGTCTTCAGGAAGCCGCCGCATTCGGCGAAGTTCGAGGTCAGGACGCCGCGGCGCTCGCGGCGATATTGGCCGATGCCCGCCAGCAGCCGGCGCAGGCCCTTCGGCGACAGCGAAGAAAAGTTGGGGTTGTCGGAGGTGTAGGCGAAGATGAAATCCGGATGGTCCTGCAGGTTCTGTCCGACACCTGGCAAATGGTGGACGCCGGCGATGCCGAGCCGCGCCAGGGCGCTCGCGTCGCCGATGCCCGACAGCATCAGCAATTGTGGGGTCTGGAACGCGCCGGAGGCGAGGATCACTTCGCGCCGGCAGCGGATCTCCTTGACCTCCTTGCCCTGGCGATACTTGACGCCGACCGCGCGCTTGCCCTCGAACAGGATCATCGACGCATGCGCCGAGGTCTCGACCCGCAGGTTGCTGCGGCTGCCGAGATGCGGCTGGATGTAGGCCCGTGCCGCGCTCCAGCGCTCGCCATTCTTCTGCGTGACCTGATAGAGCCCGAGCCCTTCCTGCGTGTCGGCATTGAAATCGTCGCGGACCGGAAACTGCGCTTCGCGCGCCGCCTGGAGAAAGATGTCGTGCACGGGATTGTCGGTGCGCAGCCGGCTGACCGGCAGTGGTCCCGATTGGCCGTGATACGCGCCGTTGAACTCGGCGTTGTTCTCGGCGCGCTTGAAGTAGGGCAGCACGTCGTCATACGACCATCCGGTGTTGCCGAGGGAAGCCCAATGATCGTAGTCGGCGCGGTGGCCGCGGATGTAGACCATGGCGTTGATCGCGGAGGAGCCGCCGAGCCCGCGGCCGCGCGGCTGATAGCCGCTGCGCCCGTCCAGGCCCTCTTGCGGCACGGTGGTGAAGGACCAGTTGTTGACGGGCCCCGCGACCATCAGGAACAGCATGTAGGGCGTGGTCACGATCCAGTTGTCGTTGCGTCCCCCGGCGTCGAGCAGCGCGACGGATGTCGCCGGATCTTCCGACAGGCGGCCGGCAACCGTTGCGCCGCCGCTGCCGCCGCCCACGACGATGAAATCGACCTCGTCCGTCACGCATCTCTCCCTGATGTTTGTTTTGCTTGTTGTTCGAATGTCGTTCCGGCGGCGCGCGGCAGGTGGCGAAGTCATTTGCGCTGAGCGTCGAACTCGGAATCGAGAGTTTGATCTGCACCCGATCGTCTCGGGATTCCTGGGGGCGCGCTCTGCGCCCCGGGAACGACGATTGGCTAGGACAGGAATCGCAGAAGCTTTTCGATCCGCGCGATGCTGGCACCGTAGGGTGGATAGAGATCCTTCATGCGGTTGAAGGGAGAGCGGTAGAACACCGGCTTCAACTTGCTGAAGCTGTTGAAGCCCCATTCGCCGTGATAATGGCCGATGCCGGAGGCGCCGACGCCGCCCATCGGCTGGTTCATCTGCGCAAAATGCAGAAGGCAGTCGTTGATGGTGACGCCGCCGGAGACGGTGCGCGCCAGCACCGTGTCACGGGCCGCAGCGTCAGTGCCGAACCAGTACAGCGCGAGCGGCCGGTCGTGGGCGTTGATGTGGCGGATGACGTCGTCGGATTGCCGATAGGTCATGATCGGCAGCAGGGGACCGAAGATCTCCTCCTGCATGATCGCCATGTCCGCGCTCGCACCGACCACGATCGTCGGCGGAAACTTCCGCAGCTTCTTCCAGGCCGGATCTTCCGGGCTGGTCGTGCTCAGCGTCCTGGCGCCGCGCGCGATCGCATCGCGCAGCAATCCTTCCAGCCGGGCATAGTGCCGCTCGGAGATGATCGACGTGTAGTCGCCATTGGCCGGGTTGGTGCCGAACATCTGCAGCATGTGCCGGTGCAGCTTGCTCGCGAATGCGTCCCCATGCTGTTCGGGCACGAACACGTAGTCCGGCGCGATGCAGGTCTGGCCGGCGTTGAGCAGCTTGGCATAGGCGATGCGCTCCGCGGCTTCGTCGATGTCGGCGGAGACGTCGACGATGGTCGGTGACTTGCCGCCGAGCTCGAGCGTCACCGGGGTCAGGTTGCGCCCGGCGGCCTCAGCGACGATGCGGCCGACGCGGGTCGAGCCGGTGAAGACCAGATGATCGAACGGCAGCGCGGCAAAGGTCTCCGCGACGCCGTCCTCGATGCCGGTGACGACGAGCTCAGTCGGGTCGAAATTCGCCGCGATGAGCTCCTTGAGCAGCGCGGAGAAGTGCGGCGTCAGCTCGCTCGGCTTGATCATGACCCGGTTGCCGGCGGCGAGCGCGCCGATTGCTGGCGCCAGCGTCAGCTGCAACGGGTAATTCCACGGCGCGATGATGCCGACCACGCCGAGCGGCTGCGGAATCAGGCGGTTGCGCGCCGGCCAGAACTGCAGCGCGGTGGCGATGCGCCGCGGCGCCATCCAGCGCGGCAGCACCTTGAGCGTGTGCCTGATCTCGGCCTGCAGGAACAGCGTTTCGGCGATCGTCGTCTCGACGGCGCAGCGGTGGCCGAAATCGGCCGAGATCGCCTGCTCCAGGCGCTTCTCGTTGTCCGACAGCATCGCTCGCAGCCGCTTCAGGCCGTCCAGCCGTGCCGCGAGAGCGGGCGGGGGCGCATTGCGGGAGACCTCGACCTGGGCGTGGAACGCGTCGTCGAGCGCCGACAGGGCTGGGCTCTTCAGGGACTGGTCCATGGACGTCTCCTCGCGTGTACCGCGGCCGCGTGCAGGGCCGTCATTCTGGTTGGCTTAAAGCTGCCGCGTTGCGGGACCCTTGGCAAGCACGGCGTCGGTTTTGCGCCGCCTGGGCGCGAGCGTGGAGCCAATCCATTTGGAGGTGTGTGTCGTCGGTCCCTGCCGCCGCCTCCCGAAGAACTTGTCCTTGTCCCCAGGCCGGCCCGTGCCGTGGTCCCGGCCGGCAAATAGGTCGCTCTCATATGTATTTGTAATGTTGAGGTAATTTCTGATGTGAGTCGTGAGAGAGGCGGTGTCACAATCCGGCAAAAAAACTTCCCGAAAGGCCTTTCCAAACCGGCCTCGCATTGGTACATACCGCCCGCACCCGACGGCCGGCTAGGCCAACGGGCTCAAGCCTTCTCAGGAAGCCTTTGGGATGGATCGGCAGCGCCTCGGTGTCTGCCAGGACCGCCCGGCGCGTCTCTGAAGGTGACGCACAAGTTAACGCGGGGTGGAGCAGCCCGGTAGCTCGTCAGGCTCATAACCTGAAGGTCATAGGTTCAAATCCTATCCCCGCAACCACTTCTGTCATAACTCACTCACCGTCCCGGTCTAACCGCTGGGACGGACTCCGGGAATGAGGGATCCCGACGGCCCAGGTTCGGCTGCGCGCAGCCGCTATCTTTGGGGTTCATCGAGAGTGAAGGACAGACGTCCTCTCGACAGAACCTTGCCTTTACTACGAATCGGAGGGGCGGACGTTCGAATCGTTCCCGGCGCGCCATCGACTGCCCTAGGGGAGCGCCAACACCGCTCACCCCCTCTAGAGCGTTGGCCGTCCGAAGTGCCTCCAAGCGGAGGCACAAAACTTGAAAATACAAAGAATTACAGAAAGCCAGCGGCACGCTCGCGGTAGAATTCGGCCGTATCACCCGGACCGATGCCGCCCCGTGCCAGCCAAAGCGTGCAACAAAACGTCCAACAGGACGTCCAACATTTCGTCCAACAGGGGAGGGAATCATTCCTGACTTCCTCACCCGTCGGAATGGTACCTGGCATTCGCTCGGCGCGTGCCGGTCGAGTTTGCGGCACTGGACCCGCGTGGCATCGTCAAGCATTCGACCAGGGTTCGCTGTCTTCTGACCGCACGGGCCGGAGGGCCACGCGCGTTGCCGATCAACTGAACCAGGAACTTGAGAACCATTGGCAGGAGCTTCTTGCCTGCCAGATGGGCATTGCACCGCAGGGATATAACGAGGCCCGTGTCGGGCCCGCTCGCTGGGCTTTTGCGCAAGCTCGATGAGTGGATCAGGCGGCGGTTGCGCGCCATCGTCTGGACCCAATGGAAGCACGGTCGCACTCGCTTCGATGAGCTGCAACGCCGCGGCGTTGGCCGGGAGCTGGCACTCAAGACCGCCGGCAACCCACGTGGCCCTTGGCGGCTCTCGAACAGTGCCGCGCTGACCATGGCTCTGCCGAACGTCTTCTTCGTATCACGCGGCTTGCCTTACGGCACGCTCGTGCAATCAAGTGCCAAGCGTTACAATTTTCCACATAGCACTTTGGCACAAGAACCAGCTGGCCATCGGCAGCCGACGATCACGGAAAACCAATCCTGAAAAAACGTATGACAGCAAAGATGCGCTTCACGAAAACCTTCGGCGCGTGGGCGCCGCTCGACGCCAGATGCAGCCGGAAACCACGCACATCCTCTGGCTCGGCCTGATCGGGAGAGCGGCCGAGCAACGCGGCGAAGTCCTTGACCCTTTGTACGTAGTCATGTTGGGTCTTCGGAGCGAACTTGCGGATCGCCATGTCTTCGATCATGCGCTGGCGCAACGGGCTGATGGCCTGCTTGGTCATTGGGGATGCTCCTGTCTTGAGTGAGGTGTCGAACCCCTCATCTCAAGACAGGACGCCCCGTTGCGCTATCGTCTTGCCTCCGCCGCCAGCCGCGGAGTCCGCGCGAGCGGTTTAGTCCAATGGACCGGGGGCGACGTTCGATCGGGCAAATACGAGGTTCGCTTTCCCGGACGAGCGGGCGCGGCATCGCCGCGCTGGCGGAGTCGCCTGGTGGCCCCATCTTGGACCCTCGGTCATAGCCGGCGATGTCGCTCTCAGGGGGCAACCGAACGTGAGTCGTCGCACAGCCGGAAGGTTGCTATTGACCTAAACGGCCTTCCTACAGATAGTCTACGGCCTGTCCCGGCAACACGTATCCATACACTCGGAAGCCATCGTCCGTTTCATCCGCGGGCAGATGGATCTTTTCGAGTGCACTCCGAATCTTTTGACGGTGAGATCGGTCTGTCGCGAAAGAACAGTTCACAGGTCACGAGGTCAGCTCACAGCTTGGGCAAATCAATAAAACCCAACCGGATCGCTTTCACAATGGCTACGAGCCGGCTCCCCGTCTCCAGCTTTTCCATCGCGTTTCTAAGATGAAAATTAACCGTGTTCGTGCTGATTTGCAAAACGATACTAATATCCCACGAGGATTTGCCCTGGGCTGCCCAATGGAGGCAGTCAATTTCCCGTTTCGATAGCTTCAGCGATCGATCACCTGCCATTGTTTGGATAACCCTTCTTTTGACGCTTGGACGAGGAGCCGCGTGTGCGCTCGGCACCTCCGGAACATTGTCCATCGCTCTCCGACTTCGTCATCGCATGTAGAGCGGTTGGTCAATGGCAGACCCTCGGCAAAACCGGACCTCCCATGACCGGCTTCAATGTCAAGCCTCATTATGAGTTGAGTGCATCGCGCGGTTCGCGTTTCGCTCGGTAGCGATCCGCGATCAGAGTTCCGAAGGCTCCAAGGAAGGTGAGCATCCACGGTCCGAGCGGCTTCCCATCGGAAAAATATCCGACAAGCATGCTGCCTGCCGCAGCAGCCAAAAGTTGCAGCGCGCTGAGCAATGCTGCGGCACTACCGGCGCTCGACGCGTGCTGGGCCAAAGCGCCGACGCTCGCGTTCGGGAATATCACCCCAGTGCATAGCATAACAATTCCGACAGCTAATACGGTAAGCGCGCCAGACTGGGGCTGCAAAAAAGCGACCAAGGGAAGTCCGATCGAGACCAACAGCATTGTAGCCGAAGCGACCCCAAGCACGGCATCTCCGCCGAACCGATGGAATAGATGGGCGTTAATCTGGGCAGAAAGAATATAGCAGACGGACCATATCGCGTACGCGACCGAATACAACCAGGACGAATATCCATAGAACTCGATAAGAATAGCGGGTGAACTCGTGATGTACGCGTATAGTGTGAACATAGCAAAACAACTCATGACGACATTCGTCACGAAGCCGGGCTCGCCTAAGATCCGCAAGTTCAACGCAAGAACGTGCGCCGGCATAACCGTCATGCGCATTTGTTGTGGCAGCGTCTCGGGAACAAACGCAGAGGCAACTGCGCAAGATATTAGTCCATACCCTGTGCAAAACCAAAAAATCGCCCTCCATCCAAATTCATTAAGCAGGAGCGAACCGCCGATTGGCGCTACAATGGGGCCGACGCCCATTACCAGTATCAGTTTGGCGAGCAGATGTCTTGCGACTTGACCGGTCGCGATGTCACGGACCATCGCACGCGGTATGACCGTAGGTGCCGAGCATCCAAGCGCAGCGAAAAAACGCAGCGCGGCCAGCGATTCGATATCGGTGGCCAAAGCACAACCGGCAGAGGCCGCAGTGTAGACGAGAATGCCGCAGATTAAAGGGGTGCGGCGCCCAAACCCATCGGATAGCACGCCTTGGATAGCTTGACCGAGGGCCAAGCCAATAAACCACGCGGCAAGGGTAATTTGAGCGCTGCCCTTCGGGGCGGCGAACGTGGTTTCGATCGCCGGAAAGGCGGGCAGATACATGACGGTTGACACTGAGCTGATCGAAATCAGAACGCCCAGGATAGTCGGTAGGAGAGGAGACGTTTTCACCGTCATGTTCTCGAAAGTTGGATTGGACTTTGAGGCTAGGCTGCGTCGACTTGCGCCGGTCGCCCTAACGTGCTCGCGACGACCTCACGCAGCGTATCGATCGCAAACGACAGATCCGTAGAGGAAATCGTTAAAGGCGGCAGCAGTTTCACGACATGGTCGTGGACGCCACAGGTCTCGGCGATTACGCCATTCTCAAACAAACGTTTAGAGATCTGATCGGCAAGAGCAACGGACCGGAATGACAAACCCGTGATAAGTCCTCGGCCAACCACGCTTGCCTCGCCGTCCGTAGAGTCAGCAATCGCGGTCAGTTCCCTTGTCAACACATTTGCGTGCTCCTGAACCGATCTCGCGAAGTCACCGTTCGTCCAGTAACATCGGATAGCAGCCGTTGCGCCGACAAACGCAAGATTATTTCCGCGGAAGGTTCCATTGTGCTCACCCGGCGACCAAATGTCGAGGTCAGGGCGGATCAATACTACGGATAGCGGCGCTCCGAGGCCGCTCAGCGATTTGGAAAGTACGACCATATCTGGCTGAACCGCGCTACCCTCGAAGCTAAAGAACGATCCGGTCCGCCCACAACCAGCTTGAATGTCGTCGACGATAAGCAACGCTCCGATCTCCCGGCAGAGCCCAGCGATTCTCTCGATCCAAGACATGCGTGCGGCAGCGAGACCACCTTCGCCCTGTACCAGTTCAACGATCACCGCTGCCGGTCGATCAATTCCAGAGCCTGGCGATGTGAGCATCGCTTCGATGTAATCGCAAACGTCGACTGACGGACCGAAATAACCGTCGTACGGAAGGAACGTAACATTTGTAAGTGCGACGCCGGCACCCGCCCTCTTGACGGGATTCGATGTCAAAGCGAGCGCGCCAAGACTCATCCCATGATAGCCGTTTGTGAACGCCACGACATTGGTACGACCAGTGATCTTGCGCGCCAATTTCAATGCCGCTTCAACAGCATTAGTTCCGGTCGGACCTGTAAACTGAATTTTGTACGTAAGTCCGCGTGGAGCGAGGATGCTATCTGAAAAAGCCTGCAAGAATTCGGCCTTCGCTACCGTATGAAGATCTAGCGATTGAACGATGCCGCTTCCATTGAGATACTCGATCACCGGCGCGACGATAAGAGGGTTGTTGTGCCCATAGTTCAAACTTCCAGCACCTGCAAGAAGGTCGAGGTACTTTCGGCCATCTGTATCCACCATCCAGGCGCCGCTTGCGGACGAAAAGGTAACCGGGAAATGTCTGCAATAGGATCGCACGTTAGATTCCGCGCAGTCGAATATTGTCGTATACATTGCTTAGTCCCTCTCGTTTAAGACGCACTAGGGCAACCTAGGAAGCTGGATGATTGCGCTCCTGGAGCAGCGAGGCCGACCCGAAGCCGCTATGAGTGCGCAGTCGCTCTAGCATTTCGTCGCGGCTTGACCACATCAGATAAAACGGTTCACCCGGAAATGAGGCTGGTGCAGGCGCGACGATGCAAGGAGCGATATGCGAGAAGGCGTTGCTGCCGAGCGGGAGCGTTGATCGCGCAACCCTCTCAAAGCATGTCGCGCAAAGCCATTCGACCCCGAAGTGCTTGATTGAGAGCAAGCGAGTCATCCGTCCGACGCACGCATTGATTCCCTCCTGTCGGAGTTCGGGCGCGACGAAGGCGGCCCCACAATACGCGACTTTGCCGGCCATGAAGGGGAACTCCGGCGTGAGCAATTCTTCCGCAAACGGCGCCAATCGCGGAGCGAGATCCCAAAAGACCTTTCCCACAGCCAGGTCGTAGCGAAAATCGTGGCTATCGATCAACTTGATGGCTGCTGTCGCAACGCAATGGCCCGATCTGCGCGCGATCGCCCAAAAACTATTTGCTGGCGTAAGGTAGCTGTGTTCTGGATCGTACGTGCTGAGAACTACCTCGCCGGAGAGCTCATAGTAGGCAGCCGCAAAAACGGCGAAATCGCTACCGACTTCGAATGTAAGGCCCAGGCCGGCGAGATAGGCGTGCCCTCGACGAACATAATCATTAATGAAGAGCAGCCAATCGGGAACTGGGTAAGAGCGCATGTGTGTGTACCTTATCGTCTCGCGGTGTTCATTGTGCCTCAACTGAGTTTTCGCTGACCAGGCGCCGAATGCGAACTTTTCCGGTATTGGTCGATGGCAGCGTATCGGCATAAACGTAGCGGGCTGGGTACACGTGAGCTCCAAATAGTCGTGTGACCGTCCGACCAATCGTACGCTCATGCTCTGCTCGCATGGCAGGGGAAACGCTACGTGCGAGCGTGATCAAGTAGAAGGTATGCCCACGGACGACGTCCGGCTCGATCACAATTGTCATTGGCCTGTCTGGAAACACCATTTCAAGCTCGGTCGCGAGGAGTCCGAGACGAACGTTAACGCCGTTGACTTTCACCAGATCGTCTCGACGGCCATTGAGCCGGATCTGTCGCCCCGGATGAATTTCTACGTCATCTTCGATGGTGATGCCGTCGAGATTGGGGCCAAGCTCTCCGCTTGGTGAAGCTGTTGCGCAGCGTGGGCTCAATACACGGAGCCGTCCCTCAAGGTCTGGACCGAGCAGAGTGGTGTCGGAACACAGCTGCCAAAAGCTCGCGTCGTCGCGCGCCGATTGTCGATATGCAATTGCGCCAGTTTCCGTCGATCCGAAGATTTCGCGGAGGGCGTAAGAGGACGGGCGGCCAAAGTTCGGCATGTCCCGAGCAACTCGCGGGACCGGGCCAGCAGAATGGAGGATTGTCGTCGATGGATCGTCCAGAACCCCGGTGCGCATCAACATCTGCCAAGTCGAGGGGAGGCTAAGAATAATTCGTCTCCCGGACGATGGAACGCGGAGGATTTCACCTCCCTGAAGCTGGGGGCAATAGGTCAGGCGAGCGCGCTTGTTGCGCGCGAGTGCGATCCCGCACAAGAAGCCGAAGGCGTGGTTTACAGGAGCGAATGAAACCACTTCATCGACTTGCTCGAGTGCGAAAGCCTGCACAATGCAGTTCGCTTCAAGTTCGACCTGCAGCATCGATCGCCACGCTACCTTTGCCGTCCCAGTCGTCCCTGAGGAGCGTAGACCGATACTTGCACAGAGGGGGATAGTCTGGCGAAGCTGGCTAGCCCGCCAAAAATCGATCGACCAGGGGGCGCATGTGAGCGAGCGATCGAGTTCGCTGCGCACCATGCATCGCTCGTCTGATTTAGAATCGAATAGCAGAGCCTGCAGCTCCGGCCAGGACAATTCCTTGGCCGCTGGTCGGGTGGTCGTATCCATCGCGTCCACGTTCGCGCCTCCTCGGCATTCACTCCGCAGCACCTGACACGTGCTTAACGCTCAACTTTCGTTCGACCAATTGGGCTGCCCGTCGAACGGTCGAAAGATTAAAGGAGAGATCGTCAACACCAAAATCGATCTCGATTCCGAATAGTTCTTCAAGGAGTGAGACCATTTCCATAGCTTTCAGGCTGTCGAAGTTCAGTCCAGGAATGCTTGGAAGGGGCGTGTCGATCTGAGCGAGTTTCAGCTCGAACGGAAATAGTTCGCGCGAAGCGGCTAAGATCTTGTCAACAGTCGTCTCGCCCGGCATTGCGCCCCTCCTTTACTGCGCGATCGCGCATTTCGGCCAATATGACATTCCAATGATCGAACGGATCAACCGGGATCAGTCGTATGAAGAGGCGGTCGTGCGGGAATACGTCTTTCGACGCACTGAGCACACCCTCAACAATCTTGTCACGCCAGGAGCGCTCACGTGTTTGGTCTACCTCGATAGCAATAAACGCGACGGAGGCCAGCGATTTCACATTCGAGCGGGCGAGCGGGGCGGGTCCAGAGAATACGGCACTCGGATCAATGACCAGCCAGCGAGTAAGTACGTGCCTGACATCGACTCCCAGCCGTCCGAAGGTGACCGTGACGCGTCGACAGAAGCGGCCCCGCATAGTGGGGTCTTTGAGGTCGGAGTGGATCGTTAAGGTGGGCATGGCTCAAGCGGTCAACGCGAGAACAGGAAGCGAGAACGCGGGATCATCAGCCTTACGCTTCAAAAGCGTAAATAGCGCTACCGCTAATGGATCCTGGCCGCTTTGCTGTAGCGGCGTCCATCCGATCTCACCGGTCTTGGAAACGAGTTTCGCAAGAAAACGGTCCAGCGAAGATGATGACATAGGGAGGCGATCGTTCTGGCCATAGGCAAGCAACGCTTGGTAGGTCGCATAAAGGCTTGGCAGAGAGGCTCTTGTTTCTCGGAAACCGGACATGATAGACAGTTCGCCGAGACAATTGGCGGTCTTCTCGGCCAAATCTCGTTGGCCAAGGCTGTGCAGTATATAGCTAGCCTGGGCAGTCGCACTTCCGCTTGATAAGCCGCGGGGTGTAGCGGCGGCGCCGTCCGGGCGCAAGCATCGCATAACAAAGCCGGTAAGAGAGCGATGATCGATTTCGTTGTTGGCGTCCCTTCCAAGCGAGGTAAGGATGGCAACCGCGGACATCGATGACGTCATATCAGATCCTCGCCCCACCCAATACCCGAAGCCGCCATCTGGGTTTTGCAACTCTCTAATCCATTCGACCAGCCTTCCTTCCTCGCGGAGCCGCCGGCCCGCCAGGCGGAGGGCCGACACGGCCCATAGTGAACAGCGCACCTCTGCGCCGCGCCCCGGCATATACATTACGCCGCCTTCCCATGGGGTATGTGCCGTTTGGAGCCATTCGCACAGCGTCTCGATAGAGGGATGTCGGGGGGAATTGATGCAGGCGATCATCACTGCCGATGCGGTCGTCAGTGCGTCGCTGGCAAGCGCGATTGGGCGATAGTTGAGCCCTCCCGACGGGACGCTTGTCCGTATAACACTTCGGCGTACGACATCCGCTTGGGCCGCCTCCAGCTTCGAGTCGAGCGCCGCGAGTGCTCCGACAGCCGAAAAGTTTGCCCATACATCGGACTGAGCGCTGCCCTCCCAACGAGTAAACCCCTCCGGCGTCAGTTGGCCGAGTATCCACTCGCGGCACGCTTCCGGCTCGGCTGGAGACCATCCCAGAGCTCGAAGAGCGCTTGTGGCCCGAAACGTCGCCCACATGCATGGCGCTGCGTTCGCATGAAAGCAAAACGCGCCGGTTTCCGCCTGTCTGCTCTGCATCCACTTTAGAAGTTCGTGCCCTTGCCAGGGCAGATCCGGACGCTGTTGGAGAGCTTTAAGAGCGTTAACGGCGTAGTAGACCGCCCTTACATCCGATTGTCGGTGGCCTGGACACCAAGTAAGGCCACCGTCTGGCAATTGAAGCGAGCGCAGCCAAGTTAAGAGCTCGGCCTGGGCGGGAATCTTCGCCCGCACGATTTCGTGGAAAAGACGCGCGGCGTAGTAAGTCGCCCATACGTCCGGCTCCTGCCCGGCGATCATTGCAAAGCCGCCGTTGCCGTGTTGGAGGCGAGCCAGCCAGTCGGCCATTCTTGGAATTTCGGGCACGGGCGCGCCCAAGTCCGTCAATGCTTGGCTGCAGTAGTATGTGGCCCACACGTCTGATATCAGTCCCCGTTGCCACGCGAAGCCTCCATCGCGATTTCGTCGTGACAAGAGGTAATGTATCGTTCCGCTGCGCTCGGGCTCGGGCAGCGTGTACTCCAACCACCTCAGGGTTCTCACACCAGCGTAGGTGGCCCAAAGGTCTGCCCCGCCAGTGCCCGCCCCGCCGTCCCGCAACAGATGCAACGAGCCTGACAGGCGCTCGATGGACGGGTCGAGGCTAAGCTGCGACGGCATTGGAGCGCTTCCAGCTCTTTAGCGACGCCCCACTCTTTGTCGTGATGGGAAGCTGAGCTACAATCTCGAGTTCAAAATTCAGTCCATGATCGCGAAATGATCTGGCCGCATTTTTCGAGAGCTCGTCTAGTCTGTCGCTATAGTCCGGGTCGTGTTCCAGAATGATGCCGACAACTTCGTTATTCCGAACCTTTAGTAGGTATCCAGTGACTCCTTTGGTATTGTAGACCATGCTATCGACCTCGGCTGTGAGGTAATTGCGGCTACCAATTCCGAGCGTCTCTTCTTCGCGCCCTAGAATCTCGAGGTATTTTCTCGAGCTGCTCGTGTCACCTAGTATCTTGACTCTGTCGCCTGTGTCGAAGCGCAGCAGTGGCCTTGCGAATGCATTCAACGTAGTGATGACCAGTTGACCGCAATCCCCTGGCTCGGCAGGCTTGATTCCTTCTGGTGTCGATATCTCACAGATATATGCATATTCCAGAAGCCGGAGAGAGTTGTCGCTGCCTGTTGCGGCAATCGTTCCTGTCTCGGTCGACCCGTAGCTCGCAACGTAGACGTCGGCGTCCCACTCGGACGCCAGCATCTGCCGCAATTCCCGGCAGACGACCTCGCCGGAAAGCATGATGGTGTTTACCGAGGCGGCGCAAGAGCGAAAGGTTCCTCGGATCTTGAATACACGCATCATCTGGATCAGCGTGCCGGGTGATGCAAATACTACCGTGGGCTGAAAGCGACTGCAGAGCGCTTCAATCCGATCCCAGGAAACAATGCCTTGGGTGAAGGGAAAGCATCTCGCGACGCAAGCACTTGCCATTTCGCATACGCCGACGATTAGATCGCCGATAGGTGCGATATCGGACGGCAGCAAGGTCAAGCAGCGGTCATTCGGCCGAATGACCTCTCCCCATTGTAGAAACACACTTCCGTAATTCCAGGCGATATCTTCTGCCGTTCTGCGTGTCGGCGTTGCCGTTCCTGTTGTTCCAGTCGATTCATAGTACTTGACTGCTTGTTCGATAAGGCTGCTCTCGAAATCATCGGGACGCGCCTTCAAGGCAGCTTTAGAAGTAACATCGAGTTGTTGAAAGGCGCCGACGCTAAAGCGGCCCAGATGTGAGTATGCCCGCGACGACTTCGCGATATCCCAAACCCGCGCGAGCTTTCTTTCCTGATACGCGCGGAGCAGTGGAGGACATTCGCTTTGCCAAACGCTTCGCATCTCGGCAAGTGCATTGTTGGCCTCCGACGAGGCGCTCGTCGCTTCAATATTCATCGGAAACTCCGTGGATAGGCCGACAGTGTGACGTCGAGCGGCGATGGAGAGGCTAGAAGTCGAGGAACACGTAGTCGGCGCACTTGCCGCTGCGGTCGTTGATGACGAACGGCTCGCTCGAATCCACCGACAATATCTCGCGAAGGACGTCGTTCTGGACGTCGTCCTCGATGAGCGCCTTCAGGACATCATCATGCGATGGCTCCGCCGCACCGAACTGAGGCCTTATCCGGATCTCGATTCGCTTCACAACGCCGTCGCGCTGACGGAGTATGACCTGGGAATCTTCGATGTTGCGAATACGGCGTACCGCCTGCGCGATCGCTCTAGGCGAGACGTTGTTTCCGTCGAAGAATATTCTGTTGTCGGCGCGGCCCAATACTTTAAACTCAAGAATACGTCCGTCAGCGGTCTGATCGACCGCCTCAATGAGATCGGGAACCTTGTATCTCAGCATTGGGTTGATGACGGCCTCATTCAATGACGTTACGACCAGTGAGCCGTCCACCAACTCGACGTATTGATAGTCAAGGGCCCGGAATTGGTTGCGCGGCATCTCTGGCGTTTGGAAGCCGATCACCCATGGTTCAGTCCCACCGTAAACGCTCCAGAGCTCAGCGTTGGGGAATGCGCGCGTTATAGCCCGTTCGTGAAAACCCTTTAGAGGCTCTCCGGTCCAGAGGACTGCTTGGACCGTCGGCATGTCCCGGCCAAGCTTGACCACATAAGAAGCGATGATCTCCAGCAATGTAGGGTTTCCGGAGATTACGCAGGCCTCGGATTGGAGGAGCACGCGGCCCCAGATTGCATCGAGATCGAGGTCGTTTGCGACATTGCCGAGGTGCAGGTATATCATCCCCTTCGAGAGACAAAGCTCTCGGAAGAAGTGGTTTGCTGACCAGGCCTTGCCGCCAGAAGAGAAATCGACGAAGCGCCGACCAGACGTCCGGGACGTCGGATTCCATGATTGCAGTATCTCTGGGATGTGCTGATGCCGTGGTTGTAACCCGATTTTGGGTTGACCGGTTGTCCCAGACGACATGAATAGATAGGCGCCGCTCCCTCGCCAAGCGTCGGAGATCTCGCGCATGGCGTGCAGGTATCCCTGCTCGGTCAGGAGAGGTACGGCGCGTAGGTCGGCAGGACTCCTGATAGGGTCGGCAGATGTGTACGCCTCAGCCAAGTTCGGAAGAGTGCGGAGGTAGCTCAACAGACGATTGGGAACGGTCCAACACACATCCATCACGCAACATCCTTTTGCATCTAACGGTAGTATGGTAGTATCAGTTGAACTTCAACGCGTCCAATACGAATGAAATATAGGGCGTCTTCTAAAACAGGTATGACATGCCTCAGTTGCGACGTTTCCGGCAATTCATCGTAGTTGCGGAAGAATTGAGCTTCAGTCGGGCGGCTAAGCGCCTCAATATTGCGCAGCCGCCTTTGACGGCGGCAATCAAGGCTTTAGAGGCCGAGCTGGGGCAGACATTGATTGATCGTGGTACCCGCGTTTTTGGTCTGACCACGGCCGGGAAAGTATTTCTCCGTGAAGCAAAATTGACTGTTGCACAAGCTGATCGAGCCATGTCGCGCGTACGAAGCGCAGAGCAGCCCATCGAGGGGCCTCTACGGATTTCGTTCGTTGGGATGGGCGGAGCATACAACCTTGTTCCTCGGTCGTTGCGGCAATTGCGTGCCGAGCATCCGAAGATGGAGCTCGTCCTTGTCAAGGCAACAACCGCACAACAGATGAAGATGCTGCATACGCGGCAGGTGGACATCGCGATCGTTGCTGGCCCCGTGCTCACAGCCGACCGGCTTTCCACGGAATTGCTATTTTCCAGCCAAATGGTTGCAATAGTTCCCGACAACCATCGCTTCGCGAGCCCTTCTGTGACAACGGTGTCGCTTGTCGACCTCGCGCACGAGAACTGGATTTTATTCCCACCGACCGAGGGGCCAGGGCTTTATGGCAGCATTGTTGCAGCTTGCGCTCAGACGGGCTTCCACCCTTACGTGAGTCATTGCGTACCTGACTTCCAGACCGCGATAGGCTTGGTCGCTGGCGGGCTTGGGATTTCGGTCATTCCTATGTCACTTCGATCGGAGATCCGGCCGGGCGTGGCCGTGCGTCAACTGACCGGATGTGGAACACCTATCAACTATGATCTCCTAATGACCTGGCGGTCCGAACCGGACGCGTCGCCGGCCACTGCGAGCTATATTTCTATCTTGCGGCGGGTCGCGCAACAGGGACCTCAAGAGCCTGATCTGGACGTTCCGGACTTATCGTTGCTGCCAAGTGCACATCCCGAGTTGCCCTAGAACCATCGACGAGCCATTTTCGAATTTTGCACCGCCACTCCCGCGACCCACTAAATCTGGTAGGTCACCCGGGTGAGTTGGTGTGCTTGAGTGGCCGTCGCTCCACGAAGGAGGAGGCGAGAGCAATGATAGCGGTTACAGACAAGGTCACATCGTTCTTCCGCGCATGCAAATTGGAGGACCAATCGGCTACGTCGCCCCTTCCGGAAACGCTCCGCATGTCGCTGGAGGCACGCGTCGAAGCGAGGCAGGATGGAAGCCTTGATGCTGACCGTTGGAGGTCTGAGTGCGGCATCTGGAGCACATGGGCAGATACTCGCTATCGAGCCTGCGCACATCGGAAAGAGTTAGGATCGAACGCACGGGCTATACGCATTGGAGTGAAGGACACGATCAACGTCGTTGGCTTTCCCACGCGTCTTGGTCTGCGGCATCATCGGCACTATCCGGACAGCAGTGCCGCTGCCGTTCGAGCGATAGATACAGAGTTCGCAGAGATAGTCGCCAAGGTTGTCACGACTGAGCTTAACCTCGGTGTTGGCTCCGGCTGTGTCAATCCCTACGTGCCGGACGTTGCTCCCGCCGGCTCGAGTACCGGATCGGCCGTGTCTGTGACAGCCAACATTTGCGACATATCCCTCGGGACGGATGTGCTTGGATCCATCCGCTGGCCAGCGGGAAATTGTGGCGCTGTCGGTCTACGCACGACCTGCGACAGAGCCGACCTTCATGGTATCTTCCCTCTGTCTCCTCAGATGGACGCACTGGGCTGGGTCACACGCAGCGCTGAGGATCTTTTCTTCTTATGGCAACTGTTGCGCCTCGGCGGTCAAGAGAGATCAGCGATTGCGCCTTTAGGCCGCTGCCAAGTCTCGGTTGTTGAGAACGCTTTTGATGGAGGTTGTTGTCATCCTGAAATGCGGGACGCGTTGCATCTTGCATGCCGTCTACTCGAGGACGCCGGGCACCACATTCGATCGGTGCGATTGGACGATCTCTGGGCGCAGCGCGAAGCGGCATGGCAACTCTGTGCTCGCGAGGCTTGGGATGGTTACCGCCTGTGGCAGAAATGGATGAAAACTGAATTGTCGGAATCGACGCAGGCTGCGCTGGAAATCGGAGCTCGCATCGATGATCAATCCTATGGCCGAATACTCGACAGACTTGCAGCGTGCCGCAAAGATATCGAGTCGCGGTTCGACGCGGAGTCTGCCGAGATTTGGTTGCTACCTCTTCACCCGACACCGCCTCGCAGCCTGAGGGACGCTGTGATGCCCAAATCGACCATCCCAGCCTCAGACCAACCCGACTACGAACAACGATTGGGCTACACGCCAATCGCGAGTTTCGCTGGACTTCCTGCAATCACCATGCCGATAAAACGAAGCGAAGTAAGTGGTGCTCCCCTGGCCATTCAAATGCTTGGCCGCCCACACCGAGAAACGCAGCTTATTGCTATAGCCGCCGACTTGGAACGGGTAAGAGGCGATCTCAGATGGAATCCATCTTGAACCGATCAGATCGACGAGAAACTACTTGAGTCCCAGGAGCGAAAGGAAGATCGATGACGGATGCAGTTGTCGTAAGCGGTGGTGCAAGCGGGATTGGCCTTGCGGTCGCCAAGCACTTCCATCAACAGAGCGCTCACGTAGTCGTTCTTGGGCGTCGCGCAGATCGGTTGGAGAAAGCGGCTGAACACCTGAATCGGAGCGGAGGCGTTCCGGTTCTCCCGATTGCCGTTGATCTCACCCAGGCAGACCAAGTACAGCGCGTCTGCGACGAAATCACACACAGGCATAAGGAAATACGCGTTCTGGTGGCGGCGGCCGGCGGGAATGTTGTGCTGACGTCACCGCCCGGTTCATACGGCCCAGACCTCTCGGGTATTGCGAGGCGCTGGACCGAAAACTTCGCATCTAATGTGTTGAGTGCCGTCCTCCTCATCGAAGGCTTACGCAGGCACCTCAGTGCGCCGGGCGGACGGATCATTCTTATCAGCTCTATTGCGGCATATCGAGGGTCGGGCAACGGCTGTTACGGCGCCGCCAAGGCGGCCTTGCACCCGTATTGTTATGATCTCGGCGCGGAACTCGGACCAAAGGGCATCACGGTGAATGTGGTCGCACCCGGCTATATTGCGGAGACTGAGTTCTTCGGCGATCGCTTATCGCCTGAGCGCCGAGAAATGCTGATCGGTCAGACGATGAATAGGCGAGCGGGTCTGCCCTCTGATATCGCCAGCACGATCGGATGGTTGGCCTCGCGCGAAGCCGGACATATCACGGGCCAGATCGTTCAGGTCAACGGGGGGGCTGAGCGAGGAAGATAAGAACTGCTGCGTGCGGCGGAGCGAAACCGCCTTTGGAGGCGCGCCGCAGTTGGCCCGCGTATCCACAACTGACGCTGACGCCATGCCCAGGCTCTTCTCGCTGATCCTGAAGGCCGCGGGCTATGATCCGGGGCCTGAGCCTCGCTCACGGCAGCGCTCGGCGAACGACCCACAGGTGAGATCCTGGCTGCAAAATTGCAGGGCGAGACGATCAGCTTCGGTCCCAAGCTCACGGATGGTCCGTTCACAATGCGATTCGAGCTCAACGGCCGGATGACCTATCCGCACTGGAAAGAGTCCCTTGGACCTGCAGCCGGGACATGACGGTCGCGGAGGATAAGATCTGTATCCTGAACTCGGGTGCCCGTCGTCGCTGTTACATCCCAGCTTGGCCTCCCGTTCATCTTGCAAGCCGCGTTGCCACGACTTTTCGCGATGCCAAAGCTTCAACCAGAAGAGAGCTTCGGAGGGGCGCATGTCGTGCATCTTATCAAACAAAACGCTTGTGGCTATCTGGTGAGTGCAAACCGGCCCACCATTGATACACAAACAAGGCGCCGTCGATCCGCGGGCATGGACGAGCACAGAATTCCGGTGCAGCGCTTCATGCGCTAAGCCGCTCCGTCCAGAACAGCCCTCGGCGGCCATGTCGCGCGCTGCGAGGACTGCGCCTACACGTCCATCGCCTACAACTCCTGCCGCAACCGGCACCGTCCGAAGTGCCAGGGCGCCGCGGCGAAGCAGTGGCTCGCCGACCCCGAGGCTGAGCTGCTGCCGGTGCCGTATTATCACGTCGTGTTTACGCTGCCGGCCCGGATCGCCGACATCGCCTACCACAACCGGGCCGCCGTCTACGATCTGCTGTTCAAGGCCTCGGCCGAGACCATGCTGACGATCGCCTCGGACCCGAAGCATCTCGGCGCCAGGATCGGCATCATGTCTGTGCTGCACACCTGGGGCTCGGCCATGACCCATCACCCGCATGTGCACATGATCGTGCCGGGCGGCGGGATCGCGCCCGATGGCCGGAGCTGGGTTTCCTGCCGGCCGGGGTTCTTCCTGCCGGTGCGCGTGCTCTCACGCCTGTTCCGGCGGCTGTTCCTGGAGCGTCTTGCCGCCCTCCACCAGGCCGGGCGCCTGAGCTTCTTCGGCAACGACGCTCATCTCGCCGGAGCACAATCGTTCGCCGCATGGCTTGCAGCGTCGCGCAAGACGGAATGGGTCGTCCATGTCAAGCGTCCGTTTGGCGGGCCACAGGCCGTGCTGGCCTATCTGTCGCGCTATACCCACCGCGTCGCCATCTCCAACAGCCGCCTGATCGCCTTCGACCGGCACGGCGTCACCTTCCGGTGGAAGGATTACCGGGTCGACGGCCGCGACCGTCAAAAGCGGATGACGCTCGCGACAGACGAGTTCATCCGCCGCTTCCTCATCCACGTGCTGCCGAAGGGCCTCCACCGCATCCGCCACTACGGCCTGCTGGCGCGGGGCGCCTGCGCCGACAACGTCGCACGCGCGCGCGAACTGCTCGCCGTCAGGGATCGTGAGGATAAGCCGGCCGAGACCATCGTCGACATGGCCAAGTCGCCCTGTCCATGCTGCGGCGGCCGCATGATCGTCATCAAGGTCTTTGAGCGAGGCGCAACGCCGCGTCACCAACCGACCGCACCAACCGGCGCCATCAGGATCGATACCTCATGACCGCGCACCCGCCATTGTGCAAAGTTGCTCGCAGTGCCTGCCGCTCATCGACCGGTCACGGCGGCGTCCGCCCCAACGTTCCTCTGTCCTCGTCAATCCGCAGACGACACGTCGAGACCGGCGCCGTGCACCACCCGTTCAGCGACTGCACCGCCGCCGCGTCGCGCGCTGCACCGGCTCAAACTCAATCGGCCAGCTCACCTGCAGCGCTCAAATCCCCATAGAGCCTGCCGCGCCAGTCCTGCCCATCATGCGCGGTTTCCTCCCTTGGAGGCTTTCGGACGCCGGCCGCCCGAATGTGCCGCGCCGTCAATCATGCGGCCGGCATCCGAAACCCTTCACATTTACAGACATCAACCGTGGCAGCTCTGCCTTTAAATCATCGCCGTTGGCACGAGGTTACTTAGAGCGGCAAGGAGCCGTCACATGATCGTTGACCGCGGAACTTTCATTGCCTGCGCCGTGGTTGCGGTGGTAGCGCTCATCCGGGATTTGCTGGCTCGGCCGTCGGTTCCCCCGCTGCTGGGACGCGCCCCGTTATCTTCCTTGTCGAAGGGTGGAGCGTTCAAAGCGACGAGGAGACCGCCGACCAGATGTGGTTCAGGACCGACCGCGGATGGCGAGCCATCTGGCGGTAGTTTGCAATTGTTGTGCATCAACGACGAACTGCTGAGACAGTTCGATCTATCCCCTTGTGTGTTGCAGTGTCCGCCTCGAGCGCCTGCTTCCCCTTCGCGGCCCACAGCGCTCGTGCCCGTTCGCCTTGATCGCTCTTGAGCTTGGCAGCCATCCAAAGCAACGCGCCAAGGATAGTGGCGCGATCATCGCCAGTTAGGTCCGCGATACCGGCTTTGACGATGAGCCCACCGAGTTCGATGAGATGCCGCGTGCGCTTGCGGCGCTCGACCTGCCACGTGCGCATGTCATGCCGCGCCCTTGCGGACTGATGCCGGTTGAGAGCCACCCGGTTGCGCCGGAGGGCCGTCCACGTCGCGGTCAGTTGCTGGCGCATTTCGCCGCGCTCGTCCTTGAAAGAACGCGGTCCCGCGCCTGGCCCATGCCTCCTTCTTTCCGGCCTCTTCTGTCTCGGCCAGCACGATCAGTGCTCCCGCTAATTCATCGGCACTTAGCGCGTCGGCTCCGGTAGCGATCACCAGTTCGCCGAGCTGTTGCACTTTGCGGCTCTTAAGGCCACGCGCCTTGTCCCCAAGTGCCTTCAGTTCAGCATCAAAGTCCCTAGGCTTGCGCATCGTCGTTTCCATCCGCGTTGATAGAGAAATGATAGCCGAGCGCCCGGCACAATGCTGTAAGGTCGCCGGGACTGGCCGGGACGGGCTGGTCCCTCCCGAGATTTTTTCGAGGGAGGGCGCGCTTATACGTCGTTCCGACGTACTCTTCGCTGTGCCAGTGATCTGATCGCGATGGCGATCTATCATCTTCATGTCAAGGTCATTGGCCGCAAGGCCGGGAGCAGCGCGGTAGCATCGGCGGCCTACCGCTCGGCCTCGCGGCTGCGGGACGAGCGGCTCGGCCGTGATCAGGATTTTGCCGGGAAGCGTGGTGTCGTCCATTCCGAGGTGATGCTGCCAGAGAATGCGCCGGAAGCCTGGCGCGATCGGGAGCGGCTTTGGAATTCTGTCGAAGCGTTCGAAGTCCGGAAAGATGCCCAGCTGGCCCGCGAAGTCGAATTCGCCCTTCCGCGCGAGCTGAGCGAGGCGCAGGGCATCGAGCTGGCTCGGGACTTCGTTCGCGGCGAGTTCGTCGGTGTGGGTATGGTTGCTGATCTCAACGTGCATTGGGACAAGGGTGAGGACGGGATGCCCAAGCCTCACGCCCATGTCATGCTGACGATGCGCGCTGTCGACGAGAACGGATTTGGCCAGAAGGTGCGAGAGTGGAATCGCACGGAGATGGTCGAGCGCTGGCGCAAACGTTGGGCGGAGCTCGCCAACGAGCGGCTGGCCGAGCTCGACACCGACGCGCGGATTGATCACCGCAGCCTGGAAGCCCAGGGCATTGCGCTCGAGCCGCAAAGCCAGATCGGCGCACCGGCCAAGCGCATTGAGGGTCGGGGCGTCGGAGGTGAGGGCGTTGAGGCTGACCGGGCCGAGATGCACCGCGAGATCGCACGAAACAACGGCAGGAGGATCATCGCCGATCCCTCCCTTGGACTGGACGCGATCACCCAGCAGCAATCGACCTTCACACGCCGTGACCTCGCAAAGTTCGCGCATCGGCACAGTGACGGGCTCGACCAGTTCAACCTGGTGGTGGGCGCGATTCAGGGCGCGCCCGATCTGGTCGAGCTGGGCAAGGATGCCCGCGGCGAGGATCGGTTCACAACCCGCGGAATGGTCGAGGCAGAACAGCGCCTGCATCGCGCTGCTGAGCTGCTAGCGGACCGTGAGCGCCATAACGTCCGCGACGCGGCTCGCCATGGCGCTTTGGCGCGTGCAGAAGCACGCGGCCTGGCGCTGTCATCCGAGCAGGTAGACGCCTTGGCGCACGTCACGGATGGAAGCGGTCTCAGCCTCGTGGTCGGCCATGCCGGGACGGGAAAGAGCGCGATGCTGGGCGTGGCTCGGGAGGCCTGGGAAGCAGCCGGCTACGAGGTCCGGGGCGCGGCACTGTCCGGCATCGCAGCGGAAAGCCTCGAAAGCGGATCGGGCATATCTTCTCGTACGATCGCCAGCCTGGAGCATGGCTGGGAACAGGGCCGTGATCTGCTCAAATCGAGCGATGTACTGGTCATCGATGAGGCGGGGATGGTGGGCACCCGGCAGCTCGAGCGCTTGCTATCGCATGCGGCCGCGGCTGGCGCCAAGGTCGTGCTGGTCGGCGATCCGCAACAGCTGCAGGCGATCGAAGCGGGTGCGGCCTTCCGATCCATCCATGAGCGTCACGGCGGGGCAGAGATCGGAACCGTGCGCCGCCAGCGCGAGGACTGGCAGCGCGACGCCACGCGCGATCTGGGAACCGGCGAAGTGGGCCATGCGCTGGAGGCCTACCGCTCCCGCGGCATGGTGCATGAGGCGCCGACCCGCGAGCATGCGCGCGGCGATCTGATCGAGCGCTGGGATCGGGACCGGCAGGCATGGCCGGATCGGAGCCGGATCATCCTGACCCACACCAATGATGAGGTCCGAGTTCTCAACGAGGCAGCTCGCGAGCGGATGCGGGCTGCGGGCGACCTCGGCAACGAGGTGCGTGTGACGGTCGAGCGCGGCGCGAGAAGCTTCGCCAGCGGGGATCGCGTCATGTTCCTGCAGAACGAGCGCGGCCTTGGCGTCAAGAACGGCACGCTCGGGACCATTGAGCTGGTCGGCGCGCAATCGATGACCGTGCGGACGGACGATGGCCGATCCGTACGCTTCGACCTGAAGGATTACAACCGGATCGACCATGGCTATGCCGCGACGATCCACAAGGCGCAGGGCATGACGGTGGACCGCGTCCATGTGCTGGCGACACCCGGCATGGACGTCCACAGCAGCTATGTCGCCATGTCGCGGCATCGCGATGGTGTGGACCTGCACTATGGCCGTGACGATTTTGCCAACCAGGATCGGCTCACCCGCGTCCTGTCGCGCGACCGTGCCAAGGATATGGCGTCGGATTACGAGGCTGCCGATCCGGTCCAGAGCTACGCCGAGCGGCGTGGGATCACGTTCCGCGAGCGCGTGGTCGAGTTCGTGCGCAAGGTCGTACCGGAGAAGCTGCGCGACATGCTCGACGGCCTTAGCGTTCCTGGAGAGGTGCCCGACCGGGATGGCGGACGACGGCCCGAGCGGGGATCACCCGAAAGAGAAAACATCGGCACGGCAGCCGACCGGCGCGAAGCCGAAGTGTCGGCAAGGACCGTGGCGCAAGATCCCGAAGCGGAAGCCCGTCGCGTGCGGACCCGAGCGCTGGTGCGCCATGCTCGCGCCGTGGATGCGATCTTCGCGGCGCTGGAGACGAGCGGCAGATCGAGCCCCGAACAGGTCAAAGAGTTGCAGACCGCCCGCCAGGCCTTCGAAAAGGTGCGTCTCTATGGCTCCCACGACGCTGAGGCCGCCTACAAGAAGAACCCGGAGCTCGCCCGGGAGGCCGCCGGCGGACGCCTCAACCGCGCCATCCGCGCGCTCCAGCTCGAGACCGAACTGCGCATCGATCCGAGCCGCCGCGCCGACCGCTTCGTGGAGCGCTGGCAGAAACTCGACCACACCAGCCAGCGCCAGTACCAGGCCGGCGACAGGTCCGGCTATAGGGCGACGCGCGCGGCGATGGGTGACATGGCCAAAGGCCTCGAACGCGATCCACAACTGGAGTCCGTCCTCGCCAGCCGCAGGAAAGACCTCGGCATCGCCTTCGAATCAGGTGGCCGGCTCGGCCAGCAATTGGCCCTCGCTCACGGCATCGGCTTTGGAAGAGACAGGGGCCTCGAACGTTGACCCGGTCTATTTGCCGCCGTCTCTACGCCACAGCACGACGCTGTGAAAACGCTCTTTCGCGCGCGCAACTGCTTGCTCTGTGTAGATCAGGAGCAGTCAGCGGGAGGCAGCGCAGCCATGCGCGAACCAGATCGGATCGTCCGCCTAAAAACCGTTCTTGCCCGTACCGGCCTGTCCCGATCCACCATCTACCGCAAGATCGGCGAAGGCACATTCCCAGCCCAACTCAGGATCAGCGTCAACGGCGCAGGCTGGCGGGAATCCGACATCAACCGATGGATCGCCGATCCCGCGGCGTGGCGTCCGACATGCTGTCCGTCGCCTGCACGGGCGATGTCCGCTCCGGGGGGCAACCGGAAGTAGTGCATGGCAGGACCGAAAGGCGACATCTGACCCGAAGCTGAATCTTCGATCAAGTCAGCAGCGTCCCCTTCCAGCCCATTACGGACATCCCAGGCGTAGACCGGAAGGTCGGAGATTGGCCAACAACGGACTCGTGCATCGCACAAAGTTCCGAAGACTCAACGACGGACGCCGGGGAGGTCAAAGCGTCCGGACCAGACGCTCATCGGCAGGATCGAACGCATCGATCGCTGCCTCTACGCGGCCAAGCACGCCGGCCGCAACCGCGTGCTCTCCGAGAGCGAGTCTGAAGGACGAGACGATCGTCGCGGCTTAGGCCGCCCGCATCTCCACGCCGAGCGAGCGCAGCGCATCCCAATAGCCGGGATAGGTCTTGCCCACGCACTCGGGGTCGAGGATGACGATCCCGCCGATCCTGAGCGCCGCGAGCGCAAAGCTCATCGCGATGCGGTGGTCTTCGTAGGTCTCGATGCGCGTCGGCAGCGTCTGGTCGGCGAGCTTGGGATCGGAGGCGACGATCAGGTCGTCGCCCTCTTCGCGGCCGAGGCCGGGGCGGATGCGCGATAGCTCGGTCGCGAGCGCGCTGATGCGGTCGCACTCCTTTACCCGCAGATTGGCGATACCGGTGAAGCGCACCGGCCTGTGGTTGAAGGCGGCCAGTACTGCGAGCGTTGGAACGGCGTCCTGCATCTGCGAGCCGTCGATCACGCCGGGAAGACGCGGGAACATCCTGATGAATTTCGCTGCCTGCGCATCGGGTTGCGTGAAGGCCTCCATCGGCACGCCGAGGTCGATGCGGCCATCGGTCAGCGCCTCCGCGGCCCAGAGATAGGTCGAGGCGGAGGCATCGGGCTCGATGACGAAGTCGGTAGCGGTGTAGCCGGTGGGCTCGATGCGCCATGAGGTGCGATCGACCGGCGCGACCTTCGCCCCAAACGCCGACATCGCGGCGACCGTGAGGTCGACATAGCCGCGCGCATCGAGGTCCTTGCCGGTAAGGGCGACATCGATCGGACCTTCGCCATACGGCGAGGCCATCAACAGCGCCGAGACGTATTGGCTCGACAGCGATCCGTCGATCTCGACGCGGCCCGAGCCGAAATGCCCGCGCCCTTCGACCATCACCGGCGGACAGCCGGTGGGAGCGCTGGCGGCGATACCGAGAGAATGCATTGCCGTCACCAGCGGCCGGATCGGGCGCTTGCGCATCGCCTCGTCGCCGTCGATCGTCACTATCCCGTTGCAGAGCGCCACCGCCGCCGTGAGAAAGCGCGTGGCGGTTCCGGCGTTGCCCAGGATCAGCGGCTCGTCCGGCGCCCTCAGGCACCCCGCGCTGGTGACGACGAAACTGGTTTCGTCCGGCTCGTCGACCAACACCCCCATCTGCCGGAGCGCCGCCGCCATCAGGGTCGTGTCCCTGGACTTGAGCGCGCCGGTGAGCCGGCTTCTGCCGCGGGCGAGGGCCGCCAGCAGCAATGCCCGATTCGTGATCGACTTGCTGCCGGGCGGCGTGACTCGCCCAATGAGCGGGTGCGTAGGCGGAGTGATGGCGAGCGGGGGCGAAGACATGGTGACGCCAGTGGCATACGCTTGTCGCCAGCGCAAGCAGTCGGTGGGGAGGGATCAAGGAAGGGGCACCGGAGACTTCAACGCCGACGGCTACAGCGGCATCGTTTGACGCAACGTCGGCGGCACGACGGTCGCCTGGGAGATGAACGGCGGCACCAAGCTCGCCGACGTCAAACTCAATTCCATCCCGGCGGACTGAACACTGCAGTTTCATCACTCCAACATCGTGTAATTTTGGGAGCACGAGGCGCCGTCGAGGCTTATTAGCAGCGGGATGACTGCTCCGGGTCAATTCGCGACTTGATCGGACGCCTCATCGTGTCCGGAATTCGCCCTGAACGGACGCCACCGAGGCAGGCAAATCACGTACGCTGTCAGCCCATTACGGACGTGGAGGGCTGCTGGTATTCACGATCGAACCGGGCTGGATCACTATGTCCGGGTTACCTCTGGTCGCGACCGTCAGCGCGGACATCGAAGGTCGGCAGCCATGGGCCAACAAGAGACGTCGCTATGAGGATGGTTGGCGGGTATCCAAAGAAAACACTTCAACAGGCGTTCTGCTTAATTCTGTTAATGATTAGTGTTTAGCAATCTAGTCAAGCTCGCAACGGGTGGGATCATCCTATGCATATTCGCCAGATTGTTTTCGCCGTCGTGCTGCTCGGCGCTTTGGTTCGGTTCGAGCATGCCCAAGCTGAAGATGGCTTCCCAGCAGCGGAGTGGGAGCGCGTCACGCCTGCAGAATTGGGTTGGTCAGAAACCGGATTGGCCCAAGCGCGATCCTTTTCGGATCAGATTCATTCGAGCGCAGTTGTGATCGTTCAGCACGGCAAGGTCGTGGCCGAGTGGGGCAGTACGACGAAGCCGATGGAAGTCGCTTCAATCCGCAAGAGCATGCTCAGCGCCCTGATCGGCATCGCAGTGTCGGATCACCAGATCAACCTTGACAGCACGCTTGGCGAACTTGGCATCGACGATAACCCGCCTGGCTTGACCGGGGTCGAGAAGGGCGCGACGGTGCGCGAACTCCTCGAAGCGCGTTCCGGGGTCTACCACGCGGCGCTCTATGAGACGCCGGACAATGCCAAGATGAGACCGCCGCGCGGCAGTCACCCGCCCGGCACCTTCTGGTATTACAACAATTGGGACTTCAACGCGCTTGGCACGATCTACGAGCACGCAACTGGCACCGGCCTCTTCGAGGCGCTCGACCAAAAGATCGCAAAGCCAATCGGCATGCAGGACTACCGGCCACAGGATGGCAGCTACGTCCGCGGCGAAGCGTCTATCCACCCCGCCTATGAGATCCGCATGAGCGCACGGGACTTGGCGCGTTTTGCACTTCTCTATCTTCACAAAGGCAATTGGGCCGGACACCAGATCGTGCCGCGGGAGTGGGTGGAAGAGAGCACGCGCAGCTATTCGAAAGCAGCGTTCGGGATGGGCTATGGCTATCTCTGGTGGATCGGTTTTCTGGGCGGTGACGTTGCGCCTACGGTGACTTTGCCCGAGGGCAGCTTTATGGCCCAAGGTGCCGGCGGCCAATACGCCTTAGTCGTACCCGCACTCGACCTTGTCGTGGTGCATCGTGTCGACCGCGATGCGCCGTACGTCGAACCTTCATTTCGCAACATGGCCAGGCTCTTCTGGCTCATCCTGAAGGCCGATGGCTATGATCCGGGGCCCGATGCCTCGCTCACCGCAGCAACCGGCGAAAGACCGACAGGTGAGACCCTGGCCGCAAAATTCAAGGGCAAGACGATCAGCTTCGGTCCGAAGCTCAAGAATGGTCCGTTATCCATGCGATTCGAGCCCGACGGCCGGATGACTTATCCGCACTGGGACGAGTCCTTTGGGCCCGCAACGGGGACATGGGCGGTCGCGGAGGATAAGCTCTGTATCTTGATCTCGGCTGCTAGACGTCGTTGCTACATTCCAGTGCTGAACGGTGAGCAGATTGAGTTGTTCGACCAGCTTGGCGTCATGCAAATCGCCGGGGTGGCGCTGCCTCAGTGATCTGCATGCAGCAATCGGCTCGCGACGTCCCGTTCAGGGTCAAAGACTGAAATTCTCATGCCGAGCAAATCTCTTCTGCACAACCTCGAATAACCGACACGGCATGGCCTTGACGGCCTTTCTCTGCCGGGCCATGGGCTGTCCTCCGAAATGGAGTGGCGCTATGGCCGGTGTACCCCAGATAACAGGCGACTTGCCGCAGCGCCGCAAGTCGGCAGCCATGGGCCAAAGGCAGACCAACCAAGCGCGACGTAGAGAGACTTACCCGGTTTGTAGGTCGGATCGAAAGAACCGAACCACTCGATCTATCGCGTCGGTTGTCGCGGGATCGTTATCCGAAAAGTCGAAGCCATGATCTTTCCCTGGATAAACGACCTGTTCGGCTTGTGCTCCCACCGATTTTGCGAGTTTGACCAACGCCTCGCCTTGCGCAAGAGGAACGTTGTGATCAGCGTCGCCGTGAAGTTCGAGCAGAGGCGGCAGACGCTTCACGCGAGATACCATTTTGTTTGGCATCCCGCCGTAGAGCACGGCCAAAGCTGAGACTCTGTCGTCTCGCGCCGCAGCTGCCGCAGCCACGTAACCGCCGAGTGAAAACCCAAGCAGGCCGACCCGTCCAGAGCTATCAGGCCTTTCTAGGATGCCAGTCAGAGCGGAAGATACGCGGTCGGCCCATATATCGAACCGGTCCGTTCGATATGCTTCCCGCTCCTCCTGTGTGCTTAGCTTGTCCAGCACTTGTTCGTCTGCGTGGCTGTAGTAGCGGATCAGGTAGGCATCAATGCCTGCCGCAGTCAAAGCATTAGCATAGCGCTCATAAGCACGCGGCTTAAGTTCAATGCCCCTCGCGCCATGCAGGACTACGACTCCTGGCCGCTTTCCGGTTGACTCTGGACTGTAGCGTTTCAAGGCGATGGAGCCCTCCACACTCATCGCTGTAAGCTCCTCAGGAGGTGCTGCGAACAGAGGGTGCGAGGTCGCCACGAGCGTTAGCCCGCCCATGAAGTATCTTCGGTTGATCACTGCGTAACCCCCGGCTTGAAAATGGCCCTTGACCAGCATCGGGATACCATATTGCCATGTCGTGGCAATGGTCCGCTTCGGGTCCAAAACTCGCCTTACGGTTCTGCCCTGGTAACTTCCGGTTGAGTCCTGTGACCGGCCATCGCCCGCGCCGACCGGCGGGCCCGAGAAGGGCCAGAAGCAAACTTCGCGCGAACCGGCCGGCACGTCCGTAGCGGGCCAAAAGCGCCCTACCGGCCGTCAGACCGCTTAATTCCGGTAAGCACCGAGAGCGGACATGCTCTCCAAGGTGGCCGAAAAGGGCCGCAACGGGCAAATAGCCGCTTTCAGCCGAGCGCTCGAACCAAAGCAGCTGCCAGCCCAGCTGGGTTTTGCAACGCCATTGAGTGTCCTGCAGCCGGAACTATGTCAACGCTGACGCCGTGCCGCGGCAGCCGGTCGAACTCGGTATCTAGTAGGGAATGTTCTCCGAAGAGAATGGTTCTCGGTATCTTCAGTCCATAAAGCAGCTCGCGCCATGTCGGCTCGCGTCCGGCGGTTAGCGAACTAGCCCCACGGTGAATTGCGAAAGCTGCGCTGATGGCCATCGAAGCCGCCCACACGACGTTGCCCTCCGCCGCCGCCGCTTTGACAATTCTGTCATGGCCGTATGCCACGTATTCAGCTTCCGGTATCGCAGCAATTTTCCTACTGAAGGGACCGCCGCCTGGATCCAGATTGGGTTCACTCAGCACGAGCTTTTCGACCCGCGGTCCGAGAATGGTGGCCAGCGCGATGGCGACGGCGCCACCCATGCTATTGCCAAAAATGCATATCGAACTAGGGCAAACATATTGAACAAGCTCAGCAACAGAATGTGCATGGGCATCAACGGAGCAGCTAAATTCAACAGGACGCTCACTGAAGCCTGAGCCTAATAAGTCCACCAAGATGGCACGCCGACCGGTGAAAACAGTTCCGAAGACCATACCTAAATAGTCGCAGGAAGAAGCGCAGCCCAGCCCGTGGATAAACACCACGGGCGATCCGCTGCCCGGAAGATCGTGATAGAGAATGTTCGCAGCGGCTGTGCTCGCCCAGAAAGCTTTCATAACTGCTCCAGTCAAACCGCTCGTCGATCATCTAGCTGTTAGGATAACTCAGCAACCGCTCAAAAGCGGCCTTGTCCTTCCACGGTTACCAGCGTCCTGCTGCACCCAAATAGCAGGCGTTGCGAGCGCCAAACCGCAGGCCCGTTCTGCGCCAGGAGCGGGCTTAGTTTGAGCCAGCTTAGTAGCCTATTTCAGACGCGAGCTAGACGTCGCAATAGTTGTGGCCTGATAGCCAGAGAACAAAGTGGCGCGAGTGCGCCTCGCTGCCTGGCTCCCAGGGCAATACAGGCTGAAAACCAAGCGTTTCGTACAGACGATGCGAGGCCACCAATGCGTTATTGGTCGACAGCCTGATAAGATCGTAGCCCGTCCTCCGTGCAAACCCGATCAACTCGCCCGCGATCGCGCGTCCAACCCCTCGACCTCGATAGCTCGGCGCGACGAACATGCGCGTCATTTCGCATGATTGATCGTCAACCCGCTTTATCGCACCGGTGCCGACTACAGCATCTCGGGCAATCGCACACACGAAGATCGCGCGATCCCCGTAAAACTTTTCCGCATGGTCGACATCCGATAGGCGCGAGTAGATGAAGTTTCGGACAAAAGGATCATCATGCTGGTCAAAATGTTCATGCCACACAGCTTCGATGAGCCGCCTAGCTCCCGAGGCGTCCGCTGCTCGGAACGGCCGAATGATCCAATCCAAGACCTTTCCTCCTTTCATCTCCGTTTTTGGCGGGTGAGGCGGACTGGGAGAGTGTCAGGCGCCAGCGATGTCGTTCAGTCCCTGCAGAAGCTCAGCACGGCTCAGGGTCACCTGAACGCCGACCTGTTCTATCGAGTGCGGAATCGGTGGACTCGATTTTGCGACCGCAACTGTCACGCTTTCCATCGCCATAAAGCGCCGCAGTAGATTCGTGGCGATCGTCTCGCCGAGAGCTTCAAGCGTCTGAAACTTGCCTGATGCTGCACTCCGAACCACCTCGTCCACGACGGCGTCATATCTGATAGACGAACCGAGATCATCGCTGAGGTGGGAGCGCACCTCCTGCAGCATCGCGAAAATGTCGAAGTTGAACTTTTGTCCGAGTGCTCGCTCTTCCTCGAAGAGGCCGTGGTAGCCGTAGGTCTGAAGACCGGAGATCTTAATCGATGTCAGCATGGGCAGCTCCGAAAGAAGCGTTTCGATTGGGGATAATTCCCAATTGCCCAGGCGAGCGGCTGTTCTTCCGCGCTTCCCGATGGTGCTCCATCCGATGTCGCCAGTCGCGCGAATGAGCAGTCCGTAGCAGCCAAAAATGCTAAAATCAATACTCTAATGCCGATGGAAAGTATGATGCCGGCGGTGAGCATATCTTCCGGCGACTGTCGAATAGGAAGAACCCGCTTCACTCTAACTGCCAATGTCAGCAACGGGTCAAAGACTGAGATTCTCATGCCGAGCAAATCTCTTCTGTACAACCTCGAATAACCGACATGGCACGGCCTTGACAGCTTTCTATGCCGGGCCATGGGCTGTCCTTCCGAAATGGGTTCGCGCCATGGCCGGTGTATCCCAGATAACTGCCGACTTGTCGCAGTGCCGCAAGTCGGCAGCCAAGGGCCATAAGCCGACCTTCGCATCCGCGAAACAGCCGTGCTACCGCTCGACATTCTGGTTAGAACAGACGGAATAGAGTCATGGCCGCAGCATCGAACTCTGCGAGAGAATGCGGAGATTGCACCCTCTGTTGCAAGGTGATGGCAATCGAGGAGCTGGAGAAGCCCGCAGGGTCTTGGTGCCAGCAGTGCAAAATTGGAAGTGGCTGTAAGCGTTATATAGAACGACCAGCGGAGTGTCAGAACTTCAATTGCCTGTGGCTAGTCGACGATAGATTGGGGCCGCAGTGGAAACCGGTCAAATCGAAGATCGTCCTCACAACTTCAGAGGATGGCTTAGAGGTTAGGTGCGACCCTGGGTTCCCAAACGCTTGGCGCAAGGAGCCCTATCGCACTCAGATTGGCCAATGGGCAGAGGCTGGGGAAGTGAACGATGTGGCAGTCTTGGTCATCGTCGGAAGCAAAATGACGCTCGTTACTTCAAATCGCGAGTTCAATCTCGGTGTCGTTCATACGGATGAACGGATCGTGCGCGAACTAGATGGAACGCATGTCGTGAGCGCGACAGTGGTCAAGGCGTCGAACATTCAAGAATCCTAACCTCGTTGCTGTCAGATAGTCTGGCATGGGTCAGAGTCGGTAGTACAAGCGAAAGCGGTCGAAACCAAAGATCTCCTATTTGTCACGATTCGCACGGCGGGCAATGTAAAGGTGGGTTTCATAGTCGATGTCGAAGTTGCCTCCTTGATGTTCGATTACTTTTTCGACTTCACCAAGCAGGTCTTCGCGCGTCGCTGGCGCGAGCATCCGAATATCTGACCGGGTTGCTAGAAAATTCGTATAGCTCGATGCCGTGTGCTGCCACTTCCATGGATAGCAATTATGCTCGACGGGTCCAAACAATCGTGACTCGTCAAACCAGCCCTTGAATGGACCATTCGGCAGGTACCAAGCTTCGGCCGGCGGCCCCCACCGACCCGTGAGACGCAGCGATATCTGTTTAAACTGTTCGAGTAAATGCGTGGGCAGCCGTACAGGAACATGCCCGAAGACGGCTAGTGATCCGTGAGCCGAAAGCAATTGTGCGGCCTTTACGAACCGAACCTCCGGGGATACCCAGTGCCACGACTGTGCGGCTATGATCAGCTGGAACACTGAGTTGTTAGCTGGCCACGCTTCAAATGTAGCCACGCCCAATTTCACGTTAGCAAAATTCGCCAAAGTCTCGCGTGCAGCGCGCACCATTTCTGGTCCAGGATCAATGGCAACGATAGGAAAGCCACGTGGCGCGAAGCCCTTTGTCGCCTGACCCGTTCCGCAGCCGACTTCGAGAATGTTATCGGTTGGCCTTAGCTCTGCGTACGACAGAACATCGTCAATAAGCGCCTCTGGATAGTCCGGGCGTGAGGCCCTGTATACGCTCGCTACCTGATCGAACGTAAAGCGCTGTTCCATCATTCGCTCCCCTTCCGATATTTGGGTCATATGCCTCAGGCGCGATCCATCTGTCCAACCGCCGATTTCTGCTTCGGGTCACGAGCTGCTTTCCCGAACGAGCTAGCGTCACGGCCGGTGTACCTGCGATAGTTGCCGACTTGATGCAGCGCCGCAAGTCGGCAGGCTCCAGGCCATTCACGGCACGGTTGGGCGGCTCGGTCACGTCCGTAATTCGCCCATAGCCGACCTTCCGGGTGGGGTGCATCGACGGCTGCCTCTTCCCCATCAGCGAAGTGGCGAGCCGCCGCGTTGAGGTCCGCTCTGGGGTGGTCAACGGACCAGAATTGCTCAGGTCGGATTTTCGCATTCTGACCCGAAGCGGACTACTTCCGTGGCTGCATCGTCCGGACTTCAAGTTCCCCTTTCGGGGCATTGTTGAGTTGTTTAGCCAGATCGATCACTTCTTGATCCGTCCAATCGCGATCACTGATCTGCCAGGTCCCGCCTCCCATGGGCTCTCGAATAACCGGGGTCAGAAGCGTCCGTCCCGCAAGACGAAGCTCAAGCGGCTGACCAAGATTGCTGTTGCCAAGAATACGCAGCGTTTCCTTGGACGTCTCCGCGAAGATCAAGTTCAGGATCGGCCTTCCTGTTCGCTCATCGTGACCTGCTTTTGCACTGCTGAGCACAACCACGAGTTCATCCGCCGCGCATCCCGAAATCAACACAAACGTGGTGACCGCAATCAGTAGTGATCGGCATCTCAGCGACTTCATTGCCCAGCTCCAAGGTCCACCAGATCGGACGCCTGCGTCATTGTAGACGAGAGCACTCACGTCGCCTACTGGCCCATCTCTGAACTTCCGGTTACCGCCGGCGATGTCCGCTCTCGGAGGGCAAACGAAAGTAAGCCGTCGCATGGCTGGAAGGCCGCTTTTGACCCAAAGCGGGCTCCTTATTCCGTCCGGAAGGCTCGGTGGCCTGCGCGCAATCGCGCCAGTGTCAGCGTGCTGAGGCCGCTGCCGCGATCGTCTATCGCTTCAAGAGTTTCACGATGTTCTCCGGACCTACATCGAACAGGTCGACGCCAAGTTCCCTGAACTTGACCGAGGTGGCCGGATCATGATCGACCGTCTTCATCATGTCGGCCAAGGCAAGAAACTCGTCGGCACCGACATTTTTCTTCGCGCCGACGGCGTACCAATCCCCATCGGAATAGTCGGGGAAGAACTCCGCCACGGCAGGGACGTTCGGAAGACGCGCATTGCGGCCGGCTCCGGTCACCGCGAGCGTTCGAACGAGTCCCGTGTTCGTGACTGCCGCCGCATGGAGAATGGTCGACATCATCAGGTCCGCCCGACCGGTGATCACGGCCGCGTAGGCGTCGTCGCCCGACGCCGGGATCCGCTCGCCCCGGATGTCGAAATGGTTCAGGAAGTTCTCCATGACCCTGGTCGCCGTCCCTCCGCTATCGACGTACCTGATGAGCGTCTTGTTCGATCGTGCGTATCGAACCAGATCCGCCACCGTCCGCGGCGGAAGCCTGGGGGCGGCGAGCAGCACGTAGGGCACCCGAGCGAAGCCACGAAGCGGTACGACGTTATCGGGAGGCAACGCATCGCTTCCGAACATCACGAAATGGTAGTCGAGCGAATTGTCCGGAGGCGGCGGCCATTTCCGATCGGTCGGAGCGCCGGTGATCCTGTGGAAGGCGAACTCCAGTTCGTACTGCAGAAATCCGCGCATCGACCGCATGTCGCGGTCTGGTTTCAAATATTCGATCCTGACATAGGCTTCCGGCCTCAACGGGATTTCGGTCGGGCGCAGCTCAGGCATCGGTATCGATGCTGAACATATGAAGCTTGGTCGGCAGGGCGGGGCTTTCGACAGGACTGACGCCGTCGGATCCTTGCCGGTCTCGGTGAGAATGTTGCGCACGCTACAGCCCCAATGACCCAGCGACGCGTCGATCAGATACCCGGTTCGGCCGTCGAAGACGCAGTAGTCGGACGCATTGACCGGAGGATCCATGCCGGCCGGCAGGATATAGATCGTGTATTGGCTCAAGGCCGGCAAGCGATGGATCGGCTTCAGAATCCGGTAGACCTTGTTGCCGCGCAACGCCGGCCGGCGCGACGCGTCCACGTCCTCCTCGATGGCCCTGTCCCCGGCGAGCGCATCGAGCCCGGCCTTGCCCGGCAGGATGTCGTATCGGTCCAGCAGCCCGACAGATACGATGCTGGTCTCGTCGAGACGGACCGGCTTCTCCACATCGTCCGGAACGAAACGCTCGAAAGACGGCATCCTGATCCCGGTCAGATCGTCGCTGTGAACGATCCGATTGGCGCGCCCGATTTCCTGCAGCAACATCGTCCTCAGCGCATCGTCTTCGAGTCCTCCCGTCGCCATGGGAAGGCACGTCGTGAACGAGACCTTCTCCGGCGGGATGCCCGAAACAGCGGATGTGTACATCGCGCCAAGACTCTTGTCCGACGCGACGACCACACGATCGATCAGGCCCACATTGCCATCGAGGCTCCATATCGTCGGTGCCCGGCTTCCGAGAACGAGATAGAGTGGACGGTCTCCCTCGATCCTGACGTTCGAAACAATGGTCGTCCTGTCGAGGCCGACTGTGGAGATCGGCGAAATTCCGCGCGAGCGGCTTCCCCCGAGGGCAAGCACGTCAGAGTCCGCCTGCGGCGCCGGCATCGGACACGACGGCGTCTCTGAAGTTAACCTTGATCGGTTGGGATAATTCCACAACGCCGCGATCACGTTGCTGCCGTCGGATTGTCTGGAAACGCGGCCGACCACCACGCCTTTGGATCCCGCTGGCGGGTATCCTCCGCAAGACGAGACCTCGACGACGAGTGACAACGGCCCGGAAGCGAGCTGCCCTCGCACCACTCGTGATACGCGAACGGCAATTGGACCGGATACTGACGTGGTTTCTATGACTTCGATGTCGACCGCCACGGTGCCTTCGATGACCGGGAGATGTCCTTCTTCGAAGAAGATGGATTGATTCGTCGCGACACGGCAGGCGAGGGCCTGATCCGCGAAGGCGAACATCGCGACGAGGGCGACCGAAGCCGCGAGCGGCCATTTCATCGGTGGAGCTTTCCGTAACTTCGGGAAGACAGGAAATAACAGAAGGTACCCCTGCGAGAAAGGCCTCCGATGAGTCGCATTTATTTCAAATAATCCATTTTCAGAGATGTGTGTCTGCGAAATCGGAGGGTGGTCCGCATCGAGCCCTGGTACGCCAGCTCCGGCCCTTCGGATCGGTCATCGTAAATACCAACTAAGGATCATCTGAATCAGATGTGCATCGTCTCCGTACGCCGACTCCCCGAGGGAAAACTACCCGTCATCAGTTGCTGCCGACGGCGGTCTTGGTACGGCGGCGGGGTCTGTGCCGAACGTGCAATAGCGCACGTTGTCGGGATGGCCGCTTTTGGCCCATCGCGACGAAATCCGCCTACGGCCTGCATGGAGGCTCTGAGGGAGTAGACCGGACCTGCCAGAGATCGGGCAAAGCCGTCGCGATCGACCCATCGCGACATATTGCGCTTCTGCACGAAGTCGGTCGCTATAGGGACAAAGCAGACATTGCTTTAGTCGCATCACGCCGCAGGGTTTATGGGTACAAGGCCTGGCCGTGAGTGAAAACCGGATATCCATTGACGTAACGAATCGGCCGTGATTCGATTCGCGGCACTGGCCGCTACAGGCCAGGCAAGCGGCCCGCACAGGTGCTAGGAACACCTGCACGAGCCTAACCCTCAACATGGAGCTACCCATGTCTCAGGCTGATTCTGCCTATACCACGAGTCGTTTAATCTTTCCTGCCGGCCCTGCCGTTCGGCGCCGGCAGTTCGTCACTGGTAGCGCCGCCATCCTGGCCGGGGTCATCACGCCCTCGCGGGCTGAAAGCGTTGGCGTTTCGACCGCGCCCGACCCGGTCCTTGATGCCATCGAGGGCCACCGCCGAGCCTTTAAGGAACTAGGGCGCCTGCTCGCTGAGCAGGATGCTGCCGAGCGCGAGCTGCGCCGTGCGCCCTGCAGCAGGCGGGCCGAGCTGGAGGCCAAGTTAAGTGGCCTCTGCGAGGCTGAAGGCGCACTCGGCCGGGCTGAGATGAAGGCCTCGCGTCAGCTCGCCGGCATCGTGCCGGGAAGCCTCAAAGGCGCGGCCGCGGCGTTAAAGTATGTGCGCGAGTGTTACGAAGCTCGCCAGTACCCTCTTTACGAGGAGGATGGCTACCGGTTGCTGCTGCTCTCAACTGAACGCGCGATTTGCGCGGCCGTTGGTCTCGCTATTCCGAATCGTGGTGTTGATCCTCGATAGCGATTGCGCGCCTTCCCACGAGCGGGATGTGGAAACAAAGGCCTGGTCGAACCGCTATGGCGCCGCCAGACGAAAGCGGTGCGAACGGATATCTCCGACCTACGACCATCGTGCCACATCTCAGCTCCACAAAAGGCCGAAGAATCGACGTGAAGGCGATCCGAGTGCGCTTAGACGTGACTCAGGAAGAGTTTGCAGCTCGCTTCGGATTCAGCGCTCAATACGCTATGCCATTCGGAGCAAGGTCGCGACAGCCGGAGGGGCCGACACGCGTGTATCTTCTCGCGATCGAGCGCGCCCCGAAGGCAGTGCAGAAGGCTTTGCAGGCTGTGTGATGCGTTCGAAATCTACGCCAAAACGGCCGTTCGTAAGTATCTGCGCGCTCCCGTACGATGGCAGGATTTTTGGTCTTCTCTTCCTGAATTCGTCGCCGCTTGATGCTCGTTTGACTTCACCAATCGGGCGAGCGACGGCATGGCAGATGACACAGAACTGGAGCTGGACGACATCAGACCGGCCAACGACAATCAAGGTCCGGAGGATGGAACGAGCAAGGCGGATAACAAGACGCGGCGACAGTTGGAGCAGGTGACGTTGACCATTGCCCGGCTGATCGGACGCCGGATTGCACGGAAACAGTTCGCGGCGCTCAGCGCCGCCAATGATAACAGGCCTCAAGCCACGAACGATGCGGAGGACGAGGCCGGCAAGGATTAGACAGAACGGAGACCGTCATGCCCCGCGTTGCGCTTTACGCCCGCTACTCGTCCGACAATCAGAGCGAAAGCTCGATCGAGGATCAGTTCCGCCTCTGCCGAGAGCACGCCAAGCGCGAGCGATGGAAGGTCACGAGCACCTATCACGACGCCGCCATTTCGGGCGCGAGCATGATCCTGCGGCCCGGTATCCAGTTGTTGTTGCAGGATGCGCAACGCGGTCTGTTCGATGTCGTGTTGGGCGAGGCGCTGGACCGGATTTCTCGTGACCAGGCGGATGTCGCCACGCTGTTCAAGCATCTGCGCTTCGCGGGCGTCTCCATCGTCACCCTGGCCGAAGGCGAGATCAGCGAGCTTCACGTTGGCCTCAAGGGCACTATGAATGCCCTGTTCCTCAAGGACCTCGCCCTGAAGACTCATCGTGGTTTGCGCGGCCGAGTGGAGAAGGGCAAGGCCGGCGGTGGCCTCTGCTACGGCTACAACGTCATGAAGGGGCTCGACGCCAACGGTGAGCCGATCCGGGGCGATCGCGAGATCATCGTGGAGGAAGCGAGGATTGTCCGACGCATCTTCCGCGCCTTTGCCGCCGGCAAGAGCCCGAAGGCCATCGCCGTCGAACTGAACAAGGACGGCATTCCCGGCCCGCTCGGCCGGGCCTGGGGCGACACCAGCATCCGAGGCCACGTCTCGCGCGGCACCGGCATCCTCAACAACGAACTCTATGGCGGAGTCCTGGTCTGGAACAGGCAGCGTTTCGTCAAGGATCCAGCGACTGGCAAGCGCGTGTCACGGCCGAATCCGGAAAGCCAGTGGATCAGGATCGAGGTGCCGCATCTCAAGATCGTGGACGATGAACTGTGGCAGGCCGCGCGGGCGCGGCAGCAGCAAATCTCGGCACTCTTTGGCCCCAACCCGGCCAATACGCGGGAGGGCAGGGCCAAGCGGCTGCACCTCGCCAACCGGCCCGTCTCCCTCCTTTCCGGCCTTCTCACCTGTGGCTGCTGCCGCGGCAAGATCGGCATCCTGACGCCGAATCGTTATGGCTGCCTCAACCATCATCGTCGCGGAACTTGCGCCAACAACCGCACCATCATGCGCGAGAAGATCGAGGCGCGGGTGTTGGCGGGACTGAAGGATCGCCTCGTCTCCTCCGAGGCGGTCGCAGAAGCGGTGCGTGCCTATGCCGAGGAGATGAACCGCCTCAGCCACGACCGGCGGGCACGGGCGGAAACAGACCACCGTGCGCTTCAGAAGATCGAGCGGGCCGTTGCCGGCATCATCGCAGCGATCGAGGACGGCCTCTACCAGCCGTCGATGAAGGCGCGGATCGACGAGCTTGAACGGCAGAAGGCGGAGATCACACAGCGCCTGTCAGAGGCTCCCGCCGACATTCCCGACATGCATCCCAACATCGCCAACGTCTATCGCAAGAACGTCGGCCGGTTCACCGAGGCGCTCGCCGATCCGGATGGCGGACGCGAGGCCGCCGAGGCGCTCCGCTCGCTCATCGGCGAGATCGTACTCACTCCCGGCAAGAAACGTGGCGAGGTCCATGCCGAGCTACGCGGCGAGTTGATGGGTATCCTTGAATTCTCTAATACCCAGGAAAATCAAAGAAGTAGTCTTGTTATGCCAGCAGTGGCTGCACCTCCCCGCAACCACTGAGACCGACACTCCCGTAGCCGACGAGGCTGCGGGAGTTTTGGTTTGTGCCGCTGCCTCCCTGTGAGCTGCTGTGCAGCTGAGGACAGTGCCGTCTCCCCATGAAGCGCGGCGCCGGAAGATCCGGGAATTATCACCAGGACGGCGCGCACACGACCATGTGAGCCGGCAGACAATCTGCGAAGCGCGTTGAACTGAAGTATTGAGGCAACGGCGAAATCCACAATCCGTCTGCCTGCGGTACAACCCCATTGCCCTGGCGTGGGAGCGAGCTTGCCCATTGCGCGAGCGCAGCCGCCGTCACGATGTCAGACGCAGCAGGTTGCGCACGGCAGGGCGCCATTCGCCGGTCATGGTGTATTCGAGGCCGAGACGTGCGCCGCAGGTGATCGCCAGCATCGTCAGCGGCGCCGAGATCGCCAGCGTCGAGAATGCCGACAGGCCCTGTCCGATCGTGCAGCCCATCGACATGATGCCGCCGGTGCCCATCAGCAGCGCGCCGGTCATGTGACGCTTCAACTCACGCGCGTCATCGCAGGCTTCCCAGCGGAAGACGCGCGAAAACATTGCCGCGACGAACGAGCCCAGGATCACGCCGGCGACGGAGCCGATCGCAAAGTCGGCCCGGCTGCCCGAAAGCGTGGCGATGTAGAGCACGGTATTGCCGAGCGGGGCAACGAAGGTCAGGGATGCCACGCGCGCCGGATCGAAATCGTCATTGCCGAGCCAGCTGGTGGCGAACCAGCCGAACGCCACCGCGCAGCCGACGGCGAGGCCGGAGAGCAGCAGGCGCGGCGATCTCACGAGGCGCCCGTCGGCCAATGCCCAGGCCGCGAGCGCGACCGCTGCGACGGAAACGGTTGCCGGCCGCGCATATGAGCCAAGTGCGGGCGACAGCAGCATATCCATGCCCTGGGTCATCGTTTCGGGCAGGCGTATGGAGAGCGGCTCGATCAGCGAGATGCGCAGGAATCCCGTGAGCCCGCGCATCGCGGCCAGGGCTGACACGCCCAGCACCAGAAACACGACGATGGCGCGCAGATCACCGCCGCCGATACGGACCAGTGTCCCGAAGCCGCAGGTGCCGACCAGGGCCATCCCGATTCCGAACGACAAGCCGCCGAGGATGGCGCCGCCGAGCGGAATGGACGACGTCAAGTAGATCGAGCGCGACAGGTCGATCAGGCCGAAGCTGGCGAGCAGCTGGGTTGCGACCAGCGCGACCGCGGCCGCCAGAGCGAAGGATTTGAGTCGCCGGGTATCGGCGCCGAAGAACGCGTCCTCCAGCATCGCGAGCGTACAGAAGCGGCCGGCGCGACCGGCGACGCCGAGAACGGCGCCCGCGAGGAGCCCACACATGAACGTCAGTGCTGATGGGCTGAGCATTCCTCTCCGACATCCTCGTTGGTTTCCTGGCATTGTGCGCCAGGAGCGGCGGGGACGCCAGACCTCTTGCGCCGCTACGGGGCGCGCCGATGCGAAGCCCGAGACCGCGAGGGCCAACCGGTCAGCGGCGGCGCTTGCGGACCGGCTCGCAATAGACGTCGTAGATCGCCGTCAGGATCTTGCGGACATCTTCGCTCGCAAGGCTGTAGTAGATCGTCTTGCCCTCGCGCCGCGTCGTGACCAGCCGGTCGAGCCTGAGACGGGCGAGCTGCTGCGAGACGGTCGACTGCCGCTCGCCCAGGAACTGCTCGAGCTCGGTGACGGATTTTTCGCCTTCGGCGAGGATGCAGAGCAGCAAAAGCCGGGACTCGTGGGACAGTGCCTTCAGCATCTCGCTGGCTTCCCGCGCCTTCTCGATCATCTGCTCGAGCTCGGCAGAGGTTTCGATGTCCTTCAACTTCGGCAGCGGCATGAATTCTGAATCCCTCGGTTGGCGTCAGGAGCGGGCCGGAGCCCCGCTTGTAGCATTCATTATGCGGCCGAGCAGCCCAAAGAAGAACGCATCGCCGGGATAACCGCGGATGCGTCCGATCTCGCGGCCCTGATCGACCACCACGAAGGTCGGGGTGAACGCTCCCGGATCGATACCGGAAAGGTCCGTCGGCAGCGGCTTGGCAAGGTCGACCCGTCGCAGCGGCAGCGCGCGCCCCTCGTCGGTCTTGTCATAGATCGGACCGATTTCCGCGTTGAAGCGGGCGCACCAGCCGCAGCCCGGACGTTCGAACATCACGAGCTCGGAGGCGAACGCCGGGGACGAGAGGCAAATGCCGGTCACTACGGCTCCTGCGAGCGTTGCGAATCCGCGCGATGCACGTCTGCTGGTCATGCCGAGATCCTCTCTGGACTTGGCGGCCAATCTATCATTAAATTCGAATATGTACTAGTGCGCGATTTCCGAATCCTGCCCGGCAGGCCGGGCACGTAGCGCTGGCCGACCGGGGGGAAAGATGGATCTCGACGTTACGCTGGGCGCCGCGCTGGCCGCGGGTCTGTTGTCGTTTCTGTCACCGTGCATTCTGCCGCTGGTCCCGCCGTTCCTGTGCTACATGGCCGGCGTCTCGGCGGCCGACGCGATCGGCGAAACCAGCATGGCCCAGCGGCGGCGGACGGTGCTGACGGCGCTGTGCTTCGTCGGCGGTTTTTCGCTGGTGTTCGTCGGTCTCGGCGCCACCGCCTCGGTGTTCGGAAGGTTCATTGCCGGCCATCTCAGCCAGCTCGGCATCCTCGCTGGCCTCGTCATCATCACGATGGGGCTGCATTTCCTCGGGGTGCTCCGGATTCCGCTGCTGTACCGGAGCGCCACGATCGACGTCGGAAGCAAGCCGGCCGGCCTGCTCGGTGCGTTCGTGATGGGACTTGCCTTCGCCTTCGGCTGGACGCCGTGTGCGGGGCCGGTCCTTGCCGCCGTCCTGATGATGGCCGGCGCGGAGGCGACGGTGGGGAAGGGCGCGCTGCTGCTCGCCGCCTATTCGGTCGGGACCGGCATCCCGTTCCTGATCGCCGCTGCCTTCACGGGACAGTTCATGACCATGCTCAAGGGCATCAAGCCGCATCTCCCCCTGGTCGAGAAGACGATGGGCGGCTTTCTCGTCCTGACCGGCGCGGCCTTTCTCGCCGGCGTGATCCCGCGGATGTCGGAATGGATCTTCGAGCGCTTTCCGTCGCTCGCCACCATCGGCTGATCAGCCGAAGCGGAAGTCCAATAGATTGACGAAGGACTGCAGTTCGATCTCATAGCGATGCACCAGGCCGGCGTCGCTCTCGCGCGCCGCGCGGCCGATCTCGCCGGCACTCGTCGTGGCGCCGTCGATCAGGCGGCGGAACTCGGCCTGGCTCGCCACGTCGGGCGCGGCGAGGCCGTTGCAGCGTTGCAGCCGGTCGCGCAGCGCTGTGCCGGCCTGGACGACCTCGCCAGGCTCGGCCTTGCCCGCAGCGAACCGCGCAGCTGCGTTGCGCAACGCGTCCATGACGGGTGACAGGTCGAACACGCAATCGCTGAGTTCGACCACGCCGGCGTCCTGCCTCAGGGCGTGAAGCGACCGGCGCAACGCGGCAATGGCCGCCGCAGCGCGTGCCCCGTCACCTGCGGTCAGCGCTTCGTCCGCCTGCTTCAGGCGATCGTTTCCGGTGGCGATCAGCTCTGCAAAGGATTTGGCCGAATAGGGCGCATTGGAGCGTTCGGCGAGCCGGCTGAGCCTGCCCCAGGCGATCCGGGCGTCGTCGAGCTCGATCTGCGCCAGGCCCACATTGCCGGTGCGGCCATAGCTCGCGGCGGTGCGCAGGCTGGCCATCGCCGAGCGCATGAAGGCAGCAACGTCCGCGTTCTCTTCGGCGTGCCCACGGACGCCATGCGTGAGGCATGACAGCACGAGCGACAGCATGATGACGCGGCGCAGCATCGAATGTCCTTTTCACATTCTGTTATTCGAATATCATGTATCGAAATTCCGTGGACTTGGCAAAGTGGACTTGGCAAAGCGCGTGAGCGGGCTGATGACGACGAACCGGACGATGACACGGCGCGATCTGGTTGCGCTGCTGCCTGCCGCGGCGGCCGTCGGCCTGGCGTCAGCGCCGGCGCAGGCCGACGCGGCGCTCGGCGACGACGGGCTCTATCACCAGTCCTGGTTTCTCAACAGCTTCCTGGACCTGCGCGAGGATCTCGAAAGCGCGGCGTCGGAAGGCAAGCGGCTTGCGATCATGTGGGAGCTGCGCGGCTGCCCGTATTGCCGCGAGACGCATCTGGTGAACTTTGCCGATCAAGAGATCACGGACTACATCCGCGCCAATTTCGAAGTGCTGCAGCTCAACCTGCTCGGCGCGCGCAAGGTGATCGACTTCGATGGCAAGGAGCTTGCCGAGAAGGAGCTCGCCGAGCGCTACGCGATCCGCTTCACGCCGACGTTCCAGTTCTTTCCGCCATCGGCCGAGGGGGTCTCTGCGAAGGAGCCGCTCGCGCGCGAGGTGGCGCGCGCGCCGGGCTATCTCAAGCCGCCGCATTTCCTCGCAATGTTCCGCTTCGTGCGCGAGAGGGCCTATGAGCGCGGCACATTCCGCGACTATCTCGCTTCGACCAAGGGTTGAGTGCAGTGCGGCATCGAAATACGCTTGACACCAATCACATTATCAAATCATAATTATTGAATATGATGGATCGTAAGTCCGTCGTGTCATCGTAAGGCGAGGGGACGCCTCGCCGGTCAGGGTGGAAACATGCGCCGTTTGATTCCGGCCGCCTTGCTCTGCGTGTTGCTGTCGGCAGCCGCGCGGGGTGACGAGCCGATCAGGCTCGATGTCGTCGACTATGCCATTCCGAAATCGCTGACGGGCGCGCCCGGCAATGCCGATGCCGGCAAGAAGGTGTTCTTGACGCGGACGCTGGGCAATTGTCTCGCCTGCCATCAGGTGTCGTCGCTGAAGTCGGAAGAGTTTCACGGCGAGTTCGGTCCGTCGCTCGACGGCGTCGCGACCCGCTACAACGCGGCGCAATTGCGCCTGATCGTCGCCGATCCCAAGCGCATCTTCACCGATACGGTGATGCCCGCCTTCTACAAGAACGACGGACTCAATCGCGTCAGGCCGGAGTTCGTCGGCAAACCCGTCCTCACCGCCGCGCAGGTCGAGGACGTCGTCGCCTTTCTCGAAACATTGAAGTAACCGCCTCTGGAGGATGATGCATGGGCGCAATCAACAGACGACAGGCGTTCCTTCTCGGCGGCGGTTTCGTCGCCCTGACGGTGCTGCCGATGGCCGCCAACGCCGAGCCGAGCAACGACGCGGCCGAGATGATCAAGAAGTTCACCGGCGGCAAGGAAGCGGCCAAGGGCAAGATCACGCTCGATCTGCCTGAGATCGCCGAGAACGGCAACACCGTGCCGCTCGCGCTCTCGGTCGAAAGCCCGATGACCGCCGAGAACTACGTCAAGGAAGTGCTGTTCGTGGCCGACGGCAATCCGAATGCCGGCGTCGCCACGCTGATGTTCACGCCGATGTCCGGCAAGGCCGAGGCATCGATCCGCATCCGTCTGGCGCAGACCCAGAACGTGATCGCGGTCGCGAAGATGAGTGACGGCTCGCTCTTCACGGAGCGCAAGACCGTCAAGGTCACCATCGGCGGCTGCGGCGGCTGAGACAGGGGAGAGACGAACATGGCAGACAAGCCGCGCATCAAGCTTCCGAAGGAAGCCAAGAAAGGCGAGATCATCCAGATCAAGACGCTGGTCTCGCATCTGATGGAATCGGGTCAGCGCAAGGATGCGCAGGGCAAGCCGATCCCGCGCAAGATCATCAACAAGTTCACCTGCGAGTTCAACGGCAAGCCGGTGTTCTCCTGCGCGCTGGAGCCGGCGATCTCCGCCAACCCGTACATCCAGTTCGACGCAAGGATCGACGAGGAAGGCACGTTCAAGTTCGCATGGACGGATGATGATGGCTCCGTGGTGACGGCCGAAGAGAAGATCGCGTTGAAGGCCTGATCGGCAGCGTGTGATCGCTAGGAGGAGTGACGGATGTCCATTCGCTACGGTTCTCTCGCCGTCCTGGCTTCGGCCGCGCTGGCACTGTCCGCAGTCGCGACGTTCGGCCAGGAGGCCGAACGGAAGGGCATTCCGGCGCCTCCCGGTCACGTCTTCAAGACCATCATCTCGGGCTATCAGTTCCGCACCAAGGAAACGCGCGCGCTCCAGGATGACGACCTGGAGAATCCCGGCTTCCTCGCGGTGGAGCGGGCCGCCGACGTCTGGAAGACGGTCGACGGCAGCGAAGGCAAGTCGTGCATGAGCTGCCACGGCGAGGCGGAAAAGACCATGAAGGGCGTCGGCGCCGCCATGCCCAAATGGAGCGATAAGCTCAACAAGCCGGTCAATCTCGAGCAGCAGATCAACATCTGTCGCACCGAGCACATGAAGGCGCAGCCCTGGGCCTTCAAGTCGAAGGAACTGACGGACATGACGGCGTTCGTCCGCTACCAGTCGCGCGGCATGCCGGTGGCGGTGAAGACCGACGGTCCGATGTCGCCATGGTTCGAGAAGGGCAAGGAGATCTACTATACGCGGGTCGGGCAGCTCGATCTCGCCTGCGCGTCCTGCCACGAGAAGAACAACGGCAAGTTCATGCGCGCCGATTTTCTGAGCCAAGGCCAGATCAACGGCTTTCCGACCTACCGGCTGCGCGATCAGCGCCTGATCCCGCTGCACGAACGGTTCGAGGGCTGCATGTTCGACGTTCGCGGCGTGCCCTACAAGCCGCTGTCGGACGAGTTCCTCGCGCTCGAAGTCTACGTCGCCTGGCGCGGCATCGGGCTGCCCGTCGAGACACCGTCGGTCCGCAACTAGCCGCGGACACAAGGAAGATACATCATGATATCGCGTCGCGAATTCGTTCAGGTCGCATTGGCGGCGGCTGCCCTGGCGGGTGGCTCCGGTCTTGCGGGTGCGACCCGCGCCTTTGCTCAGCAGAAGCTGACCGAGAAGGAGTTGCTGGCGTTCGATCCGGTCGGCAACGTCACCTTGGTGCATGTCACCGACATCCACGGCCAGCTGATGCCGCTGTATTTCCGCGAGCCGTCGACCAATCTCGGCGTCGGTGACGCCAAGGGCCAGCCGCCGCATGTCACCGGCAAGGATTTCCTCACCCGCTTCGGCATCGCGCCGGGCTCGTCGTCGGCCTATGCGCTGACCTCGGAGGATTTCGAGGCGCTCGCCAAGACCTACGGGCGGATCGGCGGGCTCGACCGCGCCGCCACCGTCATCAAGGCCATCCGCGCCGAGCGCGGCGACAAGGTCGTGCTGCTCGATGGCGGTGACACCTGGCAGGGCTCATGGTCGTCGCTGAAGACCCGCGGCCAGGACATGATCGACTGCATGGCGCTGCTGAAGCCGGATGCGATGACGGGGCATTGGGAGTTCACCTACGGCACCGAGCGCGTCAAGCAGGCGGTCGATGGTCTGGGCTTCCCTTTCCTCGGCCTCAACATCCGCGACACCGAATGGAACGAGCCGGCGTTCGAAGCCTCGACGATGATCGAGCGCGGCGGCGTCAAGATCGCGGTGCTCGGCCAGGCCTTCCCGTATACGCCGGTCGCCAATCCCCGCTGGATGATTCCGAACTGGTCGTTCGGCGTGCGCGAGGAGGATGTTCAGACCCAGGTCGACAAGGCGCGCAAGGACGGCGCCGGCCTCGTGGTGCTGCTGTCACACAATGGCTTCGACGTCGACCGCAAGCTGGCCAGCCGCGTCAAGGGTCTCGACGTCATTCTCACGGGTCATACCCATGATGCATTGCCTGAAGCGGTCAAGGTCGGCAAGACGCTGCTGATCGCGTCGGGCTCCTCCGGCAAGTTCGTCTCGCGGCTCGATCTCGACGTCAAGGACGGCGAGGTGAAGGGCTATCGTTACAAGCTGATTCCGCTGTTCTCCGACGTGATCACGCCGGATCCGGCGATGGCGGCCAAGATCGCCGAGGTGCGCAAGCCGTTTGCCGCCGATCTCGCCCGCCCGCTGGGACGGACCGAGACGCTGCTGTATCGCCGCGGCAATTTCAACGGCACGTTCGATGACCTCATCTGCCAGGCGCTGCTGCAGGAGCGCGATGCGGAGATCGCGCTGTCGCCGGGCTTCCGCTGGGGCACCAGCGTGATGCCGGGCCAGGAAATCACCTTCGAGGACGTCACCAACGCCACCGCGATCACCTATCCGGCCGTCTATCGCATGGGCATGACCGGCATGCGGCTGAAGGAGATCATCGAGGACGTCGCCGACAACCTGTTCAACGTCGATCCTTACTACCAGCAGGGCGGCGACATGGTCCGCATCGGCGGCATGTCCTACGCCATCGACGTCAACAAGCCGCAGGGGCAGCGCATCTCCGACATGCGCCTGATCAAGACCGGGGCCGCGATCGATCCGACGCGGGAGTATCAGGTCGCGGGCTGGGCCAGCGTCAACGAAGGCACGCAGGGGCCGCCGATCTGGGAGGTCGTGTCGAGCTATCTGCAGCGCCAGAAAACCGTTCGTCTCGAGCCCAACCGGGCCGTCAAAGTCTCCGGAGTGTGACGACGATGTCCAAGGACAAACTACTTCCCTCAGCCCCACGCGCGTCGCGCCGTGGTTTCCTGACTGCAGCCGGCGGTCTTGCCGCCACGGCGCTGGCCTCGCAGGCGCGTGCCGGCGTCGGCAATCCCGCCAACCAGCCGCCGAACGTGCCGGAATGGACGCGGACCCTCGGCGAGGGCGTCGCTGTGCGCCCCTATGGCAAGCCGTCGAAGTTCGAGAAGGACGTCGTCCGCCGCGACGTCGAATGGCTGACGGCTTCGCGCGAATCCTCGGTCAGTTTTACGCCGCTGCATGAGCTCGAAGGCATCATCACGCCGAACGGGCTGTGCTTCGAGCGCCATCACGGCGGCGTAGCCGACGTCGATCCGGCCGATCACCGGCTGATGATCCATGGGCTGGTCGAGCGGCCGCTGCTGCTGACGCTCGACGAGCTCAAGCGCTACCCGCGCGTCAACCGCATCCACTTCATGGAATGCGCGGCCAACTCCGGCATGGAGTGGCGCGGCGCCCAGCTCAATGGCTGCCAGTTCACGCATGGCATGATCCACTGCGTGCAATATACCGGCGTCTCGCTGCGCACCCTGCTCGAAGAGGCCGGCGTCAAGACCAACGGCAAATGGCTGCTGGTCGAGGGCGCCGACTCCGCGTCGATGGATCGCAGCCTGCCGATCGAGAAGGCGCTCGACGACTGCATCATCGCCTACAAGATGAACGGCGAGGCGCTGTATCCCGAGCAGGGCTATCCGATGCGCCTGGTCGTGCCGGGCTGGCAGGGCAATCTCTGGGTCAAGTGGCTGCGCCGTATCAAGGTCGGCGACCAGCCTTGGCACACCCGCGAGGAAACCTCGAAATACACCGATCTCTTGCCGAACGGAAAGGCGCGGCGCTTCACCTGGGCGATGGATGCCAAGTCGGTGATCACGAGCCCGAGCCCGCAGGCGCCGATCAAGCACGGCAAGGGCTTCACGATCGTCTCAGGGCTGGCGTGGTCGGGCAACGGCAAGGTCAAGCGCGTCGACGTGTCGCTCGATGGTGGCCGGAACTGGTGGCCGGCGCGGATCGACGGCCCGGTGCTCGACAAGGCGCTGACCCGGTTCTACTACGAGTTCGACTGGAACGGCGAGCCGCTGCTGCTGCAGTCGCGCGTCCAGGACGAGACCGGCTACGTCCAGCCGTCCAAGGCCGAGCTGCGCAAGGTCCGCGGCTACAACTCCATCTATCACAACAATGGCATCCAGACCTGGCATGTGCAGGCAAACGGTGAGGTCGAGAATGTCGAGGTCGCCTAAGCTGATCATTGCAGTCGCAGCGCTGGCAACGCTCGCGGGCTCGGTGGCGTTCGCCGGCGGTCCGAGCGAGAAGACCGAGGCCAAGTCCGATGCCAAGCCGGCGCAGCGCTTCAACATCGGCCGCGCGCCGAGCGCCGAGGAGATCCGCGGCTGGGACATCGACGTCCGTCCGGACGGGCAGGGGCTGCCAGTCGGCAAGGGCACCGTCGCCCAGGGCGAGAAGCTGTTCATGGACAATTGCGCCAGTTGCCATGGCGAATTCGGCGAGGGTGCCGGCCGCTGGCCGGTGCTCGCCGGCGGCAAGGGATCGCTGACATCAGACAATCCGGTCAAGACGGTCGGTTCCTACTGGCCCTACGCCTCGACGCTGTTCGACTACGTCCGCCACGCGATGCCGTTCGGCAGCCCGCAGTCGCTGAAGGTCGACGAGTACTACGCGCTGGTCGCCTATGTGCTGTATCTGAACGACGTGATCACCGATCAGAACTTCGAGCTGAGCAACAGCAATCTCGCCACGATCAAGATGCCGAACGAGGGCGGGTTCATCATGGATGATCGGAGCACGAGCGAGAAGGCGTTCTGGCAGAAGGATCCTTGCATGAAGAACTGCATCGCGCCGGTCAAGATCACCGGACGCGCGACAGCGGTCGACGTCACGCCGGAAGACAAGGACGGCAAGCCGCGAGGCGTCGAGTGAGGATTGCCGGATGCAGCCGCCGCCAGATGCTGTTGGCGGCCGCATCCGTCGCCCTGGCCGGAAGCGGGGGTGCGTCCATCGCCACTGCAGCCGAGCCACATAGGCTCGCGTTGCAGATCAGCGACGAGGATCCGGCCAAGATGCGCGCGGTGCTCGACGTGGCCGCGAATGTCTCCCGCCACTATTCGGGCGAGGGCGCGGAGGTCGAGATCGTGATCGTCGCGTTCAATGGCGGCCTCGACATGCTGCTGGCCGACCGCTCGCCGGTGAAGGAGCGGGTGCTCGGCTTCGCCAAGTCGATGCCCAATGTGAGCTTCATCGCCTGCGGCAATACCTTGGAGACGCTCGCGAGCAAGGAGGGACGGCAGCCGCCTCTGCTCGACGGTGTCACGGTCGTCAAGACCGGGGTCGCGACCCTGCTGGAGCTGTCCGAGAAGAACTGGACGATCGTGCGTCCCTGAGGAATTTGCGATGCGGTGGTGGCTCGCTCTTGTCGTCTCGTTCATTGCGTCGATCGCCTTCGCGGCCGAGGAGCCGCGCGAGCTCACGATCGGCGGGCGTACGGCGCTCGGCACGCTCCGACTGCCGGCGCAGTCTGGACCGGATGTGCCGCTGGTGCTGATGACGCACGGCACGCTCGCGCACAAGGACATGGAGACCATCCAGGGCCTGTCCAAGGCGTTGGCCGAGCGGGGGATCGCCTCGCTCGCGCACAATCTCGTGCTCGGTCTCGATCGCCGCACTGGCATGTACGATTGTGCCAAACCCCATGACTATGTGACGGACGATGCCGTCGTGGAGATCGCCGCCTGGCTGAGTGAAGCGCGCAAGACGTCGTCGCACGTCTTCGTCCTCGGTCATTCGCGCGGCGCCAATCAGGTCGCGCGCTATCTGGCCGCCAATCCCAAAGCGGCGGTCGACGGTGCGATCCTGCTGGCGCCCGCGACGGCGAGCATCGAGGCCGGTTTGAGAGACGCCTATGCGGAGAGCTACGGCCAGCGATTGGCGCCGCTGCTCGACAAGGCTGAGGCAGCGATCGCCGCCGGGCGCGGCGGTGATTGGATGTCGGTGCCGGGCTTCATCTATTGCCGCGATGCCAAGGTGACGGCGCGCGCATTCGCAGCATTCTATCGCGCCGACCGGCGTCAGGATACGGCGGCGCTGGTCGCCGATGTGAGCCTGCCGGTTCTGGTGCTTGCGGCAGCGCAAGACAAGACGGTACCGGACGTGGCAGCGTCGTTCGCGCCGCTGGCGTCACGCGCCGGCAGCCGTGTCCGACTGGAGACGATTGACGACGCAGATCACTTCTTTCGCGATCTCGCCGCCGAGGATGCCGCTGATCGCATCGCAGGATTCATTGCAGCCGCGCGTTAGGAGCCACCATGGAACGTCGATCTTTGATGCAAGCCGGTCTTGCCGGCCTGTTTGGAATCTTCGGTGTCAGCAGCGCACGCGCGGCGACGGAATCTCCGCGCCAGCGCGTCGCCTATCATCTCGCCGATCAGGACCGCGCCCTGTTCGTTCTCGGCAACCTCCAGAACCACGTCGATGGCACCGGAGGACCTGGACGCGCAGACATTCGCCTGGTGATCCACGGTCCGGGCTTGCGGGCCTTTCATGCGATTTCGGCCGACCAGACCATCTCGGCTCTGGCCGAGCGCCTCATGAAAGCCGGCGTCGGCTTCGAGGCCTGTGCGAACACCATGAAGGCGCAAGGCGTGAAACTCGACGATCTCTTGCCAGGGTTCGCGGTGGCGGAGAAGGGCGGCGTCGTGCGCCTCACGGAGCTGCAGCAGAGTGGATACGCCTACCTGCGCCCGTGACGGGCGCATGCGTCCTTGCCGATGCCGCCCGGCATGTTGAGCGGCAGGCCTGAACGACGGGAGCGCCTGTGCTCACCGCATTGATCGACCTTCTGGGTGAGGAGCTGGTGTCGCTGCTGTGCGGGCTCGCGGCCGGCGGCGCGTTCGGCTTCTTCGCCCAGCGCAGCCGCTTCTGCCTCCGGGCGGCCACGGTCGAGTTCGCGCGCGGGCAGGGCGGTCCGCGGCTGGCGGTGTGGCTCCTCACCTTCGCGTCGGCGCTGCTGGGCACCCAGACGCTGGTGGCGATGGGCCTGCTCGACGTCTCCGAAGCGCGCCAGCTGGCGCAGCAGGGCAGCATTTCCGGCGCGATGATCGGCGGCACGCTGTTCGGCTGCGGCATGATCCTGGCGAGAGGCTGTGCCAGCCGTCTGCTGGTGCTCTCGGCCAACGGCAATCTGCGGGCGCTGCTGTCCGGCCTCGTCTTCGCGGTGACGGCGCAGTCGGCCTATCGCGGCCTGCTCGCGCCGGCACGCGAGTGGCTCACCAATCTTTGGCTCGTCGACGGCGGACCGTCGCGCGACATCATGAGCCTGTTCGGCGGGGGTACGCCCGAGAAGCTCGGCTTCGGCATGCTGTGGTTCCTGGCCGGGCTCGCCGCCGTGTCGAAGTTTCAGGTTGGCCCGAAGATCCTGCGCTCGGCGGTGGCCGCGGGCGCGGCGGTCGCCGGGGGCTGGCTCCTCACTTATCAGCTCGGCCAGGCCTCGTTCTCGCCGGTGCCGCTGAAGAGCCTGACATTCAGCGGTCCTTCGGCGGAGCTGCTGATGCAGGTGCTCGCCAGCCCGCAACTGAAGCCGGGCTTCGATCTCGGCATCATTCCGGGTGTGTTCATCGGCTCGTTCGTTGCGGCCGCGCTGGCGCGTGAACTCAATCTCGAAGGCTTCTCGGATGGGCGCGGCATGCGCCGTTACATGATCGGCGCCGTCCTGATGGGATTCGGTGCGATGCTGGCGGGCGGCTGCGCCGTTGGCGCCGGCGTAACCGGGGCATCGGTGTTTGCGCTCACAGCGTGGATCGTGCTCGGTGGCATGTGGTTGGGTGCGGCCGTCACCGATTTTGTCGTCGACCGCTGGCTGTTCGCCACCAAGCCGGCGCAGAGCCCGGTTCAGTCCCCCTCCGTCATGCCTTCTTGAGGCATCCTGCGGAAGCGAGCCTGCTTCTGCTGAGCGGCATTGGACATGCAGCGTCAAGGCGCAGCATCCATGAATCTCCGGGACCTGTCTGTCACAGGCTCGTCGACGCGTGGCGTGTCGGCGCACTTCAAGCCTCCGACGAAGAACATTGTCCGATCAGATCGGATCGAGCCCGAAGACACGCGTCTTTGCGTCGTCACGCCGGAGCGCAGATCGCGTAGTCCGCGGATCGGCCACAGGAGATGCGTGCCGACCACGGCATTCGGACCATCGTGCCCGATCATGACGTTGGTAGATTCCAGTCCGGAGATCCCGCCCGTTAACCAATTTGCGAAGGTCGGGTGATACCGTCGCGAGGGGACGACGCAATCATGCGGCGGACCGATACGAATCGCCGGGACTACGAAAGGCACGCGTGATGTCGCAACTCTCCATTCGAGCAAAAATGGCGGCCGTCATTGCGCTGCTGCTGGTGGCGATGACCATCGTCGGGTTGCTGGCCGTCCGCGGCATGCAGACAATCAATACGCATACCGAACAGATCGCCAAGAACTGGCTGCCGAGCGTGCGCGTGCTCGGCGAGTTGCGTTCGGCGATCAATCTCAATCGGGCGCAGCTGCGAGCCTACATGACGGCTGATACGACTGAGGAGAAGGACAATCTCGACCGCAATATGAAGGCAACGCTCGCCGTCATCGCGACGGCGCGCCGCTCCTATGAGGCGATGATCTCGTCGGCCGAGGAGCGCAGCCTGTTCGAGAGCTGGTCGCGGGGCTGGGAGCAATATGTCAGGGCTGCCGATGGTGTGCTCGAGGTGCTGCGCGCAGGGAACGGCAACGCGACCAAGCAGGCGAGCGATCTGTTCAACAAGACGGTCCGGAGCGTCGCCAATCAGTCGGACGAATTTCTTCGAAAGCTGATTGACCTCAACAATCGTGGCGCCGACGCCGAAACCAAGATCGCCGCGGATGGCTATGCCGAGGCATTTGCATTGATGTCGACGGTCATCGTCCTTGCCGTTCTCACCGGCATCGGCGTCGGAAGCTGGTTCGTTCGCGACATTTCCCGGTGCATCGCTTCCATCATCAGGCCGATGCAGGCGCTCGGTGAGGGTAACCTGGCGATTGAGATCCCCTATCGCGGTCAGAAGACCGAAGTAGGCATGATGGCCGACGCCCTGGAGGTCTTCAAGACCGCCTTGATTGCGAAGAAGCAGGCCGACGATATCGCTTCGAGAGAGGCAGAGGTGAAACTGGAACGCGGCCGGCGCCTCGACGAGATCACTGGCCGCTTCGAGGCCGTGGTCGGCGAGATCGTCGATACCGTGTCCACGGCATCGAGCACTTTGGAAGGTCACGCCGGCGGGCTCAGCAACACGGCGAGCCGCGCACAGAACCTGGCCACATCCGTCACCGCGGCTTCCGAGGAAGCCTGCACCAATGTGCAGTCGGTGGCATCTGCGACCGAGGAGCTCTCCGCGTCCGTCAACGAGATCAGCAGGCAAGTCCAGGATTCGGCCCGGATGGCCAATGAGGCGGTGGCACAGGCACGCAGGACCAATGAACAGGTCGGCGAGCTCTCGAAGTCCGCTGCCCGCATCGGCGACGTCGTCGAGCTGATCAATACGATTGCCGGACAGACCAATCTGCTCGCGCTGAATGCAACGATCGAGGCCGCACGCGCCGGCGAGGCCGGCCGTGGATTTGCGGTGGTCGCATCCGAGGTCAAGGCGCTGGCCGAGCAGACGGCGAAGGCCACGGGCGAGATCGGCCAGCAGATCTCCGGCATCCAGTCCGCCACCCAGCAATCGGTCGGTGCCATCCGCGACATCAGCATCACCATCGAGAAATTGCAGGAGATTTCGTCGACGATCGCATCGGCCGTGGAGCAGCAGGGCGCTGCCACGCAGGAGATCTCGCGCAACGTCCAGCATGCGGCGGCGGGAACGCAGCAGGTCTCAGCCAACGTTGCGGATGTGCAGCGCGGTGCCGTCGATACCGGAACCGCCGCATCCCAGGTGCTGTCCGCCGCGAAATCGCTGGCCGACGACAGTGCCAGACTGAGCATGGAAGTGAAGAAGTTCATCGCCGGCGTGAGAGCCGCCTAGGAACTCGCGGCGACTGAGAGCCGCGCAGATCCGATCTCGCCGCCATTCGCCGGCCCGCGTCGGAGTGCTGGACAGGTGCGCAGGCCCGGCCACCACGCGCCGGGCATCGCTTCTGCGTTGGCCTGCGAGCCTCATCTCGAGGACTTCTCCCGCGGCCGCGGCAAGCGGCGCGACCGAGTCGCGTGGTGACGATGGACCTGCGAGAGGCCGCGCCGACATGAACAGAGCGTGGGGCTGCGGCGGATCATGCGCCGCTGCGGTTTGCTCGGGGCTGCCATCCCCGAGGTCGTCCGTGCCGCTGATTCCTCGCCGTCACGCTGCCGCAGGATCTCGCCTTTCACCTATCGGCACCGGCCGATTTATAATTGCATAAATTCGAATATATGCATATAGTAGCGCGCGTCGGTCGCGGCGCTGGGCCGCGTCAGCGGGGAGGGCCCGTCGTGGCAATGATGAACGACGTCATGGTCAAGGATCTGGGCGAGTCCGGGCACATCGACTGGTCGCCTTATCTGGTCGGCGCCGGCATCGGCATCCTCAGCTGGGTGGCCTTTGCCGGGTTCGGCGACCCACTCGGCGTGACGACGGCGTTCTCGCGCATCGCGTCGCTGTTCGCCGTGCCGGTGATCGGATCCGACGCCGTCGCCGCCAACAGTTATTGGAAGTCGATGCCGCTGAAATGGGATTATGGCGTCTGGTTTCTGGTCGGCATTCCGCTCGGCGCATTCTTGTCGGCGGTCATCTCCGGCACGTGGCGGCTCGAACTGGTGCCGGAGGTCTGGCGGGAGCGCTTTGGTCCGTCGGTGTTCAAGCGCTTCGTCGCTGCGTTTCTCGGCGGCATCGTCATCATGTATGGCGCGCGTCTGGCCGGCGGCTGCACCAGCGGCCACGGCATTTCAGGCGGTCTGCAACTGGCGCTGTCGAGCTGGCTGTTCCTCGCCGTGATGTTCGCGACCGGCCTGGTTGTGTCGCGCGTCATGTTCCGCAAAGCATAGGAGGAGGGCCATGACGTCATTGATGAGCATCGCCGGTCCGCTGTTGATGGGCGCCGTGTTCGGCTATCTCCTGCAGCAGGGCAAGGTCACGAGCTGCAACGTGATCGAGAACCAGTTCCGGCTGCGCGACTTCACCGTGCTGAAGGTGATGGGCACGGCGATCGTGGTCGGCGGCATCGGCGTTCTGCTGCTGGTCGATACCGGCAACACCAAGTATTACGTCAAGGACGCCAACATGCTTGCGGTCGCGCTCGGCGCGGCGCTGTTCGGCGTCGGCATGGTGGTTTACGGCTACTGCCCGGGCACTGCGCTCGGCGCCATTGCCAGCGGCAGCGTTCATGCTGCAGTGGGCGCTTTCGGCATGATCGTCGGGGCGATCCTCTATGCGCTGAGCTTCGACTGGGTGAAGGCCCATGTCCTGAATGTTTGGGCGCTCGGCAAGGTGCGGCTGCCCGACATCACCGGCGTGCCGGATGGCGTCTGGTTCGCCGCGCTCGCGATCGGTGCAGGTGCGTTCTTCTTCTGGGTCGAAGCGTCCGCGGCCAAGGCGAAGCGGACACAGGGCTAGGCTGAGTCGCCCGAGTGCCCCTATGTCAAACAGTGAGAGGTTCCTCCCATGCTATCAGGACTGTTCAGCAGGTTGACCGGGTCGACCAGCGTGCCGGCGATCGAGCATGATGAGCTGGTGCGGGCGCATCAGCAGCGGAGCTGCGTCATCGTCGACGTGCGCGAGCCGCATGAGTTCAAGGGCGGCCACATCCCCGGCGCCGTCAATCACCCGCTGTCGCGTTTCGACCCGGGCAGCCTCGTGCACGACAAGCCGGTGGTTCTGATCTGCCAGGCCGGCGGCCGCTCGGCCACCGCCCTGCGGCGGGCGCTGTCGGCCGGGCGGCAGGATATCCGCCACTATGCCGGCGGCATGAGCGGCTGGCGGGCGCGCGGCGGTCCTGTCGCCTGAACGCGCCCTGCCGGACAGGTCGGACGCTCTGCTCTGTCAGCATGTTCCGACGGGACTTGTGAAGGGTTGAGGTGAAGTGATCTGCAACCAGCATGGATTGCGGCAGGTTAAGAGCAGAGTGTGCGGCGGAAGGCTCCGATAGCCGTTCCCGCCCCGCAGCAGCTAATTTGTTGTTGGTCCAGTCCATTGGTTGACTCGTTCAGGAATAATTAGTTGCAACGCTGCAATACTCGAACACCGGTCGACGTTCGAGGATCGCATGTTGAAGTTTGTTGGCTTGAGAACCCGGCTCACCCTTTCTCTGGTGATCGGTGCGGCAGCGACGGCCCTCTTCGTGCTGCTGGTCGCCATGTGGATCATCGGCGGCATCATCGACCGCGCCAATGAGCGCGAGCTCCACGCCCAATATGACGCCTTCAATTCGCGCCTGCAGCTGGAGGCGACCCGCGCGGAAGCGATGAGTGCGGTGGTCGCCAAGATCCCCGCTGTCCAGGACGCCGTGGCGCAGAACGACCGCGACGCCTTGATGCGGCTGTTCGGCGCGGGCATGGCCAGCCTGAAATCCGATTACGGCGTCGACCAGTTTCAGTTTCACACGCCGCCGGCGATGTCCTTCCTGCGGGTGCACCAGCCGGCCAAGTTCGGCGACGATCTGTCGGGATTCCGCAAGACGGTGGTGGCCGCCAACACCGACCGCAAGCCGATCGTCGGGCTGGAGGGCGGCGTTGCCGGCCTCGGCCTCCGCGGCGTCGTACCGATCGTTTCCGCCGGCAAACATCTGGGCTCGGTCGAGTTCGGCCTGACCTTTGGCCAAAACTTCTTCGACGAGTTCAAGCGCAGCCGGAATGTCGAGGTTGCGTTCCGCCTGGCTGGCGACACCGGCTTCAAGCTGTTCGCGACGACGATCGGGGAGACCTCCTTCTTCGCAAGCGGCGACTATCGGGAGGCATCGGCCGGCAGCTTCCTGTCGCGCCAAGGACAGCTCGAGGGTGTTCCGGTCGTCGCGCTGCTGGGCCCGATCAAGGATTTCTCCGGCAAGCCGATCGGGGCCGTCGAGATCATCATGGACAACAGCGAGTTCATCCAGGCTCGCAATCGCGCCGGGGCGTTGGCGATCGGGATGACGCTGGCCGGCCTCGTGCTGATCGCGCTCGCCGGGCTGCTGATCGCGCGCAGCATCTCCCGCCCGATCGTCCAGATGACGAGCGCCATGCGCGAGCTCGCCGACGGCAACCTGGACGTTCGCGTCCCGGCCGACTGGCGCAAGGACGAGGTCGGACAGATGGCACGCGCCGTTTCGATCTTCAGGGACAACGCCGTCCGGATGAGGGATCTGCAGGCGGAGCAGGAGAAGGCCCAGGCTCGTGCCGAGGAGGACCGGCGCCGCATGCTGATGGAGGTGGCCGATGGCTTCGAGGCCAGCGTCCGCGGCGTCGTCGACGCCGTGTCGGCTGCGGCCATCGAAATGGAGGCGACCGCCCGTTCGATGTCGGTGACGATCGATCAGTCGAAGCAGCAGGCCCTGACGGTATCGCAGGCGTGCGGCTCCGCGTCGGACAATGTCAACACCGTTGCCTCGGCGGCCGAAGAGCTGTCATCCTCGATGAACGAGATCAGCAAGACGCTCGAGCGTGCGTCGTCCGTGGTTCGCAAGGCCGCGGACGAAGGGCAGCAATCCAACGACAAGGTGCAGCGGCTCAACATTGCGGCCAGCAAGATCGGCGAGGTCGTCGCACTCATCACCCAGATCGCCAGCCAGACCAATCTGCTGGCGCTGAATGCGACGATCGAGGCCGCGCGCGCCGGCGAGTCGGGCAGGGGATTCGCCGTCGTCGCCAGCGAGGTGAAGACGCTGGCGACCCAAACGGCCAAGGCGACCGAAGAGATTGGTGCTCAGATCGCCGCGGTTCAGGCCGAAACCGCCGCCGCGGTCCAGAGCATCGGTATGATCTGCACCACGATCCAGGAGGTCGACGAGATCTCGACCATCATCGCCTCATCGATCGCGCAACAGGACGCCGCGACCCGCGAGATCGCCGGCAATGTGAACGTCGTCGCCGGCAAGACCCAGGACGTCACGCGCAACATCGCGGGCGTCACGTCCGGGGTCGTGCAGACCGGCCACGCCGCCAACGAGGTGCTGTCGGCGGCCGGCGAGCTCGCGCAGCAGTCGACCCGGCTGCGTAGCGAGGTCAACCAGTTCCTAGCCCATATCAGGGCGGCCTGACCGGTCGTTGGGTGGCTGAAGTACAAGCTCGCCGACACGCCGATCGCTCCGGCGTATCCGCCACGGGCGCGAGCCGGGGCGGGGGCTCCTGTCCCGTGGCTCATCCCTGCTTCGCGGCCGCCTTCTCGAGCCGCTTCGCCATCACGCGCCAATAGGTGGCCGGCATGAAGCGCTGCAGGAGATCCATGAAGCGCGCATCGCCGCCGATCAGGATGCGGGGCTCATTGCGCTCGATGCCCTCGATGATCCGCGACGCGGCGTCGCGCGGGCTGGTCCTGGCAAGCCGCTCGAACCGCTCGATGGCCTGCACGCGGCGCGCATTGTCGGTCATGCCCTGGCCGGCGCGGGCATTGCGCGCAATCGCCGTGGCGATGCCGCCGGGATGCACGACGGACAGCCGCACGGGACTGCCGGCGGCTGTGAGTTCGTGACGCAGGCTCTCGGAAAATCCCCTTACTGCGAACTTTGCCGCGGCGTAGGCCGATTGGCCGGGCGGAGCGATGATGCCGAAGATCGAGGACAGGTTGACGACGTGCGCTTCGCGCTGGCGCGAAAGATGCGGCAGGAACGCGCGCGTGCCGTGCACGACGCCCCAGAAATTGATGTTGAACAGCCACTCCATCTCCGCCTGATCGATCTCGGCGAAGCTGCCGAACAGTGCCACGCCAGCATTGTTGACGACGATGTTGAGGCCGGGATGCGCGCGGGTTGCGTCTACTGCGAACTGGGTGACTGCAGCCACATCGCTGACGTCCAGCCGGTGCGTGGTCACCTTGCGGCCGCTTGCGGTGAGCTCGGCGGCGAGGCTTGCGAGGCCCGCCTCGTCGCGGTCGGCGAGCGCGAGATCGCAACCGCGGGCCGCCAGCTCCTGCGCCAGCGCACGGCCAATGCCGCTGGCTGCGCCTGTCACGGCGGCAGATGCGCCTCGAATGATCGTCATTGTCGCTTCACTCCCCTGATCGACCGGTTCTGCGTGCCTGTTCCAATTGCAGCTGGGTTTTCTGCCACTTTTTCTGATTGGAACCGAACCATCCGGCCGTTCAGCTTTTAACTCACATTACTTTGCGAGCACACATTCGTGGAGGACCTGCATGGGACAGTCGCAACCTTTTCGCGCCACCGCACTGATCGTGGAAGACGATCTGGCGCAGCGCGAGATGATCACGCTGCTGCTCGAAGAGAGCGAGTACGACGTGATCGCGTGTGAGAGCGCGGAGGCCGCCGAACTCGTCCTGAACAAGCCGGGTCATCGCATCGTGCTGCTGATGACCGACGTCAATCTGGCGGGCCGCATGAACGGGGTCGAGCTTGCCCATCTCGCCAAGGCGCGTCACCCCCACATCAATGTGGTCGTCACTTCTGGCCGGCCGTTGTCGCAGCCGCTGCCGGGCGGCACGAAGTTCTGGAGCAAGCCGTGGGCGCCGCTGGACGTGCTGCGCGAAGCCGAGGTGACGCTCGAGCGCACGCCCGATATCAGGTGAGGCGTGTTGCGTGGCAACCGCCGACCGGTGGAGACGTAGGATCGGCTAGCGGGTCGAGCTGACTGAGAGCCGGGTGGAAGCCGCGCTCCCACCCGGGAAGTGCAACTACTTCTTCTTGGCAGCCTTCTTGGTCTTCTTCGCAGCTTTCTTGGTGGCCTTTGCGGCCTTCTTCGCCTTCTTCGCCATGGAATCCTCGTCAGGAGTTGATGGATTGCAACGCGACTTTGAGGCTTCGCTGGCGCACGCCAGCCATGCATCAGCCTCGGGTGTCGATCCCAGCAGATTCGCGAAGCTCTGCCTCACGCTGTCACCAGCGCGGTTGCGCTTATCCACAGCTCGATGCATTCGCCGGCCAGTTGCGCCGCTGGCGCTCGGGGGCGTGACAAGGTTAGCGGATCGTAAAAGGTGTCTTCATTGATTCAAAACCAAGGCGCAACCTTGGTTGGGCCCTTGAGGAACCGTTAACTGCGCCGCGCCCATGTTGCCTCGAGCAACAGGGTAGCTCATGAGCGCGGCGTTATTGAACATCGAGGACAGGACCTGCGGCGTCCTGCTGTCGGGATGCTGAACGTTCCGACGCTGTGGACCGCCTTCGTGGTCAATTTCCTCGCGTTGGGCCTGATCTGGGCCTACGTGATGCGCAGCTATCCCAATCTGGATTCGGCGCGGTACTGGACGGCATCTGCGTTCATGTGCGCGCCGGCGGCGGCGTTCGCGCTGACGCGGTTCTATTTCGGCTCGTTCGTTCCGCTGCTGGTCGGCGGCTCGCTGATGACCTTCGCGATCTGCCTCGCGGCGATGGGCGTCGAGCGCTTCTATGGCTCCAGGGCGTCGTGGCGGCTGAGCTTGACCGTCGTCGCGATGACCTGCTCGTCGATCGCATTTTTCCAATACGGATACGACCACGGCCCGCTGAGGATCCTGTGCTACTCGATCGGGCAGGCGGTCCCCATGGCGATCATCGCGCGGCTGGTGCTGGATGCGAGGCGCGGGCCCGTCAATCCGGGAGCGCGGCTGGCCGGCCTGCTGTCCGTTCTGATCATCGCGGTGTTTGCCGCGCGCTCGATCGGGGCGTTCATCGGCGCCGATTTCAATTTCAGCCGCTCCACCAGCGGTCAGGCCGCCGCGGTGCTGCTGCTGATCTTCCTGTCGATGTCGCTCAATTTCGGCTTCCTGCTGATGGCGGTGGACCGGCTGCGCAACGAGGTCGCCGACCTCGCGCTGCTCGACGATCTCACCGGCGTCGCCAACCGCCGTCACCTGATGCAGCGCCTGAGCGAGGAATGCGCGCGCGCCGAGCGCTCGCGGCGGCCGTTCGCGCTATTGGTGATCGATCTCGACGGCTTCAAGATCATCAACGACACCCATGGCCATGCTGCCGGCGATGCCTGCCTGCAGCACTTCACGCTGATGGCCCAGACCCGGCTGCGCCCCGGCGACATGCTGGCGCGCACCGGTGGCGACGAATTCTGCATCGTGCTGCCGGCGTCCGCCTTGCGCGAAGGCGCGATGATCGCGCGGCGCATCCTGCAGGTCTGCCGCGACGATGCGGAGGCCTGTGCCGGCGCCGAGGTGCCGATCGAGGTCTCGATCGGCATCGCCGAATGGACCGAGGATGTCGGCGCCTTCCCCGACCGGCTGATGGCGCGGGCGGACCAGGCGCTCTATGCCGCCAAGAAGGAGGGCAAGAACCGCTATGCCGTCTTCGCCGCCGACCACGAGACGCCGACACTGGCGCCGGACCAGATCGAGCCGATGATGGCGCCGCCGCGCCGGCAGGATGCCGCCGCCGGGTAGCCGGTGCTATCGTTGCCGACCATGAGGCCGGTCCTGTTCTCCCACCGCGCAGCGCTCGCGCTGCTTCTCGTCGCGCTGCCTCTGCCTGTTGCGGCTGAGGATCTCACGTCGCTCGCCCGTTCGTCCGGCACGCCGGACATCCCGGGACTGAAGATGGTCTGGCTGGCGCCGTGGGGCGATCCGCACCTCGCCCATCCTTGGACCAACATCATCGTCCACCAGACCGAGGGCCCGGCGGGGTCGGCGCGGGCGGGGGCGCTGGCGCAAGCCAAGAACCCGAAACGGCGCGGCGTCACCATCTGGGTGGAAACCGACGGCACGGTGTATTGGGCGGTGCCGGAAACCCTGGTGACCTTGCATGGCGACGGCGCCAACCGCAACGACAACCGCTATATCGACAACGGCCCCACCTATCGCAAGGTCGTGCGCGACAATTCCATTGGTGTGGAGTTCGCCGGCAACTATCCCGACGTCACCACGCCTCCGACGGACGCCCAGGTCGCCGCCTGGCGCGTGCTCTCGAAGCTGCTTCGGCTGCGCTATGGAATAGTCCGGGAGCGGATCTATGCGCACAACTGGATCGACTACAAGGACGCGCGCTATTGCGAGGGCTGTGCGCTCGCCGAGCTCGCCCGCGCCGCGCCCGACTAACTGCACCTAACAAGAAGCCGGCGTCTCCGCCGGCTCCGATCGCATCCAAAAACCACCTTCAAGCAAGCCGCGCGTCTAGTGCGCGGCCTCCAGGGCCGCCGCCTCCTGCCTGGCGATGGCGCCCTTGACGGCGGACTGCACCTTCTCGAACGCGCGCACCTCGATCTGGCGCACCCGCTCGCGCGACACGCCGAACTCGGCCGCCAGGTCCTCGAGCGTCATCGGCTCGTCGGCCAGGCGCCGCGCCTCGAAGATGCGGCGCTCGCGCGCGTTGAGCACGCCGATCGCGCCGTTCAGCGCCTGCCGCCGGTGGTCGTATTCCTCGTGCTCGGCCATGATGGCTTCCTGGTTGGGCGTATTGTCGACCAGCCAGTCCTGCCATTCGCCCGCTTCGCCGTCGTCGCGGATCGGCGCGTTCAGCGAGGCGTCGCCGCCGAGGCGGCGGTTCATGTCGACCACGTCCTGATCGGTCACGCCGAGGCGCTTCGCGATCAGCTTGACCTGATCCGGATGCAGATCGCCTTCATCCAGCGCGTTGATGCGGCTCTTGGCCTTGCGCAGGTTGAAGAACAGCTTCTTCTGGTTCGCGGTGGTGCCCATCTTCACGAGCGACCACGATCTCAGAATGTACTCTTGTATCGACGCCTTGATCCACCACATGGCGTAGGTGGCGAGGCGAAAGCCCTTCTCGGGCTCAAACCTTTTCACCGCCTGCATCAGGCCGACATTGCCTTCCGAAACGACTTCGGATATCGGCAGGCCGTAGCCGCGATAGCCCATGGCGATCTTGGCCACGAGCCTGAGGTGGCTGGTCACGAGTTTATGCGCTGCGTCGCTGTCGTCATGCTCGCGCCAACGCTTGGCGAGCATGTACTCCTCCTGCGGTTCCAGCATCGGGAACTTGCGGATCTCGGCGAGGTAGCGTGAAAGTCCCGATTCTCCGTTGAGAACCGGCAGTGTAGCTGTACGGGCCATTGAGCGCCCTCCAGTTGGTTCAGGCCCCCGATAGCGGCGGGCCAGGCAAAGCGGTCGCTTGGTTAAAGCCAACCGGTTTGCGACGTTCCATGCGTCGACCATTCGACGCAGGCGCAACATACACCATTTTCGCCCCCCGGTGGAAGGATTCCGGGGGTCACGACCCCGTGTGGCTCCATTAAGTTTTTGACATGCTTGCGTTTTTCTGAAGGTCCTGCGTCATAGCGCCGCTCGCAAGGCGCGCCCCAAAAGAGAAAGATCCTCCGGAAGCTCCGATTCCCAGCGCATTATTTCTCCCGTCCGGGGGTGCTCGATCACCAGCAGATAGGCGTGCAGCGCCTGCCGCCCGAGCGCCTCGAGCGCCGCCCGCGCGCCCGGCGCGAGCTGGTTGGCCTTGGTCTTGAAATGCGGGCCATAGACGGAATCACCGAGCAGCGGGTGCCCGAGATGGGCGAGATGCACCCGGATCTGGTGGGTGCGCCCGGTCTCGAGATGGCAGGCGATCAGCGACGCCACCGGCTTGCCGTCGCGGCCGGTAAAACTCGCCTGCACCTCGTAATGGGTGATGGCCTCGCGGCCTTTTGCGCGCACCGCCATCTTGTCGCGGGCATGCGGATGGCGGTCGATGGCCGCATTGATGGTGCCGTGCGGCCGGTGCGGCACGCCCCAGGCAAAGGCGAGATAGCCGCGCTCCATCGCGCCGGTGCGGCCGTGATCGGCGAACTGCGCGCTCAGCGAGGCGTGGGCGTGGTCGTTCTTCGCCACGACCATCAGCCCGGTGGTGTCCTTGTCCAGCCGGTGCACGATGCCCGGCCGCTTGACCCCGCCGATCCCGGAAAGACTGGCGCCGCAATGCGCGATCAGCGCGTTCACCAGCGTGCCGGTCTCGTGCCCGGCCGCGGGGTGCACGACGAGGCCGGCCGGCTTGTCGATGACGATGATGTCGTCGTCCTCGTAGATGATTTTCAGCGGGATCGCCTCGGCGGCGGGCTCGGCCGGGACGGCCTCCGGCACGTCGATTGTGATCGTGTCGCCGGCCGTGACGTGATAAGCGGGGTCCCGCACCGCCACCGCGCGGAGCGACACCTGTCCGGCCAGGATCAGCGCCTTCAGCCGGGACCGCGACAGCTCCGGCAGCCTGGCCGCCAGCACGCGATCGAGCCGCGGCGAGCCTTCGTCGCCGGCGACCGTGACCGTCATCAGACCGTGGGATTGTGAAGTCGAGATGTCCATGAATTCTACCGTTGCGCCCGAGCCGTCCTCGCCCGAGCAGGCCCAGCTGATGGCGCGGCTGCGGCGCATGATGATGATCGCGGGCGTGACCACCTCGATCGCGATCGCCGTGCTTCTGGTCGCCATCGGCTACCGCCTTTTCCGCGGCGATGGAAGCACGGCTTCGGGCCCGGACCTCACCGCCATGCTCCCGAAGGGCGCCCGCATCGTCGCCACCGGCACCGCCGGCGACCGCCTGGCGGTGACGCTGGATGTCGGCGGCACCACCGAGATCCGCACCTTCGACGCCAAGACCCTCAAACCCACCGGCCGCCTCCGCTTCGCGGTGGAGCCGTAAGGGCAGGGCGGTTTCGCCTGATCATTCTGGCCCATCTTTCTTTTAGCCCCGGCTTTCACACCGCGGGCGGTCAGCGCCTCCCCCGCCTGCGGGGGAGGTCGCATCGCATCGAAAGATGCGATGCGGGTGGGGGAACTCTCTCGACTGGCACCGGTGCCCGCGGCCGCCCCCACCCCCACCCCTCCCCCGCAAGCGGGAGAGGGGGCGCACCGTCGGTGCGGCTGACAGCTCGGCTTCGTCCCGGGAACCATCGCCAAACCCGCGAAAGCCGGCCCATCTGCCACTCCCGGTATCGTTGTCCGCCGGTTCCATGTCTGCTCTAAAGACCCCCGGGGAACTTTGGAGTGGGGAGTCATGACCGGACATCTTTCGCGCGCGCTGAGCCTGCTGGCGGCGGCGCTGCTGCTGACCGCCTGTGCCGCCACGACGGCGCTGGAATCGCAAACCAAGCAGCGCGACGGCCGGATGGCGCGGATTTATTTCCTGCGCGAGAAGGGCCTCGTCGGCGCCATGGGCACCACGGCGGGCACCGCCGACGTCAAGGTCGCCGGCAAGACCGTCGGCGCGCTGCGCAACGGCTATTATCTGTTCGTTGATCGTCCGGCTGGCACCTACGAGCTGTCGGTCAATTCCGGCATTTCGCTGCCCTATGAGACCGAGATCCAGGTCGAGGCCGGGCAGGTCTACTATCTGTGCCTCGGCGCGACGCCCTATGGCCCGCCCGGCCAGGTGCTGCTGAACCAGTCCTATGCCGGCGGCAGCGGCACCTTGATGCCCCCGAGGTCGGGCCTGTCCGGCGCGATGTCCGGCACCGTGCTGTATCGCATGGACCCCGGCCCGGGCGCCGCGCTGATGGCCCAGCTCCAGGCGCCGTGAGGCCGGCGGCGAAAACCCGTCCGCAACATCATCCGCGAAATTTGCCTCTTCCGTCTTGCGGCGCGGCGATTTCGAGGCTATGCGGTTCACCTCACGCTCCCTTCGTCTAGCGGTTAGGACGCGGCCCTCTCAAGGCTGAAACAGGGGTTCGATTCCCCTAGGGAGCGCCAATAAGATCAACAGCTTGCCTCGATCGCGCGAAAGTCGTCGAATATTCGTCGAATAAGCTTCCGCGGACGGCGGCGAAAATTTGCAGAATGTCTGTCATCTCAGATAGGCGCGCGCTGGATGTCGACAGTTGCTGCCGAGCGGCGGATCGCCTTCATTCGGCACAGGGGTCTGATGGCGTGCAAAGCACATGGCGTGCTTAGGTGGTCGTCAGGCTCATAACCTGAAGGTCATAGGTTCAAATCCTATCCCCGCAACCAACTTTTCCTTTGTTGGATCAATGAATTAGCCCGTCATTGGCTGGCTTTTTCATGGCTTACAAGCCGTTCCCGGGCAGTACCAAGGGAAACCATTATTTTCCAACTAGTTACGTCAATTCCGGCCGCGATTACCAATCGCTCCCAAAAACTCCACGGCACAAAACTGGCACAAAGCGGCACAAAACCGAGAGCCTTGTTCGTGGAAAATCCACGGTCGGAGCCAAGGCCGTGAGGACTTGGGTAAGTCAATCTTATCCCTTTAAGTTGTAATATAATTGTCATACAACTTTAGAAGGATGCGAGCATATCAATCCTCCCTTCGGCCGCGGGATGGAGCAGTCTGGTAGCTCGCAAGGCTCATAACCTTGAGGTCGCTGGTTCAAATCCGGCTCCCGCAACCCACTCCGAAGATCCAAATACCCAAAGCAGCCGGTTTAGAAAGTGGGCATCTTGTCCAGTTATGTTTAACTTTTCTGGCACTTTTCAAACTAGAACTTAGTTTGGAAATATGCTATAATGTCAAACATGGTTGGACAAAGTCAGAGACTTTTGAACCGCCTCGAACGAGAACTTCCCGAAGGAGTTCTGGTCGATACCGCATGGCTGAAAACCCGCGGCTACTCGCGACAATTGCTCAGCCACTACGTAAGTGCGGGCTGGCTTAAGCAGCCGACGCGCGGGGTCTACTGTCGGCCACGTGGGGCTCTTTCCTGGCAGCAGGTCGTCATCTCACTCCAGGCTCTACTTTCTTATCCCCTGCTCGTCGGCGGACGTACGGCGCTCGAAGGACAAGGATACGCGCATTATCTGGTTCAGAACCTCAAAGAAGTCCATCTGTACGGCCCCAAGAGACCGCCGCACTGGCTGAACAAGCTCGGCCTCGACGCCCAATTTCGCTACCACAATGACCGCGCACTCTTTCGTCGCGGTTTGCCGCTCGAGCGTCTTACGAATCTCGACCAGGCCAAAAACCAACCCGCGAGCAGCCCGAACGAAAACTGGATAGTCCAACAATGGGGGCAGTGGGATTGGCCCCTCGCGGTCTCCACGCCGGAGCGGGCCATCCTGGAATTACTCGACGAACTCCCCAAGCATGAGAGCTTCCATCAAGCCGATATGCTGATGGAGAGCCTCGCCAATCTCAGCCCGCGACGTTTGCAGAAGCTGCTTACCGAATGCCGCAGCGTGAAGGTCAAGCGGCTATTCTTCTTCTTTGCCGACCGCCATCAACATGCCTGGCTCAAGCGGCTCGACCGCAAGGCCTTTGATCTCGGCAATGGCAAACGCATGCTGGTTAAGGGCGGCAAACTCGATAAGACTTATCGCATCACCGTGCCTGAGGATCTCGATGGCATTCGCTGAAAGCTACCGCCGGCAGGTCGCTCTGCTCCTCCGCGTCTTGCCAATTGTCGCAGAAGAAAAATGCTTTGCCCTCAAGGGCGGCACGGCGATAAACCTTTTCGTGCGCAATATGCCGCGCCTGTCGGTTGATGTCGACCTCACCTATCTTCCGATACAACCTTACCCGGAATCCCTTGCCGCAATCGATGCTGCGATGGGCCGCATCGCGGAACGCGTTAAGAGCACGATCGCAGGCTCGACCATTGCGGAAGGCCAAAAGGGCTCACGAACGCATCTCCTGGTTCGCGCCGACGGCGCGACAACCAAAATCGACGTGACGCCCGTCTTGCGCGGCAGCATCCACAATCCCGAGACCAAGGGCGTGACCGAAAAAGTGGAGGAAACGTTCGGCTTTGCGGAAATCCCAGTCCTTTCTTTCGCTGATCTCTACGCGGGCAAGATAGTTGCAGCACTCGACCGCCAGCATCCCCGTGACTTCTTTGACACACGGGACCTTTACGAAAATGAAGGGGTGGATGACACCTTGCGGCGTGCGTTCATTGTTTACCTCGAATGCCATACGCGACCGGTGCATGAAGTTCTCACAGCGCGGCGCAAAGATATGACCATGGACTATAACCGTGGTTTTGTTGGCATGACGGATGAAGCGGTGACGCTCAAGGAGCTCATTCAGGAGCGGGAAATCCTGATCACCGATATCGTTGGCAGCATGCCCGACCCGCACAAGCAGTTTCTCCTGTCTTTCGAACGTGGCGAGCCCGACTGGAAACTGATCGATGTCCCGGGTGCTGCCGACCTGCCCGCAATCAAATGGCGGCTTGAGAATCTCGACAAGCTTACAAAGGAGCGGCGCGCCGAGCTCGTGGCCGCTCTGGAAAAGGTGCTGTCAGGCTGAAGGGTTAAGATTAAACTGCTACCATTAGGGGATTGATTTCGTTGCGCTTCATTTGGATAAGATAGCCTTAAGTTGCTCTTCTTTCCTTCCTCAACCCAATTTGGTCTTGTGAATTGATGGCGACAGAAGCGGATACCTGCCGAAAATTCGTTGTACCCAAACTTCAAAGTGTGGGCTGGGATACCGATCCTCATTCGATCGCCGAGCAGCGCACCATCACCGACGGGCGGATTGTCCCGGTCGGCAAGGGCTTCATTCGCAAGCCGCCGAAGCGCGTCGATTACCTTCTGCGGTACATGCGGGATTTCCCGCTTGCGGTGGTTGAGGCCAAGGCGGGGTACAAGACCGCCGCCGACGCTGTACAGCAGGCCCGCACTTACGCGGAAATGCTCAGCCTCAAATTCGCCTATGCCACCAACGGGCATGACATCATCGAGATTGACTATTTCACCGGCAAGGAAGTCCACATCTCGGACTATCCAACGCCGCAGGATCTCTGGGCACGATATCAGGCGGGACAAGGCCTTGCGAAGCCCGATCTCGGCGAGCGATTGCTAACGCCCTTCAATCATACCGGGGGCAAGGACGAACGCTACTATCAGCAGATTGCCGTTAACCGGACCGTTGAGGACATCCTCAAGGGCCGTGAGCGCCTTCTGCTCACCATGGCCACCGGCACCGGCAAAACTTTTGTCGCTTTTCAGATTTGCTGGAAGCTATGGTCCTCACGCTGGAATCGGACCGGCGAACATCGCCGACCGCGCATTCTCTACCTGGCGGACCGCAACATCTTGGTCGATCAACCGAAAGACGGGCTCTTCGCTGCGTTCGGTGATGCGCGCTACAAAATCGAATCCGGTGAAGTCGTGCAGAGCCGGGAAATGTATTTCGCGATCTACCAAGCGCTCGCCGAGGACGAGCGGCGCCTGGGTCTCTTTAAGTCCTTTGCACCGGATTTCTTCGATCTGATCATCATCGACGAATGCCATCGTGGCAGCGCCCGCGATGATAGCTCGTGGCGCGTCATACTTGACTACTTCAAACCGGCTTACAAGCTGGGTATGACGGCCACGCCGCTTCGCGAAGATAACCGCGACACCTACCTCTACTTCGGTGCGCCAATTTACGAGTACAGCCTCCGTCAAGGGATCGACGATGGCTTCCTTGCGCCGTATCGCGTTCATCGTGTGGTCACTCAATGGGATGCTGCCGGATGGCGGCCCAGCAAGGACGAGGTCGATCGCTTTGGCCGAGCCATACCCGATGATGAATACCAGACCAAGGACTTCGAGCGGGTCATCGCACTGCGGGCGCGTACGAACGCGATCGCTCATCACTTGACGGAGTTTCTCAAGAAAACCGACCGGTTCGCCAAAACTATTGTGTTTTGTGTCGATCAGGAGCACGCCAGTGAGATGCGTGAGGCGCTCGTCAATCTAAATGCTGACATCAACAGTCAAAGCCCTGACTACATCTGCCGTGTTACGGCCGATGAAGGACAAATCGGACGCGGCCACCTTAGCCGCTTTCAAGATGTCGAAACGCGGACGCCTGCCATTCTAACCACCTCGCAATTACTCACGACGGGCGTTGACGCGCCTACATGCAAGAATGTGGTGCTAGCGCGCGTTGTCGGTTCGATGAGCGAATTCAAACAGATCATCGGCCGTGGAACGCGGTTGCGAGACGATTATGGGAAGCTCTGGTTCAACATCATCGACTACACAGGATCAGCAACTCGAATGTTCGCCGATCCCGCCTTCGACGATGATCCAACGCAAATAACCGAAGAACAGGTGGACGACAAGGGCGACATCGTCGTTACGACCGAAACCACGCCGGATGGAGAAAGAGTATCTCCAGAAGCAGATCCTTCCATTGTCGAGCCGCCCGAAGCTGAGCATCGCAAGTTCTATTTTGACGGTGGCCAGGTTTCGATCGTTGCGCATCTCGTCCACGAGCTCGATCCCAATGGGAACCAACTACGTGTCGTTCGGTATACCGACTACGCTGCTGAAACCATCCGGACGCTCTGTCCGACGACGCAGGAGTTGCGCAAGCGGTGGGCGGACGCTACCCAGCGGGACGAGATCATTCAGGCTTTGGCCGAACGAGGCGTCGGCTTTGAGGAACTAGCCGAGCAGACTGAGCAGCCGGATGCCGACCCTTTCGATCTTCTCTGTCATTTGGCCTTTAACGCGCCCCTGCGCACCCGGCGGGAAAGAGCGCAGCGCCTGAAACAGGAACGCAAAGACTTTTTCGAGAAGTACGGTCCCGAAGCACGGCAGGTTCTCGACGAACTGCTCGAAAAATACGCGGAACACGGGGACGCACAATTCATGCTGCCGGATGTTCTGCATGTACCGCCCATCTCGAATCATGGCAATCCGGGAGAGATCATCAAGTTGTTCGGAGGTCCCGAGCAGCTCCGCGCCGCGGTAACCGATCTGCAAGGTATCCTCTATGGTTCGTAGTCCTAAGGTCAAGAAAACGAAGGCCAAGAAAACAAAGGCCGAGAAGGCAAACGGCGCTGAGAAACCGATGACGACCGCGCAAGCTCTGGGCGGTTTGCTCAAAACCGCTCGCGCGATTATGCGCAAGGACAAGGGCCTCAATGGGGATCTTGACCGGCTGCCCCTGCTCACCTGGATCATGTTTCTCAAGTTCCTGGACGACCTGGAGCAACAGCGTGAGGAGGAGGCCAAGCTCGGTGGTAAGAAATTCCGGGCCGCCATCGATGCTCCGTACCGGTGGCGCGACTGGGCGGCCGATCCCAAGGGCATTACTGGCGATGAGCTGTTGTCCTTTATCAATCAGGACGAAACGCGACTTCCGACTGGCAAGAAAGGACCAGGCCTTTTTGCTTATTTGCGCGCTCTATCCAGCTCTAACGGAGATGACCGGCGCGATGTGATCAGCACGGTATTTCGGGGCGTTGATAACCGCATGAAGAGCGGCTACCTGCTCCGCGATGTGATTAACAAGGTCGCCGACATTCATTTCACCTCGTCGGAGGAGCTTCACACGCTCGGCGCGCTCTACGAATCAATGCTGCGTGAGATGCGTGATGCCGCAGGTGATTCCGGCGAATTCTATACACCGCGTCCCGTTGTCCGCTTCATGGTCGAAGTAGCGGACCCGCGATTGGGTGAAACCGTGCTCGATCCTGCAAGTGGCACAGGGGGATTTCTCGTTGAAGCCTTTAATCATCTGTCCAAACAGGTGAAGACCGTAGCCGATCGAAAACAGCTGCAAACCGAAAGTATTTTTGGTTATGAGCCCAAGTCGCTTCCCTATCTACTTGGCCAAATGAACCTATTGTTGCATGGGCTCGATGCCCCACAAATCGATCCGGGCAACGCACTGCGGTTCAAGCTCTCCGAAGTTGGAGAGAAGGAGCGGGTTGATGTCATCCTAACCAACCCTCCTTTCGGAGGCGAGGAAGAGAAAGGAATTCAGGGGAACTTCCCCGAGGATCGGCAGACTTCCGAAACGGCTCTCTTGTTCCTTCAACTCATTATGCGCAAGCTGCATCGTCGGCCGAGCAATGTTGGCCGGCCCGCCCGGGCTGCTGTCGTTGTGCCGAATGGCACATTATTCGGCGACGGTGTTTGCGCACGCATCAAGGAAGAGCTCTTAAAGGAGTTCAATCTACATACAATCGTGCGCCTACCTAACGGGGTATTTTCGCCGTATACAATCATTCCAACCAATATTCTCTTCTTCGATCGCTCTGGGCGAACGGAAGACGTGTGGTACTATGAACTGCCATTGCCGGAGGGGCGTAAGAACTACACCAAGACGCAGCCCTTGCAGTTTGATGAGTTTAAGAACTGCATTGCTTGGTGGACAAAGCGTGAGGAGAACGACGAAGCCTGGAAAGTGCCCGTACAGGAGCTGCTAGGCACAAACTGCAATCTGGATCGAAAGAATCCAAAGGGAGCCGTCGACCTTGAGCACCTGCCACCACAGCAGCTAGTCGACGACGTTCTTGAAAAGGAGCTCCGGATTGCCGACCTTCTTCGGGAGATCAAAGGTGCGCTTGAGGACCGCGCATGAGCGCCGCGTGGCCGCAGGTCAGCCTTGGTGAACTTCTCCGGCTCGAACGCCGTCCCGTTGATGTCATCGCCGACCACGAATATCAAGAAATTGGTATTTTTAGCTACGGTCGCGGCATCTTTCATAAGCGTCCACGTTCTGGACTTGAGGTTGGAGATAAAGCTCTCTTTCTGATGAAGGAGGGGGATGTGATCCTGCAGATCACTTTTGCTTGGGAAGGTGCGATCGCGCTCTGCTCGAAAGCAGAGGACGGCCTGTATGGTTCGGTTCGTTATCCAACATTTCGCGTGGACGAGACGCAATGCTTTCCGCCATTTCTCGTCCGATACCTCTGCACCAAAGAGGGGTTGGAACAGATCGGCCGGATCTGCCCTGGCTCGGCGGGCCGTAATCGGGTCCTTGCCTTAAAGCGGCTTCCAGAAGTCATGATCCCTCTTCCGGCACTAGAAGAGCAACGCCGAATTGTGGCTAAGATAGAAGAATTGGTCGCTCGATTGCGACTTGTTCAGGCACTTCGACGCGAAACGGCGCATGGTGTGCTGGCTATTCCTCGGTCAATCCTGAGTTCCGACAGTTCGGGGCATTTCGTTCGCCTTCGCGATCTGGTTAGGCTGCGCGCTCCGGATGTCGTGGTTCAACCAGATCAACAGTACCAATTTGCTGGCGTCTATTCGTTCGGCCGAGGGATATTCCGCAGCGTCAACAAGATGGGGAATGAATTTTCCTATCGGAAGCTCACTCGGGTTCACCAAGGAAATTTTGTATATCCTAAGCTCATGGCGTGGGAGGGGGCTCTTGGTGTCGTGCCGCCGGATTGTGATGGAATGGTTGTATCTACTGAGTTTCCTGTCTTCGAGATCGATGAGACAGCCATAGCGCCCGAGGTTCTTGATATTCATTTCCGTTCACCCGAGGTGTGGCCTTCACTCTCGGGTCAAAGTGGCGGGACGAACGTCCGCCGTCGGCGTCTGAATCCTCAGGATTTTTTGAACCTGCAAATGAAGCTACCCAGTAAAGCGACGCAAAGCCACCTAGTCGGTGTTGTTCGGGGGCTTACAAAGGTAAGCAAGTTACAAGTTAAGACCACGGCGGAGGTCGAAGCTTTGGGCCGCGCCATTCTCGATAGGGCCTTCAAAGGAGAGCTCTGATGGACGCAGCCTGTTTCATGGCTCTCCTCAGGGCATCGAATCCTGTCTGGCATCAAAGCGACGGGGATGTGCCACGGTGGATTTTCTGCGGCCACAGAAACGCGGCCTGGCGTTTGAAGCCTTAGGCGTGGCGATCTGCTTTGGAAGGAAGCTGCCGTCCGTAATCGGCCTGACCGTCCGTCAGCTGACGCGGCAGCGGCGGCCATGCAGAATGCGCGCTCTCACCAACACAGGAGGCGCGCCATGGAGTTCTTCTGCGGACTGGATGTCGGCATGGATCAGACCGCGATTTGTGTGGTCGACGACAAGGGCGAAGTGCTGCTGGAGGTCGCGGTGATGACCGACCCGGACGCGATCAAGGGAGCACTGTCGCCGTATCTCGGCCGGCTGCGGCGGGTCGGCCATGAGGCCGGCGCGCTGTCGCCGTGGCTGCATGGCGAATTGCTCCGTCTCGGCCTGCCGGCGATCTGTCTGGAGACCCAGCACGTGCGCGCCGCGCTGCATGCGCAGCGCAACAAGACCGACCGTGCGGACGCGCTCGGTATCGCGCACATCATGCGCACTGGCTGGTTCCGGCGCGCGCACATCAAGACCGCGCCGTGCTATCGGCTGCGACTGCTGCTGACGCATCGCCGCAATCTCAAACGCAAATTCCTCGATCTCGAGAACGCGATCCGGCACTCCTTGAAGGCGTTCGGCATCCGGCTCAACCGCATCGGCCGCGGCGCCTTTGCGCAGGCCGTGCGCGACGCGGTGGCCGGCGACGCGCTGATCAGCGAGCTGATCGATGCCATGCTGAACGCACGCGCGGCGCTGTGGAAGGAGTACTGTCGGCTGCACGGCCTGGTCGTCAAGCTGGTCGCCGGACACGAGCTGTGCCGGCGCTTCATGCAGATTCCAGGCGTCGGGCCGATCGCCGCGCTGAGCTTCATGACGGCGATCGACGATCCGTCGCGCTTTCGGCGGTCACGCGATGTCGCGGCGTATTTTGGCCTGACGTCGCGGCGCTGGCAGTCGGGCACCTCGATCGATGTGCAGGGGCCGATCAGCAAGGCGGGCGACGCCGATGTGCGGCGCGCGCTCTACGAGGCGGCGAGCGCGCTGCTGACGCGCTTCAAGCGTCGCGACAAGGTGAAGACCTGGGGACTGGCGGTTGCCAAGCGGTCTGGACACCGCAAGGCGGTGGTCGCGGTGGCGCGCAAACTGGCGGTGATCATGCACGCGATGTGGTGCGACGGCACGGCGTATTGCGGCGATCAGGCCGTCAGCACCGCCGACGCGGCCGCCCATGCCAAGCGCAAGGACCGCAGGCTGCTGGGACCGCTGGCATGAACCATAGCAACAGCCCGGCAGCAACGAATAAGCGTCGCGGACGACGCGCGAATTGATGGAGCTCCGCTGTCAGCGGATGAGGACCGGTGCAGATCAGAGATGACGGAACGCACGCTATCTTGCCTGCGACGCGGTACCCGAAAGGGCGGCGCGATCGCGCGAAATTGCCTGTGACGTGGCTCCGTCAGACCGATGGAAAATTGCGCCGCAACGGCTATGCTGCTGCCATCGTGCAGCCGCGCCACGCCGTCGCTGAGCGCGGAAAGCTGCACGGCGCACTGGGACTCCTCGCTGTCGAAGAGCTGCAGATCAGACCGCGCTGCAGGCGTGTTTTTGACGATGAAGATGGAGAGCACCGATGGCGAAAACGACGAAGACGATCGCGGCTGAGAGGCAGAACATCCGGCCGATTAAAGTGTCGGCGTAATCGGGCGCGCGCAAGACGAGACAGTGTTGGCGGCAAAGGCGCAGCATTGCGGTGAATCAACATTGATTCGCCGAAGAGGACGTCCGCCGATGAAACTCTCAGCAGCACTCGACACCTCGAGCACCAAGACCGCGATCTGCGTGATGAACAGCCGCGACGGCACCATCGTGTTCGAATCCAGCGTTTTGACAGATCCGGCGATCATCTTTGAAGCGCTTGCGCCGTATGTGCCGCGGCTCGACAAGGTCGGCCATGAAGCAGGCAGTGTAGCACCTTGGCTGCACCGTGAGCTCGTGTCCCTGGGCCTTCCCATGGTGCTGTTGGAAGCACGGCAGGCAGCGGCTGCGCTGCAGGCCCAGCGCAACAAGACCGACAAGAATGACGCGCGCGGTCTGGCGCATCTGGTGAGGGCGGGATGGTATCGGCCGGTCCACGTCAAGAGCCCGGAGAGCCATAAACTACGGCTGCTCCTCGCTCACCGCCGGACGCTCAAGCGCAAGCTGCTCGACATCGAAAACGAGATCAGACAGTCGCTGAAGGTGTTCGGTCTGTTGGTTGGACCGCGGGTTCAGCGGGCCTCGTTTACGGCGCGGGTGCGAGACCTGGTGGCTCATGACAGTCTGATTGGGGGCATAACGGAATGCATGTTACGGGCCTGGGAAGCACTATGGGCCGAGTACAAGAGGCTGCACGACTTGCTGGTTCAAATGGTCGGCCGGGACGAGCTCTGCCGGCGCTTCTGCGCCATTCCAGGCGTTGGTCCCGTGACCGCTTTGACCTTCAAGGCAGCGATCGACGATCCGCACCGGTTCAGCAAGTCCAAGACCGTGGGGGCGCATTTTGGGCTGACCTCCCGCCGCATACAGACGGGCACATCGATCGACATCGAAGGGCACATCTCGAAGTGCGGCGATGGGGAGGTTCGTACCGTGCTCTACGAGGCTGCGAGCGCGATGCTGGTGCGCTCCAAGAAATGGTGCGGCATCAAGGCCTGGGGTGTTCGGATCGCAGCCAAACGTGGCCACAAACGCGCGGTGGTGGCCGTTGCGCGTAAGCTGGCGGTGGTCATGCATCGCATGTGGATCGATGGATCTGTGTTCCGGTTCGCAGCCGAAGATGAAAGTGCAGCCGAACCGAGTTTTAGCAACCCGACGGCGCTCGCCGCCGCTATGTGAGAGCTCTGGCGAGCGCCGTCTGACAGACAGTGCGACGACAGAAGATTGGCTGAGCTTCCGCCGGTCGGCGGAGAGGCGTTTGGTGGATCGAAGCGGATGCGGAGAGCACGTTATCTTGCCGGCGACGACAGCTCGATTGAGACGTCGAGCGCGCTACTGTGTCTGTGTTGCCCCGCGATCCTGACGACGACATGTGCGCCCGCATGGCTGGCGGGGCTGAGCACGAACTCCTGGATGGACCACCAGATGTCATCACCCCCAGATCATGACGAAAGCCGGACCAATGCCACGTTGTCGACCGCTCGTGTGCAGCCGTATAATATCAAGCAGAGGAGACGATCATGTCGGAGCAGAACGCGGAGAAGCGCCCGATTACTCCCGGCAAGATAAAAGCGCCTCTCCGCGGCGTAGAATCGGCGGTCGTATCTAATTGTTATTTTTAGAACCAGCTTGGCACCGCCTTCAGCTCTACAGTGCCGATCGATTTCAAAACTGATTAGAGTTCAATAGTCGGAGTGGCACCAATCGTATCCTAGCGGGCTTCTGCGCAAACTTGCGATCAATTCTGCAAGGTTTGCATTATTGGCCAGGAGCTGAAGACGTGATTGAGGGGGACTGTGAAACGTCGAACCATCATTGTTGAGGGGCCGCTCGCCTTCCGCATGAGGCGGATCGCCGCCGCGCGAGAGGCGGAAGCCGGCGTGCAGATTATGACCTTGCCGCAGCTTGCCGCGCGGCTCGCCGGCGGCTTTACGCGCCCGACCCGAACCCAGGACCTTGACCCGGCGATCCGGTCGGCGGTTGGGGCAGGCGGTTTCGCCGAACTCGAATGCATCCTCTGCCCGGGATGACGCGGTCGGTGGCTTGGACGCTGACTCGGCTGTGGAACGACGACTTCGCATTGGCTGACCAGGTCCATGCGAGCGCGCGGCTCCAGGATCTCATGACGATCGAGGCGCGCGTGCGCGCGAGTCTGCCCGCGGGCGTCCTGTCGCCGCCAGATCTACGCGATGCCGCCTTGAAGCGCGTGACGCACGCGCCAGCGGTCCTGGGCGCGGTCGAGCTTGATCGGCTCGTGCGCGTCGCCCCGGTTTGGCGCCCGCTGCTCTTTGCGCTCGCGCAGCAAGTGCGGCTCGCCTGGCGCAATCCCGGCGATCCCGATGCCGCGTGGTTCAGCGGCGAGCTTGGCTCCGATGCGCGATCCACACCGGCCTCGCCCGAGATCGTCTCCTGCGCCTCGCCGCGGGCCGAGGTCGTCGAGGCCCTGCGGTGGGTGCGTGAGCTCATCTCGTCGGGGCGCGCCCGGCCGCACGAGATTGCCGTCTGCGCCACGGCGACCGAGGATTGGGACGACCACATGTTGGTGCTGGCGGCCGACGCCGGTCTGCCGTTGCATTTCTCGCATGGCGTGCCGGCGCTGGCGTCGCGTGAGGGCCAAGTCTGCGCCGCCTTGGCCGACGTCCTGCTCAATGGCCTGAGCCAGGATCGCGTCCGCCGGCTCTTCGGCTACGCCGCCGGACGCAGCCGCGGCCTCGATGCTCTGCCTGCAAGCTGGGCGCAGGGCCTGCAGCCTGGCGCTGCGCTCTTCGAGCTCGAACAGTGGCGCCTTGCGCTCGACGAAGCCCATGCTTGCCGCGCCGATGGTGTCGACGTGCGGCCGCTGGTCAACCCAGTCCTGGAGGTGCTTGCCAGACGAGCCGGCGCCGCAGATGAGGCCGGCGGCTCGCTGCTTGGGCGGGCCGCACGGGCGCTCTGGGTCGAGGCGCTGCGCCGCGCGCCGCCGGAAGCGCTCGAATTCTCCCTCCAGGAGCTTCGCCTTCCCGATGGCCACGATCCGGGCGCCTGTGCGGTCTGGTGTCCGGCGAGTCACCTCGCAGCAGCCCCGCGTCGCTTCGTCCGCCTGCTCGGCCTCACGACGCGATCGTGGCCGCGGCGATCCGGCGAAGATCCGTTGATTCCGAGCCACATCCTGTCGCGCGAGGCCCTCGATTCCGAGTCGCTCACCAAACAGGACCGGCGGGCCTATGCGATCATCACTGCGGAGGCCGGCGGCGCTTTGGTGCTCTCGCGGAGTCGTCGCAACGCTCAAGGCGGCCTGCAGACGCCCAGTCCGCTCGTGCCGCACGACCCGCGCGCCACAGCGTTGAAACGCTCACGCATCCCGAGCCATGCCTTCAGCGAAGCTGATCGCCTGCTTGCGCGGCCCGAAGAGGCGGCGAGCTCGCCCATGCTGCGAGCGGCTGGCGCCTGCTGGCGCAATCACCGAAGCCCTGCGGTCACCGCTCATGACGGCCGCGTGCGCGAGGATCATCCTGTCATCGCGCGCGCCATCGCTCAGGTGCAGTCCGCAACATCGCTTCGCCTCATGCTGCGCGACCCGCTCGCCTTCGTCTGGCGCTATGCCTTGGGCTGGCGCCAGCTGGTCGAAGACGAACAGCCCTTGTCGCTCGACGCACGCGTCTTTGGCGAGCTCGTGCACGAGATGCTGAAACGTACGGTCGACGCGCTCGAACCCGATCCGGGCTACGTGCGAGCCGCTCGGCATGAGATCGAGAACGCCCTCGATGCGGCGTCCGCCGCCATCGAGGCACAGTGGCCGCTCGAGCGTTCGACTCCCCCAGTCCTCTTGTGGCGCCACACGCTCACGGCCGCACGCGATCTCGCGCTGAAGGCGCTGACGCTCGACGAGGCGTTTCAGCCGGTCACGCGCAGCTGGACCGAACTGGCCTTCGGCCGCGAGGATGATGGGACGACCCCTGCCGGGGGTCTGCTTTGGCCGCCAACAGGCCAGGTAATCATCCCCGGCGCCGGGTTGCGCATTCGCGGAAGCATCGATCGGGTGGATTTCAATAGTGCGCACAACGGCGTCCGCGTCTCCGACTACAAGACCGGGGCCGAACCCGCGAAAGCGAACGAGATCGTTCTCGGGCGCGGCACCGAGCTGCAGCGCGTTCTTTATGCCCTGGCCGCGCGCCAGCTTGTGGCGGACAATCCGCGGGTCATTGCGCGCCTGGTCTTCCTCGGGACCGATCGGCCAAGGCCCTACAATCTTCCCGATATCGATCAGGCGATCGCTGATATCGGCGCGCATCTCAGCGCGGCCGTCGATCTCTTGCGCCGCGGCGTGGCTTTGCCCGGCCCAGACGCACGCGAGGACTGGAATGATTTCGCCTTGGCGCTGCCGGCCGCGCCGGCGGTCTATTTCCAGATCAAACAAGCAGCCTTGGGCCGCGCCTTCGGCGACCTCGCCAGAATATGGAGCGTGCGATGACGAAGCTCGCCGATGAAGCCGCGCGCCTGCGGGCGCTCACAGAACTCCATCGGACGCTGCTGGTGGAGGCGGCGGCGGGCACCGGCAAGACCGCGCTCATGGCCGGTCGCCTGACGATGCTGTTGATGAGCGGCGCCTAACCGAGCTCCATCGCCGCCATCACCTTCACGGAGCTTGCGGCAAGTGCGCTCAGCGCGCGCGTCCACCGCTATGTCGACGATCTGCTCGCCGGCCGTATCCCAAAACCGCTGCGGGAGGCTCTGCCGGACGGGCCGACCGAAGGGCAGCGGGGCGCCCTTTCCAAGGCGGCTGGCAAGCTGGATGAATTGACCGCCACGACGATCCACGCGTTCTGCCAGACCATCATCTGCAGCTATGCGGTCGAAGCCGATATCGATCCCGGAGCGCGCATCCTCGATGCGACGCAGGCCGAAGCCGCGTTCGAGGCCGTGTTCGAGCAATGGTTCAGAAGGCGGCTGAACGGACCGGCGCGGGCCGACGATCCGATCGCCTCCCTTTCCCAGTACGATCCACATCACGTTGCCGCCACCTTGCGAAACCTTGCGCGGTTTCGCTTGGAACATCGCGGCGCGCGGGCGCCCGGGGTGGATCTCACCGGCCGGCCGGACATCGACCTCGTCGAGGCCGTCGCTGATTTCCGCCGCTGGCTTTCGGCGCAGCCTGTCGAACCCAAGACGCTCGACGTGGTTGGACAGCTTGAGACGCTGGCCAATCACTTCGCCGGCAGCTTCGCGACGGCGCTTGTCTTCGACACGCTCTGGCGGCTCGCTCACCCGGCGCGCCTGCCTTGCATGCGGCGCTACACGTTCGATCTGCTGACCCCAAGGGCCAAAACAGCATGGGACAAGGCCGCCGGCAAGGATCGCGGCGCCGAGCTCAACGCCGAGGCTGGCCGCCACTTTGCGCGGGTGGATCACTGCTACCGCGTCATCCTCGGCCGTGTCGCGACCGCGCTGGTCGCCAAATTGTCCGATGAGCTCGATGAGGTGCTTGCCGGCTATGCCGCCTTCAAACGCGCAGCCGCCGTTCTCGACTTCGAAGATCTCCTGGAGCGGGCGCGCGCGCTCGTGCGCAGACACGATGCGGTCCGTCGCGCGCTGGGGCAGCGCTATCGCCACGTCTTCGTCGACGAATTCCAGGATACCGACCCGGTCCAGGCGGAGATCCTGTTTCGCATCGCCGCTGACGACAGCCCGCCGCGGTGGCAGGACAGCCTCCTGCGCGCTGGCGCTCTTTCATGGTAGGCGATCCCAAACAGGCGATCTACCGCTTCCGGGGCGCCGACGTCGGCTCCTACGCGGAGGCGCGGGGTGCGATCGCCCGGCGCTGGCCGAACAACATCGTCCAGATCACGGCGAACTTCCGCTCACGGCCGGGAATCCTGAGCCACATCAACCGCTGTTTCGCTACACCGCTCTCCGCCCAAAATCAGCCGGGCTACGTGGAGCTCGCGCCAACGCTTGATCCGCCCGATCGCGATCTGCCATGCGCCGCCAAAATAACGATCGATCTGCCGCCGGATTCGCGGGCGGCGTGGATCCGCGACGCCGAAGCCGAAGCAGTCGCCGATCTCTGTGTGCGGCTGATCGGCAACGTGACGGTCCAAGACGAAGATGGCGCGCTTGCGCCGCTCACGCCGGGCGGCATCGCGCTGCTCGCCCCGACGGGCTCGGAGCTGTGGCGGTACGAGCGCGCGTTTGAAGCCCGGGGACTCCCGATCGCCTCCCAAGCCGGAAAAGGCCTGTTCCGCCGCCAGGAGGTGCAGGACCTGGTCGCGCTCCTACGCGTGCTGGCCGATGGCGGCGACACTTTGGGGTTCGGCGCCTTGATGCGCGGTCCGCTCGTGGGCCTCAGCGAAGAGGAGTTGCTCGACATCACCGCAGGATTGCCGCCGCTTGCAGATCGGCCCGACGCCATCCCACGGTTCTCGCTCGCGACGGATCCCGATCACGTCGCTCATCCCGTGGCGCGGCGGGTCCTCACGATCCTCCAGGACCTGCGCCGTCGGGCGCGGGCCACGACCCCCGCGCTTCTCCTCGCCGAAGCCGTCGAGCGGCTGGCTGTGCGGTCGATCCTGAGCGCGCGCGAAGGCGACCGCAGCGCGCGAGCCGCCGCCAACGTCGAGGCGCTGCTCGAACGGGCGCGGCCCTACGGCATCAAAGGCATGAAGCGCTTCGCCCGCGACGTGAGCCGCGATTGGCGCGATGGGGCCGCCTACAGCGAAGGCCGCGTCGATGCCGACGGAGACGCCATCGAGATCATCACCATCCACAGCGCCAAGGGCCTCGAATGGCCGGTAGTGATCCCGATCAACACCGCGACCTTGCTGCGCTCCCGCGAGCCGTTTGTGCACCGGGCTGATGACGACACGCTGCATTGGGTGATCGGCGACGTGGTACCGCCTGAGCTGCGCGCGGCGCTCGAGACCGATGACGAAAGCCAGATGCGCGAACGCGAACGGCTTTGGTACGTGGCCTGTACGCGAGCCCGTGAACTGCTGATCGTTCCGGAATTGGCGCAGGCCGAGCAGAAGTCCTGGGCTCGCGTCGTCAATTTAGGCCATCACGCATTGCCCGAGCTGGACGTCTCCCGCCTGACGCCGGCGCCGATGCCGACGATCGCCGACCCGCCGAATATGCAGACCGCTGAGCTGTTCGCCACCGAGCGCGCGATCGTCGAAGAAGCGGCCATTCCGCTGATCTGGGTCCGGCCGAGCGATCTTGATCCGGATCGCCTAGAAGCGGTCGAGGCCATCACGCTCGATGCCGGCGATGCGCCCGAGGTCGATCTGCCTGTCGGCGCGGGACGTGTGCGCGGTCTTCTCCTGCACAAGATGATGGAAGAAGTGCTGACCCATGAAGTCGTCGAAGATGTTGAGCGCTTGGCCGGGCGAGCCCGCGAGCTGATTGCGGAACTGGTCATGGATCCAGAGGGCGGCGACGGACTGCCGGACGCGGACGAGATCGCGGTCACCGTTTGGCGGACCTTGCAGCTTCCGGAAGTCGTGGCGCTTCGGGACCGATTGATTCCGGAATGGCCGGTATATGCATTGTTCAAGAGTGGCTCGCAGTGCAACGCGCTCGCCGGCCGCATCGACGCCATCGCATTCGACGGTGATCGCGCTGAGGTCGTTCTCGATTGGAAGAGCGACGTCAATCCGTCCGAGGAGATTGTGCGGATTCATTGCGGCCAACTCAAAGACTACCTTCGCGCAACGAAGGCACGACGCGGGGCGTTGGTCTACATGACACCAGGATTGGTTCACTGGGTTAAGTAAAGGGAAGCCGATTCCGTAGTCGTCTGAGCTGGACGAGCGTCCCTCGGTAGAAAAACCGACGATCGACGCTTTATCTCGTGACCTCAGCGGCCTGAATTGCCAGGGAAAGGCAAGCCTATTCCGGCGACTTTGCAAACCGCTTCAATCAAGAGCCTAACGGCCTGAGCGTCGCGGTCAATTTGCTCGATCGGCGCATCCCAATGCTCTGACACCACGTAGGCTGCGTGGCGAGCCTTAATGCCAAGACCTACGATCGTCCGCGCTGGTATGGCCATAATTGCCCGCTCGACGGGGTCCAGGCGAGCAAGGACCTTTTCGATTCTGCGGGTTTGGCGGACCTCCTCCAAAGCGCTCCGCCGGTTTGGCCGCGCCTGAAGGTCAATTCTCCCATCTTGCCGGGGCTCAAAGCCGGAAATCTGCGAAATCAGCGTAATAAACGTAGTGTCAAGCTGGATGAGCTCGAAATCATCGCTCTGATTCTCGGACAGTTCTCTTTGAAGTGCTGAATGTTTAATTTCAACCTTCAGTGCTCGGGCTTCAGGTGAGATGGCGCTCATGGCTACTCCTAATGAAGGTATCGTTCGCTTCGGTACATAATGTACGTTACACCGTACATTAGTTACATGGACCGTGCAAGGCGCGTCAGAACAGATTGTTCTGATGCAGGTACTCGGGCAGAAGCTGCGATCGCGCGCTAAGGAACTCGGACTTTCAAACGCCGAGGTCGCACGTCGCGCGGGGTTGAGTGAACGAAGGTACGGATTTTATGTTACTGGCGACCGTGAGCCGGACCTGTCGACGCTTCTACGCATCAGCAAGGTATTGGCCACTACGCCGAACGTCCTATTGGGTGTTCCCGAAGATGGCAAAGAGGGTTCGAATCGGGCTGCGCTTCTCGAAAGACTTCGTACGGCGAGCCGCGGCCTCTCCGAACATGATTTACAAAGTCTAGCGATACAGGCTGAGGCGCTTGCCGCGCACCGCGGCCGCTCAAAATAGCACTCCGGTCAATTGTTGCACTAGCACTCGCAAACCGCAACGTATTTGTTGCGCGCGGAAGAGGTTCCTAATCCATGGGCGATCGTTGTTCACCTCGCGTCCACGGTCGGCAGCGGAATAGAGCGCATTGCTACTCGTCCATCTTATCGCGTAGGTTCAGAACGTATGAGGGGCCGCAACGCAAGCTTGCGGCCGAACAACTCCTCGATGTTCTATTCCGGTACGCCAGCAGGCTCAGGGTTCTATGTCAGTTGGCTGAGCCGTAGCCGCGATCGATAGCCTCTCGTGTGATAACGCCGATCCTCGGACCTTGACGGCCGGCAGAGCGGCACGGCTCCGCTCGGATATCGCCTGAGCCTAGTTCTCTGCCAGGGCGGCTAAAATATGGATCGATAAGCGCTTAGTTCGGGGAAATCGACTGCTTCGAACTCGGTCCCGGGCTCCCATTAGGTTCGAGACGAAGGCAACGTTTCGAGCCAACGGATCAAGCTCGGCGATGATAAGGATGGCTCGGTGCAGCCGGCATGCTGCAAGTTCCTCCGCGAGTCTTGGCCGGTCTATACGTCGCCGCTTTCGATCTGGGTGTATTCGGAGACCTGTTTGTCCCCCCCCCCGGCCGCATAGGCGCTCAATTACGACGTGCCGTTGGGCCTCTAGTCCGAGGCCGCTCCGCCCCTGCCGCTGCGTGGGGACGCGAGAGTAGGCGATGTAGCGATTGAATTTCGCGAGCTGGCCCTTTGAACATATCGAGCAACGGTCGTTGTCGATATGTTTCAGAAGGCCACTTCCAAGTTAAATCAAGAAATGTAACAACTTCCGATATTTTCGAATCGCCTTAGGGGGCAGGGCTATGGATCTTTTCGTGAGTGATTTGGTTCAGCGGTTTGACAGCGGCGAGATTCAGCTGCCGATAATGCAGCGAGACTATGTTTGGAGATCAAAAAAGGTGGTGGAATTGCTGGATTCGCTGTACCGCGGCTGGCCGATCGGTTCGTTCTATGTTTGGCAAACAACCAGCGATCATCCAGTGAAGGCAAAGGGCGGCACTTCCCTACCAGCTCGTAAGATGGACGGTTTCTACGGCTTTCTCTTGGACGGGCAGCAGCGCTTGACTTCGCTGTCCTTAGCAATTCGAAGTTCGGCAAATGGATCGCTTTCGGAGCGGGCGTTCTTCGACCTCGAAAACGAGCGCTTTTATTTAGGTGCGATGAAGAAGACCTTGGCGAAGCGCATTGAGGCTGATGATCCATTGATCATTCCTCTTTCGGAGATAATCCCGACCTCCCGCGAAGAGCACGCTGCCACTTTAAAGCGAATTGAACAAGTTATCGCTGGCGTCCGCAGTCAACAGAAGTTGGGAAAGAACAATCGAAACGAAGCCATCTACCGAGAGAGACTCCATAAGCTCGCTAATCTTTTCCAGAGAAGGGCTCTCTGCGAAGAATTTCCGGACGAAGACGAAGAGAACGCATTTCAGTTGTTCCGGCGGCTGAACAAGGGGGGCACGTCTCTTTCGGCTGGTGACGTTGAGGCGGCTCGCTTGGCGTCCGCGGCTACCAAGAAGATCGTAGGTCCGATGCGCGCAGTCGCGAGCGAGCGCGAGATGCGTAGTCTGGGGATCAATTTCATCTTCCTCGTACGTTGTCTGGTAACTGTCCATAGGGGTAACTGCAGCTTTTCGAAGCTGCCAAAGAACTGGGCTGAAGACACCGGCGAGGTGGAGGCTTCCTGGCGTTCGACGGAGCGTGCCATCCGTGCGACAGTCGATTTTGTTAGGTCCGAGATCGGATGGACGACTCGTCGATGGCTTCCTTCTACCAACGCACTTATCCCCGTCGTCTACCTGCTTGCGAAGAGTGGGAAATCATCGCTGAAAGCCAAAGATGCCGAATACGTTCGGCGGTATTTGCTGATCTCCGGCTTGCGAAGCCTTTTCCGGGGGGCATCCGAAACAACGGTCAACGGTTTCGTAAACGCAATTGCAAAGGCAAACGGCGATCAAGCAAAATCATGTCGCATGCTGTTCGAGCGCATTCCGAACAATCGACTGTTTAAAATCCGAAAAGAGGACGTGCGGAGCGCGGCTGGCTTGTATTCGCCTCTTATGCAGGTCTACCTTGCTTTCCTCTGCGCAAATGATGCCAAAAGCTGGCCGTCCGGACGTTTGTTGCGGCATGTTCTGTATGAGAACTTGCAGGCAGACCCGTTGGCCGTGCACCACATTTTTCCGAAGCAGTATATGCAGCAACTCGACGTTCCTGTCGACCGGTTGAACACGGCCGCAAACTACGCCATACTCTCTCAAGCGGATAACGCTGAGCTTGGCGACCGCGATCCCTTCGACGTGTGGCGCTCCTTAAAGCAGAATCAGCGCGAATGCGCTTCGCAGCAGTTATTCTTTGTAGGTAGAGAGGATCTCCTCCGAAAGGAGGCTTTCGAAGAATTTATCGACTACAGGGCCGAGAAGATGGCTGAAAAGCTAAATTCATATCTCGGATTGGGAGCCGGTTAGCGGAGATGCGTTGCTCACGGTCGAGCGCGCGCGCCGAAGGTCTCGATTGCAGGGTCCTGCAAGGAAACCGAATAGGGCGCGAGCCCCTTCAATTAGAATAGCACTACTTAATGGTCCGGCAGGAGAAGATCGGCTGAATTCCTATCCGGGCCCACTCTCGATAGGCTTACATGTTATTCCCTGTGAATGACATGGCGACGGCGCGATAGTCTTTGTCTGCTTGGCTGCGGCAACCAGCTTTCAGTGTTGTATCCCCGGTTCTGAGTAACATCTTTGCTCTAAACCGCAAGATGCGATCAACCGCGCGCTGCGAGACCGGCAGACACAAGCTTTATGAGTATGATGTCGCCGATGTGCTCGCCGGCAGCGCGGCTAGGACGGGCGGCAAGGGGGCGGCGGCGCGGAAGAAGGGGATAGAAGCCACTGAGACGATCGAGAGGTTCGGTACATATATGGCCGGTTACTCGGAACTAGGACTTCGCGCCTCCCAGCGCTGGCTATCACGACCGGATGATGCAAACTCTTACTGAGTGAGGCGTCTCAACTTACATCGGTAGATCGCAGCTTGCTGTGACCGCCAACTATCAGAAGCAGCCCGTCGAGATGCGGCAGCAGCGCCACAGCAAAAAGCCTGGCTCTTTCGTGAGGCTAGGGCGTCCGCACTATAAAAAGATTGTCAGTAATCCAAATTAGCGGCGTAGGCCTCAAAGAAAAAATCCAGCCCGTTTGGCAGGCGATCTCTGTGCACCATGCCGGCGATTCGCCGGGCCTGTTCGCTGGTCAACTGGTAGCAGCCGGTGGCCTTTGGATCGTCTCTGTCGAACCGGACCACGTTGCGGATTTCTCCGAGGAAGCGCTGCGGAATAGCGACCTCGAATTTTTCCAACTCGGTCTGACGATCGTAGCCGACTAGTCGATGTGCCGCGTTCATGGTTCTACGTTCCGAGGTTTGGCAGGGCCTATCTTAGTCCCGTCGTCAGGGCGAAACTCGCCCTGATGGTCTCCGTTGCTATTGTATCTTTCTACCGTTCCGTGCTGGTAATCCCATTCATAAATCGTGCCATCCGAATCCTTCCATCGCTTCCGCAGTTTGCGTCCATCTTTACCGAACGGTGTCTTGGGTTTGATGGGCACGGCTTCAGGGAAGCCGGGCAGAAGCTTCGGCGGCGGCTTGTAAGCGCACAAGTATCCCCCCCAATTGCGTCTTTCAGTCTGTTGAGCATCTCACGAATCCGTGGGAACACAACCGCAAACAGTCACAGTCCATCTTACTAAACCGCCGAGGTGGGCAAATTTTCCCTACCGGCTGTGACATTTTCTCCCGCGTTCAGGGTCCGGCTCCGGATACCCTTCGGCCGCGTTGACTCTTTTGCGGTGCATTCAGACAACATATGCCTCGGTCGTCCCCCAGTGTCCGTAGCGGCGAAGTCAATTGCGGCGCTAACATTAGGCACCTCCGATGTCTCATCATGCCTGCTGCTAAGGTCAGCTCGCAAGACGCCGAATCGCAGCATTGCTCCACCAGGCTGGCCGCGATCACCCTCTACAGCGCTCCGAATTACGTTTTGTCCGAATGCGCCTTGAAAGTATTCAGTCGCCGGCACCGTTCCATCCTGACGGAAGCCTCTGTAAGAATTCGCTGCGAGTTAGTGTTCCTCAATCGCGGAAATCCTCCACCATTGCTCAAACGCTCCGGGGTAGCTCCGCCGCCCGAATCTGCCTATCCCTCCGCCCGATCGTAGATCCTATTCACGGTTGCTTCGGCGGCGTCTCCGAGAAATTTAAGCTGATCAGATCACCATATCCATGACGCCTTTTGAAGAAGGTTGCTTCGATGAACTTCAATCGCCCATTCTTCAAGTCAACCTGCAACGCCCAGTACGCGGCCTCGGGCAAGTAAGCGGACAACAATCCTCCGTCCTTACCTAGCCGGTGACCTTGCCCCCAAGTTTTATCCAGATCTGAGTTCGTTCGGGCGGTTTGATGTGCCCATCCGGGCGGTCGTAGCGG
>NZ_JAUEUK010000015.1:0-146716 GCF_032487555.1 Bradyrhizobium sp. SZCCHNRI1029
AGCGCCTCATCGATTCCCCCAAAAGAATCACTGGAGAATCATAACAGCCGCGCAGCGTTTTCACACAGCCAGGGTCATAAGCAGCCTATCGGCCCTCTGATTGCCGACTTCCGGTGCGGGCCGAGAGCGGACATCCTTGGCGCGACCTGCCGGGTTCGGGACAGGCCCACAACCGACCTTGCGCTCAAATTTTGCTCTTCGCCATATGGGGCACGATCTGTCGGCGCAGTAGGAATCGGTCCGGTCAGGTTGGCTGGCCGGCCACTTTCGCGAGGTATCCGTCCCTCTGCATTTGGGTGAGGCCGGGTGACTGGCCTGACGCCCAAAGGGCGGCCAGCGCCTCGGCAGAAGCGAGATGCTCCATCTCCGGCAGAGCGGCCGTCTCAAGCAACATCGCGATCCTCTTTCCCGCCTGAACAGCGTCCTCGCTATTTCGGCATGTCCACCAATAGTCGCTCGGCTTGTCCATAAACTCACCAATTCGCTTCCGCCAGTGCCCAGCACCTGGGAAGATGCTCGGGTCGCGGTCCAATTTGCCAAGCCGTATGCTCAGGTTGATCGTGATCAATAGGCGGGTCTTGTCGCTCATTTGGCTGCTCTAGAACTCGACAAGGAGCTTCGCGTCGCCGCGATCGGCCGAGAAGCGCAGCCCGTTCTTTCGGAATCCGCGCTTCTTGAGAAGTTCGGCTACGGACGCCGCGATGATCTTCTTCCAATCTTCGAGTGCCATCAGCCGACCTAAGCGCTGCAGGATGGCGCAGCTTCAGTGTTGCTGCGCGTGAGTTTCAGTCACGCCTTAGCAGCCACGACAGATGCCGCGAATTTTTGCGTCAATCTTCTTCTGCTCGTCGACCCACTCAGCAGGCCAATGTCCGCCTGCCCAAGGCAACTGCTTCCCGCCTGCAAAGTTGATGGGTAATGTAAAGGCGAAGCTATCGTCGCTCAACTCTGCGGGCGGCTCCGGAAATGGCTCCGCTCGCTCAATCATACTGAGGGCCGCCGTATCGAGTAACGCGGAGCCGGTGCTTTCCACCAGTTCTCTGGAAATCAGTTTTCCCTGCCGATCGATGACAAACTTGACCTTGGCCGTGCCACTTTGACCGGCCGCCCCGGGCGGAAATGTTCTCTTTCTAACTAACAGTATGACAATCTTCTTTTTCCACGCTTCGAGCGCACTTGCCTGAGCGCCGACACTTTCCGTTTGCGCATATGAGAAAGACGCCGAAGCCAATAGAAGTACGAACAGGCCGGCCAACAAGGGGATTCTCGCGTTCATAAGCTGATGTCATCACACGCAAGATAATTCATCACCAAGAATGCGATGCGGCGCAGTCGCGTAAAGCGCCCGTCCGCATGGACGGGTGGGCGCTTCGGGTCAGAAGCACACCTACGTGGGGGTGACGGTATCGCGGTTCGTTCGTCAGCCCCCGGGACCGTCTTTCATGATGTAGCCCATCAGGCCGTCCACGTTGTGCTCCAGATCCCGGATGATGTTCTTGACGACGTCTCCGATCGAGATCACGCCCACGACCTTGCCCGCGTCCAATGCGGGCAGATGGCGAAAGCTGCGCTGAGCCATCATCGCCATGCAACCGTCCAGCGGATGGTCCGGCTTGACCGTCACCGGGTCGCGCGTCATTTACCTGGCTCACCGGCGTCTGCTTCGCATCGAACCCGGGCAGCAGCACCTTGATGGCGCAGTCACCTTGGGTGACGATGCCGACCAGCACGCCGTCGTCGATGACCAGCACCGACCGGCCCCGATTGTCGCGCATCTGGCGCAAGGCTTCGACGACCATGTCGCCGGAACGAACATGGATCAGGGCGCCGCTCTTCTGGGCCAGAGCGCTTCTGACTGTGATCATCGATCTCCCTCTCGTGGGCTCTGCCCGACCCTGCCTTGATCAGGATAGTCGAAATATCTCACCTCGTCAGCACCGCGCCGATGCCGTCGGCCTGCCCACGAACCGAACTCGGTCAAGGGTCAAAAGCAGAGATCGGTGGACGTTTCTCGAAACGCCGGCCTCGGGCCGATCGCAGAAGTCCAGCGAGCCTGGAACGGCACCTTAGCCCGCCGGCGCGGGTTCTTCCCGAGTCGGGCACCCAATGGCGCATGGACGCGCCGCAGCGCGAGCGCTGCATGCATCGACTGCCCAGGAAATGAGCCGCTGCCTTCGCGAAGCCCGCGGCCCGGCGACCGCCCCGTTGTCAGCTGCCCTTTCAAGTCATTGAATGAGTTCGGACTTCGTCCGGCCTGCGGCGATGCCGGGGATTGTACACAGTGGCATAGCGCTTGCTTCGTCTGTTGCGAGGCATTCTCGTGGAGAGGCAAGCGGCTGGTATGGCGAACTCATCTGCATCGGCAACCGCTACGATCACGGCCGAGCCGGAGCCGATCACGCTCGATCTCTTCAAGACCGCGCTGGTCATCATCGACATGCAGCGCGACTTCATGGAGCCGGGCGGGTTCGGCGAGACGCTGGGCAACGACGTCTCGCAGCTTGCACGCGCCGTCGCGCCGATCGCCAACGTGCTGGCGGCGGCGCGCAAGAGCGGCATGCTGGTGATCCATACGCGCGAGGGGCACGCGCCGGATCTCTCCGACGCGCCGCCGGCCAAGGTCGAGCGCGGCGCGCCGTCGCTTCGCATCGGCGATCCCGGTCCGATGGGGCGCATCCTCATCCGCGGCGAGGCCGGCCACGACATCATTCCCGCGCTCTATCCTGTCGACGGCGAGGTCGTGATCGACAAGCCGGGGAAGGGCGCCTTCTACGCCACCGAACTCGGTGACGTGCTGAAGCATCACGGCGTCGAAAACCTGCTGGTGTGCGGCGTCACCACCGAGGTCTGCGTCAACACCACCGTGCGCGAGGCCAATGACCGGGGCTATCGCTGCGTCGTCATCTCCGACGGCTGCGCGTCCTACTTCCCGGAATTCCACGAGATGGGCCTGAAGATGATCAAGGCCCAGGGCGGCATCTTCGGCTGGGTCGCTGACTCCGCCGCGGTTCTGAAGGCCATGAACTGAGAGATGAACCGAGAGACGAGTCGAGACGAATGAGTTCGGTCATGTAGTCGCTGCAAGCAACAGGGGAGCAAGGCGATGAGCGGAAGCGGGACGGCAAGCTCGGTAAGAGCGGATTTCAAGCCGGTGCTCTGGACACCCGGAGACTGGAACGCGTTCTTCGGTTTCGGCACCAACATCCTCGTCAACATGCTCGTCCTCACCGGACTGTTGCGCTTCGTGCTGAAGATGCCGGACAGCCTGGTGTTCGGCCGCATCCTGCCGGCGCTCGGCCTCATGATGTGCCTGTCGACCCTGTACTACGCCTTCCTTGCCTATCGCCTGGCGCAGAAGACCGGACGCAGCGACGTCTGCGCGCTGCCCTCGGGCGTCAGTGTCCCGCACATGTTCATCGTGACCTTCGTGATCATGCTGCCGATCACGCTCAAGACCGGCGATCCGCTGAAGGGCTGGTCGGCCGGCCTCGTCTGGGTGTTCTTCCAGAGCTTCATCCTGATGATCGGCGGCTTCGTCGCGCCCTATATCCGCAAGATCACGCCGCGGGCGGCGCTGCTCGGCACGCTGGCCGGCGTCTCGGTCACCTTCATCTCGATGCGGCCGGCGCTCGAGATGTACATGACGCCGCAGATCGGGCTGGTCTGCTTCGCGATCATTCTGGTGAGCTGGTTCGGCGGCGTGAAATATCCGAAGGGGCTGCCGGCCGGCCTGGTGGCGATCGCGGTCGGCATGATCATCGCATGGGGCTCGAACCTGTTCGGCCTCGGTCTCGGCGGGCTCAGCGTCAAGGGCGTCGGGGACGCCTTTGCGAGCTTCGGCTTCTCGGTGCCGCTGCCGGCGTTCGGCACGGTGTTCTCCGGCTTCGAATATCTCGGGATCATCCTGGTGACTGCGATTCCGTTCGGCATCTACGACCTCGTCGAGGCGATGGATAATGTCGAGAGCGCGGAAGCCGCGGGCGACGAATATCCGACCACGCGGGTGCTGACAGCCGACGGCGTCGTCAGCCTGATCGGCTGCATGATGGGCAACCCCTTCATCAACGCCGTCTATATCGGCCATCCCGGCTGGAAGGCGATGGGCGGCCGCATCGGCTATTCGGCAGCGACCGGGCTGATGGTGATCGTGCTGTCCTGGCTCGGCATCATCTCGGTGCTGCTGGCGCTGGTGCCGGTGGTCGCGATTTCGCCGATCCTGCTCTACATCGGCATGCTGATCGGCGCGCAGGCGTTCCAGACCACGCCGGTCAAGCACGCGCCGGCGATCGTGCTCGCCTTCACGCCGCATCTCGCCGCCTGGGCCAAGCTGCAGATCGACACCATGCTGGCCTCGACGGTGGCCGCGGCGCAGAGCGTCGGCGGCCTCGCAGCCGACAAGGTCGATGCGGTCAAGACCGCTGCGATCGCGGCGCTGCCGCAGCAAGGCGTGCTGTATCACGGGCTCGAAGTGATGGGCGGGGGCTCGATCCTCGCCGGCCTCGTGCTCGGCGCGATCGGCGTGTTCGTGATCGAGCGCGACTTCACCAAGGCGGCGGCCTTCGCGCTTGCCGGTGCCGTCATGACCTATTTCGGCTTCATGCATGGCGAGGCCGTCGGCATCGGTGGCGGCTTCGGCGTCACGCCGGCGGTGGCGCTGGCCTATTTCGTGGTCGCAGGCGGATTGTTTGCACTGGGGCGGCTCGGCATGTCCGAGAGCTACCTGGCGCATGCCGACATGCATGCGGCGCCGGCAGAATAGGTATCTTTTCAACGAGAACGACAACCGGCGGCATGGCCGCCGGTGATGATTTTCACGCGCCCGGCTGATCGAGATAATAGCGCAGCAGCGCCTGGCCCGGCTCGGACAGCCATTCGGCCGCCCCGGTGACATAGCCTTCGATCAATCCCGTCGTGCCGATCAGATAGGTGATCGGCATCGCCGGCGTCGCGAAGATCGAGGCATCGGCATTGGCCGGATTGGTCGCTTGCGCATGCGGATCGGCGTAGGAGGCGCGGGGCATCGCGATCGCCTCGGCATAGCGGCGGATGCTTTTGATGTTGCGCCGGTCGGTGCAGATGGTCCAGACGTCGAGCGCCGGAATCCGCATCCGCTCCAGCCCGGCCAAAGTCGGCAGGTCGACCTTGCACGCCGCGCACCAGCTCGCCCAGAGATTGACCAGCGTGACATGGCCGGGCTTGGGCGCGAGCGTCACGTCCTTGCCGCCCATGTCCTGCAGCTTCAACGGCGGCAGCGCCCGGCGCGGCCGCTCGACGATGAACTGGGTGCGGCCGCTGCGGAACACCGGCGGGCTCGGGTCCTGTGCGCCGGCGCAAGCAGGCCTGCTTGTCAGCAGCAGCAGGCTGGCCGCCGCCAGCAGCAGATCGCGCCGTGCGGGCGCGCTCAAAACCTCAGCCATGGACGTAGGCCCAGCCTTTGCGCTGCAGCTCGACGACGCGGCCGATGCCGAACGGCACCAGCCTGGCGCCGTCGATCAGCTGGATCGTGAGGTTCTCCTTGCTCTCCGCGATCGACTTCGACGAGGCGCACATGCTGAAGCCGATATGCGGATACATCTGCCGCAGCGCCGCGAGCGGCTCCTTGAGCGGAGATTTGTCGGCGCGAAATACGTCGATGCCGGTGCCGTTGGCGACGACCTCGATCGCGGGGGTCTGTCCGAGACTGGCGAAATGCCGCGTCAGATTGCCGGAATAGCTGATGGCGTGACCCATCACATGGGGGTCGTTGCGGTCGATCAGCACGACAATGCCGGCGCGATGCTGGGCGACGGCCGGGACGGCGGGGGCTGGGGCGCCGAGGGCTGTCGCGCCAGCGAGAAAGCCGCGGCGCGACACGTCAGGGATCGGTTCGCTCATCATGGCTTCCTTCAAAGCACGCGATGCGCCGGCGCTGGATGGCCAGCGCCGGCGATGCTCGGATCAGCCGCGCGGCGCGATCGGCGCCTTGCCGTTGCGGCCCCACAGCACGAACAGCGACAGCGCCAGCAGCAGGATGTTCAGGGGCGTGACCGCCGCTTCGCCGCGGGAGATGTGGAAGGCGAACGCGAACACCTGCAGCGTGGCACAGCCGATTGCGGCCAGCACGGTCAGGCGCGGCATGATGCGGGTCAGCGACGGCAGCAGGATGCCGAGCCCGCCAGCCAGATCGATCAAGCCGATGGTGCGGACGAAGGCCACCGAATATTCGCCGGTCCACGGCATCATCTGGGCGAGTTCCTTGATCGGGGTGAAGACCTTGGTGACGCCGGCGAAGCAGAACAGGGCGAAGAGCAGGGTCTGGGCGACCCACAGGCCGATGCGCAGCGCCAGCGGGGGCTGGAGTGGGCTGAGATCGGTAGTCGATGCGGTGCTGGACATCGTCGGAGCTCCAAATGAAAAGGTGCCCGACATTGATAATTTCTTCTGGTTTGATCATTATGCTTTTCGTTAAGTCATCATTTTCTATGGGTTGATGATAAGTGGATACGCTGGTCAGTATTCGGGTGTTCTGCCAGGTCGCGGAGCTCAAGAGCTTCGCGGCCGCCGCCGATCGCCTGGGGCTTTCGGCGGCGATGGCCTCCAAGCATGTCATGCAGCTGGAGCAGCGGCTCTCGACCCGGCTGCTCAACCGCTCCAGCCGGCGGGTCGGCCTGACCGAGGCCGGCCAAGTCTATTTCGACCAGGTGCGGCCGATGCTGGAGTCTCTCGACGAGGTCGAGGCCGTCGTCAGCAAGGCGACCGTGATCCCGCGCGGCACCCTGAAGGTCAGCGCGCCGGTATGGTTCGCCAATCCGCTGTTTGCCGGCACGCTCGCGGCGTACCGCGCGCGCTATCCGGACGTGGTGATCGATCTCGATCTCAGCGGACGCCTGGTCAATCTCGTCGACGAGGGGTTTGATCTGGCGCTGCGCGTCTCGGCCACGCCCGGCGATGGGCTGATCGCGCGGCCGCTGTCGCCGGTGCTGATGCAGCTCGTCGCCGCGCCGAGCTATCTCGCCGCCGCCGGGCGGCCGAAGGCGGTGGCCGATCTCAATGGCCATGCAATGCTGAAATACGCGTTGTACCCGCTGCGGGCCATGATCCTGCCGACCGGAGAGGGCGAGGTGACGGTCAACTTCAACGAGGTGCTGATCAGCGGCAACGAGACGCTCCTGCATCACGCCGCTGTCGCCGGCATGGGCATGGCGGTGCTGCCGCGCTGGCTGATGGCCGACGACCTCGCCAGCGGCCGGCTCGAGACGGTGCTGCCGGAGATGCTGACGATCAAAGCGCCGCTGATGGCGGTCTATCCCAGCCGAAAATATCTCTCCGCCAAGGTCCGTACCTTCATCGACTTCATCGCCGCCGATCCCCTGATGAAGCAGGCCTCGGACGGACCTCTAGCCGCGATCGATCCGACGGCGGCGGGGGTGAGAAAGGGACGGAAGGCAGGATCTTGAGCATATTGGGTCGCCGGAGGTCTCCATGCCGTCATGGCCGGCCACGACGCGTAACCCATGGCACGGCTCGTTCGTAAGCGGCGTTCTGCAAGCTCGAACGACTGCCTGATAGCTCGCGAGACCTTGCCCGCTCACGGCCGCACCGCCGGCGCCTCCACCGGCATCCCTTGCGCCCGGGACATCAGATACAGCGCCAGCGCGATCATGTCGGGGGCGTCGAAATCGTAAGCCTGGGCGCGCACCCCGGTCATGCAGCCGCGCAGGCGGCGCTGCAGCGAGCCCATGCCTTGCCATTCCAGCCGGTAGATCGGATAGCCCGTCGGCTGTCCCTGCGTGATCGCGGAGCCGGCGAGATGCTTGCTCCAATTGTCATCGTGACAATTGGTGCAGGCGAGATTGAGCTGGCCCTGCCGCTGAAAAAACAGCTCGCGACCGCGCGCGATGAAGGGCTTGAGCCGCGGATCGTCGCCAGCGGTGATCGGCATCCCGCGCGATTGCTTCGCGATCAGCGCCGTCAGTGCCAGCAGCTCGCGGCTCTCTGCTGCGAACGGCGCCGCCTCCTGATGCTGTTTGCGGCAGAGATTGACGCGCTGGCCGAGATCGACCGGCGCACCGCTGGCGACATTGAAGGCGGGATAGCGCGCGGCGACGCCCTTCATGCTGACATCGACCGGGCCATGACAATCGCCGCACGCCTTGTTGGCCGTGCCTGCCTTCGTCGTCCACAGCGCCTCACCGTCGAGCACCGACAGCATCGCCGGATTGGCGGTGTCGTCGTCCTGCATCGCCCTGGTGTCCGACGACATGAAGTCATAGCCGGAGCGGCGCTCGGACTCAGCGATCTCGCCGGCAAGCACGGGCAAGGTCAGGACGATTGCCGTGACGACAGTGAGAAACGCAGACCGCATCATTCGATCGTGATCGCGGCGGCGGTGGTGGCGACGAACCCGTTGTCGCCGATCCATTCGAACTCGAAGCGGCCGCTCTCGGTAGCCGTGGTGAAGAACGACAGGAACGGATTGGCCGCGATGGCCGGATAGAGATCGGCGCGAAAGATCTCGGTGCCGTTGAAGCGGCAGGTGAAGCTGGTGATGATGTCGCGCGGGATGGCTTCGCCTGCGGCCGTATGGCGATAGCCCGGCTCCATGACGTGGCTCATCAGCGTCTTGATCTCGATGACGGCGCCGCGCTTGGCCTTGGCGGGAACGTTGACGAGGGCGGCAGGCATCACGGCATCTCCTCGGTGCAGGCGGCCAAGGTCACGATGACGTCGACGCTCGCCGACCAGAACGAGCCGTCGGAGAGCCTTGCGATCGCCACGACCTTCTGGGTGTCGGCGAGCCGGATGCGCGTCGTGACCTGGGCGCGGCCGGCGCTCGCCATCAGGTGAAAGCTGGCGACGTTGGGCTGCGGGTTCTTCTCGTTGAAGACGTGGATGCTCTTGACGAAATCGTCAGGCGTCATCGGGTGATCGACGCTGACGGTCATCGGCACGGTGTTGCCGTTCTCGACCAGTGGCGGGATGTCTAATCGGATCTTGCCGGCGTTCACCTTTGCCTCGCCGACGAGGTTGCGGATTGCCGACGCCAGCATCGCCGGCGTCGCCTGCGCAGGCCGGACCGTGATCAGCGGCAGCGCGCCCGCGGCGGTCAGCGTTCCAGCCAGTTGCAGCAGGTGGCGGCGGGACATGTGGGACGGTTCGAACATGCCGGTCATATGGGCTCACTCGCGCAAGGTCGCGAGATAGGCGACGATGTCTTCGATCTGCTCTGCCGACAGGATCGGCTTGTCGCGCCAGGCGGAACCGACGCGCGTCAACCCGTCGACGCGATAATAGGACGGCATGATCGTTTCCGGATTGAGCCTGGAGGCATCGACCAGCCGCAAGCGGAGCTGCGGGATCGTCGAACGGCTGCCGGCCCCGGCAAGGCTGGGCGCGAGATCGCCCTGGAAGCGCGCTTCCGGAAACGGGCCGGAGTGACAGAGGATGCAGGTCGAGCTGCGCGCGACCACCAGCGCGCGGCCGCGGGCGGCGTCGCCAGGCCGTCCGGTGAGGGAAGAGGCGATGCCGTCGCCGGTGATCGTAGTGGGCGCGAGTGTCTGCGCCGCGACAGTGGCGGGCAGGGCGGCCACGAGCGTGGCGATGACAAAGCTAGCCGAAGGCATCATGAGTCAGCGCCTTGAACCAGGCCGTCGCCGCGTCGGCCTCACGCGCGCGCGTCTCGCGCGGTGCGTCGACCGGGCTGGTCCGTCCGCCCTCGATCTCGGCGAAGATGTCTCCCTTGGGTTGGTAGACGCCGGCGAGCGAGAACGCGTCGTCCGGCGCGACGATGCTGTAACAGATGCCGGTCAGCGGCGGCGGCTCCGACGGTCGTCCCGTCAGATCGCGCGCGATCACGGCCGCGCACGCCTTGCCCTGCGCCTGGGCGGCGCCGGCCGATTTCGGGATGCCGCCGCCGAGACAGGCGTCACCGATGACATGGACGTCGGGGACGAGCTTCGAGGCGAAGGTCGCGGCATCGATCGGGCACCAGCCGGTGCGGTCGGTCGCGCCGGCGAGGGCGGCAATGCGGCCGGCCTTCTGCGGCGGGATGATGTTGGTCACATCGGGATTGTAGTTGCCGAACTCGGTGACGACGGTACGCGTGGCGATCTCGACGCCGGTGACGCGGCCGCCCTGCGACAGCGGAATGCGCTCGATCATGCCGGGGTAGAGCTGCTGCCACGCCTGCTCGAACAGCTTCTGCTGCGAGAAGCTGTCCTTGGCATCGAGGATCAGCACCTTCGACTTCGGCTTATGCGCCTTGAGATAATGCGCGATCAGGCTGGCGCGTTCGTAAGGCGCGGGCGGACAGCGCGACGGATTGGCCGGGACGGCGATCGCGACGGTGCCGCCATCCGGCATCGCCTCGATCTGCGTCCGCAGCAGCAGCGTCTGCTCGCCGGCCTTGTAGGCGTGCGGCATGACCGCGGAGGCGGCCTCGTCGTAGCCTTGCAGGGCCGTGAAATCGAGGTCGATGCCGGGCGCCAGCACGAGGCGGTCATAGGCCAGCGCGCTGCCGTCGGCGAACGTCACCTTGTGGGCCGGCGCATCGACCGCCGCGGCCGCCCGCAGCACAGTGCTCACGCCTTCGGCTGCGATCTTGTCATAGCCGAACTGCTGGGCACTGATATCGCGCAGGCTAGCGATGACCTCGTTGCTGAGCGGACACGCCGTGAAGGTCGTGTTGGCCTCGACCAGGGTGACGTCGAGCTTGCCATCGGCTTGGCGCAGCGCGCGGGCGCAACTGGCGCCGCCGAAGCCGCCGCCGATCACGACGACGCGCGCCATCGCTTGTGCGCGCAGCACGGCAGGGGCGGCGATCATGGCAACTGACGTCGCGATCAGGCCGCCGACCTCTCTGCGCGTGCGCTGTCGGGACATCGTCATCATCCTGCAATAGCACGGCGCCAGCCATTGTTCCCAACGGCCGCCGCCACGCGGGTCATGCGAAGGTGATGTTCTGGTCGCGCAGTGGCAACGAGCGGATGCGTTTCCCGGTGGCGGCAAAATACGCATTCAGCACGGCGGGCGCGGCGACGCCGATGGTCGGCTCGCCGACGCCGCCCCAGAAGCCGCCGCTCGGGATCATGATCGCTTCCACCTTCGGCATCTCGGCGATGCGCATAGAGTTGTAGCTGTCGAAGTTGGTCTCGACGATCCGTCCGTCCTTCACGGTGCAGCCGCCGTAGAACAGCGCCGAGAGGCCGTAGACGAACGAGCCGGCGATCTGCCGCTCCACCTGCGCCGGGTTGACGACGTAGCCGGGATCGGTCGAGGCGACGATGCGGTGGATCTTGATCTTGCTGCCGTCGATCACCGAGATCTCGGCGGCACCCGCGACGTAGCTGCCATAGCCGTGCAGTTGAGCGAGGCCACGGGACACGCCGTCCGGCGCCGGCGTGCCCCAGCCGATCTTCTCCGCGACAGCGTTGAGCACCGCGAGATGCTTGGGATGATCGGCCATCAGCTTGCGGCGGAACTCCAGCGGGTCCTGCCCGGCCGCATCGGCGAGCTCGTCCATGAAGCATTCGAGATAGATCGCGTTCTGGTTCACGTTGACGCCGCGCCAGAAGCCCGGATTGATGTGCGGGTTGCGCATCGCGTGTTCGATCAGCAAATTCGGCACGGAGTAGCCGATCGTGGCTTCGCCCGATGGTGCGAGCCCCTGGAAGGTCGCGGGGTCCTTGCCGTTGACCAGCGCGTCGGGCCGCAGGCTGAACAGGATCGACTGGCCGGAGATGCGCATGTGCAGCGCCGTCAGATTGTTGTCGGCGTCGAAGCCGCCGGTCAGCTTGCACTGCGTGATCGGATGATAGCGGCCGTGGGTCATGTCCTCCTCGCGCGACCACAACAGCTTGATCGGCGTGCCCGGCATCTCCTTGGCGATCTTCACCGCCTGGCGGACATAGTCGGTCTGGCCGCGCCGGCCGAAGCCGCCGCCGAGGATCAGCTTGTGCACCTCGCATTTGTCGGCGGTCAGCCCTGAGGCTTCCAGCACCGCGGCGAACGCCGCCTCGCCGTTCTGCGTGCCGCACCACACCTCGCATCGCTCGGGCGTGTAGAGCGCCGTGGCGTTCATCGGCTCCATCGTGGCGTGGTTCTGATAGGGATAGTTGTAGACGGCCTCGACCTTCCTGACGGCGCTCGCGAGCGCCGCCTTGGCGTCGCCGTTCTCGTTGCCGACAAAGGCGGGGCCGGACTCCAATCCTTCCGCGAGCCATTTGGCGATCGAGGCCGAGGAGACCTTGGCGTTCTCGCCTTCGTCCCACACGATCGGCAGCGCATCGAGCGCGGTCTTCGCGTGCCACCAGGTGTCGGCGACCACGGCCACGGCGGTGCCATCGATCGCCACCACCTTCTTGACGCCCTTCATGCCGGCGATCTTGGCCTCGTCATAGCTCTTCAGCTTGCCGCCGGTGACCGGACAGTCCTTGATCGCGGCGTTGAGCATGTTCGGCAGCTTCATGTCGGCGCCGTAGATCATCGCGCCGGTGACCTTGTCGGCGGTGTCGAGCCGTCTCACGCCCTTGCCGATCAGGGTCCAGTCCTTCGGATCCTTCAGCTTGACGTCGGCAGGCGGCGTCAGCTTCGCGGCGGCTTCCGCCACCTTGCCGTAGGTCGTCGTGCGGCCCGACGCCTTGTGGGTGATGACGCTGTTGGCGGCGGTGCATTCGGCCGCCGGAACCTTCCATTCATCGGCGGCCGCCTGGATCAGCATCATGCGCGCGGCGGCGCCGCCTTTGCGGACGTAGTCCTGCGACGAGCGGATGCCGCGGCTGCCGCCGGTGGAGAAATCGCCCCACACGCGCTTGCGGGCGACGTTCTGGCCGGGCGTCGGATATTCGGTCGTGACCTTGCTCCAGTCGCAGGCAAGCTCTTCCGCGACGAGCTGGGCGAGCCCGGTCAGCGAGCCCTGGCCCATTTCCGAGCGGGCGATGCGGATCACCACGGTGTCGTCGGGCCGGACGACGACCCATGCATTGACCTCGGGTGAGCCATCGGCTGCGCGCACCACCTGCGGGCCGCCGAAGGGGATGTCGAGGCCGAGGGCGAGGCCGCCGCCGAGCGCGGCGGTGCCGATGACGAAGGCGCGGCGGTCGAGGCGCGGCGTCACATGCTGGTTCATGTCGGCCTCCTCAGGCGTTGGCCGCGGCGTGGATCGCCTCGCGCACCTGCGCGAAGGTTCCGCAGCGGCAGATGTTGGTGATGGCGTCGTTGATGTCCTGATCGCTCGGCTTCGGATTGTCCTTGAGCAGTGCCGCGACGGCCATGATCATGCCGCTCTGGCAGTAGCCGCATTGCGGAACGTCGTTCTCCACCCAGGCCTGCTGCACCTTGTGCAGCCCGTTGTCGCTCGCGAGCCCCTCGATGGTGGTGATCTGCTTGCCCTGGGCCTCGGAGACGGTGACGCCACAGGAGCGCACGGCCGCGCCGTCGAGATGCACGGTGCAGGCGCCGCATTGTGCAATGCCGCAGCCATATTTGGTGCCGGTCAGTCCGGCATTCTCGCGGATCGCCCACAGCAGCGGCGTGTCGGGCTCGACGTCCAGAGTATAGGATTGTCCGTTGATCGTGAGGTTTGCCATCGCAGATCCCTTTCGTTCAACTCGCCAGTTGAACAGAGGGCGGCAATGTGGCGCGAACGTTTGCATCCTTCAAATCAAGAATATGCGTTTGCCGCGCGGGAAGATTTGTGATGAGCCGGGGTTGTAGTTGCTTCGGCTCATGGGCCACGCGGCGGAGCTACGGCCAGCCGCAGAAAGCTCATCACGCTGCCCAGCGCGGCGAAACCTGCGCCGAGGGCCAAGGCAAGGGTGGCTCCGTCGTGCCCCGCGAGGCTGAAGCGCAAGGCGGCCAGCGCCGCGCCGGTGGTCTGACCGGTCAACCGGGCCGTGGCGACGATGCCGCTGGCGCCGCCGCTGCGATGGGGCGGGGCGCTCGACATGATGGCCTTCATATTCGGCGCCTGGAAGAAGCCGAACCCGATGCCGCAGATCAGCATGCGCCAGACGATGTTGGCGATGCTCGGGTTCTCGGGCAGCATGGCGAGCAGCGCCATGCCGGATCCGAGCATCACCAGGCCGATGCCGCCAAGCAGGCCGGCGGGAAAACGGTCCGACAGCCGCCCGGCGATCGGGGCCATGATCGTGACCGCGAGCGGCCAGGGGGTCATGAAGAAGCCGGTCTCGACCTGCGAACGCTGGAGAATGTCCTCGAAATAGAACGGCAGCGACACGAAGCCGAGGCCCTGCACCGAGAAGGAGCAAACCGCGGTCGCCGCCGACAGCGCGAAAACCCCGCGGCGGAACAGATCGATCGGCAGCATCGGCGCCGGGTGATCGGCCTGGCGGCGGGTCAGGATGACGCCGAGCACGAGCGCGCCGACAAGCTCTGCCACCACCATGGCCGGCGTCGCGCCATGCGCGGCGCTGCCGATGCCGGTGATGAACAGGCCGAGGCAGAGCGCAGCGAGCCCGGCGCCGAGAAAGTCGAAGCCATGCTCGGCGCGCGGCGTTCGCGGCAGCATCTTCATGCCGATCGCGATGGCGATCAGGCCGAAGGGGAGGTTGATCGCAAACAGCCAAGGCCAGGAGCCGAGCGAGAGAATGGCGGACGCAATGGTCGGGCCGAAGGTGAAGGAGATGCCGACCACGAGCGCGTTGTGGCCGAGGCCGCGTCCGAGCATCTTTCCGGGATAGACGAAGCGCACCAGCGCGGTGTTGACGCTCATGATGCCGCTGGCGCCGAGGCCCTGCAATGCGCGGGCGACGACCAGGGTCGGTAGCGACCACGCCAGCGCGCAGCCGACCGAGGCCAGCGTGAACAGCAGGAGGCCGCCGAGATAGATGCGCTGATGGCCGACGATCTCGCCGAGCGCGCCGAGCGGCAGCAAGGTCGCCACCAGCGCGATCTGGTAGATGTTGACCACCCAGACCACCTCGGCCGGGGAGACGTGGAGATCGGCCGAGATCGACGGCAGCGCGATGTTGGCGATGGCGACGTCGAGCGAGGCCATCGACAGCGCGGTGAAGATCGCCGCGATCGCCCAGGGACGCTGGCCCGGCGGCAGGCCGTCGGCGGTGCCGTCGCCGGCGAGCCTCGAAGCGTGGTGGCGGTTGGACATGGAGACCTTTGGAGACCTTCGGTTCGCGGGGCGCGTCCGGATCAGCATGTACACGGGAGCAGGCGAGCGCCCCAGCCGTCGCGGGCGCATGGCGGTATGCGCCCGGTCGCAAGGAACGGGTTGAAGCCGGCTACACGCCCGGCCTTGCCAGCCGCTCGATCGTCTGGTTGTGCCGCGTCAGGAGCTCGCAGGCGTGGCCGATCTGGCGGGCGCGCAGGGCCTGCAGGATCAGCCGGTGATCCTGGTTGGTGCGCGGACGCCAGCCGGCATTGCGGGCCATCGCCAGCACGAGGCGCGAATTCGCGAGGCGTAGTCCGTCGAGGCTCGCCAGCAGCCGCGGCATCGCGCAGGGCGCGACCAGCGCGCGGTGGAAGGCGCGGTTCGCTGTCTCGAACTCCTGGATGGTCTCGGCATTGTCGGCCTCGATCAGCGCCAGCTCGATCGCGGCGAGATGCGCCGGCGTGTAGCGCGGCGCGGCATTGCGCAGCGCGATCACCTCGAGCGCTGTGCGCATCTCGACGATCTCCCTGGTCGACTTCGCATCGAGCGGTGCCACGCGTACGCCGCGTCGCGGCGCGGCGACCACGAGATAGAGCGCCTCGAGCTGCCGGAATGCCTCGCGCACCGGCACGTGGCTGGAGTTGAACTCGCGCGCGACGTGGTCCTGCCGCAACGGCGCGTCGGGTGGCAGCGCACCGCTGACGATGCGATCGGTGATGGCTTCGGCGATCCGCTGAGCGGTGGTGAGATTCTCGTCCGGCATAGTCATAGATTATCTATCGAAAAAACCGATGCAGCGGAAGCTCTCGTCCGATACGGTGCTCGAATACAGAGAAATCATAGATAATATCTATGATAATCTATAATTTGGCGGTGGAGCGAGCATGGCGGATCGAAGCGGCGTGGGCCCTGATCGAATGGCGGTTGGCAATGCCATCCGTCATGACTGGACCAGAGACGAGGCCGAGGCGCTCTATCGCCTGCCAATTCCGGACCTGATGTTCCTGGCGCAGTCGGCGCATCGCCGGCAGTTCGATCCCACCCGCGTCGAGACGGCGAGCCTGCTCAGCATCAAGACCGGCGGCTGCCCGGAGGATTGTGGCTACTGCTCGCAGAGCGCGCATTACGACACCGGGCTCAAGGCGACCAAGCTGATGGACCGCGACGAGGTGGTCGCCACCGCGCGGCGCGCGAAGGCCGCCGGGGCCGAGCGCTTCTGCATGGCCGCCGCCTGGCGCAGTCCGAAGGACCGCGACCTCGATCAGGTCTGCGATATGGTCAGCGCGGTGAAGGATCTGGGCATGGAGACCTGCGTCACGCTGGGCATGCTGACTCCGCCGCAGGCGCAGCGGCTGAGAGAGGCCGGGCTCGACTTCTACAACCACAATGTCGACACCTCGCCCGAATTCTACGACCGCATCATCACCACGCGCGCGCTGCAGGACCGCATCGACACGCTCGCGCATGTCCGTGACGCCGGCATCAAGGTGTGCTGCGGCGGCATCATCGGCATGGGCGAGGAGGTCGATGATCGGCTCGGCATGCTGGTGCTGCTGGCCAATCTCGCTGAGCATCCCGACAGCGTGCCGATCAACATGTGGAACGAGGTCAAGGGCGTGCCGGTCAACGCTACGGCCGCGCGGCCCGATCCGATTGCGCTCGTGCGATTGATCGCGGTGTCCAGGATCATAATGCCGGCCAGCGTGGTGCGGCTGTCCGCGGGCCGGCAATATATGAGCGACGAGCTGCAGACCCTGTGCCTGCTCGCCGGCGCCAATTCCATCTTCATCGGCGACGTGCTGCTGACCACGGCCAATCCGCAACGCGACCGCGATGCCGATCTGCTCGCGCGGCTCGGCATGACATCGTCGCTGTCGGCGCGCCCGGGCGCGCCGGTCGCCGCCGGCGAGGGCGCGGAGGCTTCGTCCCCGGCCTGATTCAACCCTCAGCGCGATCTCGGCGCGACGGCGCCCCCGGAACTGCCTTGTCGTGCCGGTCCACGTCCGCGGCTGACCGAAAGAGAGCGGAGCCATGCCCATGCCGTCCGACAGATTGGCGATCTATTCCGACGGTCTGCAGAGACTCGCGGCCGATGACCGGTTGCGGCGCCTCAGTCCACGGGCCGGTCTCGATTTCTCCTCCAACGACTATCTCGGTCTCGCACAGGCTCCGCGGATGAAGCGCGCGGTCGCCGCGGCCATGGAGGCCGGCACGCCGGTCGGCGCCGGCGGCTCGCGCCTGCTGCGTGGCAATTGCGAGGAGCACGAACGGCTCGAGGCGGACGCGGCGCGCTTCTTCGGTGCCGAGAGCGCGCTGTTCTTCGGCTCCGGCTACATGGCGAACTTCGCCGTGCTCACCACGCTGCCGCAGCGCGACGACCTGCTGGTGCTCGATGCGCTGGTTCATGCCAGCACCCATGAAGGCGCGCGCGCCGGCCGTGCCGAGACGTGCCAGTTCATCCACAACAACGCCCAGTCGGCCGAGGACGCGATCCTGATCTGGCGCAGGGGCGGCGGGGTGGGCCGGCCCTGGATCGTCGTCGAAAGCCTCTACAGCATGGATGGCGATCTCGCGCCGCTGGCGGATTTGATCGCGATCGCCGAGCGCCACGATGCCTTTCTGCTGATCGACGAGGCCCATGCGACCGGGGTCCACGGCGCGCAGGGCCGCGGTCTGGCCGCAGCCTACGAGGGACGCGAGAGCGTCGTGACCGTTCACACCTGCGGCAAAGCGTTGGGCGCAGCCGGTGCGCTGGTCACCGCAAGCCGCGTGCTGCGCGACACGCTGATCAATCGCTGCCGGCCTTTCGTCTTCAGCACGGCGCCGTCGCCGCTGATGGCGGTGGCGGTGATGGAGGCGCTTGCGATCCTGCGGGAAGAGCCGGAGCGGCAGCGGAGGCTGGCGCAGCTCGTTGCCTTCGCCCATGGCGCGATCGCCGCGCGCTTCGGTGAAAGCTGGTCGCCGTCGCAGATCATTCCCTGCGTCGTCGGCGACAATGCGCGCGCGATGAACCTGGCTGCCGCGCTGCAGGCGCGGGGCTTCGACGTCCGCGGCATCCGCCCGCCGACGGTGCCGCCGGGCACGGCGCGGCTCAGGCTGTCGCTGACCTTGAACATCGACGAGCCGGCCATCGCGGCGCTGCTCGACGCGCTCGCCGACGAGATCGGAAGGCCGCGGCCATGACGCTGCGCATCGTGGTCACCGGGACCGACACCGGGATCGGCAAGACGGTGTTCGCCGCCGGCCTCACGGCGCTGCTCGGGGCCTGCTATTGGAAGCCGGTTCAGGCCGGCCTTGCCGAGGAGACGGACTCCTGCTGCGTCCAGCGGCTCGCCGAGCTCGGCGACGACCGCGTGCTGCCCGAAGCCTATCGGCTGGCCGAGCCGGCCTCGCCGCATCGCGCGGCACGCCTCGCAGGCATCAGCATCGATCCGCTCCGCCTCCGTCCTCCGCGGGCCGCCGGCCGGCCTGTCGTGATCGAGGGAGCCGGCGGCGTCATGGTGCCGCTCGATTCCGGAACGCTCTATCTCGATGTCTTCGCGCGATGGCAGCTGCCGGTCGTGCTCTGCGCGCGCACCAGTCTCGGCACGATCAATCACTCGCTGCTGTCGCTGGCGGCGCTGCGCAGTCGCGGCATCGACGTGTTCGGCATCGCCTTCATCGGCGACGGCCACGACGACAACGAAGATACGATCTGCCGGCTCGGCGAGGTGAGGCGCCTTGGCCGGTTGCCCTGGGTCACGCCGCTGACGGCGCGATCGCTGCAGCACGTGTTCGCCACCCAATTCCAGCGCACGGATTTCGAACCATGATGCGCAAGGCAACCTCGCCGATCTGGCATCCCTTCACGCAGCATGCGCTCCAGCCCGAGATGACGGCGGTCGCGCGCGGCGAGGGCGCCTATCTCTTCACCGCCGACGGCAGGCGGATCATCGACGCGATCGCGTCGTGGTGGGTGGTCACGCACGGCCATTGCCATCCGCATATCGTGCGCGCGATCCAGGACCAGGCCGAGCGGCTGGATCAGGTCATCTTCGCCGGTCATAGCCACGAGCCGGCCGAGCAGGTGGCCGCCGGGCTGCTCGCGCTGGTGCCGCCGAGCCTCACGCACGTGTTCTTCTCTGACAGCGGCGCCACCAGCGTGGAGGTCGCGCTGAAGATGGCGCTCGGCTACTTCAAGAACATCGGCGAGCCGCGCTCGCGCATCGTGGTGATGCAGCATTCCTATCACGGCGACACCATCGGCGCGATGTCGGTCGGCGCGCGCGGCGTGTTCAATGCGGCCTATGAGCCGCTGCTGTTCGACGTCGCCGTCGTCCCGTTTCCAGTGCAGGGCCGGGAACAGGCGACTCTGGATGCGCTCGCAACAATTTGCGAGAAGGACCGGCCGGCCGCCTTCATCGTCGAGCCCCTGGTGCTCGGCGCCGGCGGCATGCTGATGTATCCGGCCGAGGTGCTGCGCGAGATGCACAGGATCTGCAAGGCGTTCGGCGTGCTGTTCATCGCCGACGAGGTGATGACCGGCTGGGGCCGCACCGGCACGTTGTTCGCCTGCGAGCAGGCGGACATCGCCCCCGATATCGCCTGCTACGCCAAAGGACTGACTGGAGGCGCGATGCCGCTTGCGGTCACGCTGTGCAGTCCCGCTATCTACGAGGCGCACTATTCGACCGACCGCGCCTGCACGTTCTTTCACTCCAGTTCCTACACCGCCAATCCCATCGCCTGCGCGGCAGCGAGCGCCAATCTCGAGCTGTGGCGGCAGCCGCAGACGCGGGCCCGGGTCGCCGCCGTCGCGGCCGCGCAGGAGCGCTGCCTCGACCGCCTGCGTTACGACGAGCGATTTTCCGACCTGCGGCGCTGCGGTACCATCACCGCGCTCGATCTCCATGCCGACGAGCCGGGCTACCTCGCCGAGGTCGGCCCGAAGCTGCAGGCCTTCTTCCGCGACAGCGACGTCCTGCTGCGTCCGCTTGGCCACACCATCTACGTCATGCCGCCTTACTGCGTCACCGCCGGGGATGTCGAGACGGTCTATGCCGCCATCGACGAGGCCGTCGATCACGTGCTCTGAGGGGCTGTTCTGCGGCCCGCGATTTGCGCTCCGCGATCCCGCGCACTAGCATCGTGCCAACGTCGTTGCGGAGGAAACAGTCATGAGCGCGCCGGTCAGCGGAGATGGCACCAAGGATCCGAAGGAGGCCAGCGCGGCCGTGAGCGCAGCGCAGCAGGCCGTGCTGGAGGCGCTGCCGTTCGGCGACACCGCCGATTTCGATGATGCCGCCCGCGGCTTTCTCGGCACGATCGATCAGGCCAAGGTGACGACGGCGCAGGGGCGCACCGTCTGGAGCCTCGCGCCTTACCACTTCCTTGACGCGGAGCAGGCGCCGCCGACCGTCAATCCCAGCCTGTGGCGGCAGGCGAAGCTCAACATGCATCACGGCCTGTTCGAGGTCGTGCCCGGCGTCTACCAGGTGCGTGGGCTCGACATCGCCAACATGACGCTGATCGAGGGGGACACCGGCGTGATCGTGGTCGACACGCTGACCTCGATCGAGGGCGCGCAGGCCGCATTGGAGCTGTACTACCAGCACCGCGGCGTCAGGCCGGTCACGGCGGTGATGTTCACGCATACCCACACCGATCATTGGGGCGGCGCGCGCGGCGTGGTCGACGACGACGCGATGGCCAGCGGCCGCGTGCCGCTGATCGCGCCGAACCTGTTCATCGAGCATGCGGTCTCCGAGAACATCATCGCCGGCCCTGCGATGCTGCGCCGGGCGCAATATCAGTTCGGGCCGCTGCTCGCGAAGGGGCCGAAGGGCCATGTCGATTGTGGGCTCGGCAAGACCATGGCGGCGGGAGCCGTTGCGCTGCTGCGGCCGACCGACCTGATCATGGCGACCGGGGACACCCGGGTCATCGACGGTCTCACCTTCGAATTCCAGATGGCGCCGAACAGCGAGGCGCCGGCGGAGATGCATTTCTTCGTGCCGCGCTATCGCCTGTTGAACCTCGCCGAGAACTGCACGCACAACTTCCACAACCTGCTGCCGTTTCGCGGCGCCGACGTGCGCGATGCGCTGGCGTGGTCGAAATATCTCGGCGAGGCGCTGCAACTGTGGGGCGGCAAGGCGGAGGTGATGTGCGGCCAGCATCATTGGCCGATATGGGGCGCGAGCCGTGTCGACGGCATGATCCGCGAACAGCGCGATCTCTACAAATTTGCCCACGACCAGACCGTGCGGCTGATGAATCATGGCCTGACCGCAAGTGAGATCGCCGAGCAGATCAGGCTGCCCCGGAGCCTCGAAGGGGCATGGCATGCGCGCGGCTATTACGGCCACATCCGCCACAACGTAAAGGCGATCTACCAGAAATATCTCGGCTGGTATGATGCCAATCCCGTCAATCTCGATCCGCTGCCGCCGGTCGAGGCCGGCCGGAAATACGTCTCCTATATGGGCGGGGCAGAGGCGCTGCTGGCGCGGGCGCGCGCGGACTTTGCCAACGGCGAATACCGCTTCGTCGCGCAGGTCGTGGGTCATCTCGTCTTCGCCGAGCCGGACAATGCCGAGGCGCGCGCGCTGCTGGCCGACACGCTGGAGCAGCTCGGCTATGCCGCCGAGAGTGCGACCTGGCGCAATGCCTATCTGTTCGGCGCGCAGGAGCTGCGCCAGGGTATGCCGGAGGTTCCGGCTCGGCCCGGCCTGCCGCGCGAGACGCTGGCGGCGCTGCGCACCGAGCAGCTATGGGACGTGCTCGGGGTCAGGCTGAACGGGCCCAAGGCGGAGGGCAAGCATATCGTGCTGAACTGGACGTTCACCGACACCGGCGAGCGCTTCGTGCTCACCTTGCAGAATTGTGCGCTGACCTATGCGGTCGGCGTGCAGGCGTCGACCGCCGATGCGGGGTTCACGCTGGCGCGTTCGACGCTCGATGCGGTCATTGCCAAGGCCACGAGCTTTCCGGAAGCGGTCGCCGCCGGGAAGATCAGCTTCGCGGGCAATCCGATGCGGCTGGCCGAGCTGATGTCGCTGATGGACGAGTTCCCGCGCATGTTCGAGATCGTCGAGCCGAAGCGGGCTGCCGTCACCTGAGATGAGGCGGAGGCCGGGCTCGCCGAACTTGCCCGGCCTCCTCATGCTATTCGGCGCTGCTGACCAGCCGGATGCGCGGCGCAGCGATGTCGATCAGGCTGCGATAGGCCGCGAGATAGTCGAGCGCCATCCGGCGCGCGGTGAAGCGTCGCTCGAACTGCGCGCGCACGCGGGCGCGGCTCAGCTCGGGCAGGCGACTGACGGCCGCTACCGCGCTGAGCTCGTCCTCGACGATGAAGCCGGTCACACCGTCGTCGATCACTTCGGGAACCGAGCCGCGGTTGTAGGCGATCACGGGCGTGCCGCAGGCCATCGATTCGATCATCACCAGGCCGAACGGCTCCGGCCAATCGATCGGCAACAGCAGGCCGAGCGCGCCGGACAGGAACTCCGGCTTCTCGTGATCGCTGATCTCGCCGATGAACTCGACGAGCGGATTGCCGTGGATCAAGGGACGGATCGTCTGCTCATAATAGTCTTGGTCAGCGCGATCGATCTTGGCCGCGATCTTCAGCGGAATCCCGCAGCGCATGGCGATCTTGATGGCACGGTCGACACCCTTTTCCGGGGCGATGCGTCCGAGCACGGCGAGATAGCTCGGCGTCACCGGCTTGGGAATCAGGAGCGTTGCGGGCAGTCCATGCAGCACGGTGCGCACCCAGTTCGCATTCGGCACCGGCCGGCGCTGCGAGTCCGAGATCGAGACGACGGGAACATCCTTGAAGACCGAGAACACCGGCTGGTGCTCCGGAAGATCGAGCCTGCCGTGCAAGGTGGTCAGGAACGGTGTGGGTTGCCGGTGGAACAGGGAGAACGGGTAGTAGTCGAGGTGGAAGTGCAGAATGTCGAACTGTTCGTCGTCGCATTGCTGCCGCACGTTTTCGAGCATCACCATGTGCAGCGCGTTCGGATCCCTCACCGAGCCGTCGAGGCGCAGAGCTTTTGGCCATGTCGGAGAGAGCTTCGCCGAGGTCTGCGAATCTCCGCTGGCGAACAGGGTGACGTCGTGTCCGAGGGCAACGAGCTCTTCGGTCAACCAATGGACGACCCGCTCAGTGCCGCCGTAGAGCTTCGGAGGCACGGCCTCCGTCAATGGAGCTATTTGCGCAATGCGCATCTCATCGTCTCCTGTTCGTGACCGATCATGGATGAATCCCCAATGGCACCGGCACTGCCACAGCGGGAACGTTGTCGCATGTGCGAAGTTCCATTCACGCGATCACTCTTTCTTCGACACAACGTGTTCCGTGCCGTCTCATTGATGCCATCCCCGCTCTCCAACGCTGCTGCCGCGGCATCGTCGGAGGGCAGGTTGCGCCGCGAAGGCGCACGGAACCCGAGAAACCGTTCGTCGTTCATCTGGCCGCATCAGGTGTCGCCACGACCTCGCTCATCAACGGGAAGACCATGGATCAGCTTTCTGGCTACGCGCACCGACCCTTTCCCTTCGTGATGCGCTATCTGCGCAAGCGCCCCACCGCCCACCTCGTGATTCTGATGGCCGTCATCGGTGCGGTTGCCTGTTCGGTAGGCACGCAATATGGCGTGAAATCCCTCGTCGACAGCCTCTCGGCAGGGCCTGCGGGCGGCGGCAACGTCTGGGCCGCGTTCGTGCTGCTGATGGCGCTGATCGCGACCGACAACATTCTTTGGCGTGTCGCCAGCTGGATCGCGAGCTTCACCTTCGTCCGTGTCACCGGAGATCTCCGGCGCGACATCTTCCGTCATCTCACCGGGCATTCGCCGAGCTATTTCGGCGACCGTTTGCCCGGCATGCTGTCGAGCCGCATCACGGCGACGTCGAACGCCGTGTTCACCGTGGAGAACATGTTCGTCTGGAACGTCTTGCCGCCATGCCTCGCCACGGTCGCGGCGATCTGCCTGATCGGAACCGTGAGCGGCCCGATGGCCATCGGCCTGCTGCTGATCGCGGCGATGATGGTGGCGGCGATGTTCCGTCTGGCGGCCGCCGGCAAGCCGCTGCATGACGATTTCGCCGACAAGGCGGCCATGGTCGACGGCGAGATGGTCGACGTGATCTCGAACATGCCGCTGGTGCGCGCGTTCTGCGGCCTGCGCCACGAGCACGACCGGTTCGACGCGACGGTCGACAGGGAGTTGGAGGCACGCGGGCGCAGTCTCCGCTACCTCGAGAAGCTGCGCATTCTGCACGCGACGGTGACGATCGTGCTGACGATCGCGCTCATGGCGTGGGCGATCTCGCTGTGGCAGCGGGGCGGGGCGACGACCGGCGACGTCGTGCTGGTCTGCACGCTCGGCCTCTGCATTCTCAACGCGACGCGGGATCTGGCGGTGGCGCTGGTCGATGTCACCCAGCACGTGGCGCGCATGAGCGAGGCGATCGCGACCCTGCTGCAGCCGCACGAGCTGCGCGATGACCCGCAGGCCGAGCCGCTGGTCAAGAGCGGTGCGGCCATCGCCTTCGACAACATCACCTTCCACTATCCTGGCGGTCACAAGCTGTTCGAGAATTTCACGCTGCGCCTGCAGCCGGGCCAGCGCGTGGGCCTGGTTGGACAGTCCGGCGGCGGCAAGTCGAGCCTGTTCACGCTGCTGCAACGGTTCTATGATCCGCAAGCCGGGCATATCACGATCGACGGCCAGGACATCGCCAAGGTCACCCAGCAGAGCCTGCGCGAGGCGATCTCGGTGGTTCCGCAGGACATCTCGCTGTTTCATCGCTCCATTCTGGAGAACATTCGCTACGGACGTCCGAGTGCGACCGACGACGAGGTGTTGCGGGCGGCGATCGCGGCGCGCTGCGACTTCGTCGAGACGCTGCAGGAGGGATTGCAGACAATGGTCGGGGATCGCGGCGTCAAGCTGTCGGGCGGGCAGCGCCAGCGCATCGCGATCGCGCGCGCCTTCCTCAAGGATGCGCCGATCCTTCTGCTCGACGAGGCCACCGCCGCGCTCGACAGCGAGTCCGAGGAGGCCATCCGTGAGGCGTTGAGTCGTCTGATGCGCGGCCGCACCGTCATTGCGATCGCGCATCGCCTTGCGACCTTGCGGAATTTTGACCGCGTGGTGGTGCTGAAATCGGGCAGGATCATCGAGGACGGCGCGCCTGACCGGCTGATGCAGGACGAGGGCCCGTATCGTGAGCTCGTCACCCAGGAGATGAACCGGCTCGCCAAGTTCGCCGCCTGATCGTAGCGTCGGGTCGCGTCGAGAACGTGCACTCTCGGTTGTCTGGGCACTTCAACATCGCATGAGGCCAACATGTCCGCCGAAGTCGCAAGCACACTGTCGTTGATCACCCAGACGGACGAGCCTGTCGAGCAGCCGTTCTATATTCCCATGACGGGGCCGGCGTCCCGGCCGCGGCGCTCGCTCAAGCACGACGATACGTTCATCGTCCTCGACGGCCATGGCGACATCGGCGCCTCGGCCGGCGGACCGGACGGTCTCTTCAACGCCGATACGCGCTATCTCGCGCGGCTCGAATTGACGCTGGACGACGTTCAGCCCCTGCTGCTCGGCTCTAGCCTGCGCGACGACAACTCCGCGCTGACCGTCGATCTCACCAATCCCGACATCTACAGCCAGGGCCGCCTGGTGCTGCCGAAGGATATGCTGCACATCGTGCGCACGATCTTTCTCTGGCATGGCACGGCCTATCAGCGCATCGGGCTGCAGAACCATGGCGATCGCCATGCCAGCTTCGATCTCAAGCTGACATTCGACAATGATTTTGCCGACCTTTTCGAGGTGCGAGGCACCGTGCGGCCGCGGCGCGGCATCGGCTCGAGCCGGCTGGTGGACCCGTCCGAGGTGGTCCTGCACTATCGCGGCCTGGACAATGTCCTGCGCACCACCGACGTGAGCTTCGATCCGCGTCCGACGCATCTCACCGTCAATGTCGCAACCTATCATTTCGACCTTGCCCCGCAGGAATCGGCCTCGCTGTTCGTGGCCGTGATGTGCAACGCCAAGGCCGGCGAGCGGCCCCGGCCCTTTTTCCGCAGCCTGCTCGCCCATCGCCGAGAGATGCGCCGATGCACCGTTGGCGCCGCCAGCATCGAGACCTCCAACGACATCCTCAACGAGGTGCTGTGCCAGGCAGCGGCCGATCTGAACATCCTGATGACGGATACGCCGGAGGGGCGTTATCCCTATGCCGGCATTCCCTGGTATTCGACCACTTTCGGTCGCGACGGGCTGATCACCGCGATGCAGATGCTGTGGGTCGATCCGCGCATTGCCCGCGGCGTCCTGCGCCGGCTCGCCGTGCATCAGGCGCGCACGACCGATCCGCTGTCCGATGCCGAGCCCGGCAAGATCCTGCACGAGATGCGCGGCGGCGAGATGGCGGCGCTGCGTGAGGTGCCGTTCGGCTGCTATTATGGCAGCGTCGATTCCACGCCGCTGTTCGTGCTGCTCGCCGGGCTTTATATCGAGCGCACCGGCGACATCGACACCCTGAGGGAGTTATGGCCGGCGATCGAGCTGGCGTTGCGCTGGATCGACGGCCCCGGCGATCCCGATCGCGATGGCTTCGTGGAATATCAGCGCGCCTCCGAGCAGGGTCTCGCCAACCAGGGCTGGAAGGACTCCTACGACGCGGTGTTCCATGCCGATGGACGTCTCGCGGAAGGTTACATCGCGCTTGCGGAGGTGCAGGGCTATGTGTTTGCCGGCAAGCAGCTGGCGGCGCGTTGCGCCCGTCGGCTCGGAAAGGCCGAGATGGCGGACCGGCTCCAGGCCGAGGCCGCTGATCTCGCGGAACGGTTCGAGGACGCCTTCTGGTGCGAGGATCTGAACACCTATGCGCTCGCGCTCGACGGCCACAAGCAGCCCTGCCGCGTCCGGACGTCCAACGCCGGGCAGCTGCTGTTCAGCGGCATGGTGCGCGAGGATCGCGCCCGCAAGCTTGCCGCCGAACTGCTGCGGCCGCATTTCTTCTCGGGCTGGGGCATCCGCACCGTGGCCTGCGGCGAAGCGCGCTACAATCCGATGTCCTATCACGACGGATCGATCTGGCCGCACGACAATGCGCTGATTGCGCTCGGCCTGTCGCGCTATGGCCTCAAGCATGCGGTCGAGCAGGTGTTCGGCGGCCTGTTCGAAGCGGCGTCCTACATGGATCTGCGCCGGCTGCCGGAGCTGTTCTGCGGCTTCCGGCGCGAGAAGCATCGCGGCCCGACGCTCTATCCGGTGGCCTGCGCGCCGCAGGCCTGGGCCAGCGCGACGCCGTTCACCTTGCTCGAGGCGGCGCTCGGGCTCGAGTTCGACGCCGCGCGCGGCGAGATCCGTCTGCGCAATCCGCGGCTGCCCGCCTTCCTGGACTGGGTGGTGCTGCGCGATCTCAGGCTCGGCAGCTCCACGATCGACCTGCGCATTCGCCGCCATGGCGAGGACATCTCCATGGAGGTGCTGCGGCGGCGCGGTCAGATCCAGGTCTCGCTGGTGCTGGCGCAATGATGGCGTTGAAACCCGCTCTCCACCGAGCTGCTTGCGGCTGTCTCGTCACGCTGCCGTTGCTCATCGGTCCGTATGTCGGCGACGGGCATGCGCAGCAGCCGTCGCCGGCACCGCCTGCCAAGGATGCCGCGGCGCCCGCGAAGGAGCCGGCACCGCCGCCCTCGGTCACCATCCTCGGCGCGCGCGATGCGCATGGCGTGCTCGGTCGCGACGTGCGCAGCTCGACCGGCGAGGACATGGGCCACATCGTCGACGTCATCGTCGATTCCACCGGCACGGTGCGAGCCGCGGTGATCGATTTCGGCGGCTTTCTCGGCGTCGGCAGCCGCAAGATCGTGGTCGACTGGACCGCGCTCGATTTCAAGCACATCGCCGAGAAGAGCGACCAGGTCACGCTCGACCTCACCAAGGAGCAGGTGAAGGCCGCGCCCGAATACAAGGAGGACAAGCCCGTCGTCGTGCTCGGCGCGTCCGGCAAGCTGTCTCCCTGGGATTTCGATCATTGAGTTGATGCGTGAGATTGCCGGTCCGGCCTGCGCGTGCAGCGGAACATGGTGGGGATGTTCTGTCCCGTCAGCCTCATGAGTTGAGATGAGTTGAGATGTGAGAGCCATGCCGATTGCACGGCCGTCGAGATCGCCTGACCGGGAGCCCGAGCCTGACGGCGCGGCAGAGGCGGGCGCGCGTCCGGATGCCGGGGAGGATCATGGCCAGACTTCAAGACCGGCGCCGTCGCGGCAGAGCCTGCGCGGGCTGGATTGGTTCATCTTCTTCCTGGCCGACGTGCAGACCGGCTTCGGTCCCTTCATCGCGGTCTATCTGACGACGCAGAAATGGACGCAGGCGCAGATCGGCCTGGTGCTGTCGATCGGCGGCGTCGTCGGGCTGATCGGGCAGATGCCGGGCGGCGCGATCATCGATGCGGCCAGATCCGAGCGCCGCGTCGCCGGCCTTGCCATCGCGGCCATCGGCGGCTGCGCGCTGGCCTATGCGGCTTGGCCGATCTTTCCCGTGGTCGCGGCTGCCGCGACGTTGCATGCGGCGGCGAGCTGCGTGTTGGGACCTGCGATCGCGGCGATCAGCCTCGGCCTGGTCGGGCCGCGCGGCATGGCGGAGCGGCTCGGCCGCAATGCGCGGTTCGCGTCGCTCGGCAATGGTGTGGCCGCGGCCGTGATGGGCACCTGCGGCTATCTGCTGTCCAGCCGCGCCGTGTTCCTGGTCACCTTCATTCTCGCCTTTCCGACGCTGATCGCGTTGTCGCGAATCCGCGAGCGCGAGATCGACGTCGCGCGGGCGCACGGCCGGGCCGATCACGAGGACAAGGAGGTCGCGCGGCTGTCGAATCTGCTCGGCCTGCTGCGCCAGCGCGCGCTGCTCGTGTTCGCGCTCGGCGTGTTCCTGCTGCAACTCGCCAATGCGGCGATGCTGCCGCTGATGGCCGGCGTGGTGACGACGAAATCGAGCGAATGGGCGCCGATGCTGATCGCGTTCTGCATCGTGGTGCCGCAGGCGATCGTGGCGCTGACCTCGCCCTCGGTCGGCGCGGTCGCGCAGCAATGGGGCCGCAGGCCGCTGCTGATGCTCGGGTTTGCCGCGCTCGCGATGCGCGGCGCGCTGTTCGCGGTCGTGCACGATCCCTACGTGCTGGTGGCGGTGCAGATCTTCGACGGCGTCACGGCGGCCGTGTTCGCCGTCATGATTCCGCTGACGGTGGCCGACGTCGCCTTCGGCAGCGGGCATTTCAATCTGGCGCAGGGAATCGTCGGGACGGCGTCCGGAATCGGCGGATCGCTGTCCACCGTCGTCGCCGGCTTCGCCAGCGACCGCTACGGCAGCGCCACCGCCTTCATCGGTCTGTCGGGCGTGGCGCTGACAGGTCTTCTTCTGATCGCGCTGCTGATGCCCGAGACCGGGCACCGCCGGCGCAGGGCGTGAACGGGCAGGGCGCCTCAGGCGTCCATGCTGCGCAGACGCTGGCGGTTGCGCAGCACGATCTGGCGGGCACCGGAGAAGCCGAGAACGCCCTGGCTGTGCAACTGCGACAGCGCGCGCGACACGGTCTCCAGGGTCAGGCCGAGATAGTCGCCGATATCGCGGCGGCACATCGGCAGCGCCATCATGCCGGCGACGGCGAGGCGGCGGTCCATCTCGAGCAGGAAGGTCGCGACGCGCTCCATCGCGGTCTTGCGGCCCAGCAGCAGCATGTGGTCCTCGGCATGGCGGAGATCGCCGGCCGTCATGGTCCAGAGCTTGCGGGCGACCGCGACGTCGACGCCTGCGGCCTGTTCGAGGCTGCGGCGTTTCACCAGGCGCACGGTGGTATCGATGATGGCCTCGGCGGCGAGGCGATGCATGGAGCCGAATTCGAGGCCGAAAACGTCACCGGGAAGATGGAAGGCGCCGATCTGGCGGCGGCCGTCGGAGAGCAGCTTGTAGCTGCGAACCGCGCCGGAGATCACCTGGTAGACGTACTCGGCCGGCTCGTCCTCGCCATAGATCTCCTCGTCCTTCTTGTAGGAGAACTCGCTGGCGATGAGCCCGGCATGGCCGGTGATCTCGGCAAAGGGATTGGCGGCAGGAGAGACGACAGCAGAGGGGACGGCGTGGGGGGCGTTGGTGCTGACGACCGAATTGGTAATCGACTGATTGAGCATGACCATCTCCTTGCGGCGGATGGCGATGTGGTACACGGCGGCTCCCGTTAAGGACATTTCGGCCGTTATCTTAAGGGGGGTTCCTTACGTAGATATACGTAGCCGGCCCGCTCAGGAGACGCGCTGGGCGGTACCCGAATGGTCGTTGGCGATCGCCTTGCGGATCCGCTTCACCAGATTGTCGTCGAGCAGCGGCTTGAGCAGGAAATCCTGGATCCCGACGGCCGCCGCGCGCGCCGCAAGCCGGTCATCGTAGTGCCCCGTGATCAGCACCACCGGCGCGGTCGCCCCCTGCTTGCGCAACCGTTCGGCGAGCTCGACGCCGTTGATCTCCGGCATCTTGTAGTCGACCACGAAGCAGTCGACGGGCGCGTGGTCCGAGGCCTTGAGCAGCGCGGTGCCGCTGCGAAACGTGCGCACGTCGAAGCCATCGGCCTCCAGCAGGAAGCGCAGCGAGCCAAGGACGTCAGCATCGTCGTCGGCTACGTAGACCGTAGGTTTTGTGTGAGCCGACATCGCACGTGCCGCGAGAATGTGATGTTGAACCGAGGCGCAAGATAACACTCGATTCTGTCAAGGTAGCTTGATCTAGCTCAATCCTTCAGCGCGCCTGCGCGCATCGCCAGACGCACCAGCTCGGAGAGGCTGTTCGCTCCCATCTTGGTCATCACGTTGGCCCTGTAGACCTCGATGGTGCGCGGACTGATGTCGTATTCGCGCGCGATCAGCTTGTTGGAGAGACCGGCCATCAGTCCATCCATCACCTGGCGCTCACGGGGGCTCAGGCTGGCGACGCGCGCCAGGATGTCCTGCGTGACCGATTCGTTCTTCGCGGCCGGCTCGGCCTGCTGGATGGCCGTTTCGATCATGGCGACCAGTCGCTCGTCCTCGAACGGCTTCTCCAGAAAATCGACCGCGCCGAGCTTCATCGCCTCGACCGCGAGCGGCACGTCGCCATGGCCGGTCATCACCAGGATCGGAAAGCTGCTGCCGGCGGCCTTCATGCGCTTGAGCAGCTCGATGCCGTCGATGCCGGGCATCCGCACGTCCGAGACGACGCAGCCGAAAGGGAGCATCGGCAGTCGGCCGAGAAAGACCTCCGCGTTCTCGAACAGCGTGACGTCAAAGCCTGATGAATCGAGCAGGAAGTTGAGCGAATCCCGCATCGCCTCGTCGTCGTCGATCACATAGACCTTGGCCCGTTCAGCCATCGTGCTCAACCTTGGTGGAGGCCGCGGGCAGGGTGAAGCGGAACGTCGCGCCTCCCGCTTCGTTGTTCTCGGCCCACATGCGCCCGCCATGGGCCTCGATGATGGACCGGCTGATCGAGAGGCCGACTCCCATTCCGGTGTCCTTGGTGGTGAAGAAGGTCTTGAAGAGATTGGGCATGACGTCGTCGTGGAATCCCGTTCCGGTGTCGGATACCGAGACCTCGATCAAGTCGTCGCTGAGTCTGCAATTTGTCGCACTGAGCTCGCGGCGTTCGGAATGAGCCATCGCCTCGAGTCCATTGCGGAACAGATTGACCAGGACCTGCTGGATCTGGACCCGGTCGGCGAGCACGAGATCGGCCTCCGGATTGAGTTGAAAGCGCAACTGGACGTTCTGCTCGCGGGCGCCGGAAAGGCCGAGGGCGCCGGCTTCCTCGATCAGCTTCGACAGGCTCTCGACCCGCTTCTCCGATTCGCCGCGCGAGACGAAATCGCGCAGACGGCGGATGATCTGGCCGGCGCGAATCGCCTGCTCGGCGGCGCGGTCCATCGCGCTCTCGATCTTGGGCGTGTTCGGATCACTGCTGCCGGCCAGCAGCCGACGCGAGCCTTTCATGTAATTGCTGATCGCGGCGAGCGGCTGGTTCAGCTCATGCGCCAGCGCCGAGGCCATCTCGCCCATGGCGCTGAGGCGCGACACGTGGACCAGTTCCGACTGCAGTTCCCGCAGCCGTGCCTGGGTCTGCTGATGCTCGGTGAGATCATGGGCGAAGCCGGTGAAATAGGGCTTGCCGCCGGACTGCATCTCGCCGATCGACAGATGCATCGGGAATGTCGTGCCGTCGCGGCGGCGGCCGGTCACGATGCGGCCGATGCCGATGATACGGCGCTCGCGACTGGCATGGTAGCGGGTGAGGTAGCCGGCATGGCGCGAGCGGTCCGGCTCGGGCATCAATTCGCTGACGTCAAGGCCGACCGCTTCTGCCTCGGTGAGGCCGAACATCCGCTCCGCCGCGGAGCTGAAGAACTGGATCGTGCCGCTGCCGTCGATCACGATCATCGCGTCCGGCACGGTGTCCAGGATCGAGCGGAAATGCTGCTCGCGCAGCCGCAGCGTCTCCTCCAGCCGCTTCTCCTGGTCGATGTCGAGGGCGATGCCGCGCAGATGATGCGGCGCGCCGGCCTCGTCGGGGACCACGCCGGCAAGCACGCGAATCCAGTGGCCGCCGCCGGACACCTTGAACGACATGTCGAACCCGGTGCTCCGATGGCGCGAATCCTCGATCGCCGCCTCGACCGGCGCGCGATCCTCGGGCGCGAGCAGCGCCAGGAAGGACCCGTAGGTCACCGGCTGATCGGCCGCCACGCCGAACAGCTTCCGCGTCGTCACCGACCAGTAGAACTCGCCCGAGGCCAGATCGAGATCCCACGCGCCGAAGCCCAGCCTCCGAGCGTCCTCGGGAGCGTCGTCGAGCCTGGCGGATGCATCCGGGAAGGGGTGGGTGAAGTCGCGCAATTCGAGGCCTTTGATCGATTCGCCGTTGTCCGATTCGCCGTTGCCGCCGCGGCCGGGAGGCCGACCACCGCGGTATCCTATACCAGATTGCGCCCCTGCAACCCGGCCCGACTTAAACTTTGGTTCGACAATTCAAGGCTTTCTCCGATCCTGGGCCGGGTTCCAACGGTGTCCTGCCGCCCGTGCTTCACCGCCGCACCTTGATCTATCTCATCACGGCAGGTGATTTCACCTCTAAGAGCTGCATGGAAGCAATGTTTGGAGAGGCGGGATGACGTTCGCGACTGTCATGGTGAGCCTTGCGCTCAGTCAGCCGAATGAGGCCCGCCTTCAGGTCGCGGCCGACTTGGCGGCGCGCTTTGACGCAGGTGTCATCGGCGTGGCGGCCGCGGAATTCGCGCCGCCGCTGTATTTCACGACCGGCGAGCAGGCGCAGGATCTGATCGAGCAGGGTGAGGCCGCGCTGCGGAATCGACTGGCCGAGCTCGAGCAGCAGTTCCGCACCGCAGTGGGTGACCGGGCTGCGTCGTTGAGCTGGCGCAGCGCCGTGGATTTCCCCGCGCGCTACGTGCTGGCGCAGGCCCGTGCCGCCGACATTCTCGTCACCGGCGGCGTGCCGCCCGGGGTGTCCGATGCGTTCGCGGTCGCCAATCCCAAGGATCTCGTCATGCAGGCCGGGCGCCCGCTGCTCGTGGTGCCGGACAACGTCAGCAGCCTCGATCTCGGGACCGTGCTGGTGGCCTGGAAGGAGACGCCGGAGGCGCGCCGCGCTTTGACCGATGCCCTGCCGCTGCTCGCCAAGGCGAGCGGCGTCGTGGTCGCCGAGATCCCGGAAACCGCCTCGGAATATGACGCCTGCGCGGCGCATCTTGCGGACGTCGTCGCATGGCTCGGCCGTCACAAGATCGTCGCATCGGCGCGCGTCGCGGAACCGGGGCAGGGGCGCAACGTTGCGGCTACGCTCGACGCCGTCGCCGCCGATGTTTCGGCCGGTCTCGTCGTGGCGGGCGCCTATGGCCATTCCCGATTCCGCGAGCTCGTGCTCGGCGGGGTCACCGAGCATCTGATGACGCGCAGCGAGCGTTGCGTTCTGCTGTCGCACTGAAATTCGACCCGCTCCATTCGAGAACAGGATTGCCGCCTTGTATAGATTTCTCGAGGAAACCGCCGGCAACTACATGACGCGGAACGTCACGACCGTGACCCGGGAGACGACGATCCGCGAGCTCGGCGAGATGTTCGACCGCGACGATTTCAACACCTACCCCGTCGTCGAGAACGACGAGGTGATCGGCATCGTCACCAAGTTCGACGTGCTGAAATGCTTTGCCTTCACGCCGAATCAGATGCTGCCGCGCTACAGCGACCTGATGAACCGGACGGTCGCCGACGTGATGACGTCCGAGTTCATCTACGTCAGGCCGGATACGAAGCTGACGCGCGTGCTGCAACTGATGGTCGAGCATCGCATCCGCAGCCTTCCCGTGACCGATGCCGACAACCGCGTGGTCGGGATCGTGGCGCGCGAGGACATCGTGCGAGCGCTGGCGGCTGCCGCCAAGGATTGAGCGCGGCGCGCTGAGTCCGAAGCCTGCTACGAACGTCTAATGACGGCCGGCATGCATCGCTGCATGCCGGCCGTCGCCGTGTCTGCGAGCGAAACCGCGTCGGACCGCGTCGTCGTGCAACACTCCGCCTGTTTACCGGCGAACTGGTCGCAAAGTTGATTTCGATCAATTCCACGTGTGAACGATTGTGGTTGCTGGGCTCGTGTTCTTTCAGCGAGATTCCGCATGAGCGCGTCCTCATCCACAAAATCCATGACCATCGGCGAAAGTGGCTTGTCGCTCACTTTTGCCGTCACCGCCTTCCTGTGCGTCTTCGCTGCGGCGAAGGCACTGGATACGGCCTTCGCGTTCCACGCCTCGCTCGCGGCTGCCGCCAGCGCGGCGTCCGTCTTCTTCATCCTCAACCGCTACTTCGAGCGCCGCGAGCTGCCTCCGCAGGAGATCAATGGTCGGCCGAACTACAATCTCGGTCCGATCAAGTTCGCCTCGTTCATGTCGATGTTCTGGGGCATCGCCGGCTTCACGGTCGGACTCATCATCGCCTCGCAACTGGCCTGGCCCGCGCTGAACTTTGACCTGCCGTGGACCAGCTTCGGCCGCCTGCGGCCGCTGCATACCTCGGCGGTGATCTTCGCCTTCGGCGGCAACGTGCTGCTGGCGACGTCGTTCTACGTCGTGCAGCGAACCTGCCGCGTGCGTCTCGCCGGTGATCTCGCGCCCTGGTTCGTGGTGATCGGCTACAACTTCTTCATCCTGATCGCGGGCACGGGCTATCTGCTCGGTGTCACCGAGGGCAAGGAGTATGCCGAGCCCGAATGGTACTCGGATCTTTGGCTGACGATCGTCTGGGTGGTCTACCTGCTGGTCTTCCTGACGACGATCATCAAGCGCAAGGAGCCGCACATCTTCGTGGCGAACTGGTTCTATCTTGCCTTCATCGTCACGATCGCGGTTCTGCACCTCGGCAACAATCCGGCGCTTCCGGTGTCGCTGTTCGGCTCCAAGTCCTACATCGCCTGGGGTGGCGTGCAGGATGCGATGTTCCAGTGGTGGTACGGCCACAACGCGGTCGGCTTCTTCCTGACCGCCGGCTTCCTGGCCATCATGTACTACTTCATCCCGAAGCGGGCTGAGCGTCCGATCTACTCGTATCGGCTGTCGATCATCCACTTCTGGGCGCTGATCTTCCTCTACATCTGGGCCGGCCCGCACCATCTGCACTATACGGCGCTGCCGGACTGGACGCAGACCCTGGGCATGACCTTCTCGATCATGCTGTGGATGCCCTCCTGGGGCGGCATGATCAACGGCCTGATGACCCTGTCGGGAGCGTGGGACAAGCTGCGGACGGACCCCGTGCTGCGCATGCTGGTCGTCTCGGTCGCCTTCTACGGCATGTCGACCTTCGAAGGTCCGATGATGTCGATCAAGGTGGTCAACTCGCTCAGCCACTACACCGACTGGACCATCGGTCACGTGCACTCCGGTGCGCTCGGCTGGGTCGGCTTCGTCTCCTTCGGCGCGCTGTACTGCCTGGTGCCGTGGATCTGGAACCGCAAGGGTCTCTATAGCCTCAAGCTCGTGAACTGGCACTTCTGGACGGCCACGCTGGGCATCGTGCTCTACATCTCCGCGATGTGGGTCTCGGGCATCCTGCAGGGTCTGATGTGGCGGTCCTACACGGCGCTCGGCTTCCTCGAATACTCGTTCATCGAGACCGTCGAGGCGATGCACCCCTTCTACATCATCCGTGCCGCCGGTGGCGCGCTGTTCCTGATCGGCTCACTCATCATGGCCTACAATCTCTGGATGACGGTCCGTGTCGGTGAGGAAGAAGTTCAGTCGCCCGTCGCCCTTCAGCCGGCGGAGTGAGGTATCAACCATGTCTTTCTGGCAACGACACCAAGTCTTCGAGAAGAACTCGATCATCCTGGTCATCGGCATCCTGCTGGTGATCGCGATCGGCGGCCTCGTCGAGATCACTCCGCTCTTCTACCTGAAGAGCACGATCGAGGCGGTCGACGGCGTGCGTCCCTATACGCCGCTCGAGCTGGCCGGCCGCAACATCTACGTCCGCGAGGGCTGCTATCTCTGCCATTCGCAGATGGTTCGTCCGCTGCGCGACGAAGTGGAACGCTACGGCCACTTCTCGCTCGCCGCGGAGAGCATGTACGACCATCCGTTCCAGTGGGGCTCCAAGCGTACGGGTCCTGACCTCGCCCGCGTCGGCAACAAGTACTCCGACGACTGGCATGTCACCCACCTGACCAACCCGCGCGCCATCGTCCCGCAGTCGATCATGCCCGGCTATCCCTTCCTGAAGGAGACCGAGCTGAACGCCGACAACGTCGCCGATCACCTGAAGACGCTGCGGGCGGTGGGTGTGCCCTACACCGACGACCAGATCGCCAACGCCGCCGCCGACCTCAAGGCGCAGGTCGATCCGGACGGTGCCGGTGCCGAGGCGCTCACCAAACGCTATCCGAAGGCGGTGGTGCGCAACTTCGACGGCAAGGCGGGTGCGCCGACCGAGATGGATGCGCTGGTAGCGTACCTGCAAATGCTCGGCACCTTGGTCGACTTCAAGATCTACAACGAAAAAGCCAATCTGCGCTGAGATCAGAGGCGAACATCATGAAGCCCATCATTGCAGTCGAAAACATCGCGTCGTCACTCGTGACGACGCTGTGGACCCCGATCTTCGTCGCGATCTTCATCGCGATCGTGACCTATGCCCTCTGGCCTCGCAACAAGGCCGCTTTCGACGAGGCGGCGAGCATGCCGTTGCGGGAGGATTAATTCATCATGGCTGACCATACCGAAGTCGACAGTGTCTCCGGCACCCCCACCACCGGCCACGCCTGGGACGGCATCAAGGAGCTCAACACCCCGCTGCCGCGGTGGTGGGTGATCACCTTCTACATCACCATCGTCTGGGCGATCGGCTACTGGATCGTGTATCCGGCCTGGCCGACCATCTCCAGCAACACCCAGGGCCTGTTCGGCTACTCGTCCCGTGCGGACGTGGCGGTCGAGCTTGCCAATCTCGAGAAGATCCGCGGCGCCAAGATGGCCGCGCTCGCGACCGCCTCGCTCGCCGACATCGAGAAGGATCCGGCGATGCTGGCCCTGGCGCGCGCCAAGGGCAAGACGGTGTTCGGCGACAATTGCGCCGCCTGCCACGGGACCGGCGCGGCCGGCGCCAAGGGCTTCCCGAACCTGAACGACGACGACTGGCTGTGGGGCGGCTCGCTGGAGCAGATCCAGCAGACCCTGCTGTACGGCGTGCGCTCGGGTCACCCGAAGACGCGTGAGGGCCAGATGCTCGCCTTCGGCAAGGACGGTGTCCTGAAGCCGGCGGAGATCGTCACGGTCGCCAACTACGTTCGGGAGCTGGCGGGCCTGCCGACCCGGCCGGGTTATGACGCCAAGGCCGGCGCCAAGGTCTTCGCCGAGAACTGCGCGGCCTGCCATGGCGACAACGCCAAGGGCAATCCGGAGCTCGGCGCGCCGAACCTCACCGACAAGATCTGGCTGTACGGCTCCGACGAGGCGACCCTGATCGAGACCATCACCAATGGTCGCGCCGGCGTCATGCCGGCCTGGGAGGGCCGTCTCGACCCGACCACGATCAAGGCGATGGCGGTCTATGTCCACTCGCTGGGTGGCGGAAAGTAACGGAAATCCAACGGAACTTTCCCTTCGATTGAGCTGGATCAACTGAGCGGCCGGAGGTGGACATACCTTCGGCCGCAACTGCGAGAAGACCCCCCAGCCATGATCCGCCAGCCATGAACCAGACGGTAAGACCGGACGACCTGAAGCCTCAGGACCTGCAGCCCGTGGACGATTACGGTCCGCTCTATGCTGCGCACAAGAAGGTCTATCCCCAGAGCGTCTCGGGCACTTTCCGCCGGATCAAATGGGGCCTGATGGGCTTCTGCCTCGGCGTCTATTATTTCCTGCCGTTCGTGCGCTGGAATCGCGGCCTCGGCGCGCCCGACCAGGCGGTGCTGATCGACTTCCCGAACCACCGCTTCTATTTCTTCTTCATCGAGCTGTGGCCGCAGGAGGTGTACTACTTCACCGGCCTCCTGATCATCGCCGCCATCGGCCTGTTCCTGATGAACGCGATCGGCGGCCGTATCTGGTGCGGCTATCTGTGCCCTCAGACAGTGTGGACCGACCTGTTCTATGCCGTCGAGCGCCTGATCGAGGGTGACCGGCGGGAGCGCATGAAGAAGGATGCCTCCGGCGACCCGATGAAGCTGGAGCGGATTTCGGAGCTCGTGCTCAAGCATTCGATCTGGCTGATGATCGCGTGGTGGACCGGCGGCGCCTGGGTGCTGTATTTCAGCGATGCGCCGACGCTCGTGAAGGATCTCATCACCTTCCAGGGGCCGATGCTCGCCTATGTCTGGATCGCGATCCTGACCGCGACGACCTACACGCTCGCCGGCTTCATGCGCGAGCAGGTCTGCGTTTATATGTGCCCGTGGCCGCGCATCCAGGCGGCGCTGACCGACGAATGGGCGCTCAACGTCACCTACCGCTATGACCGCGGCGAGAGCCGCATGTCGGTCAAGAAGGCCGCCGAATTGCGGGCGCTCGGCCAGCCGGCCGGCGACTGCATCGATTGCAAGCAATGCGTGGCGGTATGCCCGACCGGCATCGACATCCGCGACGGCGCCCAGATGGATTGCATCCAGTGCGGCCTCTGCATCGACGCCTGCGATACCGTCATGACCAAGATCGGCCGCCCGACGCGGCTGATCGGCTATGACAACGACATCAACATCCATCGTCGGCAGGAAGGCAAGCCGCCGATCTACAAGCTCGTGCGCCCGCGGACCATCGTCTATGCCGCGATCATCGCCGTGGTCGGCGGCGCCATGGTCTACAAGCTCGCGACCCGGTCGCTGCTCGAGGTCAACGTGCTGCACGATCGCAATCCGATCGCGATCAAGCTGTCCGACGGCTCGATCCGCAATGCCTATACGGTGCGCGTCCTCAACAAGCACGGCTTCGATCGCGTCATCGCCATCGACATCGAGGGGCCTGCCAATTCGACCGTCCACGTCGTCGGTGCGGATTCGGTGACGCCGGACCGGCCTATGATCGTGATCGGGCGCGACCAGACCGAGGAGCTGCGCCTCCTGGTGACCGCTCCCGAGGAGAACAATCCCGCGAAGTCCATCCCAGTGAAGTTCCATGTGACGGATATCGGTCTCGGCGTCGTCGCCTCCGCCACCGACAATTTCGTCAGCCCGTAGAGCTAAGGAGCCTGTCAATGGCCAGCCGTTCCAATCCTTCTTTCCAGCTGACCGGAGGCATGGTGCTCGCGATGCTCCTCGCCTTCTTCGGGACCGTGATCGGCGTCAACGTCTACATGATGAAGATGGCGATCTCGACCCTGCCGGGCACCGAGGTCGACAGCGCCTACAGCGCCAGCCTCGGCTACGAGAAGGAGATCGCGGCGGCGCGCGCCCAGGAGGCGCGGCGCTGGCAGGTCGAGGCGCATATCGAGCGTAGCGCCGGCGGCGCCGCCATCCTGCAGGTCAACGCGCGCGACGCAAGCGGCAATCCCGTCTCGGGCCTGACCTTCCAGGGCCGGCTCGAGCGTCCGGCCGACAAGCGCGCGGATCAGGACGTCGCCCTCGCCGAGGTCGGCATCGGCATCTATCGCGGCACGGCGGAGGCGATCGCGCCGGGCCAGTGGGACCTCGTGCTCGAAGGTGATTCCAGCGGCCGCCGCCTGTTCATGTCGAAGAACCGCGTGCTGCTGAACTGAAGGGACTTCCGATCATGCATGTGACGCGTGACTTCTCCCACTACGTCAAGGATCTCGGCGCCGGCCTGAAGCACATCGACCTCGCGGTCGAGGGTGTCAGCTGCGCCGGCTGCATGGCCAAGATCGAGCGCGGCCTCTCGGCACTGCCCGACGTGACGCTCGCGCGGGTCAACCTGACCGACCGCCGCGTCGCGCTGGAATGGAAGCAGGGCACGCTCGATCCGGCCAAGTTCATCGACCGCCTCGCCGAACTCGGCTACAAGGCCTATCCGTTCGAGAAGGCAAGCGCCGAGGCCACCGAGGCCGAGGAATCGCGCTTCCTGCTGCGCTGTCTCGGCGTCGCCGCGTTCGCGACCATGAACGTGATGATGCTGTCGATCCCGGTGTGGTCCGGCAATGTCAGCGACATGCTGCCGGAGCAGCGCGACTTCTTCCACTGGCTGTCGGCCGTCATCGCATTGCCGGCCGCGGCCTATGCCGGCCAGCCGTTCTTCCGTTCGGCATGGCGCGCGCTCAAGAGCGGCAACGTCAACATGGACGTGCCGATCTGCATCGGCGTGATCCTGGCGCTGGGCATGTCGGTCGTCGAGACCTTCCACCACGCCGAGCACGCCTATTTCGACGCCGCGATCATGCTGCTGACCTTCCTGCTGGTCGGCCGCTATCTCGACCAGAACATGCGGCGGCGGACTCGCGCGGTCGCCGGCAATCTCGCCGCGCTGAAGGCGGAGACCGCGACCAAGTTCATCGGCCCCGACGAGATTTCGGAGGTACCGGTCGCCGCCGTTCGCGCCGGCGATCTCGTGCTGCTGCGACCCGGCGAGCGCTGCGCCGTCGATGGCGTCGTGGTCGAGGGCCGCTCCGAGATCGACCAGAGCCTGATCACCGGCGAGACGCTGTACGTGCCGGCCGAGCAGGGTACCGCGGTCTATGCGGGTTCGCTCAACATTTCCGGCACGCTGCGCGTCCGGGTGTCGGCCGCGGCCGAGGGCACCTTGCTCGCCGAGATCACGCGCCTGCTCGACAACGCGCTGCAGGCCCGCTCGCGCTACATGCGCCTCGCCGACCGCGCCTCGCGGCTCTATGCGCCGGTCGTGCACGCGACAGCGGCGCTCACCGTGCTCGGCTGGGTGCTGATGGGCGCGAGCTGGCATGACGCCATCGTCACCGGCATTGCCGTGCTGATCATCACCTGTCCCTGCGCCCTCGGGCTCGCGATTCCCACCGTGCAGACCGTGGCGTCGGGCGCGATGTTCAAGTCCGGCGTGCTGCTCAATGCGGGCGATGCGATCGAGCGCCTCGCCGAGGCAGATCACGTCATCTTCGACAAGACCGGCACCTTGACGCTGCCGGAGCTCGAGGTCGTCAACGCCGCCGACATCCCTGCAGATGTGTTCGCGCTGGCCGGCCAGCTCGCGCTGTCGAGCCATCATCCGGTGGCCGCGGCGGTGGCACAGGCCGCCAATGCGCGGTCGCCGCTGATGGGCGCGGTCGAGGAGCCGGGCCAGGGTGTCCGCGCCGTCGTCGACGGCGTCGAGATCAGGCTGGGACGTCCAACCTTCTGCGGCGCCGAGGCGCTGGTTGCGCAGACCGGCAGCGTCGATCCCGAGGCCTCGGTGGTGGCCTTCAGCCGCGGCGACAGCAAGTACCTGTTCTCGGTGCGGCAGGGCTTGCGCCCCGACGCCGCCAAGATCGTCGCCGGCCTGCAGCGGCGCGGCATCAAGGTCGAGATCCTCTCGGGCGATCGCGAGGCGGCGGTGGCCGCGGCCGCCAAGGCGCTCGGCATCGGCGAGTGGCGCGCCGGCGTCACGCCGGCCGACAAGATCGCGCGCATCGAGGAGCTGAAGCGCGCGGGCGTCAAGGTCATGATGGTCGGCGACGGCATGAACGACGCGCCGTCGCTCGCCGCCGCGCACGTCTCGATGTCGCCGATCTCGGCCGCGCATCTGAGCCAAGCCACCGCGGATCTCGTCTTCCTCGGTCGTCCCCTGGCGCCGGTGCTGGCCGCGATCGACTACGCGCGCAAGGCGCTGCATCTGATGCGGCAGAATCTGTGGCTCGCAGTCGGCTATAACGCCCTGGCGGTGCCGCTGGCGATCAGCGGCGTCGTCACCCCGCTGATCGCGGCAGCCGCGATGTCCGGCTCGTCGATCATCGTCATGCTGAATGCGCTGCGTGCCCGCAAGGTGGCCGGGGAGGCCGCGTCATGGAAGTGATGATCATTCTCGTCCCGCTCGCTCTGGCGCTCGGCCTTGCCGGCCTGGTCGGCTTTCTCTGGTCGCTGAAGAGCGGCCAGTATGAGGATCTCGAAGGGGCGGCCTGGCGCGCCATCGCCGACGATGATGAGCAGGCCCCGCCGGCTCAGCCCGAGGCCGCGCCGAGCCGGTCCTGAACGCCTGGCAGCGTCATCCGACGCGCCAGGTATCCCGCGACCGCGAGCGCGGCGGCGATGCCTGCCACGCAAGCCGTCCAGCCGAACCGGTCGAACAACTGGCCGAGCACGGCCGTTCCGATGATGCCGCCGGCGAAATAGCTGGCGAGGTAAAGACCGCTTGCAACGCCCTGATCGTGGGCGGCGGTCTTTCCGACGAAACCTGTGGTCACGGCCTGGGCGAAGAACGTGCCCGCGCCGACCAGCACCATGCCGGCCAGCACCGCCCCGAGCCGTGACGACAGCATCAGGACGAGGCCGAGGCCTGCGGTCGCGAGTGCGCCCCAGATCGCGCCCTGTGTGCCAATCCTTGCGACCGTCCGGCCGGCGAGCAGCGTGGTGACGATCGAGGGCAGGAAGACGAAATACACCAGTCCGACCTCCATCATGCCGAGCGACAACGGCGGCCGCACCAGCACGAAGTTCACGAAGGTGAAGGCGCCGATGAAGGCGAACAGGACGCAGAAGCCGACGCCGAAGGCCGCGCGCAGGCGGTGGTCGCGCAGGTGATCGGCGATGGCCCCGCCGCGCAGCCGCATCGTTCCCTGCGCACGCATGGCCGCGCCTCCGACCGCGAATGCGGCGAGAAGGGCGCCGCAGACATTGAGCGCGGCGAAGACGTAGAAGGTCGGCTTGAGGCCCAGGGCACCGGTGAGACCGGCCGAGAGCAGGCGCCCGACCAGATTGCTGGCGACGTTGCCGGTGATATAGGCCGCGAAGGCGCCGCCGGCCTCGCTGGCGGTGCACTGCTCGCCGAGATAGGCAAGGGTGAGGGCGAACGCCGAGGCCATGCACAGGCCCTGCAGGATGCGCAAGCCTGCGAACACCGTCAGGTCGGGCGCGCTGCCGAGCAAGGCGGTGAAGCCGGCGAGCAGGGCAAGGCTGGCGACGATGCCGATCCGGCGATCGATCAGCGGGCTGAGCAGGCCGATGACCAGGCTCGCGATCGCCATTCCCAGCGTGCAGGCGTTGACGGCAAGCCCCATCTCGGCCGCGCTGACCTGATAGTAGCGCGCGAGGACCGGCAGCATCGCCTGCGCCGCGAACAGATCGACGAGGCTGAAAAAGGCGAGCAGGCCGACCAGGACCGCGCGCCGCGCCGCCCTTCGTGCATTCACATCGGCGGCTCCAATCGGCAACCGTGCGGACAGATCCGTCATGGCAATCTCCTCGGCTCCACAGGCAACGCGGCCGTATCCGGATCGCCTGCCTGAAGGGGGCGATCCGAAGGCGGCTGGCGGAGGCCCGCGATCTACATGTTGTGATCGTGCGGATCCTTGCGAACGTCGCCGACATAGAGGATGACCGTCTCCTTGCCGTCGTTCTTCCACCAATGCGACGTGCCGAACACCTCGGCTCTCAGATCGCCGGCCTTGTGCAGGATCGGCTCGGCGCAGTTGCTGGCATATTCGATGATCTCGCCCTGCTGAACGAAGATCAGCGCCGGGCGATCGTCATGGCTGTGCCACGGCACGATGCCGCCGGGCGCGATGGTCAGCTTGCGGAAGCGCAACTCGCGGTCCTTGATATTGGCGGGCTGCTTGGCGAGATCGATCGCGCCAAGCGTGACGTCGGTAACGCCGACCGCCTTGACGTCGGCTTTCTCACGTACGCCGGCCTTGATCCTGTCGGCCGGACACTCGCCGGCGCGGGCGCCGGACGCCGCGATCACCGTCGTAGCAACGGCCAGGACGAAAGCAGCGCTCAGGCGGCGCGCGCGTGTAGGTGCGATCTGCCTCAACATGTCATTGTCTCCTCTGATGGAACAGCGGCCCGCGCCGAGCGGGCATCGCGAGGCGCACCATCGGGGAGCAGGGGACATGATGGAAATGCATCCTTTCTCTGGAGCCGATAGACCGCCGCTATCGATAGGCGGACGCTATCCTCGCGATTGGACAACGGCATTTCTCAAGCAGAGCAGGTCGCGCTTGTAATGCGGACGCCCGATGACGGGCGACAGCATTCATGAGGAGGAGATATCCATGACCCGCCTGTCCAAGACCTTGATCGCCGCGGCCGTGGTCGCGGTCTCTGCCACCGCAGCCATCGCGCAAGGCGGTCTCGATCTCGCGCCCGGCATGGCCTATGTCTACAGCGCCGGCAAGACCAGCATGATGACGATGGCCGCCGGCGACGCCAATCATCGGGCCATGATGCGCCACGCCAGGAAGGTGCCGAACAACACCGTCTTCTTCATGAGCGACGGGCAGCTCTATTCGGCGTCCGGCATGCTCGATCCCACCGGCAATTTCTATCGGCCCTGAGCGCGACGGTCGGGCAGGCCGCCCTTGTGGTCGGCTTGCCCGGGAAACTATCATGGTTGGGGTCCTGAACCTGCCGGAGCTGCTCATGACAGTGCTTTCACCCGCGGATGCCGAGCGGCTCAGACAGGCCTTCCTGCAATGCAGGGAGATGCAGGGCACCCTGCGTCAGCAGCTCGAGGCCTATGCCGCTGCGGGTCGCGAGATCTTTCCGGCCTACGCGTCCGCCGTCGACCGCCTGGTGGCGCGGCTCGGAGACAACGGCGGCGGCGAGACTGCGCCGCGGCCCGGTGAGACGATGCCGCCATTCGTCCTGCCCGATGAGGCTGGCCGGCTGGTGAGCCTGCAATCCTGCCTCGTCCGGGGGCCGGTCGCCGTGATGTTCTTCCGCGGCCATTGGTGCCCCTATTGCCGGCTCAACGTTCGCGCGGTGATCAAGGCGCAGGAGCGCATCGACGCCGCGGGCGGCGCGATCGTCGCGATCATGCCGGAGCTGCAGGCGTTCACGCAGCAGTTCAAATCGGACGCCGGCGCCACCTTCCCTGTGTTGACGGATCTCGACAACGGCTATGCCTTGTCGCTCAACCTCGCGATCTGGCTTGGTCGTGAGATCCAGCAACTACTGGCGCACCAGGACCTGGCGAGCTTCCACGGCAATGACGGCTGGGTGTTGCCCATTCCGGCTGCCTTCGTGGTCGGGCGTGACGGTCTCGTAAAGGCGCGCTTCGTCGATCCCGATTTCCGCAAGCGGATGGAGATCGACGATCTGGTCGAAGCGCTTCGCCAGGCCGCGGCTCAGGACAGCTGAGCGAGCCATTCCTGCCAGTTCCTGCCGCGCAGCATGCGCATCACGGTCGAGGCAACCGCCGTGCGTTCACGGCCAGCAACACCGTAGAGATGAACGGTGCGCCGCACGTCGAGTCCGTCGACGGTGGCCCGATGCAGGGTCTCCGGCAGCGTGGTCGTTTGCGGCACCACACCGATGCCGACCCCGGCTTCCATCAGCGCGATCAGGTCGCGTTCGGAGTGGACATCATGAGTTCGTCCGAGGTCGACGCCGCGTTCGCGGAGCAGCGTGCGCAACCTGTCCGCATGTTCGCAATAGTTGCGGCACAGCAACGCGTCACCGCCCAGATCATCGATCGCGATCGGATCCTGCCCGGCCAGCCGGTGCCGGCTGCTCACGGCGAGCGCGAAGTCCTCCGTGAAGAGAGGCCAGACATCCAGCCGATCCCAGGTCTCGTCGATCTCCGAGGCGATGCCGAGCTCCGCTTCGCCGCTCTTCAGATGCTCTGCGATCATGCGGCTGCTGCCGCGTAGAAACCTGAGCTCGAGCTGGTTGAACTGGCGCTGCAGCTGATCGAGCAGCGGGATCAGCAGCGCAAGGTCGACCGAGTCGGCGAGCGCGATCCGGAGCGTGCCGAGCTCTCCGCTCTTGAAGGACGAGGCGAGGGTTCGCGCGCCAACGGCAGCCTCGTAGCATTGTTTCAGCAGTGGATGCATGCGCTGGCCGAGCTCGGTGAGTTGCGCGGCCGGCCGCTCACGCCGGAACAAGTCGCCACCGAGCTCGGCTTCGAGCTGCTTGATCGCACGCGTCAGCGACGGCTGCGTCACGTTGCATTCCTCGGCCGCGCGCGTGAAGTGCAGCAGCCGGGCAACGGCAAGAAAATACCGAACCTGATGCATTTCCATCGAGGTGCTCCGTTCGATCGGGCCGACGTCCCCGGGTGCAATATCCTACCAAGCGGGGCTTGGCACCAGCGATTGCGATAGCGAACACCTATCGTGTGGTGAGCCAAACGGCATTTCCATTGGTCATGGCGGCCCGGCAATTTGTGCAGGCACGGGGCTCAACTGCTCGGACGAAGGCGACGCCATGGCTGTAGATTCACTGAAAGCCCGATCCACATTACCTCCGTTGTCCGGCAGGGTGGCGGTGATCACCGGCTCGACCAGCGGCATCGGTCTGGGGATTGCGCAGGCACTTGCCGGTGCCGGGGCGCACGTCATGCTGAACGGCTTCGGAGCTCCCGAGGAGATCGGCCGCATCAGGTCGCAGATCGCTGCGGAGTTCGGTGTTCGCACCGGCTATGCTGCGGCCGACATGACGCAGCCGGAAGCGATCGCGCGCATGATGGCCGGTACCCTGCAGGAATTTGGCCGTATCGACATCCTGGTCAACAACGCCGGCATTCAACACGTCGCGCCGCTCGAGCAGTTTCCCGTCGAAAAGTGGGACGCCATCGTTGCGGTCAATCTCTCGTCGGCGTTCCACACGATGCGGTTGGCACTGCCGTCGATGCGGCGGAATAGCTTCGGTCGCATCATCAACATCGCCTCGGCGCATGGCCTCGTCGCGTCGCCGTTCAAATCGGCCTATGTCGCTGCCAAGCATGGCATCATCGGCTTGACCAAGGTCGCGGCGCTGGAGGCGGCCGAGATCGGCATCACCTGCAATGCGATCTGTCCAGGCTACGTCTACACGCCGCTGGTCGAGGCGCAGATCGACGGACAGGCCAGGGCGCACGGCATCTCCCGCGATCAGGTCATCCGCGATGTCCTGCTGGCGCAACAGCCGAACAAGCGCTTTGCAACGGTGGAGGAGATCGGTGCGCTCGCCGTCTTTCTCGCCAGCGATGCCGCCGCATCGATCACCGGTGTTGCCCTGCCGGTCGATGGTGGTTGGACCGCACATTGACGGTTGGGCGATGTAACAGCGACGGGAAAACTGCGAACAGGACAATGCATCAGGAGGGAGACATGAGGAGGGAGACATGGCCGACGTCGACGACACGATGTGCGCGATGATCGATCGCAGCAGGCTGCCTGGGCAGGTGGTTCTCGTCCTGCAGGGCGGTGGTGCGCTCGGTTCATACCAGGCCGGCGTCTATCAGGCGCTGCACGAGGCTGGTCTGGAGCCGGACTGGGTGATCGGGACATCGATTGGCGCCATCAATGCCGCTCTCATCGCCGGCAGCCCGGTGCAGGAGCGCATGACGCGGCTGCGGGAGTTCTGGAAGCGGATGCACCGGCGGCCAGCCTGGACAGTGCGCACGGCCTTTCCGGATTTCAACGAGCGGCTGTCCTATTGGACGACCGTGACGCATGGGATTCCGGGCTTCTTCCGTCCCAACGCCCTGGCGCATGCCGGGGAGTCCTATCCGCTCGGTGCCGAGCAGGCCGGCTATTACTCGACCGCTCCGCTGCGCGAAACGCTGCAGGAGCTCGTCGACTTCGATCGTCTCAACAATGGCGGTCTACGCCTCACGGTCGGGGCGGCGCATGTCAGGACGAGCCGGATGCGCTATTTCGACAGTCGCGACGAGGTGCTGGATGTCCGCCACATCCTGGCATCGGGCGCGCTGCCTCCCGCGTTTCCGGCAGTTCGCATCGATGGCGAACTGTATTGGGACGGCGGCATCCTGTCGAACACGCCGACCGAGGTCGTGTTCGACGACAATCCGCGAAAGGACTCGCTGATCTTCGCCGTGCATCTGTGGAATCCCGAGGGAGCCGAGCCGACGACCATGGCGGAGGTGTTCAACCGCCACAAGGACGCGCAATATTCGAGCCGGATCTCGAGCCATATCGCGCGCCAGCAGCAGACGCATCGGCTGCGGCATATCATCAATCAGCTTGCGGTTCATTTGCCGGAGTCGGCCCGCAATGATCCGGCGATCCGCGATCTTGTCAGTCACGGTTGCCAGACGCGGATGCATGTCGTCCGGCTGCTGGCCCCGCAACTCGCTCGCGAGAGCCATACCAAGGATATCGATTTCACCGAGCGAGGCATCATCGCGCGCTGGACTGCGGGCTATCAGCACACGCGATCGGTCCTGCAGCGCAGGCCCTGGTCGGGCGAGCACGATCCGCTCTCCGGCGTGGTGTTGCACGATCCCTCGGTGACGCTTGCAGCGGCTGCGGAGTAGAGGGCCCGATGGGCCGAGTCGATCCGATTGGCGCGGTATCGCGGCATTCCGATACCGCTCGGATCAGCTCAGTTTAAGGGATTAGTCGCCATTCGTTCTTAATCATTATGGCGCGGCAGCATCGCCGCGATTCGTGTTTGCCGACCGCGCGGGGACGTCGCCGGAGGCCGCTGCGCCAGCGCGTATCGGCCGACGCGAGCGTGACCGGCCGGGCAGCGATATTTGATTGGGAACGGCCGATGTCCGAGCGCTCGGTGCTGCAGAATGAGACGATCAAGCCGGAGACCGGTGCGGTCAGTCTCAAATGGAAAATTCTTGCCGGCAATCTGCTGACCGGCTTCTTCGCGATGGCCTTCGCCTTTGCGCTCGCATGGAGCGGGTGGGGCGACTTGCGCAAGCGCGAGCGGGCGGAGCAGGTTCTGGACGCCTTCGAGCTGGCACTGAAGGTCAATGCGCAGATCCCGCTCGAGCGCGGCCAGTGGAATCTGCTCGCGGCGGCCGGGTCCGCGTCGGCGGATGATGTCGCCAAGCTCGACAAGGCCATCGCCACGACGGACGAGTCGTTGGCACGGGCCAAGACCGCCGCGCAAGTTGCGGGCCTGCCGACCACCAACATCGATGCCGCAGCGACGACACTGCGTGGCGTCCGTTCGGCGGCGCGCAACGCTGTACCGCTTCCGGCCGCGCAACGTCCGGCGAACATCCAGGCGACGACCACGGATGGCCTCGGTCGGGCGGCCGAGTCCCTGAATGCCGCCATCGACGAGACCGCGATCGAGCTGTCGGGGGCCGGCGGCGAGGTCGAGAACCTGTTGCCTTCGGCCCAGCTTGCGCAGCTGTCGCAATCGATGCGCACGATCAACGGCGCGCGCTCCGCCGTGCTGCGCTTCTTCATCCAGAACGTCAGCTGGACCCCGGCGCGTCTTGCCGAGGTGACCGAGCAGAGCGGACAGGTGACCCTGCTGTGGCAGCAGATCGAGCTCGCGGCGCGCAGCGTTCGCAATACGCCGGAGGTGTCCGCCGCGCTGGAGCACGTGCGCACGACCCTGATGGGTGCTGGCGAACAGCGCTACCGTCAGATCGTCACGGCGGGGCGCGACGGACAGCCGTCGCCGGTCACGGCTGAGGAATGGGGCCGCTGGACCACGCCGATGCTGAACAACGTCATCGTGCTGCGCGATGCGGCGCTGAAGTCCGCGCATCAGGCCATCGATCAGGCGATCGGCGCGGCGCGGCTGCGGCTGTTCATCGCGCTCGGCGTTCTGCTGCTGGTGGCGATCGTGTCGGTCGCCGTGGTCATCGGCGTCGTCCGCGGCGTCATCGGCCCGCTGGTCGGGCTGACCGGCGTGACCCTGCGCCTCGCCAATGGCGAGCTGAGCGCCGACATTCCGAACGAGTCCCGCAAGGACGAGATCGGCGCGATGGCGCGCGCCCTGAAGATCTTCAAGGACGCGCTGATCGCCAAGAAGGCCTCGGACGAGGCCGCGCAGCGCGACGCGCAGGCGCAGATCGATCGGGCCCAGCGGCTGGATGCGCTGACGCGCAACTTCGAGTCGACGATCGCCGACATCGTCAACACCGTGTCGTCGGCGGCCTCGGGCCTCGAGACGTCGGCGGATATGCTGACAAACACCGCTAGCCGCTCGCAGGAGCTCAGCACGGTGGTGGCGGCTGCGTCGGAGGAAGCGTCCGCCAACGTTCAGTCGGTCGCCTCCGCCACCGAGGAGCTCTCCTCGTCGGTGACCGAGATCAGCCGTCAGGTCCAGGCGTCGGCCCGCATGGCCGGCGACGCCGTGCAGCAAGTGCGCCAGACCAATGGGCGCGTCGCCGAGTTGTCGCAGGCCGCAGCCCGCATCGGCGACGTCGTCGAGCTCATCAACAGCATTGCCGGACAGACCAATCTCCTCGCACTCAACGCCACCATCGAGGCGGCGCGCGCCGGCGACGCCGGCCGCGGTTTCGCGGTGGTTGCGACCGAGGTGAAGGCGCTCGCGGAACAGACGGCGAAGGCGACCGAGGAGATCTCACAGCAGATCTCGGGCGTGCAGGCCGCGACGCAGGAATCGGTGAATTCGATCCAGGCGATCAGCTCGACGATCGAGCGGCTTGCCGAGATCGGAGCAGCCATTGCGGCGGCGGTCGAAGAGCAGGGCGCGGCAACGCAGGAAATCTCGCGCAACGTGCAGCAGGCGGCCCACGGCACCCAGCAGGTCTCGTCCAACATCACGGACGTGCAGCGCGGCGCCTCGCAGACCGGCTCGGCCTCCGCCGAGGTGCTGTCGTCGGCCAAGTCGTTGGCTGGAGATTCCAACCGCCTCAAGCGGGAGGTCGGCAGCTTCCTGGAAGCGGTCCGCGCAGCGTAAGAAGCCGGCCTTTACAAGCGCCCAAGAAAAAGCCCGGACGAGGTCCGGGCTTTTGTTGTTTGACCCTAGCCCGGATGAGCGAAGCGATATCCGGGGCCTGTTCGACAGGATGAGATGAACCCGGATGTGGCTTCGCTCATCCGGGCTACGGGAGCGGGCTACGACGCCAGCATCTTCCGGTACAGCGCGTTGTAGCAGGCGGCCGACAGGTTCCAGCTGAATGAGCGGGCCATCGCCGACAGCCGCATCTCGTTCAGCCGTTCGGTGCTGGTGAACGCCGAAAACGCGCGCTTCACCCCGCCGAGGAAGGATTCCGCCGACGGCTTCTCGAACAGGAATCCGGTCTCGCCATCTGTGATGGTCTCGGCGAGGCCGCCGGTCTGGTGGCCGATCGGCAGCGAGCCGAAGCGCTGGGCATACATCTGGCTCAGGCCGCATGGCTCGAAGCGCGACGGCATCAGGGTGAAGTCGCTGCCGGCGAAGATGCGCCGCGCCTGTGCATCGTTGAAGCCGATGGCGACCCCGATCGCGTCCGGCCGGCGGCGGTGGGCCTCCATCAGGGCCCGCTCGATGGACGGCTCGCCGGTGCCGGTGACCACGATCTGGCCGCCGGCGCCGACGATCTCGTCGGCGGCTTCCAGCACCAGGTCGATGCCCTTCTGATGAACGAGGCGCGCGACGATGCCGAACATCGGCCCGCGCGACACGGCCAGCCCGAACTGCTTGCGGACGTAGTCGGCATTGGCCTTCTTGCCCTTCCAGTCGCCGGCGGCGAAAGGCTGCGCCAGCTGCTGGCAGTAGCGGGGATCCCAGCTCTCGTCGATGCCGTTGAGAATGCCGGTCAGCTCATCGGCATTGGAGCGCTGCCGGAGCAGGCCCTCCAGCCCGCAGCCGAGCTCGGGCGTCGTGATCTCCTGGGCATAGGTCGAGCTGACCGTGGTGAGATGCGACGCATAGACCAGACCGCCCTTGAGAAAGGACAGTTTGTCGTAGAACTCCAGACCGTCGATGTGGAACGAGGATTCGGGGGCGCCGATCCGGCGCAGCGACTCGCGCGGGAACAGGCCCTGATAGGCGAGGTTGTGGATGGTCAGGATCGACGGCACGTCGACCCCGCGCCACGCCAGATAGGCCGGCACCAATGCGGCCTGCCAATCATTGGCGTGGACCAGATCGGCTGCCCAGTTCTCGTCCAGCGTGCCCGCCGCGAGCTCGGCGGCGGCGGCGGCGAGACGGCCGAAGCGGATGTCGTTGTCCGCCCAGTCCTGCCCGTTCTCGTCGCCGTAGGGGTTGCCCGGCCGGTCGTAGAGCTCGTCGCAGAGCAGGACGTAGACCGGCAGGCCGTCGCGGGTCGACGACCGTCCCAGCGCGCAGCCCGGCATCTCTGCCAGGGGCGCGCAGTGCCCGACGATCTCGATGTGAGTGAGTTGCTCGATCACGTCCCGGTAGCCGGGCAGCATGATCCTGACGTCGGTGTGTGAGCGCAGCGCCCGGGGAAGTGCCGCCGAAACGGCAGCCAGTCCGCCCACCCGGACGAAATCGTCCATTTCGGTCGTAACGAACAGAACCCGCAAGAGATGTCCTCGATCAAGCCCCATGTTCGTCCTATGCAAGAAAAGGTCCAAATTCAGTCATGAAGAAAGGCGCTGCCGCACCGCGGCGGAACGCCAAACGCTTTCGACATCGAATGGTTCGATCTAGAAACCACCTGCACGACGATCGATGGCTTACACTTCGTGAATCAGCGACGGCGAAGCGGACCTTCGGCCTCGGTGCCGAGCGAGAAGAGTTCAAACCAGGGAGCCGCCAGGGTGAGTCTAGTGGGAAACGATGAGAGCCGTTTGACAGGATGTTTCGAGGGACTGCGCGTCCTCGACTTCTCGACCACCATCGCCGGCCCGCACTGTGCCCGCATGCTTGCCGATATGGGAGCGGAGGTGATCAAGATCGAGTCAGTCGAAGGTGAAACCATGCGCACCCGGCCTCCGATGCGTCATGGCTGCTCTACCGCTTTCGGTCAGCTCAACGTCGGCAAGAAGAGCGTCGTGCTCGACCTCAAGTCGCGCGACGGTGTCGCCGCGGTGTGTCGGCTGGTCGCATCGGCCGATATCCTGGTTGAGAACTTCCGCCCTGGGGTGATGCAGCGGCTCGGGCTGGACTATGCGGCCTTGAGCGCGGTGAACCCGCGGCTGATCTACTGCTCGATCTCGGGTTACGGCCAGACCGGCCCATCGGCGGAACTCCCGGCCTATGCCCCGGTGATCCATGCGGCTTCGGGCTACGACATGGCGCATCTCGCCTACCAGCCGGGGCGCAGCCGGCCCGATTATTGCGGCATCTATCATGCCGACGTCGTCACCGGGACCTACGCGTTCGGCGCCATCGCCTCCGCTCTGTATCAGCGCGAACGCAACGGGCGCGGCCAGCACATCGACTGCTCGATGCTGGAATCGATGCTGAGCCTGACACTGAACGAGATCCAATGGTCGCAATTTCCCGTCGCGCAGCCGTCGCGGCCGACCTTCGGCCCGGCGGAGTGTCGCGACGGCTATGTGATGATCGCCATCGCCAGCGAGAAGACGTTCCAGAACCTGATGACCGTGATCGGCCATCCGGACTGGGTCGATGATCCCAGATTCGCAAAATATTCCGACCGGCGGGCAAACTGGGGCGCGCTGATGGATGGCGTGGAAGCCTGGTCGCGCGGGCTCGACGTCGCCCAGTGCCTGGAGGCATTGAATGCGGGCGGCGTGCCAAGTTCGGCCTACCGCAGCGTGGCCGATGCGCTGGCTGATCCGCAGATCGCGCATCGCGGCGCGCTGGCCGATGTGGAGGATGCGGCCGGCAACTTCAAGGTCGTCAACCTGCCGTTTCGGATGTCGGAAGCGAAGGTTGCGGCCGGCCCGCGGGCCGCAAGCCTCGGAGAGCACACCGTGGAAGTCCTGCGGGGAGCTGGCGTAGGCGACGCTGCAAAACCTTGAGCTCGCTGAGGCAAAACGCTGCAGGGCTGCCATGACCGCAGATGCTGCGCGCAGCCTTGCCGCTCCTCGCGTTTCCAGCCAATGTCGCGATATCGCAAGAACAGTCCGGACCAGCCGGACGCGCTCATGCCGGGGAGGAGGTCCAAGGCGACGTTGCCGCGCGCAGCCTCGCCGCTCGTCCCGTCGATGCGCCGTCCGGTCGCGCCCGCACCGGACTACGGGAGTGAAACCATGAAGAGCTTCAAGGTCACCGATTTCAATGCGCCGCTGACCGAGGTCGACGAGCCGACACCGCAGCCATTCGGCAAACAGGTGCTGATCAAGGTGAAGGCGGCCGGCGTCTGCCACAGCGATCTGCACATTTGGGAAGGCGGCTATGATCTCGGGCACGGCCGCAAGCCGCTGTCCCTCAAGGATCGCGGCGTGTCGCTGCCGCGGACCATGGGCCATGAGAGCGCCGGCGAGATCGTGGCGTTCGGGCCGGAGGTCACCGAGGCGGAGAAGGGCGGGTTGAAGGTCGGCGACGTCGTGCTGGTCTATCCCTGGATCGGCTGCGGCAAGTGCGCCACCTGTCTCGCCGGCGACGAGAACATGTGCCTGAAGCCGGCCTCGCTCGGCGTCTATTGCGACGGCGGCTATGCCGACCACATGACGGTGCCGCATCCGCGCCACCTGATCGACCTCAAGGGGCTCGATCCGGTGACGACCGCGCCTTACGCCTGCTCCGGCGTCACGACCTACAGCGCGCTGAAGAAGGTCGAGAAGGATTTCGACACGCCGATCGTGATCTTCGGCGCCGGCGGCCTCGGGCTGATGGCGCTGTCGCTGCTCAAGGCCATGGGCGGCAAGGGCGCGATCGTGGTCGACATCGACGCGCGCAAGCGCGAGGCGGCGTTGGCGGCCGGCGCGCTGGCGGCGGTCGACGGCAAGGCGCCTGACGCGCTGGAGCAACTGAACAAGGCCGCAGGCGAGCCGATCCGGGCCGTCATCGACCTGGTCGGCAATGCCGCCACCGCGCAGCTCGGCTTCGACTGCCTGACAAAGGGCGGCAAGCTCGTCATCGTCGGCCTGTTCGGCGGCGGCGCGCCGTGGGCGCTGCCGCTCATTCCGATCAAGGCGGTGACGATCCAGGGCAGCTATGTCGGCAACCTCCGCGAGACGAAGGAGCTGCTCGACCTCGTCCGCGCCAAGCACATCGCGCCGATCCCGGTGACGCCGATGCCGCTCGCCAAGGCCAACGATGCCCTGCGTGAGTTGCAGAAGGGTCAGCTGGTCGGCCGCGCCGTGCTGACGCCTTAGGACACACCCTCTCCATCGTCATTGCGAGGAGCGAAGCGACGAAGCAATCCAGAGTCTCAACCTGGGCCCTGGATTGCTTCCGCCGTCGCCCTTCGGGCTAAGGCGGACAAGTCGCTTCGCTCGCAATGACCGGCGCTAAATCCCTCGTGTGACGAAGAAAAAAGCATGCCCTCGACCAACGCACTTCACATCGCAGTCCTCCCCGGCGACGGCATCGGGCCGGAGGTCATGGCGCCGGCCCTTGAAGTGCTGCGCAAGGTCGAGGCCAAGGCCGGCCTGTCGTTCCGGTTCACCGAGGCCCAGGCCGGCGCGAACAACTATCTCGCGACCGGCGTCTCGATCGCCGACTCCACGATCCGGCTGTGCGAAGAGGCGGACGCGATCCTGCTCGGCGCCTGCGGGCTGCCGTCGGTGCGCTATCCCGACAACACCGAGATCGCGCCGCAGATCGAGCTGCGCTTCCATTTCGACCTTTATGCCGGCGTGCGGCCGGCGCGGCTGATCCCGGGCGTGCCGAGTCCGATCGTCGGCGCCGCCGAGCGCGGCATCGACTTCGTCGTGATCCGCGAGTCCACCGAAGGCCTGTTCGCTTCGATGGGCAAAGGTGTCGTGACACATGAGGAGGCGCGCGAGACCCTCGTCATCACCCGCAAGACATCCGAGCGGCTGTTCAACTTCTCCTTCAAGCTCGCCGCCCGGCGCCGCGCGCGCGGCCGCTCGGGGACTTTAGCCTGCGTCGACAAGGCCAACGTCTTCAAGGCCTTCGCCTACTTCCGTAAGATCTTCGACGAGGTCGCTCAACTTCATCCGGACGTGAAGACGGACCGCCTCTACATCGATGCTTGCGCGCTCATGCTGGTGAAGCGGCCGTGGGATTTCGACGTTCTGGTCACCGAGAACATGTTCGGCGATATCCTGTCCGATCTCGCCGCCGGTCTCGTCGGCGGCATGGGCATGGCGCCGTCGGCCGACATCGGCGATCGCCAAGCCGTGTTCCAGCCCTGCCACGGCACCGCGCCCGACATCATGGGGCAGGGCAAGGCCAACCCGACCGCGATGATCCTGTCGGCCGCGATGATGCTGGACTGGCTGGCGGACACCCATGGCATCGAGGGGGCAGCCGAGGCGGCCCAGCGGATCGAGCAGGCCGTCGACCAGGTCTACGCATCCGGCCTCAAGCCATTCGAGTTCGGTGGCAATGCCGGCACGATCGACGTGACCAGGGCGGTGCTGGAGGCGCTCTAACGTCCCTTGAAGGCTGGCTTGCGCTTCTCCATGAAGGCGCGGCGGCCCTCGCGGAAATCCTCCGAATCCATGCAGACGTCGCCGATCCGCTTGATGGCTTCCATGTCGCGGCGGCTTTCGTCCTTCAGCACTTCGGCGATGGTGATCTTGGCGGCCTTGACCGCCAGCGGCGCATTGACGGCAATGGTGCGGGCGATCTCCAGCGTGGCCGGCAGCAGTTCGTCGTTGCTCATCATCCGGTCGACGAGGCCGATCCGCAGCGCCTCCGCGGCATCGATCCGCAGGCCCGTATAGAGCAGCAGCCGCGCCTGCGACGGGCCGACCAGTGACACCAGGTTGCGCAGGCCGTCATAGCCATAGGCGATGCCGAGCCTGGCGGCGGGGATGCCGAACTGGCTGTCCGCGGCGGCGAAGCGCATGTCGGTCAGCATCGCGATCTGCAGGCCGCCGCCGAGGCAGAAGCCGCTGACGCAGGCGATCGTCGGCTTCGGGTAGCCGGCGAGCAGCGCCCGCTGGGCGGCGCTTCGCTCGGCATAGGCCTCCGAGGCCGCGGCATTGTGGCGGCTCTGCTCGAACTGGCTGATGTCGGCGCCGGACACGAAGGCCTTGCCGCCGGCGCCGGTCAGCACCACGACCCGGATCGCGTCATCGTCGCGCAGCGCGACCAGTGCCTGGCCGAGCCCCTCCCACATCTCCAGCGACATCGCATTGCGCTTGTCCGGGTTGTTGAAGGTAATGATGCCGACGCCATCGTCCGCTCTGGTCATGAGGATCTTGTCCCCGGCGAAGGTGGTGGGGAGCTCGGAGATGGTCGGCATGTGGGTCCGTCCGCAGGAGGGCAGGCGGCCGCCATCGTTCACCGCGCCCGTGACGGCGTCAATGCAAGTTCAGGACATGATGGGCAGGCAAAGGGACGTTCGGGCCGAGGCTCTCGACCTGTGCATGTGTGGCCCAGGAGAGGACGCGCAGCAGTCATGATCAGCGTCGGCCGGACGGGACCGAAACGCCGGCATGCCGCCACTTCCTATGACGGCAGAGAGCACGAGATTATAAAGGCGACGAAGCCTCAGACCGCGCAGCGATCGCTGTGCGGACGAGAAGGGCCGGTGTGTCGGCCGCGCCGATCGCTCGGCCTTGAGCCGAGGCAGTGAACTCGCCCGAGCTGGCAGAGCGCCTGGCGCCCCCAAGTTGCGCCCTCGAGCGAAGATGGCCCATATCCATCACGGGCAGACCTGTCTGACGGATCAGACAGCCTTGCCTATTCTTCGTTCGCTGCGATCGATTCCATCAAGGATACCAGCTGACGTTGCACGGTCTGGTCCTTGATCTTGCTGTAGGCGCGCAGCAACCGCAGGCTGAAGGCTGAGTCCAGGAACAGGAGGCTCTCGACCTCGCGCGCCTTGCTGTCGCCGTCGTAGAAGAACGTCACAGGCACGTCGAGCGCGGTGGCGATCTGCTGCAGACGCGCAGCGCCGACCCGGTTGACGCCCTTCTCGTACTTCTGGACCTGCTGGAAGCTCACGCCGAGCTTCTCGCCGAGCTCGGCCTGCGAGATCTTCTGCTCTACACGCCGCAGGCGAATCCGCTTGCCGAGCTCGATGTCGGGCTTGCCCGCACTGCGCTGCTTCATTTTCTTTGCCGCTGATTTGTTCATACTGATTTTACCGTCCTTCCATCGGAAAGCCCCCGAATAGATGGGTCAGGGGTTCACCCATATATACTGTTTTAAGTTGCTGTGGATGAATGAATTCGTCTTTAAACCACGGGTATTTGCCAGGGTTAAAAGCCTCGACCAGCCAGTCGATCATGTGACGCACCCTAGGGATGCGTCCGGTGGTGGCATGGTAAGACAGCCAGATGTCGTAGGACCACTTGAGATCAACCTCAAGTGGTACGATCTTCCCGCCCAGGGCACTCGCATAGGTTGGGAAGACCCCGATGCCGGCGCCGTGCGCCACGGCCCAGTAATTGGCGCTCGAGACATTGGTGGTCATCGCGATCAGGTCCCGCTGCTCGAAACCAGGGAAGATGGTGGCGAAGGCGGCATTGGCGGCGGCTTCGTCCGCCACCTGCAGAACCAAGCGGTGTTTGACGAGATCGTCAATCGTCTTTGGGATGCCAAATATCTCCAAATATTTCTCGCTCGCAAAGCACATCAGGTGCATGCGGCCAAGCCGGACCAGCTTGACGTCGAGCGCCGCCGGCCGGGAGAGGTGGATGGCGACGTCGGCCTCGTGACGCGACACGTCGGCCGAGCGCATCGCGCAATAGAGATCGACCATGACGTTGGGAAAGCTCTGCTGAAATTCGACCAGCCGGGGCGCCAGCCAGAACGTGCCGAGCCCCTCGGTCACCGCGACCCGGACCTCGCCCGACGCAGCGCCGGCGAGACCATCGCCCGCGCGCAGCAACTCGAATGACGCGGCCTCCATGTGCTCGACGGCGGAGACCACCAGCGCGCCTTCGTCGGTCAGCCGAGCGCCGTGGACATCGCGCGTGAACAGCGTCGCGCCGATCTGCCGCTCGAAATCATCGATGCGTCGCCGTACGGCATTGATCGAGAGCGTCAGCCGCTCGGCCGCGGAGCGAAAGCTGCCGGCCCTGACAACCTCGAGGAATATCCGCGCTGCATCCCAGTCGGTGAGGCTTGCCTGCGCCGATTTGCTCACGGTCGACTTGGCCGGGGCGGCCCGGCCCGTCGCAGTTCTTGCCGGCTTGCTCGCCGTTGCGCCCTTGGCGCCGCCACTCTCTCGGCTCAGTTCAATGCTCGATCCTGCCCCAGCAGACGAGCCGCCGTGCTCCCCTGGTGCCAGCGTCGCAGGGGTCTCGGCTAGTTCCCGGCGTTCCTTCTGAGGAACGCCCCGTTCCGCCGCAACGCGCATACAAGCTCTCTCCGCCTGCTAGAGTGATTCCGATAAATTACGGGCAGGGCACGTTCGTGCCATGATTTGGTTGAGCGATCGAGGGTCGATGAGTCTGCCACCTTCAGTTCTCTGCAGCATGGTCTTACCGCCAGCAGATGCGCGGTCTGACACATCATGTAGGACAGGGACACGCTTAACGCGAGTCGAACCTAAGATCGACGGTTTTTGCCTCGACCGCAATGAAATGGTATTCGAAGATGGGCCGTTGTCATGCTATCGTGATGAACGGATCGTGGCGCTAATTCATCGAATGCCGGGGAGCGGTGATGTCTCTTCACCCTGCGTCATGCCAGGACGCCGTCGTGCCGTCCCAGGGGGTGGGTGCATGGCTCGGCTGAGCCGCATCGGCAAAGCGCAGGGGAGCAACGACATGACGTATTTGGAAGCCATCCGCGAGTCGGGAGTTGCTCGGCTCCATCTCGTCGCACGCTACTAGAACGGAAACGACGCCTGTGGCCAATTCAGACGAACAAATGCTTGCAGTGCTTGCGTCCCTCGAGCAGTGCCGCGCCATGCTCGCGGCGACGGGCAATCGCGAATCGGCGCATTTGGTCTCGGTTGCCATCCTCGACCTGCGCATGAAGCTGAACCGTCTGAGCGAGGACGATCTGAAATCGCTCTGCGATGAGATGGTTCAAGCCGACAATCCCGACAAGCTGCGCGATGCGAAGCTGCAGCCGGGTCAGCGCCGGCCACCGTTGCTTCGAGTGGTGAAATAGCACAGTTCGATGTGTGCACAAGAGTGCATTTGGCGCATTTGTGATATGTCGTGATCCCACGGTGAGGCGCGCGCCGGCTCGCAGACGAGCCGGTTAAAGCGAGGCGACACTCCCTACCGGGGCGGGGGACTTCGCCAATGAGGCCCCGATCCGGGGACGTCTGGCTCTATCCTGGCGAAAGCCCGCAGGCCGCGATCATCGTTGACCGCCGTAACTTCGGCACGTCTGTTGCGTATTCCCCGCATCGGCGGCAAGAAGCGTCGTGCCCCGGCTTGCGCCTGGAGGGGCGTATCGCGGGACTCGCATGATCCAGAACGTATCGATTCCGGCCGCGTTCATTGCTGGCTTGGTCAGTTTTCTTTCGCCCTGCGTGCTACCGCTGGTTCCTCCGTATTTGATCTATCTCACCGGCGCCACGATCGAGCACATCGAGAGCGACGAGCCTCCGGCCGCGTCGCGTCGCGCCGTGATGATCTCGGCCGCACTGTTCGTGCTGGGCTTCTCCACCGTGTTCGTGATGCTGGGGGCGAGCGCCTCGCTGATCGGCGGCCTCATCCGGGCCTGGTCGGAGCAGTTGTCCATCCTCGCCGGCGTCGTCATCATCGTGATGGGCCTGCACTTCCTCGGCCTGACGCGGATCTCGTTCCTGATGCGCGAAGGGCGGCTGCCGATCCCCAAGCCGGTCGGCCTGTGGGGCGCCTATGTCATGGGGCTCGCCTTCGCCTTCGGCTGGACGCCGTGCATCGGGCCGATCCTGGCGGCGATCCTCTCGATCGCAGCCGCGGAGACGACGGTCGCCAAGGGGGCGGGGCTTCTTGCCGTCTATTCCGCCGGCCTCGGCATTCCGTTCCTGATCGCGGCGTTCATGATCGAACAGTTCTCGGCGCTGTTCATCCGCATGCGTGGCCATCTCGTGAACATCGAGCGCGCGATGGGCGTGCTGATGATCGCCACCGGCATCGGCTTTCTCACTGGCGCGGTCTCGACCTTCAGCATCTGGCTGCTCGAGACGTTCCCGGCGCTGCAGAGGTTCGGCTGACGCGGCTCAATCGTCGAGCTTGCAGGTGATGGTGTAGACCACGCCCGGCGGCAGGAAGTCGACCGTGGCCTCGCCGCCGAGCTGATCGCGCGCGCTGCGCTCGATCAGGCGGGAGCCGAAGCCGCGCTGGATCGGCGCCGAGACCACCGGGCCGCCGGTTTCCTGCCACACCAGCCGCAGCCGTGCCGGCAGCTTCTTCGCCGCGTCGGCCGCGTTCGCCAGCTCCCAGGACAGATCGACCGTGCCGGTGTCGTTGGAGAACGCACCATATTTGGCGGCGTTGGTTGCGATCTCATGCACGATCATCGACAGCACGACGGCGAGCCGCGGCGACAGCGCCACCTTCGGGCCGGAGATCCTGATGCGGTCGGGCGTGTTGAGGCGGTAGGGCTTGAGCACGCGCTCGATCACGTCCTGCAGCTCGGAACCCTGCCATTTCTCCTTGCTGAGCAGATTATGCGCCTCGGCGAGCGCGCCGAGCCGGCCCTCGAACTTCTCACGCTCAAGGCGGCTGGCGCTGCGGAAGGTCTGCACCGCGATCGCCTGCAGGATCGCCAGCGTGTTCTTGACCCGGTGATTGAGCTCCTCGATCAGCAGGTCGTGCAGCATCTCGGCGCGCGCGATCGTCGTCGCCATCCGCACCGCGAAGGCCAGACCGATCGCCAGCATGATGCCGCCGAGCAGGCTGGTGACGGCGAGGTTGCGCCACAACGGCGCAACCAGCGAATCCTCGGCGATGCCGGCGCCGATGGTCCATCCGGTGAGGGTGGAATGGGTGAAGCTCGACAGCAGCGGCACGCCCTCGAGCGATACGCTCGACAGCGTCGCCTCCTGCTCGTTGCGCATGCGATCAAACACCGAGGGCGAGGCCTGCTTGCCTATCGTCTCCGCCGGATTTGGCACGCGTGCGAAGACGGTCGCCTGGCGGTCGAGCAGCGACAAGGTCCAGTCCGGATTCGGCCGCTGCTTTTCCAGGATGGTCTGGAACATCTCGATCGGCGGGCTGAACGAGATGTCATAGACGACCTCGCCGTCGCGAAAGACGGGCACCTCGACGGTGACGATCAGGCTCTTCTTCACGACGCCGTAGAACAGGTCGGAATATTGCGGCTGCCGGGTCTCGAACACGCGGCGGGTGATCTCGCGGTTGTTGCGCGTCGGCAGGTGAGCCGTATCCGTCGTCGCCGACGAGAACAGCTGGCGTCCGTTGCGGTCGGCGACCACGATCGTGCCGTTCTTGCCGTACTGCTCGAGGAAGCCCGTCGCGATCGGCCGGAAGCGTTCGAAATCGCCGGTGGTCAGGGCATCGGTCAGCGCCAGGACCTGAACGCCGCCAGTCATGCGCTGCATTTCGGCATCGAGCGTCAGCCGGATGCTGCGCACCGTCTCCAGCACGCGCTGACGGGCGTCGCTGCGATCCTGCATGTAGCTGTGCAAGACGATTCCGCCTGCGAACAGGATGAGCGGCAGTGTGGTCCCTGCGACCAGAAGAGCAAGCCGGATCGGCAGGGAGAGTTTTGGCACGGATGCCCCGTTTGAGCTGGCGCTGCTGATCGCCGTTGGGACTGACGCAGGCGGGAGACGCGTCGGGCGGAGGCGAATTTGTGCGGCGAGCGCATATCAGGCTGGAGCGGCTGCCTCCGCAAGGGCTCGGCGGTTGCAGCCGTTCACATGACTGTCAGCATAGGAGAGCACCGCGTGCACGCCAAGCGCAACGCGCGGGGATCGCCGGTTCCCTGAGCGGCTTTACCGCCACGACGCCTCTCCTAGACGTTGCTTTCGGTGATCGCCGCGTACACCATCGTGCGCAGCTCGCGGCGGATCGGGTAGGCGCTCGACGGCAAGACCTGGGTCATGAAGATCGTGATCAGCTCCTCGGCCGGGTCGATCCAGAACGCCGTGGAGGCCGCGCCGCCCCAGGCATATTCGCCGGCGCTGCCGGGGATCAACGTCTTGGCCGGATCCATCGTCACCGAGAAGCCGAGACCGAAGCCGATGCCGTTATAGGCTGCTTCCGCGAACATCGAGCGCGACAGCGCCGGCAGGTCGACGCCGCCCGGCAGATGGTTCGAGGTCATCAGCTTCAGCGTCTTCGGTCCGAGCAGCCTGACGCCGCCGAGCTCGCCGCCATTGAGCAATGCGCGGCAGAACGTCAGATAGTCGGCCGTGGTCGAGCACAGGCCGCCGCCGCCGGAGATGAAGTCGGGCGGGCTCAGGAACGAGCTGGTCGCCGGGTCGTCCTGCAAGGTCAGGCCGCCCTTGCGATCGGCGGCGTGGAACGACAAGGCGCCGCCGGCATCGGCCGAGTAGCACGCCGCCAGCCGGTGCGCCTTCGCCGCGGGCACGTGGAAATCGGTGTCGCTCATGCCGAGCGGATCGAAGATGCGCTGCTTCAGGACTTGCTCGAACGGCTGGTCGGCGATCTTGCCGACGAGATAGCCGACCACGTCGGTCGAGACCGAGTAGTTCCAGGCCTCGCCCGGCGAGAATTCGAGCGGAATACGCGAGAGATCATCGATCATCGACTGCAGCGTTCCCGCCTTTTCGACTGCGCCGATCTTGGCGTCGCGATAGGCGGCATCGACGTTCGATCGCTGCTGGAAGCCGTAGGTCAGGCCGGAGGTGTGGCGCAGCAGGTCGACGATCAGCATCGGCCGCGACGGCGGCCGGCTGACAAAGGCCGGTGCGGTCCCGGCGACGAACACGCCGAGATTCTTCCACTCCGGAATGTATTTCGCGACCGGCTCGTCGAGCGCGACCTTGCCTTCCTCGACCAGCATCATGAAGGCGACGGAGGTGATCGGCTTGGTCATCGAATAGATGCGGTAGATCGTGTCGTCCCTGACCGGGACCTTGCGCTCGACGTCGGCATAGCCGAGCGAGCTCGCATGCACGATCTTGCCGCGGCGATAGACCATCAACTGCGTCCCGGGAAAGCGGCCGGCCTCGACATAGCGCTGCCGCAGATGGGCATCGATGCGATCGAGCGCGGCTTTCGACATGCCGACGGTTTCGGGCGAGGCGGGTGTCGGGGCGAGCATCGGGCGTCTCCGCTATGATCGGTTTCTGGCGGCCTGCGCGAGGATCGGCCGCGCATCCCGTTTGTTCCGGGTGATAGCCGAAAAACGCGCCGCGTCCAATGGCAGGCCAGGCATGCGTCGTGTACCCTTTGCGCCGGGAGGAATTGGCAATGACACAATTCAATGAAGCCGAGCTCACGGAGGCCGTCGTCGCGAGCTTCGAACGGACACCCGATCCGCGCGCGAAATTCCTGCTGCAGGAATTGGTGAAGTCGCTGCACGATTATGTGCGCCGGACGGAGCTCACTTTCGACGAATGGGCCGCCGCCATCGACTTTCTCACCCGCACCGGACAGACCTGCACCGCAAGCCGGCAGGAGTTCATCCTGCTGTCCGACGTGCTCGGCGTGTCGATGCTGGTCGACGCCATCAATCATCGCGACCGGGCAGGGGCGACGGAGACGACCGTACTCGGCCCGTTCTACGTCGGCGAGCACAAGGTGACGCCCCACGGCACCGACATCTCGGCGGATCTCAAGGGCGAGAAGATGTTCGTCCAGGGACGGGTGACCGATCTGGCGGGTGCCCCGCTGGCAGGCGCCGCGGTCGATGTCTGGCATGCCGACGACGAGGGCTTCTACGATTCGCAGCGGCCGTCCTATGAAAGCGATGGTCCGTCGTCGCGGGCGCGCTTCATCACCGATGCGGATGGCCGCTTTTTCTTCCGCACCATCCTGCCCTGCAGCTATCCGATCCCGACCGACGGTCCGGTGGGACGGATGATCCTCGAGACCAAGCGTCATCCGATGCGCCCGGCCCATGTGCATTTCCTGGTGGACGCCAAGGGCTACGAGCCGCTCATCACCCATGTCTTCGTCGGCGGCGACGAATATCTCGACAGCGACGTCGTCTTTGGCGTCAAGGACGAGCTCATCGCCCAGGTCGAGCGGCGCAGCGACGCGGTGATGCCGGACGGCAAGCTGGCCATCGGGCCATGGCACTTGATGACCTATGATTTCCGCATGAAGCCGGGAGCGGGCGTGGCGCCGAGGCCGCTTGGCGCGATCGCGCCTGAACCCGCCTGATCCGCGGCTGGCAGGTCCGCCTACCAGCCGCCGTGGCGAGCCGCGAGCAGGATGATCACTGCGATCGCGAGCAGCGCAGTCGTCGCCTTCCAGAACAGCAGCGGATTGCGCTCGATCAGGGGCGTCCGGCCGCCGCCGATATAGGCGGGATTGGGGTGCCGAAGGTCGAAGACGAATTCCGAGAGGCTCTCGTAACGTTTGGCGGCGACGGGATGGACGGCGCGCCGGAGTGCGCCATCGATCCAGAGCGGGACGGTTTGGTCATCGCCGGAGGCCGGGTGATAAAGCACCTTGCGAAACTGCGCCCGGGTTCGTGCACGTGCCATCTGCGCGCCGTAGGGCAGCCGGCCCGTCAGCATCTGGTAGGCGATCACGCCGAGCGAGAACTGGTCGGACCATTCGGAGCCGCCCTCGCCGAGAAAATATTCCGGCGCCGTATACTGCTGGGTGCCGAGGATGCTGTCGTGGTCGGCAGCCGGATCGGCCTCGACCACGCCGCTGACCCGCACCGATCCGAAATCGATGATCTTCACCGTCCCGGTCCGGTCGATCATGATGTTTGCAGGCCGCAGATCCTGGTGCAGCACTTCCTTGCGATGCAGCGCCTGCAGCCCCCTGGCGATCTGCTCGATGATGTCTCTGACGGTATCGAGATCGGCTTTGGGATGGTCGATCATCCATTGCGCCAGGGTCTGGCCTTCGACGAATTCGGTGACGACGTAGAGATGATCGCGGCGACGCGTCGATGGGAAGGCCTTCAGCACGTGCGGGTTGTCGATCCGCCGCGCAATCCAGTCTTCCATCAGGAACCGTTTGAGATAGGCCGGGTCGCCGCGCAGGTCGATCGAAGGCACCTTGAGGGCGACGGCGAGCTCCGTCTCGACGTCGACGGCCAGATAGATGTGGCTGCGGCTGCTGGCGTGGATCTCGCGCACGATCCGGTAGCCCTCGAAGATCATCCGCGCGTCCAGCAGCGGCGCCGGCGGCAGCTGCTCGGCCTGGACCGGAATCTCGGCGGCATCGCCGGCACCGAGTTCGTCGATCCGCACGATCTGGATCGTGAGATTGTCCGCGCTGCCCTGCGCCAGCGCCTCAGCGACGATGATACGGGCCGCCTGGTCGAGGTCGTGGGAATTCTCTTTCAACACGTTGGCGACAAAACGCTTGCCTACGTGTTCGTGAACGCCGTCGGTCGCGAGCACGAAGATGTCGCCGCGCTCGATCCGAATGGCCTGATAGTCGATTTCGACCTCGGGATTGACCCCGAGCGCACGCCCCAGATAGCTCTGCTGCGACGAGATGATGACGCGATGATCGTCGGTGAGCTGTTCGAGCGAATGGCCTGCGGGGCGATAGATGCGACAATCGCCGATATGGAAGAGATGCGCCGTGGCCGCCTTGATCACCATCGCGCTGAGCGTGCAGACGTAACCCTTGTCGCGGTCATAGGCGTATTGGCTGGCTCTGGTCTGGGCGTAGAGCCAGGAGTTGGCCGCGGCGATCACGCGTCGCGCCGAGGTCTTCACCGACCAGGCATCCGGCGTACAGTAATAGTCGGTCAGGAAGCTCTTGACCGCCGACTCGCTCGCAATGTGGCTGACCTCGCTGCTGCTGATCCCGTCCGCGATGGCGATCGCGATGCCCTTCAGGCTGAGCGCCGGCTCATCGGGAATCAGTGCGCCGTGGAAGTCCTGGTTGCCCGGCTTCTGCCCTTTGTCGGAATGCGCTCCGATGGTGATCCGCAATGGCATTTGGGCTATCGAGCGATTTGAGGAGAGCCCGACCTTAACTGAAGCCGGGCTCTCCAAGGGAGACGGAAATCAAGCCGCGACGCGGGCTGCGATCTTGGCATCACGCTTCGGCTGCGTCCTGACATGGGTGGCGTACAGCGTCAGGCCGGTGAACGAGAGACCGCCGACGAGATTGCCGAGCACGGTCGGGATCTCGTTCCAAATCAGGTAGTCCATGATCGAGAACTTCGCATGGAGCATCAGCCCCGACGGAAACAGGAACATGTTCACCACCGAATGCTCGAACACCATGTAGAAGAACACCAGGATCGGCATCCACATCGCCAGCACCTTGCCCGGGACCGTCGTCGAGATCATCGCGCCGACCACGCCGGTGGAGACCATCCAGTTGCACAGCATGCCGCGGATGAACAGCGTCGCCATGCCGGCCGCGCCATGCGCCGCGTAGCCGAGCGTCCTGCCTTCACCGATATTGCCGATGACAGCGCCGACCTTGTCCGGCTCCTGCGTGAAGCCGAACGTGGTCACGAATGCCATCATGAAGGCAACGGTCAGTGCTCCGGCGAAATTGCCGATGAAGACGAGGCCCCAGTTGCGCAGCACGCCCCCGAGGGTCACGCCGGGACGCTTGTCGATCAGCGCCAGCGGCGACAGCACGAACACGCCGGTCAGCAGATCGAAGCCCAGCAAATAGAGCATGCAGAAGCCGACCGGAAACAACAGCGCGCCGATGATCGGCTGGCCTGTGTTCACATTGATGGTGACGGCAAACCAGGCCGCGAGCGCCAGGATCGCGCCAGCCATGTAGGCGCGGATGACGGTGTCCCGGGTCGACATGAAGATCTTGGACTCACCTGCGTCCACCATCTTGGTCACGAATTCTGAAGGCGCGAGGTACGACATTCAAACGTCCTTTGTTTGCTCTCGGGAATAGATTGCGCGCTGCCTTGCGAGAGGTTCTGGCTCTCGCGGGACATCGCCACGGGCAGGCGGATCGGATGTCGAATGCGGGGAAGGGCGTCACGACGACCGCGCCGAGGTGACCCCGGTCGCGAGCGCGCGTCCGTCCCGGAGATCAGGCGCCATCGGCCTCGACAGTCCGGCGAACCGCAGTCATCGTTGACTTGTAGGCGTCGAAGCAATGCCTGTGCCAATTTTGACGCCAATCAAAAGATCATCGATTTCAATCGATTACGTTTGGACGTCCGGGCCGCGGCTGCTTGAAAGGGCTGATTTGCTGCCCTGGTGCTCATGGAACAATCGCGCCATGCCCGCTTTGTGTGCGGCGCACACAAAGTGGGCGAATCGCAAATTTTGGATGCGGCCTTCTGCCTCTGATGGATTTGCTGTGTGCAGTTAAACGATTGAATTTACTTGTAAATTCAAAATTGATGCGTTGGCACGAAGCTTGAAAGAGCATTCGCGACGCCATCGATGCCGTCCGCGCAATCCTCATCCGAATCGTGACGCTGCCCCTTCCGAGGCCACCTCGGAACACGCGCCTTCGTGCGTGGCGCAGCGACCCGCAACGGACGGCCTTTTCACCCATCGAGCGCTCTTCAGACAAAGGACGACAGCACTCATGACGAAGACTGCCAATCCTGCTCGCCGCAACGGCTTCAGCCGTCGTCAGCTTCTCAAGGCGGGCGCCGGCACGGCTGCGCTGCTAGCAGCCGCGAAGCTGAACTTGCCGGGCGGAGCGTTCGCCCAGGGGGCGGGGCCGGAAGTCGCCAGCGCCAAGCTCGGCTTCATCGCGCTCAGCGATGCCGGTCCGCTGTTCGTGGCCAAGGACAAGGGCATCTTCGCCAAATACGGCATGCCCGACGTCGACGTACAGAAGCAGGCCTCGTGGGGCACCACGCGCGACAATCTCGTGCTCGGCTCTGAAGGCAACGGCATCGACGGCGCGCACATCCTGACCCCGATGCCGTACCTGATCTCCTCGGGCAAGGTGACGCAGAACAACCAGCCGACGCCGATGTACATTCTGGCGCGGCTCAATCTCGATGCGCAGTGCATCTCGGTCGGCAAGGAATATGCGGACCTCAAGCTCGGCCTCGATACCGCGCCGTTCAAAGCCGCGCTGGAGAAGAAGAAGGCCTCCGGCAAGTCCGTGAAGGCCGCGATGACCTTCCCGGGCGGCACCCACGATCTCTGGATCCGCTACTGGCTCGCCGCCGGCGGCATCGATCCCGACAAGGACATCGAGACCATCGTGGTGCCGCCGCCGCAGATGGTGGCCAACATGAAGGTCGGCACCATGGACTGCTTCTGCGTCGGCGAGCCGTGGAATGCGCAGCTCGTCAACCAGGGTATCGGCTACACCGCCGTCACGACGGGCGAGATCTGGAACAAGCATCCCGAAAAATCCTTCGCGATGCGCGCCGCCTTTGTCGACAAATATCCGAAGGCCGCGAAAGCGTTGACGATGGCGGTGATGGAAGCGCAGCAGTGGGCCGACAAGATGGAGAACAAGCAGGAGCTTGCGACCATCATGGCCAAGCGGCAGTGGATGAATTGCCCGGTCGAGGACGTCGCCGGACGCACGGCCGGCAAGTTCGACTACGGTACCGGCAAGGTCGTCGAGAACTCGCCGCACATCATGAAGTATTGGCGCGACTTCGCGTCCTATCCATTCCAGAGCCACGATCTCTGGTTCATCACCGAGGACATCCGGTGGGGCAAGTATGAGGCTGGCTTCGACGCCAAGTCGCTGATCGCCAAGGTCAACCGCGAGGACATCTGGCGCGAGGCCGCCAAGGAGATGAACGTCGCAGCCGCCGAGATTCCGACCTCCAAGTCGCGCGGCAAGGAGACCTTCTTCGACGGCAAGGTGTTCGATCCGGAAGATCCCGCCGCCTACCTGAAGTCGCTGTCGATCAAGCGCGTCGACGCCTGATCAGGACCTCCCGCTGCGCGCGCAAGGCGCGCGGCCTCTCTCATTGCACGGAGAAAGATTTCCGATGTCCATGCCAGCGTTGACCAACGATAGCGCTCCCCAGGTCGTGCCGACCGCGGCGGCGTCCACCTCGGCGTCCATCGTGACCATGACGCCCAAGCAGGCGCCGAAAGCCGAACGCTATGGAAAGATGGCCCGCGAGGCCGCGGTGCGCGTGGTGCCGCCGTTGATCGTGCTGGCGCTGTTCCTGCTGATTTGGGAGCTGGTCTGCCGCCGGGCCGGCTCGGCGCTGCCGCCGCCCTCCCGGGTGTTCAGCGATACCCGCGAGCTGATCTTCGATCCGTTCTTCGATCATGGCGGCATCGACAAGGGACTGTTCTGGCATCTCGAGGCCAGCCTGCGCCGCGTCGCCTTCGGCTACGCGATTGCTGCCGTCGTCGGCGTCGGTGTCGGCACGCTGATCGGCCAGTCGGTGTGGGCCATGCGCGGCCTCGATCCGATCTTCCAGGTGCTGCGCACGATCCCGCCGCTCGCCTGGCTGCCGCTGTCGCTGGCGGCGTTCCGCGACGGCCAGCCGTCGGCGATCTTCGTCATCTTCATCACCTCGGTATGGCCGATCATCATCAACACCGCGGTCGGCATCCGCAACATTCCGCAGGACTATCGCAACGTCGCCGCGGTGGTGCAGCTCAACCCGCTGGAGTTCTTCGCCAAGATCATGATTCCGGCGGCCGCGCCCTACATCTTCACCGGCCTGCGCATCGGCATCGGCCTGTCGTGGCTCGCGATCGTCGCGGCCGAGATGCTGATTGGCGGCGTCGGCATCGGCTTCTTCATCTGGGACGCGTGGAATTCCTCGCATATCAGCGAGATCATCCTGGCGCTGTTCTATGTCGGCATCATCGGCTTCGTGCTCGACCGCCTGATTGCGGTCGTCGGCAAGATCGTCACCCGCGGCACCGCGACGAATTGAGAGGTAGAGATCATGGCCTATCTGAAGCTCGACCACGTCGACAAGACCTTCACCCGCGGCACCGCCACCGCCGAAGTGCTGAAGGACATCAACCTCTCGATCAACAAGGGCGAATACGTCTCGATCATCGGCCATTCCGGCTGCGGCAAGTCGACGATGCTCAACATCGTGGCGGGGCTCACCACGGCTACGACCGGCGGCGTGCTGCTGGAGGAGCGCGAAGTCAATTCGCCGGGGCCCGACCGCGCCGTGGTGTTCCAGAACCACAGCCTGCTGCCCTGGCTGACGGTCTATGAGAACGTGCGGCTCGGCGTCGACAAGGTGTTCGCCAAGACCAAGACCCGCGCCGAGCGCGACGCCTGGACCATGCACAATCTCAATCTCGTGCAGATGGCCCATGCCAAGGACAAGCGGCCCAACGAGGTCTCCGGCGGCATGAAGCAGCGCGTCGGCATTGCCCGCGCGCTCGCCATGGAGCCGAAAGTGCTGCTGCTCGACGAGCCGTTCGGCGCGCTCGACGCGCTGACGCGGGCGCATCTGCAGGACTCGGTGATGGCGCTGCACCAGAAGCTCGGCAACACCATCCTGATGATCACGCACGATGTCGACGAGGCGGTGCTGCTGTCCGACCGCATCGTGATGATGACCAACGGCCCGAGCGCGCATATCGGCGAGGTGCTCGAGGTCGCCCTGCCGCGGCCGCGCAAGCGGCTCGAGCTGGCGACCAACGCCACCTACGTCAAGTGTCGCCAGCGCGTGCTGGAGTTCCTGTATGAGCGGCATCGCTACGTCGAGGCGGCGTGACGATTGGAAAGCGGAGAGCGCATCGAACCGCTCTCCGCGTCGGGCGACTAACGGGTTCTCGTTTCCATCATAAGGATTTCCCATGACGCCGTCTCAGATCGCATTGGTTCAGGATAGCTTTGCCAGGGTCGCGCCGATCTCCGATCAGGCCGCGACCATCTTCTACGATCGGCTGTTCGAGGTCGCGCCGCAGGTGCGCGCGATGTTTCCCGACGATCTCACCGAGCAGCGCAAGAAGCTGATGGCGACCTTGGCGGTCGTCGTCAATGGATTGACGAATCTGCCCGCGATCCTGCCGGCGGCAAGCGCGCTCGCCAAGCGCCACGTCGATTACGGCGCCAAGCCGGAGCACTATCCGGTGGTCGGCGCCGCGCTGCTGTGGACCCTCGAGAAGGGACTTGGCGGCGGCTGGACGCCCGATGTCGCCGATGCCTGGACCGCGGCCTACGGCACGCTGTCCGGCTACATGATCGCGGAAGCCCATGGCAAGGCGCAGGCGGCGGAGTAGGCGCTTTGAGTGAACCGCTCGTCATCGTCGGCAACGGCATGGCTGCCGCAAAGCTGGTCGAGGAATTGTCGCAGACTGCGCTCGGCCGCTACGCGATCGCCGTCATCGGCGAGGAGCCGCGGCTCGCCTACAACCGCGTGCTGCTGTCGTCGGTGCTGGCCGGCGAGGCCGCGTCCCACGAGATCGAGCTCAAGCCGGCGGCCTGGTGGCGCGAGCGCGGGGTAACGTTGAAATACGGTGCGCGCGTCACCGCCATCGATGTCGGCCGTCGCGAACTGCGGATCGAGAACGACGAGAACGTGGCGTTCTCGCGCCTGGTCCTCGCCACCGGCTCGCTGCCGCTGCGGCTGCCGGTGCCGGGCGCCGATCTGCCGGGTGTGCACACATTCCGCGACAGCCGGGACACGGATGTGCTTCTGGCGCTGGCGGCGAAGAAGGGGCGCGTGGTGGTCGTCGGCGGCGGGCTGCTCGGGCTGGAAGCGGCCTATGGCCTGGCGCGTGCCGGCGCCAGGGTGACGCTGTTGCATCTGATGGACCGGCTGATGGAGCGGCAGCTCGATGCGCCGGCCGCCGCGTTGCTGAAGGCGCTGGTGGCACGCAAAGGGATCGAGGTTCTGCTCAATGCCAGCACCGCGGCCATCCATGGCGATGGTCGCGTCGAAAGAGTCGAGCTGGCCGATGGGCGGCGCCTCGCTGCGGATGCGGTGATCTTCGCCGCCGGCATCCGGCCGAATGTGACACTGGCGAAGGAGGCGGGGCTCGCCGTCAACCGCGGCATCGTCGTCGACGACGCGATGCAGACCTCGGCCCCCGGGATTTTCGCGCTCGGCGAGTGCGCCGAGCACCGTGGCACCTGTTATGGGCTGGTCGAACCTGCCTATGAGCAGGCGCGGGTGCTGGCGCGGCATCTCGCCGGCCGCCAGGCGGCCTATGGCGGCAGCGTCGTCTCGACCAATCTGAAGGTGTCGGGCGTGTCGGTGTTCTCGGCCGGCGACTTCATGGGCGCCGAGGGCAGCGAGGCGATCGTGCTCAACGACGTCAGGCGCGGCATCTACAAGAAGCTCGTCATCGCCGAGGGACGCCTCACCGGTGCCGTGCTGATCGGTGAGACTCAGGACGCGTTGTGGTATCGCGACCTGATCCGGAGCCGCGAACCGGTCGCAGCGATCCGGACAGCGATGATGTTCGGCCGCGCGGGGGCGCGGCCGCAGGCAGCGTGAGAAGGGGCCACGCACGACGATGACGACGCTCGATCCGAAGCTGCCGATGGTGCGCACCGCCTGTCCCTATTGTGGCGTCGGTTGCGGCGTGCTCGCCACGCCCGACGGTCGCGGCGGCGCGGCGATCTCCGGGGATCCTTCGCATCCGGCCAATCTCGGCCGGCTCTGCTCCAAGGGCTCGGCGCTCGGCGAGACGCTCGGGCTGGAGAGCCGCCTGCTGTACCCGATGATCCGCTGCAAGGGCGGCATGCAGCGGGTGGCCTGGAGCGATGCGCTCGATCACGTCGCGACCCGGCTGAAGCACATCGTCGCCCGCGACGGCGAAGACGCTGTGGCGTTCTATCTTTCCGGCCAGATGCTGACCGAGGACTACTACGTCGCCAACAAGCTGATGAAGGGCTTTCTCGGCTCGGCCAATGTCGACACCAATTCGCGGCTGTGCATGGCCTCGTCGGTCGCCGGCCACCGCCGTGCCTTCGGCGCCGACACCGTGCCCGGCACCTATGAGGATCTCGATCAGGCCGATCTGCTGGTCTTCGTCGGCAGCAACGCCGCCTGGTGCCACCCGGTGCTGTACCAGCGCATGCTGGCCAACAAGCAGGCGCGCGGCGCCAGGTTCGTGGTCATCGATCCGCGTCGCACCGACACGTCGAGCGAAGCCGATCTGTTCCTGGGATTGAAGCCCGGCGCGGATGCGGCGCTGTTCGCCGGCCTGCTGGTGCATCTCGCCGACAGCGGTGCGCTCGATCACGACTACATCAACGCTCACACCGGCGGCTTCGACGAGACCCTGGCCCGCGCCCGGAGCCTCGCCGGCAGCGCCGCGGCGACCGCGCTCGCCACCGGCCTGTCCGAGGTCGACGTCGCCGCCTTCTTCAAGCTGTTCCGCGATACTCCCAAGGTCGTCACCCTCTATTCGCAGGGCGTCAACCAGTCGGCGCAGGGCACCGACAAGGTCAACGCGATCCTCAACTGCCATCTTGCGACCGCGCGCATCGGCAAGCCGGGCATGGGGCCGTTCTCGCTGACCGGCCAACCCAATGCGATGGGCGGCCGCGAGGTCGGCGGGCTCGCCAACCAGCTCGCGGCCCACATGGGCTTCACGCCGCCGGACATCGACCGCGTCCGCCGCTTCTGGAAGGCCAAGGACATCGCCACCCATGAGGGTCTCAAGGCGGTGCAGATGTTCGAGGCGATCGTGCGCGGCGAGATCAAGGCGCTGTGGGTGATCGGCACCAACCCCGCGGTGTCGCTGCCGGACGCCGATCTGGTCCGCGCCGCGCTCAAGAAGCTCGAGCTGCTCGTCGTGTCCGAGAACGTCCGCTCCAACGACACCGTCGATGCTGGCGTCCACGTGCTGCTGCCGGCGCAGGCCTGGGGCGAGAAATCGGGCACGGTCACCAACTCCGAGCGCCGCATCTCGCGCCAGCGCGCCTTCCTTGCGCCGGCCGGCGAGGCCATGCCGGACTGGTGGATCCTGAGCGAGGTCGGCAAACGGCTCGGCCACGCGGGCGCCTTCAATTACAACTCTGCGGCGGACGTGTTCCGCGAGCACGCGGCGTTGTCGGCGTTCGAGAACGACGGCACGCGCGACTTCGACATCGGCGCGCTGGCGACGCTCACCGACGACGAATACGACGCGATGGCGCCGGTGCAATGGCCGGCGCGCGCGGGCAGGCCGCCCGAGCCGCGCTTTTTCGCCGAAGGCGCCTTCTTCACCAACGATCGCAAAGCGCGCTTCGTCGCGCCGGAGGTGCCGGCGCTGCGCGGCGAGACCACCGCCGCCCGCCCGCTGCGCCTGAACACCGGTCGCATCCGCGACCAGTGGCACACGATGACGCGCACCGGCTTGAGCCCGCGGCTATCAGCGCATCTGCCGGAGCCGTTCGTCGAGGTGCACCCGGATGACGCGCTGCGCTATGGCCTGATGCATGACGGTTTCGCCAAGGTCACGACCGAGCACGGCCAGTGCATCCTCAAGGTCGTCGTCAGCGAGCGCCAGCAGCGCGGCATGCTGTTCGCGCCGATCCATTGGAGCGCCACCAACTCATCGCATGGCCGCGTCGGCGCGCTGGTCGCCTCCTACACCGATCCGTTCTCCGGCCAGCCCGAGGCCAAGGCGACCCCGGCTGCGATCAGTTCTTATGAGTACGTATTCCGCGGCTTCATCCTGTCGCGCAACGAGCTCACGCTGCCGTCCAACCTGTGGTGGGCGCGCGCGACGGTGCAGGGCGGCTTCGGCTATCTGTTCGCCGACAACGGCGATCTGTCGCGCTGGCCGGCCTGGTTCAAGGCGCGCGCCACCGACGATGTCACGGACTACATGGATGTCGGCGGCGGCGTCTATCGCGCCGCGTCGTTCGCCGACGATCGCATCGAAACCTGTTTGTTCGTCGGCCCCGGCCATGATGCTGGCGACTGGAACGTCGTGAAGACGATGTTCGCCGCCGACCGCCTCGACGACGACCAGCGTCGCACGCTGCTGTCCGGCCGCGCGCCCGACGGCGTCGGCGGCGGCCCGATCGTCTGCGCCTGCTTCGGCGTCGGCCGCGACACCATCTGCGATGCGATCACGGCAGGTGCGCGCACGCCCGCCGCCATCGGCGCGCAGCTCAAGGCCGGCACCAATTGCGGCTCGTGCATTCCGGAGATGAAGCGGCTGATCGCGCAGACGGCCACGGACGCCCCGCCCATCGCGGCGGCGAGCTAGCCGAGAACACTGTCGTTCCGGGGCGAGGCCAACGGCCTCGAACCCGGAATCTCGACATGGTGGAAATGAAACAGCGCAAGACAAGCTCGGGATTCCGGGTTCGACGCTGACGCGTCGCCCCGGAATGACGTGGGTGTGGAAGCGTGTCAGATGCCTTGAGCAGGGAGGGCACCCAATCGACGCCGTGCGCCTCATCCACTATGCTCCCGCGCATGAAGCACAAGACATTCGGAACCGGCGGCGGCGGCGTCTCCGTCATCGGGCAGGGCACTTGGTATCTCGACCACGCCGATCGCAGCCGCGCCATCGCCACGCTGCGGCGCGGCCTGGATCTCGGCATGAGCCACATCGACACCGCCGAGATGTATGGCGATGCCGAGCTCGTCATCGCCGAGGCCATCGCCGGCCGACGCGACGAGGTGTTCCTGGTGTCGAAGGTGCTGCCGAGCAACGCCTCGCGCAAGGGCACCGTCACCGCCTGCGAGCGCTCGCTGCAGCGGCTGAAGACCGACCGGCTCGACTGCTATCTCCTGCACTGGCCGGGCTCCTATCCACTCGCGGAGACGGTGGCGGCGTTCGAGGAGCTCAAGGCGGCCGGCAAGATCGCGTCCTGGGGCGTCAGCAATTTCGACGTCGACGATCTCGACGAACTGCTGGAGGTCGCAGGCGAGGGCAAGATCGCCTGCAACCAGGTGCTCTATCATCTGCAGGAGCGCGCCATCGAGCATGCCGTCATCCCGTGGTGCGGCCAGCATGGTGTTGCCGTGGTCGCCTACTCGCCGTTCGGCCATGACGACTTTCCGGAACGCCGCAGCGCCGGCGGCGAGGTGCTGCAGCGGATCGCGGAGCAGCATGGTGCAACGCCGCGCCAGGTCGCGCTGGCCTTCCTGACGCGGGCGTCGTCGCTGTTCGCGATCCCCAAGGCGTCGCGGCCCGAGCATGCCGAGCAGAATGCGGCGGCCGGCGACATCGAGCTCACCGCGGCCGAGATCGCCGCGATCGATCGCGCCTTTCCGCGCGGGCCGAAGCCGCGTGGCCTGCCCATGCTGTAATGCAGCATCACGGAAAATTACGGATGTTTGCTACCCCGGCGCGTAGCAACGCATAAGTGCTGCCCGCTTCGATGGGTTGTCGCGGCGTCGCGATTGGCGTCTTGTCGCCACTCACCGAATCGTCCTGTTTCCAAACTTCCGAGTTCGACCGTGACCCCGCCACCGAGTGCGGCCGCCGCCGCGCGCCTCGACGACGTGCCGACATCCGTGCAGGAGAAGCCGCAGGCCACGCGCAAGCGCGCGCCCGCGCGCGCCGACCGGCCGTTCCGCGGCATCGCGCTGATCCTACTGTCGACCGTGTTCCTCGGCACCTCGGACGTCACCGCGAAGTATCTGTCGAAGACGCTGCCCTCGATCGAGATCACCTGGATCCGCTTCGTGGTATTCGCAGCGATCATGGTGCCGGCGATGATCCCGGGCTCGCCGCTGTTCGCGATGCGCACCGAGCAGCTCAAGTTCCAGCTGCTGCGCGGCGTTGCGCTGCTCGGCTCGTCGCTGATGTTCATCACCGGTTTACGCTATCTGCCGATCGCCGAGGCCTCCGCGACCGGCTTCGTCGCGCCGCTGTTCGTCACCGCGCTGTCAATCATCTTCCTCAGCGAGAAGGTCGGCCTGCGCCGCTGGGTCGCAACCGCGGTCGGGCTGTGCGGCGTGCTGATCATCCTCCGCCCCGGCACCGGCGCGTTCCATCTTGCCGCGCTGTTCCCGATCGTCTCGGCGTTCGCCTGGGCCTGCACGCTGATCATGACGCGGATGATGAGCGGCCGCGAGCATGCCATCACCATCATGACCTATTCCTCGATTGCCGGCGTCTGCGTGCTCACGGCAATCGTGCCGTTCGTATGGACCACGCCGTCCTGGCAGGACATCGGCTTCGGCGTGCTGGTCGGCGTCGCCTCGACCATGGGGCAGTGGATCGTGGTGCTGGCATTCCGCTATGCCGACGCCTCGGTGCTGGCGCCGTTCTCCTACACCCAGCTCCTGTGGGTCAGCATCCTCGGCTTCCTGGTGTTCGGCGAGGTACCGGACGTCTGGACCATCGTCGGCGCCGCCTTTATCGTCTCCAGCGGCCTCTACACCGCCCATCGCGAGCGCGTCCGCCGCTCGCAACTGCTCCAGGTCGCCGGCGAGAGCTCGCCGAATCCTTGAGCCATCGGTCGCACGCCCCCAGGCCATTACGGGGGAGCGACTTTTTGGGTGGATGCGTTGCGTGTCCGCTACACCTACGATCAAACGCGTAACGTGCTGATTTCAAATAAGAAACAGTAACGCCGTCGATCTCGGCGGGCGCCGTGCGCCTGCTAGGTCTTGGATTGCATCACGGGGTGCAGAGCAAGATCGGGGGATTGCGTGCGGAGGCGGGTCGAAACGGCGGTGTGTCGGACGGCGCGGGCCGTGTGGGGCGCGCTGGGACTCATGCTCGGGCTCTGTGGGCTCGGGCTGACGACGTCGGCGCAGGCCCAGACCGACTACACCTGGGGCGGCACCGGCTCGTCCACTGCGACCTCCGACTACAATCTCTCGACCAACTGGGAGAGCCCGCCGGCCGGCGCGCCGCCGGCATCGAGCGGCCAGGAGGCGCTGTTCGGCGCCACCGGCGCATCGACCATCACGGTCACCGCGCCGATCAATCCGGATTCCTGGATCTTCCTCAGCAACGCCCAGTCCTATTCGATTGGCGGCGCCGACGTGAATTTCGGCGTCGCCGGCTCCGGCTGGGGCTTCATCAACAACGCCAATTCCGGCCAGACGATCACGATCGGCAACAATCTCGGCGAGACCGTTGCCGGCGTGCGCGCCGAGCTGCTCGGCAACAGCACCACCATCCTGCTCGGCACCAACTCCTATTCCGGCGGCACCTTCATCGGCAGCGTCGCGACGCTGCAGCTCGGCGACGCCACCCACACCGCCCGCATCATCGGTGACGTGTCGAATTTCGGCATCTTCAACATCGTCAGGGCCGACACCTCCGGCATCACCTCGCTCACCAATGACGGCGGCACCACCAACTTCCTCGGCGCGAACTCCGCCGGTGCGATGACGATCGTGAACCAGTCGATCGCCACGACCGCGTTCGGCGTCGCCGGCGGCACCGACACGGCCACGGCGGGGAACGCCGTGATCACCAACCATCAGGGTCGTACGCTGTTCAACGCCAACACCAGCGCCGGCAACGCGACGATCACCAACGATACGTTCAGCATGCTGGCGTTCGTCAATGCCGCCACGGCCGCCAATGCGGTCATCACCAATGGCGGCAATTCGTACGTGATGTTCGGGATCGGCTTCGGCAGCGACACCCCGTCGGCCGGCAATGCCACCATCATCAACAACATGAACGGCCAGGTCCAGTTCAACGCCCATTCCACCGCGGCGAACGCGACCGTCACCACCAATGACGGCGGATCGACGCTGTTCTTCGATCATGCCAGCGCCGGCTCCGCCACGATCATCACCAATGATGGCGGCCGCACCCGCTTCCTCGACAATACGACCGGCGGCACCGCCCAGTTCGTCACCAATGGCACCGGCGTGGTCGATTTCTCCGGTAGCGTGGGTGTCAATGGCGACGGCCGCATCACCGCCGGCTCGCTGGCGGGTTCCGGCAACTACTACATCGGCGCCTTCAACACGCTGGTGGTCGGCGGCAACAATCTCTCCACCGAGGTCTCCGGCGTGATCGGCGACACCGATCCTTGCGGGTGCGGCACCATCGGCCCAGGCTCGCTGACCAAGGTCGGCAGCGGCAAGCTGATATTGTCCGGCATCAACACCTACACCGGCACGACCACGGTCGATGGCGGCATCCTCGCCGTCAACGGCGCCATCGCCGGCAGCAGCGTCACCGTGAATGCCGGCGGGAGGCTCGGCGGCAACGGCATCGTCGGCAGCACGCTGGTCAATGGCGGCGCGCTCGCGCCGGGCAATTCGATCGGGCTGCTCACGGTGCAGGGCAGCCTCACCTTCACGGCGGCCGCGAGCTACATGGTCGAGGTGTCGCCGGCCAATGCCGACCGGGTCAACGTGACGGGCACCGCGACGCTCGGCGGCGCGACCGTGCAGGCGGCGTTCGCCCCTGGCAGCTATGTCAACAAGCAGTACACGATCGTCAACGCCGCCGGCGGCATCAGCGGCACCTTCAACACGCTGATCAACACCAACCTGCCGGCCAACTTCTCTTCGAGCCTGAGCTACGACGCCGACAACGTCTATCTGAACCTGACGCTCGGCACGGCCGGGACCAACACCAACCAGCAGAACGTCACGGACACCACGACCGGCTATTTCAACCGCACCGGCGGCATCCCGCTCGCTTTCGGCGCGTTGACCCCAGCCGGTCTGACACAGGCGTCCGGCGAGATCGCCACCGCCTCGCAGCAGGCGATGTTCGACTCGATGAATATCTTCCTTGGCCTGATGACCGATCCCTTTGTCGCCGGGCGCAGCGCGAACGCATCTGGTCCGGCTGCAGCGTTCGCCGACGCAGGACAGGGCGCCGCGCCGCGCGATGCCTTCGCGCGCATGCCGGTGAAGGCCACACCGGCCCAGCGCTTCGATGAGCGCTGGAGCACCTGGGCGGCGCCGTTCGGTGGCGGTTCGTTCGCCGACGGCAATGCCGCGCTCGGCTCGAACAACGCCACCATCCGCGAGGTCGGCTTCGCCGCGGGCGCCGATTACATCGTGTCGCCGAACTGGCTGGCCGGCTTCGCGCTGTCGGGCGGCGGCACCAGCTTCGGCGTCAATGGCGGCGGCAGCGGCCGCTCCGACCTGTTCCAGGCCGGCGCCTTCGCCCGCTATCGCAGTGGTCCGGACTATCTCTCCGCGGCGCTCGCCTATGGCTGGCACGACGTGACCACCGACCGCGCCGTGACCGTCGCCGGCGTCGACCAGCTCCGCGCCCGCTTCGATGCGTCGGCCTATTCGGCCCGCCTCGAGGGCGGCCGCCGCTATGCCACGCCGTGGGGCGGGATCACGCCCTATCTCGGCGGCCAGGCGACGGCTTACGTGCTGCCGTCCTATGCCGAGCAGGTGCTCTCCGGCGCGGGCACCTTCGCGCTGAGCTATGCCGGCAAGACCGTGACGGACGCGCGCACCGAGCTCGGCGCGCGCGTCGACCGGTCGTTTGCGCTCGCCGACGGCGTGCTGTCGCTGCGCGGCCGCGCCGCCTGGGCGCACAATTTCAACCCCGATCGCACCATGACCGCGGGCTTCGAGGCGCTGCCGGGCACGAGCTTCGTCGTCAACGGCGCCGCGCAGTCGCGCGACCTCGCGCTCACCACCGCCTCGGCCGAAATCGCCTGGCGCAACGGCTGGTCGGCGGTCGCGACCTTCGAAGGCGAATTCTCGTCCATCAGCCGCTCCTACGCCGGCAAGGGCGTGGTGCGCTACAGTTGGTGATTGCGCGACGTCGTGTGGCTTGGAGCCGGCGTGCACCGATGCTAGGGGTGCGCTGAGCAACAAGAACAACAGGGAGCACGACGCCATGATCAACCTGACGCCCGAGACCGTCCTGCCCGACGACGGCACCAGCGGCACGCTGGTTGGCCGGGTCTGGCGCCCCGACGTGGACGGACCGGCCGTGGTCGCGGTGCGCGATGACGGTGTTTATGACGTCACCTCGGCTTTCCCCACCGTCAGCGCGCTGTGCGAGCAGGATGATCCGGCGACGGCGCTGCGCGGCATGGGCGGGCAGCGCATCGGCGACCTCGCCGCCATCCTCGCCAACACCCCGCCGGATCGCCGCGATCCGGCCAAGCCGTGGCTGCTGGCACCGGTCGACCTGCAGGTCCTGAAGGCGGCCGGCGTCACCTTCGCGATCTCGATGCTGGAGCGCGTCATCGAGGAGCGGGCGCGCGGCAATCCGGCCTCGGCCGAGGCGATCCGGAAAGAGGTGGTGCGTCTGGTCGGCGACGATTTCTCCAAGCTCAAGCCCGGCTCCGACCAGGCGATGCACCTCAAGCAGGTGCTGATCGAGCAGAACGCCTGGAGCCAATATCTCGAGGTCGGCATCGGGCCCGATGCCGAGGTCTTCACCAAGGCGCCGACGCTGTCATCTGTCGGCACCGGCATGGATGCCGGGCTGCATCCGAAATCGACCTGGAACAATCCGGAGCCGGAGGTGGTGCTGGCGGTGTCGAGCCGCGGCCGGATCGTCGGCGCGATGCTCGGCAATGACGTCAACCTGCGCGACTTCGAGGGCCGCTCGGCGCTGCTGCTGTCGAAAGCCAAGGACAACAACGCCTCCTGCGCCATTGGCCCCTTGCTGCGCCTGTTCGACAAGACCTTCACGCTGGATGACGTCCGCAAGATGGACGTGGCGCTGAACGTGACCGGCAGCGACGGCTTCGTGCTCGACGGCCATTCCTCCATCAGCAAGATCAGCCGCGATCCGACCGACCTCGTCGCCCAGACCATCGGTGCCGTGCATCAATATCCCGACGGCTTCGCGCTGTTCCTCGGCACGATGTTCGCGCCCGTCAAGGATCGCGACGCACCGGGCCAGGGGTTCACCCACAAGCGCGACGACATCGTCACCATCTCCGCGCCCCAACTCGGCCGTCTCGTCAACCGTATGCGCAACAGCGACGAATGCGAGCCGTGGACGTTCGGCGTGGGTGCGCTGATGCGTAGCCTGGCGCGGCGGAAGCTGATCTGAGGCACGCGGCTTCCACACCCACGATGTCATTCCGGGGCGCGCGACAGCGCGAGCCCGGAATCCATACGCCGCAGCGCTCGTGAGGCAGACGGCCTGAGTTACGATCGCGCTCCATCACGCAGGCTGGTGGTTATGGACTCCGGGCTCGCTCGCTTCGCGAGCGCCCCGGAGTGACGGAGAGACTGGGGGGACTCCTGCGTCATCTCACACATGCCCCGAGGCCATCTGGCTGGCGGCGCGGCGCGGGCGCTCCTGCAGCGATGAGGCGTCGCCCAGCGCGCGCTCGCGCACCAGCGAGAGCGCGTGGTCGCGTTCGGCGGCCGTGCTGCGCCGTGGCTCCGACCGGCGCAGGCCCAGATCGTCGTCGATCGGATCCTTCGGCACCAGCGACAGCGCCCGCTCGAACGGATCGAGCGACGCGTCACGCCCCCTGCCGCCGTCACGGCCCGGCTCAGGCTCGGGCGGACGTCGCGCCACGAGCGTCTTGATGCGGCCGATGAGGCCGGACGGCGCTTCCGGTGGCGCGGAATCGAACGGGTCGGCATAGAACGTCGCGCCGGCCTTCTCGACCATCCCGGCGAGCGCAGTCACCATGCGCGGCGAGCCGCAGGCATAGACGACATCGGAGGCCGTCAGCGTCGGCATGTGCGGCTCGATCCGTCCGGTGCGGATCGAGGGATGATTGACCGGACCTTCCTCGACCGTCGGGATGATCGTGACGTTCGGCAGCCGCGCCAATTGCGCCAGGATCGGCGTCATATAGAGCTGCGGCAGCTTCTTGGCGCCGGCGATGATCACCATGGGACGGCTGCGCTGCTCGCGTAGCGCCATCGCCGCGATTGCCCAGATCGGCGCGAAGCCGGTGCCGCTGCCGGCGAGGACGAGACGGCCGGTGCCGCCCGGGCGCAGGAACGCATGCCCATACGGCCCCTGGATACGCAGCCGATGGCCGGGACGGATGCCGCTGCCGAGCGCGGTCGTGACGCGGCCGCCACGCACGCGCTTGATGTTGAGATGGATGACGCGGCCGCCGATGCGGCCGTCGAACGACGCCGTTGGGCTGTAGGCGCGTGCCGGATAGCCGTTGAAGGTGAACTTGAAGTACTGCCCGGGCAGATAGCTGATGCTCTTCTCCGGAGCGATCATCAGCTCCATGATGTCGGGCGCGACCTCGCGCAGGCCGACCAGCCGCGCCTTGCTGGTGTCGATTTCCGGCACGTCCTCCAGCTCGACGTCGAGATCGGAGACGACGCGCGCCTGGCAGGCATAGATCATGCCCTGCGTATGCGTCTCGCCGCACACCGTCTGGCCCTTGGAGACGTGAACCATGCAGGTGCCGCAGGTGCCGGCGCGACAGTCGAACGGAATCTCGACGCCGTTGGCGAGCGCGCCATCGAGCAGCACGTCACCCGCGCGGACGCGGAACTGGCGGCCCTTGACGGTGACGGTCCTGAAGTTCGACATGGTTCACTCCTCGATCGGATACGCTGTGACGATGGTGGGATGAGACCGCGGGGATTCACGCCTTGCCGGGCGACACGCGGATGAGATTCTTGTTGGCGGTGCTCTCGAACCGGCTCGACCAGTAGTTCGACGCCATCACCGGCCGCTTCAGCCAGCTCACCTTCGGCGAACGCAGCACCAGGAACCAGAAGAAGAACGGCGTCGTGATGAGATGCGAGACCAGCGGAAACCAGTCCGGCAGCAAGGATGCCGGGCCGGGCAGGCGATACCAGTAGTAGGTGCTGATCGCGGCGGCCGCGAAGATGCGATGCATCCGGGTGCGGGCGGCGGGCCTGTAGCGCAGGATATGCTCGCCGATCCTGAAGACGACGTAGCTGACGAGCGCGGCGCCCAGCGGCCACACATAGGCGGTGATGATTGCGGCCTGGTCGACCTGCTGCGGCGGATAGTCCGGCACTTGATACCAGCCCCAGACGAAGCCGGGGAAGCTGCCGATCAGGAAGTTGCCGAGGAACTGCTGGACTTTGGTGGGCACGCCCGCCGTCGGCGTCAGCTCGGGCGTGGAGTCGGGACACGGATTGCTGCAGGCCTCGCAGATGTTGCAGCGGGCATTCTTGAAGGTCAGGGCGGGGTTGGTGCCGTAGAGCCGCTCGACGGGGTGGATCGGACACAGCGAGGTGCACCAGCCCGAGCGCATTTCGAACACAGAGCCCATCGCGAACGCCATGACCGCGGCCGACAGCAGCATGACCGCCGTCAGCGGACCGTCGACATTGAGTCCGATTCGTCGCATCGGCACGACGATGAAAAGAAGCGTCACGCTGATCACCGCGAGCGTCGCCGCGCCCCATTCCGGCATCCGGATGTTCTGCGAGATGCCCATCTTGTTCGGCAGCAGATGGAATGTCGCCATTGGACAGATGTTGCGCCACAGGCCGGGCGAGATCGTCACCAGCGCGGGCGCGATCGGAATCAGGAGATTCCACATCAGGGCGATGCCGAGGGGAGGGAAGAACAGCAGCAGGTTCACCAGCAGCACGCCGACGACCAGCATGACCGTCTGCATCGTCAGCCAGAATCGCCGCTCGGCCCGTCCGGTGCTGCGGCTGCCGGCCTGTGCGGCCGGCTGATACCTGGCGGGAGCCACCTTCACCGCCACGTGCGCGAGCGGCCGGGCATCTCGATGTTGCGAAGCGTAGTCGTGTCGGGGCGAACGTTGAGCGCTGTTGTTCTGCATTGCTTTCCAGGACGCGAGTTGGTCTTCACGATCGCGCCGACGTCACGTTCACAGGCGCGGAGTTGTTAGTCCCGCAATCCCTGTGACTTCGTGTCGCAGCGCATGCTGTGACGCAGAATCTGACGGCGAGATGTGGCGCTTTTTGACGGCCAATATGGACGTCCCTGGGCCATGCTGCGGTCGGCCTGCGGCCGTTTGATCTGGATCAAATCGAGGAACATCAAGGATTTGATCGGGGGCTGGAGCAGTTTTTCCAGATCGTTTGATCTGGATCAATGACGGCCTCGGCTGTGACGTAGTTCGGGCGTGATCAGGGCAGTGCGCAGATGATTTTTGACGCTGCCATAACGACCCGACGGGCAAATCAGATCGCGCGCTAAAATCCTGTCCAGCCGTCAGGCAAAAAATAAATCGCTTGCCGATTTCGTATAATCAGCATTACAGTCCAGCCCGTTCCGTTGCGTCGGAGGGGACGTATCGCGGTCGTCATGGACGTCGGCAGCGGAATGCGATGGGCGTGTGTCGTTGCAGCGTGATCATTCGCGCCGACGAACAATGATGCACGCACGGTCAAGTCGCGCGGTCCTGGCACCCCGATGCTGGTGTCCCCGCGGCGGCGCGCGGACAGCGCGTCGTCGCGCACGGTGGCCAAAAGCCGGCGCACCGGGGAGAACGCGAAGCAGCCGTCAAAACCATCGCGCAGGGAGGGCCGGGCGTCTTCGGCCAGACCTGTGGTACCTGCCGCCTGCATTTTTTCCGCAGGCGGGCCACGGGCGCGGCCAGCGCCCGGCCTTCCCTGCGCCCTTCACGTCATAAGGGCGATGATATCGGCATCACCCGGACGCAACGCGCCGCGGGAGTGAGAACGCATGTGACCATCCCGGTCGGTCCTGGACTCACGATTGTGGCAAATCCGATGACACAACAAAGGTCGTTATTCCGGGACGCGTCGCGCAGCGGCGCGGGCCCGGAATCCATACGCACGATCGTGGTTATGGATTCCGGGCTCGCCCTGCGGGCGCCCCGGAATGACGGCGCAGGGAGAGGGGCTCATGCGAGGTCTCTCATGGCCGAGCGCCAGAGCTGGCCGAAAGTCTCGCTTGGCTCTCCGCTGTCGTACCGGACAAGCGTGCGCAGCACGCGCAGATCCGGGACCCATAACCCCAGGGAGATGTTGTTGCGCACGATGTTGGACCAGTCGTTCTTCGCAACGTCTGCCGCGGAGTATGGGTCCCTGCGTTCGCAGGGACGACAGCTGAGGTCGTGGCGATGGCCTGCCTCACACCGGCAGCGCGATGGAGTACTTCACCTGGCTCAGCGCAAAGCTCGATTCGATCGAGGCGATGCCGTCGAGGCGGGTCAGCTTGCTCTTCAGGAACGCTTCATAAGAGGAGAGATCGGCCGCGACCACGCGCAGGAGATAGTCGCGATTTCCCGTCATCAGATAGCACTCCAGCACCTCGGGCCAGGCCGAGATCGCCTTTTCGAACCGCTTCAAATCCTCCTCCTTCTGCCGCGCCAGCTTGATGGAGATGAAGACCGAAACGTGCAGCCCGAGCGCCTTTTGGTCGACGGTCGCGAGATAGCGGGTGATGACGCCGCGCTCCTCCAGGAGCTTGACGCGGCGGTGGCAGGGCGAGACCGACAGCCCGACCTTGTCGGCGAGCTCCTGCATGGTGATGCGGCCGTCGGCCTGGAGATGGCCGAGGATCTTGCGGTCGATGGCGTCGAGCTCGGGCATTGGGATAAAATCGCTCAAAGTGGATCCTGAATGGGAAAATATCTCAACAATCGGCAACTGCACGCGAAAAATTGAGAATTATGGCCGGTGCGACAGGATTAAAATCGGCGAATCCAACAAGGCCCCGGGGAGCAGCGCGCCATGGCCACGCCATCCGCATCGTCAGACCGTCTCGACATCCTGAACGCGCTGACCCGCAAGGCGCTGTGGCTGTCGTCCTGGACCATCCATCACGCCAACCACATCCGGCCGAACACCGACGGCCTGAAGGTTGGCGGCCACCAGGCGTCGTCGGCCTCGCTCGCGACCATCATGTCGGCGCTGTACTTCTCGGTTCTGCGCCCCGAGGACCGCGTCGCGGTGAAGCCGCATGCGAGTCCCGTGTTCCACGCCATCCAGTATCTGTTCGGCCGGCAGACCCGCGAGAAGCTGGAGAATTTCCGCGGCTTCAAGGGCGCGCAATCCTATCCGTCGCGCACCAAGGATGTCGACGATGTCGACTTCTCGACCGGCTCGGTCGGCCTCGGCGTCGCGCAGACTTTGTTCTCCTCGCTGGTGCAGGACTACGTGCACGCGCATGGCTGGATGAAGGACCGCCGCGAGGGCCGCATGATCGCGCTGGTCGGCGACGCCGAGATGGACGAGGGCAATATCTTCGAGGCCCTGGCCGAAGGCTGGAAGCACGGCCTGCGCAACACCTGGTGGATCGTTGACTACAACCGCCAGAGCCTGGACGCCGTCGTGCGCGAGGGCCTGTGGGAGAAGTTCGAAACCATGTTCCGCAATTTCGGTTGGGACGTGGTGATCGTGAAATACGGCCGGCTGATGCGCGAGGCGTTTGCCGAACCCGGCGGCGAGGCGCTGCGGCGCTGGATCGATAACTGCCCGAACGCGCTTTATGCGGCGCTGTGCTTCCAGGGTGGGGCTGCCTTCCGCAAGCACATCCAGGACGAGATCGGCGATCAGGGCGACGTGACCCGGCTGCTCGACAAGCGCACCGACGACGAGTTGCTGGCGCTGATGAGCAATCTCGGCGGCCACGACATGGCCAGCATGCTTGATGCCTTCGAGTCCATCGACCACGACCGCCCGGTGTGCTTCATCGCCTATACCATCAAGGGCGTCGGCCTGCCGTTCCAGGGCCACAAGGACAATCACGCCGGCCTGATGACCGTCGCCCAGATGGAGAAGTGGCGCGCGCAGCAGAACATTCGCCCGGGCCATGAGTGGGACAAGTTCGAGGGACTGACGCAGGATGCTTCGACGCTGGAGTCGTTCCTCGCGTCGGTGCCGTTCAATCGCGATGGCCGCCGGCTCGATGATGCGGTGTTCGACGTGCCGGAGCGGCTGACCTTCACCGCGGCGGCGCAGATGTCGACGCAGCAGGGCTTTGGCCTGATCCTCAACGATCTCGCCCGCAGCGACACCGCGCTGGCCTCGCGCATCGTGACCTCGTCGCCCGACGTCACCGTCTCGACCAATCTTGGCGCCTGGGTCAACCGCCGTGGCCTGTTCGCCCGCGCGGAGAAGGCGGATTTGTTCCGCAGCGAGAAGATCCCGTCGACCTTCAATTGGGCGGCCTCGCCGAAGGGCCAGCATATCGAGCTGGGGATCGCCGAGATGAACCTGTTCATCATGGCCTCGGCGCTTGGCCTGTCGCACGCCATCAACGGCGCGCGGCTGCTGCCGGTGGTCACCTTGTACGATCCCTTCATCGAGCGCGGCCTCGATGCGCTGAACTACGCCTGCTATCAGGATGCGCGTTTCATGGTGGCGGCCACGCCGTCGGGCGTGACCTTGGCGCCGGAGGGCGGCGCGCATCAGTCGATCGCGACACCGTTGATCGGCATGGCGCAGGACGGGCTGTCGTCGTTCGAGCCGGCCTTCGTCGACGAGCTCGCCGCGATCATGAAATGGGGCTTTGCCCACATGCAGCGCGAGGCAGGCGAGGGCGGCTCGCTCTATCTGCGGCTGTCGACGCGCACCATCGATCAGCCGCAGCGGATCATGACGCCGGAGCTGGAATCCGACATCGCCGCCGGCGCCTATTGGCTGCGCAAGCCGGGACCGAATGCCGAGGTGATCGTCGCCTATACCGGCGCGGTCGCGCCGGAGGCGATCGAGGCCACCGGCCTGATCGGCGAGTCCCGCCGCGACGTCGGCCTGCTCGCGATCACCTCGGCGGACCGGCTGCATGCCGGATGGACGGCGGCGCGCAGCCTGCGGCGGCATCGGCGCGGTGTGCAACATCTCAGCCACATCGAACAACTGCTGGCGCCGCTGCCGCGCGATTGCGGCATCGTCACCGTGATCGACGGCCATCCGGCGACGCTCGGCTGGCTCGGCTCGGTGCGCGGCCATCGCGTCGAGGCGCTGGGGGTTGAGAAATTCGGCCAGACCGGGACGATCGACGACCTCTATCGCCACAATGGGATGGACGCCAACGCGATCATCGATGCGGCCGAGAGCCTCACTGGCGCGCCGGTCCGGCATCGCAAGATGGCAGTGTGAGGGCGGGCCAAGAACGGGGACGCCGTCTCCCTCACCTGGATGAAGGAGACGGCGTCGCAACTTGGATCAAATGTCTACGTACTGAAAGGCTGCGCAATAAGAACTGGCGAAAATATCGGTTCTGAAATCTTATCCGGCGTCCTTTCGAGATGCCGGGATGTCTATGAAGAGGAGATTAGCCAGAGCGATCGAACGGCGATGTGAAGCAGTTCACATCTTGGAAATGAATCTTCGACGGCGGGAATTCTGCCATCCGGAATGATGGCGATCTGGAGGGGGCGAAGGGGACACGCGGTTGCTGCGATGCAAAATGGAGCGGCGACGAAACGCAGGCCGGTCGGCTTGCGCCGGTCGCGGCCTTGCTCCTATATCCGCGGGACGCAACCCCGGTCCCCGCATGTGGCGGGTTCATCCCGCGGATCGCGCGTGCCAGGATGCCGGCCGCGTGCTGCCGCCCCCTCCAGATGCTTCCACGTGAAGAGGTTTTCCGATGGTCAATCGCCTGCAATTCTACATCGACGGCGCCTGGGTCGATCCGGTCGTCAAGAAGTCCACCCAGGTCATCAATCCGGCGACCGAGGAGGCGATGTACGAGGTTGCGCTGGGCTCCAAGGCCGATGTCGACAAGGCCGTCGCCGCCGCCAAGCGCGCCTTCGAGACCTTCTCACAGACCTCGCGCGAGGAGCGCGTCGCGCTGCTCGAGAAGATCATCACGATCTACAAGGGCCGCATGAAGGAGATCGGCGCCGCCGTCTCCGACGAGATGGGCGCGCCGCTGCCGATGGCGGAGAAGCTGCAGGCCGGCGCCGGCCTCGGCCATCTGATGTCAACGCTCGACGTGCTGAAGAAGTATGAGTTCGAGGAGACGCTGCCTGCGTCCGTGGTGGTGCGCGAGCCGGTCGGCGTGGTCGGCATGATCACGCCCTGGAACTGGCCGCTGAACCAGATCGCCTGCAAGGTCGCGCCGGCGCTGGCCGCGGGCTGCACCATGATCCTGAAGCCGTCGGAATTCACTCCGACCTCGGCGCTGATCTTCGCCGAGATCCTGCATGAAGCCGGCGTGCCGAAGGGCGTGTTCAACCTGATCAACGGCCTCGGGCCGGAGGTCGGCGCTGCGATGAGCGAGCATCCGGACATCGACATGATCTCGTTCACCGGATCGACCCGCGCCGGCATCGACGTCGCCAAGCGCGCGGCGCCGACCGTGAAGCGCGTCAGCCAGGAACTCGGCGGCAAGTCGCCGAACGTGATCCTGGAGGGCTCCGACCTGGTGAAGGCAGTGACCGGCGGCGTCATGCATATGTTCAACAACTCCGGCCAGTCCTGCAACGCGCCGTCGCGCATGATCGTGCCGGCCGCGCGCATGAAGGAAGTCGCTGCCATCGCGAAGGGCGTCGCCGACAAGACCAAGGCGGGTGACCCGCGCGGCGAGGGCACCACGATCGGCCCGGTCGTCAATCGCGGCCAGTGGGACAAGATCCAGGCCCTCATCAATAAGGGTATCGAGGAGGGCGCGACCCTCGTCGCCGGCGGCCCGGGCCTGCCGGAGGGCGTCAACAAGGGCTTCTATGTGCGGCCGACCATCTTCGCCGACGTCAAGCCTGAGATGACGATCTCGCGCGAGGAAATCTTTGGACCAGTGCTCGTGATCATCGGCGCCAAGGACGAGAACGAGGCGGTGCGTATCGCCAACGACACGCCCTATGGTCTTGCCGGCTATGTCACGGCCCCGACGATCGAGAAGGCCCGCGAGGTCGGCCGCAAGATCCGCGCCGGCAACGTCAACCTGCAGGGTGTCCCGAACGACCGCACCGCGCCGTTCGGTGGCTACAAGCAGTCCGGCAACGGCCGCGAATGGGGCCGGTTCGGTCTCGAGGAGTATCTCGAGGTCAAGGCCATCGCGGGCTACAACGCGGCTTGATTGGTCTCCGTCATTGCGAGCGCAGCGAAGCAATCCAGGGGCCGGGAAGGAAGTCTGGATTGCTTCGTCGCTTCGCTCCTCGCAATGACGGCCAATTATCCCCCCAGCGCGCCCTGCGTGTTGACGTAGAGCGCGTAGATCGACTGGCTGGCGGCCATGAACAGGCGGTTGCGCTTGAGGCCGCCAAAGCAGAGGTTGGCGCAGCGCTCGGGCAAGGCGATGCGGCCGATCGGGGCGCCGTCGGGTGCGAACACCATGACGCCATCGAGCTCGGGCGAGCCCATCCCCCAGCCGCACCAGAGATTGCCGTCGACGTCACAGCGCATGCCGTCCGGCGTGCCCGGACCGGCATCGATGTGGACGCGTTTGTTGGCGAGCTTGCTGCCATCGGCGGAGACGTCATAGGCGAGGATCTTGCGGTTCGGCACGCCGCGGGATTCGACGATGTAGAGGATGGATTCATCGGGCGAGAAGCACAGCCCGTTCGGTCCCAGCACGCCCTCGGCGACGATGGTCGCCCGGCCCGTGGCCGCGTCGATCCGATACACGTTGGCGTCGATCTCGGACTCGGCCTTGTAGCCCTCGTAATTGCCGAGCAGGCCGAAGGTCGGATCTGTGAACCAGATCGAGCCGTCCGATTTGACGACGACGTCGTTTGGCGAGTTCAGCCGCTTGCCGTCGAAGGAGTCGATCAGCACGGTGATGGAGCCGTCATACTCGGTCCGCGTGACGCGGCGGCCACCGTGCTCGCAGGTGACGAGACGGCCCTGGCGATCCCGGGTGTTGCCATTGGCGAAATTGGAGGGCTTGCGAAACACCGAGACCGCGCCGCTTTCCTCCTCCCATTTGAGGATGCGCTGGTTGGGGATATCGCTGCACAACAGATAGCGCCCGTCGCCGAACCACACTGGCCCCTCCGCCCAGCGCAGGCCCGTCGCCAGCCGCTCCACGGCCGAGAGCTTGAGCCAGTATTTCTCGAAGCGCGGATCCAGCGCCTGGATCGCCGGATCGGGATAGAAGGTGGCAGGGCGCCAGCCCTGCGCGTGAGCGTTTCCGTCGGACATTTGGCCGGTCCTGTTATTGCGCGGTTGCGATCTCTGCTATCATTGGCCCGCCACAACCGCAAACCTGCGGACCCAACACGAGGGATGAAATGCCACGTATCTTGATGACCGGTGCGAGCGGTGGAATCGGCACTTCCTTGCGGAAGCTGCTGCCGCCGATCTATCCGGACCTTCTGCTCAGCGACCTGAAACCGCCTGCCGATCTTTCCAGCCAGGAGACCTTCAAGGCGGCCAATCTTGCCGACCTCGCTCAGGTCGAGGCGCTGTGCGAAGGCGTCGACGGTATCATCCATTTCGGCGGCTATTCGGTCGAGGGACCGTGGAACGACATCCTGCAGGCCAACATCATCGGCGGCTACAACCTGTTCGAGGCGGCCCGCCGCAAGGGCGTCAAGCGCGTGGTGTTCGCCTCGTCGAACCATGCGGTCGGCTTCTATCCCCGCCACCGCAAGATCGACAATGACGTGCAGCCGCGTCCCGACGGCCGCTACGGCGTCAGCAAGGTGTTCGGTGAGGCGCTCGGCTCGCTCTATGCCGACAAGCATGGGCTGAAGGTGACGTGCCTGCGCATCGGCAATTTCGGCGACAAGCCGCTCGACAAGCGCCGGCTGTCGATCTGGCTCAAGCCGGAAGATCTGGTGCAACTTTGCCGCATCGGCCTCGAGCATCCCGACATCCATTTTGAAGTGCTCTATGGCGCATCGCTGAACGAGCGCGCCTGGTGGGACAACCAGCGTGCCTATGACCTCGGCTATCGCCCGACCGGCCGCGCGGAGGATTTCCGCGAGCACGCCTTGGCCGAGCAGGCCAAGCTGCCCGCCGATCCGATCGGCGACTATTTCCAGGGCGGCGCGTTCTGCACCACTGAGTTCGACGGCGACACCAGCCGGATCATCGACTGGGGTTGATCCGACCTCGTCATTCCGGGGCGCGTCCGCAGGACGCGAACCCGGAATCTCGATGTGAGAGCGCAAGACAATGTCTGGATTCCGGGTTCGCGCTTCGCGCGCCCCGGAATGACGTTGAGAATGAAAGAAGAGAAGACCATGACCGATGGATTGCGCAAGGGACTGACCGCTTACGGCGATGCCGGCTTCTCGCTGTTCCTGCGCAAGGCCTTCATCAAGGCGGCCGGCTATTCGGACGACGCGCTCGATCGCCCGATCGTCGGCATCACCAACACCTACAGCGACTACAATCCGTGCCACGGCAACGTGCCGCAGATCCTGGAGGCGGTGAAGCGCGGCGTCATGCTGTCGGGCGCGATGCCGTTCGTGTTTCCGACCATCTCGATCGCCGAGAGTTTTGCGCATCCGACCTCGATGTATCTGCGCAACCTGATGGCGATGGAAACCGAGGAGATGATCCGCGCGCAGCCGATGGATGCGGTGGTGGTCATCGGCGGCTGCGACAAGACCCTGCCCGCGCAGATCATGGCCGCGGTGTCGGCCGATCTGCCGACGGTGGTCATTCCGGTCGGGCCGATGGTGGTCGGGCATCACAAGGGCGAGGTGCTCGGCGCCTGCACCGACTGCCGACGTCTCTGGGCGAAGTATCGCGCCGGTGAGATGGACGGCGGCGAGATCGACGCAGTCAACGGCCGGCTCGCTCCTTCGGTCGGCACCTGCATGGTGATGGGAACGGCCTCGACAATGGCCTGCATCACCGAGGCGCTCGGACTGTCCTTGCCGATGAGCGCGACCATCCCGGCGCCGCATGCCGAGCGCTTCCGCTCGGCCGAGGCCAGCGGCCGGGTCGCGGCCGAGATGGCCAAGGTGAAGGGACCGAAGCCGAGCGAACTGCTGACCCCTGCGGCGTTCCGGAATGCGCAGGTGGTGCTGCAGGCGATCGGCGGCTCGACCAACGGGCTCGTGCATCTCACCGCCATCGCCGGCCGGACGCCGCATAAAATCGAACTCGATGCATTCGACAGCATCGGTCGCGAGGTGCCGGTGCTGGTCGATCTCAAGCCGTCCGGCGATCACTACATGGAGCATTTCCATCACGCCGGTGGCGTGCCGAAGCTGATGAAGCAGCTCGGCGATCTCATTGATCTCGATTGCCGCTCGATCACCGGCCAATCGTTGCGCGACATCGTGGCCGCTGCCGAGGACGTGCCGGGGCAGGACGTGATCCGCGCGCGCGGCGACGCGATCAAGCCGGAAGGCGGCCTTGCCGTGCTGCGCGGCAATCTGGCGCCGCGCGGCGCGGTCATCAAGCATTCGGCGGCAAGCCCCAAGCTGCTGCAGCACACCGGGCGCGCCGTCGTGTTCGAGTCGATCGAGGACATGACCTTGCGGGTCGATGCTCCCGATCTCGACGTCTCGGCCGACGATGTCCTGGTGCTGCGCAACGCCGGGCCGAAAGGCGCACCCGGCATGCCGGAGGCGGGGTACCTGCCGATCCCGAAGAAGCTCGCGCGCGGCGGCACGAAGGACATGGTGCGCATCTCCGATGCGCGCATGAGCGGCACCGCCTTCGGCACCATCGTGCTGCATATCACCCCGGAGTCCGCGGTTGGAGGCCCGCTGGCGCTGGTGCGGAGCGGCGACATGATCCGGCTCGATGTTCCCAAGCGCAGCATCGACCTGCTGGTCGACGACGCCGAGTTGGACCGGCGTCGCGCTGTGCTGAAGCAAGCCGCAACGCCCGAATGGGCGGAGCGTGGCTATGCGCATCTCTTCCATGAAACGATCCTGCAGGCCGACGACGGCTGCGATTTCGATTTCATGCGCCGGAAAGGGAAGGGGTGAGCGCAGTCCTACTTTCCCTTGCTGGTGAACCGCTTCACGGCGGCGCGGAATTCATCCGTGTGCATGCAGTTGATGATGGCATCGCGCTCGGCGGCGAGCTGGTCTTCGACCGAGCTGGTTGGCGCGCGATGGATTAGCGCCTTGGTCGCCGCGATCCCCGCCGGCACATTCAGCGCCAGCCGCGCAGCCAGCGCTTCGGTGGCTGCCGCGAGTTCGGGGGCGGGGACGACTTTCGCGACCAAGCCCCATTCACGGGCCTGCGCGGCCGTGAAGCTGTCCTCCGCCAGGAAGATCTGCAGCGCCCGCCTGATGCCCACAGTGGCGACCACGCCAACTGTACCGCCGCCGTCGGGCGACACGCCGAGCTTGGCATAGGCCGGCGTGAAGCGCGCGTCCTCGGCGGCAATGCAGAGGTCGGCGGCGAAGGCGAGCGACATCCCCGCGCCGGCGGCGGAGCCGTGCACGCTCGCCAGCACGATCTTGGGCATGCGCCGCAGGCTCGCGATGAAGGCATGGTAGTGATGCAGCAGTTCGCTGACGACAGGCGTGATGGCGTCGGCCTCGGCGGCAGCGCCGATCGTCTGCAGGTCGCCGCCGGCGCTGAAGGCGCGGCCTTCGCCTTTCAGGATCAGCACGCGGATGGTGTCGTCGGCCTCGACCTGGGCCGCAAGCAGCTCCAAGCGCTTCGCAATCGCAAGGTTGATGGCGTTGAACGCTGCCGGGCGGTCGAGCGTGATGGTCGCGATCGGACCTTCGATGCTCAGGCGGGCAGGTTCCGCTACGGCGTCCGACATTCATACCTCCCGGGGCGTGGCTTTTGTTGCCGCATTTAAACCGTATGGCGGGACCGGTGACAATGCCGGACAAGTCTGCCAAAACCCGGTTCCGTCGGCGTGGACAATGACAGAATGGGGCAGGGTGCAGTGACGAAGGGACCGGTGGTGATCGTGGGTGCGGGGCATGCGGGATTCCAGCTCGCGACCTCGCTGCGTCAGGCAGGCTTTGCCGATCCGATTCATCTGATCAACGACGAGCCGCATCTGCCGTATCAGCGCCCGCCGCTGTCGAAGGCGTATCTGAAGGGCACCGGCGGTCCCGAGACCCTGATGTTCCGACCGCAGAAGTTCTACGCCGACCAGACCATCGATCTCGTCTACGATCGTGCCGTCGCTGTTCAGCGCGATCAGCGACGGGTGCTGCTCGCCTCCGGTAGGACGCTCGACTATGGGCACCTCGTGTTCGCGACCGGTGCGCGCAACCGGCTGCTCGACATTCCCAACGCCAATCTCCCAGCGGTGCGCTATCTGCGCATTCTCGACGACAGCGAAGCGCTGCGAGGCTTGCTCGCCGATGCCAAGCGGGCCGTCGTCATTGGCGCCGGCTTCATCGGTCTTGAATTCGCAGCGACTGCGCGGATCAAGGGCCTCGAGGTCGACGTGCTCGAGCTCGGCGCTCGGGTGATGGCGCGGGCAGTGACCGCCGAAATCTCGGACTACTTCCAGAAGCAGCATGCGGAAGCCGGCGTGCGCATCCATCTCGGCGTGCAGGCCACCAGCATCGAGGCCGACGGCAACAAGGTCACCGGCGTCAGCCTCAGCGATGGTCGGCACATCCCCGCTGACCTCGTCGTGGTCGGCGTCGGCGTGCTGCCGAATGTCGAGCTCGCTGCCGAGGCTGGATTGCAGGTCGCCTCCGGCATCGTCGTCGACGAATATCTGCTCACCAGCGATCCGCACATCTCGGCCATCGGCGACTGCGCCCTGTTCGTCAGCCAGCGCTTCGGCGGGACGCTGCGGCTGGAGTCGGTGCAGAACGCCACCGATCACGCCCGCTGCGTCGCGGCGCGGCTGATGGGCGACGTCAAGCCCTATGACGGACAGCCGTGGTTCTGGAGCGACCAGGGCAATGACAAGCTCCAGATCGCGGGGCTCACCACCGGCTATGACCAGGTCGTTCTGCGCGGTGATCCGGCGCAAAAGGCGTTCTCCGCGTTCTGTTACAAGGAGGGCCGGCTGGTCGGCATCGAGTCGGTCAACCGCGCCGGCGACCATATGTTCGGCCGCAAGTTGCTGGCTGCGGGCGGCACCTTGGATGCAGCCAAGGCCGCTGATCCCAGCTTCGACCTGAAGAGCGCTCTGGCCTAGAGCCACGCGCGAACCTCCTCCTCGGTCGGCATCGACGGGCCGGCGCCCATGCGCTGCACCGAGATCGAGGCGGCGACGTTGGCATAGCCGATCGCATCCGCGATATCAGCGCCCTGCGACAGCCGCGCGGCGAGCGCACCGACGAAGCAGTCGCCGGCACCGGTGGTGTCGACGGCCTTCACCGCGCGGCCTTCGACCAGCCGGGCCTCGGCACCAGAAACCGCGACCGCGCCACGCGCGCCGAGCGTGACGCAGACCGTCTGGTCGTCGCGAGGCTTGAGCGCGCGAACCGCCTCATTCACCTGCTGCGGCGTCGGCGCGTCGCCGAGCTCGATGCCGGCCAGGAAACCGAGCTCGGTTTCGTTGAGCACGAGGACATCAACCAGCGCAAACAGCGGGCTGTCGAAGGCGCTCGCGGGGGCGGGGTTGAGGATCGTGGTGGCGCCGGCCGCTTTGGCACGCTGGAAGAACGCGACAATCGTCGCTTGCGGGATCTCGAACTGGCTGACGGCCACGTCTCCCGAGCCAAGAGACACCTGCGCCACATCGTCGGCGCTGACCTCGGCGTTGGCGCCTGATATCACCACGATCGTGTTGTCGGCCTTGGCCAGCGTGATGATCGCGGTGCCGGTCGACGCGCTGGCGCTGTCCTTCACGGCGGTGAGATCGATGCCCTGAGCCGTGAGAAATGCGCGCAACTGCTCCCCGAAGGCGTCGCGACCGAGCCGGCCGATCAGCGCCGTCGGCACGCCGAGCTTGGCCGCGGCGACGGCCTGGTTCGCTCCCTTCCCGCCCGGAAAGTACATCACCGACCGGCCGGCGACGGTCTCGCCGATGCGCGGATGGCGCTCGGCCGCAGCCACCACATCCATGTTGATGCTGCCGGCGACGACGACCCGCCCCATCCGCCTGCTCCCCACAACCGCTAGACGCGAGCCTCGAATTCCTGCCGGACCAGCTCGATATCGGCGAGCGTCGGCAGGCCGGCCTCGTTGCCGAGCTTCTGGATCTTGAACGTCGAGGCCGCGCGGGCGAACTCGAAATGCTCCTTCCAGCCCTTCGCAGGATTGGCGAGGTACGAATACACATAGGCGCCATGGAAGACGTCGCCGGCGCCGTTGGTGTCGATCACGCGCTCGCGCGGGATCGGATAGGCGGGCAGCGTATGCACGGCGCCGACCTCGTCATACCAGAGCAGGCCCTTTTCGCCCTGGGTGACGCCGCCGATGCGGCAGCCGCGGCTCTTCAGGTAGTCGAGCATCTTCTCCGGCGTGAGGTCCATCTGCTCGCACAGCCGCTCGGCCACGATCGCGACGTCGATATATTCCAGGAGCTCATGGGTGTTGGTGCGCAGGCCGCCGCCGTCCAGCGAGGTCAGGATGCCGGCCTCGCGGCACAGCTTGGCATAATGCAACGCCGCGTCGGGCTGGTGCCCGTCGACATGCAGCGCCTTGCAATTGCCGAGATTGAGCAGCGGGAACGGGTGGATATGCGCATCGTCGCGGCAGCGCACGATGGCGCGCTTGCCGTCCTTCGGCATGATGAAGGACAGCGAGGAGGCATTGACCTTCCGGGGATGGACGGAGATGCCGTATTTCGCGGTCATGTCCTGGAACATCCGCCCGAGCCAGTCATTCGCGACGGTGGCGATCAGGTCGGGCACGATGCCGAGCTTGGCGCAGCAAAATGCCGCAGTCACCGCATTGCCGCCGAACGAGACGGCATAGTCGGATGCCACGTGCTTCTCGTCCCCCGTCGGCATGTGGTCGGTGATGAACGTCACGTCGATGTAGGTCTGTCCGATGAAGAGGGCCTGCATTGCCATTTCTGTCTCACTAAGGGGTGATCGCGGCCCCGGCGCCGCAGATTAGCAAGCGGTCAAAGCGGATCAACGCTGAAATTCTTCGCCAAATCGTCACCTTGGTGGTTGAGATCGGCCGTCTGCTACCGGTGGCCCCCTGCCGCCGGCGCTCGGGTCGCGCTATGGTTGCCGGCCTGCAGAAGCGCAGATTCGGGAGTGGAATATGACTGTCTATGCGGGTCCGGTCTTCGAGATGGCCACCAATCAGTTCAACGTGATCGCCGACCACCTTGGCATCCCAGCCGACGAGCGGGACCGGCTGCTCTTGCCGAAGCGGGCGATCACCGTCTCGTGTCCGATCCACAAGGATGACGGCACGATCGCGGTCTATGAAGGCTACCGGGTCCAGCATCTGCTGACGATGGGGCCGACCAAGGGCGGCACGCGGTTCGCTCCGACGGTCGACATTGGCGAGGTCGCCGCGCTCGCGATCTGGATGAGCTGGAAATGCGCGTTGGTCGGGTTGCCCTATGGCGGCGCCAAGGGCGGCATCAACGTCGATCTCTCCAAACTGTCGAAGCGCGAGCTCGAATCGCTGTCGCGCCGCTATATGCAGGAGATGATCCCGTTCGTCGGCCCGCATACCGACGTGATGGCGCCCGACATGGGCACCAACGAGCAGGTGATGGCGTGGTTCATGGACACGTATTCCATGTACCAGGGGCAGACGGTGATGGAGATCGTGACCGGCAAGCCGGTGTTCTCCGGCGGCACGTTGGGGCGCCGCGAGGCGACCGGCCGCGGCGTCGCCCATGTGTCGAGGCGGGTGATGGATGAGCTGGGCATCGACCCGACCAAGTCCACCGCGGTCGTGCAGGGCTTTGGCAATGTCGGCTCCTATGCCGCGCTCGGCTTCCACCAGATGGGCATGAAGGTGATTGCGGTCAGCGATCACACCGGCGCCCTCCATGATCCGCGCGGCCTCGACATCCCGGCCTTGATGGCGCACGCCGCCAGGCACGGCAGCATTGCCGGCTTCTCCACCGAGCTCGCCTTCGATCCGCGGGAGATCCTGACCCTGGCCTGCGACATCCTCGTGCCGGCCGCGGTCGAGCGGGTGATCGACGCCAAGGTGGCGGCGAACCTGAAATGCCGCGTCATTGCGGAAGCCGCCAACGGCCCGACCACGCCGGATGCCGATCTGGTGCTCGACCAGCGCCGCAACGAGATCTTCCTCATTCCCGACATTCTCTGCAATTCCGGTGGCGTCATCGTCAGCTATTTCGAATGGGTGCAGGACCTGCAGCAGCTGTTCTGGGAGGAAGAGGAGGTGATGCGCAGGGAGTACCAGATCCTTGACCGTGCCTTCGAGCGCATGCTGACGCGCGGCAAGACCGACGGCATCTCCCACCGGACCGCGGCGATGGCGATCGGCGTGGAGAAGGTGCGCGCCGCCAAGAACTCGCGAGGGCTGTTTCCGTGATCACCGGCCTCGACCACGTCGTCGTCCTGCTGCAGGACATCCAGGCCGGCAGCGCCGCGTTCGAGACGCTGCTGGCGCGCAAGCCGTCCTGGCAGAATTCGGGCGAGGGCGCCGATCGCGTCCTGTTCACGCTCGACAATATGAGCCTGGAGCTGATGGCGCCGGCGGGCCAGGGCGTGGCCGCCGACCGCATCCGCAACGTGATCAAGATCTGGGGCGAGGGGCTCGCCAGTATCTGCTTCGCCACCGGCGATATCGGCAAGATGCATCGGCGGCTCGAGCGGGTCGCGCTGAAGCCGGATCCGATTGCCGAGGTCGACAGCACCGACCGCATCTCGGGCCAGACGCTGCATTGGAAGCGCACCCGCGCCATGACCGATCTCACGCGTGGCGTGCGCATGTTCTTCCTCGAGCTCGCCGAGCCGCGCCCGCCGTCCGCCAAGACCGCCGATACGGCCGTGCTCGGCCTCGACCATATCGTGATCTCGACCGAGGATCCCGAACGCGCCGCCGCGCTCTACGGCGCGCGGCTCGGCCTCGACATGGCGCTCGACCGCAGCCATCAGGAATGGGGCCAGTTGATGTTCTTCCGCTGCGGCGACCTGATCGTCGAAGTGGTGAAGCGGCCGGTCGCCGGCAACGACAAGGCCCATGACAAGCTGTGGGGCCTGAGCTGGCGCGTCGCCGACATCGAGGCGACGCGCGCGCGGCTGCTCGCCGCCGGCCTGCAGGTCTCCGAGCCGCGCGCCGGCCGCAAGCCGGGCACACGGGTGATGAGCCTCTACAGCGGCACCTGCGGCATCCACACGCTGATCCTCGAGAAGACCCCGCGCGCGGCGGAGTGAGGTCGAAGCCGAGCCGACGGCGTCATGGGCCAGCCGGCCGTGATATAGGTCGGAACGGCATTCGGAGTCTTTGCCACGCCGATGATCTCTCCTTCCGAACCGGCTCCCGCCACTGTGTCCCGTCCACGCCGCGTCTTCATGCTTGGCGCGACGGGAACGATCGGCCGTGCCACGGTACGCGCGCTCGTCGCGCGCGGGCACGAGGTGGTCTGCTTGGTGCGTCCGCGCCATGACGCCGTGAAGATCGCGGGCGCCACCGTCAGGACGGGGGATGTCACCGATCCCGCCTCCCTCGCACGTGACGGCTTTGGCGGTGAGCGGTTCGACGCCGTGGTGTCCTGCATGGCCTCGCGGACCGGCGTGCCCAGGGATGCCCAGGCGATCGACTACCAAGCCCATGTGAACGTGCTGGATGCCGCGCGGAGTGCCGGTGTGAGTCACTTCGTCCTGCTGTCCGCCATCTGCGTGCAGAAGCCGCTGCTGGCGTTTCAGAGGGCCAAGCTGGCGTTCGAAGCGCATCTGATGGAGCAGGGGCTGACCTACTCGATCGTCCGCCCGACCGCGTTCTTCAAGTCGCTGTCGGGACAGGTCGCGCGGGTGAAGCAGGGCCGGCCCTATATGGTGTTCGGCGACGGCCGGTTGACGGCGTGCAAGCCGATCAGCGACGGGGACCTCGGCGACTATCTGGCCGGATGTCTCGATGACGAGCGCCGCTGGAACCGGGTGCTGCCGATCGGCGGCCCAGGCCCCGCCATCACGCCGATCGAACAGGGCGAGCATCTGTTCGCGCTGCTCGGACGCAAGCCGCACTTCCGGCACGTCCCGGTGGCGCTGCTCGATGTCATCATCGGCGGGCTCGATGTCGCCAAGCGGATCGTGCCGTCGCTGGCCGACAAGGCGGAGCTCGCCCGCATCGGCCGCTACTACGCGACCGAATCCATGCTGGTGCTCGATCCCGCCACCGGCCGCTACGACGCCGACGCCACGCCGTCGACCGGATCGGAGACGCTGTTCGACTACTACGCCAGGCTGATCCGCGGCGAGGCGACCGCCGAGCGCGGCGATCACGCTGTGTTTTAACCTCGATCTCTCCGCGTCATTGCGAGGAGCGCAAGCGACGAAGCAATCCAGAGTCGCGGGCGCGGCCCTGGATTGCTTCCGCCGTCGCCCTTCGGGCTTTGGCGGACAGGTCGCTTCGCTCGCAATGACGGAGAGATGAGACATGCGGTCTTCTTCTCGCGGCGCGTTTCGCGTCCGAGCTTTACCGTTCGTCCTGCCCTCTTCGAGAAGAGGGCACGGGGAATGCCGGGCGCTGGCCGCACCCATGGCCCGCCTGCGGAAAAAATGCAGGCGGCAGGAACCACAGGTTCAGCCGAGAACACCCGGCATTCCCCGCGCGATGGTTTGACGGCTGCTTCGCGTTCTCCCCGGTGCTCCGGGCTTTCTGGCCACCGTTGCCCGCGCGGCGCGTGAGCGCCGGCGCAAGCGTGACACCAGCGTCGGGGTGTCAGGACCACGCGACTTGACCGTGCGCATCGCTGCCGTTCGTCCGCGCGAGGTTCACTCGCGCGCAGCACCGACACGCCCACCGCATCCCGCACCCGACGTTCGTGACGACCGCGAAGCGCCCCTCGTGTGAGGCGGGACGATAGCTCTATAGCATCTTTCCCGGAAAGTCGAAATAGAAATCTTATTAATCGAAGGGAAATTTCCCAATCGTGAGAACCACTATCGCGGCAATCCCTGTATGCCCCATTGATGCCAGCGCAACTCAGGCCTGACTTAAAGTGTACAACAGGATGAATTTTGGCAAATGGGTTCTCGCGAATCTCTACTGTTTGCTTATCCGAAGACTAAGCTCCAGAGCCGCTCCGGCAGATTCAAATCCGCAACGCCACGAGAAACGCCGAGAATATGGAGGCCGAGCCACGGCATTACATATCCGACTATGCCGAGCAATAGCAGTATCTGAGCGGCGACGCCAAGCGTTGCGCCTACGAACGTTTGAGCGGTGAGTACAAGTGCAATCCAGGGGCGATCAAACGATGGCACAGCCTTTCCGTTAGGTAAGAAACGCAGCAACAGAGCGCGTAAACCTGGGACCCCGCGCAAAAATGCGGCGCCTCCAATCATAAGGTTCACAAAGCTTGGTATCATGGAGGAAATCAAGAGCGCGTAGAGCCACCAATACTCCGGCTCGGCAGGGTGGCTAGCAATTCCGTCAAATAGCGATTGTAGCGGCAGAATGGGCTTGCCGCCATGGTGAATCCTGATCGTGTCAAATGCCTGCACAGCAACCACCATCGCGATGGCTAAGATCATAATGATCATTGCTGCTAGGGCCGTATCTAGTAGCGCGAGCAAGTACGGCCACCAGCCGCCTCGTTCGAGGCCTCGGCGTAAGAGCGCCCTAGTCATTCCCAGGGAGGCCCAATCAAAGGGTGCGTTGACGAGCGTAAGAAGACCGAGAAATAGCAACAATGGGCCTGATGGATCTAAGGAACTCGTTGATGTAAGAACCGCTGGTGCAGATAGGCAGAAGGCGGTTAGCGCCATCACGATTGTGGCGAGCAGTAATCCCTCCTTCTGTTTTGCTATGGCAATACGATTAATTAGGCGTAGAGCAATGATAATCGCTGTGAAGGCAAAGTAAAAAGTGACGGCTATGGCGGTGGCCACGGTCAATACAATTAGCGCGATGGTTAAGACGACAGCCGTTGAAGTAGTGCCCGCATAGGCGGAAGCTGCGCTAACAATCGAAAAAGTCCCTGCGACTGCACCGACGAAAATTATCGCGAAAGCGACCGCGAACGCGACAGCTAGAGCGCCAGCATAGGGGAGCGTGATAGACCCGGTTAATGCGACGGCGATTGCGACGGCGCACACCCCATTGATAACGACAGTGCTAGCGCCCGCACCTGCTACGACCGTAGCGAGAACTACAGTCAGGGCTCCCCATGCATAGATATCTAGCTTGTCTTTTTCTTTGTATGATAGCCAAACGACAAAGCCGGTGATAGCGCAGAACGGGGCCGCCAATACTCGCTGCCAGCCCGCTACTCCGGATTGCAAGCCGAGGGCGGTTTCCGCCGGGCCGGCATGGCCGGAGATTATCCAAATTAGTACTATAGTGGCAAAGGGGTAGATCAGGGCAAGCCATAAGCAACGATCAAAAGCTGGCGCTGTCCAGAGCGGCTGCGGTGCGTGAAGTCCAAAAGCTTTTGGAAAGAGCGTGCGATCTGCCATGCCCGTATCCCCAAGAAAGCGTTCAACTTTGTCGAGAAAGGCGGTGAGACGTTCGTGGTAGATTCTTGCCGCAGTATTGTTGCCAGTCAGATTCTGGCGAAGTGCGTCGTAGGACGTGCGCGCTGGACTCCCTATGGGGGCGCCACCTGCGCCAAGCACCGCGACTGTGCGTCGGTAAAGCAAAGAAAATGCTAGCGCTAAGATCGCAGAAATAAGCGTTAGGCCGGTGGTGAGCAGAATCGTTGCCTGGTTTGAACTACCGGCGAGCCAAGCGCCCGTCGCGGCCGCAGCGGTCACCACAATATGAGTTAATGTCTTGAAAATATTGGTATCAAGCGATTGGCTGGTCATCCTGAGCCTTCCCCGTTGGCTCAACCAAAAGTTATATGATAATCATTCGAAAGATTCTGGTTGGGTGTCAATCCTTCAATCAACGGGTAGGTGAGCGGCCGTACTTTGTCGTATTTGTGGGTGGGCGACCGCAGTGGTATGGCCGAAGGTGGAGCACGGTGCTTGGCTGCTCGTTGCAGGACCATAAGATGCAGAGTTTGTGAACAACTTCATCATCAGAGCAAGGAAGCAACGACTCCAGGGCAACTGTTGTCCTCTGTTGATGCTATTCGTTTCCAACTAGTCTCTTACGGCTGGCTCTGAACCACACACGGCACGTTCGCAAACCCGCGAAACCGCACCCGGCCGCCGCGCACTGGCTCGCCCTCGAGCTGATAGTTCGGAAACCGCGCCAAGAACCGCCCAATTGCCACGGCGCCCTCCAGCCTTGCCAGCGCCATCCCTGCGCATTGATGGGCGCCGGTGCCGAAGGCGAGGTGGCGGTTGGCGAGGCGGGTGATGTCGAAGCGTTCGGGATCGTCGAACTGGGCGGGATCGCGGTTGGCAGCGCCGATGCACAGCGTGACCGATGTTCCGGGCGCCAACGCGATGCCGCCAAGCTCGACGGCTTCCGTCGTCATCCGATTGCCGAGCTGGTTGGAGCTCTCGTAGCGCAGGATCTCTTCGACCGCGGTGCGGATCAGGTTGGGGGCCTCGATCAGCCTCCTGCGCTCGGCCGGATGCTGGCCCAGCAGCACGAGGCCGTTGCCGATCAGATTGGTGGTGGTCTCGTGGCCGGCATTGAGGAGGAAGATGCAGTTGTGCAAGAGCTCCGTCTCGCTCAGCCGCTCGCCGTCGGCCTCGCCCTGGATCAGCCGGGTCAGCACGTCGCGTTCGGGATTGCCGGGAGCCGCGCGCCGCCGCGCGACCAGGTCTTTGAGATAAGTCAGCATGTCGCCGACCGCCTGGTTGCCACGGGCGAATTGCTCGGCCGACAGCACCGGCTCGAGCGCGCCGAGGATGGCGAGCGACCAGTCGCGCAAGGGGGCGCGCTCCTCGTGCGGCACGCCGAGCAGGTTGCCGATCACTTCGATCGGAATTGCCGCGGCGAAATCCTCGATCAGCTCGAAGCGGTCCTTGGCGGCGATCCAGTCCAGCAGTCCGTCGACCAGCGCGATCAGCGCCGGCTCCATCTCGGCGATCGCGCGCGGCGACAGCGCGCCCATGATCAGGCGGCGCACCCGGGTGTGCGCCGGAGGATCGTTGAAGACGAGGCTCGTCGTGTGATGCTCGTACAGCAGCGAGTTGCCGTATTTGGGCGCGAACTCGCGCTTCTTGTCCGACGAAAACGTCCTGGTTGCCTTGTAGGCGGTGATCAGATCGTCGTAGCGGGTGAGGAAATAGGAGCCGTTGCGCATGCGCTTGACCGGGGCGTGCCGGCGCAGCGCGCGATAGGTCGGGTAGGGATCGGCGTAGAACTCCGGCGTCAGGCTCTCGAGATCGAACTGGCTGGCGAGCGCTGCGTCGTCGGTCATGTCTGGTCCTCCCGGCCGATTCTTGTTTTTGTCCCGGCGACCGTCGCACGGCGAGCGGCGGAAGAAAATGTGCCCGCCGCGGTGGTCTCCGCGCGGCCTTGCGTCCACCGATGGAGCGGTGCCCCAGATCCGCCGCTTTGAGAGGTATAAAATTGCCTTTGGCGCCGGTGAAATCCCGCCTGCAATTTCAGGGACTTGGCCGCCGACCCTGCTGCGCCGCGGCATCTTTCTTGACACAGATCAAGTGAGTATTTACTCACGGCCGATGTCCACTTTGCGCATGACAAGCGATCTCCGCAGGCAGCTGATCCTCGGTGCAGCCAAGCGCTGCTTCGCGCGTCATGGCTATGCCGGCACCACGACCAAGAGCGTGGCCGCCGCGGCGGCGATCTCGGAAGCGCTGCTGTTCAAACATTTCCCCTCCAAGGCGGCGCTCTATGCGGAGATCCTCACCGAGGAGTGCGAGACCGATCCGGATTTCGAGGTGCTGCTCAGCCAGGAACCTTCGACCGCGACGCTGGTCATGCTGATGGCCGGGATGGTCCGGCATTTCCTCGGCATTGCCGACGGCCCCAATGAGGAAGAAGAGCAGCGGCTGCGGCTGATGGCGTCGAGCCATCTCGACGATGGCGAGTTCGCAAGGCTGCTGTATACGAAGATCGATGATCTGATCGGCGCCAAGTTCGTTAACTCTCTGGACAGCGCCGTTGCCTCCGGTGACGCCGTGCGATTGGCGGCCGCGCCGCGCGATCTGTTCTGGTTCGCGCATCACACGGTCTTGATGGCGGCATTGACGCGGCTTCCATCCATTCCCTGTGTGCCGTATGGAACTGCGGCGAGCCTGGAGCGCCAGCTCAGCGAATTCATCCTGCGCGGCATCGGACTGACCGACGCCGCCATTGCGTGCTACCTCGATCACGAATTGTCGCAACCTCCGGCCCGGCCGGCGACGGCAGAAAGTGCATGACATGAACATTGCGACGGAACCCAAGCTCTCAGGAAAGCCGGTCCACGGCAAGCCGCGCAAGCGCACCCGCCCGGTGCTGTGGTTCATCGTGGTTGGCGGCCTGCTCGTGGCGCTGGTCGGCGGTCTCGTATGGTTCAACATGTTCCGCGACAAGATGATCGCGCAGTTCTTCGCCAACATGAAGCCGCCGCCGCTCAACGTCAGCGTCGCGACGGCGAGTTCGGAGACGGTGCCGAACCTGTTGACTGCAGTCGGCGATCTCGCCGCCGTGCATCAGGTCAACGTGACCTCGGACGTCAGCGGCCGCATCACCGACATCATGTTCACGCCGGGCTCCACGGTGAAGCAGGGCGCGCCGCTGGTGCAGCTCTATGACGCGCCGGATCAGGGCGATCTCGCCAACTACAAGGCCCAGGTGACTGTGGCGCAATTGTCGCTTGATCGCGCCAAGCAGCTGGCGTCGCGCCAGTTCGGGCCGCAGGCGACCGTCGACCAGGCCCAGGCCGCCTACGACCAGGCCCAGGCCGGCATCGCCAAGACCGAGGCGCTGATCGCGCAGAAGCTGGTGCGCGCGCCGTTCGACGGCGATCTCGGCGTCCGCAAGGTCGAGGTTGGCCAGTATCTCAGCGCCGGCACGCAGATCGTGTCGCTGACCGATCTGTCGGAGCTGTGGGTGAACTTCACCGTGACGGAGAAGGACAGCGGCCAGCTCAAGGTCGGCCAGACCGTCCGCATCGGCGTCGATGCCTATCCGGGCCGGACCTTCGAAGGCAAGATCACCACGATTGAGCCGCAGATCGCGACCGACACGCGCAACATCCGCGTGCAGGCGACGATCGCCAATCCGGAGCGCATCCTGAAGCCGGGCATGTTCGCCACCGCCACCGTGGTGCTGCCGGACAAGCCGCCGGTGCTGACGGTGCCGGAGACCGCGGTCGACTACACGCTGTATGGCGACTCGGTGTTCGTCATCAACGAGAAGAAGACCGACGACGGCAAGACCGCGCTGACGGCCGACCGCATCTATGTGCAGACCGGCGACCGCATCAACGGCCGCGCGGTGATCCTCAAGGGCCTCAAGGAAGGCGATCGCGTCGTCGCCGTCGGCCAGCTCAAGATCCAGTCCGGCGCCGCGGTCGCGATCTCCACCGATCCGCTGCCGCCGGTCCCGGCGAAGCCGCCGCGCTACTGAGCGACCTCTGATCCAATGGCGGGCCGCCCTGAGGCGGCCCGCCCGGACCTCATCTGACTTCTGCTGACGGGATTGCCGCGATGCGTTTCACCGATATCTTCATCAAGCGCCCGGTGCTGTCGGTCGTGGTCAGCCTGCTCATTCTGCTGCTCGGCCTGCGCGCCGCCTTCGTGCTGCCGATCCGGCAATATCCGAAGCTGTCCAACACCGTCGTCAACGTGACGACCGTCTATCCCGGCGCCTCCGCCGATCTGATGCAGGGCTTCATCACCACGCCCTTGGAGCAGGCGGTCGCATCCGCCGAGGGCGTCGACTACATCACCTCGTCCTCGGTGCAGGGCACCAGCACGATCCAGGTGTTCATCAAGCTCAATTTCGATCCGAACCAGGCGCTCACTGAGGTGCTCGCCAAGGTGAACTCGGTCCGCTACCTCATTCCGAAGGAATCCAACGATCCCATCGTCACCAAGACGACGGGACAGACGACCTCGGTGATGTATCTCGGCTTCTCCAGCGAGGAGCTGTCGGGCTCGGCGATATCAGACTATCTGACGCGCGTGGTGCAGCCGGTGCTGTCGACCGTCGATGGTGTCGCCGCGGCGAACATCCTGGGCGGCCAGACCTTTGCGATGCGGATCTGGCTCAATCCGGAGAAGATGGCCGGCCGCAACGTGTCGCCGACCGATGTGGCGGCGGCCATCGCCGCCAACAACTTCCAGTCCGCGGCCGGCCAGGCCAAGGGCTATTTCATCGTCTCCAACGTCACGACCAACACCGGCCTGACCGACGTCAACCAGTTCAAGCGGATGATCGTCAAGGCCAAGGACGGCGGCTTCGTCCGCATGGAGGACATCGCCACCGTCGAGCTCGCCGCGCAGAGCACCGACGCCAGCGTCGCCTTCAACGGCGAGCGCGCGATCTTCATCGGCGTCGACGCGACGCCGCAGGGCAACCCGCTCAACATCGTCAAGGGCGTGCGCGCGCTGTTCCCGGACCTCGAGCGCAATTTGCCGCCGTCGATGAAGATGAAGGTGGCCTACGATTCCACCAAGTTCATCCAGTCGTCGATCGACGAGGTCGAGCACACGCTCGGCGAGGCCGTGCTGATCGTCATCGTCGTGATCTTCCTGTTCCTGGCGTCGCTGCGCTCGGTCATCATTCCCGTCGTAACCATCCCGCTGTCCTTGATCGGCGTCTGCACGATGATGCTGGCGTTCGGCTTTTCCATCAACCTGCTGACCCTGCTCGCCATGGTGCTGGCGATCGGCCTCGTCGTCGACGACGCCATCGTGGTGGTGGAGAACATCCATCGCCATCTGGAGGAGGGCAAAGCGCCCGTGCAGGCCGCATTGCAGGGCGCCCGCGAGATCGTCGGTCCCGTCGTCTCGATGACGATCACGCTGGCTGCGGTGTATGCCCCGATCGGCTTCCTCGGCGGTCTCACCGGCTCGCTGTTCCGCGAATTCGCGTTCACGCTCGCCGGCTCGGTCATCGTCTCCGGCGTCATCGCGCTGACCCTGTCGCCGATGATGTGCTCGGTGCTGCTGCGCAGCGCCGAGGAGGGCCGCTTCGCGCGGCTCGTCAACCGGGTGTTCGGCGCGATGACGCGCTGGTACGGCCGGCAGCTCGACCGCTCGCTCGACTACCGGCCGGTGACGGCGCTGTTCGCGCTGACGATCCTCGGCCTCGTCGGCTTCCTCTACATGCACACCTCGAAGGAGCTGGCGCCGGAGGAAGATCAGGGCATCGTGTTCTCGATCACCAAGGCACCGAAATACGCCAACATCGACTACATCAACTTCTACACCGACAAGGTCGACAAGGCGTTCCAGAAGTTCCCCGAGACCGACCTTCGCTTCGTTCTGAACGGCATCCTCGGCCCGCAGGGCGGCTTTGCCGGCATGCTGCTCAAGCCCTGGGACGAGCGCACGCGCTCCTCGATCAAGCTGAAGCCGCTGGTGCAGGCGGAGCTGTCCAAGATCGAGGGCATCAACGCCTTCGCCTTCAACCTGCCGGCGCTGCCGGGCGGCCCCGGCGGCCTGCCGGTGCAGATGGTGATCAGCTCGACCAGCGGCTTCCAGGCGGTCTATGAGCAGATGGCCAAGCTGAAGGACGCCGCCCGCAAGAGCGGCAAGTTCATCGTCTCCGACAGCGACCTCGAGTTCAATCAGCCGGTGGTCAAGGTCTGGATCAATCGCAGCAAGGCGAGCGATCTCGGCATCACCATGCAGTCGATCGGCAACACGCTGGCCGTACTGCTCGGCGGCAACTACATCAACCGCTTCAACCTCGAGGGCCGCTCCTATCAGGTGATTCCGCAGGTGCCGCGTGACAAGCGGATCTCGCCGGAATCGCTGTCCGGCTACTATGTCGCGACCTCGGCCGGCCAGCAGGTGCCGCTGTCGACCGTCGTCAACATCGAGACCGCGACCGACCCGAACTCGCTGACGCATTTCAACCAGCTCAACTCGGCGACCTTCTCCGCCGTGCCGATGCCGGGCGTCACCGTCGGGCAGGCGGTCGACTTCCTGGAGAAGCAGGCCAAGAACCTGCCGTCCGGCTTCAGCCACGACTATCTCGCCGACGCCCGTCAATACGTCCAGGAGGGCAATCAGCTCGCCATCACCTTCGGCTTCGCGCTGGTCATCATCTTCCTGGTGCTGGCGGCGCAGTTCGAGAGCCTGCGCGATCCGCTGGTGATCATGATCAGCGTGCCCATGGCGATCGTCGGCGCGCTGATCCCGCTGTTCTTCGGGCTGGCGACCATGAACATCTACACCCAGGTCGGCCTGCTGACGCTGGTCGGCCTGATCACCAAGCACGGCATCCTGATGGTGGAGTTCGCCAACGAGCTGCAGCTCAACGAGGGGATGGACCGCCGCACCGCCATCGAGACGTCCGCGCGCATCCGCCTGCGGCCGATCCTGATGACCACGGCGGCGATGGTCACCGGCCTGATCCCGCTCTTGACCGCGACCGGCGCCGGCGCCGCCAGCCGCTTCTCGATCGGCCTCGTCGTCGTCGCCGGCATGTCGATCGGCACCTTGTTCACACTGTTCGTGCTGCCGGCCGTCTACACCGTCATCGCCACCAACCACCAGGCCGCCGCCAAGTCGCTGCGCGCCCGGCAGATCGCCCAGTTCGACGCCGAGACCGACCACGCGCTGAAGGCGACGTGAGCGGGCAGTTTCTTTGGGGGGCTGAAGATCAACGGCGGCTGCTCCTGGCAGTCGCCGTTTTTGTCGGGCCGTCTCTTTCTCCCCTTACTGTCGTCACGGCCGGCGGCGCCCGCCGCGGCGCTCAGCACAGCGGCCTCTTAAAGAACAGATGGTCGAGCAGGATCAGCAGAGCGGCGATGCCGATGATGATGAGAAACGCGAAGGCGTAGTGCAAGGACCGATGGAAGTGCGCGCGATAGGCGCGGGAATATTCGTCGGCAGTCACACGGCGGAGCGTGAACCAGCCGCGCCATTCCGGTGCATGGCTCGCCATCAAGACCCGCTCGCGAAACGCCAGCGCCCAGATCACGACGCCAGCCCCCATGTCGACGATCGTCAACAATCGCAGGAGATCCTCAGCCATTCGAGCTAGCATGGAGAGACCTCGCTCACTCCTCCTGCTGCGGATCGAGCGCGTCGCGCAGGCCGTCGCCCAGCAGGTTGAGCGACAGCACGACCAGGAAGATCGCAAGCCCCGGCCAGATCGCCATCCATGGCGCGTTGGTGAGGAAGCGCTGGGCGGCGTTGAGCATGCTGCCCCAGGACGGGGCCGGCGGCTGCTGGCCCAGGCCTAGGAATGACAGCGCGGCCTCGGCGATGATGGCGGCGGCGACCGACAACGTCGCCTGCACCAATAGCGCCGGCATGATGTTCGGCAGGATGTGCCTGACCGCGATCTGCAGGTCGGTATCGCCGACGCTGCGGGCGGCCTCGACATATTCCTCGACCTTGACGCTCATCACCTCGCCGCGGGTCAGCCGGACGAAGATCGGCGTCGCCGAGATGCCGATCGCGATCATGGCATTGCCGAGGCTCGGCCCCAGGAACGCCGCCAGCGCGATCGCCAGGATCAGGAATGGGCAGGCCAGCATCGCGTCGGTGATGCGGCTGATCAGGGCATCGAGGAAGCCGCCGCGGTAGCCTGCGATCATGCCGATCGGGACGCCGATCGCCAGCGCGATGGCGACCGAGATCGCTCCGGCCAGCAGCGAGGCCCGCGCGCCGTAGATCACGCGGGCCAGCACGTCGCGGCCGAGATCATCGGTGCCGAGCCAATGCGCCGCCGACGGCGCCTTGCGCACCAGCGCCCAGCTCGTCTTGATGGGATCGTAGGGCGCCACCACCGGCGCGAGCACGGCGAGCAGGATGAAGGCCGTGATCAGGCAGAACCCGACCATGGCGCCTTTGCGCTTCACCAGTCGGCGCAAGGTGCGCTGCATCGGCCGCTCGAGCGGAGCGAGGGCGCGTGCCCCGTGCGGAGCTGACAGCGTCGTCTCGGCCATCTCAGCTCCTCAGCCGCGGATTGACGAGGACATAGGCGAGATCGGCGATCAGGTTCAGCATGATGTAGACGGTGGCGGTGACCAGCACGACGCCCTGCACGACGGCGTAGTCGCGATTGAACACGGCATCGACGATCAGCTTGCCGAAGCCGGGGATCGAGAAGATCTGCTCGGTCAGCACGGCGCCGGACAACAGCGTCCCGAGCTCGAGCGCGCCCAGCGTGATCACCGGCGTCAGGGCATTGCGCAGCGCGTGGCGCAGGATGACCTGGCGTTCGGAGATGCCCTTGGCGCGCGCGGTGCGGATGTAGTCGCTGCCCAGCACCTGCAGCATCGCGCTGCGGGTGTGGCGCATCAGGATCGCGGCGATGGCATTGCCGAGCACGAAGGCCGGCATGATGGTGGCGGCGAGACTGGCCCGCCAGTCCTCGGCGGGCGAGACGTAACCGGAGGCGGGGAGCCAGCCGAGCTGGATCGAGAACAGGAAGATCAGCATGATGCCGAGCCAGAAGTTCGGCGTCGAGATGCCCCACAGCGCAAACAGGTTGGCGGCATAGTCCCAGGCCGTTCCGCGCTTCACGGCGGAAACGATGCCGGCGGGAATGCCGATCAGGAACGCGATCACGATCGCCATCGAGGCGAGCTGCAGGGTTACGGGCAGCTTCTGCAGGATGAGGTCGCGTACCGGCATCTTGATGCGCAGCGACTCGCCGAAATCGCCCGAGAGCACGCCCTTGATCCAGTAGCCGTACTGAACCGGAAGCGGCTGGTCGAGCCGATACTGTTTGCGGATCTGCTCGATCACCGCCGGATCGCGCTCCTCGCCGGCCATCACCAGCGCGGGATCGCCGGGCAGGAGCTGTTGCAGCGAGAAGATGAGGATGGAGACAAAGATCAGCGTCGGGATGATCTGGGCGATGCGGCGGGCGAGGAACGTCAGCATGATCTGCGTCCCTCGCGGCAGTCACCCGGCGCGTCATCGGAAACCGGTCGTGCTCCCAGCGTTCCCTCCCCCACAAGGGGCGAGGGAGCGCAGCGCGCGCGAGGCGTCGCGGTCGCGTCCCAACGAAGGGGGGCCAAGTGACTGCTCACTTCAGCTTCAGGCCGATCACGCGCACCAGGCCGTCCGGCATCTGCTTGTAGCCCTCGAGCTTCTTGGTGTGCGCGATCAGGATGCGTCGGTGGTAGAGGTAGAGAATCGGCTCGTCCTCGATCTCGAGCTTGGTCAGCTTCTCGTAAAGCGCCTTGCGCTGGGCCATGTCGGTCACCAGCCGTGCGTCGCTGAGCGCCTTGTCGGCCTCGGCGTTGGCCCAGACGCTGTAGTTCTGCGGCGCGTTGCTGTGCAGGAACACGTAGCTGTTGCCGTCGGGATCGATCCGGCCGCTCCATGACAACATGAACGCCTGATAGTCGCCGGCCTCGGCCTGCTTCAACGAGGTCGCAAACTCCGTCACTCGGATCTTCATGTCGAAGCCGGCCTCGGCGGCCATCGACTGTACGACCTGGGCGGCCGCCTCGGTCTCGGCGCCCTTCGGTACCATGAAGTCGACCGCGACAGGCGTCGTCACGCCGGCCTCTTTCAGCAGCGCCTTTGCCTTCTCGACATCGCGGGCACGCACCGGGAAGGCCTTCTGATAATAGGGATGCGAGGGATTGACCCACTGGTTGCCCGGCATGAATTCGCCGTTGAAGACCACCTGGTTGAGCGCCTCGCGGTCGATCGCGAGATCGAGCGCCTGGCGCACCTTCGCGGACTGGCTGAGTGGGCCCTTGGCCTTGTCCTTGCCGATGTTGAGCGTGATGCCCTGATAGCCGAGCTCGATCGCGGTCGACAGCGCAAGCTTGGAATCGGCGCGCACGTCCTTGATGTCGGTGGCGAGCACGCGCTCGATCAGGTCGAGGGCTCCGGACTTCAGGTTCGCCAGCCGCACCGTGGCGTCGACGATCGGCTGGTAGACGATCCTGTCGATGAAGACGTTGTCCTTGTTCCAGTAGTCGGCGAACTTCTCGAACACGATGCGGTCCTGCTGGACGCGCTCGACGAACTTGTAGGGACCGGCGCAGACCGGATGCAGGCCGAACTTGTCGCCGGCCTCCTTGGCCGCCTTCGGCGACACCATCATGCCGGCGCGGTCGGTGAGCTGGGCGATCAGCGGCGAGAACGGCGCTTTCAACACCAGCTTGATCGTCAAGGGATCGACGACGTCGACATGATCGAGCGAGGCCAGCTCCGGCTTGCGGAACGAGCCGGGGAGGGTGAGATGGCGGTCGAGCGAGAACTTGGCGGCCTCAGCGTCGAACGGCTCGCCGTCATGAAACTTGACGCCGGGCCGGAGCTTGATGGTGACCTCCTTGCCGTCGGCCGAGGTCTGCTGCGACAGCGCGAGCTGCGGCACGATGTTGAGCTTGTCGTCGATGTCGAACAGCTTGTCGCAGGTCGCGGCGAAGACGATGCGGCCGACATAGGTGCGGGCCATGGTCGGATCGAGAACGTCGGGGTCCTCGGCAAGGCCGATGCGCAAGGTGGTCTGCGCCTGCGCGACCGGCCCCCAAGAGGCCACGACAACGGCCGCGACCGCGGCCAAGCACCAGTTCCTCATCATCCGATGTCCCTCACGCGAATGCAGCCTGCGTTGTTGCACTATCAATACCAACCCCGATCACGCGCCGTCCTTCCGGCTCGGTCATGTCTGGTTCGCGAGCGCGGTGGCGATGCCGGCATCAATCGTGGCGCGATCCGTAATCCCTGCCGGATTGTCGCGCGTCGGCATGAACTGCCGGAACACGGCCCAATGCTTGCGGCTAACGCCCTCCAGTCGTTCGAGCTCTGCCAGCGGATCGGGGTGATCATCGACACGCAGATCGAGCTCGGACCATTCCTCCTTGCCGTGGACCAGAAGAGCGGCCGACTGTTTGCCGCGCTTGTCACCGCCGGCGGCCTCGCCGGCCTTCATGGCTGCGATCAGACGCTCCGCGAAGGGCAGGGCGTGGCTGGCGATAAACGCGTTCGCGGTTTCGTTCAGCACCTGCGGGCCGGCCAGCATGTTGCCGGCAATCGAAAAGCCACGGCCTTCGAGATGGCCGCACCAGTCGATGCAGTCGCGGCCGGTGTGGGCGGCAATCTGGCCGTTGTGATCGAGGACGTGGAGCTGGCGGCTCTCGCGGCCGGGATCGGCAGATGTCAGCAGTTGCACGATCTCGCGCGGATGCCGGCCGTCGCGCAGTAGCGTGACGCCGTCGATGCCGTAATAGGGATTGACCAGCGCCTGTGTGGCGATGCCGCCGTGGCCGGCGACGATGAAGGGCACGCGCGCGCCGACGGCGAAGAAGCGGGTGGCGACGGCGATGCCGATCCGGCCGGTGAGATCGTCCTTGGCAATGATCGACCAGGTCATCGGCGTCTCGCTGTCATCGTCCGGCGGCGTAGCCCTGCATGCCCCGTGGATTGGCCGCGGCGCGGCGGCGGCGGCCGACGCGTGATGCGGCCGTGAGCCGGCCTTCCGACCAGTCCGGCCCGACCTCGACGACATGGCCGCGACGGCGCAACTCCTCGACGGTCGCCTTGGGCACGCGGCCCTCGACCACGAGCACGCCGGGGCGCGCGGTGCGCGGCCAGAACGAGATCGGGAAATGCTCGGAGTGCCACGCCGGCGCGTCGATCGACTCTTGCAGGTTCATGCCGGCATGGACGTGGCGCAGGAAGAACTGCGTGTTCCACTGGTCCTGCTGGTCGCCGCCGGGCGAACCCCAGGCCACATAAGGCTCGCCGTCGCGCAGCGCCATGGTCGGCGACAGCGTGGTGCGCGGACGCTTGCCCGGCACCAGCGCGGCCGGATGATCCTCCTCCAGCCAGAACATCTGCGCGCGCGTCCCCAGGCAGAATCCGAGTTCGGGAATGACGGGCGAGGATTGCAGCCAGCCGCCGGAGGGCGTCGCCGAGATCATGTTGCCGTCCCGGTCGATGATGTCGAAATGCACGGTGTCGCCGCGCACCTCGCCGAAGCGGCCGACGGTCGGCTCGCCCGAGCCCATTGCGCCGACGGCATCGCGGCGGCCTTGGGCCTCGCGCAACTTCACCTTGGCGCCGTAGCCGTCGAGCGTGCCGGGACGCAGCTCGAGCGAGGCCTTGTCGGTGATCAGCTTGCGGCGCTCGTCGTTGTAGGCATCCGACAGCAGCGTCTCGATCGGGATGTCGGCGAAAGCAGGATCGCCGTAGAAGGCCTCGCGATCGGCGAAGGCGAGCTTCGCGGCTTCGATCTGCCAATGAATGAAATCGGGACCGGTCGGATCGAGGCCGTCGAGCGCAAAGCCCTTGAGCAGCGCGAGCTGCTGCAGCAGCACCGGGCCCTGGCTCCAGACGCCGGCCTTGCACACGGTGTAGCGGCCGTACTGATAGGTCAGCGGTGCCTCGATGGTCGGCTGCCAGCGCGCCATGTCGTCGGCTGTCAGCACGCCCTTGTGGCGCGAACCCGAGACGTCCATCACTTCCTGCGTCCGGCAGAAGCGGTCGATAGCCTCGGCGACGAAGCCCTGCGACCAGGCCTTGCGCGCGCGCTCGATCTGCGCGTCGCGATCAGCACCCGCGCTTTCGCCTTCACTCAGGAGGCGTGCGTAGGTTTCCGCGAGCTGTGGATTGGTGAACAGCGTGCCCGGCCTCGGCACCTCGCCATTGGGCAGATAGAGCGCGGCCGAGGTCGGCCAATGCGTCTTGAACAGCTGCTCCACGGTCTGGATCGTCGCCGAGATGCGCTCGACAAGCGGATAGCCGTCGCGCGCGTAGGAAATCGCCGGCTCCAGCACGTCGCGCAGCCGCATCGTGCCGTAGTCGCGCAGCAGCAGCATCCAGGACTCGAACGTGCCGGGCACGCAGGCCGCGAGCAGGCCGGTGCCGGGCACCATGTCGAGGCCTTCGTTCTTGTAGTGCGCGATGGTGGCGCCTGATGGCGCCGGGCCCTGGCCGCAGATCACCTCGGTGCGCCCGCGCCTGACGTCGTGCAGGATGATCGGCACGTCGCCGCCGGGGCCGTTCAAATGCGGCTCCACCACCTGCAGGGTGAAGGCCGCCGCGACGCCGGCATCGAAGGCGTTGCCGCCGCGCTCCAGCATCGCCATACCCACCGCGGTGGCGAGCCAGTGCGTGGAGGTGACGACGCCGAAGGTGCCGTCGATCTCGGGGCGGGTCGTGAAGGGATCGGGGTTGATGAAGCTCATGTGACTTTCATTCTGATGATCGGTCCGTCCGCACCACGACTCGTTGCCTCATGCAGGAACGGCCGCGCTCGCCGGCTGGTTCACCGCATGGCAGGCCACGCCGCCGATGAGTTCGGGCGACTGCTGCCGACAGAGATCGAATGCAAGGGGACAGCGTGGGTTGAAGGTGCAGCCCGAGGGCGGATTGATCGGGTTCGGGATCTCGCCTCTGACCGGAATGCGCTGGCGGCCGGACATCGACAGGTCCGGCACTGCGCCGAGCAGCATCTTGGTGTAGGGCATGCGCGGGTCGCTGAACAGCGTGCGGCCATCGGCGATCTCGACGATGCGGCCGAGATACATCACGCCGATGCGGCTCGCCATGTGGCGGACGACTGCGAGATTGTGGCTGATGAACAGATAGGTCAGGCCGAACTTGTCCTGCAAATCGCGCATCAGATTGAGGATCTGCGCCTGCACGGAGACGTCGAGCGCCGAGGTCGGCTCGTCGCAGACGATGAACTCGGCCTCGGAGGCGAGCGCGCGCGCGATGGCGATGCGCTGACGCTGCCCGCCAGAGAATTCGTGCGGGAATTTCTGGCCGTCGTCGGGATGCAGGCCGACCAGCGTCAGCAACTCGCCGACGCGGTCCTTGATCTGGCGCTCACCCTCGATGATGTCAAAGGCGCGGATCGGCTCGGCGATGATGCTATCGACGCGGAAGCGCGGATTGAGGCTCGCGTAAGGATCCTGGAACACCATCTGGATGCGGCGGCGCAGCTTGCGCCGCACCTGGGCCTGGCGCGCTTCGCTCATCGACACGCCGTCGATGATGACCTCGCCCGACGTCGGCGCCAGCAGCCCGACCACCATGCGCGCGACCGTGGTCTTGCCAGAACCGGATTCGCCGACCAGCGCGAAGGTCTCGCCCTTCCTGATGCCGAAGCTGACGCCGTCGACCGCCTTCAGGAACTCCTGCGGCTGACGCTCGATCACGCGGTTGAGCCAGGGTTTCGAGACGTCGAAGACCCGGCGCAGGTTCTTGACCTCGACGAAATCAGTCATGCCGCGGTCTCCGTCGCGCGATCGTACAGATGACAGGCGACGGCCTGCGTGCCCTGGCGCAGCGGCTCCGGCCGGTCGACGCGGCAGCGGTCGAAGGCGAAGCTGCAGCGCGGATTGAACGAGCAGCCGGGCGGGATCGCGGACAGTCGCGGCATCGAGCCTGGGATCTGCACCAGCCGCTTCTCCTCGCCCGCGAGCGTCGGGATCGCGCCCATCAGCCCCTTGGCGTAGGGGTGCAGCGGGTTATTGATCACCTCCTGCACCGGGCCGATCTCGGCGACGCGGCCGGCATACATCACGGCGACGCGGTCGCAGGTCTCGGCGATCACGCCCATGTCGTGGGTCACCAGCATCACGGCGGTGCCGTGGTCGCGGCCGAGCCGCTTGATCAGCGAGATGATTTGCGCCTGCACGGAGACGTCCAGCGCGGTGGTCGGCTCGTCTGCGATGATCAGCTCCGGCTCGGCGCACAGCGCCAGCGCGATCACGACACGCTGGCGCATGCCGCCGGAGAATTCGTGCGGATAGCCGTCGATGCGCTTCTCGGGCGCCGATATGCCGACCTCGGCGAGCAGGTCGATGGCTCGCTTGCGCGCCTGCTGCTCGGTGAGGTTGGTGTGGGTCCTGATGGTCTCGATGATCTGGTCGCCGACGCGATACAGCGGATTGAGCGAGGTCAGCGGATCCTGGAAGATCATGCCGATGCGCTTGCCGCGCACCTTGCGCATCTCCTCCGGCGGCAGGTTGTCGATCCGCAGGCCGGAGAGCTGGATCTCGCCGCCGGAGATGCGGCCCGGAGGATCGATCAGGCCGATCACGGCGAGGCCGGTGACGGATTTGCCGGCACCGGATTCGCCGACGACGCCGAGCACCTCGCCCTTGGCGATGTCGTAGGAGACGCCGTCGATCGCGCGCAGGGTGCCGCGCCGGGTCGCGAACTCGACCTGCAGGTTGCGCACGGACAGAACGGGGGCGGTCATGAGCTCAAGTCTCGGAAGGACGCATTCACGCGGGTCATCGCAGTTTCGGGTTGAGGGCGTCGCGCAGCCAGTCGCCGAGCAGGTTGATGGCGAGGATCAGTCCGGCCAAAGCGATGCCGGGGAAGGCAACGATCCACCATTCGCCGGCGAACAGATAGTTGTTGCCGATCCGGATCAGGGTCCCGAGCGACGGCATCGTTTCGGGCATGCCGGAGCCGAGGAACGACAAGGTCGCCTCGGTGATGATCGCCAGCGCGAGGTTGATGGTGGCGATCACCAGCACGGGACCGGTGGTGTTGGGCAGCACGTGGCGCAGCATGATGACGGGCGCGGGCAGGCCGATCAGCTGTGCCGCGGCGACGTAGTCCTTGTTCTTCTCGACCAGCACTGAGCTCCGCACCGTGCGTGCATATTGCACCCAGAAGGAGAGGCCGATCGCCAGCACGAGCACGACCAGCATGCTGAGCCAGTCCAGCCGGTTGCCGGACACCGACTTGGCGATGCCGTTGACCAGCAGCGCAATCAGGATCGGCGGAAAGGTGAGCTGGACGTCGGCGATGCGCATGATCACTGTGTCGACCCGGCCGCCGAAATAGCCGGCGATCAGGCCGAGGCCGATGCCGAGCGCGCCGGAAAAGGCAACGCCGAGAATGCCGACCAGGAGCGAGATGCGCAGGCCATAGAGGATGGCCGAGAGCACGTCGCGGCCCTGCTCGTCGGTGCCGAGCAAGAACGGGCTCTGCCCGTCGGCGGTCCACAGCGGCGAAATCCGCGAGTTCAACAGCTGCAACTGGGCCGGGTCGAACGGGTTCTGCGGCGACAGCAGCGGCGCGAAGATCGCCAGCAGGAAGAACAGCAGCGTGATCACGGCCGCGGCGACCGTCAGCTTGGAGCGGCGGAACGAGTAGAACAGGTCGCTCGCAAGCGCACGCTTCAGCCATCCGTCGGCGGCGCGCGGCGTCTCGACGGGCGTGGGGTGGGGAAGGGCTGCGTCGCTCATAATCAGGCCGGACGGCTGATGGTCGCGCGCAGGCGCGGATCGACCACGGTGTAGAGGATATCAACCACGAGATTGATGGTGACGAAGATCAGCGACACCATCATCAGGTAGGCCGCCATGATCGGGATGTCGACATTCTGCACCGCCTGCACGAACAACAGGCCCATGCCCGGCCATTGGAACACCTGCTCGGTGATGATCGAGAACGCGATCACCGAGCCGAACTGCAGGCCGACCACGGTGATCACCGGCACCAGCGTGTTGCGCAGGGCATGGCCGAAATGAATCGCGCGCGTGGTCAGCCCACGGGCACGAGCGAAGCGGATGTAGTCGGTGCGCAGCACCTCGAGCATCTCGGCGCGAACCAGCCGCATGATCAAGGTCATCTGGAACAGGCCGAGCGTGATGGAGGGCATGATCAGCGCCTTCCAGCCGGAGACGGTGAACAGGCCCGATGTCCACCAGCCGAACCTGACGGTGTCGCCGCGGCCGAACGACGGCAGCCAGCCCAGCGTGACCGAGAACAGGTAGATCAGGAGGATGCCGATCAGGAAGGTCGGCAGGGAGATGCCGATCAGCGACAGCATCTGGAACAGCTTGGCGAGCAGGGAGTCGCGGTGCAGCGCCGAGAACACGCCCATCAGGATACCGCAGAACAGCGCCAGGATCGTCGCGCAGACCGCGAGCTCCAGGGTGGCGGGCATGCGCTCCTTGAGCAGATCGGAGACCGGCTGCCGGAACTGATAGGAGACGCCGAACTTGAACTGCGCCGCGTCGAACAGATAGCGACCGAACTGCACGATGAAGGGATCGTCGAGCCCGAGCGACTGGCGGATGCTGGCCCGTTCCGCGGCCGACGCGTCGATCGGCACGATCTGGCTCACCGGGTCTCCGGCGAAGCGGAACATGGCGAACGCGATGATTCCGACGGCGATCATGACGCCGATGGCCTGAATTGCTCGGCGAAGCGCGAAGGCGAGCATCTGATCCTTTCAGGTCCTTCGAGATGCGGCGGCGCGTAGCATCTGCCGCAGGAAATGAAAAGTCCCGAAAAGCAGTTCTGCTTTCCGGGACTTGTCGTTGCGTCTGGACTACTCGGTCTTGGTGGCGAGGAACAGCAGCACGGCGTTGTCGGCGCGCAGCGGAATCTTCACCTTCTTCGAGACGCCCCAGGCCACCGCCTGCTGATGCAGCGGGATGTAGCCGTAATCCTTGATGCCGATCTCGAAGGCCTGCTTGATCAGTTGATTGCGCTTGGCGGTATCGGTCTCGACCAGGACCTTGTCGGTCAGGGCGTCGAACTCCTTGTTGCAGTAATTGCCGAGATTGGCCTCGCCCCGGGTCGGGTCCTTGGCATCGTCACGGCAGCCCATGATGTCGTGCATCACGTTGTGCGCGTCCATCGAGGAGGGCGTCCAGCCGAGCAGGAAGAACGAGGTGTTGTAGCCGCCGGGCTTCAGCACCTTGGCGAAATACTGCGCCTTGGGCTGGGCGTTCAGGTTCACCTTGACCCCGATGCGGGCGAGCATGCCGACCACGGCCTGGCAGATCGCGGCGTCGTTGACGTAGCGGTCGTTCGGGCAATCCATGCCGACCTCGAAGCCGTCGGGATAGCCGGCCTCGGTCAGCAGCTTCTTGGCGGCGTCCGGATCATATTTCGGCCGGGTGAAGTCCTTCGACAGCGCATAGAGCTGCGGAGCGATCATCAGCGCCGACGGGGTCGACAGGCCGCGCATGACGCGGGTCTTGATCAGCTCGACGTCGATCGCCTTGTAGAAGGCCTCGCGGACGCGGATATCCTTGAACGGGTTCTTGCCCTTGACGTTGGAGTACAAGAGCTCGTCGCGCGTCTCGTCCATGCCAAGGAAGATCGTGCGCAGCTCCGGTCCCTTCAGGACCTGGGCATTCGGGCTGGAATCGACGCGGCCGATATCCTGCACCGGGACCGGCTCGATGACGTCGACCTCGCCGGACAGCAGCGCGGCGACGCGCGTGGCGTCGGAGGCGATGGTGGTGAACACGATCTCCTTGAGATTGTGCTCGGGCTTGCCCCACCAGTTCGGATTGACCTTGAACACGGTCTTCACACCGGGCTGATGGCTCTCGATGATGAAGGGGCCGGTGCCGTTCTCATGCAGCGCGGCGTAGCTCGGCGTGGTTGCCGACACCGGCGTCGGCGCGACCGAGTTGTTGTCCTCGCACCACTTCTTGCTCATGATGTACCACGTATCCCATTGCGAGATCAGGATGGGATTGGGGGCATCGAGCTTCACGTCGACGGTGTAGTCGTCGACCTTGATGAATTTTGCGTCCGGCGGAACGTTGGAGAGGAAGTTGGAACCGGTGGCGCGGACGCGATCGGCGGAGAAGATCACGTCGTCGGCCGTGAAGGGTTCGCCATTGTGGAACTTGACGCCCTTGCGCAGATGGAAGCGCCAGCGGGTCGGCTCGGGCGTTTCCCAGCTCTCGGCCAGCGCGGGGATGATCTTCAGATCCTTGTCGCGCGCGGTCAGCCCCTCATAGACGTGAGCATGGTGCGCAATCGTGGTCGATTCCTTGAAGGTGTAGGGATCGAGCGATTTCAGGGTGCCCTGGTTGGCATAGCGCAGGGTCTGGGCCGAAGCTGGCATGACGGCGAGGCCGAATGCGACCGCTGCCGCGATGAGCAGGGATTTGCGTCCCGACATATGTCCAAATTCTCCGCGTTTGACGCTTGGTTTTTCGGCAGGCGCGATTGTGTCCGGCCTGTTTTGCTTCGAAGTTCGTGTTGTCTGCAGCGCCTCTTGCACGAACTTCAAGAAGCAACAAGACGCCGGGCGATATGCTTGCAAGTCTGATGCCGCGCCGGAATGAACTGATCCCGTTGGCTCTGGCCTGGCGGTGCGTCGTGCGACCCGCGGCAGATCGATCCGAATATGTTGCCAGAGTTCAGCGGCGGCACACAAGTGCAGTTTGTTTAAGCCTAAACGATATGGTTATCCCCCCCGCCGCCGCTGTGCGGCGCACGCGAGCGGCGGCTTCCGGGATGGGGCTGAGGGCTCGCCGGATTGACCATGTCCCGGGAATTGCGCACCTGCAGCAACGCGCCGCTTGCTAGAGGGGGGCCGGCGCGGTGATACTGGACACCCCCTGCCGCGAGTCCGGGATGGTCTTCCTGGTGAAGGGAGCCCGGCCCGGGGCTCGCGTCGGGATGGTTCGAACAGCGGAGCGGACATGAAAGTCAATATCGAGATCGATTGCACACCGCTCGAAGCGCGGCAGTTTTTCGGACTTCCCGATGTCGGTCCGATGCAGGCTGCGGTCATGGACCGGCTGCAGAACCAGATGACGAGCAACATCGACAAGCTCACGCCCGAAGCCATCATGCAGAGCTGGTTCACGTTCGATCCCCGCTTGGCCGAACGGTTTCAGGACCTGATGCTGACCATGACAGGCCTCGGCGGCAGCCGCTCGAACGACAAGAAGTCGGCCTGACGCGGCCGACGGCCGCACGGATTACGCTTGCGCGGAACTCCGAAGGGACGTGGCGTGACGTCACGGCATGGAGCAGGCTCCATGCCGGAGCCGAAGACCGGTCGAAAAAGACCGGCTGAACACTTCAGGGGAGGACGCATGACCGATCCGTCTTGGATGCCGGCGCTGCAGTTCGCGACGACCAACGGCATCCGCATGGGCTATTACGAGGCGGGCCCCGTCAGCGACCGGCCGCCGATGATCCTCTGCCACGGCTGGCCGGAGCTGGCCTTCTCCTGGCGGCATCAGATCAAGGCGCTGGCCGAGGCCGGCATCCGCGTCATCGCACCCGATCAGCGCGGCTATGGCGCGACCGACCGGCCGGAGCCGGTCGAGGCCTATGACCTCGAGCATCTCACCGCCGACCTCGTCGGCCTGCTCGATCATCTGAAGATCGACAAGGCGATCTTCGTCGGTCACGATTGGGGCGGCTTCGTCGTCTGGCAGATGCCGCTGCGATACCCCGACCGAGTCGCGGGCGTGGTCGGCATCAACACGCCGCATCTGCCGCGCGCGCCCGCCGATCCCATCGCCATCATGCGCAAGCGGTTCGGCGACATGATGTACATCGTGCAGTTCCAGGATCCCGCACGCGAGCCGGACCGCATCTTCGGCAGCCGTGTCGGGGAGACCTTCGATGCCTTCATGCGCAAGCCGCTGCCGCGCAGCGATACGCCGCCGACGGAGCCGCCGGACGGCGGGATCGCAGCCTCGCCATCGCTCAACCTGGCGTTCCCGCAGATGATCGCAGCCTATGACGCCGCCAAGGACACGCGGCAGCCGATCCTGTCGGAGGCGGAGAAGCAGGTGTTCGTCGACACCTTCACGCGCACCGGCTTCACCGGCGGCATCAATTGGTATCGCAACATGACGCGCAACTGGCAGCGCGCCGAAGGGCTAGATCAAACGGTGCGCGTGCCGTCGCTGATGATCATGGCGGAGAACGACGCCGTGCTGCCGCCCTCGGCCGCCGACGGCATGGAGAAGCTGGTGCCGGACCTGGAGAAACATCTCGTCCGCGACAGCGGCCATTGGACACAGCAGGAGCAGCCCGCGGAGGTCAGCGCCAAGCTGATCGAATGGCGGCGGCGACGGTTCGGTTGAAGAACGGCCGAGGCAGATTGCACGTCCGAGTGAGAGGCTGCGGCCGAGCCAAACAACAACAGATGTCGTCAAGCCTGCCGACGCAGCGCGTCGGCTCTCCTAAGCCGCCTGCGGATTCGCGCCGTGCGCGTGCTCGGCGATTGCGTCGATGATCTGCGGCCACATCGGCCGCGGAGTAGCGTGACCCATGCCGTCGATCATCAGGAGCTTGGCATTCGGAATCGACTCCGCCGTGTCCTTGCCGGCGGTGGGATGGACCAGCGGGTCGACCTCGCCGTGGATCACGAGTGTCGGCGCCGTCACCAGATGCAGCCGCGGCTTGCGGCTGCCGGAGGCCAGGATCGCGCGCAACTGACGTCCGACGCCGGCGGGATTGATGCCGCGCGCGAAGCAGCGTTCGGCGAGTGCCACGTCATTTACCTCGTCCTCGGGAAATGAGCCGACGCGCAGCGCCTTCCAGGTCTTCTGGAAGCGCTTGATGTAGTCGTCCTTGGTCTTCGGCGGCGGCGCCATCAGCAGCATCGCGACCTCGCGCGTCGGCGGCGGGATGCGCGGATTGCCGGTCGTCGACATGATCGACGTCAGCGAGCGCACGCGATGCGGAAAGGAGATCGCGATCTCCTGCGCGATCATGCCGCCCATCGACGCGCCGACCAGATGTGCCGACTTGATGTCGAGCGCGTCCATCAGGCCGACCGTGTCCTTGGCCATGTCGAGCAGCTTGTAGGGCGCGGAGACGGGAATGTTGAAGAAGCGCAGCTTGATCAGCTCGAACGGGGTCAGCCGGCGGCCGCCATGCAGCTTGCTCGATTGGCCGATGTCGCGGTTGTCGAAGCGGATCACGCGGAAGCCGCGGCTTGCGAGCTGTTCGCAGAACTCGTCGTACCAGATGATCATCTGGCCGCCGAGGCCCATGATCAGCACGAGGGGAGGGGCCGCCGGGTCGCCGAAGATCTCGTAGCAGATGTCGATACCGTTGGCGCGCACAGTCTGCGGCGGCTGATGAGCAGTTGCAGTCACTTGATCCCTCGTTCAAGGCCTTGGAACCCTCTATGGCATGGTTCTGTTGGTCGAGAGAAGCAAGCTACAAGTTCTCCCGCACCGCAGCGAAGGCGTGCTATGATAAGTTGTGTTTGAGTCTTGTATTGGTCTGAAGGAGCGTGCCGATGGCGAACAAAGCTGGCGACCCGATCGCATTCTGGCAGCAGATGGTCGGAGAGATGCAGAAGAGCTTCAGCGCCTTCACGCGGCTGCGCCCGATGGGTGTGACGCCCCGTCCATCCTCCGATGGTCCCGCAACTGGTTCAGGAAACGGACAGAAGCCCATGGTTGATCTGATGGAAAACTACTTCGCCGGCATGAACGTGCCGAGCCGTGGTCAGCTCACCGCCTTGAATGAGCGGCTCGCCTCCATCGAGGGCGAACTGGCGGAGACACGGGTGTTGTTGAAGGAGCTGCTGGCTTCCGCGCAGGTGCCCGCGACGACGCCCGCCGATCCCGCTCCGCAGTTGAACGAGATCAAGAGCGTGCTGGATTCGCTTCTCTCCGCGTCCAAGGCGCCGGCGCCAGTCGTGGCGCCGCCGCGCGACGTCACGCCGGACTTGAAGGCGATCAAGGACTTGCTCAACGAGCTTCTTGCCGCGACCAAGGCTCCGCAACCGGCGGCAAAACCCGCCGTCGACGTCACGCCCCAGTTGAGCGAGATCAAAGCATTGCTCGACCGGACGCTGAACGCCGCCAAAGCACCCGATCCGTCACCGACAGTCGCGATCGAGGCAGAGCTGCGCGAGATCCGGGCCATGCTCGACACGTTGATGAAGCCGTCTCAGCCCGTCGACGCCGCGCCCAAGGCTGATGAGGCGGCTCCAAAGCCGGCCGAGCCGGCCCGGCCGGGGAAGAACCGCAACAAAAAGCACGGCGGCGCCCCTGCCGAGCACTGAGGCTCACCCGAACGTTCCGACGTGCGGCGGGTCGCTCAGCGGTTGCCAGTCCTTTCCTCCCATCCTAAGATGGTGCATTGCAACATTTATGTTGCGCTGCACCATTCAGAATGATATAGCTGAGTCACTCCGGTTTCATAAGGGACGGAGCGAGCCATAGCTCAGAAGCATTGAGGATGGAGACAGCCATGACCACCGAGACCAATACCGTGTTCGACACCGTCAAGGACGCCTTTGCACCGGTGACCGACGCGTTCAAGAATCTGCAGACGATGGAAGTGCCGGAGTCCGCGCGGGAGTTCGTCAAGAAGACCGCGTCGACCGCCAAGGAGCGCGCTGCGGAGGCCCTCGCTGGCTCCGAGAAGGTGACGTCGGCGATCGAGACCGCCGTGTTCGACGGCGTGACCGAGGCCGGCAAGATCAGCCGGAACATTCAGCAGGCGCTGTATCAGGACACCGAGGCCTTCTTCGACGGCATCGACCGGCTGGCGTCCGCCAAGTCGATCAGCGAAGCCGTTCAGATCCAGGGTGAGCTGGCCCGTGCCCGTGGCGAGGCGCTCGTCGCCCGCGCCAAGTCGACCAGCGAGTATGTCGGCAAGCTCGTCACCGAGGGTGCCAAGCTCGCCCAGGAGAACATGGCCAAGGCCTACAACAAGACCGCCTGAGCGCGCCTCGCGCGTCAAACGATCGACCTGCAAGGCCCGCATCGTGCGGGCCTTTTCTTTTGTGACCAGGCGAAACCGGATAAAGCGGAGACATGGCGCAGCCTCTGTCCCGCATCGTCAATCAACTGAAGAGCGAGCCGTCGCGCACGGGTTCGCTGATCATCACCGTGTTCGGCGACGCCATCGTGCCGCGGGGCGGCAGCGTCTGGCTCGGCAGCTTGCTGGCCTTCTTCGAAGGGCTCGCCATCGACGGCAGCGTGGTGCGCACGGCGATGTCGCGGCTGACGGCGGAAGGCTGGTTCGAGCGCAGCAGAATGGGCCGCAACAGTTTCTATCGCCTGACCCGGCGCGGCGAGCAGACCTTCGCCGGCGCCACCCGCCACATCTACGATTCGCCGCCGGCGGAATGGAACGGCAGCTTCGAACTGCTGCTCATCGGCAGCGCCGAGGATCGCGAGCAGGCGCGGACTGCGCTGCGCGATGCGGGCTTCGGCAGCCCGCTGCCCGGTGTGTTCGTGGCCCCCTCGAGCATCGCCGTCCCTGACGCAGTGGAGGGGGCCATCCGCCTGCAGGCGTCCGCCGGCTCCGACATGGCGCGACGGCTGGTCGCCGAGAGCTGGGCGCTGGAGCGGACGGCGGAGGCGTACCGCAAGTTCAGCGCCTCCTTTGCGCCGCTCAAGGACAGCATCGCGCGCGGCGAGGTGTTGTCCGACGGGCAGGCCTTCACCGCCCGGATCCTGCTGATCCACCACTATCGACGCATCGTGCTGCGCGATCCGCTGCTGCCGGCCGAGCTGCTGCCGGGGAATTGGCCTGGACGGCAGGCCCGGGCGCTGTGCGGCGAGATTTATCGGTTGCTGCTGCCGGGTTCCGAGCGCTGGCTCGACGCGCATGCGACAAATGAAGAGGGGCCTCTGCCGGCGGCCGGAGCGGCGCTGCTGCGGCGTTTCGCCGTTGAGAATGAGGTTCGTTGATATATTACAGAATTCGATTGCACGGATGAAATCTCGTTATATATTGGCGTCAACCAAGTCCTGGGAGGACGCCGCCGCATGTACACGCAGGCGCTCAATTCGCCCGAGGAGGGCAGCTTCGCCGAGGACGCTGGACGCGCCTCGCGCTTTCAGGCGCGCATCGATGCCGAAGAGCGCATCGAGCCGAACGATTGGATGCCGGCGGCCTATCGCAAGACGCTGGTCCGGCAGATCTCGCAACACGCCCATTCCGAAATCGTCGGCATGCTGCCCGAGGGCAACTGGATCACGCGCGCGCCGAGCCTGCGCCGCAAGGCGGCGTTGCTCGCCAAGGTCCAGGACGAGTGCGGCCACGGGCTGTATCTCTACGCCGCCGCCGAGACGCTCGGCGCCTCGCGCGAGGAACTGGTCGATGCGATGCTCGCCGGCAAGGCCAAGTACTCCTCGATCTTCAACTACCCGACTCTGACCTGGGCAGACATCGGTGTGATCGGCTGGCTGGTCGACGGCGCCGCGATCATGAACCAGATTCCGTTGTGCCGCTGTTCCTATGGTCCCTATGCGCGCGCGATGATCCGCGTCTGCAAGGAGGAATCGTTCCATCAGCGGCAGGGCTACGAGATCATGCTCACGCTCTGCCGCGGCACGCCCGAGCAGAAGGCGATGGCGCAGGACGCGCTGAACCGCTGGTGGTGGCCGGTGCTGATGATGTTCGGCCCGCCCGACCAGGCCAGCCAGCACAGCGACGCCTCGACCAAGTGGAAGATCAAGCGCTTCTCGAACGACGAGCTACGCCAGAAGTTCATCGATGCCACCGTGCCGCAGGCGCAGTATCTCGGGCTCACCATTCCTGATTCCGAGATGACGCAGGACGAGCAGGGCCATTGGGTGCACGGCCCGATCGACTGGAGCGAGTTCAAGCAGGTGCTGGCCGGCAACGGCCCGTGCAACCGCGATCGCATGGCCGCGCGCCGCAAGGCGCATGCCGAGGGCGCTTGGGTGCGCGAGGCCGCGACCGCCTACGCCGAGAAGCGCGCGCGGCGCCGGATGGCACAGGCTGCCGAATAGGACAGGGAGATCGAAATGGCGACGCCGAACACGCCGTTGTGGGAAGTCTTCATCCGCAGCCGCAACGGGCTTGCGCACAAGCATTGCGGCTCACTGCACGCGCCGGATGCGACCATGGCACTGCAGGCGGCGCGCGATCTCTACACCCGCCGCGGCGAGGGCCTGTCGATCTGGGTGGTGCCGTCGAGCGCGATCACCGCGTCCGATCCGGCCGACAAGGGCATGATGTTCGAGCCGGCGGAGTCGAAGATCTATCGGCATCCGACGTTCTACGAGGTGCCCGAGGAAGTCGGGCATATGTAAGTGCGGACGGCCGTCAGCCGTCGCTATTGCGAGCGCAGCGAAGCAATCCAGACTGCCGGCTCGGATGAATCCCTAGATTGCTGTGCTCGCAATGGCTGAGTTCGTGGCGGGCCTGATCGGATCACAACCATGACCGCTCCCTCGATCACCGTCTGCGAAACGCCGCTGGTGCTCTACACCTTGCGCCGCGCCGATGATGCGCTGATCCTCGGCCATCGCCTCTCCGAATGGTGCGGCCATGCGCCTGTTCTCGAAGAGGACATGGCGCTGTCCAACATGGCGCTCGACCTGATTGGCCAGGCGCGCGAGCTCTACGGCTACGCCGCCAAGGTGGAGGGTCACGACAATGACGAGGACAAGCTCGCCTATCTTCGTGATGTCAGGCAGTACCGCAACCTGCTGCTGGTCGAGCGTCCCAATGGCGACTTCGCGCAGACGATGGTGCGGCAGCTGTTCTACGCGGCCTTCGCCGATCTGTATTGGCGCGGCATGATGGACTCGACCGATGCGACGCTGGCGGCGATCGCGGCCAAGTCGGAGAAGGAATGCGCCTATCATTTGCGCCACGCCAGCGAATGGGTGATCCGGCTCGGTGACGGCACCGACGAAAGCCACGCCCGCGCGCAAGCCGCGATCGATGACCTCTGGGCCTATACCGGCGAGATGTTCAGCGTCGACGAGAGTGAGCGCGGTCTGATCGACGCGGGTATCGCGATCGATCCGACGCAACTGCTGCCGGAATGGCTGTCGAGCGTGTCGCATGTCGCGCGCGAGGCGACCCTGGTGCTGCCGGAGAACGAGTGGATGCAGCAGGGCGGCCGCGACGGCCGCCACAGCGAGCATCTCGGCCATCTCCTCTGCGAGCTGCAATACATGCAGCGCAGCTTCCCCGGTGCGACATGGTAGTTGCGGATTTCTGCCCCGCCGAGCTGCGCCAGCGCGCCTGGGACGCCGCGGCATCGGTGGCCGATCCGGAAATCCCGGTGCTGACGATCGACGATCTCGGCGTGCTGCGCGAGGTCGAGGTGGTCGGTGACCGCGTCGAGGTCGCGATCACGCCGACCTATTCGGGCTGTCCGGCGATGAACATGATCGCGCTGGAGATCGAGCTGGCGCTCGAGCGCGCCGGCTTCCGTGAGACCCACGTTCGCACAGTGCTGTCGCCGGCCTGGACCACGGACTGGATGAGCGAGCAGGGGCGGCGCAAGCTCAGGGAGTACGGTATTGCGCCACCGCAGCCGTCGAGCGGGCGCCGCGCGCTGTTCGGCGTGGCCGAGGTTGCGTGTCCGCAATGCGGATCCGTCGACACCGAGCAACTCGCCGAGTTCGGTTCGACCTCGTGCAAGGCGCTGTGGCGCTGCAGATCGTGCCGCGAGCCGTTCGATTATTTCAAGTGTCACTGATGCAGCAGCCGTCATCGCGAGCGCAGCGACTTTGTCCGCCGAAGCCCGAAGGGCGTCGGCGGAAGCGATACAGAGTCCCGCGCGCGGTCCTGGATTGCTTCGTCGCTTCGCTCCTCGCAATGACGGGAGGATGAACCCGATGTCGACCACGCCACGCTTCCACCGTCTCGCTATCCGTGACCTGCGCCGCGAGGCGCCCGATGCCGTGTCGCTGACCTTTGCGATTCCGAACGAGCTGGCGGCGGACTATCAGTTCGCGCCGGGGCAATATCTCACGTTGAAGACCACGCTCGGCGGCGAGGAGGTGCGGCGCTCCTATTCGATCTGCTCCGGCCCCGATGATGACGAGATCCGCATCGCGGTGAAGCGCGTCGATGGCGGCGCGTTCTCCAGCTTCGTCACTGACGAACTGAAGCGCGGCGACGAGATCGACGTGATGACGCCGACCGGACGTTTTGGCGTGGCATTGCAGCCTGAGGCCGCGCGCACCCACGTCGGCTTCGCGGCGGGCTCCGGAATCACGCCGATCCTCTCGATCGTGAAGGCCGTGCTGGCGCGGGAGCCGCACAGCCGCTTCTTCCTGTTCTACGGCAACCGCACCACCGCAGGCATGCTGTTCCGCGAAGAGCTCGAGGAGCTGAAGGATCGCTTCCTCGACCGCTTCTCGCTGTTCCACGTCATCTCCGGCGAGGAGCAGGATCTGCCGATCCTGCACGGCCGGCTCGATGGCGAGAAGGTGCGCGTGCTGCTGCGCTCGCTGGTGCCGGCCGAGACCGTCGATCACGTCTTCATCTGCGGTCCCACCGGGATGAGCGAGGATATCGAGGCCGCCTGCCGCGCGCTCGGGATCGCCGACGACCGCGTCCATGTCGAGCGCTTCGTCTCCGGCGCCGGCGGCAAGCCGCGGCCCAAGATGGTCGTTCCGGACTCGGCGCCGCCGAAGGCCATCGCCGCACTGATCATCGACGGCAAGCGCCGCGAGGTTCCGGTCGCCGACGGCGAAGCCATCCTCGACGCCGCGCTGCGTGCCGGTGTCGACTTGCCCTTCGCCTGCAAGGGCGGCATGTGCTCCACCTGCCGCGCCAAGCTGGTCGAGGGCAAGGCCGAGATGGAGCTGAATTACTCGCTCGAGCCTTGGGAGCTGAAAGCGGGGTTCGTGCTGACGTGTCAGGCCAGGCCGGTGACGGAGCGGGTGGTGGTGGACTACGATCATATGTGAGGTAGTGGCCGCGAAATTTCGACTGCTGATCGAGGCTTATGTGAGCACTCTCGCTCGCTGCACCTCGCCCCGCTTGCGGGGAGAGGTCGGATCGCATCGTTAGATGCAATCCGGGTGAGGGGGACTCTCCGCGAGTTCGGTGCGTGGAGAGTCCCCCTCGCCCAACCCTCTCCCCGCAGGCGGGGCGAGGGAGCTCACTGTCATCGGCGCTCAATCTCGATTTCATCTCTGAACGGCTACCCCACCGGCCGCTTGTCCTTGATCCGTTTCGCTTTGCCGGCCGAGCGCTCCAGCGTGTCGGGTGGGACGACTTTCACCTTTGCCGTGAGGCCGATGGTGTTCTTGATGTGGATGGAGATGCGCTCGGCGTGCGCGCCGAGGCCGGTCTCGTCCCAATGCTCGGGGCGCGACTCCGCGTAGATGGTCAGCTCGTCCATGCGGCCCTCGCGCGTCAGCTCCAGCATGAAATGGCCGCCGCACCACTCGGTCGACAGCAGGATCTCCTCGATCTGTGACGGGAACAGGTTGACGCCGCGCAGGATGATCATGTCGTCGGAGCGGCCCGTGACCTTCTCCATCCGTCGCATTCCCGGCCGCGCGGTGCCCGGCAGCAGCCGCGTCAGATCGCGGGTGCGATAGCGGATGACGGGAAAGGCCTCCTTGGTCAACGAGGTGAACACCAGTTCGCCCATCTCGCCGTCGGGCAGCACCTTGCCGGTGTCGGGATCGACGATCTCCGGATAGAAATGATCCTCCCAGATGTGCAGCCCGTCCTTGGTCTCCAGGCATTCCTGCGCCACACCAGGGCCGATCACCTCGGACAGGCCGTAGATGTCGGTGGCGTCCATCGCGAACGCATCCTCGATCTCGGCGCGCATCGCATTGGTCCACGGCTCGGCGCCGAAGATGCCGATCCTGAGCGAGCTCTGCCGCGGATCGAGGCCCTGACGCTTGAACTCGTCGAGGATTGCCAGCATGTAGCTTGGCGTCACGGTGATGATGTCAGGGCGGAAATCATTGATCAGCTGCACCTGCCGCTCGGTCATGCCGCCGGAGATGGGCACCACCGTGCAGCCGAGCTGCTCGGCGCCGTAATGGACGCCGAGGCCGCCGGTGAACAGGCCATAGCCGTAGGCGTTGTGGATGATCATGCCGCTCCGGCCGCCGGCGGCGCGGATCGAGCGGGCCATCACGGCCGACCAGGTCGCGATGTCGTTCCTGGTATAGCCGACCACGATCGGCTTGCCGGTCGTGCCCGAGGAGGCGTGTACCCTTACCAGTTGCTCGCGCGGCACGGCGAACATGTTGAACGGGTAATTGTCGCGCAGGTCGGTCTTCACCGTGAACGGAAACTTGGCGAGGTCGGCGAGCTCGCGGAAGTCGGAGGGATGCACCCCCGCCTTGTCGAAGGCGCGGCGGTAATGGGCGACGTTGTCATAGGCGTGCTTCAGCGACCAGGCGAGCCGGCTCGTCTGCAGCGCCATGATCTCGTCGCGCGAGGCTTGCTCGGCTGCGTCCATCTCGGGAACGTAGCTGCCGGTCGATTGAAGCTTGGTCGATGTCATGGTCAGGTCCTCCGGCAGGGGCGCGGGGCGATAGGGAAGCGGATCAGCTCGCGGCGGCCGGGACCAGCGTGCCGCCGATGCTGCGGGAATGGCCGCGGAATTCGGCGATCACCGTGTCGCCTGCCGTAACGCGGACATCATAGATGCCTGAGCGCCCGCTGCGGGATACCTCGTGCGCGCGAGCAAGCAGAACGTCGCCGAGCTTGCCGGGGCGGATGAAGCTGATGCTGCCCTGTGCGGCCACGGTGCGGTCGTTGTGCGAGTTGCAGGCAAAGGCGAAGGCGGAATCGGCCAGCGTGAAGATGAAGCCGCCATGGGCGATGCCATGGCCGTTGACCATGTGCGGCTGCACCGTCATCTGCAGCGTGGCGCGTCCGGGGCCGATCTCGACGATGTGCATGCCGAGCCCCTGGCTGGCGCGATCATCCTGCCACATCGCGTCGGCGCAGGCGCGGGCGAGAGCGTCGGGGGAAAGTGTCGCCACGCCGCTCACCGTGCGGCCTCCATGCATGCGCAATGCGTCGGCCACCCCTGAGGATGCGCTTCTGAAATCACGGCGTTCTCTCCCGTCGATGCTTGTTGGAACAAGCATTCTCATCTAGTTAGGTGCGACATCGTGGCAAATATTCTGCGCGCGTCAAGCGAAAGCGCTGCCTGCGCAACGCGCGTGTTGTCCGCAACCGGAAGGAATCCTGAACGTGCCCGAAGCCGCCAATCTGGCCATGATGGCCGGTCTCATGATCGGCCTGGTCTATGGCGTGGTGGGGCTGCTCAGCGGCTTCTGCATGATGAGCAGCCTGCGCGGCTGGTGGGCCGACGGCGACCGCCGGCTGGTGCGAACTTACGCCCTGGCGATGGGCATCGCCATCATCGCCACGCAGCTGCTCGCGGCCAACGGGGCCGTCGATCTCGGCAAGTCGATCTATCTGCAGCCGACGTTCTCGGTGCCACTGATGCTCTTGGGCGGTGTTCTGTTCGGCTACGGCATGGTGCTCGCCAACGGTTGCGGTTCGCGCGCGCTGGTGCTGCTCGGCCGCGGCAATCTGCGCTCCTTCGTCGTCGTGACCGTGCTCGCGATCGCGGCGGAGATGACGTTGAAGGGCCTGATCGCGCCGCTGCGCATCGCGCTGATGCAGGGCTCGCAGACCACGGCGACCGCGACGTCGCTGCCGGCTGTGCTGTCGGTCGGTGGCCTGCATGGTGCAGCGGCGCGGCTGCTGCCGGCGCTCGGGCTCGGCGGCGCGCTGATCGTCTTCGCCCTTGCGCATGCGCCATTCCGGCGCGCGCACGGCCAGATGCTCGCCGGCCTCGTCGTCGGCCTGCTGATCGCGGCCGGCTGGTTCGCGACCGGCACTCTCGGCGCGGACGATTTCAACCCCGTGCCGGTCGCGTCCCTGACCTTCGTCGCGCCGATCGCCGATGCCCTGCAATACATCATGCTGTCGACCGGCTCGACCGCCAATTTCGGCATCGCCACCGTGGCCGGGGTGCTCGCCGGCAGCCTCGTCACCGCGGTGGCGACGCGGCGCTTCAGGCTCGAAGGCTTCCACTCTCCGCATCACATGCTGCGTTCGGTTGGCGGCGCCGCGCTGATGGGCATCGGCGGCGTGATGGCGCTGGGCTGCTCGGTCGGGCAGGGCCTGACGGGGCTGTCGACCCTGGCGCTGCCGTCCTTCGTCGCCATCGCGGGAATCTTCATCGGCACGGCGGCCGGCCTGCGTGGAGCGTTGCGCGTCAGGCCGCTGAAGATCGAGCCGCAGGCCGCGCGTTAGTCTCATTGTGTCACGACCACCGTCATTCCGGGGCAATCGTCGATGCGAAGTCGCGAAGCGGCTGCGCGTCGGCGATTGAACCCGGAATATCGACATTGCCGGAAATGGACGCAAGACAATCTCGGGATTCCGGGTTCAAGGCCTCACGGCCTTGCCCCGGAATGACGGTGGTTGTGACTCAGTCGAATGAGCTCACTCCGTCGCGCGCGTGACGATACGGATCTCCGACGTCAGCGTCCGGTGCACCGGGCATTTGTCGGCGATCTCCATCAGCTTCCTGCGCTGCTCCTGATCGAGCGCGCCGTCCAGGTGGATCTCGCGGTCGAGCTGATCGATCAGCCCGACCTTGGTCTCGCACTCCGCGCAGTCCTCCGCATGGATCTTGCTGTGGCGCAAGGTGACCGTGATGCGGTCGAGCGGCAGGAATTTGCGGTCGGCATAGAGCCGCATCGTCATCGAGGTGCAGGCGCCGAGCGCCGCGAGCAGGAGGTCGTAGGGGCCCGGGCCGGTGTCCTGGCCGCCGACCGAGAGCGGCTCGTCCGCGGTGAGATGATGCGGGCCGAGCGCGATGGCCTGCTGCAGCTTGCTCGACCGGGTCTCGCGCACGACCACGTCGCGCGGACCATCTGCGGGCGCCGGCTCGGCGGCCGCGGGCGCGACGTAACGGCCGGCCCAGCTCGCGATCACCTCGGCGATGTAGGCTGCGTCCTCCTTCCTGCTGATGAGATGATCAGCGTGATCGAGCGAGATGAAGCTCTTCGGATGCCTGGCGGCGATGAAGATCTTCGTCGCGTTGTCGATGCCGACGGTGTCGTCGACAGGCGAGTGCATCACCAGCAGCGCCTTGTGCAGATGCTTGACCCTGTCGAGCAGGCGCTGCTCGACGACGTCGTCGAGGAACGAGCTGCTGATGCGGAACGGACGGCCCGCGAGCGAGACCTCGGCCGAGCCGTCGCGGCGGATCGCCTCGAGGCTGTCCTTGAATAGCGCGGTGACGTGGCCCGGGTCGGAGGGCGCCGCGATCGTCACCACGGCTTTCGCATCGGGAATGTCGCCGGCGGCGGCCAGCACGGCGGCTCCGCCGAGGCTGTGGCCGATCAGGATCGCCGGCGCCTGTCGGGTCTCGCGCAGATGATTGGCGGCGCGGACGAGGTCGGCGACGTTGGAGGAGAACGTCGTATTGGCGAAGTCGCCTTCGCTGGAGCCCAGGCCGGTGAAGTCGAACCGCAGCACGGCGATGCCATGCGCCGTCAGCGCCATGGCGATGCGCCGCGCCGCATGCGTGTCCTTGCCGCAGGAGAAGCAATGCGCGAACAGCGCATAGGCCCGCGGCGCGCCATCAGGCAGATCGAGCGCCGCGGAGAGCTTGTCGCCGCCTGCGCCTTCAAACTGGAAACGTTCGGTCGGCATGATGTGGTCTCCATCCGTTGCGTCTTCACCGCCGTGCGAGGCGATGACACGGCATCGTTCCCCGTTGTCATACAACAGATCTGGCCATACGCGCAGACATGGTGGCATACCCTCGCGGCCTGCACGGCCCGAGCTCTGCGGATCTTCCACCCTCTTGAAACAAGAGGGCGCAGGGAAGGTCGGGAGCCTGCCGCCCCCATGGCCCGCCTGCGGAAAAAATGCAGGCGGCAGAACCACAGGTACGGCTGAGGACATCCCGGCCTTCCCTGCGCAATGGTTGGAACGGCTTATACGTGCTCTCTCCGGGGAACGGCTTTCTTGCCCCCGTCATCGCGATGCGCGTCATCCGCACCACGACTTGACGCCAGCACCGCGGCGCCGAGACCACACGATTTCACCGTGCGCACCGGATCGTTCGTCCGCACGGAAGACCATGCTGCGACCCGTCGCGCCCACCGCATCCCGCGCTCCACGTCCGTGACGATCGCGATACGCCCCTCTGCAACGAGGCGGGATGGCGAGGAGTAAATCACGATTTTCAGAAATTAGCAAGAGGGAGATTATTTGGGGGGCGAGGCTGGACGTGGGACCACATGATTGACGCCAACACCTTCCGGTCAGACCGAGGGCTGTCGCATTTGACGAACGGAGTTTTGTGCCGCCTGTCTCCAGGTCGTCATGGCCGGGCTTGTCCCGGCCATCCACGCCGTTCGGCATGCTGGGAACGACGTGGATGCCCGGGACGAGCCCGGGCATGACGGAGTAACTGGTGTGATGGTTCGTTACGACGTAGGTCAATATGCGATTGGACTGCGGTCGGCCCGGACCAGCGATCGATCTCACGACCAGGCGCCGATCAGTCTCGCGGAGGCAGGAGCTCGATCTCCTGTTCGCCATGCCGGATCGCGGTCGGCAGGTCCTGCGAGACGAGATCGGTAATCCATCGGACGAGCGCCGGCAGCGCTTCGTCCTTCGCTTGCCGGCGGAGTGGGGGTAAATCCCGCTCGTGCGCGGTGCCGACCTTGATGTTGAGACGCTCGTAAGGAATGTCGCCGTCCGGCGGCCGATATCGTGCATCGAACAGACGCCTGCCGTGGCTGCGAACGAGGTGGATGCGAATGCCGCCGAGATCTCTTGCGGTCAGTGCGGCGAGGATGACGCTCGGCTTGAGAAGGTACCCATAGCCTTTGGGGATCTTGCCGGTTTCTGAGGTGAACTCCATGCTGCATCTCTGGCACGTTCGGATATCGCGGTGACCGCGCTTCGGGTCGGAAGCGATAGCATGCAGTCCGTAGGGTGGGCAAAGCGAAGCGTGCCCACCAATCTTTTCTCATCGGCGGGGCGATGGTGGGCACGACGCGTTCCGCGTCTTTGCCCGCCCTACGGCTCCGCGGGCGTGTCGATACGCGAGCCCGTCAGTCCGAATAGCGCTGCTCGGCCCATGGATCGCCGCGGTTGTGATAGCCTCGCACCTCCCAATAGCCGGGTCTGTCGGCCTCGAGAAACTCGATCGCCTTGAGCCATTTCGCGCTCTTCCAGAAATACAGATGCGGCACGACGACGCGCACGGGGCCGCCATGCTCTCCAGTCAACGGCGCGCCGGACCAGCTATGCGCGAGCAACGCATCCTCGGTCGCGAAGTCTTCGAGCGTCAGGTTCGTCGTGTAGCCGTCATAGGAATGCAGCACGACGAATTCAGCGCTGTCACGCGGCCGGCAGGCGGCGAGCAGGTCACGTGTGGCGAGCCCTTCCCATTGATTGTCGTAGCGCGACCAGGTCGTGACGCAGTGGATGTCGGAGACGAACTGGCGCTGCTCCTGGGCGAGGAAGGCGCGCATGTCCCAGAACAGCGGGTTCTCGACGGCGCCATAGACATCGAGTCGCCAGCGCTCTGATGTGACCGACGGTGTCAGGCCGAGGTCGAGCACCGGCCAGTCGCGGGTCAGATGCTGCCCCGGCGGCAGGCGCTGGTCCTCCGGCCTGATGATGCGGCCGGTCAGGAATTTGCCCTCGCGCGCCCAGCGTTCCTTGCTGCGGGTCAGCTTGCTCTCGGGCGGCAGGCTGGACTCGTCGGCCATCTCGACACCTCGTCAATTCGTGCGGGCTCTTTTGCGCGGGCTCATTCGTGCCGGTGCATCGCGGACGCATGCTTGGTATCGCGCATGCTCGCATAGATCAGCAGCGACAGGAAGATCACGCCGGTGAGATAATAATAGAACCACGTCTCGTGCCCTATGCTCTTGAAGTAGAGGGCGATCGCCGGCGCGGTGCCGCCGAACAGCGATACGGTGATCGCATAGGGCAGGCCGACACCGAGCGCGCGGACATTGGTCGGAAACAGCTCGGCCTTCACCACCGCATTGATCGAGGTGTAGCCCGCCGTGAAGATCCAGGCGCCGCAGATCAGCAGGAAGGCTGTGAACGGCTCCTTGGTGCCCTTCAGTACCGTCAGGATCGGGATCGTCGACAAGGTGCCGGCGACGCCGAAGAAGATCAGCAGCGGCTTGCGACCGATGCGGTCGGAGATCGCGCCATACAGCGGCTGCAGCACGCAGGCGAACAGCAGCGAGCCGAAGATCACCATCGTGGTCTGGTCCTCGGTGAGGCCGACCGAGAGCTTCACGAAGGTCTGCATGTAGGTGGTGAAGGTGTAGAACGCGGCGGTGCCGCCCGCGGTCAGGCCGACCACCAGCAGCAGCTCCTGCGGATATTTGAACAGGGCGGTGATCGAGCCGGAAGGGCCTACGGTCTTCTTGGCCTCCACGAAGGCTTCGGTCTCGTGCAGGTTCCGCCGCATCACCGCGACGAAGATTGCGAGGCCGGCACCGATCGCGAACGGAATGCGCCAGCCCCAGGCTCGCAATTCTTCCGGGGTCAGGAACACCTTCTGCAACAGCAAAAGCACGATGATCGCGGTGAGCTGCCCGCCGATCAGGGTGACATATTGGAAGCTCGAATAGAAGCCGCGATGCTTGGCGTCGGCGACCTCGGAGAGATAGGTGGCGCTGGCGCCATATTCGCCGCCGAGGCTGAGGCCTTCGATCACGCGGGCGAGCGCCAGGATGATCGGCGCGGCGATGCCGATGGTGGCATAGGTCGGTGTCACCGCGATGATCAGCGAGCCGAAGCACATGCAGAGCACCGAGACGGTCAGCGACAGCCGCCGGCCATGGTGATCGGCGAGATAGCCGAACAGCCAGCCGCCGAGCGGGCGCATCAGGAACGTCGCGGCGAACACGACGGCGGCGTTGAGCTGCTCGACCACCGGGTCCTTCGACGGAAAGAAGGCCGGCGCGAAGTACAGCGCGAACGCCGTATAGGCATAGAAATCGTACCACTCGACCAGGTTGCCGGCCGAGCCGATCAGGATCGCCTTGATGCGCCGCTCGACGTCGGTGAATGTGGTAGTGTCCGCGGCAGGCGGCAGCGCCTGGTCTGTCATATCCGGTCTCCGGCAAGCATGATTTGCGGCCCTTCTACGGCAGCCGCCCGGATTGCCAACAGCCGATAACGGACATGGGTCCCATGTTCAGAGCATGGAACTCGGCGGATGGCGGCCTTGAAAAAAAGCCCCGTTCGTCGGCCATCGCGCCACGAAAGCAAGTCCCGATCCTCATGGTGAGGCGCGCCGCAAGGCGCCTCTCGAACCATGAGGCCGCCGACCAAACTAGCCCTTCGGCGCGCGCGGATCGATCGGGGTCGAGCTGGCCACGCCAAGAACATCTTCCAGCAACTTGGCGCCGGCGAGCAGCTTGGCGTCGGCGCGCGGCGCCGCGATCATTTGCAGGCCGATCGGCAGGCCCGTTTCCGTGAAGCCGCAGGGCAGCGACAGGGCTGGGCAGCAGGCCAGCGTGATCGCATAGACGATGCCGAGCCATTGCACGTAGTTGTCGAACTTCTGCCCGGCGCATTCGGCGACGTAGCGGTTCTCGACCGGGAAGGGGGGCACGATGGTCGCCGGCGCCAGCAGCAGATCATACGTCTCGAAGAACTTCACCGCGCGCGCGGTGATCGCGACGCGCTGCGCCTCGGCGCGCGCGATCTGCGCGACCGTGAGCTTCAGCCCTTCCTCGATGTTCCAGATCACCTCGGGCTTGAGCAGGTCGCGCTTGGTGCGCAGCAGCTCCGCCTTGCTCATCGCGAAGTCGAGCGCGCGCAGCACGTGGAAGCATTCATGCGCCTCGCTGAAATCGGGATGCGCCTCCTCGACGATCACGCCGAGCTCGGCGAAGCGCTGCGCCGCCTTGCGGGTGACGGCAGCGACTTCGGGATCGACGGGCGTGATGCCGAGATCGGGCGAGTAGGCGACGCGGACCGGCTTCCTGCCGGAGCGCGCGGCGGCCAGGAACGACGTCGCAGGCGAGGGCAGCGAGATCGGATCCGCGGCGTGCTCGCCGCTCATCGCGTCCAAGAGCAGCGCGAGGTCCGCGACGTTGCGGGCCATCGGGCCCTGGACGGCGAGATTGCGGTCGATGGTCACCGCCGGCGTATTCGCGACGCGGCCGAAGCTCGGGCGCAGGCCGACGATGCCGCAGAAGCTGGCGGGGTTGCGCAGCGAGCCGCCCATGTCGGAGCCGTGTGCCAACCAGGCCATGCCGGTGGCGAGCGCCACCGCGGCGCCGCCGGAGGAGCCGGCTGCCGAGCGGGACGTGTCCCAGGGATTGCGCGTCGCGCCGAACACCTCGTTGAAGGTGTTGGCGCCGGCGCCGAACTCCGGCGTGTTCGACTTGGCGTAGATCACGCCGCCATTGGCTTCGAGATGCTCGACCACGAGATCGGAGCGTTCCGGAATCCGGTCCTTGAAGATCGGCGAGCCCTGGGTGGTGAGCACGCCGGCGACGTCGGTGAGGTCCTTGATCGGCACGGGCAGCCCGGCCAGCACGCCGCGCTCGGCAGCCGGTTTCTGCATCAGCGCCTTGGCGTGACCGCGCGCGCGGTCGAAGCACAGGGTCGGCAGCGCATTGACCTTGCCGTCGACGGCTGCGATGCGCGCTTCCAGCGCGTCGAGGCAATCCAGCGGCGTGACCTCGCCGGACTTCAACTTGTCGACGACGGCGCAGGCGCTCTCGCGGATCAATCCCTGGTCGGCCAAAGCTTAGTTCTCCTGATGGCAGGCGTCCCGGCGCTTCGCTGTAGATCACGTTTCGGCTGAGGTGGAAAGGTCGCGGCGATCAACCCCACCCTGCGCTGATGCCGCCATCGACGGTATAGATCACGCCGGAGGTGTAGCCGGCACGGTCCGAGGCCAGGAACGCCATCAGGTCGGCGATCTCGCTGACATGCGCGGGACGGCCGAGCGGCAGGCTTTTCTGGAACTCCGTGTAGCGGCTCTCGTCACCGAACAGATCGCGGGCCCGCGTCTTCAACAGGGTGACGTGACGATCGGTGCCGACCGGCCCGGGATTGATGCCGACGACGCGGATGTTGTCGGCGAGGCTCTTGGAGCCGAGCGCGCGGGTGAGGGCCATCAACGCTGCATTGCCGGCGCTGCCGCAGATGTAGTTGGCGTCGAACTTCTCGCCGGCCGCGCCGATGTCGTTGATGATCACGCCGCCGCCGCGCGCCTTCATCTGGGCATAGACCAGCCGGGTCAGGTTGATGAAGCCGAACACCTTGAGGTCCCAGGCATGCCGCCAGGCCGCCTCGTCGATCTTGTCGATCGCGCCGCCCGGAATATCGCCGGCATTGTTGACGAGAATGTCGATGTCGGACGCCTCCTGCGCCAGCCGCGCGACGTCTTCGGATTTCCGCAGGTCCACCACATGCGCGGCTGCATCGATCTGGTGCTTCGATCGGAGCTGCTCGACCAGGGCGGAAAGGCGATCGCCGCTGCGCGCAGCGAGCCGGACGTGGCAGCCTTCCTCGGCAAAGGCTTCGGCCGCCCCGGCGCCGATTCCCTTGGACGCGCCGGTGATGAGAACGCGCTTGCCGCGCAGATGAAGGTCCATGGAGGTGCTCGCTGAGGGGAGGGAGACCGGATTGTCGGGCGCGTCAGCCATGCGGTCAATCTTGCACCGCAGCGTTGCGCTGGGCCGTCGTTTGGTCCATTCAGGCGTCGACGATTTCAGCCGGGACAGTCCGGCAGCACCATCTGAGGATCCGCTCGATGAGCAAGAAGCCCTATCGCATCGCAGTCATTCCCGGCGACGGCATCGGCAAGGAGGTCATGCCCGAGGGCATCCGCGTGATCGAGGCCGCCGCCAAGAAGCATGGCGTCGCCGTGCAGTTCGACCATTTCGACTTCTCGAGCTACGACTACTACGAGAAGCACGGCCAGATGATGCCGGACGATTGGAAGGCGCAGATCGGCGGCCATGACGCGATCTATTTCGGCGCCGTCGGCTGGCCGGCCAAGATCGCGGACCACGTCTCGCTGTGGGGCTCGCTGATCAAGTTCCGCCGCGAGTTCGATCAGTACGTGAATCTCAGGCCCGTGCGGCTGATGCCCGGCGTGCCGTCGCCGCTGGCGGGCCGCAAGCCCGGCGATATCGATTTCTGGGTGGTGCGCGAGAACACCGAGGGCGAGTATTCCTCGGTCGGCGGCCGCATGTTTCCGGACACCGACCGCGAGTTCGTGACGCAGCAGACGGTGATGACCCGCACCGGCGTCGACCGCATCCTGAAGTTCGCCTTCGAGCTGGCACAGTCCAGGCCGAAGAAGCATCTGACCTCGGCGACCAAGTCCAACGGCATCTCGATCACGATGCCGTATTGGGACGAGCGCGTCGAGGCGATGGCGAAGAACTATCCGGGCGTGAAGTGGGACAAGTACCACATCGACATCCTCACCGCGAACTTCGTGCTGCACCCGGACTGGTTCGACGTCGTCGTCGGCTCCAACCTGTTCGGCGACATCCTGTCCGATCTCGGCCCGGCCTGCACCGGCACCATCGGCATCGCGCCGTCGGGCAACATCAATCCGGAGCGCCATTTCCCGTCGGTGTTCGAGCCGGTGCACGGCTCCGCGCCCGATATCGCGGGGCAGGGGATCGCCAACCCGATCGGCATGATCTGGTCGGGCGCGATGATGCTGGAGCACCTCGGCGAGAAGACCGCGGCGCAGTCGATCGTCGGCGCGATCGAGCGTACGCTCGCCGAGCGCACCTTGCGCACGCGCGATCTCGGCGGCAATGCCGACACGGTGGCGTGCGGCAAGGCGGTCGCGGAGATGGTGGACTAGGAACGCTGTTTGTTGTCGCCCCCGGCGAACGCCGGGTTGCATAGCCACGGTTCTTAGGGCGGGTTAGCGGAGCGTAACCCGCCTTACTCATCGTTGCTGGACGACGGCGGATTACGCTGCGCTAATCCGCCCTACGCGATTGCCACCGTCCGCTCTCGATCAATCACGCGGTATGATCCCGGCATTCGCCGGGACGACAGTGGTAGTTTAGGCGACAGCTCGACCAACAACCTCACTGCGAGGAGCGCAGCGACGAAGCAATCAGGGTCGCCGCGGGACTCTGGATTGCTTCGCTGCTGTTCAGCCCGGAGACATAGCTTACACCTGTTCGGGGACATAGTTGACAGTTTTGGGGTCGCGCAGATCAATCGCT
>NZ_JAUEUK010000016.1:0-130866 GCF_032487555.1 Bradyrhizobium sp. SZCCHNRI1029
CGATTTTGAAGTGTCAACCATCTCCCCGAACACCCGTCAGCTATGTCCCCGGGCTGAACACTGCGCTCGCAATGACGGAGGAGAGAGCGTTTACTCTGTCGCCACCCGCCGGCAGTGCTCCCACGCGGCGTGGATCAGGTTTTCGCTCGCCTCCGGGGTGCGGAAGGCCGAGTGCGCGGACAGCGTCACGTTCGGGATCGTGGTCAGCACGTGACCGGCGGGCAGCGGCTCGGTGTTGAAGACGTCGAGGCCGGCGTGGCGGATGTGGCCGGAACGCAGGGCGTCGATCATCGCGGCCTCGTCGATGATGGCGGCGCGGGCGGTGTTCACGAAGATCACGCCCTTGCGCATCTGCGCGATGCGCTCGCGCGACAGGAAGCCGCGGGTCTCGTCGTTGAGCAGGAGGTGCAGCGAGACGACATGGCTCTGCTGCAGCAGCGTGTCGAGGTTGACGAAGTCGACGCCCGGATGGCTCTTCGGCGAGCGGTTCCAGGCGATCACCTTCATGCCGCTGCCCGACGCGATGCGCGCGACCTCGGCGGCGATGCCGCCGAAGCCGATCAGGCCGAGCGTCTTGCCGGTCAGCTGCATGCCGTCGTCGCGCAGCCAGTTGCCGGCGCGCATCTCGCGGTCCATCTGCGCGATGCCGCGCGCCGAGGCCCACATCAGCGCAATGGCGGCTTCGGCAACCGCCGTGTCGCCATAGCCCTTGATCAAATGCACGGTGATGCCGAGCTGGCTAAGCTCCTCGGGGTTCATGTAGCTGCGCGCGCCGGTGCCGAGAAAGACGACGTGCTTGAGGCCCTTGCACTGCTTCGCGACCTCGGTGGGCAGGGCGGTGTGATCGACCACGCCGATCTCGGCGCCGTCGAGGATCGCCGGCCAGTCCTCCGGCTTGATGTCGGGGTTGAGATGCACGCGCATCTCGGGATCGCCCGATTTGCGCTGCCGCTCGAAGATCTCGGCCAGCGAGTCGTTGGCGTCGATGAATACTCCGCGCACGGATACCTCCTAGTTGTCCTGCCTGGCTAGTGCGGCAACAGAGGCGAACTCCCTCCCCCCTTGTGGGGGAGGGTTGGGGAGGGGGTAGCCCCGGGCGACACCGCCGTTGTGGACCCCCACCCCCGACCCCTCCCCGCAAGGGGGAGGGGAGCCCAGCGTGCCCGCGCTATTCAGGCTTGTGATTGATCATTGATATTGGAGTAGATTGAAGCAGTAGATCACGACGCCACGCCCGCCAGCGACAGGACGGTGTGCAGCAGGACATTCGCGCCGGCGGCGCAGTCGGATTGCGTCGCGTCCTCGAGCTCGTTGTGGCTGATGCCGTCCTTGCAGGGCACGAACACCATGGCGGCCGGCATGATCGTGTTCAGATTGCAGGCGTCGTGGCCCGCTCCCGACGTGATGCGCCGGTGCGAATAGCCGAGCGTGCCGGCGGCGCGCTCGACGGCATCGACCAGCTTCGGATCGAAATGCGTCGGCGGCTTGCGCCAGACCTGGTCGATCGCGATCTCGACGCGGCGCTTCTTCGCAATTTCACCCGCGGCCGCGCGCAGGCTGGCATCGAGTGCGTCCAGCGTATCGGCATTGGCGCTGCGGCAATCGATGGTGAAGGCGATCTCGCCGGGGATCACGTTGCGCGAGGGATTGGCGATGACGGCCTCGCCGATGGTCGCGACCGCGTTCGGCCCGAGCTTGATCGCGATCTGCTCCAGGGTCAGCGCAAACTCCGACAGCGCCAGCAGCGCGTCGCGGCGCAGCGGCATCGGCGTCGAGCCGGCATGGCTCTCGAAGCCCGTGACCTTGCCGTCGTACCAGAACACGCCCTGGCCGTGGTCGACCACGCCGATGGTCTTGTTCTCGGCCTCCAGGATCGGACCCTGCTCGATGTGCAGCTCGACGAAACCGGAGAATTTCTGCGTGCCGACGGCCGTCGCGCCGCGATAGCCGATCTCGTCCAGCGCCGCGCCCACGGTCATGCCTGCGGCATCTGTCCGCGACAAAATGTCCTCGACCGTGAAGTCGCCGACATAGGCGGCCGAGGCCATCATGGCCGGCGCGAAGCGCGAGCCTTCCTCATTGGTCCAGTTGACGATGCACAGCGGCGCGTCGGTCTCGATGCCGGCGTCGTTGAGGGTGCGGATCACCTCCAGCGCGCCGAGCGTGCCCAGAATGCCGTCGAACTTGCCGCCCGTGGGCTGGGTGTCGAGATGCGAGCCGAGCCCGACCGGCGGCTTCGCCATGTCGCGCCCCTTGCGAAGTGCAAACATCGAGCCGAGCGTGTCGACGCGCACTTCGAGCCCGGCATCCTCGCAGGCTTTCCGGAACCAGTCGCGGACCTGCTTGTCCTCCTGGCTCAGGGTCAGCCGCCGCACGCCGCCCTTCGGCGTGGCGCCGAACCTGGCGGTCTCGTGGATGCTGTCCCAGAGGCGGGCGGAATCGATCTGCAGATTGGTGACGGCGCGGCTCATGCTTGAATTCCCTGTACTCCGGCATCCTGTCCATCGCGCGCCGCGACGAGCCCGTCAACCGATGCAGAGGGATGGCTGGCCGTCTGCGCCGTCCGGACTGCGAGCTCGGCGACGCGCTCGATCGCGATCATCTCGGGCGACGACAGCCAGCTCGCGGTGAAGGTCAGCGGTGGAATCCTCAGGTCCGTCTTCAACTCCTGCAGGCGGCCGCTCTCGATCTCGTTGGCGACGATCGCGGCCGGAATGACGGCGACGCCGAGCCCCTCGACCGCCATGTGGATCACGGTCGCCAGCGAGGCGCTGGCGTGCAGCCGCATCGGCGGCAGATGCGGGCGGTTGAACAGCGAACGCACATTGTCATAGGGCTGGGTGTTGCGCGGAAAGGTGATGATCGGAAACCGCGCCATCTGCTCGGCGGTGACCACGCCCGTGCCGAAGCCGAGGGCAGGGCTGGCGAGGAAGCTGATCGGATAGTCGCACAGCACGCGGCTGCGGATGCCGGACTCGGAGGGCGCGCCCAGCGCGAAGGCGAGCTCGATCTCCTGCGCCAGCAGGCGCGCGTGCAGATGGGGCGTGACGTCGACCTCGATCTCCAGCGACAGATTCGGATAGCTCTCGTTGACGCTCTTGATCAGCCGCGGCAGCCAGTCGTGCACGATGGTCTCGGCGACGCCGAGCCGGAGCACGCCGCGCATCGCCGAGCGGTCGCCGACCTCGGCCAGCATCTCCGCGCGCAGGCCGATCAGCTTCTCGGCATAGACCAGCATCTGCCGGCCGCTCGCGGTCGGGGACGCCACGCGATGATCGCGGTTGAGCAGCTTGACGCCGAGCTCGCGCTCGAGCTGGGCGATGCGCTGGGAGATGGCGGGCTGGGTCGTATTGAGGCGCTGCGCCGCGCCGCGGAAGCTGCCAAGCTTCACGACCCAGAGGAAGGTCTCGATGGAACGGAAATCCAGCATCGCGCCCCGCTCGGATCAATTCGTCTTATCGATCCTGATTAAAAACGAAGATTAGACTTTATAGCATGGCTGATGTTCAGTGAGTTTGTCGAGATATTAGGCAAGTGGCACAAATGACTGTTTCTGCGGCAGTGCAGCAATCAGCCGGCGAGACGGATCTTCTCCCGAGCCATCGGGCCCGCCTGGACTATCGCGCGGGCAGGGGCTGGAGCACGGCGGGCGTCGCCAACGGCTTCGTCCAGGGCAATCTGGCTGTTATCCCCGAGCAGTACGCCGGCGCCTTCCACCGCTTCTGCCAGCTCAACCCGAAGCCGTGCCCGATCATCGGCATGTCCGATCCGGGCAATCCTTTCATTCCGGCGCTCGGCGCCGATCTCGACATCCGCACCGACGTGCCGCGCTATCGCGTCTGGCGCGATGGCGAGATGGTCGAGGAGCCGACCGATCTCATGGCGCATTGGCGCGACGACCTCGTCGCCTTCGTGCTCGGCTGCTCGTTTTCCTTCGAGGAGGCGCTGATGGCCGACGGCCTGCCGATCCGCCACATCGAGCAGGGCTGCCGCGTGCCGATGTATCGCACCAACATCGCCTGCACGCCGTCGGGGCCGTTCGCGGGGCCGATGGTGGTGTCGATGCGTCCGTTCAAGCCGGCGCAGGCGATCCGCGCGGTGCAGATCACGACGCGCTTTCCCGCCGTGCACGGCGCGCCGGTGCATCTCGGCCATCCCGACCAGATCGGCATCGCCGACATCAGCAAGCCGGACTACGGTGACCCGGTGCCGGTTGGCGCCGACGAAATTCCTGTCTTCTGGGCCTGCGGGGTGACGCCGCAGGCGGTCATCGCTGCGGCCAGGCTGCCCTTCGCCATCACCCACGCACCGGGCCTGATGCTGATCACCGATCTCAGGAACAAGGATCTCGCCGTCCTCTAATCAGGCAGCCATGCTGCTCATTGAGCCTTTACCGTCGACCTCAACCGCTTCATCGATGCGCTTTCATCAGAGGATCTTGCCATGACCATCACGCGCCGAAACGTCCTGCTTGGAGCCACCGCCGCCGCTGCGCTCGGTCCGATCGCCGCCCGCGCCCAGACGTCGGAAGTGAAGATCGGCGTCATCTATCCGTTCTCCGGCGCCAGCGCCCAGATCGGCGTCGACGCGCAGCGGGCGTTCGAGACGGCGGCCGAGATCATCAACGGCAAGTTCGACTACGACCTGCCGCTGGCCCGTACCGAGGGTCTGCCGGGCCTCGGCGGCGCCAAGATCAAGCTGGTGTTTGCCGACCACCAGGCCGACCCGCAGAAGGGCCGCGCGGAGGCCGAGCGCCTGATCACCCAGGAGAAGGTCGCAGCCGTCATCGGCTCCTATCAGAGCGCCGTCGCGGTGACGGCGAGCCAGATCTGCGAGCGTTACCAGATTCCGTATCTGTCGGCCGACAATTCCTCGCCGAGCCTGCATCGCCGCGGCCTGAAGTATTATTTCCGCGCCGCCCCGCATGACGAGATGTTCTCGCAGGCGATGTTCGACTTCTTCGACGCGATGAAGAAGAAGGGCACCAAGATCGACACGCTGGCCCTGTTCCACGAGGACACCATCTTCGGCACCGATTCGAGCAATGCTCAGCTCAAGCTCGCCAACGAGCGCGGCTACAAGATCGTCGCCGACATCAAGTACCGCGCCAACTCGCCGTCGCTGTCGGCCGAGGTGCAGCAGCTCAAGGCCGCCAATGCCGACGTGCTGATGCCGTCGAGCTACACCACGGACGGCATCCTGCTGGTCAAGACCATGGCCGAGCTCGGCTACAAGCCGAATGCGATCGTGGCGCAGGACGCCGGCTTCTCCGAGAAGGCGCTGTATGACGCGGTCGGCGACAAGCTCGAAGGCGTGATCTCGCGCGGCTCGTTCTCGCTCGACCTCGCCGCCAAGCGGCCGATGGTCGGCAAGATCAACGACATGTTCAAGGCCAAGTCGGGCAAGGACTTCAACGACTACTCGTCGCGCCAGTTCATGGGCCTGATCGTGATGGCCGACGCCATCAACCGCGCCAAGTCCACCGACGGCGAGAAGATCCGCGACGCGCTGGCCGCGACCGACATGCCGGGCGAGCAGACCATCATGCCGTGGAAGCGGGTGAAGTTCGACGAGAACGGCCAGAACAACGACGCCGATCCGGTGCTGCTGCAATATGTCGGCGGCAAGTTCGTCACCATCTTCCCGACCCAGGCCGCGGTGGCCCAAGCCACCTGGCCGATGAAGTAAGCGTCTTCGGCCCGAGGGGCGGGGAGACCATGGCGGAGCATCTGTCGTGCTCCGTCATTGCGGGGAGCGCAGCGACGAAGCAATCCAGGGGCCGCAAAGAAGGTCTGGATTGCTTCGCTTCGCTCGCAATGACGGGGAGCAAGTGAAGTGACAGCAGAAACAATCATCCAAAGTCTCGCCAGCGGCCTCTTGATGGGCCTGCTCTACGGGCTGATCGCCGTCGGCCTGGCGCTCATCTTCGGCCTGATGGACGTCGTGAACTTCGCCCACGGCGAGTTCCTGATGATCGCGATGTACGCGACCTTCTTCCTGTTCGCCTATTTCGCGCTCGATCCGCTGCTGTCGGCGCCGATCGTCGCCGCTGCTCTCTTCGTGTTCGGCGCGGTGGTCTATCTTCTGATTGTCAGATTTGCGGTCAGGGCGAAGGCCAATACCGGCATGGTGCAGATCTTCTCCACCTTCGGTCTCGCCGTGCTGATGCGCGGTGTCGCGCAGTACTTCTTCACCCCTGACTATCGCAGCATTCCGCACTCCTGGCTGGGCGGCAAGACGATCTCGATCGCCGGCATCTATCTGCCGCAGCCGCAGCTGGTCGGTGCCCTCATTGCGATCGCCGCCTTCGCCGGCCTGTACTTCTTCATCCACCGCACCGATTTCGGCCGCGCGCTGGAGGCGACGCGTGAGGATGCCGGCGCGGTGGCGCTGGTCGGCATCGACAAGAACAAGGTGTTCGCACTCGGCTGGGGCCTTGGTGCGGCGCTGGTCGGCCTTGCCGGTGCGGTCATGGCGATCTTCTTCTATGTCTTTCCCGACGTCGGCGCGTCGTTCGCGACCATCGCCTATGTGACGGTGGCGCTCGGCGGCTTCGGCAGCGTATTCGGCGCCTTTGCCGGCGGCATCGTGGTGGGCCTCGTCGAGGCCATCACCACGCTGATCCTGCCGCCGTCGCTGAAGACTGTCGGAATCTACGGGGTCTATCTCCTCGTCGTCTTCATCCGCCCGCGCGGCCTGTTCGGATCGATCTGATGGACAAGGCATTCATCCAACGCCGTCGGCGCGACCTCGTCCTCGCCGCCTTCCTTGCGGCCATCGCCGCCGTCGTGCCGTTCTTCGTCAAGGACGTCTACGTCCAGAACATCATGGTGCTCACCCTGATGTACGCGGCGCTGTCGCAGAGCTGGAACATCCTGTCCGGCTATTGCGGCCAGATCTCGCTCGGGCACGCGCTGTATTTCGGGCTCGGGGCCTACACCACCGCAATTCTGTTCACCAAGTTCGGCGTGCTGCCGTGGTTCGGCATGCTCGCCGGCGGTCTGATCTCGGCGCTGATCGCCATGGCGCTCGGCTATCCCTGCTTCCGGCTCGGCGGCCATTACTTCGTCATCGCGACCATCGTCATCGCCGAGATCACGCTGCTCTTGTTCCAGAACTGGGATTGGGCGGGGGCGGCACTCGGCATCGACATTCCGGTGCGGCGTGACTCGTGGCTGACCTTCCAGTTCACCCGCTCCAAGCTGCCGTACTTCTACTTTGCACTCGTGCTCGCCTGCGTCGCCTGGTTCGTGACCTGGTGGCTGGAGGATTCGAAGTGGGGCTATTGGTGGCGCGCGGTGAAGGACAACCCGGTCGCCGCCGAGAGCCTCGGCGTCGACGTGTTCAACTCCAAGATGGGCGCGGCGGCCGTCTCGGCCTTCCTGGTCGCGATCGGCGGCAGCTTCTATGCGCAGTTCGTGTCCTACATCGATCCTGAAAGCGTGATGGGATTCCAGTTCTCGCTCTTGATGGCGCTCCCGGCCGTGCTCGGCGGCATCGGCACGCTGTGGGGACCGATGCTGGGCGCGGTCATCCTGATCCCGCTGACCGAGTTGACCCGCTCCTTCATCGGCGGCTCCGGCCGCGGCGTCGACCTGATCGTGTATGGCGGCCTGATCGTTGCGATCTCGCTGGCGCGGCCGCAAGGTCTGGTCAGCCTGTTCTCCCGCAAGCCGAAGCCGGCCGTTCAGCCCGCGAGAGAGGCGGTGGCGTCATGACCGCGCTGCTGGAAACCCGTAAAATCACCCAGCGCTTCTCGGGCCTGACCGCCAACTCCGACGTCTCCATCAAGGTGGGGCATGGCGAGATCGTTGGCCTGATCGGTCCGAACGGCGCCGGCAAGTCGACCTTGTTCAACCTGATCGCCGGTGCGTTCAAGCCGACCGAAGGCGCCATCATCTTCAACGGCGAGGACGTCACCGCGCTGCCAGCCGCCGAGCGCTGCCAGCGCGGCATCGGCCGCACCTTCCAGGTGGTGAAAAGCTTCGAAAGCATGACGGTGATCGAGAACGTCATCGTCGGCGCGCTCGTCCGCACCACCAACATGCGCGAGGCGCGGCGGAAGGCGCATGAGGTCTTGGAGTTCTGTGGCCTCGGCGCCCGCGCCGATGTGCTCGCCAGCGATCTCGTGCCTTCGGAAAAGCGGCGCCTGGAAGTGGCGCGTGCGCTCGCCACTGAGCCGAAGCTGCTGCTGCTCGACGAGGTCCTGACCGGCCTGACGCCGGTCGAATCACAAAAGGGCGTCGAGCTCGTGCGCCGCGTGCGCGACACCGGCATCACGGTGCTGATGGTCGAGCATGTCATGGAGATCGTGATGCCGCTGGTCGATCGCGCCATCGTGCTCGATCTCGGCAAGGTGCTGATCGAAGGCAAGCCCACGGACGTCGTCCGCGATCCCAAAGTCATTTCCGCCTATCTCGGAGACCGCCATGCTGTCGGTGCGTGACATCACCACCGCCTATCAGGGCCTGGTTGCGATCTCGAATATCTCGATCGATGTCGAGAAGGGCGAGATCGTCTGCGTCGCCGGCGCCAATGGCGCGGGCAAGTCGACCTTGTTGAAGTCGATCGCCGGGGCCGAGCGGCCGCGTGCCGGCAGCATCACCTTCGACGGCAGCCGCATCGACGGCATGGCGCAGCACCTGATCACGGCCAGGGGCATCGCCTATGTGCCGGAGAACCGCCGGCTGTTCCCGCGGCTCTCGGTGCGCGACAATCTGCGGCTCGGCAGCTATCTCTATCGCGGCGAGGCCAACCGCGAGGAGCCGCTCGACTTCGTATTCACACTGTTTCCGCGGCTGTCCGAGCGGCTCGAGCAGCGCGCCGAGACCTTGTCCGGCGGCGAGCAGCAGATGCTGGCGATCGGCCGCGCTCTGATGACCCGGCCGCGGCTTCTGATGCTCGACGAGCCGTCGCAGGGCATCATGCCGAAGCTGGTCGACGAGATCTTCCAGGCCGTCAAGCGCATCCGCGACGCCGGCATGACCGTGCTGATCGTCGAGCAACGCATGGCCGAATGCCTGGAGATCGCCGACCGCGCCTACATCCTCCAGACCGGCCGCGTGCTGATGCAGGGCACGGCAGCGGAGATCAGCGGCAACAAGGATGTGCGGAAGGCGTATTTGGGGCTGTGAGGCGATATGTTCAATTGCCTGCTCTGCGTCGTTGTGTTCGCGGCGCGTAGCGAAGCCATCTAGAGTCCCGTCCGAGGCCCCTGGATCGCGTCGCTGCGCTCGCGATGACAGCGTTCGTGGAAGGCGCGGTGTCCGCCACAACCGTCATTGCGAGCGCAGCGAAGCAATCCAGGGGCCAAGGCAAAGGTCTCTTTGGCTAGGATGTCGAGCAACAGCGGCGACTTTTCGGTCAGCCGCCGCGGCTACACCATCCCCTTGCCGGCATCCGAGCCTTGCCGTCGCTGCCGCGCCTGCAGCACCAGGATCACCGACAGCGCGGCGAAGATCACGACGAAGGACACCGCCGATGTCAGCGTGCCCAGCGCGTAGATGTCGGGCTTGGTGACGGTCGTCGTCAGGCCCTGCAATTCCAGCGGAAGCGTATTCACCGAGCCGATCGCCTGGCTGGAGCGGGCGAGTTCGTCCCAGGACAGGGTGAAGCCGAACAGGCCGATGCCGACCACGGATGGCAGGATGATCGGCAGCACGACGTGGCGGAAGGTCTGCCAGGGCGTCGCGCCGAGGTCGCGTGCGGCTTCCTCCAGCCGGCCGTCGAAGCGGTTGAAGATCGCGAACATGATCAGGAGTCCGAACGGCAAGGTCCAGGTCAGATGCGCGCCGAGGCCCGAGGTGAACAGGCCCATCGCGGTGGTGTAGCCGTCTGCGAGCCAGCCGAGCCCGACATCGGCGCCGTGCTTGTTGACGAAGTCGTCGATCAGCCGGAACTCCAGCGCGATGCCGAGCGAGGTGATGATCGAGGGCATGATCAGGCTGGCGATCGCGGTGTAGAACAGGATCGAGGCGCCACGGAACGGCTTGCGGAACGCCATGCCGGCGGCGACCGAGAGCACCACCGTGATCACCATCACCACCAGGCCGAGCGCCAGCGAGCGCTTGAAGGCGGCGCCGATGTCGACGATGCCGCCACCGGAGAACACCTTGCCGAACCAGGTCAGCGACACCCCGTTCATCGGAAACGTCAGGCCGCCATCCGGTCCTTGGAACGACAGGATGTAGATCGCGATCATCGGCCCGTACAGGAACAGCACATAGACTGCGAAGAAGGCCGCAAGGATGTAGAAGGAGCGGGGGCGCTTGTCTCCCATCTCAGAGCTCCTTGCGCACGTCGACGATCCGCGTCAGCGCGGAGATGATGATGATGGTGATGCCGAGCAGGATCACGGCATTGGCCGCGGCGGCCGGGAATTGCAGTGCCGACAGCCGGGACTCGATGATCTTGCCGGCGGAGGCGATCTGCTGGCCGCCCATCACGCCGATGGTGACGAAGTCGCCCATCACGATGGTGATGACGAAGATCGAGCCGATCACGATGCCGGGCTTCGACAGCGGAATGACGATGTTGACCAGTGTCTGCCAGCCCGATGCGCCGGCGTCATAGGCGGCCTCGATCAGGCGCTTGTCGATGCGGATCATCGAATTGAAGATCGGCACCACCATGAAGAACGTGAACAGGTGCACCAGCGCCAGCACCACCGAAAATTCGGAGAACAGCAGCCATTCGATCGGTTTGTTGACGATGCCCACACCTTGCAGGCCCTGATTGACGAGGCCGTTGCGTCCCAGCAGCGGGATCCAGGCGATCATCCGGATCACGTTGGAGGTCCAGAACGGGATCGTGCACAACAGCGACAGCACGATCTGCCAGGTCTTGCTGCGAACGTGGAAGGCGAGGAAATAGGCGACCCAGAAGCCGATCATCAGCGTCAGGCCCCAGGTCAGCAGGCACAGCTTCAGCGTCTTCAGATAGGTCTTCAGGATCGTGCACAGCTCGGGCAGGTTCGCGACGCAGCCTTCGAAGGTGTCGGTATAGCCGCGGAAGCTGAACGCCGGGATCATCTCATATTCGTTGTAGTCCCAGGCGCTGACGACGACGACGAGCACCAGCGGCAGGAGGAAGAACAGCGCGAATACCAGCATCATCGGGCCGGCCTGCAGCCAGGCGATCGAGCGCTGGGTCAGCTTGCGGAAGGTGCTCTCCGCGGGCGCGATGGTGTCGGGCGAACTGTCGATCGTCACGGCCACGGAGATACCTGTCGTCAAGTCGCGGATGAACGGCTGAGAGGGTCTGCCGCGCCCACGAATGTCGCGGGCGCGGCAGCAATGGCGATCCCATCAGGCGGCGATGAACTCGTTCCACTTGCGGACCATGTAATCGTTCTCGTCCATGACGGCGTTCCAGCAGACGACGTTGCCCATGCGGTCCTCGTAGGAGCCGCCGTCGCGCACGGCGCCGGCCTTTTCCATCAGGGTGCCGTCGGGGGCCTTGATGTCGTTCTTCGCCGGCTTGCCTTCCATCCAGTAGCCCCACTCGTCCTCGGTCATGTTGGCCTTGGCGGTGGAGAGCACGGCCGAGTAGTAGCCCTGGCGGTTGAGATAGGCGCCGGCCCAGCCGGACAGGTACCAGTTGACGAACTCATAGGCCCAGTCGAGCTTCGGGCTGCCGCCCACCGCCTTGGAGACGCAGAAGCCCGAGGCCCAGGAGCGATAGCCTTCCTTGAGCGGCTGGAACACGCAGGGGATGCCCATCGAGCGCACCTTGGTGACGGCCGGCGACCACATCGACTGGATCACGGTCTCACCCGAGGCCATCAGGTTGACGGACTCGTTGAAGTCCTTCCAGAACGCGCGGAACTGGCCGGCCTTCTTGGCCTCGGTCAGCACCTTCATCGTCAGGTCGATCTCGGCCTTGGTCATGTTGCCCTTGTCGGCATATTTGTATTGGCCGGTCGCCTCGACGACGAGGGCGGCATCCATGATGCCAATCGAGGGAATGTTGAGGATCGAGGCCTTGCCCTTGAATTCGGGGTTCAGCAGCTCGGCCCAGGAGTTGATCGGGCGCTTGATCAGGTCGGGGCGGATGCCGAGCGTGTCGGCGTTGTAGACGGTCGGGATCAGCGTGACCCATTCGGTCGGGGTCGCCGAGAAGGTCTTGGAGTTGGCGCCGTCGAGATAGAGCACCTTCCACGGCGCGGTGCCCTGGCCGCCGATCTTCTTGCCATTTGGCAGCTCGCCCTTGGTGAAGACGGGCGTGATGTTGTCGAATTCCTTGATCTTGCGCGCGTCGAGCGGGAAGATGTTGCCCGACGGCACCAGCTTCTTGAGCGAGAAATATTCGGTGTCGAGCACGTCGAAGGAGTTCGGCTGGGTGATGACGCGCTTGGTGACGTCGTCGGTCGTCGCGGTGATGTATTCGATCTTGATGCCGGTGTCGGCGAGGCACTTCTTGGAGATCTCGTCGCCCTCGTTCACCGCGGTGCCGAGATAGCGCAGCACCTTGGCATCGGCGGCGTGGACGTAGGGCGCGCTGAGCAGCGTGCCGGAGCCGGCGAGACCGGCAACGCCCGCCGCGCCCTTGAGCAGCGAGCGGCGGCTGATGGATGTCGTCTTCGATCGATCAGTCATGATCATCTCCTTGGGAAAGAACGAGCAAACGAAAATCAGGTGACCAGCTCCGCAGCCGGAGCGGCTGCGGCAGGGCGGGGCGTCAGTGCGTCAGCGAAGGCCATGTTCCAGGTGACGACGACGCGCTCGCCGATGCTGTGGGTCTGTGCATCGAACTGATCGTCGCTGAGCTGCGCCGAGATCTCGGGGCCACCGTCGGTCGCGACCGCGACCAGCACATAGGTGCCCTGATATTCGATCTTGCTGATGGTGCCGGGCACCACCGGGCCGTCGATCGCCGCATTCGGCGCCTTGAGCTGGATGCGGTCGACGCGCACGGCGAAGGTCTCGCCGTTCAGCGGGATCACGTTGTGGCCGCCGATGAAGCGGGCGGCGAATTCGGTGCGCGGATGATTGAAGATGTCGCGCGGGCTGCCCTGCTGCTCGATGCGGCCGCCATTCATCAGCACCACGAGGTCGGACAGCGCCATGGCCTCGTCCTGGCCATGGGTGACGTGGACGAAGGTGAGGCCGAGCTCGCGCTGCAGCCGCTTCAGCTCGGCGCGCATGCGCAGGCGCAGGAACGGGTCGAGCGCCGACAGCGGCTCGTCGAGCAGCAGGATCTGCGGCGAGGTGATCAGCGCACGGGCCAGCGCCACGCGCTGCTGCTGGCCGCCGGAAAGCTGCGCCGGCAGGCGGCCGGCATAGCTCTGCATGTCCACCAGCTCGAGCAGCTCGCGTGCCTTGGCGTGGCGCTCGGGCTTGGACACGCCTTTCATCTTCAATGCAAACGCGACGTTGTCGATCACCGACAGATGCGGAAACAGCGCATAGGACTGGAACATCATCGCGGTGCCGCGTCCTGCGGGCGGCAGCTCGGTCACGTTCCTGGCGCCGACGATGATGTCGCCCGACGTCGCGGATTCGTGGCCGGCGATCATGCGCAGGGTGGAGGTCTTGCCGCAGCCGGACGGGCCGAGCAGACAGCAATAGGAGCCGGCGGGAATCCGCAGGTCGATTGCGTCGACGGCGGTGACGTGACCGTACATCTTCGTCACCTTCACCAGTTCCAAGCTCGCGCCCGCCGCCATCCGCCCTCCGTCGTCCTGTCCCGTGTCGGTCATGATCGCAGCTCGCTCCGTCGGGCGCGCGCGATCCGGCCCGTCTGATGTCTGCAACGGATATGCCAAGGGTCGCCGTGGGCGCGGAGCAGTGCGCGAAGATTGCGCGCTGGATGAGATGCGTATGCAACGCTCGAAAGGGCATTCCCCGGTCCCGGCGTCAGTCCGCTCAGATGGGCCGCCGATCCGGCCAAACAGCCGCGCCCACGCCGATGTGGAGGCATTTTGCCCTGTCCTTTCGTGCTCCGGGCGTGCTCAGCGATAGGCTGCAATCGATGGTGGAAGAGCGGGGCGCATCCTCGCGCCGCGGCAGCGATGAGCTGCCGGTGTTGTCCTTGCTCGACCGATCCGTCCCTGATTGCTACCGAAGTCGCACTTTGCCTGAATATTAGGCATCGTTGTCCTCCCGAGGCAAGGCAGCTTGATGAGCGACAAGGCGGCGCAGGCTACCTCGCATGCAGGCCGGGCTGGCGGGACGCTAGATCCGCCGTGCCCGCGATCTCGCCTGCGCGGCGGCCACCAGCATGCGCTCGGCAATGCCGCGCAGCTCGCTGACCGCGATCGGATCAGAGGCGGCGAACGCGTCATAGGAGTCGGCTGCGATCGGAAACCAGCGATAGAAGCGGGCCTCCTCGTAGAGCACCCGGGCAGCGGCATCGATCTCGGCCGGCGTTGTTGCGAAATATTGCATGCCCATCCATCCGCCGGCGGATCAGTGATGATCGTTGTGATCGGGCAGGGTGAGGCCGAAGACTTTGACCAGATCGTCGACCTGCTGCGGCGACAGATGACGCGGGTTGAGCCCGCGCAGCAGCAGATAGAGCTTTGCGGTCTCCTCGAGCTCCTCCATCGCGAACACGGCGGCTTCCAGCGTGTCACCGGACACGACGGGCCCGTGATTTGCGAGCAGCACCGAGGCGTATTTGCCGGCGAGACCCTTGATGGCATCGGCTACCGCGGGATCGCCCGGACGATGATAGGGCACCAGCGCGGTCTGGCCGCAGCGCATCAAGTAATAAGGTGTCAGCGGCGGCAGCGCGGCGCGCGGATCGATCTCCGGCAGCATCGAGATCGCGACCGAATGGGTCGAGTGCAGATGCACGACGGCGCGCGCGGCGTCGCGCGTCTGGTACAGCGCCGTGTGCAGCGGCACCTCCTTGGTCGGCGCATCGCCCGAGACCAGTCGCCCCTCGGCATCGAGCCGCGACAAACGGGCCGGATCGAGGAAGCCGAGCGAGGCATTGGTCGGCGTCACCAGCCAGCCGCCATCATCGAGCCGCACGCTGATGTTGCCGGACGACCCCGGCGTCAGTCCGCGCTCGAACAGCGAGCGGCCGAACCGGCAGATGGCCTCGCGAATCGCAGTTTCCGCCACGGGTCTTTCCTCGCATGTCGCTGTTTTGCCGCTTTGTCTCACGCTTTGGCAACGCGGCCAAGCCGTGATACCCAGAGTGCAGTCCGGGGCAACCGGACATTCTCCGGGAAACGCTTCAGGGATCTGCCGCATGCCGTCGCCATCGCAATTGAACGTCGCCGTGATCGGGCTTGGCTCGATGGGATTCGGCATGGCGACCTCGCTGAAGCGCGCAGGCTTCGAGGTGACCGGATGCGACGTCTCGGCGGACGCGGTGGCGCGTTTCGTGGCCGACGGCGGCAAGGGCGCGACGACTCCCGCCGAGGCGGCTGATGGCGCCGATATCGTGGTCAGCGTCGTGGTCAATGCGGCGCAGACGGAAGCCATCCTGTTCGGCCCGGGCGGTGCTGCCGAAACCATGCCGAAGGACGCCGTGTTCGTCTCCTCCGCGACCATGGATCCTGACGTTGCGCGGCGGCTGGCGAAGCAGCTCGAAGCCACCGGCCGGCACTACCTCGACGCGCCGATCTCCGGCGGCGCGCAGCGCGCCGCGCAAGGCGAGCTGACGATCCTGGCCTCGGGCAGCGCGGCGGCGTTTGCCAAGGCGCGGCCGGCGCTCGATGCGATGGCGGCCAAGCTCTATGAGCTCGGCGATGCCGCCGGGCAGGGCGCTGCGTTCAAGATGATCAACCAGCTTCTCGCCGGCGTTCACATCGCTGCCGCCAGCGAGGCCATCGCCTTCGCCGCCAAGCAGGGTCTCGATATCAGAAAGGTCTATGAGGTCATCACCGCCTCGGCCGGCAATTCCTGGATGTTCGAGAACCGCATGCCGCACGTGCTCGACGGCGACTACACGCCGCGCAGCGCGGTCGAGATCTTCGTCAAGGACCTCGGCATCATCCAGGACATGGCACGCAGCCATCGTTTTCCGGTGCCGGTCTCGGCCGCCGCGCTGCAGATGTTCCTGATGACGTCGGCCGCCGGCATGGGCCGCGACGACGACGCCTCTGTGGCGCGGATGTATGCGCAGGTCACCGGCACGACGCTGCCGGGCCCCTCCAAGTAGCAGCACGACGAGTCTTCACGCCATGCCCCGCTTCGCCGCCAATCTCTCGATGATGTTCACCGAGCATCCGTTCCTCGACCGCTTCGCGGCCGCCGCCAAGGCCGGCTTCACTGCGGTCGAATTCCTGTTTCCGTATGACCATCCGGCCGAGGAGGTCGGCCAACGGCTGCACGGCAACGGCCTGACCCAGGCGCTGTTCAACCTGCCGCCCGGCAATTGGGATGCCGGCGAGAGGGGCTTTGCGGCGCTGCCGGAGCGCTTCGACGATCTGAAGGCGAGCCTCGAGACCGCGCTGCCCTATGCCATGGCGACCGGCGTGAAGCGGCTGCACATGATGGCGGGGATCGCCGAGCGCAGCGATCCGAAGGCGGTGGAGGCGTACTACAAATCGGTCGCATGGGCGGCCGAGTTCTTCGCGCCCCACGGCCTCGACGTCGTGATCGAGCCGATCAATCCGCGCAACGTGCCCGGCTACTTCCTCAACGATTTCGACTTCGCCCGCGACCTGATCCGCGAGCTGAAGATTCCGAACCTGAAGCTGCAGTTCGACATCTATCATTGCCAGATCATCCATGGCGACGTCACGATGCGGCTGCGCGAGATGATGGACATCATCGGCCACATCCAGATCGCCAGCATTCCCTCGCGCAACGAGCCCGACGGCGAGGAGCTCAACTATCCGTTCCTGTTCGCGGAACTTGACCGGCTCGGCTATGCCGGCTTCGTCGGCTGCGAGTACAATCCGCGCGGCCGCACCGAGGACGGGCTCGGCTGGTTCGCGCCCTACAAGGGAGTGAAGCCGTGAGCCTGAAGCTCGGCTGCATCGCCGACGACTACACCGGCGCCTCCGATCTCGCCAACACCCTGACCCGCGCCGGCCTGCGCACGGTGCAGACCATCGGCGTACCGGCTGATGACCTCACGCTGCCCGAGGTCGATGCCGTCGTGGTGTCGCTGAAGAGCCGCTCGATTGAGGCGTCGCTTGCCGTGGCCCGCTCACGCGAGGCCGACACATGGCTGCGCGCACGAGGCGCCGACCACGTGCTGTTCAAGATCTGCTCGACGTTCGATTCCACCGACGCCGGCAATATCGGTCCTGTCATGGACGCGCTGGCGGGCGATGCCGGTGAAACGATCGTGCTGGTGACGCCGGCGTTCCCGGAAACCAGGCGGACCGTCTATCAGGGCAACCTGTTCGTCGGCGGCGTGCCGCTCAATGAGAGCCCGCTCAAGGATCATCCGCTCAACCCGATGCATGACGCCAATCTGGTGCGCGTGCTCGGCCGGCAAAGCCGACGGAAGATCGGTCTGGTCGATCTCGCCACCGTGGTGCATGGGCCGGAGGCGATCAGCCACCGGCTGCAGGAACTGGCCGGGCAGGGCATGGGTGCCGCGATCGTCGACGCCGTGTTCGATGCGGACCTGACCGCGATCGGTGCGGCCGCCTTGAAGAGCCGGGTCTCCGTCGGCGCGTCCGGCATCGGGCTCGGTCTGGCGCGCGCTTTGGTCGAGGCCGGGCGCGTGCATTCCCACGGCTTGGCGCATCACGCCGATGCCCCCGTCGGCGGCTTGGCCGCCTGCCTCGCCGGCAGCTGCTCGCAGGCGACGTTGCAGCAGATCGCGCAGGCCGAGACCATCATGCCGGTGCTGCATCTCGATGCGGCGGGTCTGGTCGCCGGTCCGGACGAGACGCAGCGCGCGCTCGCCTGGGCGCGTGAGCGCATCGCCAAGGGGCCTGTGCTGATTGCCTCCAGCGCGACGCCGGATCAGGTCAGCGCGCTGCAATCCAGGCACGGCCGCGAGGCGGCGGGGCACGCCATCGAGCAGGCGATGGCCGATCTCGCCGAGGGGCTGATCCAGGCCGGCGTGCGGCGGTTGATCGTCGCCGGCGGCGAGACCTCGGGCGCTGTCGTTGATCGGCTGGGGATTCCCGGCTTCCTCGTCGGTCCGGAGATCGCGGCCGGCGTGCCCGTGCTTCGCACGATCGGCGCCGATGCAGGCGACATGCTGCTGGCGCTGAAGTCCGGCAATTTCGGTGGGCCGCAGTTTTTCGCCGACGCGCTCGGGCTGATGCGCTAACTGCGCGTCAGCCGACTCCCGGCTGCGTCGGCCCGTGCCGGATTTTGGAACGACGTGCTTGGCCTCGGTCCCGATCTCATCATCTGCTTAGTTTGTGAGCCGTCGCTCGGCGCGGCAGCGCCGTCGTGCCGCCATAAGCATCGGGACGCACACTGAAAAAGCAGAAGTTTTTTGCGTGTAATGCCCGATAACTCCCGTAAATTAACGGTCTCTAGGGACCTCACCGCTATACCTCCAGTACGGACCGTCGCGTGACGCGTTCATCTGTGGGTAGGGCAATGAAACTGAATCGGATCGGCTACAAACTCGGGCTCGCTGGCGCCATCGGCGCATCTCTCGCCGTCGGCATGATCGCTAACCAGTTGATGGCGGAAAGAGCGGTCAACCACGCCAATCAGCAGGCCGAGCGCGCGCGGCGCGTCGTCGAGAGCGTGCTGTCGGCCAGCATCAACATGCAGCAGACCCAGCTCGGTGGCCGTTCGGCACGGCTGGCGCGTGCGCCGGCCGAGGCAGAGAAGGCCGCCGCCGACATTCAGCAGTTCTCGACCGGGATGGTGACGGACATCGACGCCGCACTCGCCAACGTGTCGACCGCCGACAATCGCGCCCGGCTGACCCGGATCAAGGAGCTGATGACGAGCTATGCCGCAGGAGCGGTCGATCTCGCCGAGGCGCAGAAGAAGTTGCTGACGCAGATCGAGAAGCGCAGTGCTGTCTCCAACGACTGGAACACCAGCCTGAAGGCGCTGCTCGCCTCGCCGTCGCTGCCGAAGCTCGCCTTCCGCGAGCGGGTCGAGCGCCAGCTTCACGCTGCCGATGCCAAGTTGAACTACATGCGGTCGCAGGCCTGGCGGTTCGGTATGACTGGCGATGCCGCGACGATCCTGACGGTGAAGCAGACGGTGCCGGGGCTGAAGAGCTCGCTGACCGATGCCCGCATGCTGGCCGACGACCGCGAGATCCAGGCCACGATCACCAAGCTCAATGGCCTCGCCTCGGACTTCGTCGCCGCGAACGACGAGGTGGTGAAGACCGAGGGGATCAAGGAGGCCGTGCTGCGCGACCGCACGCTCATCTATCTCCGCGAGGCCGGCGAGCTGATGTCCTCTGCGATCCAGGACGCGCGCGCGCGCAACGCGAGCGCGCGGTTCGAGGCAGACCAGGTCGCCGCGCAGGCGAGCTATATCACGCTGTTTGTCGGATTGGCGGTTCTGTTGTCGGTGATCGGTTCGGTCGTGTTCTCGTTCCTCGGGATCGCGCGGCCGTTGACGCGGCTGAACGCGGCGCTCGGCGAGATGGCGCGCGGCCGGCTCGACATCGCCATTCCCGGCGCATCGCGGGGTGACGAAATCGGCGATCTCGCCAAGACCGTAACGGTGATCCGTGGCAATGCGGAGGAGAAGGCGCGCGCCGAGGCCGAGGAAAAGAGCGCGCAGGACGCGATCACGGCGCGCCAGCGCAAGGCCGACATGCAGCGGCTGGCCGAGCAGTTCGAAGCCGCGGTCGGCGAGATCGTGAACACCGTCTCGTCGGCCTCGAGCCAGCTCGAGCAGTCCGCCACCACGCTGACCCAGGCCGCGACGCGCTCGCAAGGCTTGACGACGGCGGTTGCGTCCGCCTCGGAGGAAGCCACGACCAACGTCCAGTCGGTGGCGTCTGCGACCGAGCAGATGGCCTCGTCGGTCACCGAGATCAGCCGCCAGGTGCAGGAATCGGCGCGCATCGCCAACGACGCCGTCGGCCAGGCCCGCACCACGACCGGGCGCGTCAGCGAGCTGTCCAAGGCTGCCACCCGCATCGGCGACGTCGTCGAACTGATCAACACGATTGCCGGCCAGACCAACCTGCTGGCGCTCAACGCCACCATCGAGGCCGCACGCGCCGGCGACGCCGGCCGCGGCTTCGCGGTCGTCGCCTCGGAGGTCAAGGCGCTGGCGGAGCAGACCGCGAGGGCGACTGGCGAGATCGGCCAGCAGATCTCGAGCATCCAGGTCGCAACGCAGGAGTCGGTCAGCGCGATCAAGGAGATCTCCTCCACGATCGAGAAGCTGTCGGAAATCTCCTCGACCATCGCAGCCGCCGTCGAAGAGCAGGGCGCGGCGACGCAGGAGATCTCGCGCAACGTCCAGCAGGCGGCGCATGGCACGCAGCAGGTCTCGTCCAACATCGCCGACGTCGAGCGCGGTGCGGCCGAGACCGGGTCGGCCTCGGCCCAGGTGCTCTCAGCGGCACAGGCGCTGTCCGGCGACAGCAACCGTCTCAAGCAGGAGGTCGCGAGCTTCCTCGGTTCGGTGCGGGCGGCGTAACGCCGAGACGCGGAAGCGGCCAACTCGGATTGCGCAGGGGATTAAAAGGCCGGAGCATCGAACGCTCCGGCCTTTTGCGTTGTCACGCGTTGCATCGACGCCGGGAAACTAACCTGCGTAGTCAATCTGCGTTTTTAACTTGTGTTAAGAATCGGCGCGTAGGGTCCGGACGTTCGCGGCCAACGCGCAGTCGAGTCCCACGGGCAGACGGCGCTTCTCTCGTTCGGTCGCATGGCACGAGACGACGCGTCGCACGGCAAGCCGGAGCGCGTTACCGATCTGGACGGGCAACGATCAGTTTTCGATCGTTGCTCCGTATTTGCACGGACATCGTCTTAACCAGACTTAATATTGGGTTCCGTAGCTTCCACGCGTGGGCTGCGGGCCCGTTTGCGTGACGACGAGGGCGAGCCCCCCGACCGTCGACGTGATCTGTCCCCGAGCGCCCCAAGCATGAGTCGCGCCCGTGGAGACTGACATGTCGTTTGCAATGCCTCATCGCCTCAAGCTCACCATCGGGATCAAGATCTACGCCCTGATCGGTCTGAGCTTCCTCGGTCTGATCGGCCTGACTGCCTTCAATTCCCGTGAGCTCGCTGCCGGCCTCAAGCAGCAGAAGCAGCTTGAGCTGCGGCATCTGACCGAGCTCGCGCTCGCCATCTTCGCCGAGGAGCATGCTGCCGCGCAGAAGGGGACGATCTCGGTCGCCGACGCGCAGAAGCGCGCTCTGGAGCGCGCCTCCCAGCTCCGCTATGGCGGCAACGAGTATTTCTTCGTCACGGACATGACCGCGAAGATGCTGATGCATCCGATCTCGACCAAGCTGATCGGGCAGGACGTCGCGGACATGAAGGATCCGAACGGCAAGAAGCTGTTCCAAGAGATGATCGACGTGGTTCGCCAGCATGGCCGCGGCTTCGTCGACTACGATTGGCCGAAGCCCGGCTCCGAGACGCCGCAGCCCAAGCTCACCCATGTCGCAGGCTTCGCACCCTGGAATTGGCTGGTCGGGACCGGCGTCTATATCGATGACCTCTCGGCTCAGGCCTGGGCCTCGACGCGGCAGTCGTTGATGGCGGCCGGGATCGTGCTGCTGATCCTGCTCGTCGTGTCGACGCTCGTCGGGCGCGGCATCACCAGCCCTCTGCATCGCATGACCAGCGCGATGAAGAGCCTCGCCGGCGGCCGTCTCGACGTCGAGGTCCCCGGCGTAGGACGCGGCGACGAGATCGGCGAGATGGCCGGCGCCGTCGAGGTGTTCAAGAGCAATGCGGTCGCACGTCACGCGCTGGAAGCGGAGCAGAAGGAAGCCGAGCAGCGGGCGCTGGCCCGCCGCAAGGCCGACATGCACAAGATGGCCGACGACTTCGAAAGCGCCGTTGGCGAGATCGTCGAGACGGTCTCGTCGGCTTCGTCCAGACTGGAAGTCTCGGCGGATACCTTGAGCAAGACGGCGGTCCGCGCCGGCGAGCTCGCAACCACGGTGGCGGCTGCGTCGGAGGAAGCGTCGACCAACGTGCAATCCGTCGCCTCGGCCACCGAGGAGATGACGTCCTCGGTCACCGAGATCGGCCGCCAGGTGCATGAATCGGCGCGCATGGCCAACGAAGCGGTCGAGCAGGCGAAGAAGACCAACGAGCGGGTGAGCGAGCTGTCGCGCGCGGCGAGCCGCATCGGCGACGTGGTCGAGCTGATCAACAGCATTGCCGGGCAGACCAATCTGCTGGCGCTGAACGCCACGATCGAGGCGGCGCGTGCCGGCGAGGCGGGGCGGGGCTTCGCCGTGGTCGCCGCCGAGGTCAAGGCGCTGGCGGAGCAGACCGCCAAGGCGACCGATGAGATCGGCCAGCAGGTGGCCGGCATCCAGGCGGCGACACAGGAATCGGTTGCGGCGATCAGGCTGATCTCCGGCAGCATCGAGCGGCTGTCGGAGGTTTCCTCGACGATTGCAGCCGCTGTCGAAGAGCAGAACGCCGCGACCAAGGAGATCTCGCGCAACGTGCAGCAGGCGGCGCACGGCACGCAGCAGGTCTCCGTCAACATCACCGACGTGCAGCGCGGCGCCACCGAGACCGGCTCGGCCTCGACCCAGGTGCTGGAGGCGGCCCAGGGGCTGTCGACAGACAGCAACCGCCTCAAGCGCGAGGTCAGCCGCTTCCTGCAGACGGTCCGCGCGGCCTGACAGGCCGCGGCAATCTCACTAGCTCAATCAACGATCCGACCAGCGTGTCTCAACGAGTTCAAATCCCGTCATGATGGCCTTCCTTGACCTCCGGCCCCGCCACGAGGTGGTGAACCGGATGCGATCGCTCGCGACTTCCTCGGTGATCATCCTCACCCTCATGCTCACGACCTCGGTCGGTGCCGCGCCCGGCGACAACCTCGCCGTCGTGCGCGACCTCGGCGGCAGGATCGGTCCCGCCATCGGAGCGGCCCTTGCCTGCAGCGAGATCCCTCGGCCGCGGATCCAGGCCATCATCGGCAAGTTCCAGGCCGTCATCCGGGAGGTGTCGAGCGACGACGGCGATCGCAACGAGCTGACGCGCGAGTTCGACCGCTCCATCGCCGACGGTCGCGCGGCCGTGGCGAGTGGCCGCCAGGACTGCCGGCGGGCCGAGCTTCAGCTCGCAGACATCGAGCGATCGATCGGCGCGCCCGCAACGGCGGCCGGCGCGCTGCCGGACTCTGCGCCCTCCATCGCTGCGGCTGGTGCGACGAGCGCCGTGCCTGCTCCATCGGTTCGCGGCGTCACGGAGCGCGACATCACGTTCGGCAGCGTCTTGCCACTGTCGGGCGCGAACAAGGAATCGGGCCGGCTGCTCAAGGTCGGCATCGAAGCCGCCTTCAACCGCGCCAACGACGCCGGCGGGGTCAATGGCCGGATGCTCAAGCTCGTCGTCGCCGATGACGGCTATGATCCGAACCGCACGCTCGACGCCATGAAGCAGCTCTACGAAAAGGAGCGCGTGTTCGGCTTCGTCGGCAGTTTCGGGACCGCGACGGCGGCCGTCGCGATCCCATATTCGCTCGAGCGCCGGATGCTGTTCTTCAGCCCCTATACCGGTGCGAACGTCTCGCGCCACGATCCGCCGGACCGCTACGTCTTCAACTATCGTCCGAGCTATTCGGAAGAAGCCGATGCGCTGGTCCGTTACCTGGTGAAGCTGCGCCGCGTGCCGCCACGCCAGATTGCGCTGTTCGCGCAGGACGATTCGTTCGGCGATGCAGGCTTTGCCGGCGTGGCAAAGGCGTTTCGCGTCCTCGGCCTCAGCGACGCCGCGATCCTGCGCGTCAACTACACCCGCAACACCGTCGATGTGGAGCCGGCGATCAACCAGCTCAAGGCCCAGAAGGTGCCCGTCCGCGCGGTCATCATGGTCGCGACCTCGCGCGCGGCGGCGAAGTTCATCGAAAAGGCGCGCGACGCGCTTCCCGGCGTCCTCTTCGTCAATGTGTCGGCGGTCGGCGCATCGGCGCTTGCCAATGAGCTCATGCTGCTCGGTTCGCGCTACGCGGCCGGGGTCGTCGTGACCCAGACCGTTCCCGCCGTCTCCGGCTATTCGAGCGTGGTGCTCGACTACAAGGCCGCGCTGGCTCGACACTTCCCCGGCGAACCGCCGGACTACACCTCGCTCGAGGGCTACATCGAGGCGAGTATCCTGGTTCAGGCCCTGAAGCAGGCCGGTCCGCAGCTCGATACCGAGCGGCTGATCGATACGCTGGAGTCGATGCGCAACATCGATCTCGGTCTTGGCGCCTCGCTCAACTTCGGCCCCGCCGAACATCAGGCCTCGCACAAGATCTGGGGCACGGCGCTCGACGAGACCGGCGCCTATCAGCCGATCGAGCTGGAATGACGCGGCTATCGCCGGGGTGCAGCGCGGCTCCGGCGAGACCGGCTCGGCGTCGTCCCAGGTGCTCTCGGCGGCGCAAATGCTGTCCGGCGACAGCAACCGACTGAAGCTCGAGGTTGGACGTTTCCTGGACACCGTGCGCGCAGCCTGATCCCGGCGCGCAGATCCCGACCAGACCAGGGCGTGGCCGCGAGGCCGCGCCCTTTTTTCGTGGGCCGGTCGGCGCGGATGGCGGGCGAGGCAGCCGGCCAGGCGCGCGGGACCACCGATCGCCTCGGCGGGCTGTCGAAGGCCGCGACCCGCATCGGCAAAATCGTCGAGCCGATCAACATCACCGCCGGCCGAACCAACCTGCTGGCGCTCTTGCGCTTCCTGCAAACGGTTCGCACCGATTGATCCAGTTTCCTGCATCAACGGCGGCAACATGGTTGGGCCGTTCTGTCTGGCTCGTATCGAGGAGACACGCCGGCGACAGGTCTTGTGAGATTGCGGCCGTCCGTGAACGGGGTCCAGCGACCCGTATTTCAACGGTTGCGGCATTTTATCTTAGGTTAATCGGCGACTGCGACAATCGATGCATCGTTTGCAGCAAAATTAGTCATGCCGATGCCGGCATGACTCGCGGCCATCATCGTCGATTGAAAGACTCGCCATGCGTAAGAATTTGCCCGTCACCAACGTCGAGTATCCAATCACGGATGACACGCTGATCGTGTCCAAGACCGACACGAAGGGCAAGTTGACCTTCTTCAACCAGGATTTTGTCGATGCGGCCGGCTTCACCGAAGCCGAGCTGATGGGGCAGCCGCACAACATCGTGCGTCATCCGGACATGCCGCCTGAAGCTTTCGACAATCTCTGGACCACGCTCAAGGCCGGCCGTCCCTGGGTCGGAGCGGTCAAGAACCGCCGCAAGAACGGCGACTATTACTGGGTGCTGGCGACGGCGTCGCCGATCTGCAAAGACGGCCAAGTCGTCGGCTACACCTCGGTGCGCACCAAGCTGCCCGCCGACCAGCGCGCAGAGGCCGAGCAGGTCTATGCGGCGATCCGCGAAAAGCGGCCACATGGTTACAAGATCGACGACGGCATCGTCCGCCGCCGCTCGGTGTTCGACCATCTCTCGATGTTCACCGGCACGATCGCGGCAAGGCTGCGAACGCTGGTCGGATTGCAGACGCTGTTCCTGCTCGTGCTTGGTGTCATCTCGTTCGGGGAGGGCGGGCTCGCCGGAATGACCGCCGTGGCGATTGCTGCCACCGGTGTCGTGCTGTGTGGCCTGGTCGGGCTGCGCACAATGAACGTGATCGTGGCGCCGCTCGATCATGTGAACGAGACGATGGAAAGCATCACCCAGGGCAAGCTCGACACCCGCATGCACATCGAGCGCGACGACGAGATCGGCCGCGCCTTGCGTAACCTGCAGACCGTCCAGACGATGGTGCGGTTCAACGCCAGGGAGCTCGGTGAGCAGGAGCGGCGAGCAGCCGCCTCGCGCAAGCGGGAGATGTCGGAGCTCGCCAACAGTTTCGAAGGCGCCATCGGCAACATCGTCAATACGGTGTCCTCGGCCTCCAGCGAGCTCGAGAGCTCGGCCAACTCGCTGTCGAGCACCGCCGTGCGAGGGCAGGAGCTTTCCACCACCGTCGCCGCGGCCTCCGAAGAGGCGTCGGCCAATGTTCAGGCCGTCGCCTCGGCGACCGAGGAACTCACTTCGTCGGTCCGTGAGATCAGCCGCCAGGTGCAGGAGTCCGCGCGCATCGCCTCCGATGCGGTCGAGCAGGCACGCCGCACCAATGATCGTGTCGGCGAGCTGTCGAAGGCGGCGACCCGCATTGGCGACGTCGTCGAACTGATCAACACGATCGCCGGGCAGACCAATCTGCTGGCGCTCAATGCCACTATCGAGGCCGCGCGGGCGGGCGAAGCCGGCCGCGGCTTTGCCGTCGTCGCCTCCGAGGTCAAGGCGCTGGCCGAACAGACCGCCAAGGCGACCGGCGAGATCGGCCAACAGATTTCTGGCATCCAGGGGGCCACGCAGGAGTCGGTCGGCGCCATCAGAGAGATCTCGACGACGATCGAGCGGCTGTCGGAGATCGCCGCGACGGTGGCGGCCGCGGTCGAGGAGCAGGGCGCAGCAACCGCCGAGATCTCGCGCAACATCCAGCACGCCGCCGCAGGTACACAGCAGGTGTCCGCCAACATTTCCAACGTCCAGCGCGGCGCCAGCGAGACCGGCGACACCTCGGGGCAGGTGCTCAGCGCCGCGCGCCAGCTCTCCGGTGATAGCCAGCGTCTCAAGCTGGAGGTCAGCCGCTTCCTGCAATCGGTTCGCGCCGCCTGACCCAAGACATTGACGAAGCCGAGGACAGCGGCCGAGATTGGCCGCTGTCGCATCCGATAGTCGAACGACACAGCCCTAACGATAGCCGCGGACAGAGCCGACGATGCCCCCGCGAACCACGTCGACGCTCATGCGTGCGCCGTTCGTCAGGCGGCGCCCCGCTCGACCGGATCATCCCCCACCGTTGCAGACTCCCCACACCTGACGCCCCGGCCAGAAAGGCCGTTGTCGCGCCATAATCCCGCTAAGGTGCGGAGATTAACTTGTGTTAGGCATTTATTCAACCGACGGTATATTTGAGTGGCAGGCAATGTGATTGCGGGTGGTTTTTCGCGAAGGACCCTGGTGCTATCGGCCGCGACGGCCGCGGCTGCCTTGGGTCTCGATGCGGGACTAGCCGTCGTTGCCGCCAAGCCGCACCGCCGCACTGAGGATCCCGCACGCGGCTATCGCCGGATCACGATCGGCGAGGCGGAGGTGATCGCCCTCTACGACGGCGTGTGGGAAAAGCCGCACGAGGCCGGCTTCATCAGCAATGCCAGCATCAGCGACGTGAAGGACGCACTGCGCGCCGCTGGTCTGAGCCCAGCCTTCGTCCCGGTCCCGATCTCCACCTTCGTGGTGCGGCTGAAGGGCAAGACCGTGCTCTGCGATGCCGGCGGCGGTGGTCAGGTGCAGGGCTACAATTCCGACTCGATCTTCGTTTCGGGTCGCATGCTGGACAATCTGAAAGCAGCCGGCATTCGCCCGGAAGACATCGACACCATCCTGATCTCGCACTTCCATCCCGATCATATCTTCGGCCTGCTCGGCGAGAACACCGACGCGCCGGTGTTTCCCACCGCCGAGATCATCGTGGCTGCGGCCGAGTACAAATTCTGGACCGATGCATCTCTGACCAGCCGGCTGCCGCCGTGGCGGCAGGCGCTGGCGCGCCGCATCCAGAGCGTGATCCCGGGCTGGAAGAACGTGCTGCCGGTCGAGGGCGAGGACGAGGTGGTGCCCGGCATCCGCTTCGTCAGCGTCCCCGGTCATACCCCGGGGCACACCGCGTTTCATCTCGGCTCCGGAGCGGAGCAACTGATGATCTCCGGCGACACCGCCTATGTGCCGGCGTTGTGCCTGCGCCATCCGGAATGGCACGGCGCCTATGACCAGGACGGCGCGGCTGCCGAGGTCAGCCGGCGCAGATTGCTCGATCGTATCGTTGCAGAAAAGATGTTGGTTTGTGGATCTCATTTTCCGTGGGCCGCGTTCGGTCGGCTCACCCGCGATGGCGCCCATTATGCGCTCGACCTGCTCCCCGCGTGATCCCGGACCGGCCTCGGAAGAGAGGTTCGGGATCGCGCCATGACGACGCATTATGAGGTGCTCGGCGTATCGCCGCGGGCCGATCTCGACACGATCAAGCGGGCGTTCCGCCAGGCCGCCAAGGCGCACCATCCCGACCTCCGGGGCAGCGCCGATGCGGCGTCGGAGCATCAGCTCAAGCTGATCATCGTCGCCTACAACGTGTTGCGCGACGCGGGCCTGCGTGCCGAATACGACGCCCATCTCGCCTCCGAGCGCGACCGCGTCCGCCGCGAACGCTGGGACGCCATCCTGCAGTTTACCGCGGCGACCGCCGTGCTGAGCGCGGTCCTGATCGGCCTCGAGATTCTGCTGTTGCCCTCCGCCGGTGACTGGATGAGCAGGCAGGCGACGCGCTCGATCGTGACACCGTCGCCGCAGGCCCGATCGGGGCCGCAGCGCAAGGTCGCAGGTGAGACCGTCCCGGCGCCTGCCGTCCAGGATGCGACCGGAGCCGTGCTCCCGGTGCCGCCTCCGGCGGCGGAGGCCCCCGCGCCGCCTCCGCCGGCAGAGCCGAAAGCGGCAGAGCCGGTCGTCCCGGCTGCGCCGATGACCGCCGCATCCTTGGTGAAGCGCGCGATGGACCGCAGCCGACAGGGCGATCTCGAGGGCGCCGTCGCCGATTTCGACGAAGCAATCCGGCTCGCGCCCCGCAATGCCGATCTCTATCACTACCGCGCCAAGGATCTGGTCCGCATGGGCCGCTTCGACCGGGCGCTTGGCGATTATGAGCGGGCGATCCGGCTGGATCCGCACAACCCGATGCTGTTCCACGATCGTGGACTTGCGTTCCAGCGTAAGGGAGATCTCGACGAAGCCCTTGTCGATCTCGACCACGCCGTGCGCATGGGCTTCAGCGATGCCGCAACGTACAGCGACCGGGGCACGGTGTGGCTGGCAAAGGGGCACTACGACCGCGCGCTCGCCGACTTCAACCAGGCGCTCAAGCTGGATCCGGAATTGGCGGTCGCGGCCGCCCGGCGTGACGAGGCGCTCGCGCGCAAGCGCGACCAGCAATTGGCGGGCGACGACAGCGCGCCTCCGGCGGCTGCGGAGACCACGGGCACGGTGCCTGCCAACGTGAAGCCCAGGCGAAGTGGGCGCTGAGCGCCGGCCCGTGATCCGCACTCCGACATCCAGGACGCGGCGGGCAGCGTTGTGCTCACACCTGTCGGCGCGACCGTTCCATCGCGCGGCGGTTTGCGATCCAGGAGCGCGCCATGAGCGTCTACGTGTCCGTCACCGGCTTCCGCTCGCATCGCGGCCTCACGCGGCGGGCGCGATTCTGGTGGCACACGCTGCGCGCCGTCCGCCAGGCGCGTGCGGCTCCCGGGAATCTGCGCGTCGAGCTTCGTCCGGTGAATGGCATCTATCACACGCTGACGGTCTGGACCGACGAAGCCAGCATGCGCGCCTATGTCAGAAGCGGCGCGCACCGCCGCGCCATGATCGGCTTCCGCGACCTCGGTGGCGGCAGGACGCTCGGCTTCGCGGCGGAGCGCGATCCCGATTGGGAGACGGCCTATGCGCGCTGGCAGCACGAGGCGCGGGAGGTGTGAGTCGACGGAAGCGAACTAATTCGTCCGCCACTCCGGCACACCATCGGCGACCATCGTGATCGTGCCGAGCGCGCCGACCGGCGACCGGTCCTGATCCATCAGCCGCGCCAGCGTGGCTGCGTCCTGCGCCGGCACGCGCGCCAGCGTGCGCGTGTCCTGCTCGGTGCGCAGCATCACCACGCCATGCTCGACTTCGCCGTTGCGATCGAACAGCGCGGTGAAGCTCTCGACCCTGCCGCCGCCGCCGGCCTCGCTGACGAACTCCGGCGCGGCGGCGCGATGCCGATCGGCCTCGGCCTGCACGCTCACCTCCTGCGACAGCGATGACGGCGGCTCGCGCGAGATCACCAGCGCATGATGCTTGGTGACGAAGCCGCCCTGGCCGTACAGCAGGCCGCGCCTGGCGCCGCCGCGCAGCCGCCGCACCATCGCGCAGGCGGCATGCGTCATGTAGGTGTTGAGCGGCGCGCCGAAGAAGGTCAGCCCGCCGGTGACGGTCGGCTCCACGTCAGCGCCGAGGCCGAGGATCCGCCGCGCCATCTTCGGCACGCAGGGAAAGCAGCTGTAGAGCTCAATGACGTCGAACGCCGCGCCGTTGCCGCCGACGATGTTCATCGCGGCCCGCAGCACGGCGTTCTGCGGATGACTTTCGGCGAACTGATCGCGCGTGAGGTAGTCGCGCGGATCCTCCGCCGATGCGCCGCCGAGCGGATAGATCATGCGGCTGTCGGCAATGCCCGCCGCACGCGCCTTGGCCAGGCTGGTCAGGATCAGCGCCGCGCCCATGTTGACCATGGGATTGGCGACCATCAGCTTGGTGTAGGGCCAGGCGATCGGGCGGTTGTCGGCCGACGGAGTCGTGATCTCCTCGGGCGCGAAGTGCCGCTTCAGCCAGGCGTTGGGATTGTAGGCGGCAACCGCGGAAAAGCGCGACCACAGCTCGCCGGATTCGGCGAGCGCCTGCCGCGTCGTCTGGCCCCATTTGGTTGCGCTCGCGACTTCGTAGAACGGATAGACCGTGACCGGACGGAACACGCCGAGCTTCACCGCCAGCGGCTTCTGGAATGCAGCGCCGCGCTTCGGCTCCTCGACGTCATGCGCGAACGGCGTCCACGGCAGGGTCACGCCGGCGCGTTCGGCCTTGGTCGCCGTCGATTGCGCCTCGGCGCCGCAGACCACTGCGACCTCGCATTCGCCGCGCGCGATGCGCAAGGCGGCCTCGTGCAGCAAGCGGATCGGGCTCTCGCCGCCGACGGGACCGTAGTGGCAGTGCGCCGGGCTCACGCCGAGCCGCTGCGCGAGAAGCTGCTCGGGATCGCGGTAGCGCCAGCTCAGGAAGTTGACGACGTCGAGCGAGCCGGTGTCCTGGATGAGCTTGGCGCCCGCGTCATTTTCCGCGCGGCGGATCGCCTGTTCGAGCAGCGCCAGCGGCTCGAGACCGTCGCCGATGTCCTTGGGGCGATCGACGATCTCGCCCACGCCGACGATCACGGGAATGCGGTCGGGGGGCAGGGGACTTGCAGTCATCGGCGTTTCCAGGAGCCGGCCCGCGACGGACCGTCATTGTTGTCTTGTCTCCGTTCTGTCATCGCAGGTTCGACCGCGCAATGCAGAAAATGCTGATGGCGCCCGCGCGCAGCGTGGCTTCCGCTCGACGGCATATGCGCCTAAAACGCTCGCTCCTGACGCTCACGCCGGAGTCTGCCGTGTCTGAACAGAACAGCTATGTGCCGCCCAAGGTCTGGACCTGGAACAAGGCCAGCGGCGGCCGCTTCGCCAACATCAACCGGCCGATCGCAGGTCCGACGCACGAGAAGGAATTGCCTGTCGGTCGTCATCCCTTGCAGCTTTATTCTCTGGGAACGCCGAACGGCGTAAAGGTCACAGTGATGCTCGAGGAGCTGCTGGCGCTCGGCCACAGCGGCGCCGAATATGACGCCTGGCTGATCCGGATCGGCGAGGGCGATCAGTTCGGTTCGGGCTTCGTCGCCATCAATCCCAATTCCAAGATCCCGGCGCTGCTGGATCGCAGCGGGCCGGAACCGATCCGCGTGTTCGAGTCCGGCGCGATCCTGGTCTATCTGGCCGAGAAGTTCGGCGCCTTCCTGCCGACCGAGCCGGCCAAGCGCGCCGAATGCCTGTCCTGGCTGTTCTGGCAGATGGGGGCTGCGCCCTATCTCGGCGGCGGCTTCGGCCACTTCTATGCCTATGCGCCGACCAAGATCGAGTATGCCATCGACCGCTTCGCGATGGAGGTGAAGCGCCAGCTCGACGTGCTCGACCGCCGCCTGGCCGAAAGCGAGTATCTCGCCGGCCCCGACTACACCATCGCCGACATCGCGGTGTGGCCGTGGTACGGCGCGCTCGCCAAGGGCCTGCTCTACGAAGGCGGCGAGTTCCTCTCGGTGCAGGACTACAAGAATGTCCAGCGCTGGACCGACCAGATCGCGCAGCGTACCGCTGTGAAGCGCGGCCGCATGGTCAACCGCGTCTCCGGCGATCCCAAGAGCCAGCTCCACGAGCGCCACGACGCCAGCGACTTCGAGACCAAGACGCAGGACAAGATCGGGCAGGGCACGTAGTTGCGCGTGTGGGGTGCACAAAGGAGCGGCGAGCTCATCGCGGCGTGCAACAACCGTGGAGCGCGCCGTGCCCAACGTCATCCCTCGCCGGCGCCGTCGGTGGGCACGCGCCGCCTGACGGCCCCGATTGCCCGCCCCTGCGGTTCGATGCACGATTGCTCTTGTTGCACGTGCGAAGTCTCGGCCGTTGCCGCGCTGCGATGCTATGATTGCGGACGTTCGCGGCTTTTCTCGCAGTGAGAGAATGTGCAACGATCAATTCGCAGCGGCCGTGCATGCCGCTAGATTTCGATGAGAGCCGGCGGTGATGACCGCGGGTTCAAAACGACCACTCCGGAGGGAGTTGCATGATCGACAGACGTGATCTGCTCAAGGGAGCAGGGCTGGCGGCGCTGCTGGGCGGGTTTGGCGCGACTCGCGCGCTGGCCGAGGACACCGTGACGTTGCCCTTCGCCAACGGCGAGCGCCCGCTGGTGAAGTATCCGCAGAAGCGGCCGATGATCGGCCTGACCAGCCGGCCGCCGCAACTCGAAACGCCATCCGGGGTGTTCAATGACGGCGTGATCACACCGAACAATGCCTTCTTCGTCCGCTATCATCTGGCGGGCCTGCCTTACGATCTCGATCCGGACAGGTTCACGCTCGCGATCAAGGGGAAGGTCGACAAGCCGCTCAAGCTGTCGCTCAAGGACATCCGGAAGATGAAGGCGACCGAGATCGTCGCCGTCAACCAATGCTCCGGCAACAGCCGCGGCTTCTTCGAGCCGCGCGTCGCAGGTGGCCAGCTTGGCAACGGCGCCATGGGCAATGCGCGCTGGCGGGGCGTGCCGCTCAAGACCGTGCTCGACATGGCGGGCGTCCAGGCCGGCGCCAGACAGGTCACCTTCGGCGGCATGGACGGACCGGTGATCGACAAGACGCCGGACTTCGTCAAGGCGCTCGACCTCGATCACGCCATGAATGGCGAGGTGATGCTGGCCTACGGCATGAACGGCGAGGATCTGCCGTTCCTCAACGGCTTTCCGCTGCGCCTGATCGTGCCCGGCTATTACGGCACCTACTGGGTCAAGCACCTCAACGAGATCACCATCATCGACAACGTGTTCGACGGCTTCTGGATGAAATCGGCCTATCGAATTCCAGACACGCCGAACAACGCCGTGGAGCCCGGCACCACGCCGAAAGCGACGATCCCGATCAACCGCTTCACGGTCCGCTCGTTCATCACCAGCCTGGCCGATGGCGCGAAGCTCAAGGCGGGCAGGGCGATGCTGCGCGGCATCGCATTCGACGGCGGGGCGGGAATCAAGCAGGTCGCGGTCTCGACCGACGGCGGCAAGACCTGGACCGACGCCAAGCTCGGCAGGGATCTCGGGAAATATTCCTTCCGCGAGTGGAAGCTGGCGGTGAAGCTTGCCGCGGGATCCCACGATCTCAAGGTGCGTGCCACCAGCAACTCCGGCGAGACGCAGCCGGAGACGCCGCGCTGGAATCCGGCCGGCTATCTGCGCAATGTCATCGAAACCGTCCGCGTCACGGCGGCCTGAGGAGCAGCACCCATGCAGCGGACGTTTTTCCTCGTCGCCACGCTAGCCACCGGACTTGGCTGCCTTGCGGGCAGCCCCATCGCCCTGACCGCGGCGCCAGTCAACTACCAGGTTCCGCAGGAGACTGCCGCCTTCAAGCCCGGGCCCGATCTCGCCGTAGTGCAGGGCAACTGCACGGCCTGTCACTCCTCCGACTACATCAAGACGCAGCCGCCGATGCAGAACAAGAAGGAGTTCTGGCAGGCCGAAGTCACCAAGATGATCAAGGTTTATGGCGCCCCGATCGACGCTGCCGATGTCGGCAAGATCGTCGACTATCTCGCCGCAACCTACTGACGCCAGGGCCCGGCGGCCAGGGCGTTCAGCCAGCGCCCTTCGCCGGCGGGAAATCCATCCGGTCGTCGGTGCGGCAATAGCGGTCGGCGAACATGCGCCCGACAGGATGGAACAACTCCATCTCGACCCGCATCTTCTCGGTGTCCCACAATTCGTCACGGATGTGGAAGGCGAGGCCTTCGCCGAGCACCAGCACGCGATCGCCATTGACGTCGATGAGCTGCCAGGTCTTGCACTCCATCGCGAACGGCGCCTCCGCCAACCGCGGAACGCCGATCATCCGGGACGGTGTGAGCTTGAGCCCAAGGTGATCCGGCTCGCCGATCTCGGGCGGAAAGTCGCCGCCGGTCTCGTGCATCGCCTGCGCCAGGGGCTCGTCGGTGATGTGGACCACGAACTCGCCTGAGCTGCGGATGTTGACCAGCGTGTCCTTGATCCGGCCGTCCGGCCGCAGGTTGATCGCGAACACGCACAGCGGCGGGTCCTCGCCGAGCACGTTGAAGAAAGAGAACGGTGCGGCGTTGACCACCCCGGTCTCGCCTCTCGTCGTAACCCAGGCGATCGGCCGTGGCAGCACGAAGGAGGTCAGGATCTTGTAGCGCTCGCGCGGGCTGAGATCGGTGGCGAGGTATTCCATGTAGAGGCCTCTGATGCGTCGGTTCCCCGACCGTAGTGGGCCGCGACGCGATCCGGAAGCCAATAAAGCGGGCAGGGGTGCGCACCTCGGCGTCGTCGCGGGAAATTCCATGTTTCCGGGAACGGCTCCGCCAGCGCCACGTTCGGACAGCACGGCAACTACAAATGGAGGTCGCCCATGAAACCAATGATCAGTCTGATGGCTTGCGCATTCGTCGTCTCGGCCACGTCAGCGCTGGCGCAGGGCAGCCCACAGACCACGCCGCCGCCGAGTGCGCAGAATTCCGGAGCAGGCATCCAGGGCGCGCCTGGCAACAAGAACGGACCGGGCACTGAGACGAAAGGCGGCACCGTCGGCTCGTCCACGATCAACCGCCATAATCCGGACGTCAGCGCTCAGGACCCGTCGAACATCAAGGGCATGCCGGGGAATAAGAACGGCCCACCGGCCAAGAAACCGCAGGACTGACGCCTGCGATGGCAGCTGCGCGATTGCGCGGCTGCCATCGCACGCCAGCGCTGAGGTGTCGTCAGATCAGGGCAGGGCCGCTGCGCCGTTGGTCACGATCAGATTGTCGGTGTCTGCCGGGGCCAGTTCGCTCGTCGCATCGCCGCCGAGATATTTGTCGAGCGTCGCCTGGATCCGTTCCCGCGCCGTGTAGGGGCCGCGGTCGCTCATCCAGGTGTGCTGGAACTCGGTCTTGATGATGTCGATGCCGCTCTTCTTGTCGACATGCGTTGGCAGAACGCCGGGGTCGGTCTTGAACTGCGGATCATCCGAGCGGAACGACAGGATCTTGAGCTTGTCCCTGATGACGAAAGGAACGCGCAGATTGTCGAGCGTCACCACCTGCGAGACGATGTTCGGATGCTCCTTGGCGAAATACATCGCGGTATCGCCGCCATTGGAGTGGCCGACCAGGGTCAGGTGATCGTAGTCGGCATTCGGATGACGCTTCTTCATCTCGTTCAGCACGCAGAGGATGTTGGCCTCGCCTTTCCGGTAGACGTCGAGCCGGCCGACATAAGGCATCCCGACCTTGGTGACGAGCGGCGGATCAGTCGGAAGGTCCTGCTGGACGCTGGCGACAAGGTAGCCGCGCGCGGCGAACACGTTCGCGAGGAAGGAGTACTCGGTGTTCTTCACTGTGTTGCCGTTGCTGATGATGGCGACCGGCAGCCGCCACAGCCCGGCATTGGCCTTCATCTCGTAGTCCTTGCGCACGGCGACATCGACATTGATCGACCGCTGCCGCGCGGCATCGAAGAACTCGCGGCTTTCGTGCTGAATGCCCCATTTGGCCATTGCAAAGTAACCGGCCACAGCCAGGGCAGACACACAGGCCAAAACCGTCACACCGCGCTTCATGGTATCCTTCCTTGGACGTCTCTCCGTTATGTGATGGAAGACAACGCCCGGGTCACGGGGGTGTGGCAGCCAGGGGTGGATTAAATTTCCGAAATCTTGCAGTGCAGCACGGGAACAATCCGCGGTTGGTGAACCGGCGCGCCGGCTCACCTCCCACTGCGAGGAGTCAGAATGCGGTATAGCCGCCGTCGATCACGAGGCAGTCTGCGGTGTGATAGGACGACGCCTTGCTCATGAGGTAGACGGCGATGCCGCCGAAATCCGACGGCTCGCCGAAGCGGCGCACCGGGATACGCGGCATGACGTTGGCAACGAACTTCTCGTTTCCCATGATGCCTGCGGTCATGTCGCTCTTGATCCAGCCAGGCAGGATCGCATTCGCGGTGACGCCGTGGCGTGCGAGTTCGACGGCGAGCGCGCGGCACAGCGCATTGATTGCCGCCTTGGTTGCCGCATAGTGCTCGTTCCGCGCGGTGCCGAACAGCGAGGCGAGGCTGGAGGTCGCGACCAGGCGGCCGAACGGATCGCCGGCTTCGGCGCGCGCGGTCATGTGCTTGGCGGCGGCCTGGAAGGCATGGAAGACGCCGTCGAGATTGGTCGCGAACATTGTGCGCCATTCCTCCTCGCTGCGCTCGATGAAGGGCTTGCGGCCGCCGCCGCCGATGCCGGCGTTGGCAAAGCAGCCGTCGACGCGACCGAAGGTGTCGAGTGTCGCCTTCATCGCCTCGTTGACGGAAGCAGGGCTTGTCACGTCGCAGACATGGGTATCGACCCTGCCGGGCCCCGCGGCCATCGACGCCGCAGCCGCCTTGTTCTTCTCGGCGTTGCGGCCCCAGATCGAGACGTTGCAGCCACTGGACGCAAGTGCCTGGGCGATTCCGAGGCCTATGCCTCCATTGCCGCCGGTGACGACGGCCACACGGCCGGTGAGGTCGAACATGCTCATGGGGTTCTCTTGGGCGTTTCCGTGATGATGTGAGCGCGCTGCGCGCCGCTTCGGTTATTGGGATGATCCAACCATGGACAAGCGAAGCGCAAAAATCAAATATGCTGACAGAACCATGCCGCGCTTCAAATTTCCGCGGCGAAGAATGCACTGACCGAAAAGCTCTTGAGAGGAAAACATGCAGTTCAAGCACGTCACGCTCGATTTCGACGGGCCCGTCGCCGTCCTCACGCTCGATCATCAGGAGGTCATGAACGCGGTCTCGATCGACATGCTTGGCGGGCTCGCCGAGGCGCTCGACGAGATCGAGGAGAAGAAGGCCGAGGTGCGCTGCCTGGTCGTAACCGGCGCGGGGCGAGCGTTCTGCACCGGTGCCAATCTGCAGGGCCGCAATGCGCAGGCGAAGCCCGGCCGCAGCAATGCGGGCGCCGCGCTCGAGACGGCCTTTCATCCGTTCCTGCGCCGCTTGCGCAATCTGCATTGCCCGATCGTGACGTCGGTCAACGGCCCGGCCGCCGGTGCTGGCATGAGCTTCGCGCTGATGGGCGACATGATCCTGTGCGCGAAGTCCGCGTATTTCCTGCAAGCCTTCCGCCGCATCGGTCTCGTTCCCGACTGCGGCTCGACCTGGCTGTTGCCGCGCCTCGTCGGCAAGGCGCGCGCGATCGAGCTGTCGCTGCTCGGCGAGAAGCTGCCGGCCGAGACGGCGCTGCAATGGGGCCTCGTCAACCGCGTCTATGACGATGCGGCCCTCAAGGAGGAAACGATGAAGCTCGCGCGCGAGCTCGCCAACGGGCCGACGGTGGCGCTGGCGCAGATCCGCAAGCTTTATTGGGACAGCCCGGAGAACTCGTTCGAGGAGCAGCTCAACGCCGAATTCCAGTCGCAGCGCATCGCGGGCGGCACGTCGGATTTCAAGGAGGGCGTCACCGCGTTCCTCGAAAAGCGCCCGGCCAAGTTCAAGGGCCAATGATCGAGGCCGAGCTGTCGCGCTGCGTCGCCTCGTTCATGCCGGGGGCGACTGGCGTGCGCGGCGCCGCGAGACTCTCCGGCGGGGCCAGCCAGGAGACGTGGCGCTTCGACATCGTCCATCCCGGTGGTGATGTCGGCGCCATCCTGCGCCGCTCGCCGAAGGGCTACGGCGCCGCGCCCGGGCGTGCCGCCGGGCTCGACAACGAGGCGGCGCTGATGCGGCTCGCTTGTGCGGCCGGCGTGCCGTCGCCCGAGGTACTGCACGTGCTACGGCCGGAGGACGATCTCGGCGCCGGTTTCATCATGCGCCGCGTCGAGGGCGAGACCATCGCGCGCAAGATCCTGCGCGATGCTGAATTCGCCGAGGCGCGGCCGCGCCTCGCGCGCCAGCTCGGCGGCATCGCTGCCGGCATCCACGGGATTCGACGCGAGACGCTGCCCGCGTTGCGCGAGATGAACGCGACCAGGGAGATCGCGGAGCTCGCGCGCGAATATCAAAGCTTCGACTGGCCGCGCCCGGTGTTCGATCTCGCGCTGCGCTGGCTGTCGCACAACGATCCCGGCCCCTCGGCGGAGGTGACGCTGGTGCATGGCGATTTCCGCAACGGCAATCTCATCATCGGCCCCGACGGGGTGCGCGCTGTGCTCGACTGGGAGCTCGCCCATCTCGGCGATCCCATGGAGGATCTCGGCTGGATCTGCGTCAACTCCTGGCGCTTCGGCGAGATCGACAAGCCCGTCGGCGGCTTTGGCTCGCGCGAGGAGCTGTACGCGGGCTACGAGGCCGCTGGCCGCAAGGTCGATGCCGGCAGGGTGAAGTTCTGGGAGGTCATGGGCACGTTGCGCTGGGGCGTGATGTGTTGCGGCATGATGCAGCGGTTTCGCTTGGGTCCCGACCACTCGATGGAGCGCGCCATGATCGGCCGCCGCGCGTCGGAGACAGAGATCGATCTGCTGCGGCTGCTGGCGCCGAGAGGAGAGGGCTGATGCAGGACGAACCGACGCCGACGGAGCTGGTGAAGGCGGTCGCGGATTTCCTGCGCACCGACATCGCGCCGCTGATCTCCGGGCACCCGGCGTTCAAGCTGCGCGTGGGAATCAACGCGCTCGATCTGGTGGTGCGGCAGTTGACGCAGGCTGCTCCGGCGGATGCCGCGGAGCACGCGCGGCTGAAACAGCTATTGAGACGAGACGGCGACTTGCTCGAACTGAATCGTGTGCTTTCCGAGCAGATCGCCAGTGGTGCCGTCGATCTCGGCACGCCGGGACTGAAGGACCACCTCTGGCAGACCACGCTCGACAAGCTCGCTGTCGATCAGCCCAACTACGCGTCCTACAGGCGCGAGGCGGGGAGGGGCACCAGCGATGCTTAGCTCTCCGCCGTCATTGCGAGGAGCGCCAGCGCCGAAGCAATCCAGACTGCTTCGGCGGTGGGACTCTGGATTGCTTCGCTTCGCTCGCAATGACGGCGGCGGGAGCTGGACAGGCGTTGCGATCACCTCGGCCGTCGTCCCGGGGCGCGACGCAGTCGCGAGCCCGGAATCCAGACTCCCGTTCGTGGTCACGGATTCCGGGCGCGCGCTCCGTGCGCCCCGGAATGATCGCCTTGGCGATGCGCTACCGCCCCAGCCATTTCGGCGGCCGCTTCTCCGAGAACGCCTTCGGCCCCTCAATGTAGTCCTGCGACTGGATCATCGCCTGCACCGCCGGGTAGTCGCGCTGCTCGGTGATGGCCTGCTCCAGCGACACCGCGAGGCCCTTCTCGATCGCCTGTTTGGAGGCGCGGATCGACATTGGCGAGTTCTTGGCGATGGTCTCGGCCCAACGCTCCGCGGCCGCCAGCGCCTCGCCCTGCGGTACGACCTCGTTGACGAAGCCGAGCTCGTGGCCCTCGCGGGCGCCGACATGGCGGCCGGTCAGGATCATGCCCATCGCGCGCTTCATGCCGATCTGGCGCGGCAGCCGCTGCAGCCCGCCGGCGAGCGCGGCGAGGCCGACGCGCGGCTCGGGCAACGCGAAGGTCGCATTCTCGGAGGCGATGATCAGGTCGCAGGCCAGCGCGATCTCGAAGCCGCCGCCCATCGCAACGCCGTTGACGGCCGCGATCAGCGGCTTGTCGCAATCGAAGCGCGAGGTCAGTCCGCCGAAGCCGCTTTTGCCCCAGCCGCGCGCGCCGCCGGCCGCCTGCCATTTCAGATCGTTGCCGGCGCAGAATGCCTTGTCGCCCTCGCCGGTGACGATCGCCACCCATTGCTCGGGATCGGCGGCGAAGCCGTCGAACACGCGCTCGAGCTCGTAATGCGCCTCGATGTGCAGGGCGTTGTAGACCTCGGGGCGCGCCAGGGTGACGATCGTGATCGGCCCCTTGCGCGTCACTCTCGAAAACTTCAGCTCCATCGGCCGTTCCTCCTGTTTTCTGATTGGCTGTCGCGCATCAGCTTAGCGCCTGCGCAGGTGTCGCAGTCATCCAAATACGCAACGGCGCTGCGCGCCACAAGCGCGCGACGGGAGGTCGCGCCCATCAGGACCAAGAACAACAACGAAACGCACAGGGAGACACGCCATGGATTTTTCCTTGCCGAAGGAATTGGTCGCCTACCTCGACGAGCTCGATCGCTTCATCGCCGCCGAGATCAAGCCGCTGGAGCAGGCCGACGACAACATCCGCTTCTTCGATCATCGTCGCGAATGGGCGCGCACCGATTTCGAGAATGGCGGCCTGCCGCGGCATGAGTGGGAGCAGCTGCTGCGCAAGGCCAAGGATCGTGCCGACGCGGCCGGGCACCTGCGCTTTGCGATCCCGAAGCGCTACGGCGGCAAGGACGGCTCGAACCTCTGGATGGCGGTGATCCGCGAGCATTTCGCGTCGAAGGGCCTCGGCCTGCACAACGACCTGCAGAACGAGCACTCGATCGTCGGCAATCTGCCGATCGTCACCATGCTCGACCGCTATGGCCGCGACGACCAGAAAGCGATGATCGACGGCTCGATCACCGGCAAGTACCGCATCACGTTCGGTCTCACCGAGCCGCATCACGGCTCGGACGCAACCCACATGGAAACCAAGGCGGAGCCGGCCACCCGCGACAACGTCAAGGGCTGGCTGATCAACGGCGAGAAGATGTGGACCACGGGCATGCACGTCGCCACCCATTGCGCATTGTTTGCGCGCACCTCGGGCAAGGACGGCGATGCCCGCGGCATCACCTGCTTCCTGGTGCCGGCCAAGACCGAGGGTGTGAAGGTCGAGGAGTATCTCTGGACCTTCAACATGCCGACCGATCATCCGCGGGTCAGCTTCACCGACGTGTTCGTGCCGGAGGATGCGCAGTTCGGCGAAGTCGGTCGCGGCCTGTCGCTGGCGCAGTGCTTCGTGCACGAGAACCGCATCCGGCAGGCGGCGAGCTCGCTCGGTGCGGCCGTATTCTGCATCAATGAGAGCGTGAACTACGCGCGTGAGCGCAAACCGTTCGGGAAGGCGCTGGCCGAGAACCAGGCGATCCAGTGGCCGCTGGTCGAGCTGGCGACGCAGGCCGAGATGCTGCGGCTGCTGATCCGCAAGACCGCCTGGGAGATGGACCAGCTCACCCAGGCGCAGGTCGAGCACACACTCTCCGACAAGGTCTCGATGTGCAACTACTGGGCTAACCGTCTGTGCTGCGAGGCGGCCGACCGCGCCATCCAGGTTCATGGCGGTATGGGCTACTCGCGCCACAAGCCGTTTGAGCACATCTACCGCCACCACCGCCGCTACCGCATCACCGAAGGCAGCGAGGAGATCCAAATGCGCAAGGTGGCGGGCTTCCTGTTCGGGTATATGGGGGTGAACAAGAGGTGAGGCGGTTGTAGTTGGAAGGCGGCCATCGTGAGCGTCAGCCAGCAATCCAGACCTTGTTGTTTGGCCCCTGGATTGCTTCGGCGCAAGGGCGCCTCGCAATGATGGCGTGGAAGGAGCGTACCCTCTCTCCACGCCATCGCGAGCGTGGCGAAGCGATCCAGAATGTCTCAGCAAGCACCTCGTTCTTGATCAATTCACCTGCCGATCCTTGCCCGCCCAGTACGGGTCGCGCAGATTCCTTCGCAGGATCTTGCCGGACGGGTTGCGCGGCAGGGCGTCGAGGAAGTCGACGCTCTTCGGCGTCTTGAAGCCGGCGATGCGGGTGCGGGTGAAATTGATGATGTCGGTCTCGGTGGCGCGCTTGCCGGGCTTCATCACGACGATCGCCTTGACGGCCTCGCCCCATTTCTCGTCGGGAATGCCGATCACGGCGGCCTCGGCGACATCGGGGTGGTCGCAGATCGCGCTCTCGACCTCGGCCGGATAGATGTTCTCGCCGCCGGAGATGATCATGTCCTTGATGCGGTCGTGGATGTAGACGTAGCCGTCCTCGTCCATGTAGCCGGCATCACCCGTGCGCAGCCAGCCGTCCTTGCCGAGCGTGCGTGCGGTCGCCTCCGGCAGGTTCCAGTAGCCGGTCATGTTGGAGCCGGAGCGGGTGGCGATCTCGCCGACCTGCCGCGGCGGCAGCGGGTTGCCCGAGGGATCGATGATCGCGACTTCGACGCCCGGCAGCGGCTTGCCGGCCGAGCGCATCCGCTCCAGCCCTTCGACGTGATCCTCGGGCGGCAGCGCGATGATGGTGCCCGTGGTCTCGGTCATGCCGTACATCTGCACGAAGCCGCATTTGAACACCTCGATGCATTCCTTCAGCAGCGCCGCCGGGATCGGCGAGGCGCCGTAGAGCATGTATTTGAGCCGCGAGAAGTCGACTTGCCGCGCTCGCGGCTGCCGGACCACGAACTGCATCGCGGCGGGTACCATGAACAGCTTGGTGATGCCGGACTGTTCGAAGAAGTCGAGGATCTTCGTGGGATCGAACTCGCGCGCGATCACGCCGCGGGCGCCGTGGTAAAGGCTCATCAGGCCCCAGCCGGAGCCGCCGATGTGGAAGATCGGCATCGCGATCAGCGAGACGTCGTCGGTCGTCCATTTATTCCAGTCCGGCTTCTCCTCGGGATTGCCGGTGTTGACGAGGTTGAGGAAGTTGGCGTGCGACAGCATCGCGCCTTTCGGCTTGCCGGTGGTACCGGAGGTGTAGAGCTGCAGCGCGATGTCCTTCGGCGTGATCGCCTCGCCGGGAGCGTCGGCGCTCTGCGCGTCGCGCCAAGCCGTGTAGTCCTGCCATTCCGGCGCGCCGCCTTCGGTGGTGATGATGTGCCGCACGCTCGGAATCTGGTCGCGGATGTTGCGGATCATCGTGATGAACTCGGGACCGACGAACAGGGCAGGCGCCTTGCAGTCCTCGACGATGAAGGCGACCTCGGGACCGGCGAGGCGCCAGTTCACCGGCGCCATCACGACGTTGGCCTTCATGGCGCCGACCAGCAGCTCGAAATAGATGTCGCTGTTCTTGCCGAAATAGGCGATTCGCTCATGCGGCTTGATGCCGATCGCCTTCAGCGCGTTGGCAACCTGGTTGGTCTTGCGGTCGAATGCGGCGAAGCTGGTGAGGCGGCCTTCGAACTCATAGGCGGTGGCGGAGCCAAGCGCTTCCGCCTGCCTGCGCACGACGTCGACGAGCGTCGACGCTGCCGTCGTGACGGACATGTTTCCCCTCCGATTGCGTCTTGTTCTTTGTTCGATGTCTTGTCGTGGTCCTCGCCCCGGATTGCGCCGGAGCAAGCATCTCTCGATCAGTCTACAGGGAGCAGGTCGCCGATCAACAGGGTGATTGCGCCATCAGCTCGTGCGCGTCGCGCGATCCTTTTCGTTCTGCGCCTTGATCGACTCCTTGGCCTTGGTCCAGTCGTCGTCGCTCCAGTCGCGCAGCTGATAGAAGTTGCCGCCCATCGCCAGCGCCTGGGCACCGTCCATCGCGATGGTCTCGCCGTTGATCCAGTTGCAGCCGCCGGAGATCAGGAACACCGCGAGGTTCTGCAGCTCCTCCATGGTGCCGACGCGACCCATCGGGTTCATGGCCTTGGTCCGCGCGCCGGCCTCGTCACCGGGCTTGATGCGCTTGCTCATGCCTTCGGTCGGGATTTCGCCGGGTGCGATGGTGTTGAGGCGGATGCCGTAGCGGCCCCATTCAGTCGCGAGCGACATCGTCATGGCGTGGATCGCCGACTTGCTCATCGCCGAGGGCACCACGTAAGGCGAGCCGTTGCGCACCCAGGTCACCGTGATCGACACGACGTTGCCCGGCTGCTTCGCGGCGATCCAGCGCTTGCCGACGGCGTGCGTCACGTAGAACGTGCCGTGCATCACGATGTTGGCGACGGCATCGAAGCCGCGCGGGCTCAATTCCTCGGTGCGGGAAATGAAGTTGCCGGCCGCGTTGTTGATGAGATCGGTGAGACCGCCTTCCTGGAAGATGGCCTCGATCATGTCCTCCACCGCCATGGCATTGCGGATGTCGACGCCATGGCTGGTCACACGGCCGCCGTAGAGGTCCATCAGTTCGGTCGCGGTCTCGTCGCAGACGATTTTCCGCCGGCCGCAAATATGCACTTCGGCGCCGAGTTGCAGGAAGCGCGCAGCCATCGCTTTGCCAAGGCCCGTGCCGCCGCCGGTCACCAGAATGCGTCGACCTTCGAGGAGATTGTCCTTGAACATGGGAGTTTCCGCCTGACATGTTGTGAGTTAATTGGTCGATTGACTAAATCGCTCCGACAGCCTTCTGTAAAGTCACAAAGACATCCGTAGGGAGACCGCTCGATGGACAACCGCCTCGCGATCGAGATCAAGGACGGCGTCGCCGATGTTCGCCTGGTTCGCGCCGACAAGATGAATGCGTTGGACATGGAGATGTTCGAGGCGCTGGTCGCGGCGACCGACCGGCTGTCGAAGGAGAAGGGCCTGCGGGCGGTGGTGCTGTCCGGCGAGGGCCGCGCCTTCTGCGCTGGCCTCGACATGGGCCGCTTCGCGGCGATGAAGGATTCCGGCGGCAACGGCATACCCGGCGGCGAGAAGCGCGACCTCACCATTCGCACGCACGGCAAGGCCAACTTCGCGCAGCAGGCGGTATGGGGCTGGCGGCAGTTGCCGGTGCCGGTGATTGCTGCAGTGCATGGCGTCGCCTATGGCGGTGGCTTCCAGCTCGCACTCGGCGCCGACATGCGCTACGTCGCGCCGGACACCAAGATGTCGATCATGGAGATCAAGTGGGGTCTGGTGCCCGACATGGCGGGCACGCCGATCCTGGCCACCCTGATGCGCGACGACATCCTGCGCGAGTTGACCTACACGGGCCGGGTGTTCTCGCCGGAGGAAGGCCAGTCCTACGGCCTCGTCACCCGCATCTGCGCCGATCCGCGCGCGGCTGCGCTGGAGACCGCGCGTGAGATCGCGGCCAAGAATCCGGATGCGATCCGCGCCGCCAAGCGGATGCTGAACAATCTCTCGGTCGATCCGGGGCCGGCGCTGCTCGCCGAATCGGTCGAGCAGCAGAAGCTGATCGGCAGCCCGAACCAGCTCGAATCGGTGCGCGCCAACATCGAGAAGCGCGCGCCGAAGTTTGCTGACTGAGTCCGTCATTCCGGGATGCCCCGAAGGAGCAGGCCCGGAATCTCGAGATTCTCCGGTGCGCAACTGCGCACCTGAGTTCGATGCTCCGCGCAAAACGGCTCCGCCGTTTTCGCGGCGCATCGCCCCGGATTGATGGCGGAAACTCAAACCGATGCCAGATCGGATAACAAAGAAAATGGAAACGTCCTCCCTGTTCTGCGGCATCATCTCCGGCGGGCGCCGGCGCAGCCACGCCGAAATCGCCGACCGCGCCGCGCGGATCGCCAGCGGCCTCGCGCAACTCGGCGTACGCCAGGGCGATTGCGTCTGCATGCTGATGCGCAACGACATCGCCTTCATCGAGGCGGCCTATGGCGCGATGCGGCTGGGCGCCTATGGCGTGCCGGTGAACTGGCACTTCAAGCCGGAGGAGATCGACTACATCCTCAAGGACTCCGCGACGCGCGTGCTGATCGGTCACGCCGATCTGCTGCATCAGCTTCGCGGCCTGATTCCACCCGGAGGCACCGTGCTCAGCGTGCCGACGCCGCCGGAGATCCTGTCCAACTACAAGATCGGCGCGGATCTGCTCGCAACACCGGAGTTCGCGACCGACCTGGAAAGCTGGCTGACACAGCAGAGCCCGTACGAGGGGCCGCAGGTGCCGCAGCCGCAGAACATGATCTACACCTCCGGCACGACCGGTCATCCCAAGGGCGTCCGCCGCAATGCGCCGACGGTGGAGCAGGCCGCCTCGGCCGAGCGCATGCGCGCGTTGATCTACGGGCTGAAGCCGAACGCGCGCGCGCTGCTGCCGGGGCCGCTGTATCATTCGGCGCCGAACGCCTTCGGCCTGCGGGCGGGCCGGCTCGGCGGCGCGCTGGTGCTGATGCCGCGTTTCGAGCCGGAGGCGTTTCTCGACGTCATCCAGACAGAGCGGATCGATACCATCTTCATGGTGCCGACCATGTTCATCCGGCTGATGAAGCTGCCGGAGGAGGTTCGCCGCCGCTACGACGTCTCGTCGTTGCGCCATGTCATTCACGCTGCCGCGCCGTGCCCGGCCGACGTCAAGCGCGCGATGATCGACTGGTGGGGGCCGGTCATCTACGAGTTCTACGGCTCGACCGAATCCGGTGCCGTGACCTTCGCGACCTCCGAGGACGCGCTGCGCAAGCCCGGCACCGTCGGCAAGGTCTCGCCGGGCGCGGAGCTGCGCTTTCTCGGCGAGGACGGTCGCATCCTGCCGCAGGGCGAGATCGGCGAGATCTATTCGCGCATCGCGGGCAATCCGGATTTCACCTATCACAACAAGCCGGAGAAGCGTGCCGAGATCGACCGCGACGGCTTCATCACCTCGGGCGATGTCGGCTACATGGATGCCGAGGGCTACGTCTTCCTGTGCGACCGCAAGCGCGACATGGTGATCTCTGGCGGCGTAAACATCTATCCCGCCGAGATCGAAGCCGTGCTGCATGCCGTGCCCGGCGTGCATGATTGCGCCGTGTTCGGCATCCCAGATGCCGAGTTCGGAGAAGCCCTGATGGCCGTGGTCGAGCCGCAGCCGGGCGTGACGCTTGACATTGGGGAGATGAGGGCCCGGCTGAGAGCGTCGCTGGCCGATTACAAGGTGCCCAAGCACATCGAGATCCACGAGAAGCTGCCGCGCGAGGACTCCGGCAAGATCTTCAAGCGGCGGCTGCGCGATCCCCATTGGGAGCAGGCGGGGCGGAAAATATGATGATGGGCCCGCACTTGGCGGCGAAGGGAGGCGAGACCGACATTGAATAGGGCAGGCGACGCCTCTTTCTTGATCTTGCGCTGCGGTATAGATACGGCAGACTGACCCGTAAATGGGCAGCTGCTGGAGAGCGCATCCATGTCGCCGCAAGCCATGACAGAGGAAATCCGTCCCAACCGCGCCGCCGAGGCGCAGGCCATGGAGGAGGACGCGCGGCTCCGGGACGATATCCGGCTGCTCGGCCGCATCCTCGGCGATACCGTCCGCGACCAGGAAGGCGCCGAATTGTTCGACCTCGTCGAGCGCATCCGCCAGACCTCGGTGCGCTTCCACCGCGACGAGGACCGCCAGGCGCGGCGCGAGCTGGAGCAGATCCTCGACGGCATGACGACGGCTGAGACGGTCCGCATCGTCCGCGCCTTCAGCTATTTCTCGCACCTCGCCAACATTGCCGAGGACCAGAACAACATCCGACGCATGCGTGCCAGGAGCGACTCCAATGGCGGGGCCGGCATGCTGGCGGCGACGCTCGCTCACGCAAAATCCGCCGGGTTCGAGGCTTCCGATCTGCGCAAGTTCTTCTCGACGGCGCTGGTCAGTCCGGTCCTGACCGCGCACCCGACCGAGGTGCGGCGCAAGAGCACGATGGATCGCGAGATGGAGATCGCGATGCTGCTCGACCGCCGCGAGCGGATGCAGTTGACGCCGGACGAGCGCGAGGCCAATGACGAGGCGCTGCGCCGCGCCGTGCTGACCTTGTGGCAGACCAACCTGCTGCGCCGGACCAAGCTGACGGTGCTCGACGAGGTCACCAACGGCCTGTCGTTCTACGACTACACGTTTCTGCGTGAGGTGCCGCGTCTGCTGTGCTCGCTCGAGGATCGGCTCAATGACGGAGCGGAGGTGGCAGGCGATCTCGCCTCGTTCCTGCGAATGGGGAGCTGGATCGGCGGCGACCGGGACGGCAATCCGTTCGTCACCGCCGAGGTGATGCGCGGGACGCTCAAGCTGCAATCCAGCCTGGCGCTGCACTACTATCTCGAGGAACTGCATCTGCTCGGCAGCGAGCTGTCCATCGCCGCGCATCTCGCCGATGTCTCCGAGGAGCTGCGTGCGCTGGCCGAGCGCTCGCCGGACACGTCGCCGCATCGTCGCGGCGAGCCATATCGTCTGGCGGTGTCCGGCATCTATGCGCGCTTGGCGGCGACGGCGAAGAAGCTCGGTATCCAGATCAGCCGGCTTCCCGTGGCGGCGGTGGCGCCTTACGACAGCGTCAAGCAGATGCAGGATGATCTCGACGTGCTGCATCACTCGCTGATCGCCAACAATGCCGAGGTGATCGCCCGCGGGCGGCTGCGGCTGCTGCGGCGTGCAGTGGATTGCTTCGGCTTCCATCTGGCCCGGCTCGACATCCGCCAGAATTCGGCGGTGCACGAGCGCACCGTCGCCGAGCTGATCGACACCGCGATGCCGGGCATGTCCTACATGGCGCTGAGCGAGGATGCCAGGGTCGGCCTGCTTGTCAGCGAGCTGCGCAATGCGCGGCCGCTGGTGTCGCAATTCGTCAAGTACAGCGACGAGACCGTCGGCGAGCTCGCGCTGTTCCGCGCGGCCGCCGAGGCGCACGCGACGTTCGGTGCCGACGTGATTCCCCAGTGCATCATCTCGATGTGCAAGGGCATGTCGGACATGCTCGAGGTGGCACTGCTGCTCAAGGAGGTCGGCCTGATCGACCCTTCGGGCCGCTGCGCCGTCAACATCGTGCCGCTGTTCGAGACGATCGAGGACCTGCAGGCGTCCAGCGGCATCATGGACCGCATGCTGGCGCTGCACGATTACCGCCGCCTGGTCGACAGCCGCGGCGCCGTGCAGGAGGTCATGCTCGGCTATTCCGACAGCAACAAGGACGGCGGTTTCGTCACCTCGGGCTGGGAGCTCTACAAGGCGGAGATCGGCCTCGTCGACATCTTCGAGCGCCACGGCATCCGGCTCAGGCTGTTCCACGGCCGCGGTGGATCGGTCGGCCGCGGCGGCGGACCGAGCTACGACGCCATCATCGCCCAGCCGGGCGGCGCGGTGAACGGCCAGATCCGCATCACCGAGCAGGGCGAGATCATCTCCAGCAAATATTCCAACGCCGAGGTCGGACGTAACAATCTGGAAATTCTCGCCGCCGCGACGCTCGAGGCCAGCCTGCTGCATCCGCGGCAGCCGGCGCCGAAGCGCGAATATCTCACCGCGATGGACCGGCTCTCGGAGCTCGCGTTCAAGGCCTATCGCGGCCTGGTCTACGAGACCGACGGCTTCGTCGACTATTTCTGGGCCTCGACCGTCATCAACGAGATCGCGACCTTGAACATCGGCAGCCGCCCGGCCTCGCGCAAGAAAACCCGCGCGATCGAGGACCTGCGTGCGATCCCCTGGGTGTTCTCCTGGGCGCAGTGCCGGCTGATGCTGCCGGGCTGGTACGGCTTCGGCAGCGCGGTCGAGACCTGGATCGCGGAAAATCCGGAGCAGGGCATGCCGTTCCTGCGCGAACTTTATCAGGAATGGCCGTTCTTCCGCATGCTGCTGTCGAACATGGACATGGTGCTCGCCAAGAGCTCGATCGCCATAGCCTCGCGCTATGCCGAGCTGGTCCCGGACGAGGCCCTGCGCGAAAAGATCTTCGGCCGCATCCGGCGCGAATGGAATCTGGTGATCGAGACTTTGCTCGACATCACGGGGCAGGAGCGGCTGCTGCAGGGCAACCCGCTGCTGGAGCGCTCGGTGCGCAACCGCTTTCCCTATCTCGATCCGCTCAACCACGTGCAGGTCGAGCTGCTCAAGGAGCATCGCGCGCAGAACCCGGACGAGCAGGTGCTGCGCGGGATTCAACTAACGATCAACGGCATCTCGGCGGGGTTGAGAAATACGGGATGAGGGCGAGTGGCGAGTAGCGAATAGAGGGTCTATTCGCTACTCCCTATTCGCCATTCGCTATCTTCAGGGCTTCAGCGCACCCTGCGCACTCGTATAGACCGCATAGAGCGACGTCGAGCCGCAGATGTAGAGCCGATTACGCTGCTGGCCGCCGAAGCACAGATTGGCGACGGTTTCCGGAATGTGAATCTTGCCCAGCAACGTTCCGTCCGGGGCATAGCAACGTACGCCGTCCTCGTTCGGATCGCCCCAGCCGACCGAGCACCAGACCCGCCCGTCGCGATCACATCGGACGCCGTCGGAGATGCTGGGCTTAGGCATTTCGGCGAAGACCTTGCTGTTCGTCAGCTTGCCGGCGGCGTGATCGACGTCGAACACGCGGATATGCGCGGGATTGTCGGGCCCGTCAGTGAAGCCAGTGTCGATGACGTAAAGCTTCGTTTCGTCGGGTGAGAAGGCGAGCCCATTGGGCTCGACGAAGTCGTCGGCAACGACCTTGACCTCTCCCGATTTCGGATCGACCCGATAGACATTGTGCTTGTCCTGCTCGGGCGCCGCCTTGAGGCCCTCATAGAAGCCACCGATGCCGTAGACCGGATCGGTGAACCATATTGCGCCGTCGGCCGCGACCACTGCATCGTTCGGCGAATTCAATCGCTTTCCATTATAGCTGTCGGCGATGATCGTGATCGAGCCATCGAGCTCGGTGCGAGTGACCCGCCGACCGCTATGTTCACACGTGATCAGCCGTCCTTCTCGATCGATGGTGTTGCCGTTGGAATTCATCGACGGCTGCCGATAGACGCTGAGGTGACCATCGTCCTCGGAGAACCGCATGATGCGATTGTTCGGGATGTCGCTGAACAGCAGATAGCGACCGGCGGCAAAATAGACCGGGCCTTCGGCCCAGCGCATTCCGGTCGCGACGCGTTCTACGGCCATCGTGCCCGCGAAGGCAGGAAACTCCGCCGGCCCGAATGACAGCTTGGGTTTTTTCGACGACTCCAGGTGAGAGTCCGGATAGCGGCTGCCCGGCAAGGGACCGAGAGGCAGCGGATCTGTCGAGATTGTCGGTGCCCCGGTCTGGCCGAAGGGCGTGACGGTTGCAGCCGATGCTGACGTCACGGTTGCCGCGGCAGCGGCGAATGCCGCGGCTCCTTTCAGCAATCTGCGCCTGTCGAAGCCATCTGCTCCGACCAGCGAGTTCTGCGCGACGTCGTGTCGTGGAGTCGTCATATGTGTCCTCCCATTTTTTTGTTGGGAGGCGACCATACGACAGAATCGTGGCGACGTGCGGGTCGTCTCGATAAAAAACAACTTGAGAGTGTGTGCGCTGCGAATGGACTTTGCGCGCTGCAAATCTCAGATCGGGTCCCAGCCGAACACGTCGGCGGAACGATCGAGCTTGTAGAACGACGGCTTCAGTGCCGGCATGCCATGCTCCGCAATGGTCTGCGGCGTCCAGCCTTCGCCGCGGTGCACCGAGCGCAATGGGCGCGACTGGCTCATCAGGAAGATCTCGTTCATGCGAACGGCGAAGATCTGGCCGGTGACGTCTTTCGAGGCATCGCCGAGCAGATAGGCGACGACGGGCGCGATCTTCTCGGGCCCCATCCGCTTCATGCGTTCGACGCGTTCCTTCTCGGCCTCGGTCTCCGCCGGGATGGTGCCGATCATTCGGCTCCAGGCAAACGGCGAGACGCAATTGGAACGCACGTTGAAGCGGCCCATGTCGAGCGCGATCGACTTCGACAGGCCGACGATGCCGAGCTTCGCCGCGGCGTAATTGGCCTGGCCATAATTGCCGATCAGGCCCGAGGTCGAGGTGAAATGGACGAAGGAGCCGCTCTCCTGCTCGCGGAACAGCCGCGCGGCGGAGTGAGCGACATAGAACGACCCCATCAGGTGGACCTTGATGACGGCTTCGAACGCCTCGATGCTCATCTTGTGGAAGATCATGTCGCGCAGGATGCCGGCATTGTTGACCACGCCATCGAGCTTGCCGAAATGGTCGGTGGCGGCCTTCACGATCCTGCTGGCCGGGATCGCCTCGGACACGCTCTCGAAATTCGCCACCGCCGTGCCGCCGCGCTTCTTGATTTCCTCGACCACTTCCTCCGCCGGCGCTGCGCTGGTGCCCGAGCCGTCGGAGGCGACGCCGGGATCGTTGACCACGACCTTGGCGCCTTCGGCGGCGCACAGCAGCGCGATCTCGCGGCCGATGCCGCGGCCGGCGCCGGTGACGATGACGACTTTGTCCTGGAGCGATTTGGTCATGAGAGGCTCTCCTTAGCGTGATGTGCTGTTCATCCTGCCCCGTTTGCGTCAGGGCTATTGCATTTGACGAGACAGCTCAGATCAGCCGGGCTGCCTGCCGATATGTTGCTCCGTCATGCCCGGGCTTGTCCCGGGCATCCACGTCGTTCCGAGGGCGCCGGACGACGTGGATGGCCGGGACAAGCCCGGCCATGAAGACAAAACGAAAGAAAGCGACCGGAACGGCGAGCGTCGTTACCTCTCGTTGGTGAAGATGATCGTCCCCGACGCGGCGAACATGCCGCCGACGCCGTGGCACACCGAGATCTTGGCTCCGGGTACCTGCGCCGGGGCGATGCCACGCATCTGGCGCACGCTCTCCTGCAACGCATACATGCCGTACATGCCCGAATGCATGTAGGACAGGCCGCCGCCATTGGTGTTGAGCGGCAGCTTGCCGCCGGGCCGTGTGTGACCGGCTGCGATGAACGGCCCGGTCTCCTCATGCGGCATGAAGCCGAGATCACCGAGACCGAACAGCGGCAGATGCGCGAACGCGTCGTAGATCATGAGATGGTCGACGTCGGCATGGCCGATGCCGGCCTCCTTGAAGGCGAGGGGGCCCGCGACCTTGAAGGCACGCGATGAATTGAACGTCTCCATCTGGCTGACCATCGGCGTCTCCACGCTTTCGCCGGTGCCGAGAACATAGACTGGCCTCTGCGGAAAATCCTTGGCGCGATCGGCCGAGGTCAGGATCAGCGCGCCGCCGCCATCGGTGACGAGGCAGCATTGCAGCAGCCGGAACGGGTAGGCGATCATGCGCGAGTTCAGCACGTCCTCGACGGTGATCGGGTCCTTCATCATCGCGCGCGGGTTCTTTGCCGCCCATTCGCGCTGTACGACGGCAACCATCGCCAACTGCTCATGGGTGATGCCGTACGTCTTCATGTAGCGCAGCACGGGGATCGGGAACATGCTGGGCGGCCCGTAGACGCCGAACGGCGCCTCGAACTGGCCCTGCAGGCTGTCCGGCGGGATCGAGCGCGGCAGCTTGCCGATCATCGATTTGCCGCTCTCGGCGTGGGTGATCAGCACGGTCTTGCATAGGCCGGCCTCGATCGCAGCCGCGGCGTGGCGGACATGCAGCATGAAGGAGCAGCCGCCGACCGAGGTGCCATCGACCCAGGTCGGCGTGATGCCGAGATAATGACAGATCTGCTGCGGCGTCTCGACCGCGGTGGCGAAGCCGTCGATGTCCGACAGCTTGAGCCCGGCATCGGCGATGGCATTCAGCGCCGCGTCCGCATGCAGCTGGATCTGCGACATCGTCGGGATGATTCCGAGCTCGGTGGTCTCGGCCGCGCCGACCACGGCCACCTGGTTTCGACGCATGGCGCTATCCTTTCGCCGGCCGGAACAGGGGCAGGGTGATCTGCTCGTCCATTTTCTCGAATGTGACTTCGAGGGCCATGTCGAGCTCCAATGCCTCCGGTGTCTGCGGGCAGCCCGTGATGTTGCTCATCATGCGCGGGCCCTCTTCGAGCGCCACGACGGCAATGGCGTAGGGCGGCGTGAAGCCGGGCGCAGGGGGACGATGGTTGATGACGTAGCTGTAGAGCGTGCCTTTGCCCGTGGCCTTGAAGACGCTGACCTTGCGGCTGGCGCAGGCCGGACAGAATGGGCGCGGCGGGAAGTAGACGTGGGCACAGGCGTCGCAGCGCTGCAGCCGCAATTCGCCGGCGCGGGTACCGTCCCAGAAATGCTGCGTCTCGGGTGTCGGTTTGGGGCGTGCACGCATAGGCTCGGCCATCCCGGTTGATCCTCCCTGCGGCGGGCTCCGTCGCCCGCTCCTTTGCATCCGTGATGCGCCATTTGACGCAGACGCGTCAACGGTCCATCACGCCACGCATGCGGCCCTCCGGGAGGCGCAGAGGTGTTTGGACGGCAATTGCCGCCTGATGAAAATTGGTCTTTGATGCTGGGAGTATGATCGGAGCCGAGATGAAGCTGCGTGACATCGCCCATTCCAGAACCGGCGACAAGGGTGACACCTCGAACATCTCGGTCATCGCCTACGACCCCAAGGATTACCCGCTGCTGCTCGCACAAGTCACGGCCGAGCGGGTGAAGGCGCACTTCGCCGGCATTGTCCAGGGCGAGGTGGTCCGCTATGAGCTGCCCAACATTGCGGCGCTGAATTTCGTGATGAGCCGGGCGCTCGGCGGCGGGGTCACCCGGTCGCTCGCGCTGGATGCGCACGGCAAGTCGCTGAGTTCCGCGCTGCTCGATCTGGACATCGCGGCCGATGCCGCAGACACGCGATAGGATGCCATGACCGTTTCGAATCCGACCCTGGCCGCGCTGGCCGACGATCTCGCCGCCGGTCGCACCACGTCCCGCAAGCTGGTGGAGGAGTGTCTCGCCCGGATCGCCGATCCCGCCGGTGAGGGCCAGCGCGCCTTCATCCATGTCGACAAGGAGGCCGCGCTGGCGGCGGCCGACGGCATGGACGCGCTGCGCAAGGCCAATGCGGCGCCGTCGCCCTACGCCGGCATTCCGGTCTCGATCAAGGACCTGTTCGACATCAAGGGCCAGGTCACCCGCGCCGGCTCGAGGGCGCTGGAGGATTCCGCGCCGGCCGAGGCCGATGCGCCGGCGGTGGCGCGGCTGCGCCGGGCCGGCTTCGTCGTGATCGGCCGCACCAACATGACCGAGTTCGCCTATTCCGGCATCGGCATCAACCCGCATTACGGCACGCCGAAGAGCGCCTGGAAGCGCGACGTCGGCCATGTGCCCGGCGGCTCGTCGTCGGGCGCCGCGGTCTCGATCGTCGATCGCATGGCCTATGGCGCGCTCGGCACCGACACCGGCGGCTCCTGCCGCATTCCCGCGGCCTTCAACGGCATCACGGGCTACAAGCCGACGCAGGCCCGCGTGCCGCTCGACGGCGGCGTGCCGCTGTCGACCACGCTCGACAGCTTTGGGCCGCTCGCCAACACGGTCGCCTGCTGTGCCGTCCTCGATTCCGTGCTGGCCGACGAGCCGGTCCGCCCGCTCGCGTCGCGCCCGGTGAAGGGTTTGCGGCTTGCGGTGCCCACCACGGTCGTGCTCGACGAGCTCGATGTCGAGGTCGCCGAGACCTTTGAGCGGGCGCTGCAGACGCTGGCGAAGCAGGGGGCGCTCATCGAGCGTATCGAATTCCCCGAGTTCCTCGACGTCGGCCTGATCGGCATGAAGGGCGGTTTCGCCGCCGCGGAGAGCTATGCCTGGCACCGCTTCCTGCTGACAGCCAAGGGCGACGTCTACGATCCGCGCGTGTCCGTCCGCATCATGCGCGGCGAGGCGATCACCGTGCCGGATTACATCGAGATGCTCAACGCGCGCCGCTCGCTGGTGAAGCGCGCCGCTGCACGCATCGCGCCCTACGATGCGCTGGCGATGCCGACCACGGCCAACGCGCCGCCTGTCATCGCCGATCTCGCCGACGACCAGGCCTTCGCCCGCGAGAACATCCGCGCTTTGCGCAATTGCACCTTCATCAACATGATCGACGGCTGCGCCATCTCGCTGCCGGCGCACCGCCACGGCGAGGTCCCGGTCGGCCTGATGCTGGCGCAGTCCGGCGGCCACGACCGCAAGCTGCTGGAGATCGCGGCGGGCATCGAGGGCGTGGTGCGGGGCTGAGTAGGGAAAGAGCCCGGCGTTCCGACGCCGGATGGGAACCTGTCGTCGTTACGGTATCATCGACATGGATGCTACCGGAAATCGGGTGGTGCCCCGCTGGCCACTCCGTAACACTGTCGTCATTCCGGGATGCGCGCCCTTGCGCGCAGGCGCGGAATACATAACCACGACCGTGCGTATGGATTCCGGGCTCGTCGCTTCGCGCCGCTCCGGAATGACAGCTGGAATGTCCGAATGACCAGGCTCAAACAGGCTGCGCTCGACATCGATACTCCCGCCGCGATCGGGATCGACCAGCTCGATTGGGCGATGGTCGAACGCGATCTCGATTCCAGCGGCTGCGCCGTGTTGACGCAGCTGCTGTCGTCGGAGGATTGCCGCGCCCTGGCGGCGCTCTATCCGGACGACCGGCACTTCCGCAGCCGCGTCGTCATGGCGCGGCATGGTTTCGGCCGCGGCGAGTACAAATATTTCAGTTATCCGCTGCCCGATCCGATCGCGCAGTTGCGGCCGCGGCTCTATTCGCATCTGGTCGCGATCGCCAACCGCTGGAATGCGACGATGGGGATCGACATCCAATATCCCGCCGAGCACGACGACTTCCTGGCGCGCTGTCATCAGGCCGGCCAGACGCGGCCAACGCCGCTCTTGCTGCAATATGTCGAGGGCGACTACAACTGCCTGCATCAGGATCTCTATGGCGAGCACGTGTTTCCGCTGCAGGTCGCGATCCTGCTGTCGGAGCCGGGGCGCGATTTCGAGGGAGGCGAGTTCGTGCTGACCGAGCAGCGGCCGCGCATGCAGTCGCGCGCCGAGGTGGTGCCGCTCCGGCAGGGCGATGCGGTGGTGTTCGCGGTCCACAATCGCCCGGTCCAGGGCACGCGCGGCAGCTACCGTGTCAACATGCGTCATGGCGTGAGCCGGCTGCGTTCCGGCCGGCGGCATACGCTCGGCGTGATCTTTCACGATGCGAAGTAGCATATGACGGATCTGTTCGATGGATTTGAGATCGCCGGACCGGCGCGCGAGCCGCTCGCGCCCGGCGCGGTGCTGCTGCGTGGTTTTGCGCAGCCACATGCGACGGAGCTTCTGGCCGCGATCGAGGCGATCACCGCGCAGGCGCCGTTCCGCCGGATGATCACGCCCGGCGGGCACCAGATGTCGGTGGCCATGACGAATTGCGGCTCGGTCGGCTGGGTGACGGACCGCAGCGGCTATCGCTACGATCCCGTTGATCCAGACAGCGGACAGAGGTGGCCGGCGATGCCGCCGCTGTTGCGACAGCTCGCCGAGCAGGCGGCGAGCGAGGCAGGCTTTGCCGCCTTCGCGCCCGATGCCTGCCTGATCAATTGCTACGAGCCCGGCGCCAAGATGTCGCTGCATCAGGATCGCGACGAGCGCGACGTCGGCGCGCCGATCGTCTCGGTGTCATTGGGCCTTCCCGCGACGTTCCTGTTCGGCGGCCTCAAGCGCTCCGACAAGACGCAACGCTATCGGCTGGCCCATGGCGACGTCGTCGTCTGGGGCGGCCCGGCGCGGCTCGCCTTTCACGGCGTCGCGCCGCTCGCCGATGGCGAGCATGCTCGGCTCGGCCGCCGGCGCATCAACCTGACGTTCCGCCGCGCCCGATAGTCCTGGCCGCTCTGTGACGTTCCTCATTTTGCAGCGGGCATCCCTGGCTCTATGCTGCGCCCGGGAGAGGGGCCATGAGCACTGTCGAACTTGCGGACGAGCGGGCGCCTGCGGCGGCGCGAATAGGACTTCACCTTGCGCTGCTGCAGCTGGTGTTCACGCTGCTGTGGACGACCTACGTGATCTATCTGCCGAAGCTCGCCGCCCAGGCCGGCATCGCGCCCTCCGCCGTCGTTCTGATCCTGATGCTGGACCAGGCGATCTTCACATTGTCCGATACCGCGATGGGACTTGCGGCCGATCGCATCGGGCGCGCCGCCGCGCGGTTCGGTCTCTTCATCGGCCTGCTGACTGCGGTATCCTGCGCCGCCTTTGTCGCGCTGCCTTTCGTGGCGGCGTCCGCAGGTCCAGCGGTCTTCATCGGACTGATCGCGATCTGGGCGCTGACCTCGTCGGTCTTGCGCGCGCCGCCCTTGACGCTGCTCGGGCGCCATGCGGCCCGGCCGGCCATTCCGTTCCTGGCAGCGCTGGTCATGCTCGGCTATGGCGTGGCCGGCGCCGTGTCGCCCTATCTCGGCGTGATCCTGCGCGACTACGATCCGCGCCTGCCGTTCGTCATCTCATCGGCCGTGCTGCTGCTGACGGCGCTCGGTCTCTCGCGCATTCCGCAGGATAGCGGTCGGGCAGCGCAAGCAGCGGCCAAGCTCGAGCCCAGGCCACTGCGGGGACTGCCCCTGCTGTTCATCGGCGCCATGGTGATCCTCGCGCTCGGCTACCAGCTGCATTTCAGCATCAACAGCTCGGCCTTCTATCTCCGCTTCGCCAGGCCGGAGGACCTTTCCTGGCTGATGCCGGTGTTCTGGATCGGCTTCAACCTCGTGCTGTTCCCGGCCAGCGTGGTCGTCAAGCATCGCGGCGGGCTCATCGTGATGGGATTCGCCGGTCTGCTCGGTGCGCTCGCGATCGTGATCGCCGAGCTCGCGGGCGCATTGACCGTGCTGATCGTGGCGCAGTTCATCGCCGGGGCGGCCTGGGGCTGCATGATGATGAGCGCCATTTCCGCGGCGCTCGCGATCGGGACGAACGGCGCCGAGGGCAAGGTGACCGGGCTCGTGTTCTCGGCGCTGGCGCTGGCAACCTTCGCGCGGATCGCTGCCGTCGCCGGCGGTCTGCAGAAGTTGCCAGACTATGCGCCGCTGGTGCAGTGGGCGCCGGTCGCGTGCTGGCTCGTGGCCGGCGCGGGCCTGCTGGCGATGGCCGCCGCCGGATTGCAGGGACGCCGCGCGTCCCCGCCGTGAGGTCGATCAGATCCCTGGAGGCTTCGACGGATGGATGAAGGCCCAGGGCGAGACCTCGGAGTCGCGCGGCACCTCGATGTCGATCAGATATGGCCCGCCATGCGCCAGCGCCGTCTCGAGCGCGGATTTGAACTGATCGGGTGACGTGACCTTGCTGGCGGCGACGCCGAAGGATTCGGCGAGCGTGACGAAATCCGGATTGACGAGATCGGAGGCGACGACGCGGCCGTCGAAGCGCTCACGCTGGTCGCGCCGGACATTGCCATAGGAATTGTTGTTGAACACCAGGGTGACGACGCCGATGTTGTATTGCACGGCAGTCGCCAGCTCCTGCACGGCGAACATGAAACCGCCATCGCCGGTGATCGCGATCACAGGTCTGTCGGGATGCGCCACCTTGGCACCGAGCGCGGTGGGAAAACCCGCGCCGAGCGTGCCCTGATAGCCCGAGGTGATGAAGGTGCGCGGCTCGTAGACGGGAAAGCCGTACCAGGAGGCGAAGCCGACCTGCGACAGTTCGTCGGTGACGATGGCGTCGCGCGGCAGCACCTCGCGGAGCACGTTCAGATAGGCCATCTGCGGCTGTACCTTCTGGATCTCCTGCAAGGTCGCTGCGGTGACCTCCCGGATCGCGGCGCGGCGTCCCGAGCTCTTGCGGTACCCCGCCTTGCTCACAGCAGCGACGAGCGCGGCCGTGCCCGCCTTGGCATCGGCGACGATGCCGGCGTCGACGATCAGGCGCCGCATCTCCACCGGGTCGATGTCGATGCGGATCGACTTCAATCCATCCGGCTTGAACGGCCAGCGGAACGTGGTCGGCAGCTCCATGCGGGTGCCGATGCCGATCATCAGATCGGTCGCCGGCCAGAGCTTGTAGGCAGCAGCCATCGTCAGTCCGAGCTCGTGTGCATTGGAGACGATGCCGCGCCCGGACCGGAAGGCGACGACCGGCGCGTCGATCATCTCGGCGAGCTCGAGGATGTCCTCGCGCGCCTCGATTGCGCCTGAGCCGACGAAGATCATCGGCGCCTTCGCGGACGTGATCAGCCCGGCCGCCTTGGCGATGCGGTCGGGATCGGGCTGCGGCGGCGCGAACCGTGCCAGCGGCATCGCCGCGGCGGTGGCCGCCTTCTGCGTGAACACGTCCCACGGCATCTCGAGCGCAGCGGGGCCGCGCCGCCCCGACATCATCTCCTGGAACGCGCGCGCGACCTGCGTCGGCGCGCTGTCGGGGTATTCGATGCGCTCGGCCCATTTGACGAAGGTGCGCAGGGTCGCGAGCTGGTCCGGCATCTCGTGCAGATGGCCGCGGCCGCGGCCGAGATAGTCGGTCGGCACCTGGCCCGTGAGACAAAGCACCGGTTCGTTGCAGCCGAAGGCGGTGAGCAGTGCCGCGCCGGCGTTGAGCACGCCGGGACCCGGCACGACGCTGAACACGCCGGGCCTGCCGCTGGCGCGGGCATAGCCGAACGCCATGTAGCCGCAGGCCTGTTCGTGGCGGGCGCCGACGACCTTGAGCTGCGCCTGGTGGAAGGCATCGAACAGGCCATAGACCTGCGCTCCAGGCAGGCCGAACACGGTGTCGACGCCGTGGGCGACGAGCCCGCTGACGATGGCTTCGCCGCCGGTCATGGTGGTCATGCTGACATTCCGTTGCTGACTTTACAGAGCTTCGTCGACGACGCCATTGCGCAAGGTGCCGACGCCCTCGGCTTCGATCTCGACGACGTCGCCGGGCTTCAGATAACGCGGCGGATCGAACCGTGCACCGGCGCCGGTGGGCGTGCCCGTCACGATCACGTCACCGGGGACGAGCGTGGTGAAGGTCGAGATGTAGTTGATGAGGTAGCGGAAGCCGAAGATCAGCCGTGAGGTGCGGTCGTCCTGGCGCAATTCGCCATTGACGCGCGTCGTCAGCCGGATATCGGCAATCTGGCTCTCATTCGTGTAGGGCACGATCCAAGGCCCGAGGCTGCCGGTCGAATCGAAGTTCTTGCCTTGGGTGACGTTGAACTTGGCATGCCGCACCCAGTCGCGGATGGTGCCCTCGTTGCAAAGCGTGAGTGCGGCGATGTGATCCAGCGCCTGGGCCTCCGGGATGTGACGGCCGGCCTTGCCGATGATCAGCACGAGCTCGCCTTCATAGTCGAGCTGCGGCGAAGCGCAGGGACGCACCAGGGGCGTTTCATGGCCGACGAAGGAGCGCGGCGTCCGCATGAACATCGACGGATATTTCGGCGCGTCCTGGCCATCCTTGTATTCGGCATTCCGGTCCGGATAGTTGACGCCGATGCAGATGATCTTCTCCGGCGAGGGGATCGGCGGCTGCCAGGTGATCGCGTCGAGGCCGTGATCCGGCGACAAGCCGGCTGCAGCATCGATCAGCCGGGGCAGGGCGCCGGCGGCAATCGCCTCGCGCAGGGTCGGATAGTCCTTGGCAAAGCGCGCGGAGAGATCGACGAGGCCGGTGTCGGTCACGAGCCCGTAGCGGACCGAACCATCGACGGCATAGGTGGCGAGGCGAGGGGAGGTCATGGGCAGTTCTCCTTAGACGCCGAGCCGCTGGATCTTGTGGGTGCCGCGCGCGAGCGAAACGTGCTTGGTCTCCATGTAGAAGTCGAACGAATAGTCGCCGCCGTCGCGGCCGATGCCCGATGCCTTCATGCCGCCGAACGGGGTTGGCAGGTGGCGGACATTCTCCGAGTTCAGCCAGATCATGCCGGCTTCCAGCGCGTCGGCGACGCGCAGCGCGCGGCCCATGTCGCCGGTCCAGACATAGCCGGTGAGGCCGTATTGCACGTCATTGGCGACCGCGATCGCGTCAGCCTCGTCGCGGAACGGGATCACGGTGAGGAACGGCCCGAACACCTCTTCTTGCGCCACGCGCATGGTCTGGCGCGCGCCGGTCACCAGCGTCGGCTCGACGTAGTGCCCGCCGCCCGGGCCGTCGAACCGCTTGCCGCCGACGGCGATGATCGCACCGTCCTCGCGTGCAACGTCGACATAGGAGCAGACCTTGGCGAGATGCCGCTCGTGGATCAGCGGCCCGATCTCGGTGGCGGGATCGAGCGGATGACCCACTTTCAGCGCACGCACGCGCGCCGCAAGCTTGGCCGTAAAGGTCTCGGCGATACTCTGCTGCACCAGCAGGCGGCTGGATGAGGTGCAGCGCTCACCGTTGAGCGAGTAGATCATGAACACGACGGCATCGAGCGCGCGGTCGAGATCGGCATCGTCGAACACGATCACCGGGTTCTTGCCGCCGAGTTCGAAATGCACCCGCTTCAGGGTCGGTGCGCCCTGCGCCATGATCGCAGATCCCGTCGAGCTCTCGCCGACGAAGCCGATTGCCTTGATCGCGGGATGCTCGGTCAGCGCCTTGCCGGCCTCCTCCCCGAAGCCATGAACGGTGTTGAGGACGCCGTCGGGAATGCCGGCGTCCTTGGCGAGCTTGGCCAGCCACTGCGCCGTGATCGGCGACCATTCCGCCGGCTTGTGTACGACCGTGCAGCCGGCCGCGAGCGCCGGGGCGATCTTCCAGGTCGACAGCATGAACGGCGTGTTCCATGGCGTGATCACGCCGACCGGGCCGATCGGCACCCGCGTCGAGATGTTCCAATGCTCGTCGCTCGGCGTACTCAGGCCGTCACGCGCCTCGGTGCATTTGTCGGCGAAGAAGCGGAAGTTTTCCGCCGCGCGGACCGCGGCTTTGGCCATGAAGCGATAGGCCTGCCCGGTGTCGATGCATTCGAGCACGGCGATGTCGTCGGCATGATCCTCGATCGCGTCGGCCACGCGATGCAGCAGCTTGCGCCGCATCGCCGGCGCCATGTCGCGCCAGGATCTGAAGGCGAGTGCGGCCGATGTCGCCGCGCGGTCGATGTCCTCTGCATTGCCGCGAGCGACCTTGGCCAGAACAGTGCCGTCGATCGGGGACTTCGTCTCGAACGTCGCGCCCGAGATCGCCGGCACCACCTTGCCGTCGATGAAGTGGCCGATGCCCTCGTCCTTCAGCTTCGCGAGCAGGGGAGCGGCACGGTCGAGATTGGCCTTGTAGATGTCGGTCTTGGGGGTGGCCTTATCCATGGGATGCCTCCGCTTTCAGGGCGTCGTGGATGTTGTTGCGCTTCCAGCTGGTCGCGGCGTCGTTGATCTGCATGTCGAAGGACAATGCGAACTTGGTGCTTGCGAAGACCGGATCGAGATACGCCGAGAGTGCCTTGAAGACGTGCTCGCCGGCCTTCTGCCGTGCCGCGAGGTCGCGGCCTTCGCCGAGCCGCAGCAGCATGGCGAGGAAGGCGGAGTTGGGCTTGCCGTCGGCGATCGCGTAGTGCTCGCAGCGGATCGCGCGCACGCGGATGCCGCCGATCGGAAAGATCCCGGTCTCGCTGGCGGCCTTGCGGACCACTTCGCAGACGTTGGCCATCACGACAAAGGCGTCGAGATTGGCGGAGTATTCGATGCTGAAATGCGGCATGATGCGGTCGCTCCGGGGCAGGCTTCAGGCGAAGTAACAGCTCACCGTCCCATACGGGCCGTAGTCGGCCTGGATCGTGTCGCCCTTGCGCGCCTCGATCGGCCGGATGAACGAGCCGGCAAGGACCACCTGTCCCGGCTCCAGCGCGAATCCACTTGCCGCGATCTTGTTGGCGAGCCACGCAACGGCCGTTGCCGGGTTGTTCAGCACGCCGGCGGCCAAGCCGGTCTCTTCCAGTTGACCGTTCTTATAACAGAGTGCGCCGATCCAGCGCAGGTCGGCATCGAGCGGCCGCAGCGGCCGGCCGCCGAGCACGATGCCGGCATTGGCGGCGTTGTCGGCGATCGTATCGAAGATCTTGCGGGTCGCCTTGGTCGCGGGATCCACCCGCTCGATCCGCGTATCCAGGATCTCGAGTGCCGGCACCACGAAATCCGTCGCGTTGAGTACGTCGAACAAGGTGCAGTCCGGTCCAGACAGACGGTGCTTCATGACGAAGGCAAGCTCCGCCTCGATACGCGTCGCGATGAAGCGGTCGGACGGCACCAGCCCGCCATCGGCAAAGAACATGTCGTCGAGCAGCACGCCCGAATCCGGTTCATCGATGTTCAGCGCGCTCTGCATCGCCTTCGATGTCAACCCGATCTTGTGACCCTTGATGACGCGGCCCGCGGCCACCTTGATGCTGATCCAGGCTTCCTGGATCGCATAGGCATCTGCGATGGTGATATCGGGAAACTCCTGCGACAACTGCCTGATCTGGCGGCGGCTCTTTTCGGCCTGATCCAGGCGTAAGGCGCAGCTATGAATCTGGTCGCTCGCAAGAGGCATGGTCTATCGCTCAGAAAAGAGATGGCGGCAGATGATTAACATGTTAAGTTTCAGTCGGCAAACCGAAAGGACGTTTGCTGCAGTGCAAATGTTCAGAATGGCCCACGGGAGATTGAGGAGATTGATGTGAGCGAGACCAGGGCCAAGGTCGCCAGGCAGGCTGCGAAGGAAGCGCGCAAGGTGCCGATGCGCGACTTCTCGCAGTCGCTGCCGATGGCCTTGTTGCGGGCGCGTGAGGCCGTGATGCGGCAGTTTCGCCCCAATCTGCGACAGCACGGCCTGACCGAGCAGCAATGGCGTATCTTGCGCGCGCTGGCGGCGGTCGATGTGATCGAGGTGACGGAGCTGGCGAGGGTCGCGTTCCTGCTCGGGCCCAGCCTGTCCCGCATCCTGCGCGATCTCGAGGCGCGCGGCCTGATTCAGCGCGAAGTCGATAGCCGCGACATGCGCAGGGGCGTGTTGTCGATCTCGGCCAAGGGCATGAAGCTGATCGCACAGGTCGCGCCGAGCTCAGAGGCGATCTATGCATCGATTGCCAGCCGGTATGGCGCCCGCAAGCTTGCCGCATTGCACAAGATGCTGGGCGAGCTGGAGCAGAGCATCGGCGGCGATCTCGACGCCTCCGACGACGGCGATGGCTGATCTGCCGCGGACCAAGCGCAATGACGCGGTCTCATGCTTGGCAGGCCGTTCGGCGTTTTGATAAGAAGCGATGCAGTCCAGCGGAGAGGGCGTGCGTCGCAGGCATGGCAAACCATGCTAACTCTGTTTTCGCATGCTGATCGAACCCGCGAGTTGTCATGGTCACTATCAAGGTTGCGCATCTCATCGATTTCGTTGCCGACGTCTTTGAACACGCCAATTCCTCGCCGGAGGAGGCCCGCCGGATCGCGACCTATCTGACGACGGCCAACCTGACAGGGCATGACAGCCACGGTGTGATCCGCGTGCCCGTCTATATCCGTTGGCAGAAGATGGGTTCGATCGTGCCCAACCAGACCGCAGAGGTCGTGGTCGACACCCCGTCGCTGGTGGTCGTCGACGGCAAGTTCGGCTACGGTCAGACCGTGACACCACAGGCCGTGAGGATCGGCATCGAGCGTTGCAAGAAGGGCGGCTTGGCTGCGTTGGCGCTGCGCAATTCCGGCCATCTCGGCCGGGTCGGCGACTGGGCGGAAATGGCCGCCGCCGAGGGGCTCGTCTCCATTCATTTCGTCACGGCCGCAGGTTCACTGCTGGTGGCGCCCTATGGCGGAGTCGAGAAGCGGTTCTCCACCGCGCCATATTGTGTCGGCATTCCGCGCCAGGGAAAGGATCCCATCGTGCTCGATTTCGCGACCTCGATCGTGGCCGAGGGAAAGGTCTTGGTGGCGAGCCGCGGCGGCAAGAAGCTGCCCAAGGGCGCCTTGATCGATGCCGACGGGACGCTCAGCGAGGATCCGGCGGTGCTCTATGGACCCTATGAGGCCGAGGGGACGCGCGACCACACCAAGGGGACGGGAGCGATCCGCGCCTTCGGCGAGCACAAGGGCTCTGGTCTCGCCTTCATCTGCGAGCTGCTCGGCGGCGCCTTGACCGGCACCGGGGCGACGTCGGCAAATCGGCGCTTTGCCAACGGCATGCTCGCGATCTACATCGACCCGAAGGTGGTCGATCCGGCGAGCTTCTTTGATGGTGAGATCAGCCGCTATACGGATTTCATCCGGGCGACCAAGCCGGTCTCCGGCGTTGATCAGGTGCTGGTGCCGGGCGATCCCGAGCGCAAGATGCGGGCCGAGCGTACGGCCAATGGCGTGCCCTTGCCCGATGACACCTGGGCGGCAATAGTGAACACGGCACGCGAAGTGGGTGTCAGCGAAGCGAGCATTCAGCGGGCGACATCGTGAAATCAGTGTGACTGCGGGTGGTGCGAAGCATCCATGCTCAGATTGAGCGGGATTGCATTGCGTTGCGCCATCGGCGAGAACGAATTCTAACGAGACGGATCGGTTGAACAACAAGGGAAGGAAACGCAGTCGTGGCGAACAATAAGGTCAAGCAACTCTGGGCCGAAGGCAAGACGGTGGTGAATGCCTGGCTCGCGATCCCCTCGGGCTTCTCCGCGGAGGTCGTGGCTCAGTGCGGCTTCGACAGCGTCACCGTGGACATGCAGCACGGGGTGCAGGACTATCTGTCGATGGTGCAATGCTTCCAGGCCATGCATGGCCATCCGGTCACGCCGATGGTGCGCGTGCCGTGGAATGAGCCCGGCATCATCGGCAAGGTGCTCGATGGCGGCGCCTATGGTGTCATCTGCCCGATGGTCAACACAGCGCAGGAAGCGCGCAACCTCGTTTCCTATTCCAAATATCCGCCGAAGGGTGTGCGCTCCAACGGTCCGATCCGCTCGGGCATGTATGGTGGTGCGGGCGAGTATCAGAAGACGGCCAACGACGAGATCGTGCTGCTGCCGATGATGGAGACCAGGACCGCGGTCGAGAACATGGAAGCCATTCTCGATGTCGAAGGCATCGACGGCGTCTATATCGGGCCCTCCGATCTCGGCTTTTCCTATGGCCTGGTGCCGAAGCTCGATCGTGACGAGCCGGAAATCCTCAAGATCTATGAGAAGATCGTGAAGGAGTGTGGCAAGCGTGGGCTCAATCCCGGCATTCACTGCAGCGGCGCCGAGGGTGCGGTCCGCGCCATCAACATGGGCTTCAAGCTCGTGACCTTGTCGAACGAGGTCGGCCTGATGCAGGTCTATGCCCGCCAGCAGGTCGCGCAGACCCGCAAGGAATCCGGCGGCAAAGCGTAACGAGAAAGGCGAATGGCGAGGAGGGCGTAGCGAACGGGGATCCGTCCATTCGCTATGAGCCGCTCGCCATTCGCATATGTGTTCGCGATCGACGTATTGATACGAGAGAGACAGCCATGGCTCCCACCCCCGTCATCCGTCTTCATCCCGAGGACAGCGTCCTGATCGCGCGCGCCAGCCTGCCCCCGGGGCTGTCGATCGCCGATGGGGTCACCACGACCGACCGGATTCCGGCCGGTCACAAGGTCGCGGTGCGTCCGATCGCACAGGGCGAGCCCATCCGCCGCTACGGCCAGATCATCGGCTTCGCGACCGCGCCGATCGCGCCCGGGCAGCACGTTCATACGCAGAACTGCGGCATGGGCGATTTCGCCAAGGACTACGCCTATGGCGTTGACGTGAAGCCGACGCCGAATTTCGATCTTCCGGCGACGTTCGAGGGCATTCGCCGGCCCGATGGCCGGGTCGCGACCCGCAACTACATCGGCATTCTGACCTCGGTGAACTGCAGCGCGCATGTCGCGGGCCTCGTTGCCGACGTGTTCAAGCGCAATCCCTTCACCGGTGACGATCCGCTCGCCGACTTCCCGAACGTCGACGGCGTCGTGGCGCTGACGCACAAGACCGGCTGCGGCATGACGCTCGACGAGCCGCTGAAGCTGCTGCGGCGAACCCTCGGCGGCTACGCGCGGCACGCGAACTTCTCTGCGGTGATCGTGCTCGGCCTTGGTTGCGAGGCCAATCAGATCGGCGGATTGATGGAGGAGCAGAAGCTCGCCGGCCGCCTGCGCGCCATGGACATCCAGGAGGTCGGCGGCACCCGCAAGACCGTCGAGGCCGGCATCGCTTTCGTCAGGGAAGCGCTCACCGACGCCAACAGGGTCAAGCGCGAGACGGTTCCGGCCAGCGAACTGACGGTCGCCCTTCAATGTGGTGGGTCCGACGGCTATTCCGGCATCTCGGCCAATCCGGCGCTCGGTGCGGCAAGCGATCTGCTGGTGCGACATGGTGGCACAGTGATCCTGTCGGAGACGCCCGAGACCTACGGCGCCGAGCATCTGCTGACGCGCCGCGCAGTCAGCCGCGACGTCGGCGAGAAACTCGTCTCCCTGATGCGCTGGTGGGAAGAGTATACGGCGCGCGAGGGCGCGGAGATGAACGCCAATCCCAGCCCGGGCAACAAGGCCGGCGGCCTGACGACGATTCTCGAGAAGTCGCTCGGCGCGATGGCCAAGGCCGGCAGCACCAATCTGGTCGACGTGCTGCATTATGCGGAAGCCGTCACCAAGAAGGGCTTCGTGTTCATGGACACGCCCGGTTACGACCCGGTTGCGGCGACGGGGCAGGTGGCCGGCGGCGCCAATCTCGTCTGCTTCACCACCGGCCGCGGCAGCGTGTTCGGCTGCAAACCGGCGCCGTCCATCAAGCTCGCGACCAACACGCCGATGTACAAGCGGATGGAAGACGACATGGACGTGAATTGCGGCACCATCCTCGACGGCGAGGAGACGGTGCAGGAATGCGGCCAGCGCATCTTCGAATTGATGTTGAAGACCGCCTCGGGGCAGCCGACCAAGAGCGAGAGCTTCGATTTCGGCGGGGCCGAGTTCGCGCCCTGGGTGCTCGGCGCGACGATGTAGCTGGATCACTCAGCTATTCGGCGGCACCTATCTGGGCTGCGGTCCGGTGCCCCGGCATCTGATCGCAGCTGAGATCGCAAGTTAACTGAGACTGGATCGCAACTGAGATCAGATGACAGGTGAGCGCGCCGCCATGGGCTGGCCGTCGTGGGCAGTCCGTCATGGGCTGGCCCTGCCGACGCTCGCGCGACAGCGGCGCCGAGCAATTTACCGCTGGTGGCCCAGGCCGATGCCGAGCGCCAGAGCCTTCTGACGGAGCGAGCCTTCGGTCCGCTTCATCGCCTTGGCGATCTTGGCGACCGGGGTCTTGGACTTCGAGTGCTGCTTCAGCAGCTTGATGTCGGCGGGCGTGTAGGGTTTCCGCGCCAACTTCTTGGTAGCTGCCTTCTTAGCTGTCTTCGCCACTTGATTCTCCTTTTGGCAATGATGGTCCTAAATAGCATGTGTAGTCGAGCTATCAAGCGATTGCGGCAAATGCAACGCTATTAGTTCTTGTTAGTTCATTATTCGGGGTTAATCCCTGCTTTGACGTGCTGGTCAATCTTCCGTGAGCGCCTGCGCGCCGTCCTGTGGACAACTCTTGCCGACGCGGCTGGAGTGGTTGTTTGTTCCTCTCTCGTTCTTTGGGCCGGCCGGATTTGGGCGCGCAGCGGTCGGAAAGGCGACCGGTGCGTGCATCGGAAGCACCTGATGGGGGAGGATCAGCTCCTGGACGGTGCCAAATGCCGCCTTTCGGGCTTAGGATAGTTCAATAGGCAGCTCTGCCCTTTGTTAGTGCTTGATCCATAAGCACGGCAATGATCTGCTCAAAAAAGTTGCTGGAGCGCCGAAACCTCGTGTCAATCTACGTCGCATTACATCACGTCACTCATTACAAATATGATCGTCCGGTCGAACTGGGCCCGCAGACCATCCGCCTGCGTCCTGCACCACATACCAGGACCCCCGTGCTGAGCTATTCGCTCAAGGTCACGCCGCCCAACCATTTCGTGAACTGGCAGCAGGATCCGCAAGGCAATTGGCTGGCCCGCTACGTTTTCCCCGAGAAGGTGAACGAACTCAAAATCGAGGTCGACTTCACGGCGCAGATGACCGTGATCAATCCGTTCGACTTCTTCGTCGAGCCTTATGCCGACAGTTTTCCCTTCGCCTATCCGGAGGGCCTCAAGGTGGAACTGGCGCCCTATCTCGAGACGATCGAGCCGGGGCCGTTGTTCGCGGAATACTTGAAGTCGATTCCCCGCGATGCGGACAACACGGTCAACTATCTCGTCGAACTCAATGCGCAGTTGCAGAAAAAGATTCGTTATATCATCCGGATGGAGCCTGGCGTTCAAACGCCGGAGGAGACGCTGTCGTCGGCCGCCGGCTCCTGCCGCGACTCGGCGTGGCTGCTGATCCAGACGCTGCGGCATCTCGGGCTCGCCGCCCGCTTCGTCTCCGGCTATTTGATTCAGCTTCGTCCCGACATCGATCCGATCGAGGGGCCGGTCGAGGTCGAGAATGATTTCACCGATCTGCATGCCTGGGCCGAGGTCTATCTGCCCGGCGCTGGATGGATAGGCTTCGACGTCACCTCGGGCATGCTGGCGGGCGAAGGACACATCCCCGTTGCTGCGACTCCCCACTATCACTCGGCCGCGCCGATCAGCGGCAGTGCCGGAGTTGCCGAGGTCAACTTCAACTTCGAGATGAATGTGAGGCGCATCCGCGAAGCGCCGCGGATTACCCGGCCATTTTCGGATGAGGCGTGGGACCGGCTCGACCGCCTCGGCGAAGCCGTCGATGCCGATCTCGCCGAAAACGACGTGCGCCTCACGATGGGCGGCGAGCCGACCTTCGTGTCGATCGACGACATGGAATCGGCGGAGTGGAATACGGCTGCCGTCGGCCCGGCCAAGCGCGGGCTCGCGGACAGCCTGATCCGGCGTCTGCGCGCGCGTTTCGCGCCCGGTGGCCTGCTGCATTACGGACAGGGCAAGTGGTATCCCGGCGAAAGCCTGCCGCGCTGGGCGTTCGGACTGTATTGGCGCAAGGATGGTGAGCCGATCTGGCGCAATCCGGATCTGATCGCCAGCGTCGATGGCCCGCGCAGGGCGACGATCCAGGATGCGGAGCGTTTCCTCGACACGGCCGCCGAGACGCTCGGGCTCGAACCGGACTACGTGCTGCCCGCGTTCGAAGATCCCGCGCATTGGCTGCAGAAGGAAGCCGCACTGCCCGAGAACGTCGATGCGCTCGACTCCAAGCTCGCCGATCCCGAGGAACGCGCGCGGATGGCGCGGGTGTTCGATGAAGGGCTGCACATTCCGCGCGGCTTCGTGCTGCCGATCCAGCGCTGGAATGCACAGCCGCGGCGCTGGCGCAGCGAGCGCTGGGGCCTGCGGCGCAAGCGGCTGTTCCTGATTCCCGGCGACTCACCGCTCGGCCTGCGGCTGCCGATCGGCTCGCTGGCCCACATTCCGCCGGAGGATTTCCCGTACATCCACGAGCAGGACCCGATGGAGCAGCGCGGGCCGCTGCCGATGTTCACGCAGGGGCGTCCGGTGATCGTGCCGCAGGTACCGCCGCTGCCGAAGCTCCATCGCGCGCCGAAGCCGCAGCAGGACGTTCAGTATCAGTACTGGGGAGGGCTCGGCGTCCGCACTGCGATGTCGGTCGAGATCCGCGATGGCATTCTCTGCGTGTTCATGCCGCCGGTCGAAACCATCGAGGACTACCTGGAGCTGGTCGCAACGGTCGAAGCGACGGCCGAGTCGATGCAGATCAAGGTTCACGTGGAGGGCTATGCACCGCCGTTCGATCCGCGCATCGAGGTCATCAAGGTCACGCCCGATCCCGGCGTGATCGAGGTCAACATCCAGCCGGCCGCGAGCTGGCGGCAATTGGTCGACATCACTTTCGGGCTGTATGAGGATGCCGAGAAGGTGCGGCTCGGCGCCAATCGCTTCCTGATCGACGGCCGCCACACCGGCACCGGCGGCGGCAATCATGTCGTCGTCGGCGGCAGCTCGCCGCAGGATTCGCCCTTCCTGCGTCGCCCCGATCTGCTGAAGAGTCTCGTCCTGTATTGGCAGCGGCACCCGTCGCTGTCTTATTTGTTCTCCGGCATGTTCATCGGGCCGACCAGCCAGGCTCCGCGCATCGATGAGGCGCGCCACGACAGCCTTTATGAGCTCGAGATCGCGCTCGCCAACGTGCCTCGGATCGGGCAGAGCGTGCCGCTGTGGCTGGTCGACCGGCTGTTCAGGCATCTGCTCGTCGACATCACCGGCAATACCCACCGCTCGGAGATCTGCATCGACAAGCTGTACTCGCCGGAGGGACCGACGGGCCGGCTCGGACTCGTGGAGTTCCGCGCGCTCGAAATGCCGCCCGATCCGCGCATGTCGCTGGCGCAGCAGCTTCTCATCCGTGCGCTGATCGCCAAATTGTGGCGCGAGCCGCAGGACGGCCGGTTCGTGCGCTGGGGCACGGCGCTGCACGACCGCTTCATGCTGCCGCACTTCATCTGGGAAGACTTTCTTGATGTCCTGGATGAGCTGCGGTCGTCCGGCTACGACTTCTCGCCGGAATGGTACCAGGCGCAGCTCGAATTTCGCTTTCCGACCTTCGGCCGCGTGCAGCATGGCGGCGTGACCCTGGAGCTGCGGCAGGCGCTGGAGCCCTGGCACGTGCTGGGCGAGGAGGGCGCCGCGGGCGGCACCGTGCGCTATGTCGATTCCTCGGTCGAGCGACTTCAGGTCAAAGCCGAAGGTTTCATCGAAGGCCGCCACCTCATCACCTGCAATGGTAGGAGGATGCCGATGACCTCGACCGGACGGTCGGCGGAAGCGGTGGCGGCGGTTCGTTTCAAGGCATGGCAGCCGGCCTCCGGCCTGCACCCGACGATCCCGGTGCATGCGCCGCTGACCTTCGACCTGATCGACACCTGGAACGGCCGTTCGCTGGGCGGCTGCGTCTATCACGTCGCCCATCCCGGCGGCCGCAACTACGATACCAAGCCGATCAACTCCTACGAGGCGGAGGCACGGCGGCTCGCCCGCTTCCAGGATCACGGCCACACTCCGGGACGAATCGCGCTGCCGCCGGAGGAACGCACAAATGAATTCCCGATGACCCTCGACTTGCGCAGGCCGCTCCTGCATTGATGGCACGGAGTTTGTGCGGAGGACCAGGGTATGGACGGCTCGAGCGGCCAGGACCAGGGAGCGAGCGCCGCCGGTCGGCCGGCGGCACGTTCTCCGCTGCGCCGGGCCGAGCATTGGGCCCGCGACTATGCCCGGCTCCCCGGCATCCCCGATGAGTTCATCGGGGCCGACGGCCGTCCGCGACCGGTCTGGACCCGCTTTGCCGAGACCTTCGCCGCACTCGCGCCGAGTGACATCGAGCGCCGCTTCGCCTCCGCCGATCGCCATCTGCGCGAAGCCGGCGTCACCTATCGCTCGCCGGGCGACAACGCCGAGCGATCGTGGCCGCTGAGCCATCTGCCGCTGCTGATCGACGAGTCCGAATGGGCGCAACTGTCCCAGGGCATCGTCCAGCGCGCCGAACTGTTCGAACGGGTGCTGCAGGACATCTATGGCGAGGGACGGCTGGTGGCGAGCGGCGCGCTGCCGGCAGCCGCCGTCGCCGGGTCCAGCGAATATCTGCGCCCGGTCTGCGGCGTCAAACCGCCCGGCGGCCGCTTCCTCAGCATCTACGCCGCCGATATCGGCCGCGGGCCCGACGGCGGCTGGTGGGTGCTCAACGACCGCACCCAGGCGCCGTCCGGCATGGGCTATGCGCTAGAAAATCGGCTCGTGCTGTCGCGCGCCTTCTCCTCGATCTACAAGTCCATGAACGTGGAGCGGCTCGCGCCGTTCTTCGAAGCATTCCGCGATGCTCTGCGCGCCAGCGCCGATCGTGACGAGCCGCGCATCGGCGTGCTCACGCCGGGCATGTTCAGCGAGACCTATTTCGAGCACGCGACGCTGGCGCGCTATCTCGGCTTCCTGCTGGTCGAGGGCGACGATCTCGCCGTCAGCGGCGACCGCGTGCACATCCGCACCGTCGCCGGCCTGAAGCGCGTCGACGTGCTGCTGCGGCGGCTCGATTCCAACTCGCTCGATCCGCTCGAACTCGATGCCGGCTCGCGACTCGGCGTCGCCGGCCTGATGGACGTCGTGCGCAAGGGCGGTGTGGTGATCGCCAACATGCCGGGTTCTGGTGTGCTCGAGGCGCGCGCGCTGCTCGGCTTCCTGCCGAGCCTTGCGCGGCGCGTGCTCGGTGAGGATCTCAAGATCCCGCACATCGCGACCTGGTGGTGCGGCCAGAAGTCCGCACGCGACGAGGTGCTGTCGCGGCTCGAGGAGTTCGCGATCGAAGGCGCCTATGGCCGCGCCGTGCCGGGCTTCGCAAGCAGCGGTCCGGTGCTGGCTAGTGAGCTCTCGGCCGCCGAGCGCGAGCGGCTGCGTGCTGCGATCAGCCAGCGCGGCATCGATTATGTCGGCCAGGAGGTGGTGCGGCTGTCGACCACGCCGGTGTGGGAGGACGGTCGGATCGCGCCGCGGCCGTTCGTGCTGCGGGTGTTCGCGGCCGCCACGCCCGACGGCTGGACCGTCATGCCCGGCGGCTTCTGTCGCATCGCCGACAAGCTCGATGCGCGCGCGGTGTCGATGGGCGACGGCGCGCGCGCCGCCGACGTCTGGGTGGTCGCCGACAAGGCGGTGGCGGCGCGCACCTTGCTGCCGCGCTCCGACAACGTGCGGATACGCCGCATCGCCGGCGTGCTGCCGAGCCGCGCCGCCGACAATCTGTTCTGGCTCGGACGCTATCTGGAGCGCGCCGAGGCCACCGTGCGGCTGATCCGGGCGCTCGCAGCCCAGCATCGTGATCCCGGCAAGGGATCGCCGGCGCAGCTCAACACCTCCGAGCGCATCCAGCGGCTGTTGCTGGCGTGGGGCGCGGTTGAGCAGACCTCGCGCAGCAAGGGATTCCAGGTGGCGGCCGAGGCCCTGCAGGCCGAGGCGCAGTTCGGCTCGGCGCTGTCGCTGCTCAGATCGGCTCAGCGCACCGCGACCTCGCTGCGCGAGCGCCTCTCGCCCGACGCTTGGCAGGTCATCACCGAGATGCCGAATCGCCTGGCGCAGGAGGCCGAGGATGAGGACGCCGTCGTCAGCATCGCCGAGCTCACGCTCGACCGGCTTGCGAGCTTCGCCGGCCTTGCCCAGGAGAACATGAACCGCGCCGCCGGCTGGCGCTTCCTCGACATGGGGCGCCGCGCCGAACGCGCCATCAACACCGCGCGGTTCGCGCGCCAGTTCGGCTATGACGAGGCGACGCCCGAGGATCTCGACGTCCTGCTCACGCTGGTCGACTGCCAGATCACCTACCGCTCGCGCTATTTGATCGGCCCGTCGCTGGCGCCGATCCGCGATCTCGTCGTGCTCGACCTCTACAATCCGCGCTCGGTCGCGTTCCAGGTCGAGCTGCTCAACGAGCACATCGCGAGCCTCCCGGTGCTGAAGGAGAACGGGCTGATCGAGCGGCCGCAACGCCTCGCGATCTCGCTGGGCGCGCGGCTGACCGCGGCGGAGGCGGCCCATCTCGATGGCCGCACGCTGTTTGCACTGGAGCAGGACCTGCTCAATCTGGCGGAGGCGATCGGTCAGCACTATTTCCCGCACGGTCCGAACGCGACGCGGCCGGAAAAGCTGACGGGCCTCGCGTGATCTACGACATCCGGCATGTCACGACCTATGAGTATGAGAGCGCCGTCAGCTTTGCGCGCTGCTCGCTGCGGCTGGAGCCGCTCAGCGGCGACGGCCAGGAGTTGATCTCGCACAGCGTCGACATCCGGCCGCGGCCCTCGGAGCGGACGGCGCGGCGCGATTTCTTCGGCACACTGACCGAGAGCATCGTGATCGATACCCAGCACCGCCACCTGCGCATCGACTCGCGCTCGCGGGTGAGGCTGTCGCGCACACCGCCGGAGCGCGATGCGCCGAGCGCGGCCTGGGAGGACGTGCGCGATGCCGCCTTCGAGGCGACGAGCCTCGGCCCGTCGTCGCCGATCGGCTACGTCTTCGCCAGCGCGCTGGTGCCGGTGCTGGAGCCGGTGACGGACTATGCCGCGGCAAGCTTCTCCGCCGAGACGGGGATCGTAGCCGGCGCCGCCGATCTGATGCGGCGCATCCGCAAGGAGTTCAGATACGATCCGAAGGCGACCGTGATCTCGACCCCGCTGCGCGAGGTGTTCGACAATCGCCACGGCGTCTGCCAGGACTTTGCTCACGTCATGATTGCCGGCCTGCGCGGTCTCGGTCTCCCCGCGGCCTATGTCAGCGGCTATCTGCGCACCATCCCGCCCGAGGGCCGGCCGCCGCTGCAGGGCGCCGACGCCACCCATGCCTGGGTATCGCTGTGGTGCGGCGACGACCTCGGCTGGATCGGGTTCGATCCGACCAACGATCTCCTGGTCGGCAATGATCACATCATCCTCGGCATGGGCCGCGACTTCTCCGACGTCTCGCCGGTCGATGGCATCATCGTCGGTTCGCGCAGGCAGAAGCTCGGCGTCGCCGTCGATGTCGTGATGGTCGAGTAGGGTTCCCTGACCGGGAACGGTCGGAACATTTTTCCCGCATCGCACTTGATCCGCCCGAGGGGCCCGAATGGGGGCTGGCTGACCCTTTCGAGCGATGGAGTGATCGACATGAAACGTGTTGCAATCGTCATTGGCCTGGTCGGCGCCTGCGTCGCCGGCAGCGCCTCGGCCCAGCCGAGTGCGAACCTCACCGGCACCTACCGCTGCATCCAGATGTGCCGCGACGGCATGATCGGCGCGCCGGCCTTCGTGACGCAGAACGGCGATGCCGTGAACCTGACCACCGAGACCGGCGAGTCCCTCCAGGCCTGGCCGGACTGGAATGCTCCCAATAGCCGGCTGTGGATCGACGCACGTGACGAAAGCGCGGTGTATTCGCCCGACGGCATGCGCATCCAGTTCGACGACGGCCGTGTCTGGGAGCGCGACCTGCCGCCGCCGCTCATCGTCCGCCGCGCGCCGGTGGTGTACGGGCGATAAGCGATCGCCATTGCTATCGAGGCTCTCGCGCACGCGGGGGCCTTGATTTGCGGGTGAGATGAACGGTGCCGGCCTCACGATCCAGTACTCGCCGGAAGGGGTGATGAATCGAGACGCCGCGGCGTACCGGATGCCCGCCTGCGCGGACATGACACGGGGTACGGGGCGGCGTTCTCGCGACACGATCTGTCCGAGTCATGAAGGATAGCTCGAACCCTCTGAGAACAAGAGGGCGCAGGGAATGCCGGGTGATGGCCTCACCCATGGCCCGCCTGCGAAAAGAATGCAGGCGGCAGGTACCACAGGTGCAGCCGGATCAACCCGGCATTCCCTGCGCGATGGCTTTACGGCTTATACGTGGTCTCCCTGGTGCGCCGGGCTTTCTGGCCACCATCCCCAGCGCGATCGTATTGCGCCAGGTTGACACCAGCATCGGGGTGTCGGGACATCACGACTTCACCGTGCGCATCATGCCGTTCGTCCGCGCGACTGATCACGCTGCAGCACCACACGCCCACCGCTCCCCAGGCTCCACGTTCGTGACGACCGCGATACGCCCCTCTCACGAGCCCGGGTTGGCCGGAAACATCGGTCTGATTTGCCCGACGAGGCAAGTGGGCAAGCGTGCGACAAACTGGCACGACGGGCAATTCGGGCATGGCGGATATGCGCGATCTATTAGTTGTCGTTCAGACAGCGAGCGGCATGCTCAATCCGGCACCAGCAGAGAAGCTCAGCACTTCCGCATCTGCAAACAATGCTCTCGCCCCTCGACATCAGTCCGAAACGACTCGATGAAGCCGCCCTGGCGCTGGGTCACATACACGGTCTTGCCGTCGGTGCCGCCGAAGGCGAGGTTGGTCGGCTCCTTGGCTTTCAGCGCGATCTCCCGGATCATGCGCCCATCCGGCGCCAGCATGGCGATGCTGCCCTTGAGGATGCGCGCGACCAGCAGCCGGCCGCTGGCGTCGGTGCGCAGTCCGTCGATCGTGTTCGGCTCGAAGGTCTTGATCAGCTTTGGCCGTGTCAGCGCGTCGCCGTCGATCGCATAGGACCAGAGCTCGCCGCTGTTGGATTCGCCGACATAGAGCGTGCGGCCGTCTGGGCTGAGATCGATGCCGTTGGCGGTGCCCATGGCACGCGGCGCCGACATGGCTGCGCCTTGCAAGGATCCGTCGGGTCCTTTCGCGATCCGCCAGATGCGGCCGCTGCGCGCCTTCCAGTTGGGATCGCTCGCATAGATCGTGCCGTCGCGCGCCAGCGTGATGTCGTTGGGCTGGCTCATGTCATCGGCATGGAAGACGAGGCGGGGCTCGGTCGTGCCGGGGGCGATGGCGAAGATGTTGTGGCGCTTGTAGTCGGCGACGAACATCGTGCCCGTGGCGTCGATGCGGATGGCGTTGCCAATGCTGTTGTCGGGCAGCTCGGTGAACTTTTCGGAGGCCGTCGCCCCCGGCGCGAGCTTGCCGATCGTGCCGGCCTTGCCGAGATTGACGACGAACAGATTGCCGTCGCGGTCGACGGCGGGCCCCTCGATGCCGAAGGTGTATTCGCCGGATGGAGTGAGCTGGGTGCTCTCGAACAGTTTTGGTGCGGCGAGGGTGGGCGCGCTCGCAAGCAAGAGCATGAGAACAGTCGCCAAACCCGAGATGCGTAGGGTGGACAAAGGCGCAGGGCGACGCCGCTTGCGCCCGAACGCACGCTCGTGCGCGCCGTGCCCACCAGCATCAGCGCCGGTGCGCGCGGCCGGTGGGCATGCGCCGCCTGCGGCGGTCGCTTTGCCCACCCTACGGCCCATTGCAAGCCGGTCAGAGCGGCACCAGAAACTGCTGTTGGATGTAATAGCCATTGTCGTCCGCACAGGTGCCGTTGAGGTAGGTATCGGCGGGCCGGAAGAAACGGCTGAAGCCGGGCTTATTGACGGCAGACCTCTCGGTCATCACGACGACCTTGCCGAACGGGATCTCGCCGCATTCGCGGCCGTCGCCGGCGAAGAACTTGCGATGCGGAGGGCCGCCCGGTTTCACCCGCATCCTGGTTCCTGGAATCATACGCGCGACCAGATCGTCCGCCACATCAAGTACCCTGGCGTAGCCTGGTTCCGTCTTGATGAGGTTGGCGCCCGGCGGCATCTGCCGCTCGGCACCCAATCCGCGCAATCGTTGACGCAGCCGGCCGGCTTCGGGATCGCCCGGATAGATCCAGCCGTCTTGCGCCAGCATGAAGCGCAGCACGGCGCGGTCCTTGTCGTCATCGGATTGCCCGGCCTTGAGGCCGAAATCCGAATGGCAGCCGCTGCAATGTTTTTCGATCAGGCTCCTGCGCACGGTCGTGAGCCGCGCGCGACTCGCCGCGTCCTGCATCACGAAAGCCGCAAGCCGGTCGATCAGCGCCTCGCTCCTGATGTCGCAGGGCAGGGGTTCGGGGGCAGCCTCGCCAGAGCGGTCGATGCGGATCACGGTCTGGTTCTTGTCCTCGACCAGCCAGATCGCGCCGTCGTCGGCGATGGTCATGCCGACCGGCGCGCCCTGCGGCCGGATGCCGTTGACGCGATGCCACCCCGTGATGATCTCGTCGAACGCCGCGGCCGGCGCGGGACCGGCTGCGGTCTGGAAAGCGCGGGTTGGCTCGGCGGCGCAGCTCACATGGTAGCCCACCGGCGCCGGGCTCAGCTTGGGCAAGCCGTGGTCGTCGACCTCGAAGGCGAGTAGCCGGCTGCCGGTCGGCCGATAGCCATGCAGGCCGACCAGCAGCTTGCCCTTCAGGTCGTCGAAGCGATCGCCGGTGTAGTAGAGCATGCCGAGCGGCGCGCCATGCGGCGGCAGCAGCGACCAGGGCTGCTTGTAGAGCGTGGTGGTGTTGCAGAGGTTCTTGAGCGCGCCGGACTGCAGCACACGCTTGAATTCCGGGCTCGGCGTCGTCAGGTCGTAGCAATAGGGCCAGCCATAGTGGCGGCCTTGCTCGATCGCGTTGATCTCCTCGTTGGGCGCGAAGATGTCCTGCAGGTCGCGCGCGTTCTCGCCTTGCAGGAACGCGGTGCCGGGATCGGGAAAGCGCGGATGCAGCGCCAGCGCCATCGAGTTGCGCAAGCCGCGCGCGAACACCTCATGAGGCGGAGCGGAATCGCCGGGTTTCAGCGCTGGAAAGAGGCCGCCGGCGGGCGGCGTGAACAACCAGATGGAAGCCAGCGGCGAGGTGCCGTCGCCCGCCGCGCAGGGGCGCGTGATCGGCGCCGGCGACAGGCAATTGTCGCTGTGCGAGCCGATGTTGACGAACAGCCGCCCGTTGCGGTCGAAAGCGAAGGCCTTCAGCGGATGCGCACTCTCCGCGATCCGGGTGCCGTCCGGCAAGGTCAGGCGGCGCCCAGGCAGATCGCGGATGATGGTCTCGATGGTCGCTCTCGGGTTCGCGGCGAGCGGATCGAAGCGGAAGATCGCGGTGTCGGTCGAGGCGTAGATCCTGCCGTCGAGGCCCGCGGCGAGGCCGAATGGATAGGACAGTCGCGTGACCGCCTCGCGGATGCGCTGGCCCGCGGGCGCTACGGGATCGAGGATGAGGAGGCGGCCGTCGTCATGGCCCCAGCCGCCCATGTCCGCGACCACGAACAGTTGATGGCCGGGAATCTGCACGATGCTGCGGGGAAATCGCAGGCCGTCGTCGCGACTGGCGACGAGGCCGGCGCAGAAGCCGGGCTTCATGTCGATCTGGAGGCGCGGAAAGGTGAGGGCGCCGTCGCCGCAACTGGCCGGGCCGAGCGCGTAGCCGCTGCGGATCGTCGCGTCGTCGGCGTGGCCAGCTCCGATGCCGATGAGCATGGCGGTCGCGACGGCTGCAAGACTGTGCCACGACCATTCCATGCGTCGGTCCCGCTCAGTGAAGCAGATTGTATTGGATGATGTAGGCGGCGGCGCCGGCAAAATAGCCGAGCAGGGCGATGCCGCTGATGCGGCGCACGTACCAGAAGAAGTGGATGTTCTCGAGCCCCATCGCGGCGACGCCGGCCGCCGAGCCGATGATCAGGATCGAGCCGCCGGTGCCGGCGCAGTAGGCGACGAACTCCCACAGGAAACTGTCCGGCGGAAACTGGCTCAGGCTGTACATGCCCATGGATGCTGCGACCAGCGGCACGTTGTCGATGACCGCGCTGGCGAGGCCGAGCACGATCACGATCAGGTCGAGCCGGCCGACGGTGCGATCGAGCCATTGCGCCAGCGCCTCCAGGATGTGGGTGTGCTCCAGCGCCGCGACGGCCAGCAGGATGCCGATGAAGAACACGATCGAGGGCATGTCGATCCGGGTCAGCGCATGCACGAGCGTCAGGCGCTGCTTCTGCTCCGAGGCCTTCTCGCGATGGATGATCTCGCCGACCATCCAGAGCAGGCCGAGCCCGAACAGGATGCCCATGAACGGCGGCAGATGCGTCACCGCCTTGAACACCGGCACGGCGACCAGGATGCCAAGGCCCATGAAGAACATCAGATTGCGCTCGAACGGCAGGATCGGGCTGATCGAGGCGAGGCCGGCGCTCGCGGGCGGCACGAGCTGCTTGCCGCGCAGCGTGACGCTGACGACGGCGAGCGGCACCAGCAGGTTCAGGAGCGAGGGGATGAAGACCGACTTCATGATCGCGAGCGGCGTGATCTGGCCGCCGATCCACAGCATGGTGGTGGTGACGTCGCCGATCGCCGACCACGCGCCGCCGGCATTGGCGGCGATCACGATGATGGCGGCGAACACGAGACGATCTTCGTCACGCCCCGACAGCTTCTTCATCAGCGACACCATCACGATCGCGGTGGTGAGGTTGTCGAGCATGGCGCTGAGGAAGAAGGTCACGAAGCCAACCAGCCACACCAGCGTGACCTGATTGCGGGTGCCGATCAGCGAGGTCACGACCTCGAAGCCGTTATGGGCGTCGATGACCTCGACGATGGTCATCGCGCCGATCAGGAAGAAGATGATCTGGGCGGTCGAGGCCACGGACTCGTTGAGCTCGGTCGCGACCGCCGGAGCCGTCCCGCCCATGACGGCATAGACGGTCCACATCAGGCCGGCGCCGACCAGGGCGGTGGCCGCCTTGTTGATCCGGAACGGGTGCTCCAGCGCCACCACGGCATAGGCGAGCGTGAAGACGGCGACGATGGCAGCGGTCATGGGTGAGGCATTCCGGGCTTGATCGGCGGACGGGCGGGATGGGAACTGCCCAAGATATGACCGATCGGCGTCCGGCCAGCAAGCCGTGAGCGCTGTTCAGACCGGCGAACGCCGGATTAGACCAGGGCCGACGCGATCGCGTCGGCGTGGCTCCGGATGGCGCGGATCTCCGCCGCGCTGCGGCGCTCGAGATTGGCGTACTGGTTGCGCATGCGACCATTATTGGCGAAGCGCCGACGGTGCTTGGCAAGGAAGCTCCAATACAGCGTCGTGAACGGGCAGGCCCTGTCGCCGGTCGCCTGCTTCGGATCGTAGCGGCAGTTGCGGCAATGGTCGCTCATGCGGTCGACGTAGTGGCCCGACGCCGCATAGGGCTTGGTGCCGACCACGCCGCCGTCGCCATGCTGGCTCATGCCGAGCGTGTTGGGCAGCGACACCCAGTCGATGGCGTCGTGAAACATCGACATGTGCCAGAGGTGGACATCGTAGGGCCGGACGCCGAGCAGCATCGCGAACAGGCCGAGCACCATCAGCCGCTCGATGTGATGCGCATAGGCATGGTCGATGGTGTGGCCGATCGCCTGCGCCAGGCAGCGCATATCGGTCTCGCCGGTCCAGTAGAAGCGCGGCATCGGCAGGCTGGCGTCGAGCGCGTTCTCATCGGCGTAGTGAGGCATGCGCTGCCAATAGATGCCGCGCACGAATTCCCGCCAGCCGATGATCTGGCGGACGAAGCCCTCGAGCGCGTTCAGCGGCGCGTTGCGGCTCTGAAGCGCGGCCGCGACCACCTCGCGCGGATTCAGCATGTGCAGGTTCAGCGCGCCCGACAGCCGCGAGTGATACAGGAACGGTTCGTCGCTCAGCATCGCGTCCTGATAGGTGCCGAACAAGGAGAGGCGCCAGGCGACGAAATCGGAAAGCTCGGTCAGCGCGTCGACGCGCGACACCGGCAGGTCGAAGCGGTCGAGCTTGCCGGGACTGTTGGAGAAGCGCGCCGCGACCAGCTTGAGCACGTCGCGCGTGATCGCGTCGGGCGCATAGGATCTGGCGACGGGGATCGGCGGGCGCGACTTGCCGAATCCCTTGCGGTTCTCGGCGTCGAAATTCCAGCTGCCGCCGACCGGGCGGCCGCTCTCGTCGATCAGGATGCCGGTCTTGCGCCGCATCGCGCGGTAGAACGTCTCCATGATCGGGCGCGGATGGCGCTCGGTGAAGGCGTCGAACTCCTCCGCCGTGCACAGGAAGTGGCGGTCGGCGCGGATGTCGGGCCGCTGCGGCAGCTTGCGCAAGCCCTCGCGCACGCGAAAATCGCCGGGCTCCAGCACGATGGTCGCCGCAGGCCGCAGCGCCGCCTGATGCCGCGCGATCTCGCTGTCGAGTGCGCCGGTGTTGGCGGGATCATCGAGCCGGACGTAATGGACGGTGCGGCCGCGGCTCTCGAGATCGGCGCGGAAGTGGCGCATCGCCGCGAAGAAATACGCGATGCGCATCTTGTGCTGCGGAACGTAGCTGGCCTCGTCGCTGACCTCCATCTGCAGCACGGCGTCCTGCTCCGGGTCGAAGCCGTCGAAGGCCGCCGAGTCCGCATCGAGCTGGTCGCCCAGCACGATGACAAGGTGTCTTACGGCACGTGTCCTGGTCATGGGACCTTGGTCATCACGCCATGCAGCCGATCAGGCGGTCGCCGCGGTAACCGCGTGGGCCTGGCCAAGACAGTCCTTGCGCACCGTGAGCAGGCTGCGATGCAGCCAGGTCTTGATGGTGCCGACCGGCACGCCAAACCGTTCCGACAGACGCGTCCGGCTTTCGCCCTCGAGATAGGCGAGCGCCAGCAGCTGTCGGCGTTCCTCCGGCAACCGCTCAAGCGCCTCGCGGGCGATCGGTTCCGCCAGCGCGTAGTCGAATTCGTCGGCGGCGCTGTCGGCGGGATCGGGGATCGCGAGGGCCTCATCGAGCTCCGAGGTCGGCACGCCGGTGGCGCGCAGCGCGTCGATCGCGGTGTTGCGCATGATGCTGCACATCCAGGTGATGGGCGAGGCGCGCGTCGGGTCGAAGCTCGTGGCATGCCGCCAGATCTTCAGGTAGCCATCCTGCAGGATGTCGTCGAGATCAGCCGCGGACGGCAGCAAGGCGCGCACGGTCTTCCGCATCTTCAAGATCGTTGCAGCATGGAGCTCGGCAAAGGCTTGCTCATCGTTGCGTCCGGCACGGGCCAGCAGGCTGCCAAGATGCGCGACGCAACCCTTCTGATCCGCGCTTGCTGATCGCATCATTCTCCTCCATGCGCTCTCTCTGAACGGAAACGGGTCAGAGTCAGATGCGGATCACCGCCAGCGTGCTGTCGGTATCGCGCGGAGGGAAGTGGCGAATCGTCCAGCCGATCTAGCTCGTCTTGATTGCTCCGCGGCGGCTCGCCACGATGCGATCAGAGCTCAGAGCCGGACGAAGGGGCTGATGAGGCGGCCGAGCAGGCCGTGCATGCGCAGGTCGCCGGTCATGGCGACGAGGCAGAGGCAGGGGCCCTCGTCACCGACCACCGGACGATGGTCGACCTCGTCGTCGCCATAGTCGAAGTCGCCGGGTCCGTAATAGCCGCCGAGATGGCTGAAGCTGCCCTTCAGCACGCAGGTCAGCTCATTGCCGGAATGCGTATGCTCCAGCATCCGCGCCCCTGGCTCCGAGCGCAGCAGGAAGGCGCGCGATTTGCCGGTGCCAGGCAGCAGGATCGGGCGCATGCTGATGCCGGGTGCCACGCGCCGGCGCTTGCCGATCTTGCAGCGCTTGACCATCTCGGGCAGGTCCGCGAGCTCGGGATCGTGCTCGGCGACCTCGCTCACCTGCGGCGCCGCCTGCGGGCGTCGATCGATGCGGGCCATCACGGCATCGAAAGCGTCCGCGCCCGTCGCGATCGGCTCGGCCGCGTCCAGCGAGGCGCCGGCGAGCTGCTCGATGGCGCGGACGAAGCGCTGGCATCGGCCGCAATCGGCGACATGGACACCGACGACCAGCCGCTCGGCCTCGTCGAGCGCACCAGTGGCGAAGTCGGCCAGCAGGTCTTCCGGCGGGTGGTGGCTGATCGTCATGTCGCGTCGTCCAACAGGTCTCTCAGGCGATTCATCGCCAGTCTGATTCGTGACTTTACCGTACCCAGCGGCAGGCCGAGCACCGCCGCGATTTCCGAATGCGGTCGTTCCTCAACGAACGACAGGCGGATCACGGTGGATTGCTCCGCCGATAATCTTTCGATCGCGGCCGCTACCCGTGTGGCATCTTCGACACGCGAGACGATCTGGTCGGCTGCGGGCGTCGGATCGGCTTCCTCGTCGCGCCCCACTTCTCTGCTCAGCCGGCTGTCGCGGGCGGCCTTGCGCACGGCGTCGATCCGCTGGTTGCGCGCGATCGTGAAGATCCAGGCGGCCGCGCCGGCCGTCGACGGATCGAATTGCCCCGCCTTCGTCCACACCGCCACCATGGTGGATTGGGCGATTTCCTCGGCGTCGTCGGCGTTGCAGCCGGTCTTGATGAGGAAACCTTTGATGCGGGGCGCAAAATGCGCGAACAGGGCCTTGAACGCCTCGCGGTCGCCGCGCGCGGCGACGCGTCCGATCAATTCAGCCCAATCCACAGTCGCCTTCGGCCCTCTGCTCACATTCACCTTGGTACGGGCGCCCAAGGCCCGTGCAAATCGATGCCGGGACGATGCCACGTTCCATTGCGCTAATCCAGCCGCTCTCATCGCGTGGTCATGGTCCCCGGCACGCATGCTTGATCCCGGATAACGTGGCTCATGGACGGCTGGATCACAGCGGGCGGACGATTTTCCGTGCCCCTCAATCCTTCAGATCGGAATTGACCATCGCCAGGAACTCCTGGCGGCTCATCGGGTCGGTGCGGAAGCAGCCGAGCATGCGGCTGGTGGTGAGATCGACGCCGTGCTTCTTGACGCCGCGCGAGCTGATGCAGTGATGGGCTGCCTTGATCACGACCGCCACGCCCTGCGGCTGCAGCACCTCGTCGATGATGTTGGCGATCTCGGCGGTCATGCGTTCCTGGATCTGCAGCCGGCTGGCATAGGCCTCGACGACCCGGGCGAGCTTGGAAATCCCGACCACGCGGTTGCGCGGCACGTAGCCGACCCAGGCGCGGCCGATGATGGGCGCCATGTGGTGCTCGCAATGGCTCTGGAACGGGATGTTCCGCAACAGCACCATCTCGTCGTAGCCGGCGGTCTCCTCGAACGTCTTGCGCAGATACTCCTCGGGGTTCTGCTCATAGCCGGAAAAATAGCTCTTGTAGGCCCGCGCGACGCGGGCCGGGGTCTCGGAGAGACCCTCGCGTGACGGGTCCTCGCCGATCCAGGTCAGGATGGTGCGGATGGCGTCCTCGACGTCATCCTGGGTGACCGCAACCGGGTCGCAGGCGAACGGAAGTTTCTTGGCTGTCTGGCGCACGATGGCTCTCCAAAAACCAAGAAACGGTTCCGGTGTCGGAACGGATCACGTCTTGTGGGGGCGATTTCCGCAACCGATGGCTCGCCGCCGTCAGCTCGCCTTGCGCAGCCGCATCTCCGCAGACGGACCCGAGCGGAGGTTCTGGAAGAACTTCTCGACCTCGTTGGCGAGCGTCTGCGCGGTCGCGTTGAGGTCGCCGGACGCCGACAGGACGGAGGCGGCGGCTGTCGAGGTCTCGCTGATGGCGTCGCGGAGCGAGTCGATGTTCATGACCAGCGTCTGGTTGCCCTGGGCGGTCGACTGCGCGTTGGTCGAGATCTCCCGCGTCGCCTGGTCCTGTTGCTGGATGGCATTGGAGATGTTCGAGGTGATCTCGTTGATGCCGCGGACCGCCTGGCCAATCTCGCGGACGGCGTCGACCGCGGTCTTGGTCGAGGCCTGGATCAGGCCGACGTTCTGGCTGATCTCCTCGGTCGCCTTGGCCGTCTGCCCGGCCAGCGCCTTGACCTCGTGAGCGACCACGGCAAAGCCACGGCCGGCCTCGCCGGCGCGGGCGGCCTCGATGGTCGCATTCAGCGCGAGGAGATTGGTCTGCTCGGCGATGGTCTGGATCAGGGTCAGTACGCCGTCGATGCGCTGGGTGGCGGCGGCAAGGCCCTCGATCTCCGTGACCGACTTCTCGGTGCGTTGGCCGGTCTGCTCGACGGCGCCGGCCGACTGCCGGATCTGCCGGCCGATCTCCTCGACCGACGTCGACAGCTCCTCGGCGGCGCTGGCGACGGCGGAGACGTTGGTCGAGGCCTGCGACGTGGCGCCGGCCGCGGTGACCGCGCGCTCGTTGGCATCGGCCGTCAGCCGCGTGATCATCTCGGCGGTTTGGCGCATCGCGGCGGCGTTCTCGGTGACGGTCCGCATCACGCTGCTGATCGCGGTGCGGAATTGCTCGACCGCGGTCTCGATGTGGCGGGCCCGGGCTTCGCGGATTTCCGAGTCCTGCGAGACCTGGACATTGAGGTCGCGGTTATGGGCCATCGCCTGCTGGAACACGCCGATGGCGCGGGCGAGCTCGCCGATCTCGTCGGCCCGTCCGGCATGCGGCACCTCGACGTTCTCGGCGCCGGTCGCGACCTGGCGGATCGTATCGGTGATCTGCGACAGCGGCCGAGCGATCGAGCGGGCGATGATCACCACGCCGGCTGCGACCAGAACCAGCATCAGGCCGCCAAGGCCTGTCAGCACGAGCGAGAGCTTGTTGTTCAGCGCCGTTTCCTCGGCGATCTTTCCTGCGCGCTCGACATAGACTTTGGACAGCGCCTCGAGATCCGTGTTGAGCGCCTTGCGCACGGAGCGATTGGCATCGTTGTCGCCCCACTCGCGTCCCGCAGCCGGGCTGATTTCATTGGCGCGGCGGACCAGTTCGGCGCGGAATTCGACGAATTGCTCGATCCGCTTCTTGAATGTTGCGAATTGCTGGGCGTCGTCGGCCTGGACGATCGCCTGCCACTTGTCGACGACCTTCAGGATCTCGGCGTTGAACTTGAGCAAGCCGTTGCCGTATTGCTTCACGACGGCCGGGTCTGTCGACATATAGACGCCGCGCGACTCCATGACGACGGCATAGACGAGGCCGTTGACCAGCTGAACGTTGTGAGCGGCGAGATTGGCTGTCTCGATGGCTTTGATGAGCTCCGTGGCCCGCCGCGAGTTGTAGTCGGACAGCCAGGTGATTGCGGCGGTCAATAGCGCAAACAATGCAAAGATTGCATAGAGCTTGACTGCGATGGACTGGCGCGTGGCCGTCTTCGTTGACGTCGGGCGTGAGGTCATGAGGTGAGATACCGCAAGTTTTTGCTACGACGGAGGAGGCGCTTGATTGTTAATAGTTATGCAAAACCTTCATGGAGAAAGCGTTAAGTGGACATCGTCAGTATTATGCAACCACAGCGTACTTTGCTTGGCGTTTCAATCGATTAGTTGGTGCTCCGCAGCAGGGGCGGGCGCCGGGGCATCCGGTCGACTACGGAGGGCATGCGCCATTTCGAGGCCCCGCGTTCCCCTGCAAATGCATTGCAAACCAGTGGCCGCGCGCACGCGCGCTCCGCAATTGGTTCGCCGGTCGGAGACAGGCGGGAGCAGTCGTCGCGCTCGACCGATCAATTATCCATCCGATTGGAACTTTGGATCGCCCTTCGCATTCCGCCATCCGTATTGCGATGCATCGGATCAGGTCGCCTCGTCAGGACGCGTCGGATCATGCCAGGCAGCGTGAGCATCTGGCACGCGGCGGGGACGTCGCGCCTTGCGACAGGAGCGGAAGGCGCGATCGCACTCAACTTTTCCGGAAGGGGTAGCGAAGCCTTATCTTCGGCCGTAAGGTAACCGGTTAGCGGGTTGTCGCGAGGGGCAGTCGATGAGATTCGAGGGCATCGAAACGGTACGTCGCATTCTCTGTGTGTTTCCGCGCTACACCTCGTCGTTCGGAACCTTCGAGCATGCCTATCCGCTCACCGACGGCATCCAGGCCTTCATGCCGCCGCAGGGGCTGCTGCTGATCGCGGCCTATCTTCCAGGTTCCTGGCAGGTGCGCTTCATCGATGAGAACATCCGCCCGGCGCAGGACGAGGATTTCTCATGGGCCGAAGCGGTGTTCGTCAGCGGCATGCACATCCAGCGTCAGCAGATGAACGACATCTGCCAGCGGGCGCACGCGTTCGACCTGCCGGTCGCGCTCGGCGGCCCCTCGGTCAGCGCCTGTCCGGACTACTACCCGAGCTTCGACTATCTGCATGTCGGCGAGCTCGGTGATGCGACCGACGAGCTGATCGCGCGGCTGGCGCGGGATCCGTCACGGCCTGCGCAGCAGGTCGTGCTGCGGACCAACGAGCGGGTGGCGATGACCGATTTCCCGGTGCCGGCCTACGAGCTCGCCGAGGTGAAGAAGTACTTTCTCGGCAGTATCCAGTATTCCAGCGGCTGCCCCTATCAGTGCGAGTTCTGCGACATCCCCGGCCTCTATGGGCGCAACCCGCGCATCAAGTCGCCGCAGCAGATCATCGCCGAGCTGGACAAGCTCAGGGAATGCGGCGTCACCGGCTCGGTCTATTTCGTCGACGACAACTTCATCGGCAACCGCAAAGCCGCGACGGAGCTGCTGCCGCATCTGATCGAATGGCAGAAGCGCACCGGCTATGTGATGCGGCTCGCCTGCGAGGCCACGCTCAACATCGCCAAGCGGCCCGAGATCCTGGAGAAGATGCGTGAGGCCTATTTCATCACCATCTTCTGCGGCATCGAGACGCCCGATCCGGATGCGCTGACGGCGATGCAGAAAGATCACAACATGATGGTGCCGATCCTGGAGGGGATCAGGACCATCAACAGCTACGGCATGGAGGTCGTCTCCGGTATCATCATGGGGCTGGACACCGACACGCCGCAGACCGCGGACGCGCTGCTGCAGTTCGTCGAGGAGAGCCGGATCCCGCTGCTTACGATCAATCTGCTGCAGGCGCTGCCGAAGACGCCCCTGTGGGATCGCCTCGAGCGCGAGGGCAGGCTGGTCCACGATGACGGTCGCGACTCCAACGTGAAATTCCTGATGCCCTATGACGAGGTGGTCACGGCGTGGCGGCGCTGCATGGAGGTGGCCTATGAGCCGGAGCGGCTGTTCGCGCGCTACAAGCACCAATGCGACACCACCTATGCCAACCGCATCGAGGTACCGGTCAGCGACGAGATGAAGAGTTGGCCGAACATCAGGCGCGGCCTGGTCATGATGGGCAAGATCTTCTGGAAGGTGGGCGTGCTCGGCGACTACAAGCGGCCGTTCTGGCGCTTTGCCTGGAGCCAGCTCAAGCGAGGCGAGATCGAGAATTTCATCGCCGTGGCGTTGATCGCGCATCACCTCATCATGTTTGCGCGCGCCGCCTCGCGCGGGCATCAGAACGCGTCGAACTACTCGATCCGGCTGCGCGAGGCCGCCCTTCCCGCAGGGTGATGGTCCTCTGTGGAACTGGGGGCGGCGGGTGGTGCTCGCCAGCACCGGCTCGCGGCCTGCCCAGAGCAAGGGACGGCTCGGTCGGATACCGGTCCTTGAGTCGTTCAGGTTTCGAGGCCCCGCGTCCGTCGGGGCCATCCACGCTCTTTTCAAGCACGGCAGAATCGTGGCGTGATCGGAAGCCGTGGCGGCTCGCCGTATTGTGTGGCCGCGCATGGTTGCGGTCGGGGAGTGAACCCTGCTAGATCGCCTCGACGAATTTTCACGTGTTTTCAAGGATTAGCTTGGGCTGCGGGCCACAATGCGGTCATCTCTGCTTCGCTGAGCGGCCTTATTTCTGCCCTATGCGCTCAGGCCCTCAGAATTGGGCCGCACCCCAACCACTGGACACCGCATGCTGGAAGTCAGGCACGACAACGAAGTCCATGTCGAGAAGGTCGAGCACCGGCCGGCCGACAGCATCGCTTTTGGCATCGAACGACTCGGCCTCCTCGCGGTCAAGGCGCCGATCTTCTCCTGCGTCGTCCTGCTCGTCCTCATCGTGGCGGCGGTGTTCGGCATCAAGCGCATCCAGATCGACGATTCGCTCAGCCAGCTGTTTCGCTCCGACAGCAAGGAATTCCACCAGTACGAGGAGGTGACGAAGAAGTTCCCGGCCGAGGAATTCGACGTCCTCGTCGTGGTCGAGGGCCAGACCTTGCTGGCCCGCCAGAACCTCGAGAAGCTTCGTGACTTCGTGACCGACCTGCAACTGGTCGAGGGTACCCGTGGCCTGGTGTCGCTGTTCTCGGCCCGTCAGGCGCCGGCGCCCGGCAAGCTGCCGGCAGCGCTGTTTCCGTCGGATCTGCCGGAGGGCGAGGCCTACGACAAGTTCATCGAAACGGTGAAGTCGAACGAGATCATCCGCGGCAAGCTGTTGTCGGAGGACGGCACGCTCGCCCTGATCGTGCTGTCGCTCGAGCCCAAGGTGGTCGCCTCGAACGATCTCGGGAAGGTGGTGGGCGACATCCGGAAGCTGATGGCGGAGGACCTCGCCGACACCGGCCTGAATTTCCAGCTTTCCGGCGTGCCGGTCATGCAGCTCGAGATCCGCAACGCGGTGGAACGCGACGGGCTGACCTACAACATTCTCGGCATTCTCGCCGGCTGCATCATCGCCATCATCTTCTTCCGCAAGGTCTCCTTCATGATCGCAGCGGCGTTTCCGCCGCTGATCGCGATCATGCTCGCGCTCGGCGCGCTCGGCTGGGCCAATTTCAATCTCAACATGTTCCTGAACGTGATGACGCCGCTCATCATGGTCATCAGCTTCTCCGATTCGATGCAGCTTACCTTCGCCGCCCGCGACCGCCTGATCGCGGGTCAGGACAAGGTGACGGCGTTCAAGAACGCCGTGCTGGTCGTCGGCCCGGCTTGCGTGCTGACCCACGCCACCGCCGGCATTTCCTTCATCGCCCTGCAGTTTTCCGACAGCGACCTGATCCGCAAGTTCGGCGAGGCGGGGCTCGCAGCCACCATCATCGCGCTGGTCGCGGTGCTGTCGCTGGTGCCGGTGTTCGGCGTGCTGCTGGTGCGCAACGAGAAGACATTCGCGGTCAAATTCCAGGGCGCCGACGCCGGCGTCCAGGCGCTGCGCAATTTCTGCTACTGGATCGCGGTGCGCATGGTCGGCCGTCCCGGCCTGTTCAGCCTGATCGCGGTGGTGTTCGTCGGCTCGCTCGCGGTGGTGTATTCGACCCTGGAGCCGCGCTATCGCCTCGCCGACCAGGTGCCGGACAAGCAGCAGGCGGTTGCAGCAAGCAACCGGCTTGATGCCAAGCTGACCGGCGCCAACCCGGTCAACGTGCTCATCCAGTTTCCGAAGGGCGCCTCGCTCTATGCGCCGGAGACGTTGCAGACGATCGCCGACGTCCATGCCACCGTCGAAAAGACTGCTGGTGTCGGCAACGTCTGGTCGGTCGAGACGCTCCGGCGCTGGCTGGCCGAGAAGGCCGGCTCGTCGGATACGGCGACGTTGCAGGAATACGTCAATCTGATCCCCGAGCACCTCGTGCGCCGCTTCATCGACAAGGAGCAGGACGCCGTCGTGGTCGCCGGCCGTGTGCCGGATGTCGATTCCAGCCAGCTGCTGCCGGTGGTCGACAAGCTCGACCGCGAGCTCGATGCGGTGAGAAAGAAGCATCCCGGCTATGAAATCGCCGTTACCGGTCTCGCCGCCATCGCCGCGCGCAACTCCGCCGGCATGATCGAAAAGCTCAACCATGGGCTGACGATCGAGTTCGCGCTGGTGGCGATGTTCATCGGGCTGGCCTTCCGGTCCTGGGTCGTCATGCTCGCCTGCATCCTGCCCGGCATTTTCCCTGTCGTGATGTCGGGCACCGTGCTGTGGGCAATGGGTGAGGGGCTGCAATTTGCCAGCGTGGTGGCGCTCACGGTCTCCTTCGGCCTTGGCCTGTCGGCCACTATCCACTTCCTGAACCGGCTGCGGATGGAAAGCGCGCCCGGCGTCAGTGCCGCGGTCGCGGTGGAGCGTGCCACCGTACTGGTCGGACCGGCGCTGATCCTCACCACCGTGGTGCTGGCCTGCGGCCTGGTCGTCACCGTGTTCTCGGATCTGCCGTCGCTGCGGCTGTTCGGTTGGCTCAGCGCGTTCTCGATGGTGGCGGCGCTGTTTGCCGACCTCTTCATCCTCCGCCCGACCGCGATGTTCCTGATCAACCTGTCGCAGAAGCTGAAGCGCAAGCCGCTTTAGCCCAGGCTGTTGCGTAAACCAGGGCCGTCATCACCGGCGAAAGCGTGTGATCCAGCACGCCGCGGCCTATCGGTTCAATCAGGACAGCCTCTGGAATACTGGAGCGCCCGGTCCCGTCTGCGCCTTCGGCTTCGACGCGGCTATGAGTTCAAGGGCGCGCCGGAGCTTTAGCGAAGGCGGCAAGCCGGGCGACGACAGCGGCGGGTCTCATTCGTATCCGACGGCTGCGGAAGCACCGCAAAACAAAACGGCCCTGACATTGTCAGGGCCGTTTGCGCATTCGACTGCCCGTGAGCGCGCGACGCGCTCCGGTCCAAGGATCAGGTCTTCGACATCGTGATGTTGACGCCGCGGATCTCGCCCTTGGAGGAGATCTGCACGACCTGCTTGTTGCCGCTGGTCCTCAGGGTGATGCTGGCGGCGAAGCCGGCGGCCTGCACGAACACGTCGATCTGGCCGTTGCCGGCGGTGCCCTGCAGCTCGCCGTTCACGTTGCGGCTGGATTCGCTCCAGTTGCCGGAGATGCGATCGCCCTGGCTGGTGACGTCACTGGTCAGGAGGAACTTGTAGCTGTCGCTGGCGCATTGCAGGCTCTGCTTCAGATTGGCGCCGGCCACCTTGTAGCTGGCCTTGCAGCGGATGCGCTCGGTGGTGCCGTCCGACAGCGCGACCGTGCCGTTGCCCGACCACGAGCCGTCGAAGCCGGCGAACGGGCCCGACTGAGCCTGAACTGCGGTCGCCGCCACGAACAGTGCCGCTCCGAGACCGGCGGCCTTGATGACGTGCCCCGAGAAAGATGAGCCGAACAGTTTCATATCGAGTTTCCCATCCAAAATGACACCGCTGTGTCGGCGTATGCCGCCGCTTCGAACACTTGGTGTTCTCGCCGAAGGTTAGGTTCAAATGACGGCCGGTCGGGCGCTGCGACCGGATGCCATGATGCCCGCCGACGCCGTGCGACCGGTCGGCGCCGAATGGTCGTCCTCGCAAGACGGCTGCACGCAAGCCGCCTCGACGGCGCTGCATCTAACGGTCCGCGCGGCATGCTTGCAACAGCCAAATGCGAAAAACGTGTTCCGAGAATAACGCCCTAGTATCAACGCCTTGTTTGTGCCAAAGCTGTGATCTCCGAGCTTGATCCGCTCGGGATCATAGGGCGCAAATTTGGCCGCATTTGGCAGCGTACCTCCGGCGCTGGGGGGCTTGCGGTCCTTGCCAAACCAAACAGGTGTTTCCCGGGCAGCATCGGCGATCCGGGAGGTCTCCTCTGCTGTCAAAATGAAGGAACACGATGCGTAAGATTTTCCTGGCACTTTCCCTGCTGTCGTCGGTGTCCGTTTCCACCGGTGCGTTTGCGCAAGGCCGCGGCGGCACGCCCGAAGAGCAGGCGGCCTGCACGCGTGACGTTCAGAAGTTCTGCCGTGCCGTCATCGATCAGGGTGACTTCACCATTCTGGCGTGCCTCAAGGAGAACCGGCCCAAGATCAGCCCGGCCTGCGACCAGGTGCTGAAGACCCACAACCAGTAAGCGGTTGCCGTTCGGAACGGTTGTTTCCGAACTCCCTTGGTTAACGACCGCCGGCCCGCCCCTCAGGGGAGGCCGGCGGTTCGGTCCTATGGGCTGCCCGACATCGATTGCATTGGTTTTGGCGGGATCTTCGCCTATATGGGGCGAGCAATCCGTTCGCATGAGCGAAGCGGCGGGCATTGTTTTCGGTAGCGCCCTTTCAACCTGATAGCTGTTTCGTCCATGACCACCGCGAGCGATTTGCGATCCGGCAAGACACACCGGGACGAGAACTTTCCGGTGGCGTCGTGGATCATCCGTCCCGAGCACCGGGGGCTGATCCTCGCCTTCTACAATTTCGTGCGCACCGCCGACGACATCGCCGACCATCCGAGCCTGCCGGGCGACGAGAAGCTGCGGCTGCTCGATCTGCTCGAAGCCGAGCTGACCGGGACTGGCGAAACCCAGGACGTCGCCGTCAGCCTGCGCCGGGCGCTCGCCGAGCGCGGCATGCCGCCTCGGCACGCGCTCGATCTGCTGGTCGCCTTCCGGATGGACGTGACCAAGCTGCGCTACGAGAACTGGGACGAGGTCATCCACTACTGCCGCTACTCGGCGATGCCGGTCGGCCGCTTCATGCTCGACGTGCACGGCGAGTCCACCGCGACCTGGCCGGCCTCGGACGCGATCTGTGCGGGCCTGCAGATCAACAACCACCTGCAGGACTGCGGCAAGGACTACAAGGCGCTCAACCGCGTGTATCTGCCGCGCGATGCGCTGGCGGAAGCCGGTGCCACCGTCGAGATGCTCGGCGAGGCCAAGTCGCCGCCGCCTCTGCTGGCCTGCCTGCAGAGGCTCGCGGTGCGCAATGCGGCGCTGCTCGATGAGGGCAGGGACCTCAACAGCGGCGTCAAGGATTTCCGCTTCGGACTGGAGATCGCCGTGATCCAGGCTTTCGCCGACCGCATCGTGGCGTTGCTGAAGGTGCGCGATCCGCTGAGCGAGCGCGTGCACCTGTCGCCCGTCGGCATGCTCGGCCTCACCTTCACGTCGGTCATGGGCGAGATCGGCCGCCGCGTGGCCGGGCGTCATCCCGTCACCAAATCGGCAGCCGGCGCATGACCCTCGAGGCAACCGCAGACAATATCGATCACGGCACGGCAGCCTCCGGCAGCTCGTTCTATGCCGCCATGCGCATCCTGCCGCGCGCCCAGCGCGACGCGATGTTCCAGGTCTACAGCTTCTGCCGCGAGGTCGACGACATCGCCGATTCCGACGGCCCGCGGCCCGAGCGGCTCGCGGCGCTGCAGAAATGGCGCGACGACATCGACGCGCTGTACCAGGGCAACCCGCCGCCGCGGCTGCGCGACTATGTCAGCTCGGTGAAGACCTTCGGGCTGAAGCGCGAGGACTTCCTCGCCATCATCGACGGCATGGAGATGGACGTGCCGCAGGAGATCCGCGCGCCGGATCTCGCGACGCTCGACCTTTATTGCGACCGCGTGGCGAGCGCGGTCGGCCGCCTCTCGGTGCGCATCTTCGGCATGCCCGAGGAGGACGGCATCCTGCTTGCCCATCATCTCGGCCGCGCGCTGCAGCTCACCAACATCCTGCGCGACATCGACGAGGACGCGGCGATCGGCCGGCTGTACCTGCCGCGCGAGGCGCTGCTGTTCGCCGGCATCACCGGCGACGATCCGGCCAAGGTCACGCAGGAGCGCGCGCTGCCCAAGGTCTGCAACTCGGTTGCGGTCAGGGCCAAGACGCATTTCGAGAAGGCCGACGAGATCATGCGGCGAAATCGCCGGCGCGCCGTGCGGGCGCCGCGGATCATGTCAAAATACTATCGTGCCGTGTTCGACCTCTTGCTCGAGCGAGGCTTCGCGCTGCCGCGCGAGCCCGTCCGCGTGAGCAAGCTCACGAAGATCGGCATCATCCTTCGTTACGCAATCATCTGATGCAGAAGACAGCTCACATCATCGGCGCCGGCGTGTCCGGCCTTTCCGCCGGCGTGCGGCTCGCCAATGCGGGCTACATCGTCCATGTCCACGAGGCGACGCAGCAGCTCGGCGGCCGCTGCCGGTCCTATTACGACGCCGCGACCGACCTGGTGATCGACAACGGCAACCATTTGCTGCTGTCGGCCAATCATCACGTGCTGTCCTATGCCCGCGCGATCGGCTCGGAAGCGGGGCTGGTCGGGCCGGAGAAGGCGCAGTTCGCCTTCGTCGACATCCGGAGCGGCCAGCGCTGGCTGCTCGATCTCGGCAACGGCCGCCTGCCGCTGTGGGTGTTCGACGAGGGCCGCCGCGTGCCGGATACCAAGCTCGGCGACTACCTCGCGCTGTCGCCGCTGATCTGGGCCGGTACGTCCAGGACGATCGGCAGCACGATTCCCTGCAAGGGTACGCTGTATGACCGTCTGGTGCAGCCGCTGCTGCTTGCGGCGCTGAACTGCGATCCGCCGGAAGGGTCGGCGGGGCTGGCCGGCGCCATCGTCCGCGAGACCTTGCTCGCCGGCGGCCAGGCCTGCCGGCCGCTGATCGCGCGCGACGGCCTGTCGGGCGTGCTGATCGATCCGGCCGTGAAATTCCTGGAAGGCAAGGGCGGCAGCGTGCGGATCGGCCGCGAGCTGCGCGGCCTCGACGATGCGGGTGGTCGCGTCACCGGGCTCAGGTTCGGCGGCGATGAAACCGTCGCGCTCGGTCCGTCCGACGTCGTGGTGCTCGCCGTGCCGCCGCGGCCGGCGATGGCCCTGCTGCCGGGGCTCACGGGGCCGACGAAATATCGTGCCATCGTCAATGCCCATTTCCGCATCACGCCGCCGCGCGATGCACCAGCTCTTCTCGGGGTTGTCGGCGGCCTGGTCGAGTGGCTGTTCGCCTTCCCGCAGCGGCTCTCGGTCACCATCAGCAATGGCGATCGCCTCGTCGACGTGCCGCGCGAGGAGCTCGCCGCCGCGATCTGGGCCGACGTCTGCAAGGCCGCCGGGATCACGGCGGAGCTGCCGCCGTGGCAGATCGTGCGCGAGCGTCGCGCCACCTTCGAGGCGACGCCCGAGCAGAACGCGCTCCGACCGGGAGCGAAGACGGCGTTCGGCAATCTCGCTCTGGCGGGGGACTGGACCGATACCGGCCTGCCGGCAACCATCGAAGGCTCGGTGCGCTCCGGCGACCGCGCTGCGAATCTCCTGCTCGGGCACGGCTGACCGGCGCAGGGGCGGCCGAATCTGCCCGCGCCGTCATGCCGCTTGCCGTGAGTCTCACATTTTCGTGGCGTAGTTCTTGCTTGAAGTTCCACGCCCGGTGGCACCGGCGCAATCTGTTCCAGGACGGAACAGGGATCGGCGGGGCCAAATGGCAACACCGGGCAAAAAACGCATCAGGTGCGGGTGCAGTGCGGCGCAAACGGGGTTTCCTCGCGGATTTTTTCTGCGTAATCCTCGGTTTGTTAAGGCCTTTCCGCTCTGGCGCCGCCGTGGCTGAGGCTTTGGAACAAGAGACGGAGACGTCGGATCACGCGACGTCCGAGAAGGTGTCAGGGGTCGGATTGTGAAGTTGGGGATGGGGGACGACACGTCCGCGGATCGCCCGATTGATTCGCGGCCGGTCTTGGTCGTGACGGGCTTGGTGCAGGAGGCCCGGATTGCTGCCGGGCCCGGCATGATGGTGATCTGCAGCTCGAGCGACCCCAGGCAGTTGCGCTCGCTGCTCACCGTGTTCGATCCGACCTCGATCCGCGGCGTCGTCAGCTTCGGCGTGGCCGGCGGTCTCGATCCGAGCCTCAAGGCCGGCGACATCGTCGTCGCCACCGAAGTGACCGCCGGCGATGCCCGCTGGCTGTCGGGCCTGTCGCTGCGCGAGGAGCACATCGCCCGCGCCGCCCTGAAGAAGCGCCGCGTTGTGCGCGGCGTGCTCGCCGGGGCCGAAGAGGTGGTGGTGGCCCAGGCCCGCAAGGCGGCGCTGCGCATGAAGACCGGCGCGGCCGCGGTCGACATGGAGAGCCACATCGCCGCCGCCTATGCCGCCGAGTACGGGCTGCCGTTCGCGGCGCTGCGGGTGATCTCCGATCCCGCCCATCGCACCCTCCCGTCGCTTGCCAAGGACGCCATCAAGCCCAACGGCGACATCGACCTGCCGATGATCCTGCGCGGCGTCGCTCGCAATCCGGCCGTGCTGCGCGGCCTGGTGTCGACGGGCATCGAGTTCAATCGCGCCCTGCGCTCGCTGCGCGGCGCCCGCGACCTGCTGCTGAGCGGCATGCTGGCAGCTGAGCATTTCCTCGAGACCGAGACGCTCGCCGCTGCCGAGGCGTGAGCCGTTTGCTCATCGCGGAGCGTAGCGTCCATCCCGATCCACAGATCAGTTCAATGAAAAAGGCCGCCGATCACTCGGCGGCCTTTTGATTGATCAGAGCCGTGAAGATCAGGCGGCCGTCGAGGCCTTCTGCTGCGCCTCGATCGCCTCGTCGTGACGGATCTCGGAGAGGCGCTTCTGCACCTCCGACGAGAACACGTACTGCGCCGGGCGCTGCTTGGAGAGATCGATCTCCGGCGCCATCGGACCCTCGGTCTTGATGCCACGCAGCGACACGAACATCGCCTTGATCGGGTTGGTCAGCGCCGCATTGGCGGCGGTGGCCTCGTAGCCGCAATGCGCCATGCAGTCGGCACACTTCTCGTACTTGCCGGTGCCGTAGGAGTCCCAGTCGGTGGTCTCCATCAGCTCCTTGAAGGTCTTGGTGTAGCCTTCGCCGAGCAGATAGCAGGGCTTCTGCCAGCCGAAGATGTTGCGCGCAGGCATGCCCCAGGGGGTGCACTCGAACTCCTGGTTGCCGGCCAGGAAGTCGAGGAACAGACCGGAATGCATGAAATTCCACTTCTTGCCCTTGCCGAGCTTGAAGACGTCGCGGAACAGCTGCTTGGTCTTGGTGCGGTTGAGGAAGTGCTCCTGGTCCGGCGCGCGCTCATAGGCATAGCCGGGCGACATAGTCACGCCGACGCCGAGCTCGGTCGTGAAGTCCAGGAACTTGGCGATCTCCTCGGCGGGATGGCCGTCGAACACCGTGGCGTTGACGTTGACGGTGAAGCCGCGCGCCTTGGCGGCCTTGATCGCGGAGACGGCGCGGTCGAACACGCCCTTCTGCGACACCGCCTTGTCGTGATGCTCGCGCAGGCCGTCGAGGTGCACCGAGAAGAACAAATACGGCGACGGCTCGAACAGGTCGAGCTTCTTCTCCAGCAGCAGCGCGTTGGTGCAGAGCGAGACGAACTTCTTGCGGGCGACCAGGCCGCGCACGATCTCGCCGATCTCCTTGTGGATCAGCGGCTCGCCGCCGGGGATCGCGACCATCGGCGCGCCGCACTCGTCGGCCGCGTCCCAGCACTCCTGCGCGCTCATGCGGCGGTTGAGGATCGCGTCGGGATAATCGATCTTGCCGCAGCCGGCGCACGCCAGGTTGCAGCGGAACAGCGGCTCCAGCATCAGCACGAGCGGATAGCGTTTCCGGCCGAGAAGCTTCTGCTTCATCAGATAGGCCCCGATACGCAGTTCCTTATGGAAGGGGATTGCCATTACGTCTCTTCTTTCTGGACCAAACGAGGACCGATCAGCCCGCGACCAATTCGGCCGGCAGGCGGAATTCGATGTTTTCTTCCCGCCCCGGGACCACCGCGACCTCGACCGGTCCGATGCGCCGCAGGGCTTCGATGACGTCGTCGACGAGAACTTCGGGAGCCGAGGCGCCGGCGGTGATGCCGACGGCCTTGGCATCCTTCAGCCAAACCGGATCGAGCTCGCTGCCATCAGCGATCAGATAGCTTGCGACCCCGGCCTCGGTGCCGATCTCGCGCAGTCTGTTCGAGTTGGAGCTGTTGGCGGCGCCCACCACCAGGATGACGTCCACCAGCTTGCTTAAGTCCCTTACCGCAGATTGCCGGTTCTGTGTCGCATAGCAGATATCCCGGATATCGGGACCTTGAAGGTCTGTAAAGCGGGCTTGAAGGGCTAAAATGATGTCTCTTGTGTCGTCCACGCTGAGCGTGGTCTGGGTAATATAGGCCAGCGGGGTATCGACCGGCAGGGGCAGGGTGGCCACATCGGCCACGTTCTGCACGAGGTGGACCGGGCCGGGAACCTGGCCCATGGTTCCCTCGACCTCCGGGTGGCCGGCATGGCCGATAAGTACCAGGGTACGGCCTTTGGACATGTAGCGCTTGCCCTGGTTGTGGACCTTGGTCACCAGCGGGCAGGTGGCATTGAGCACCGGCAGCCCGCGGGCGGCCGCTTCCTCCTCCACCGTCCGGGCGACGCCGTGGGCGCTGAACACGGTGACGGCGCGCGGGGGGACCTCGGAGAGGTCCTCGACGAAGATGGCGCCCTTGGCCTTCAGGCTCTCGACCACGTGCTTGTTGTGGACGATCTCATGACGCACATAGACCGGCGGGCCATACTTCTCCAGCGCGCGCTCCACGATCTCGATCGCACGCACGACTCCAGCACAAAAACCGCGCGGCTGCGCGAGATACACCTGCATTGGACGTCCAGCCACGTTGCCTCACTTTCGACCTGGCACCTCCGTGCGTGCGACAGGGTTGCAATAATCGCACCAGCGAATGCCCAATGGCCCGCCACACGGATGGAAACGCAGGACTTTGTGTCAAAAATCGAGCGAAGAAGAAAGCCGGTCTGCAAGTGGCTCGCATGTGACACGTCGCACACAGCCCGCAATAGGTCACCGGTAATTTAGTAATTATAAATTAGATCAATCAATTGAGTTGGTTATGCTCTCACTCGTTCGTCACTTTACCGCCGAGAACAGCCGCTATATCAGCCGCCCCGACGGTTCCGTGCATCGTTCGACCTGATCCGCCGTCGACGGACCATCCTCGTCTTCAAGGTTGGGCCAGGCCGGGTCGGGGCGCCGCTCAGGATGTGTGCGTCCGGGGCTCGCCCTGATCGGGGAACTCCGCCATGAAGCGGACGTTTCCGCCCAGCTCTCTAAACATTAGAAAGTCACGAAGTGCTGACCACGTTTGTCGTCTCGATCGTCAAGGCCTGCACCCGGTTTGCCTGGCCGACATTGATTGCGGCCCTGCTGCTCTCCGTAGGTGCGGGCTTCTATACGGCGCGTCATTTCTCGATCAATACCGACATCAACAAGCTGATTTCGCCTGATCTCGACTGGCGCAAGCGCGACCAGCAATATGAGCAGGCCTTCGATCGCGATCGGATGATCCTGGCGGTGGTCGAAGCGGCGACGCCCGAGATGACAGGTGTGGCGGCCGATGCGCTCGCCAAGAAGCTCAAGGGCGACACCGCGAACTTCTCATCGGTCGAGTTGCTCGGCGGCGGCGAGTTCTTCGCCAGGAACGGCCTGCTGTTCCTGCCGACCGAGGAGGTCAAGCAGCTCACGGACCAGTTCGCGGCGGCAGCGCCGCTCGTCGAGATCATGGCCGGGGACCCCTCGATCCGCGGCCTGACCGGTGCGCTGGAGACCGGCCTTGCCGGCGTCAAGCGCGGCCAGGTCAAGCTCGACAATGCCGCACGGCCGTTCGACTACATCTCCCAGACGGTGGAGACCGTGCTCGACAAGGGTGATGCGACCTTTTCCTGGCGCCAGCTGATCTCCGACAAGCCGCTCGAAGACAGCGACAAGCGCGCCTTCATCCAGTTCAAGCCGATCCTCGACTACCAGGCCCTGGAGCCCGGCAAGGCCGCCACCGATGCGATCCGGCAGGCCGCGGCCGAGCTCGATTTCCCCAACCGCTTTCACGCGCGCGTGCGGCTGACCGGTCCGGTGCCGATCGCCAACGAGGAATACGCCACCGTGCAGGAGGGCGCCGTCGTCAACGGCATCGGCACCGTGGTCGTCGTGCTGATCATCCTGTGGCTGGCGCTGCATTCGGCCAAGATCATCTCGGCCGTGTTCATCAACCTGTTCATCGGCCTCGCCCTCACCACGGCCGTCGGCCTGATGATGGTCGGCTCGCTCAATCTGCTGTCGGTTGCGTTCGCCGTGCTGTTCATCGGCCTGGGCGTCGATTTCGGCATCCAGTTCAGCGTGCGCTACCGCTCCGAGCGGTTCAAGAACGACAATCTGCCGGAGGCGCTGGCGGAAGCCGCGCGCCGCTCCGCGGTGCCGCTGTCGCTCGCGGCGATGGCGACGGCTGCCGGCTTCCTGTGCTTCCTGCCGACCGACTACAAGGGCATCTCCGAGCTCGGCGCCATCGCCGGCGCCGGCATGATCATCGCGTTCCTGTCGTCGATCACGGTGCTGCCGGCGCTGCTGAGGATTCTCAATCCGCCCGGCGAGAAGGAGCCGGTCGGCTATGCCTTCCTGGCGCCGGTCGATCATTTCCTCGAGAAGCACCGCGTGCCGATCATCGTCGGCACGCTCGGCCTGGTCGTCGCCGGCCTGCCGCTGCTCTACTACATGAAGTTCGACTTCAACCCGATGAACCTGCGCAATCCGCGCGCCGAGTCGATCGCGACCTATCTCGACCTGCGAAAGGATCCGAACACGGGCGCCAACGCGATCGACGTGCTGACGCGCTCCGAGACCGAGGCCAAGGCGATCGAGGCCAAGCTCGGGAAACTCCCCGAAGTGGCGCGCGTGATGTCGCTCGACAGCTTCGTTCCCGAGGACCAGCCGGCCAAGCTGAAGCTGATCGCGCAGGGCGCGAAGGTGCTGGGGCCTGCGCTCAATCCGGATCAGGTCGATGCGGCGCCGAGCGACAAGGAGAATGTCGACGCCCTGAACTCGACCGTCGACAATCTCCGGCGCACCGCGGGCGAGAGCAATGGGCCGGGCGCGGTCGCGTCGCGGCGGCTCGCAGATGCGCTTGCCAGGCTCGCGGGCGCGAGCGAGGCGGTTCGCAACAAGGCACAGGCGGTGTTCGTCGAGCCGTGGAAGATCACGCTGACGCAGCTCAGCGCCACCCTGCAGGCGCAGCCGGTCAGCCTCGCGAACCTGCCGCCGGAACTGGTGTCGCAGTGGAAGAGCAAGGACGGACTGATTCGGGTCGAGGCCCAGCCCAAGGGCGATCCGAACGACAACGACAATCTCAGGCGATTCGCCAACGCCGTCCTGACGGCCGAGCCCAACGCGATCGGCGGGCCGGTCTCGATCCTGAAGTCTGGTGACACGATCGTAAAGGCATTCATCCACGCCGGCATCTACTCGCTGGTCGTGATCAGCCTGCTGCTGTGGGTGACCTTGAAGCGCTTCACCGACGTGCTGATGACGATCGTGCCGCTGCTGGTCGCAGGCGCCGTGACGTTGGAGATCTGCGTGCTGATCAAGCTGCCGCTGAACTTCGCCAACATCGTCGCTCTGCCGCTTCTGCTTGGCATTGGCGTCGCGTTCAAGATCTACTACGTGGTGGCGTGGCGCGGCGGCCGCACCAATTTGCTCCAGACCAGCCTGACCCGGGCGATCTTCTTCAGCGCGCTGACGACGGCGACCGCATTCGGCAGCCTGTGGCTGTCGAGCCATCCCGGCACGTCCAGCATGGGCAAGCTGCTGGCGCTGTCGCTGGTCACCACGCTCGCCGCCGTGCTGCTGTTCCAGCCGGCCCTGATGGGCAAGCCTCGCGAGGTCAAGGAGCAAGAGGGCTCTTGATCACCGAATAGAAAAAGCGGCCGATCTCTCGGCCGCTTTTTTGTTCGGGTGACGGACGCCAACTAGCGGGCGCGCGCAATATCGGGCAGCAGGCAGATATCGCCGACCTGGTCCGCGGGCTTGTGTCCCGGCTTGGCCGATGCGGTTGCGCCACTGCCGACGCCGGTCGTGGTCTTGGCCGCCGGGGCAGGGGCCGGCGCGATTGGTTTCTGTGTACCTTTGGCCATGCTGTTTACGGGGCTCGACGGGATCGGCGGAGCAACCCGCGTCCAGGTCTCGCCGCCGCACAGGAAGCCGAGCACGCAGCCCTTGATCTCCAGGTGATCGGGGTCGACCGGCGTGATGGTGGAGCTGTAGAGCTGCCCATCCTTGGCGTTGTAGACTTGGCCTTCCCACGCGTCTGCGCCGGGCTTCTTCTTCATGTCGATCAGGATCGGCATGCCGAGCGTCGGCCGGCTCTGGCGGGCCGGATCGGGGTTGTTGCTGTCGCGTCCGCCCGGGGTCTTCTCCCAGGCCACGACGCCCCACATGCTGCCATTACATTGTGCGACTCGGATGTTAGCGACGCCGTCGGCGACCCGCCAGTCGCCGGTGGGGTCGGCCGCGAGCGCGGAAGAAATTCCTGCTGCGAACACGACTGCGGAGTATGCTAGTGTCGTCGACATGAGATATCTAAGGCGATGCAACATTGGCAGAAACCCGTGCTTGCTTTGATGGTGCGAATGAGGGCAAAACGCCGCATTGCGCGTTTTCAGTTGACGTCACGTCCATCAACCGAAGTATGTAGCCGATGCTAAAACCCAATCTAGACGTTTCCGAGATGTTTGTGGAGCGCCAAGCGCAGCGCAGCACGATGCACTCTCGGCATCTGAACGAGCAGCTTGTCCGCGTTCTAAAGACGATTGGATATGATGTTGGGTTCCAGAAGGGACAAGGGCAATATCTCTACGATCGTGATGGCGCCCGTTATCTTGACCTGCTCAGCGGTTTTGGCGTCTTTGCAATCGGCCGCAATCATCCGACGCTGCGCGCCGCGCTGAAAAGCGTCCTCGACACCGATCTGCCGAATCTCGTTCAGCTCGACGTCTCGACCTTGGCGGGCGTTCTTGCCGAGCGGCTGCTGGAATATGTCCCGTATCTGGACAAGGTGTTCTTCGCCAATTCCGGCGCCGAGACGGTGGAAGCCGCGATCAAATTCGCGCGTGGCGCGACCGGCCGGCCCGGCATCGTCTATTGCGGGCACTCCTATCACGGTCTCACCTACGGCGCGCTGTCGCTGACCGATGATTCGAACTTCCGCAACGGCTTCGAGCCGCTGCTGCCGGGCTGCACGGCGATCCCCTTCAACGATCTCGCCGCGCTCGAGCAGGCGCTGTCGTCGCGCGAGATCGCAGCGTTCATCGTCGAGCCGATCCAGGGCAAGGGCGTCAACATGCCCTCCGACGAGTTCCTGCCCGGCGCCGCGGCGCTCTGCAAGAAATACGGCACCATCTTCATCGCCGACGAGATCCAGACCGGCATGGGCCGCACCGGCCGGTTCCTTGCGGTGGAACATTGGAACGTCGAACCCGACATGGTGCTGCTGTCGAAGGCGCTGTCCGGCGGCCATGTCCCGGTCGGCGCGCTGCTGACGCGCAAGCAGATCTTCGACAAGATCTTCAACCGCATGGACCGCGCCGTGGTGCACGGCTCGACCTTCGCCAAGAACGACCTCGCGATGGCTGCCGGCATTGCCACGCTCGAGGTGATGAAGGCCGAGAAACTGGTGGAGGCCGCCGCCAAGCGCGGCGCCGAGCTGCGGCTGGCGCTGACGAGGATGGTGCCGGGCTACGAGCTGCTCAAGGAAGTGCGCGGCAAGGGACTGATGATCGGCGTCGAGTTCGGTCCGCCGAAATCGCTGCGCCTCAAGGCGTCGTGGACCATGCTGGAGAGCGCCAACAAGGGCCTGTTCTGCCAGCTCATCACGGTGCCGCTGTTCAAGGATCACAAGATCCTGACCCAGGTCGCCGGCCACGGCTTGCATACGATCAAGCTGCTGCCGCCGCTGACCATCACCGAAGAGGACTGCGCCTGGATCGAGCGCGCCTTCGACGACGTCATCGCGCAGAGCCACAAGGTCCCCGGCGCGATCTGGTCGCTCGGCAAGACCCTGGTCGACAACGCGATCCGCAAGTCGGCGTGATGTTCGCATCGGGTGGGCAAAGGCGCGTGGCGCCGTGCCCACCGTTTCAGTTCGTCTCCGGACAGACCGTGGGCACGCTTCGCTCGCAATGACTGAAGCGCAAGAGCGCGTCACCCCTCCTTGTTCGCACCCATCGCGCGCTCGAACCGCTCGCCGAACTCGTTGAGTTCGTCGGCGCCGATATCGCTGACCGCCCAATAGCTCAGGCCGCGGTCGCGCCAAGAGCGAATGTTGAAGCCCTGGATCGTGTCCATCCGTGCGGCGCGGCGCTCGGTGGACGAGGTCTGCGCCACGAACAGATTGATCACGTGCTGGCGGCGGCGATAGACCACCGCGCCGATCGCGCGTGCGTCGACGTAATCGAGCCGCCCGCCGATGAGGGTGAAGCCCTGCGCGGTCAGGTCGATCACCGGCGGCGCGACGTCGAGCTTGCCGTTGAACCAGGGCTTCACGGTGTGCTGGTCGGTCGAGATGACGTCGGTGAGGTGGCCGGCCTGTAGCGAGCGCAGATGCGCCGAGACGATCTCGGCCTCGATCCGCTGCTGGTCGTCATTGCGCAGCACGATGGCGACGAGGCCGGTGGCGGCCAGCGCCGACACCGCCGAGCCCAGGGCGAAGCCTCGCAGCAGCGTGCGTCGGCTCGGCGGCGCGGCTAGCGGCGTCACGGCAGACGGCTGAGCCGCGGGCAGAGCGGCCTCGATACGCTGGCGCAACGCAGATGGCGCCTTGAACGTGAGCTCGGCGCCGGCGAGCGCCTGCTTCATCTGTCTGATCGCAGCAAGCTCCGCGGCGCAGCGCGGGCAGGTCGCAACATGGGCTTCGACCTCACGAGCGTGGCCGGCATCGAGCTCGCCATCGGCCAGCGCGTGGATCAGGATCTCGGCTTCATCGCAGGTCATGGCTTAAGGCTCCTCCTGCGCGAGCCAGGCGGCGCGCAGCATCGCGCGGGCGCGGGCAAGACGCGACATCACGGTGCCGACCGGCACGCCGGCGGCCTCCGCGATCTCGCGATAGGACAGATTGTTGACCTCGCGCATGACGAACGTCTCGCGAAACGGCTCGGCCAGCGTGTCGATCAGCCGGCGGATCGCCGAGGCATCACGTTCCCGCAACACGGCGCCTTCCGGCGTCTCGGCGCTCTCCTGCCACAGCGGGGGCTGCTCGGCCGCTTCCGGCGCGTCATCGAGCGCCTTGACCGGCGCGCCGGCCCGGCGCGCGAATTCGGCGTGGCAGACATTGCGCAGGATCGCGAACAGCCACGGTTTCATCGCCGGGCCGCGATAGGTGTCGAAATGCTTCAGCGCGCGCAGGTAGCATTCCTGCACCGCGTCCTCGGCGTCGGCGGCGTTGCGCAGCAGATAGCGCGCCAGCGTGTAGGCATCGTCGAGATAGGGCAGCGCCGCCTCGCGGAAGCGTCGCGCCTTCTCGGGATCGTCACTGGCTGTCGTCACCGGCGAGGTCTCCGGCCCGGTTCGCGGTCGCACGGCGCGGCCGGCGGTACGCCGCCGACCGGCCCATCCGACGATGCTCATGCCCTGGTTCGCGATGCTACTCAACCTTGATCAGCCCCGTCATGTGCGGATGCAGCGAACAGAAATATTTGTAGTCGCCGGCGGCTGCGAACGTGAAGGAGAAGCTGTCGTCGGTGTCGAGCGTTTTCGATCGGTATTTCCCGGCCGACACCACCGTGTGCGGAATGTCGTCGTGGTTGGTCCAGGTGACGGTGTCGCCGACCTTCACCGTCACTTCGGTCGGGGTGAAGGTGAAATTGTCGATCGTGACCTTGATGGTCTCGGCGCGCAGCGGCGTGGCGCAAACAAGCAGTACGGCGGCCAAGCCGGCACCGCGAAGAACAGGCTGGATCATCGCGTTTTCGTCCCTCAGCCCGCAAGCGGCGTGTCGATGATCGCGAGCCGCTCGTCACCGACCTTGAAGTCGATGCTGGCAATGCCGAGCAGGCTGCGCAGCCTGGCGTCCTCGACCTTCATCGGGCCGGGCGAGGGCGCCGTGCCCGGCGCCGGCTGCGGAAAGGCGGTCGAGCGCGCGGTATGGAAGGTGACGTTGCCTTCGACCTTCTGCATCACCTGATGGATATGGCCGTTCAGCACCGTCACCGAGCCGAAGCCCTTCAGGCTGTCGAGCGCGCGCCCGCCATCCTCGGTCCCCCAGCCCCATTGCGGATACACCGTCCACAGCGGGATGTGCGCGAACACCACGATCGGCGTCGATTTCGAGCGGCCCTTGAGATCCTGCTCGAGCCAGGCAAGCTGCTCGGCGCCGAGATTGCCGAGCCCGCCGGCCTTGAGATCGACCACGTTGACGAGCCCGACGAAGTGCACGCCATTGGCATCGAACGAATACCAGCCGGCACCGCGCGTGCCCTTGCCGTAGCGCTCCTTGTAGAGCTTGACGTCCTCGTCGAGGAAGTCGTGCTCGCCCGGCACGTAGTGCACGTCGAGCCTGGACTGCGAGATGATGCGGTCGGCATCGTCGAACTCAGCTGCCTTCGACAGATGCGAGATGTCGCCGGTATGGATCATGAAGGCGGGCTTCACCGGCATCGCCTTGATGCGGTTGACGGCCTCCTCGAGCGTGCCGGTCGCGTTGGGATTGGCTGGCTTGTCGAAGCCGACATGGCTGTCGCTGATCTGCAGGAAGGTCAGGCCGGGCGCGGGCTGCTCGGCCGCCCGCGCCGCGTCGACCAGGCCGAGCGAACGTGGCACGCCGCCCGACAGCGTCCAGAGCACGCCCGTGCCCGCCCATGTCATGCACTCCAGCACCTTGCGGCGGCTGACGCCGTTCTCGTCATGATCACCAAGGCTCATCGTCATCTCCCGTTGCCCGTCATCGGGCTTGCGGGTGAGAAGAGCGGTCGCGGCCCGGTTTTATTCCCGGCTTCTCGCGATCGAAACGCGATGACGTGTTCGTGATCATGCCGGCCATGGCCGGCGGCTCACCTGGTCACGCAGGATGTGGCGCAGGGCCGCGCGAATGACATGAGCGGCGCGCGCCGCCGAGGGGCGGCTGATGGACTGGATGCGACGTCGATGCATGAGCGCGTGACCCCGACCCTGCAACGAACCGAGACGTCGCGCGATCGGATCGTGCCGCTCGACCGCGCCAGGACCTTCATCACGCTCTCGGTCGTGCTCTATCACTCCGCCATCAACTACACCGATTTCGGCCAGGGCGGCGACCGCATGCACTGGCTCGGCTTCGATCTCGTCGCGCTGTTCAACGACAGCTACTTCATGTCGTGCATGTTCTTCATCTCCGGCCTGTTCGTGCCGGCAAGCCTGGCGGGCAGGGGCGCGTCGGACTATGTCGGGCGCCGTGCGCTGCGGCTCGGCGTGCCCTATATCGTGTCGATCTTCGTGATCATGCCGATCGCCTACTACCGCTACTACGTGGCGGAGGATCAGTTCAGCGCGGTGTGGTGGCGGATGATCAGCGAGGGGCCGTGGCCGTCCGGCTCGGCCTGGTTTCTCGGCGTGCTGCTGGGGTTTGATATGCTGGCTGCGTTCGTCTGGGTCCTGGCACCGCAGGCGGTCGGCGCACTCGGGCGTTGGGCGGGAATGGTGCTGCACTATCCGCTCACTGGCTTCCTGATCTTCCTCGTGATCGCCAACCTGGTCTATCTGCCGCCGCATCTCGGCTTCGGTGACGGATTCTGGTTCATGCCCGGACATTTTCCGCTGCCGCTGCAGGCGAGCCGGGTGCTGCTCTATCCGGCCTTCTTCGTCGGCGGCGTCGCGATCGGCGCAGCCGGGCTGCGGACGGGGCCGTTCGCAGCCGACGGCGCGCTGGTGCGGCGCTGGTCGATCTGGTTCGGTCTTTCCTACGGCTGCTATGGCGCGATCCTGTTGCTGGCCTACGCGCATCACAACTGGATCGCCGATTTCGATTCCCCGCCACCGTGGTGGCGCGCGGCCTATGGCATGGCGGTGGCGAGCTTCTGCGCCGCGATGGCGTTCGGCGTGCCGACCTTCTTCCTGCGCTGGGCGAAGGCGCCGCTGACGCTGATGGATCGCCTGCAGCCGTCGGCCTACGGCATCTACCTGCTGCACTTCCTGCCGCTGCTGTGGCTGCAATATCTGGTCTACGACCCGGCGTGGCCGGCGGGAGTGAAGTTCGCGATCGTGCTGATCGGCACGCTGTCGGTGAGCTGGCTCGCCGCAGCACTGTTGCGCCGGGTTCCGCTGGTGGCGCGGATCATTTGAAGCTGAACCTCTCTGACGTCAAAGGCCACCGTTCATTGATGATGTCATTGCGAGCGAAGCCGACGAAGCAATCCGGAGTCGGGACGAGGCTCTGGATTGCTTCGCTTCGCCGCTTCGCTCCCAATGACGGCAGCGGTGGTTTTTGGACGTGAGCGCCTAGCGCCCATCCTCCAAGATCATCGACGCCGCCTTCTCCGCGATCATCGCCGTCGGCGTGTTGGTGTTGCCTGACGTGATCGTCGGCATGATCGAGGCATCGGCGACGCGCAGGCGGTCGATGCCGCGAAAGCGCAGCCGCTCGTCGACCACGGCCATCGGATCATCAGCGGAGCCCATCTTCGCCGTGCCGACCGGATGAAAGATCGTCGTGCCGATGTCACCGGCGGCCTTGGCCAGCGCCGCGTCGTCATCGCCGACGGATGGGCCGGGCAGATATTCCTCCGGCCTGTAGGCGGCGAGCGCATTCTGCTTCATCAGCCGGCGGGTGACGCGGATGGCGTCGGCCGCCACCTGGCGGTCGTCCTCGGTCGCCAGGTAGTTCGGCGCGATCGATGGCGCCTCGTCTATCCCCGCCGACCTGATCCGGACCGTGCCGCGCGAGGTCGGACGCAGGTTGCAGGCGCTGACCGTGATCGCGGGAAAGTGATGCAGGGGATCGCCGAACTTGTCGAGCGACAGCGGCTGCACGTGGAACTGGATGTTGGCGCGGTCGCGCGTCGCATCCGAGCGCGTGAAGATGCCGAGCTGCGACGGCGCCATGGTCAGCGGCCCGCGGCGCCGGAACGCGTAGTCGAGCCCCATCAGGCCGCGCCGCACCAGCGAGTAGTACGTCTCGTTCAGCGTCTTCACGCCCGTGACCTTGTAGATCGCGCGCTGCTGCAGATGGTCCTGCAGATTGCGTCCCACGCCCGGCTTGTCGAGGGCGACATCGATGCCGAGCGCGCCGAGCCAGTCGGCCGGGCCGATGCCCGAGCGCTGCAACACCTGCACCGAGCCGATCGAGCCGGCGCTGAGGATGACCTCGCCCCTGCTGCGCGCCTCGATGGTCTCGCCGTTCTGCCGGTAGCGCACGCCGACGGCGCGGCCGTTCTCGACGATCAGGCGGTCGACGAGGACGTTGGTTTCGAGCCGCAGGTTCGGCCGGTTCAGCGCCGGCTTGAGGAAGCCCCGCGCGGAAGACCAGCGCCGGCCGCGCTTCTGGTTGACGTGGAAATAGCTGATGCCTTCATTGTCGCCGGTATTGAAGTCGGGGATGCGGCGGAGGCCCATCTGCTCGGCGGCGTCGCCGACCGCGTCCAGCACCGCCCAGGACAGCCGGGGCGCCTCGATGCGCCAGCCGCCGCCGGTGCCGTGATGCTCGCTCTCGCCGAGAAAATGATCCTCCAGCCGTTTGAACACCGGGAGCACGTCGGCATAGCTCCAACCGGCGAGACCGAGCTGGCGCCAATGGTCGTAGTCAGCGGCCTGGCCGCGCATCGAGATCATGGCGTTGATCGCCGAGCAGCCGCCGATCACCTTGCCGCGGGGGTAGGCCAGCGAGCGGCCGTTCAGCCCCGGCTCGGCCTCGGTGCGAAACATCCAGTCCGAGCGCGGATTGCCGATCGCGAAGAGGTAGCCGACCGGAATATGGAACCAGATCCAATTGTCATTGCCGCCGGCCTCGAGAATCAGGACGCGGCGCTTCGGATCGGCCGACAGCCGGTTGGCGAGGATGCAGCCGGCGGTGCCGGCGCCCACCACGATATAGTCGTAATCCCCCTCGAGCTGTCTCGGCATCGGCATTCCCTTCCCATCGTTGCCAGCTTTTAGTCAGCCCGGACGGGGCCGGACAAGCGCCACGTTCATGGCTGGTTGACCGAGCCATGAGACGGGCGCAGCCCTTATCTTGGGCGGTGCGGCTTTTGCATGCTAAACAGGCGCAAAGTCCCATCGGAGTTACGAGATTCCCCATGCCCATCGTCAACCGCGTCGCCGATCTGCAGCCCGATATCCAGGCCTGGAGGCGGGATATCCATTCGCATCCGGAGCTGCTCTACGACGTGCACCGGACGGCGGCCTTCGTCACCGAGCGGCTGCGCGAGTTCGGCTGCGATGAGGTCGTGACGGGCCTCGGCAAGACCGGCGTGGTCGGCGTCATCAAGGGCCGCAAGCCCGGCCACGGCGAGGTGAGGGTGCTCGGGTTGCGCGCCGACATGGACGCGCTGCCGATCGAGGAGGCGACAGGGCTGCCCTATGCCTCGAAGACCCCGGGCATGATGCATGCCTGCGGCCACGACGGTCATACCGCGATGCTGCTCGGCGCCGCGCGCTATCTCGCCGAGACCCGCAACTTCGCCGGCGAGGTCGCGGTGATCTTCCAGCCCGCCGAGGAGGGCGGCGGCGGTGCGGACGCGATGATCAAGGACGGGCTGATCGACCGTTTCAAGATCGACCAGGTTTACGGAATGCACAACGGGCCCGGCCTGCCGGTCGGCGCGTTTGCCATTCGCCAGGGCCCGCTGATGGCATCGACCGATGCGGTCGACATCACGATCGAGGGCCATGGCGGTCATGCCGCCAAGCCGCACAATTGCATCGACTCCCTTCTGGTCGGCGCCCAGCTTGTCACCGCGCTGCAGCAGATCGTGTCGCGCAGCGTCGACCCGCTGGAAGCCGCGGTGTTGTCGATCTGCGAGTTCCACGCCGGCAATGCCCGCAATGTGATTCCGCAGAGCGCGGTGCTGCGCGGCACCGTGCGGACGCTGACGCCGAAGGTACGTGAGCTGATGGAGAAGCGCGTGCGCGAGGTCGTGACCGGCGTCGCCCAGATGACCGGCGCCAAGATCGACCTGAACTATGCACGCGGCTATCCTGTCGTCATCAATCACGCCGAGCAGACCGAGATCGCGATCCGCGCCGCCAAGGAGGTCGCGGGCGACGCCAATGTGCACGAGATGCCGCCGATGATGGGCGGCGAGGATTTCGCCTACATGCTCGAGGCGCGCCCCGGCGCCTTCATCTTCGTCGGCAATGGCGACAGCGCCGGCCTGCATCACCCCGCCTACAACTTCAATGACGAGGCGATCGTCTACGGCACCTCGTTCTTCATCAAGGTGGTGGAGAATACGCTGGCGGCGTGAGGCTCGCGGCCGCGTGCAGCGGCACCGCCGCGATCAGGCACGAAAGTGGACTGGCAGGGCCCGTGCGATGAGCGCGGGCCTTTTGCTTTCCATATGCACGTCGAGCTTCATGAGCTACGCGAGAATGTGCGCTGCCGCGGAATGAGGTGCGACAATATGCCTGGCGGGTGACATCCGAGAGCGCAAGACGTCATCACGCGTGGTCACTGCCGGCCTGAGACGACCGCAGTGCGTCGCTCATTCGAGCAATCAACAGGTGTATCTGACAAACTACTCTATTGTTAAAGAACTAGCTTCATGTTAGTTTTTTTCTGGCTTCGACGACTGGCGAATTGGGACAGCCTGAGCGAAGTGCTTAGCACAGCTACATTGCTTCAGGTTCTGTGAGTTCAGGGCGCGAGATCACAGAGCTTGTACCGGGACGTTGCTATTTCCTTTCTGAACGATGGCGGTTCTCAACCGACTGGGAGTATAGGAATGGCTGATCGCGATCCGGCGGAAATGCGCAAGAAGGTCGATCTGGCGCTGAAATCCGTAGTCGACTCAGAGATCGCACGCGCGTCTCTGAAGATCGACATCATGGCAGAAGGCGTTCCATTCTCGCGTGGAGCGATCTTCAGCAAGACCAATCCATTCTCGCGCGGCATCGTCTTCAGCCGCCTTGCGGCGATGGAGCGTCCGGACGAGATGGAACGTGAAATCGCCAACGATCCCGCGGTGTTGGGGGCTCTTGCGGAGCGTCTCACGCAGGTACGGGCGGTGAAGGACCTCAAGGGTCAATTTAGCGTGCCGCAGGCGGGGGGCGCGCCGAAATCGGTCAGGTGAATGGATCGATCGTTCGGCTAAGACGGAGCGAAGCGGGCCTGCGATGTCGGATCTTTCCGACGTGACGTGTCGTGGGCCCGCCCGCGACTCGCTGGTGCGGATGACGGGCAATGGTCGCCGTCATCAGCGTGACCTTTCCTGATAGCTGCTCTTGATTCCGGCATCGGTTGCGGTCCTGTCTGACGGCGGGACAGCTTGCGGCCGGCTTCGTTGGCGTATTTCCGGAGGCATGCTCGATCATGAGTGACGCGTGGACCTGGCGACCGTCGAAATCTGCCTGGCATGAAAAATTCAACGACAGGATCCTGAGATGGCAGCCGGAGGATCGCCTCGGCCTCGACTGCGAGCCGCTCAAGGCGTCGCTCATCGAAGCCAACGCGCGTGAAGCGGACTGGCTTCGTCATCCCTGCATGAACTCCATCACCTATGAAGGGCATGACAAGAGCCCGCAGCGTGATCTGCAGGTGGCGATCTGGACGGCGGCGAATGCGCCGACCGCATCCACGTCGCTGACGACGCCGGAGCCGTTGACCTTGTGGTCGCCGGTCGGAGGCTACCGGATCGAGGCCGGCAGCTATGACCTGAACGAGCTCGCTGGGCTGCTCCCGATGAAGGAATGGCCCTACGACATATCGGTCGACGTGGGGTGCCACTCCCTCGGATTTCCGATTCCCGACACCTGGGCCGAGCACACCGATCTCTCGGCCGACGAGCAGGCCCGGATGACGCGCGAGGTGACGAACGCGCTCGAGATCCTCGTGACCGCCGCGAAGAAGTTTCCCGAGTGCGTGAATTGGGTGTCCGATGTGACGCGGGTCCTGATCCCCCTGCGCAGCAGCGAGCGATCCTATTTCCGCAGCGGGTCGCAAGCCGATGTGCCCGGGATGGTTTACGCCGACCTGTTCGGCGGCCTGATGCAGGTGATGGAGGCCATCGTCCACGAATCCGCGCATCTGCATCTGTTCATGGCGGAGGCGTCGGGACCCCTGGTGGATCCGCAGCACCAGGGGCGCTACGCATCGCCGTTGCGGCCGGAGCCGCGGCCCTTGCGCGGGATCCTGCTGGCCTTTCACGCCATCGCCTATATCTGCGCCTTCTATCGTGAGGCCGAGAAGCAAGGGTTCGGCGGATCGGCCGAGTATCAGGCCGAGCTTGCCAATATGCTGACCAAGCTCAAGGAGGCGCAGGTCGTACTGGACGGTGCCCGGCCGTTCCTGACCGAGGACGGCCGCATCTTCGTCGATCGCACCGCCGAGATTGCGTACCAATGAACGACGGTCCCCATCTTCACTTCGTGTTCAAGGTCGCGTCGCGCTGCAATCTGAACTGCTCCTATTGCTACGTCTACAACAAGGGCGACAGCACGTGGAGAGAGCGGCCCGCGATCATGGATGATGAGGTCGTCGAGATCGCGATCGACCGCATCCGCCGCCATTGCCAGGCAACAGGTCAGAGCTATCTGACGATCACCTTTCATGGCGGCGAGCCGTGCCTGGTCAAGCAGGAGCGGTTCAGCTCATGGTGCCGGAAGATCAAGGAGGGGCTGGCGGGAGTCGCGCGGGTGCAGCTCTGCATGCAGACCAACGGCACGCTGCTCGACGACGGCTGGGCCGAGATCATCAAGAGGTTCGACATCGATCTCGGGATCAGCATCGACGGAACCCCCGAGGTGCATGATGCCCTGCGTGTCGATCATGCCGGGCGTGGCTCCTATCGCGATGTCGAGCAGGGCCTTGCCGTGCTGCGCCGCGCCGGGATTCCGCTGCGCTTCCTGTCGGTGATCCAGCTCGGGGCGAGCGGTGCCGCGGTGCATCGCCATCTGACGAGCCTGGGCCCGGCCTCCATCGACTATCTGCTGCCGGATTTCACCCACGACACCATCGCGGCGGTTCGCGACCGGTATGGACCGACACCCTGTGCCGATTTCCTGATCCCGATCTTCGAGGATTGGTGGCGGGACGGCACGCTGGACCTCCGGATCAAGATCTTCTGGAACATCGCGTGGCTGGTCCAGGGCGGGGAGAGCCGCATCGACATGCTCGGCAACCAGCCGCTGACCTTCCTGTTCGTCAACACCGATGGCGAGATCGAAGGGCTGGACGTGCTGCGGGTCTGCTACGACGGCGCCGCGCGCACTGGCCTGAATGTGCGGACGTCCGACTTCATGGACGTCCGGCACGCCGGCGAATTCCATCGTGCGGCGGTGTTCGAGGGCATGCCGCTGCCCGACGGCTGCCGCGCGTGCCGCGAGCGCGACACGTGTGCCGGCGGCTATCTTCCGCATCGCTATGCATCGCGGACGGGCTTCAACAATCCGACGGTGTGGTGCGCCGATCTCCTGAAACTGTTCGATCACGTCCGCGAGCGGCTGGGAACGTCGGTGGAGGAAACGAAGCTGCGCCGGGCCCATCTCCTCGACACCGCCCTGCGGCGGGCGGTGGGGCTGCGGCAGGAATCTTCGGCCATCGGCTGAGGTCGGACCTCGATCGCCGACTTATGCGCGCTGTCGCGCGGGCCTGCTGCAAGGCAGCGTGGTCGAGAGTGGAACGTGGAAGGAGTGCGCACGATGACGATCACCCTGATGCCTGACGTTCTGCGCTGGAATGACCACGAGGCGGTGTGTGACGGCGTGCTTGCGACCTATGGCGACCGGCTCGCGCAGAAGCTGGGCGAAGCCCTCGGCGAGATCTGCCGCGACGACCCTGCGGGCGGGGACGAGCTGCGCAGCCTGATGGATCGCGTGGCGGACGACGGCTTCATGCGGGTTCTCGATGCCCCCGAGACCTCGTTCCGTCTGCTGTCGGCGCCGGGCCGGTACGCCGAGGACAGGGGACGATTTCTGCGCGATTCATTCGTGGCTGAGGCCTTGCGCCAGGGACTCGAGATCACCGCCGATCGGGAGGTGTGGACCGCGCTCGGCGATCGCGGCTATCGGCGTGACGGCGCCTGCATCTGGCCACAGGTCGAGGACATGCCCGTGACCGATTACGGCAGCCCGCATGCGGTCAAGGTGGATCTGTCCGGCCAGGACCGGCCGGTCCCGCCGCAGCGCCCGCCGTTCTCCGAGGGCGAGATCGACCGGCTGCATGATCTGCTGCGCCGGTCGCGGGCGGCGCTCGAACGGACCGAAGCGGGGCTTCCCCGCTTCGTCGCGCGCTTCAACATCGCGCTCATCCTGCAGAAGGATCCGGAGAGCCCGGGCAGCTTCTCGTCAGGATCGAACGGCTACTACATCGGCCGCACCTTCCTCGCCAACCCGCATCTTCCCGAGATCGACGAATCCCACATCGCCGATGCGCTCGTCCATGAGGGCATCCACGCGCTGCTCTACATGCAGGAGCAGGAACAGCCTTGGTTCCTCGATTCAACGGCGAAGGGCTCGCTGCCGGGCATCACCTCGCCCTGGAGCGGCAGCCGGCTGCCGTTTCCGTCTTTTTTACAGGCCTGTTTCGTCTGGTACGGCCTGCTGCACTTCTGGAGCCTGGCGATGCAGTCCGGCGCGTTTGAGCAGGGCGTCGCGATGAAGCGCATCCAGCTCTGCCTGCGCGGCTTCTGCAAGCAGCCGCTGCTCGACAGCATCGCGGATTTTTCGTCGGTGGTCGACGCCGACGTGCAGAAGACGATCGAGGAGATGCAGAACGTCGTGGTCGGCGCCTTTGCCGATGTCCGCCGTGCGGGCTGATGCGACGACGTCAGCGGCGGTTGAGTGTGGAGGCTGCGGATGGCGAATGGAACGGCACTGCATCGGGATCGTCTGGCGCGTCCGGTCCCGAAGAGCTTTCGATGGGGAACTCAGCGGTCGGTGCCGCCGTCGCAGACGGTCGAGCGGGTGCGTCCGTTCCTGGGAGAAATGGGAATCACGCGCATTGCTGACGTCACGGGTCTCGACCGCGTCGGCATTCCCGTCACCATGGTCTGCCGGCCGAACTCGCGCTCGGTCTCGGTGTCGCAGGGCAAGGGGCTGACCCTGGATGCTGCGAAGGCGTCGGGCGTGATGGAATCGATCGAGCTGTTTCACGCCGAGACGATCACATTGCCGCTGAAGCTTGCGACCTATGCCGAGCTGATCCGCGACCATGAGGTGGTCGACGTGGCGGACTTGCCGCTGATCGCCGGCGGGCGTTTCCATCCCGATCTGCAGATGCTGTGGATCGAAGGGCGCGATCTCATGGCCGATGCCGACGTCTGGGTGCCGTTCGAGATGGTGAACCTGTCGACCTCGCGGCCGGAGATGCCGGCCGGCAGCTTCATCTCGTCGTCGAACGGGCTGGCGTCCGGCAACCAGCTGATCGAGGCGGTCCTGCACGGCATCTGCGAGGTCGTGGAGCGCGATGCGACCACGCTCTGGCACCTCCGCAGTCCGGACGAGCAGCAGAGCCGGCGCGTCGCGCTCGAGACGGTTCAGGACGAAGGCAACCGGCGGCTGCTGGAGATGTGCGAGCGCGCGGGCCTCGAGGTCGTGGCGTGGGACATCAGCTCCGATGTCGGGCTCGCCGCCTGCCAGTGCCTGATCTTCGATCGTGACGAGGAGCTGGGGCGGGATCTCTACGCGGCGTTGGGCATGGGCGCGCATCTGTCGCCAGAGATCGCCTTCCTGCGGGCGCTGACGGAAGCCGCGCAGAGCCGGCTGACGCTGATCGCGGGCGCGCGCGACGACGTGTTCCGCGAGGAATATGACGAGAAGGCGTTGGCCGCACAGTTTCTCGGCGAGCAGCGGGCGCTGCTGCGGAACAGCCCGCCGACGCGAAGCCTGCGCGAAACTCCGTCGCTGGCAGCGGAGACGTTCAACGATGATCTCGCCGTGGTTCTCGAACGGCTGCAATCCGCCGGTGTCCGGCAGGTGATTGCGGTCGATCTCACCAAGAGCAGGTTCGAGATCCCCGTGGTGAGGATCATCATTCCGGGGCTCGAAACCTTCGACAAGAATCCTGACTACAGCCCGGGGCGCAGAGCGCGGGCCTTCGCCGGCGATCAGATCTCGCGGCATCAGCCATCGGGGCATCCGCTATGACGTGCATCGTATTCACCGGGCCGACGCTGCATCCGCGCGACGCGGCGCTCGAATTGGAGGCCGAGTATCTCCCGCCGGTGCAGCAGGGCGACGTCTATCGTGCCGCGCTGGCGAAGCCTGCGGCGATCGGAATCATCGACGGCTATTTCGAGCAGGTGCCCTCGGTGTGGCACAAGGAGATCCTGTGGGCGATGGCCAACGGCATCCACGTGTTCGGCAGCGCCAGCATGGGCGCGCTGCGCGCGGCCGAGCTGCACGCGTTCGGCATGGAAGGCGTCGGCAAGGTGTTCGCGGCTTATCGCGACGGCGTGTTCGAGGCCGACGACGAGGTCGCCCTGATTCACGGGCCGGCTGAGCTCGGCTTTCCCGCGCTGTCCGAGCCGCTGGTCAACATCCGCTTCACCTTGCAGAAGGCGGTCGACCAGGGCGTGATCTCGGAGGCGTCCCGCCTGGTCCTGGAGGCGCTCGGCAAGGCGAGCTTCTATCCCGAGCGCAGCTACCCGGCGCTGCTGCAGGGCGCGCGGTCCGACGGTCGCCCGACGGCGCAGGAGATCGACGCGCTGGAGGCCTGGCTGCCGGATCACCGCGTCGACCAGAAGCGCGAGGATGCGCTGGAGATGCTGCAGACGATGCGGCGCCGGTTTGCCGGAGACACGGTGCCCAAGGCGGTCGATTACGCCTTCGAGCACACGCAGCTATGGGACGGCCTGATGCAGGACGCGCGGCGTTCGGCGGCCGCAGCGCGCGAGACGGTGATGCCGGACGGAACGCCGCACCTGCTGGACGAGCTGCGCCTGCTGGCCGTGCGCGGCAGCGACCTGTCCGACAAGGCGATCGCGAGATTTCTCGCGGCATCGGAGGCGAAGCGCCGCGGCGTCAGGGTCGACGCGCAGGCGCTGAGCGCGGAGATCATCCGGTTTCGCCAGAGCAGGGATTTGATGGACCCGGCCGAGCTCGAGGCGTGGATCGCGCGCAACGGCCTGACCCGGTCGGAATTTCTGGAGCTGATGCTGGACGAGGCGCGCATCCGATCTTTCAGGAAGGGGCTCAACGGCTCGGCCCTGAATGCGCTGGCCGACTGGGCGCGGATCGACGGCCATTTCGAGGATCTGCTGGCGCGCGCGCGCGACAAATGCGACGTGCTGAAGCAGACGGAACTCGACGGCGGTGGCAGTCCGGCGGACTATGGCCTCAGCGAGGGCGAGCTGATGGCGAGATACCTGCCCGCGATGCAGGCCGGCGCACCCGACCGGGACGAGACGGACGTGGCGGTGTCGCTCGGCTTTCCCGACCGAGCAGCGCTGATCCAGGCCTTGCTGCGTGAGCACGTCTACACGTCGCGCAAATCCTGAGGCCCCGTTGTCGCGTGGGGGCGGCCCGGTCGAGGCCATGCCGGCCCGTCACGCCGCATGTGCGCGCTTGATCGCGGCCGCGGCAATCTTCAGGTCCTCGACGAAGCGCTCATACTCCCGCGCCTTGGCGTCGGCATCCGGCAGCCGCAGCAGGTAGGACGGGTGCACCGTCACCATCGCCTTGGGGCCGTCGGGCAGGTCGGCGACATGACCGCGGTTCTTGGTGACCTGCGTGATCTTGCCGAACACCGCTTGCGCGGCGGTCGCGCCCATCGCCACCACCAGCGCCGGACGCACGGCGGCGAGCTCGCGCTCGTACCATTGCCGGCAGGCCTTGATCTCCGGCGTGTTCGGCTTCTGGTGCAGCCGGATCTTGCCGCGCGGCACGAACTTGAAGTGCTTCACCGCATTGGTGACGTAGACCTTGGACCGGTCGATGCCGGCCTCTTCAAGCGCGCGGTCCAGCATCTGGCCGGCCGGGCCGACGAAGGGATGGCCGGCGAGATCCTCCTTGTCGCCGGGCTGCTCGCCGACCAGCATCAGCGGCGCATGCGCGGGGCCTTCGCCGAACACGGTTTGCGTGGCGTCCTTCCACAGCGGGCAGGCGCGGCAGGAAGCGGCTTCTTCGCGCAAGGTCTCAAGATCGGCGGCCTCGACATCACGCGAGGTCTCAGCAGCGGGCGCGTGGTGGGCTTTCGGCTTGCGGCTCATCGCAGTCTCCTCGACGCGTTTCTGCGGCTTGTGGGGTTCAGTGCCGGCTTCGGCGATCATCGATGACGTGCGCCGGCTGGCGGCCGCGATCAGCGGCTGGATCAGCTTGGCCTCGGGCAGGTTCTGCCAATATTTCTTCGGCATCTCCTTTTCCATCGCCTTCACTTTCAGCCGTGCCGGATTGAAAATGCTGGCATAATAACGCAGCCAGACCTCTTCGAGCCGGTCCTCCGACGGCGCTTCAGCCTTGCTCACACCGGGCGTGAAGCTGACGCGGCTGCCGTCCCAATGCGCACAGAGTTCGGGCGTCAGGATCGACCACGGCATGTCGGCGAAGCGGCGGGCGAAGAACGGCGCGGCGCGCTCGACGATGTGGTGCTCCGGCTCGAACCAGGCGACGTAGCGCGCCTCGCGCTCGCGGCCGACCTCGCGGAAGCGGACGAAGGCATGCATCTTGTGGACGTCGCGGCGCACCGCCCGCGCCAGCGCGTTGGCCTGGGCGACATCAGGATCGGTCGCGATCTCCATGAGATCGTGGTTGGTCCGCAGACGCCACAGCAGCCGGTAGAGCAGGGCGAAGCGGTTGGGATCATTGTGCAGAATCGCGCTCTCGGCGAGCTCCATGAAGCTCGCCGGCACTGAGAACGCGCCCTTCGGCACCTCGGGAAGCTGCGTGTCGGCCTGATCGTCGAACAGGTCGGGCGCTGCGCCCTTGACGCGCCAGCTGACATCGGCCGGCTTGACGTCGTTCATCGCCAACGCCCGCGCCGCCTGACGCCAGCCGTCGAAATCAGTGTCGCTGTCGAGGGTTACGACGTGCATTTCACCTCTCTCGTCATTGCGAGCGAAGCCGCCGCGTCATTCCGGGGCGCTTCGCAGAGGCGAACGCGGAATCTCGAGATTCCGGGTTCGATGCTTCGCATCGCCCCGGAATGACGGCTGTTTCCTGGCTTCGGTCTTCGCCACGACGTTCAATTAGAACCCAAATCCCAGCTGCTGCGGTTTGGGCCGCAGCCGGGCCGCCAGCCCGGCACCGTCGAGCAGAGACGGCTGTGGCCGGTGGTCGGAGAGAACGATGAACGGCAGGACCTTGTTCCTGACAACGTTGAGCCGGGCGAGATCCGCAAAGCGGATCGTGGTGGTGCGGCGGGTGGCGAGGATGCGCTGCACGGTGCGGGTGCCGAAGCCGGGCACGCGCAACAGCTCCTCGCGGCTCGCTTTGTTGATGTCGAGCGGGAAGCGGTCGCGATGGCGCAAGGCCCAGGCGAGCTTGGGGTCGATGTCGAGCGGCAGCATGCCTTCGTTCTCCTCGACGATCTCGTCGGCATCGAAGCCGTAGAACCGCATCAGCCAGTCGGCCTGGTACAGCCGGTGCTCGCGCACCAGAGGCGGTGCCTGCAGCGGCAGCGCGCGGCTGGCATCGGGGATCGGGCTGAAGGCGGAGTAATAGACGCGCTTGAGCTTGTAGGCGCCGTAGAGATTGGCAGAGGTCGACAGGATGACGCGGTCGTTGGCGTCGTCGGCGCCGACGATCATCTGCGTGCTCTGGCCGGCCGGCGCGAAGCGCGGCGGCTTGGCCCGGCGCACCGTCTTCTTCGCCTCCGCCGTCTCGTCGAGCTTGAGCCGGAGACGGCCCATGGTACGGCGGATGGCGCGCTGGTCCTTTTCCGGCGCGAGCGTCGTCAGGCTGGCCTCCAGCGGCGTCTCGATGTTGATGCTGAGCCGGTCGGCATAGCGGCCGGCCTCGGCGATCAGCGCCTCGTCAGCCTCCGGAATCGTCTTCAGATGGATGTAGCCGCGGAAGCGATGCTCCTCGCGCAATTTGCGCGCGACGCTCACGACCTGCTCCATCGTGTAGTCGGGGCTGCGGATGATGCCCGACGACAGGAACAGTCCCTCGATGTAGTTGCGGCGATAGAAGTCGATGGTCAGCTTCACCACCTCGTCGACCGTGAAGCGCGCGCGGGCCACGTTGGAGGAGGCGCGGTTGACGCAATACAGGCAGTCGAAGTTGCAGGCATTGGTCAGCAGAATCTTGAGCAGCGAGATGCAGCGTCCGTCCGGCGCATAGGAATGGCAGATGCCCATGCCGGGCGAGGTCGAGCCGAGCCCCTTGCCGTCGCGGGAATCCCGCATCTCGGTACCGCTGGAGGCGCAGGACGCATCGTACTTGGCGGCATCGGCCAGGATCTCCAGTTTGCGCATCAGCTCCATGGCTTTGAATCCCTTTGATTCCATTCGTTGAATCACACCCGGGGCAATCCCGATTGACTCTCTCGAAGGCGTTAGCTTTATATTAGAACGTATCATGAACAAAGAGGGTCGTCGCGGGTTCACTGCCTGATCACTGAAACAACGGCAGCGCCCGCACGATGGATTGAAGAGGAGCGGCGACGGATGACCGGCGCACGCATGGATACGCTCGCGCGTCTGCGCGGCCGCATTGCCCGTCTCGAGGCGGGAGATGGCGCACATGATTTGCGCCGGGTCGCGCTCGGCCATGACGAGGCCGACGCGACCTTGCAGGGCGGGCTCGCGACCGGCGCGCTGCACGAGGTGTTCGCCGAGACCGGCCGCCAGGCGGCAGCCGCGACCGGCTTCCTGTGCGGGCTTGCCGCGCGTGTCGCCGCGCACCGGCCCCTGATCTGGATCCGGCAGGATTTCGCCGAGCGCGAGATGGGCGCGCTGTCGATGAGCGGGCTCGCCGAGCTCGGCCTCGATCCGCGCCGCATCGTCATCGTGCGCGCGCCCGATCTCGACCACGCCTTGCGCACCGCCGCCGACGCGCTCGCCTGCGATGCGCTCGGCAGCGTGATGCTGGAGGTGTGGGGGGAGACGCAAAAGCTCGATCTCGTCGCCAGCCGCAAGCTGACCCTGGCGGCGCAGGAATCCGGCGTCACCGCGCTCATGTTGCGCATTGCGGCTGCGCCCGAGCCGTCGACCGCGGAGACGCGCTGGATCGTGCGCACCGCGCCGTCACCGCTCGTTGCCCCGTGGATGGCGTGGGGCGCGCCGCGCCTCGATGCCGAGCTCATTCGCAACCGTCACGGCCAGACCGGACGATGGATCATGGAGTGGACCCCCGATGCATGCCGTTTCAACGAACCGGCGGCGGATCCTCAGCCTGTGGCTGCCGCGCCTGCCCATCGATCGCATCAAAAGACAGCAGGCACTCACAGGCGCTCCGCCTGAGAGCAAGCCGCAGGTCGTCGTCATCAAGGACGCCAATGCGCTCTTGATCCATTCGCTGGACGAAGCGGCGGCGTGCCACGGTGTGTCGCTCGACCAGCCCTTGGCGAATGCCCGCGCGGTCTGTCCCGACCTCGTCGCGCACGAAGCCGATTTGGCGGCTGATGCAAAGATGCTGGAGAGCATCGCCGACTGGTGCGACCGCTTCACGCCGCTGGTGGCGCTCGATCCGCCGCATGGCCTGTCGCTCGACATCACCGGCTGCGTGCATCTGTTCGGCGGCGAAGCCAGGCTGATGCAGTCGGTGTGCGACGCGCTGACCGCGCATGGCCTCATTGTGTCGGCGGCGATCGCCTCCAACGCCGTCTGTGCGCGTACGCTGAACCGCCAGGTGCATGGCCGCATCGTGCCCGACGGCGAGGAGGCGGCCGCGGTGGCGCCGCTGCCGGTGGCCGCCCTCGGCGGCAGCGAGGCCATTACGCTCGGCCTGCGCCGAGCCGGCCTCAAGACCATCGGCGACGTCGCCGCGCGCGGCCGCAACGAGATCACCGCGCGGTTCGGCGCCGCCTTCACCCGCGTGCTGGCGCAGGCGCTGGGCGAGGCCGATGCGCCGATCAGCCCGCGCAAGGTCCCGCCGGACTACATCGTCGACAAGCGTTTTGCCGAGCCGGTCGCGACCGACACGGTGATTGCGGCGAGCCTCTCCCGTCTGGCCGCGATGCTGGTGGCGGCGATGGCGCAGCAGGGCAAGGGCGCGCGGCGGCTGGAGGCCTGCTTCTTCCGCACCGATGGAATGGTGCGCGTGATCACGGTCGACACCGGCCAGCCGGTCACCGAGGCCGCAATCATCGACCGGCTGTTCCGCGAGCGGCTCGAGGCGCTGAACGATCCGCTCGATCCCGGCTTCGGCTTCGACATGATCCGGCTCGCTGCTGGCCGCAGCGAGATCGTGGTGCAGCAGCAGCGCGATCTCGATGCCCATGTCCACGACAATGACGAGCTGTCGGCACTGATCGACCGCATCGCCGCGCGCATCGGCGGCAAGCGCGTGGTCGTGCATCTGCCGGTCGATACCCATGTTCCGGAGCGCGTGGCGCTGCCGCTGCCGGCGCAGCAAAATCTCGCCGCCGCCACTGCTGCCGCCTGGCCGGAGCGCGCCGAGGGCGAGCCGCCGCTGCGACCTCTGCGGCTGTTCGCGCACCCCGAGGCGATCCAAGTCATTGCCGGCGTGCCGGACGGCCCGCCCGCGCGCTTCGTCTGGCGCCGTGCCGCGCATGCCGTGGTCCGCGCCGAGGGCCCGGAGCGCATCGCGATGGAATGGTGGCGGCCGGACGGGCAGGGCCTCACGCGCGATTATTTCCGCGTCGAGGACGAGCACGGCCTGCGCTTCTGGCTCTATCGCGACGGGTTGTATGACCGTGAGTTCGAGCAGCCTGAGGGCCCGCCGGTGCAGCCCGCCTGGTACATGCATGGCCTGTTCGCATGAGGGCCGGGATCGCACATCTCTCGCGGCGATCTCGCTGCTCACCCTCCCCTGGAGGGGGAGGGTCGGCTCGCATGCGCGCATGCGAGCCGGGGTGGGGTGACGGACCATCCGCACCTGCGGTGCTCGTCGAAGCCAACTCACGCACGGCTGAGAAGAGCGGGCCCAATGACGACCGGTTGCTGGGCTCACCCCACCCCGCCGCGCGCTCTGCGCGCGTCGACCCTCCCCCTCCAGGGGAGGGTGGGCACTTGTGCAAGGCGACTTGTTGCTCATCACCTGCAGGGAGCGGGCAACGCGGCATCGTCAACGCAGCCTCCGCGATCGTGCCATGACTCCCATCCCCTATGCCGAGATCGGCGTCACCACCAATTTCTCCTTCCTGCATGGTGGTTCGCATCCGCAGGACTATGTGCACGAGGCCGCCGAATATGGCCTCACCGCCATCGGCATCGCCGACCACAACACGCTGGCCGGCATCGTGCGCGCCTATAGCGAGCTGAATAACGACCGGCTCAGCTACAAGCCGAAGCTGCTGTACGGCGCGCGGCTGGTGTTCTCCTGCGGCACGCCCGACATCCTGGTCTATCCGCGCGACCGCGCGGCCTATGGCCTGCTGTGCCAGCTGCTCACCCGCGGCAAGCGCGGCAGTGACGCGGACAAGGTCGCCAAGGGCGATTGCCGCCTGAGCTTCGAGGACCTGTTTGAGTTCATCGAGGGACAGTTGCTGGTGCTGATGCCGCCGCATCGCTTCGACGAAGCCGCGCTCACCATCATTCTCACGCGGCTGAAAGACAGCCCCGCCGAAGGCGCGTGGCTGGCCGGCAGCCTGCTGTATCGCGGCGACGACCGGCGCCGGCTGGCGCGGCTGTCGCGCCTCGCAGCTTCAAGCAAGGTGCCGCTGATCGCCACCAATGACGTGCTCTATCATCATCCTCGACAGCGCATGCTGCAGGATGTGCTGACCTGCATCCGCGAGAAAGCCTCGATCGAGGCCATCGGCCGAAGGCTCCAGGCCAATGCCGAGCGCCATCTCAAGCCGGGACACGAGATGGCGCGGCTGTTCCGTGACCACCCCGACGCCGTGACAGAGACCCTCCGTTTCACCGACCGCATCGTGTTCTCGCTCGACCAGCTCAAATATCAATATCCCGACGAGCCGGTGCCGCCGGGCAAGACCGCGCAGGGGCATCTGCAGGATTTGACCTGGGCCGGCGCCAAGACCTATTTCGGCGACCACCTCGATGACAAACTGCGCGCTGTCCTCGACAAGGAGCTGGCGCTGATCGCCGAGCTCAACTACGCGCATTACTTCCTCACCGTCCACGACATCGTGCGTTACGCCCGCAGCCAAGGCATCCTGTGCCAGGGCCGTGGCTCGGCGGCCAATTCGGCCGTGTGCTACGTGCTCGGCATCACCTCGGTCGATCCGACCAAGATCGACCTGCTGTTCGAGCGCTTCATCTCCAAGGAGCGGCTGGAGCCGCCCGATATCGACGTCGATTTCGAGCATTCGCGACGCGAGGAGGTGATGCAATATGTCTATCGCCGCTACGGCCGGCACCGCGCGGCGATCATCGCCACTGTCATCCATTATCGTCCGCGCAGCGCCATTCGCGACGTCGGCAAGGCGCTGGGCCTGACCGAGGACGTCACCTCGGTGCTCGCCGACACCGTGTGGGGCAGCTGGGGCGACGGCCTCTCCGACATGCAGGTGCGCCAGGCCGGGCTCGATCCCGCCAATCCGATGATCCGCCGCGCCGTGGAGCTGGCATCGGAGCTGATCACCTTCCCGCGTCATCTGTCGCAGCATGTCGGCGGCTACGTGCTGACGCAGGATAGACTTGATAGTTACGTCCCGATCGGCAATGCCGCGATGGACGACCGCACCTTCATCGAATGGGACAAGGACGACGTCGATGCGTTGTCGATGATGAAGGTCGACGTGCTCGCGCTGGGCATGCTGACCTGCATCCGCAAATGCTTCGACCTGATCGCCGATCACAAGGGCAAGCGATACGTGCTCTCCGATATCCGCTCGGAGGACGATAACGAAGTCTACCGGATGCTGCAGCGAGGCGAGTCGCTCGGCGTGTTCCAGGTCGAGAGCCGCGCGCAGATGAACATGCTGCCGCGGCTGAAGCCACGCACCTTCTATGATCTCGTCATCGAGGTCGCGATCGTCCGGCCCGGGCCGATCCAGGGCGACATGGTGCATCCCTATCTGCGCCGCCGCAACAAACTGGAGAAGGTGAGCTATCCGTCGCCGTCGCCGGATCACGGCCCGGCGGACGAGCTCTACAAGGTGCTGCACAAGACGCTCGGCGTGCCCTTGTTCCAGGAGCAGGCGATGCGGATCGCGATCGAAGCCGCCAAATTCTCGCCCGAGGAGGCCAACGGCCTGCGCCGCGCGATGGCGACCTTCCGCAACGTCGGCACCATCGGCTCTTATGAAGAGAAGATGGTCAGCAGCATGATCGCGCGCGGCTACGATCCCGCCTTCGCCAAGAGCTGCTTCGACCAGATCAAGGGCTTTGGTTCCTACGGCTTTCCGGAAAGCCATGCCGCGAGCTTCGCCCAGCTCGTCTATGTCTCGTCCTGGCTGAAATGCTTCCACCCCGACGCGTTCTGCTGCGCGCTCTTGAACTCGCAGCCGATGGGTTTTTACGCGCCGGCCCAGATCGTCGGTGACGCCCGCAAGAACGGCGTCGAGATCCGCAACATCGACGTGTCCTACAGCTTCGCCGACAACACGCTGGAGGAAATGGGTGGCAAATACTGCGCCGTTCGCCTCGGCTTCCGCCAGATCGACGGCTTCCGCTGGATCGACCGCGACGAGGAACGGATCAGGAAGTTGTCGGAGGCGGCGCGGAGAGAGGCGAGGGCGGCTTCCACACGTTCATTGCCAGCTACCTCCTCGGTGTCATTCCGGGGCGCGCATAGCGCGAGCCCGGAATCCATACTCCCGCTCGTGGTTATGGATTCCGGGCTCGCCCTCCGGGCGCCCCGGAATGACGGCGTGGGTGGAGTTGTTTCTAACTCGCAAACGCTTGGTGCATTTGGAGAGCATGCAAACGCATCGCCCCGCAACGATAACGAGAGTCAAGCCGACATCTCCGACCGCGAGGACGACTGGGCCGACCGCATCATCCGGGCGCGCGGCCGCGGCCCCTTCACCTCGCTGGAAGACTTCGCTCGCGACACCGCTCTGCCCAAGCGCGCGCTGCTGCTGCTGGCCGATGCCGATGCGTTCCGCTCGCTCGGGCTCGACCGTCGCGCCGCGCTCTGGGCCGTGCGCCGGCTGCCCGACGACGTGCCGCTGCCGCTGTTCGAGGCTGCCATCGCCCGCGAGCAGCCGGACGAGGGCGCCAGGCCGCTGCCCGAGATGCCTCTACCGGAGCACGTCGTCGCGGACTATCAGACCATCCGCCTGTCGTTGAAGGGGCACCCGATGGAGTTCCTGCGCGAGCGTTTCGCTGCCGAAGGCGTGCTGGCCTGCCGCGACGTCAATGATGCCAACGACCGCCGTCGCGTCCGGTGCGCCGGCGTGGTGCTGGTGCGGCAGCGGCCGGGCAGCGCCAAGGGCGTCGTGTTCATGACCCTGGAGGACGAGACCGGCATCGCCAACATCGTGGTGTGGCCGAAGGTGATGGAGACCTTCCGCAAGGAGGTGATGGGCGCGCGCTTGGTGCTGGTCGAAGGCCGCATCCAGAGCAGCCCGGAGAAAGTGGTCCATCTCGTCGCCGAGCGCCTGGTCGACCGCAGCGCCGATCTCACCTTGCTGTCAGACGATCGTCTCGGTGCCGTGCCGCACGGCCCGATGCCCGTCGAGCCGCTCAACGACGACCGCCGCGATCATCCCGACACTCCCTCCCAGCGCGTCAGCCACCCCCGCAACGTCCGCATCCTGCCGCGCTCGCGGGATTTCCATTGAGGGAGTGTGAATTCGTAGGGTGGGCAAAGACGCGCCGCGCATCGCTCGTCGCGACGTGCCTACTGGCCGCGAGTACGACGCTCACTATCATCGCAAGCGTAGCGACGCGATCCAAACGTCCCACGACATTTCAACACCCGCCTAAAAATTCCACTTTCTTTTTTTCGGAAATCATGCTTTATTCCGCGCATCCCGCTCCATGAAGGGGCGTTGCGCGCGATCGTCACGACACGCGGGGCGGGGAGCGATGGCCGTGTTTGTGCCGCAGCGTGCGTCATGCACGCCGACGAACGGCATGGCGCGGACGTGAAGTCGCAGCGTCCTGGCACCCCGATGCTGGTGTCAAGTTCGCGACGGTGCTGGCGCGCCGCGCGGATGATGGTGGCCAAAAAGCCCGGCGCACCAGGGAGACTGCGTATAAGCGTGAAAACCGTCGCGCAGGGAAGGCCGGGTGGCGGGCTCAAGCGGTGGTCGCAACACCAAGTGTTTTCATTCGTGACAGCAGC
>NZ_JAUEUK010000017.1:0-86151 GCF_032487555.1 Bradyrhizobium sp. SZCCHNRI1029
GCTAGGATGGAAAACTCCAGCAGAAGCGCTTGACGAGCTGCTGTCACGAATGAAAACACTTGGTGTTGCGACCACCGATTGAGCCCGCCACCGGCCTTCCCTGCGCGATGGTTTTCACGGCTGCTCCGCGCTCTCCCCGGGGACCGGCTTGTTTGCCCCCGTCGCTCGCAACCACGCACGAACGTGATCGCGAGCTTGGCGCCAGCTTCGGGGCGCCAGGACCACACGGCTTGACCGTCCGCCACGACATCAGCCGTCTTGCGCGCGAACGCGCCCGACCTCGCGACGGCCACCACTCCCCGCCCCCGCGTATCGTGACGACGCGTACGCCCCTCTCTGCATGAGGCGGGATGCGCGGGAGATAAGCATGATTTCCGGAAAAGCGAAACAAGAATATTTTTCGCAGGCGGGCTGGACACGAGCGGCAGATTGCGCTCGCCACCTCGATCGATTTGCCCGACGGGCAGCCCGGTACAACCTGCCTACGCCAATGCGATGGATTGCTCGTGCCCGTCCCGCCTTTCACCGCGGACGGCAGCAGCTTAGGATGCCATCGTCTCCACAATCCGGAACACGCGACGTGCCCGACTTCGAGCCGATCTACACCACGACCGGCGCCGAGAGCGTGGGCCGCTTCGTGGCAACACACTACGCACTATCAGAGCCGCTCGCGTGCCGCCTGATGAACCGCGGCTTCAACGACGTCTATCTGATTACATCCGCAACGGGCGCACGCTACGTCTTCCGTCTGTCGCATCACCGCGCCCGCGGCCCGGCCGATGTCCGCACCGAGACCGACTTCCTCGCACATCTCGCGCGCTGCGGCGTGCCGGTGGCCGCGGCGGTTCCGGCGCGCGACAGCGCGCTGTTCGTACGCGGCGAGGCGGCGGAAGGCGGCCGCGAAGGCGTGCTGTTTCACGCCATCGAGGGACGGCCCCCGGAGGTCGCATCGCAGAGCGACGCGCGCGCCAACGGCGTGACGCTTGCCCGAGTGCACGCGGCGGCGATGTCCTATCGGCCCGAAGCGCCGCTCTATCTTCTGGACCTCGACCATCTGCTGCACCGGCCGCTCGCGCGCGTTCAACAGCTCTGCAGTCTGATCGATGCCGATGATGGCGGCTTTCTCCAGGACATCGCGGAGCGAACCGCCGCACGGATCGAGGCGATGGAGGGCCTGACATGGACGCATTGTCACGGCGACTGCCACGGCTTCAATGCGCGCATCGGCGCCGGCGGCGAGGCCGTGTTCTTCGACTTCGACGACGGCGGTCCCGGCTATCTGGCCTATGACCTGGCCGTGTTCCTGTGGGCCAAGCTGTCGTTCGGCCGGCGCTTTCATGCGGCGTGGCACGCCTTCGTCGACGGCTACCGCTCGGTCCGCCCGATCTCGGCCGCTGATTTCGAGGCCGCGCATGCCTTCGTGATCGTCAGGCACTCCTGGCTGATGGGCGAGCAGGCCAGCCGTTCGCGCGAATGGGGTAGCGAGAATGTCCGCTGGGTCACGCAGCAGCGGGAATTTCTCGAAGGCTGGGAGGCGCAGCACCTTGCGACGCGCTTGCTATGAGCTTGGGCGGATCGGAGGGATTGAACCGGAGAGCTCCGGCGGCCGACGCATGATCCAGGCGTTCAGGCTTGCGGGGGTTGGGTCCTTTCCGCGGTGACGATGACGAAATTAACGTTTCGCAATCCTTCCGCCGCGACCGAAGCAGACGCAGCACGCCCGCATCGGAGATTTGAGCCATGACAGACACGATCGTTCAGTCACGCCGGCTGGGCATCATCGGTTGCGTGATCGGGCTCTGGTCGCGGCGGTTCTGCCGCATTGGGTGCTGCCGGTGATCGATCCGCCGCCGCCGATCGACCAGGTCATCGTCGATGTCGGACATCGCGTGAAGGAGCGCCTGATGGCGCGCATCAAGGGCGTCGACGACCAGGCGCCGGCGCGCGAGACGTCCTGGACCGACCGCCTGCACCAGCAATTGCCGGTGGCCGCGGTCTCGCTCGGTTTGCTTGCGATCATTCTCGGCGTCGTGGGTCAGTTGCGTCGCGAGGAGCGGCACGTCGCGGCGATGGCGACGACCCTGGGCGGCTGCGCGATCGCCGTGCAGCTTTCCTTCTTGCTGATGGGCGCGCTGATCGTGGTGGCCATCATCTATTTCCTCGGCGATTTCCTCGCGCTGTTCTGATCGCGAGGATGCACGTGCCTGGATCTGCCGGCTGCGGGCAGATGCGCCGTCGTCCATCTTCGATGCCACCCATTCTGTGCGAGCGCGGCGATGAATCCAGTGTGGTGCGCGGGGCCCTGGATTGCTTCGTCGCTGCGCTCCTCGCAATGACGGAGAGAAAGCGAGCTGCTCGAAAACGACGGGGCATCCGTGTCCTGTACGTCACAGCGGGACATCGGTTGAATGACGCACATTGCCAATATGATCGGGATGTGATTACTACGCGCTCCGGCGTTGAGCATTCGGCTCCGCCGCACAGGAGAGAGACGATGACTGCGATCATCCGTTGCTCCGCCAGGAGCCGCCGGGACTGATCCTCGCGTGAGGCGAGGTTTGGTCTGGCATGCGTGCGTCCGCGCGCGCTGATAGTCCCTGACCAGTTCTCCCTATCTTTCTCCAAGGTATTTACATGGGCAATTCCCATCGCGTGGACGGCCGTGCGCCGGTCCACGGCTTCTACTCGTTCAGCTCCTGGATCGAGGGCGCCGCTGCGCGCCAGCTCGAAACCGTGGCTGACATCTGTGGCGTGCGTGCTGTCGCCGGCATGCCGGATCTGCATCCCGGCAAGTTCGGTCCCGTCGGCTGCGCCATCCTCGCCGACCATATCCACCCGGCCTTCGTCGGCTCCGATGCGGGCTGCGGCATGGCGCTGTATCAGCTCGACCTCGCTTCGCGCCGGATTCGCGTCGACAAGGCGGCCGACCGGCTGCGCGACGTCGCCACACCCTATGACGGCGACATCGTGAGCGAGCTCGCAGCTCATCAGCTTGCGCCGTCCGACTTCGATGCGTCGCTCGGCACGATCGGCGGAGGCAATCACTTCTGTGAGCTGCAGGCGGTCGAGGAGGTGTTCGATCCGTCCTGCGGCATCGATCGCGACCGCGCCCATCTGCTGGTGCATTCGGGCTCGCGCGGCCTCGGCCATGCGCTGCTCGAACGGCAGATCGCCGACGGCCTCAAGCCGCTCGCGCCGGACAGTGGGGCTGGCCACGCCTATCTCGCAGCACATGATCACGCGCTGCGCTGGGCGTCGCTGAACCGGCAGGTCATCGCGCAGCGGGCCGCGACGGCCCTGCGCTGTGAGGCCGATCCGGTCTGCGCGTGCTCGCACAATTGCATCGAGCATCGTGCAGACGGCGTGTTGCACCGAAAGGGGGCTGCGCCGTCCGACCAGGGTCTCGTCGTCGTGCCGGGCTCGCGCGGCGCGCTGTCCTATCTGGTCGCGCCGCTCGCGTCAGCGCCAAAGGAGGCGTTGTGGTCGATCGCGCATGGCGCCGGTCGCAAGTTCGACCGGAGCTCGATGATCGGCCGTGTCGGCGCCACGCGATCGGATCGCGAGCGTCTCGCGCGCAATCCGTTCGGCGGCCGCGTGATCTGCGAGGACCGCGCGCTGCTCGCCGAGGAGGCGCCGGAGGCCTACAAGCCGATCGCCGGCGTGATCGCCGATCTCGAAGCATTCGGGCTGGCGCGCGTCGTCGCCAGCTTCCGCCCGCTGGTGACGGTGAAGAAGATCGCCGTCCAGCGGCCGCGCAGGGAGGACCGGCGATGAGACGGCTGCTCCTCACGGCGGGACGCGGTCCGGCCGAATGCCGGATCGCGGTCGCGCATGCGCTGCGGCGGCTCGCCGACGAGGCCGAGGCGGCGGACTGCGAATGCGCGATCGCGCGAGAGCAGATCGACGGGCATGGGCCGGCCAGCGCGATCGTCGTGCTGGACGGGCCGACGGCGGCCGACCTCGCGCGGCGCTGGACGCAGGGCTCGCTGCTCTGGGTGTGCCGCAGTCCGCTGCGGCCGCATCACGGCCGCAAGAACTGGTTCGTCGGCATCGTCGATCTGCCCCTGTCGGAGCGGATGGCGGCGTTGGCGGCCACCGACGTCCGGTTCGAGAGCTTCCGTGCCGGCGGGCCCGGCGGCCAGCACCAGAACAAGACCGAGAGCGCGGTGCGCGCGGTTCACGTGCCGACGGGGCTGGTCGCGATCGCGCGCGACGGCCGCTCCCAGCATCGCAACAAGGCGCTGGCGCTCGCGCGTCTCGCCGCATTGCTGGACGGCCGCGGGCGCCTGGCGGACGCCGGCGAGGCGCGCCTCATCCACGCGGCGCATGACCGCGTCGAACGTGGCGCAGCCGGGCTGCGCTTCGAGGGACCGGCATTCAGGCCGGCGGGATGATCACCGGACAGCGGGGGCGTCAGCGCCCCCGGCTGCACCTTCGACAGGCAGGATGCACAGTCATCTCTCCGCCAGACGACTGCCATGCGCGCCGCTCCGCACATTGGCGGATGACATCGCACCGCCGAACGGCTAAGCGGACCGCCCCCCCGGACGGAAACGAGACGAGCATGGCGGCAGCGGCCCATTGTGGCATCGACTTCGGCACTTCGAACACCACGGTCGGCCTCAGCAATTCCGCCTCCGCAGAGCTCATCCCCCTGGAGGGCGAGCAGCGGACCTTGCCGAGTGCGATGTTCTTCGATTTCGAGGATCACGGCACCCAGTTCGGGCGCAGCGCGATCGAGCGCTATCTGACCGGCCACGACGGCCGCTTCATGCGCGCGCTGAAGAGCATCCTCGGCACCGCGCTGATTCACGAGAAGACCTATATCCGGCAGAAGGCGGTGCCGTTTGCCGGTATCCTCGGCTTCTTCTTCGCGCATCTGAAGACGCGGATCGAGACGCGGCTCGGCAGGGAGATCAATCAGGTCGTGCTCGGCCGTCCCGTCCGCTTCGTCGACAAGGATGATGCGGCCGACGCGGAGGCGCAGAGCGCGCTGGAGGGCATCGCGCGGGACCAGGGTTTCAAGCACATCGCGTTCCAATACGAGCCGATCGCCGCCGCGCTCGACTACGAGCAGCAGGTCGCCCGCGAGGAGCTGGTGCTGATCGTCGACATCGGCGGCGGCACCTCGGACTTCTCGATCGTGCGCGTCTCGCCCGAGCGGCGCAGCAAGACGCAGCGCGAGGACGACATCCTCGCCAATGGCGGCATCCACATCGGCGGCACCGATTTCGACCGGCTTCTCAGCCTGAAAAGCGTGATGCCGCATCTCGGCTACGGCAGCCTGACCGCCGACGGCAAGCGCAACCTGCCGACGCTGTACTATCACGAGCTCGCCACCTGGCACCGCATCAACCAGCTCTACAAGAGGGGCGTGATCGGCGAGCTGCGCCAGATCCGCTACGAGGCCGAGCGGCGCGATCTGGTCGACCGCTTCATCAAGGTGGTGGAGGAGCATCGCGGCCATACGCTCGCGATCGGCGTCGAGCAGGCAAAGATCGCGCTGACCGCGGCCAAGTCGCTGACCTCGGTGCTGTCGGAGAAGGACGACTGGGCGCGCATCCGCTTCACGCGCAAGGATTTCGACCGCGCCATCGGCGATTCCGTCGAGCGCGTCGTCGGCACGGTGACCAAGCTGCTCGACGATGCCGGCGTCGGGGCCGCTGCCATCAACACCATCTTCCTCACCGGCGGCTCGAGCATGGTGCCGGCACTGCGTCAGGCAATCCTGGCGCTGTTTCCGGCGGCGCGCATCGCCGAGACCGACCTGCTCGGCAGCGTCGGCATCGGGCTCGCGCTCGACGCGCGGCGCAAGTTCGGCTGAGCCTGCTCAGCGCGGTTCCGACGCCGAGGGCTGCGGATCCTGCACCCGGGGCGTCCGCGGCCGTGGCGCGGCGCGCGGCGGGGCCGGTGCTGATCCGGGAACGCGGGCTTGGCTGCGCTTGGCCCGAGCCGGCGGCGAGCCGGTCGCCGCCGTTCCTGCACCCGCCTGCTGTCCGTCGCGGATGATGCGCCAGGGTTCGGGATCGATCGGACGCGATTGCGGAGCAACGACTGCGGGCCGGCTGGCGCGGCGCCGCCGCGGCGGCTCGCTTGGCGCCGGCCGCGCGACCGGACGGACTACGTCGGATGTCGTCTCGGCGGCCGGCGGCGCATCGGCGGGCATTTCGATCGGGACTGCCGCCACGGCCGGCTCGGCCGCAACAGGCTCCGCTGGAACGGCGGGCTCAGGTTGAGGCGGCCTCTCGACCTGCACGATCGATCCCGTGGTCTCCTCGACCGGCCCCGACTGGAACATGTCATTCGGCAGCAGCACGCCCGCAATCGCGAGTGCGGCGGCAAGGCTTCTGCCGAGCGAGATCCGCGCAGGACGCTCGGGCGGCAGCGCGGCGCGGCTGATGATCCGGCGGCCGGCATCGACGCCGACCACCGCGACGAAGGCCGCGAAGCCGAGGCTGCCGCCGACGCTTGGCAGAACCGCCGCCGCCTGGACCAGCAACGCGGTCAGCGCCACCGCGGCGACCAGCGTCTGGACGACACCCCGCAAACGCTGCGGCGACGACATGCCGACGAAACAACCGGCAAAATACGCGTCGGACAGGCGGGCATCGTCCGGCGCGAGCTGCTGCAGGATGACGAGACCGGCACAGGCCAGTGCTGCCGAGACGAAGATGCGCGCCGGCCGCCCTGCGGCCGCAACCCGCGGCAGCCTCAGCGCCACCATCGTTGCGACCATTCCGACGCCGCACAGCGCCAGCATGAGCACCGAATGATTGAGACCCCTGTCGAAGCCCTGAAGGCTGGCGACGCGCACCGGTGCGCCGTCGGCGCCGAGCAGCGGCGCGAAGCTGAGGAACAGAAACGAGCCGATCGCCGCGAGCGCGCCGAAGCGGCCGCCATAGCCGCGCAACAGCACGACGCGCAGCCGCATTTCGATCGCGCAGACGCTGCAGAACACGAGGCCGCAAAACAGCGACAGCAGCAGGAAGGACCTATCGACCGGAAGCCCCGACCGCGCCACGCTCTCGCTCAACGCAACGATCGGCGTCATCCCGCTGAAGCTGCCGCCATAGACCGAGGAGGAGAAGGTCGTCGGCAGCAGATCTCTGGTTCTTGCCGTGATCAGGCCAGCGCAGAGCAGCAGGGTGGCGGTGACCGACGCGAGCGCCGGGGACAGGCCCGACGTGCACAGGTGCAGCGTCGCCAGACAACCGAGAAAAGCGCCGGCGAACGAGGCCAGCGGCACGACATTCAGCGACCGGCGCGGCCAGCGGTGAGAGCCGGGCTCGGACGGCCGGTCGAGCGCGCCATCGCGGTCCGCTGTCACGGCCCCGCCAACGTCGATGGGTCCGGCCGCCACTCCGGCGCGGGCTGCACCTCATGGCGGGCCACGATGCGCGGTCGCGCCGTCGCGTGCGGCACCACCCGTGCCTGTTGGCGCTTCAGCCGGGCAGCCAGCACGCCCGCTGGCCGACCATCGCGACCGATCCGCCGGGACGGCTCTGCGGACGCGGGCGACGCGGACTGCTGGACCGGCTCACTCGAGGGCCGCGGGGCGAGCGGATTGGCGCCCTCCGGATTCAGGATCTGAAGCGGCAGATCGGGCGCTGTGTCAGCGGCGAAGGCCGGCTCGCCGGGCGCCGTGCCGTCGCGCCGATCCTCGTCGTGTGAGGGCATCGTGGTCCGCGCCGGCGCAGCGGCTTTGTCCGCGTTCACCAACGGACCATTGGGCTCCGCCACCGGCGGCTGAAACATCAGCTCGCTGGTGAGCAGCACCGCGAAGATAGCGAGTGTGGCGACGAGTCCCCGCGTCCAGGCGAGGACGGTCTGCCACGGCGATTCCCCTGCCTCGACGAACAGACGAACCGCAGCATCCACGAAGATGACCGAGACGAAGGCGATGTATCCGAGGCTGCCGCCGACGCTCGGCAGGATGGGACCGGTGAGGATCAGCAGGCACGTCAGCAGCACCACCGCGGCCATCGCCTGCGGCAGGCTGCGGAGCCGCCGCAACGACGACATGCCGACGAAGCAACCGGCGGAATAGGCGTCGAGATCAGGGGCCTTGCTGGGCAGAAGCTGCAGCACCACGAGGCCGGCAAAGGCCACCGTCGCCGCAACGAAGATGCGTACCGCGCGGCGCGACCCGGCCACGGGCGCCCAGCGCAAGGCGGCCATCGTCGCCAGCATGCCGACCGTGCACAACGCGAAGGTGAGCGCAGTTCCACCGAGCCCCTGCTCCAGCGCGCCGCGGCGCGCGATCGGAAACAGCTCGCCCTCGGCGCCAAGCAGCGGCGCGAGACCGACGAACAGGAACGAAGCGACCGCCGCCAGCGCGCCCAGTCGTCCACCATAGCCACGCGCGAGCCCCCCGCGCAGCCACATGTCGAGCGCACAGCCCAGACAGAACACCAGTCCACAGAACAGCGAGAGCAGAACGAAGGCGGCGTCGAGCGGCAGGCCGGCGCGAATGACGCTTGCGTTCAACAGCGCCACGGGTGTCATGCCGACGAAGCTGCCGCCATAGGCCGACGAGAAGAACGTGCTCGGCACCAGATCCGCGGTCCGTGTCAGGATCAGCGAGGCGCACAGCAGCAAAGCCGCCGCGGCCGAGGCAATCAGCGGCGACAGCCCGGTTGCACTCAGATGCAGGGTCATCAGACAGCCGAGGAACGCGGCGATGAACGACGCCAGCGGCGGGCAGCCGAGCTGGAACAGCTCCGAGCCGTAGAACGGCGCGGCCCGGCCGAGCTGCCGATCGCGCCATGTGCGCGGATCGAAGCTCTGCTCTGCCTGCAGACGACGTAACTGACGATCCGCCGTTTTGCGCTTCATATCCACGACACCCCGAATCGCGCCCGCCCAAGATCTGCGTGATGATCTCGCGGCAGACGAATGGTTGACGTTCGGGCGCAACCCTGAGCCCGAGCCGGCGCAGTTTCCTGCGACGGTTGTACGCGCGCTGCATTCGTGCAGGCTGCGTGTGCTCGATTCATGCACTGCAATGCAACGTTGTGGAAGTATCGGGCTCCAGTCCGGGCGTGAAAGTTCCTGGCAACCTTAATGGCGGAGCGCGATGCGAAGTATCAATGACATGCGAGTTAGACGGCGTAGCAACCCCGGCTTGCAAACGAGCTTGGTAAACGACAGCATGGCGTCATGCTCACGCCCACGTTGCATACCGCCCGTCTGATCCTGCGGCCGCTGGCCCTCGCCGATGCGCCGGCGATCCAGCGTCAGTTCGACAACTGGAACGTGATCCGCAACCTCGCGGCCGTCGTGCCGTGGCCCTATCCTCCCGACGGCGCCGAGACCTTCGTCAGGCTGCAGCTCGACAGGATCGCGGCCGGCGAGGAGCTGTATCAATGGGTGCTGGCGCTGCGCGACGGTGACGGCGAGGCCATCGGCAATATTCACTTCCGGCCGCGCATGGAGTCGATGAAGGGCCATCGCGGCTTCTGGCTCGCTGAGCCCTATTGGAATCGAGGGCTGATGAGCGAGGCGATCGCCGCCGTGAACGACTTCGCCTTCGGTCCGCTCGGGCTCGATCAGTTCACCGTCTGCAACGTCGCGAGCAACATCGCATCACGGCGGGTCAAGCAGAAGACGGGCGCCGAGTTCGTCGGCTTCATCGAGGTCGCGCACCACAATGGCGAGACCCGCTCCGAGCAATGGATCGTGCGGCGGGAGACGTGGCTGCAACGCCGAGAAAAGCAACGCGCTCCCGCCTGAGATCGTCGGCGCTACGCGCTCGTCGTCACGTCGAGCACCGCCTGCGCAAACGCCTGCGGCGCTTCCTGCGGCAGGTTGTGGCCGATGCCGCCAGTGATCAGCCGGTGCTCGTAGCGGCCGGTGAACTTCCTAGCGTAGGCCTCGGGCGCTGGATGCGGCGCGCCGTTGGCATCGCCCTCCATCGTGATGGTGGGCACGGTGATGTCGGGAAAGGTCGCGAGCCTCGCCTCCAGCGCATCGTATTTCGCCTCACCCTGCGCGAGGCCGAGCCGCCAGCGATAGTTGTGCACGACGATGTCGACGTGATCGGGATTGTCGAAGGCGGCGGCGCTGCGCGCGAACGTGGCGTCGTCGAACGCCCATTTCGGCGAGGCCGTCTGCCAGATCAGCCTGGCGAAGTCGCGCCGGTTCTTGTCGTAGCCCTCGCGACCGCGCTCGGTCGCGAAGTAGAACTGGTACCACCATTGCAGCTCGGCGGCCGGCGGCAGCGGCATGCGGCCGGCCTGCTGGCTGCCGATCAAATAGCCGCTGACCGAGACCATCGCCTTGCACCGCTCCGGCCACAGCGCCGCGATGATGTTGGCGGTGCGCGCGCCCCAGTCATAGCCGGCGAGGGTCGCGGTCCTGATCGCGAGCGCGTCCATCAGCGCGACGATGTCGGCGGCGACGGCGACCGGCTGGCCGCTGCGCAACGCGGTCGGCGACAGCAGCCGCGTCGTGCCGTAGCCGCGCAGATGCGGAATGATGACGCGATGGCCGGACGCGGCCAGCGCCGGCGCGACGTCGGCGAAGCTGTGGATGTCGTACGGCCAGCCGTGCAGCAGGATGACGACGGGGCCGTCGGCCGGACCTGTCTCGGCATAGCCGATGCTGATCTCGCCGGCCTTGACCTGCTTGATCGGTCCGAGCGACGTCGCAGCCCCCGGCCGGATCGCCGGCAGCTTCGACGCCGACTTGAAGCTCTGCGCCTGCCCGGCGCTGGAGCCGAATTGAAAGGCCGCAACGGCGGTTCCGGCAAGGGTGAGGAAACGGCGGCGGCTGGCGTGAAGGATGGTCGGCATGGCGGAGGCTCCTGGTTCCGAGGTGCGGTCGTTGTGCGCCTTGCGCCCGCGCGGCGCTTGGAGGAGGCATTGATTTTTCCTTGAGGCCGGCTTGATTTTGCGGATCGCGTGACGCGAAGGTGAAACCGGCGGCCAGGACGGTGCCTGTGGTATATTGCTTCGACGATTTCGTGCTCGATCCCGGCCGCCGCGAGCTGCGCCGCGGCGACGACCTGGTCGCGATGGAGCCGCAGGTGTTCGACCTGCTCGCGTTCCTGATCAGGACGCGCGAGCGCGTCGTCAGCCGCGACGACATCCTCGCCGAGGTGTGGGGCGGCCGCATCGTCTCCGAGGCGACGCTGGCGAGCCGCATCAGCGCGGCGCGGAGCGCGATCGGCGACAGCGGCGAGGCGCAGCGGCTGATCCGCACCATTCCGCGCAAGGGCGTCCGCTTCGTCGGGGCGGTCCGTGAGCAGGCCGACGCGGTGCAGACGCCGGCCGTATCAGCCGCACCCGCCTTCGACGGCCCCGCCATCGCCGTGCTGCCCTTCACCAACATGAGCGGCGATCCCGAGCAGGACTATTTCGCCGATGGGATGGCCGAGGACATCATCACCGCGCTGTCCCGTTGCAGCGGCCTCGCCGTGATCGCCCGCAACTCCTCCTTCATCTACAAGGGCAAGGCCGTCGATATCCGTACGGTCGGACGCGAGCTCGGCGTCGGCTACGTTCTCGAAGGCAGCGTGCGCCGCGCTGGGTCCCGCCTGCGCATCAACGGGCAGCTGATCGATGCGGCGTCCGGTGCGCATCTGTGGGCGGAGCGCTTCGACGGCCAGCTGGACGATGTGTTCGCGCTGCAGGACCGCATCACCGAGAGCATCGTGGCGGCGATCGAGCCGACGCTCGAACTGGCGGAAGGCGAGCGGCGCCGCGCCACGCCGCCGCTGCATCCGGACGCCTACGATCTGCTGCTGCGCGCCGCCAGCCTGCGCGACGCCTTCACGTCCGACAGCCTCGCGGCGGCGACCGCGTGTCTGGACCAGGCGCTGGCGATCGATCCCGCCTGCGCGCCCGCGATGGCGGCTTGGGCCTATTGCCAGGCGCTGCGCCACTTCCAGGGCTGGAGCGCGCCGGACGAGACCTATCGCACGGCCGCCGTGGCGCGGGCGTGGCAGGCGTGCGAGCATGCGCCCGGTGACGCGCAGGTGCTGTGGATGGCGGCCTTCGCGATCTGGAACATGGCCGAGGACATCGCCCCAGCACGGGAGCTGTTCCGCCGCTCGCTTGCCATCAACCCGAACTCGGCGATGGCGCTGACCTTGAGCGGCTGGATCGAGATCATGGCCGGACACACGGCTGCGGGACGCGCGATGATCGAACGGGCGCGGCGGCTGAACCCGCGCGATCCGCGGGGCTGGTTCGCAGCCGGAGCGCTGGCGATCTGTGCGGTGGCGGAGGACGATCTCGCTGGCGCCGTTCAATGGGCGGAGATCGCGCTGGCGCAGAACCGGCGTTTCGCCGTCGCGCTCCGCGTCCTGATCGTGGCCCTGGTCAGGACCGGAGAGATGTCGCGCGCCGGCGAGGTCGCGCGTCAGCTTCTGAGCCTCGAACCGCATCTCACCGTGTCCGAGTTCCTCGAACGGATCCCGTTTCCGGCCGGGACGCTCGCCACAACCTACGCGGAGGCACTGCGCGCAGCCGGTGTGCCGCCATGAGCCCGTTCGCGTGCAGTGGACCGTGTTGCAACTGAGATTTTCGACATAAACGGCAAAGTTGCGAAACTTGGCTAGACCTCGTTCATACTACCTTAGGTTCCATTCCGTAGTTTCGCGGGCATCGTTCGGCGGTCATGTTGCCGGGCGGCGGAGGGAATTGATGAAGAAATTGCTTCTCAAATTTTACGAGGATGAATCGGGCGCAACCGCGATCGAGTACGGCCTGATTGCGGCCGGCATCGCGCTTGCGATCATCACCATACTCAACAAGCTCGGACTCACCCTGGAAGGCATCTTCACGACCCTGACCACGAAGCTGAACGGCGGCTGATCGATCGATTGTCTGCGATGGCGTTCTCAGGACCGGAGCAATCCGGTCGCCATGGTCGGACTGGCCGGGCCTCGCGCCCGGCCTTTGTCTCTTGATGAGCTCCATTCTTCGATGGAGCGGCGCCGCAACCGACCTATCAATGGGTCGTGCTGCGTCCAGCCTCCTCGCACGCGTTCATGCAGCGCCGGCAGGACTCGGCGCAGATCCGGCAATGGGCATGCATCTTGGCGTGCTTATCGCACTCCTCGGCACATAGCCGGCACGCCGCCGCGCAGGCCTCGAGCATGCGGCTGATCATCTCCTGGTCGGAGCCCGTGCGCCGCGTGGCAAGACGGCCGGTGACGTTGCAGACGTCGGCGCAATCGAGATTGAGCCGGATGCACTGCGTCAGCCTGGCGACGCTATTCTCTCCGAGACACGCATCGACGCAGGAGGTGCAGATCTGAGCGCAGGAGTAGCACTCCTCGATGCAGCGGACGAGTGCGTCGTCAACTCGACCGCGGACGTGCGGGTGGGTTTCGATCATCTGTTGAGCGTGCATGGGAGCTCCTGTCCGTTGGCCCCCGCGAGCGACAATGAAGATCGGCTGCAAAGGTTCTTATCGCCGCGCCGTTCGGTGCCTGACCTGTTCCCGTGGCGCGACCCCGATCGTCTTACGATCCGCGTGACGGAATTATCAGTCCGCCTGGCGTCACGGCTTCCAGCCTTTCAGTCCTGCCTCAGGCTCATCAGCGCCATTTCGCAGAACTGCCATCCGAAACCTGGCGGCGCGCGCGTATGGACGACCCGGTTCGGTTGAGGCACAACACCTCTCATCACTGACGTCGGCGGCCAAAGCCGCGGACCAAGAATGGGCGCCCGTGCGAGGCAGCCGACGATACGGAGGAATGGATGCTGATTCCGATGGCCGACGTGCCGCGCTGGTATGCGGAGCGCAAACCCGGGGACAGCGTCGCGCTCCGGCACGGCACCGATGTCCTGACCTGGGAGCAGCTCGAGCGCCGCGCCAATGCGCGTGCGCGCGCCTTCGCGGCCAAGGGCGTCAAGCCCGGCGACTTCGTCGCGATCGGCCTGCCCAACGGCAATGCGCTGTTCGAGACCAGCTTCGCGGTGTGGAAATGCGGCGCGACGCCGACGTCGCTGTCGTGGCGGCTGCCGCGCGGCGAGGCCGCCGCGGTGCTCGAGATCCTCAAGCCGTCACTGGTGGTCGGCGGCGAGGCCGACTGGAATGCGCCGAACGCGCTGCCGGCCGATTTCACGCCCGAGGGCTTTTCCGACGCGCCGCTCGCCGCGCCGGTGTCGCGCTATTGGAAAGCAATGACCTCGGGCGGCTCGACCGGACGGCCGAAGGTGATCCTCGATCACCAGCCTGCGGTAACCGACACCGCCGCCGAGCCGCCGCTCGGCATTCCGAAGGGCGCATCGCTGCTCAATCCCGGCCCACTCTATCACAACGCGCCCTTCATCGTGTCGCATTACGCGCTGTTCGCCGGCGGCAGCCTGACCGGGATGGTGAAGTTCGACGCCGAAGAGACGCTGCGGCTGATCCAGACGCAGCACATTCAGTGGGTCAACTTCGTGCCGACGATGATGCACCGGATCTGGGCGCTGCCGGAGGCGGTCCGCAACAGCTACGATCTGTCGAGCCTGAAGATGGTGTTCCACATGGCCGCGCCGATGCCGCCATGGCTCAAGGAAAGATGGATCGAGTGGCTCGGGCCCGAGCGCGTCTACGAGCTCTATGGCGGCACCGAGCGCCAGGGCCGCACCATCATCTCCGGCACCGAATGGCTGCAGCACAAGGGCTCGGTCGGCAAGATCGACGAGTCCTGCAAACTGCGCATCCTCGATCCCCAAGGCAATGACGTCGCGCCGGGCGAAAGTGGCGAGATCTACTTCCTGCCTGCGGATGGTCCCGGCAGCACCTATCACTATCTCGGCGCCGAGCCGAAGCGCCGCGCCGACGGCTGGGAGTCGCTCGGTGACATCGGCCGGCTCGATGCCGACGGCTATCTCTATCTCGGCGATCGCCTCGCCGACATGATCCTGCGCGGCGGCGCCAACATCTATCCGGCCGAGGTCGAGGCGGCGCTGATGGCGCATCCCGACATCCGCTCCTGCGTCGTGGTCGGCCTGCCCGATCCAGAGCTTGGCCAGCGCGTGCATGCGATCGTGGAGATCGACCGCTCCAGGAATGCGCAGGGAATCGTCGACGGCATGAGCGCGTTCCTTGCCGACCGGCTCAGCCGCTACAAGCACCCCGAAAGCTACGAGCTGGTCGACGTCATGCTGCGCGACGATTCCGGCAAGGTCCGCCGCACCTTGCTGCGCGACGAGCGCGCGGAGTGGGTGAAGGATGGCCGCGACTTCCGTCTCGTGCCCACGCGGGCGCGCCCGGCGGCAGACTGACGGCACGGAAATTTTTCGAACGTTTACGATGCTGGCGTAGACGCCGTGAAGGGAAGGAGAGTCCGCGCCATGATGTCGAGACGACGGTTTCTGCGCGCCGCGGGTACGGCCGCGGCGCTGCCCTTGGCGCGGATGCCGCGGGCGCGGGCCGAGCTGCGCACCATCCTCAACGACGCCAGCCGGCTCAACCCGACGCCGGTCGCCAGGCATGTGGTGATCAGCAAGCCCACGACCGACGACCTGATCGCGCGGCTGCGCGCCGAGCTCAAGGAGGCGGCCGCGGCGAAACGCCCGGTGACCGCGGCCGTGGCCCGGCATTCGATGGGCGGCCAGAGCCTGCCGCGCGACGGCACGGCGATCACGCTCGACGGCGGCGCGATCGAGCTCGACACGGCGGCGAAGACCTATCGCACCGCGGCGGGCAACCGCTGGTGGGACGTGATCGCCGCGCTCGATCCCAAAGGCTTCTCGCCGGCCGTGATGCAGTCCAACAGCGATTTCGGCGTCGGCAGCACGTTCTGCGTCAATGCCCATGGCTGGCCGGTGCCGTATGGCCCGTTCGGCTCCACGGTGAAATCGATCCGCATGCTGCTCGCCGACGGCACCTTGGTGCAGTGCTCGCGCAACGAGAATGCCGAGCTGTTCGGGCTCGCGATGGGTGGCTACGGCCTGTTCGGCATCGTCGTCGATCTCGAGGTCGAGATGGTGCCGAACCTGCTGCTCGAGCCGCGCTTCGAGCGCATGGCGCCGGAGAAATTCGCCGAGCAGTTCACACGCAACATCGACGGCGACGCCAATGTGAAGATGGCCTATGGCCGGATGTCGGTGTCCCGCAAGGCGTTCTTCGACGACGCCCTGCTCGTCACCTTCCGCCCCGCCCCCGATGCTCCGGCGACCCTACCCGCGGCAGTCAGCTCCGGCAAGCTCACCGGCGTCGCCAACACGATCTATCGCGCCCAGACCGGATGGGAGGTCGCCAAGGGCCTGCGCTGGTTCATGGAGACCCGGCTCGGCCCCGCCATCTCCGACAGCCGCTACACCCGCAACTCGCTGATGGCCGAGCCGGTCGCCAATCTGGCGCAGAAGGACATGCACCGCACCGACATCCTGCACGAATATTTCGTCGCGCCGGAGCGGTTCGGCGAGTTCCTCACCGCCTGCCGCGAGATCATTCCCAAGGCGCGCGCCGAATTCCTCAACGTCACCCTGCGCTACGTCGCCGAGGACAAGACACCCGCGCTCACGATCGCACCGGTGCGCCGGATCGCGGCCGTCATGTCGTTCTCGCAGGCGACCTCGCCCGAAGGCGAGATCGACATGCTGCGGACGACGGAAGCGCTGATCGACCGCATCACGGCGATTGGCGGCGCGTTCTATCTGCCCTATCGTCTGCACGCGCGCCGCGACCAGGTCGAGAAGGCCTATCCGGCGGCCGCGCGTTTCGTCGCCGCCAAGCGGCAGTATGATCCGAACCTCCTGTTCCGCAACGCGATGTGGGACGCCTATTTCGCATGAATACATCAGCAGCAGATGGCTTCGCATTGGACCGCTATCGCATCGCCGCGCTGGCGCTCGCCATGGCGCTCCTGTTCGCCGCCGCGACCGACTACATCCCGACCTTTATCGATGCGCAAGGCCGCGTGTTCGGCCTGTTCCAGCTCGACATCTACAAGGATGCGCTGCATGTCGCCTCCGGCCTGTGGGCGCTGGCGGCGATGCTGACCCGCCGCAGCGCGGTGTTCTTCCTGCGCGTGTTCGGCTCGCTGTATTTCCTCGACGGCGTGATGGGCGTGTTCACCGGCTCGGGCTATCTCGACCTCTCGATCGTCATCGACGGCATCCGCGACACCTCGTGGCTGGTGAAGGTCCTCTCCAGCCTGCCGCATCTCGCACTCGGCGCGATCGGCATCGCGGTCGGCTGGTCGCCGTGGCGTAGACAGGCTGCCCTCGCATGAGCCTGCGTCGTAAAGCGCTGTATCTTCTCGGCGTCGTTTTGGCAGCCGCGGCGATCGGCGTTGCCGCCACCGTGATCAGCGTCGAGACGGTCTGCGTGGCCGACGTCCCGACCCCGATGGTGACCTCCTACTTCGGCATCACCGATCCCGCATATGCGCGATCACAGGGTGACAGCTTCCTGACCTTTCCTGAATGGTACATCGTCCACGCCTATGCCGACCTCGCTGCGGTGACCGGGCAGGCCTCGGAGTCCGACTTCCACTATCTATCGAGCGTCTCCGGCTTCTGGCGCAGCCTGTGCCGGGCCACGCGCCAGGCCGCAGGCTCCGGTCCCGCTACCTCGGAGCAGAAGCTGACGAACTACATCATCGGCTTCAGCTTCACCGCCGAGATGGCGCTCCAGGGCGCTTACGAGAAGAGCATCGGGGCGATCAGCTGGGAGACCACCGACGGCGTCAAGACAGCGGAGGACGCCTTCAACCTTGCCCTGCTGAAGGACTACGCGGCGTTCCTGTATCAGACGCCCTGGTATCGGTATCCCTTCGTCGCCAAGCTCGATCAGTTCTGGCGCGAGACGCCCTTCGTGCCGTCGTTCCGCGCCGTGGAGCGGCGCGTCTCGCTCAGCCTGCAATATGCCGGGCGCGCCGCCTATGCGGCCGTCATCGGCTATGTGGCGGGCTACGATCCGGCCGTGCTGACCATCCAGAGCGTCGTCACCGGCCTGCCTGCCGCCGAGCTTGCAGCCATTCCGGGCGTGAAGGTGATCCGCGAGGTCACGGACTCCAAAGGCATGAAGGGCGTGCTGGTGGAGACCGAGCGCTACGCCAAGTTTGATTCCTTCGCCAAGGAGCTCGGCCGTCATGACGGCGCCGCGTTCGGCGAAATCGCAGGCAATCATCGTATCCTGGTCACGATCGTGGTCCCTCCGGGCGACGGACGGCTGGCAGCTTTCGATGGGCTGCCTATATTCAGTGTCCCGATCCAGTCGCGCCCCGGTGCCCGTCGCATCGGCGTCGACGTACCGGTCCGGTCTTTGGTTCAGGACATCGGCCGTTTCGAAGCCGCGGGATATACGTTCGAGCATGCCTACGACTATTGACCGGCATCCCCCGTCCCGCGCCCTTCCCTTGAAGGGCGTGCTGGCCGTTGCCCTCGTCTGGTTTGCGGGCATGGCTGCCATGGCCCTGGTGATCAAGCCGGATGCGGTGGTCGTGTTCGGCCCGTCCGACCGTATGATCTCGGCGATCGTCGCCTCCGACGGAGCCTTGCTCGATGCCGGACGTTTCCACATCGCGGCCAAAACCGGAGCCACGACTGTCGGCAGCCTGTATGCTGCCGGAGCGTGGCTGGTCTGGCCCGTGATCGGCAGGGGCTGCGGCCGCGGGTAGTTGGGAAGCCAGTTCCTCCCGACGCCGATGCGGAGCCGGCGGAACTGGCGCAGCCGGCCAAAGATGTTAAGCTCGCGTTCACGCTGTGGCCGTCACGCGACACGAAGCAGAAGCTTGGTCGATGCACCCGGGGGTATCGACAGAGCAGGAGAACGAAATGCCTTCTTTGACCGAATGGAAAGTGCCGTCCGCCTTCCAGCCTCGCGCCGAAGACTATCAATATGATCTCGATCAAGCCCTGTCCTCGATCGTGGGCCTGCATGCCATCATTCCGTCCGACGCCTTCAGCGCGGAAACGCTGGGGACCGAACGTGCCGGCAATGCCGTCGTCATCGACGACGGGCTGGTGCTGACCATCGGCTACCTGATCACCGAGGCCGAATCCGTCTGGCTGCACCCCAATGACGGACGCGTGGTCGAGGGCCATGTGCTCGGGTTCGACTTCACGACCGGCTTCGGCCTGGTGCAGGCGCTCGGATCGCTCGACCTGCCGGCGCTGCCGCTCGGCTCGTCGGCGGCAACCAAGGTCGGCGATCATGTCGTGCTCGGCGGCGCCGGCGGACGCACGCGATCGGTCGCGAGCCAGATCATCGCCAAGCAGGAATTCGCCGGCTATTGGGAATATCTGCTGGACGAGGCGATCTTCACCCACCCCGCCCATCCGAATTGGGGCGGCACCGGCCTGCTCTCGGCCAAGGGCGAACTGATCGGCATCGGGTCGCTGCAGTTGGAGCGCGAGCGCGACAGCAAGGACGAGCACGTCAACATGATCGTGCCGATCGACCTGTTGAAGCCGATCATCGATGATCTCAGGCGCTTCGGCCGTGTCAACAAGCCGGCACGCCCCTGGCTCGGCATGTACGCGACGGAGGTCGACGATCGCGTCGTCGTGATCGGCGTCTCCGACAACGGCCCGGCGGCCCGCGCCGAGCTCAAGGCGGGCGACGTGATCCTCGGCATCAACGGCGACAAGGTGACGAGCCAGAGCGAGTTCTATCGCAAGCTCTGGGCGCTCGGCGCAGCCGGCGTCGACGTGCCGCTGACGGTGCACCATGAGGGCGTCACCTTCGACGTCACCATCGCCTCGACCGACCGCGCCAAGCTGCTCAAGGCGCCGCGGCTGCACTGAGGCGGCCGCGGGCCTGCGTTCACGCGTTGACGTGCCAGGCCGCAGCGATCTGGTCGTGCAGTTGCGCATCCGTCGGCAACTGTGATGCCACCGTGGGATCGAAACCCGGATGCGCCTGGGCGTAGGTCGCCATGGCCTGCACGAGTTGCGAAACCTGGGTATCGATCTCGAGACCGCCGGCCTTGATCTCCTGCAGCTGATAGGAGCCGCCAAGGAACCAGTCGGCGACGGTGACCTGCTGATGGGTGCCGAGAATGTCGATCTCCAGATCGTTGCCCGATTTGACGAACCAGAAATTGTCGGCCGTGTAGGTCGTTCCGAAATCGAGCGTGCCTGTCGGCTTCGACAGCGACGCTACGCCGTTGATGATGACGTCGTTGCCGTCGCCTTGCGCATAGACGTAGGTGGCGCCGACGCCGCCGACCAGGATGTTGTCGCCGGCCCCGCCCTTGAGCACGTCGCTGCCGCCGCCGCCGATCAGCAGGTCGTCATTGGCGGTGCCGAACAGCGTGTCGTTGCCGCCGCCCGCGATCAGCAGCGCACCGTCGGACGCAGCAATGATCGCGCCCGGCACCGGATCGACCGCGACCGTGGTCGCCGCGTCGCTCAAGGCTGCGCTGAGCCAGTCGAGATTGTCGGTCTTGCCGCCCCAGAGCACGCCGATCGCCAGGTCGATCAGGCCAGCGTCCTCACTGTCGAAACTCGCGACAGCATCGATCAGCGCGAGCTTGCCCAGGACGTCGACAGCCGATCCGGTGTCGGCGCGCGACCACAGGTCGGACGACAGATCCGCGACCAGCAGGTTGTTGGCCGTGTCCTGATAAAGGATGCCGTGCTCATGGCCGATCACGCCCGGCGTCGCCGCGACCTCGTCGTGGTTCTGCGCCAGCAGTGCCGAATATTCCACCACGATATCGGCCAGCGCCTTCTCGACCCCGCCGTTCTTCAGGTAGGTCGCCGCAGTGTCGGCGCTGACGCTGTTGCCGAGCACGCCACCGCCGTTGAACAGGGCCTGCACGGCGCTGTTGCCGTAGCCACTGGCGTCGGTCACCGTCGAATAGGCGATCATGTCCTTCATCTTGTCGGACGGCGCGCCTTCGCCGCTCACACCGGCCGCGGGAATGCCGACGGCCGAAGCAATGGCGTCATCCTCCAGCGGCGCCAGCAGCACAGCCGCCGCCTTCTTCCAATCCTGGGCACCGTTGTCGCTCGCCCACTGCATCATCGTCAGCAGCGCGATCGAGTGCAGGCTGACCGGATCCTGACCGAGATCCGTGCCCGCGCCGAGCACGGTCTTCTGCTCTGACGAGATGCCGATCGCAGCATGGGCGATGGCAAGCGCGCCGGCGACCGGTCCGAGCTGCAGCAGCGCCAGCGGCGCTTCCAGCACCGGCGCCGCAGCCCGCACATATTGCAGGATCTCGCCGGACAGGGAGACCATGTGAATGTCGGAATAGCGGTCGACCGGGTGCGACGTCAGCGCGCCCCAGAAGCCGTGCAACTGGTCGTAGCGGACCTCAGCCGCGAATTCGAACGGCATCGCGTCATACGCATAGGCCACCTTGTCGTTGAGCGCCGCGATGTAGCCGGCAAGTCCGCCGCCGAGCGAATGTCCGGTCAGCGAGACGTTCGATGTCGCCCATGTCTTGTAGTAGGACTCCGCATCCGGGAACTGCGTCGGCCAGCCGGCCAGACCGGCACCGCCAAGCCACGATGGCACGTCGGCGAGACTGTCGGTGCCGCGAAACGAAATGATCCGTGTCGATGGATCGCCCGCGAGCTGATAGGTCGCGGCCTCGAAATTGTCGGCGGTCGAGGTCACGCTCGCCGCCACCAGCTCATAGCTCCCGATACGGTTGAAATTGACCACGAGCGTCGGGTTGACGCCCCTGTTGTAGACGTCCATGGCGAGCACCGCGTTGATCAACGCGGCCGACGGCGATTTGGTCATGATGCGAATCCCCCCTCGGCAACCGATCGGCAGTTTTGACCCAGGGCGGTGATCCACGAGGAACCCTCCGCCGCGCCGCCGGCTCTCACCAAGTGCGACATCGCGCCCGAATTTTGTCAATCAACTATCGTCTGCGCGTGTATTCGCGCGCGACTCACCTGCCGCGCGCGACGGCAGCGTCCGCACCGCGTTGACTTGCAGGAGCCGCATCGCGAGATTGCGGCTTCGCGGAGCGAACACGCGTTCGGAAAATGGTCATTGCCCGGACGCCCGATTTTGCGTTGCATGACCGGCAAGCAGACGAGACGGCCAGCCCCGCGTATCGCGTATCAAGGAGACCTGCATGACGGATGCCGTGGTGGATGACATTCTCATCGTGTTGCCGCCACTGCTGCAGACGCTCGAAGCCCTGTCCCACGTTGCACGCTACCTGAACCCGCCGGATTTCGATCGCGTGATGGCTGACGTCGGCGATCCCGAGCAGGTGCTGCACACGGCGCGGATTCATCTCACGTCGTGGCCGGCGGACTTCGCCCATATCCGTATCGCCTTCGACACCGCAGCGGACGCAGCGCTGATGTCGTTTGCCGGCCTGCGCGCCGTTCAGCGCGGCGAGGGCGACCTGGTCGACGTGTTCAGGGCCCTCCGTCAATTGCCCCGCGCACTCGAGGCGCTGTTTCCACTGGCCGCGACGCTGCCGCCGCTGAGCGAGTTCTTCCTCGATCCCACCGTCGACGGTGACGACGGGCTGCGCCAGCTGCTGGCCGCGTCCTCTGCAGGCAAGGACACCGTGTTTCACGACCATAACGAGATCGGCAATCGCGGCGGCTTTTCGCTGTATGTGCCGGAATACTACACGGCGGACCGAGACTGGCCGCTGGTCATGGCGCTGCATGGCGGCAGCGGCAACGGCCGCGACTTTCTCTGGAGCTGGCTGCGCGCCGCGCGCAGCCTCGGCGCCATCCTGGTTGCTCCCACCGCGGCAGGACCGACCTGGGCGCTGATGGGCGACGACGCCGATACGCCGAACCTCCTGCGCATTCTCGACCTCATCCGCAGTCGCGTCGCGATCGATCCCGCCCGCATACTCCTGACCGGGATGAGCGACGGCGGCACGTTCTGCTACGTCAGCGGACTGGCCGCAGGCTCACCGTTCACGCATCTTGCGCCGGTGGCCGCGACGTTCCATCCGCTGATGGCCGAGATCGCCGACCGGGACCGTCTGCGCGGCCTGCCGATCCAGATCGTGCACGGCCGGCTCGACTGGATGTTTCCGGTCGAGATCGCGCGGCATACGGCCGACGCCCTGGCCAAGGCCGGCGCCAACGTCGCCTATCGCGAGATCGACGATCTCAGCCACAGCTATCCGCGCGAGGTGAATGTCGAGCTGCTGCGCTGGCTGATGCGCTGAGCTTGATTCCCTTGCTACGACATGGCTGATCGGCAATGCCGCCGACACAATGTCGGCGGATTTTGTCCGCATTGGTTCTGCTCGGTCATACAGCGGGGGCGCTGCACACGGGCGGCCATGACGCCGCCGAAGGTTTGTTCATGCCCTCGCCGCTGATGCCCTCGCCTGCCGCGTCCGTCGCGCAAGTCTCGTCCGCCCGCTCCTCCACCTCCGTCGTGCTCGCCAATGGCGTCAACCGTCTCGAGGTGACGCTGAAGCTCACGACCGCGATCCTGGCGCTGGCCGCCGGCGTCTACACCTATCTTGGCGTCCGCGAGCTGCTCAACGGCAGTCCGACCACGGTGTTCTTTGCGGCGGTCATCTACTCAGTCGCGGTCTCGGTCGGCATCTACGCCTTCTGGGTGTTCATGATGCAGTTCATGCCGCACGTCACCAGCGCGATCGGACGCTTGATGATGGCCGGCTGCATGCTGCTGGGCTCGCTGATGATCGTCGCGATGTCGTCCTGGCTGAATGCGTCGGCCCTGGCCGGCGCCGCAGCGATCCAGCAGCATCTCGCCATCACCGTGCAGAACTACACGCGCGACCTCGACAGGGCCAACAGCCAGGCCATCGCTGCGCAAAGCCTGCTGCCCGATATCCAGCTCGCCTCCTCCCGCTTCGCCAAGCTGGCGGACGCCGAACGCGCGGGCTCGCTCACCGGCACCTCCGGATCGGGCACCGTGGTCCAGCTCCTCGCGCAGATGTCGACGCAGCTCGACGGACTGGGACAACAGGTCCAGGAGTCCGGCAAGCGCGTCTCTGCTCTCTACGAGCAGGGCGGCAAGAGCCTCGCCAAGATGCGCGAGCTGATCTCCGACCGCGGGCCGATCGCAACGCGTAGCGATGCCTTCGCCACGGAGTCGTTGAACCTGATGGGCGTGATCGCCAATCTGCAGCAGACCTCGGTGGCACCTGCGGTGAGGCGCGCCGCGACGTCGCTTTCGGCCGGATTCATCGCGCCTGCCGCAGGCGGACGCAGCGGCGACCTGGCCGAGCGCCAGACCGCCGTCGTCGGCAAGGTGGAGAGCGCGATCGCCACGCAGGCCGCCTCGCTCGCCGACGCCGCCGACAAGATCCTGGCGCTGCCGCGCATCGAGCCGACCCGGTTCCAGACGCTGTCGCCCGCTGAAGCCGTGCTGCGCTACGCTGGCGACTTCATACCGAGCTGGGCCGGCGCAATCTCGATCGACCTGATGCCGGCGGTGCTGGTGCTGATCCTCTGCGTCGTCCATGCCGCCATCCGCCGCGAGGGCCTGCCCGCCGTGAGCGCCTCCAGCCTGACCGCCGCCGATCTCGTCACCGCATTGCAGATTGCGCGCGAGGTGGAGGACGCCAGGCGGGCGGCCGAGCGACGGCCAGCCGAAACGCCCACGGAGGAGCCTTCTGCACCGGCCGTTGAGCCGGCGCCGGCCGCGGCGGATGAGAACGTGACGTCGCTGTCATCGGCTCGAATCGGAAAGTAGTCCCGTGGCTTCGGCGCTGAACCGACGCGTCCATGCCTGGCTCGCGGACAATCCCGATGAGAGCATTCTGCGTTGGGTCTTCCGCAGCATTCTCGTCGTCACCGTCGCAGTTCTCGCGGCGGACCTGCTCGAGTTGAATGCTCCGCAAGTGCCATCGGATGCGGCCCCGCCTCAGCTCGACATTCGGCGCGACGCGCCGGACCTGCCGGAGGAATCACCATCCGTGCTGGCGCCCCTGATGAAGCGGCTGATGCCGCTGCCGCAGGGCGATCGTGCCTTGCAGCGGCCGATTCAGTTCGAGCTGCGCGGCGGCGGCCGGCTGTTCGCGACCGGCACGATCACGCCCGGCAGCGCGCGCAGCTTTGCGGACGCAGTCGAACGTCATGGCGAATATATTAGGACGATCGTGCTGAACTCGCCCGGCGGCTCCGTCGCCGACGCGCTGGCGATGGGGCGACTGATCCGCGCGCGGAAATTCGCAACCGAAGTGGAGGCGGGAAAATATTGCGCCTCGTCGTGCCCGCTGGTGTTCGCCGGCGGTCTCGAGCGCCGGGCCGGCGAGCGGGCGATCATCGGCGTGCATCAGATCGCCGCAGTCCCCACGTCCGGGACCGCCGTGAGGTCCGGCGACGACATGAGCCTTGCGCAGAACATCTCGGCGCGATGCCAGCGCCATCTCGCCGAGATGGGCATCGATCTGAAGGTCTGGGTGCATGCGATGGAGACGCCGCATGACCAGCTGTTCACGTTCAAGCCCGACGAGATGAAAACACTCAATCTCGTCACCTCGCTGCCGGAATCGCGGCCTGAAAAATCGCGCAGTTAGGATGTTCTGATCGCGGTGGACCGGGACCGCGGCGGGCGCGGAACCAAGTTTCGACCGCGGCGTTATTGGCCGTCACACTGGAGAACATGACATGCGGACATTCGTGGGAATGATCCTGGGGGCTCTCATTCTGGGGTTCGGCGTCTACATCCATGATTCGATGCAGACCTCCGAGGTCGCCAACGGGCCGACCGCGCAGACGCGCCGGACGATCGTGAACTGGGACGTCGCGGCGGACAGCTGGAATTCACTCAAGACCCGCGCACATGACGACTGGGTTCGCATCTCGTCGAAGTAACGCGCACGACGCTGCTGTTTTCAGGGCGCCTCGGCCGTTGGTCGGGGCGCCTTTGCTTTGCCAATCAGTTGGCCGCCCTGGCCTTGCGCGCGTCGGCGATGACCTGCTCGAACTGCGCCATGGTCAGCACGCCGGGTACCCTGAACTTGCCGACGATGAAGGACGGCGTACCGCGGAAACGCAATCCCCGCGCCTGCTTGTCGTTGCGCGCCAGCATGTCATCGATGGCCTTGGCGTTTGCGGCGAGGTCGCGCTTGGCGCGGTCGACGTCGACTCCTGCTCCCGCGAGCAGCTCGTCGATGCGCGGTTCGGTGAGCTTCGAGCTGACGCCGATCAACGCCTCATGCGCCTTCGCATATTTGTCCTGATATTTGCAGGCCAGCGCCATCCGCGCGGCAACCACCGAAGTCGGCCCGAGAATCGGCCACTCCTTGAGAACCCAGCGCACCTTGCCATCATCATGGATGACCTGCTGCAGCTCGGGATCGAGCTTGCGGCAATACGGACAATTGTAGTCGAACCATTCGACGATCGCGATGTCGCCCGAAGGATTGCCGAGCACCGGCGCATCGGGGTCGCGCAGCACCGCGCCCTCGTCGGGCTCGTCGGCGTCCTCGGCGCGACTGTCGCGGGGCCACAAGGAAAGCGCCGCGCCTGCGCCAAAAAGCGTCAACACGTCACGCCGGCTGCTGGCGGAGGTGATCGCAGTCGAGGGGACGCGCTTCATTGAGGTCAGCTCCAGATATGCAGCAGGCTGCGCGTCAGCATATACAGCGCCACCACCGCGATCACGACGGAAAACACCACGTTCAATGCGCCGCGCCGTCCGGAGAGATGGCGCGCCAGGCGCGTGCCGGCAAGGCCACCCGCGATCCCGCCGGCGATGAACAGTCCGGCGAGATCCCAGGCGACGAGCCCGGACCAGGCATAGCTCGCCGCGGTGGTGAGCCCGAAGGTCGTCACCGCGACCAGCGACGAGCTGACCGCATTCATGATCGGCATGCCCGTCGCAGCCATCAGCGCCGGCACGATCAGGAAGCCGCCGCCGATGCCGAAGAAACCGGACAGCGTGCCGGTGGCGAGGCCGAAGCCGACGATCGCCGGGACGTTGGCCATGCTCATCTTCACATCGGGGGTGCCGATGCGGGCGCGCGTCTTCAGCATCAGCATGGCGATGACCATCATCACCAGCGCGAACAGCGCCAGCAGCTTCTGGCCGTCGACCATCTTGCCGAGCAGCGAGCCGGTGAAGGCGCCGACGATGCCCGCCGTTGCGAACAGCGCCGCGATCGGCCAGATCACGGTGCCGCCGCGCGCATGATTGGCGAGATTGATGGCCGCGTTGGTGGCGACCGCGATGGCGCTCGAGCCGATCGCGATGTGCGGCTCGGGCACGCCGACGACATAGACCATCAGCGGCACCGCCAGCACCGAGCCGCCGCCGCCGACGAGGCCGAGCGAGAACCCGACCATCGCGCCGCAAAACAGGCTGAGCACACCTTGGACAGCAGAGATCATGGCGAGAGCAGGGTCATTTCCCGCACAGGAAGGCAAGCCCCAAAATCACCGGAGCAGCAATTCCGCCGCCACCGGCGCGAACCGCCGCGCGACCGGCGCCGAGCCGAGTCGGGCCGGCGGTCTCGCGGCGATGCGCGGCGTCGAGAGCGGCGGCCGAACGCATGATGCCTCCGGCCGCCGGCATCGTCTCGTCAACCCGGATCAGGCAGCGCCCTTCAGCTTCTTGGTGCATTCGCTGTAGTAGCCGCCGCCCTTCTGGATCCACTTCAGGCCGCCATTGGCGTTGGTCGCCTTGTTGGCATTGTACTGATCGACGCAGGTCTGCAGCCGCGCCTTGCCGGGCTTCTCCTTGGCGTATTTCGGGTCCACCGCGTTGGGGAACACGGCGGGACCGGTCGGCGCGGGAGCGGCCTCCTTGGCGTCGGATTTCGCCGCCTTGGCCGGCTTGGCCTCCGCCGCAGGCGCGGCCGGAGCCGCCGGTGCCGCGGCAGCGGTGGCATCGCTGCCGCACTGGGCCTTGCGGAAGTCGTTCCACTTCTGGCCGCCCAGCGTGCCGGCCTCCTTCGCCTGCTTGTACTTGGCGCTGCATTCCTGCGCGGTCAGCGCCTTCGCCGGCGCGGCGGCGAACGTCGCGAGCCCGATCACGGCCAGCGTAGCGAGTGACGAAGCAACCAATGATTTTGCGTGAAAACTCATCCTCGATCTCCCTGTGGAGCATGGTGGAATGGGACGGTAATTCTAGCGAGACCCCCGCGACCGACAAAGCAGGCGGGAGCATGGCCGCGCGAAAATATAATTTGCGTCGCGCGGCGATCCGGCTCATTCCATTCACTGCGGGTTCAGCATCGCCGGACATCGCAGCGTGCCTTTCGTTCGAGGACTTCAGCATGAGATTCACTGCCCGGGCGGCGATTGCGGCCATCGCAATGGCCACCCTGTCGGCCGCGGGCCCCGCCCGCTCGCAACCCGGATTGACGCTGCCGTCGCGGCCCGATGCCGCCACCGACAAGTTCGCCACCCTCGACAAGGCGGCGCGGCGGACGATTTCCATCGCCTGCTCCAAGGAGGCCGACGAGCAGGGGCTGAAGGGCAAGGCACGCGGCAAATTCCGCTCGGCCTGCAAGCGCAACAAGGCGGCGGCCGCCGCGACCATACCCGTGCCCGCTCCCTTGCCGACGCCCGACAAGCCGAAATGACCTGCCCCTGCGGGCGCATGCGCGCATGGCGCCTGCGCAGCGGCGGGAATTGTTCGCGCAGGCAGGTTTTGGCATAAGGCGCCGTGCGCCAGATCATCTCCTCCCTCCCCTTTGACCTGCCGAGCCGCGCCAAGACCCTGAGCGCGATCGAGACCCTCGTGCTCGGCACGGCCGGCGGCCTGATCTTCCTCGTCGCCCATCTGCCGGGCGGGCTGATCTCCGGCGCGATGATCGCGACCGCGATCGCCGCGATCGCCGGCCGCCCGCTGGCGATGCCGCCGATCCTAACCCAGACCGTGCTGCTGCTGCTCGGCATTTCGATCGGCGCCGTCGTCTCGCGCGAGCTGATCAACCATGTCAGCGCCTATCCGGTGACCATCGGCCTCCTGGCGCTCGCGACGTTCTGCTCGACCTTCGGCTCCAGCCTCTATCTGCAGCGCGTCCATGGCTGGGACCGCACCTCGGCGCTGCTCGCCGGCAGTCCCGGCGCGCTGTCGCAGATCACGATGCTCGCGGTCGAGCGCGGCGCCGACCTGCCGGCGATCGCCGTGGTGCAGACGCTGCGGGTGATCATCCTGACGGCGGCGCTGCCGCTGGTGCTGGCAGTGGCCGGCGTCGCACCGGCGGCGCCGATCTCGCTCGGCCAGAGCGTCGCCTCGCCGCTCGGCCTGCTCGCACTGCTGGTGGCCTCGCTGGTCGCGGCGATGCTGATGCAGCTGATCAGGTTTCCGGCGAGCTGGCTGTTCGGCGCGATGGTCGCCAGCGGTGTCCTGCACGGCACCGGCCTCGTCGAGGGCGGCCTGCCGGAATGGATGCGTGGCGTGGCGCTGGTCGGCATCGGCGCCCTGATCGGCAGCCGCTTCGCCCGGATGCGGGTGAAGACCCTGGTCGGCCATATCAGGGCCGCGCTCGGCTCGTTCGCGATCGCGGTGGCGATCTCGGCGCTGTTCGTCACCGTGATCGTGCTGGTGACGCATGTGCGCTTTTCCGACACCATTGTCGCGTTCGCGCCCGGCGCCATGGACGCGATGATGGCCCTGGCACTGACGCTGCACATCGACCCGATCTTCGTCGGCGCGCATCACCTGTCGCGCTTCGTGTTCGTCACGATCGCCACCCCCGGCATCGTCCATCTGTTCGGACGGCCGCAGGAGGATGTCGACGACTAGGCGCGCTTCCGGGTGATGCCCCAGCCGGCGATGGCGGCGATGGCGAGCGAGATCAGCACGCTGTAGCCGGCGAGCGACAGGCCGAGGAAGCGGAATTGCACCTCGTCGCAGCGTACGACCTTGACGCTGTCGAGCCGCTCCAAGAGGCTGCCGGCGCTGCCGAGATTGCCGATCGGCCCAGTGCATTCGGTCGGCCCCGGCCAGAAGCCCCATTCGACGCCGGAGTGATAGACGCCGAGCCCGGCATTGCCGAGCGCGGCCAGCGCGACCACGCCGAGCCCCGCGAGCACCAGCGCGCGCGGCGCGCCGCCTTTGGCGGCGAGCGCGATCAGCAGCCCGAGCGGCACGATCGCATAGTAGGCCCAGCGCTGCTTCAGGCAGAGCTCGCAGGGCTGCAGGCCCCAGACCAGCTGCATGTACCAGGCGCCGGCCAAAGCCGCCGCCGCGATGCCGGCCGCGAGCAGCGCCGCCGCCACCGCCGGGCTCATGGCTCCCGCCGCAGGGCGCGCCATCACAGAAGTATTGGTCATCGGTCCTCCCGAACGGGGCTGCATCCGGTCCCATGCCGGGCCGTTCCGGCTCCTACTCCGGCCCGCGAAAGCTGTCGAGATGCGCGCCCATCACGTCCGTGCGGGTTGACCCGGCCCGGCCGCCCGCTATAGTCCGCCCGCTTCGCTATGGTTCCTGCACAGGCCCGGCGAATGCCCCTGTGGCGGAACTGGTAGACGCGCTCGACTCAAAATCGAGTTCCGCAAGGAGTGCTGGTTCGATTCCGGCCAGGGGCACCAACTAGGCTGTTCAAGCCCGTTCTAAATCGTCCGCAACAGTTCGCGCTCCGCTCGGAACCCCTTGAAAAGTGGGCCTTTCCGCGCACATTGGCGTTCATCACCGTTTGTTCTCGCCCGATCCCAGCCGCCCGATTTGTTGGTATTTTTGTTGGTATCGTGTTGGTATCGGGAGAACAAACGTTCACGGCGACTTTCGCTATTCCGAACGAAGGAATGGAGCAGATGACCCGCAAGAACGATGTCGCGTGCGTCAATCCCAAGCAGATCAGAACCGACGTCGACTGCCGCGCTGCCCAACCGAGATTCGACAATGGCGCGTGGGGTGCCGCCAAGATTTCCGATGTAACCGGCGGCGGTCTCTACCTCTTCGTCACACCCGACGACAATAAACCCGGCCATGCTGCCTCCAAGCTCTGGCGGATGGCCTACCGCTTCTCCGGTCGCCAGAAAACCTACTCCATCGGGCCTTACGGCAACGGAAAGAACGGCACGTTCTCGCTCGCCGACGCACGTCACGAGCGCGACAAGGCCAAGCACCTGCTCAAGGACGGCAAAGACCCGAGCACCGAGAAACAGCTCGATAAGCACAGGCAAGCGGCCGCTCGACCTTTCGGGCAATGGGCTGACGAGTGGCTCGCGAAGAAAAAGATGGAGAAAGTCAAGCGCGGCAGAATCGTTGCGGTGCGCGACCCAAAGACAATCGAGGTCCTTGAGCTGCGCGTCCGCTACGTCAAGGCCCGCTTTGGCAAGCTGTGCAGGCAGGACATCAAGCGTCCGGACGTGCTCGCTTTCCTGCGTTCATACGAAGCCAAGGGAAAGCTGGAAACCCGCGACCGCGTGCGCAGCATCGGTGCGCAAATCTGTGACTATGCCGACGTCGAAGGCGACGGCTACAATCCATTCCGCAATCTGAATGGGAAGCTGATTGCCAACATTTCGACGCCGCGTCCCGGCGTAACTGAGCCACGCGATGTGACGCGCGTCTTCAAGCTCATCAGCGCACCGTGGGCGAGAGGGAGGTTTGGCGACATTGTTGGCCTTGCCTTGCGCTTCGATGCGCTGACCATACCTCGCCCCGGCATGGTCAATGAAATGGAGTGGAGCGAGGTCGATTGGGACACTGAGCGCTGGACTATTCCAGCCACCAAGATGAAGACCGGGTGGGACCATGTCGTGCCCTTGTCACGACAGGCACTCGCTATCCTGCGCAGCGTCCAAAAGCTGACCGGCCATCGCCAGTATGTTTTTTCCTGCTCAAAGGATGCCCCGCTATCGAACAACACGCTCAACAAGCGCTTGCGGCTGCTTGGCATTGACACCAAGACTGATCATTGCGCCCACGGGTTCCGGACCACCTTCTCGACCCTGTCCCACCACGAAGAGATCAAGGAGGCCAAGGCATGGGATGGCGATGTCGTCGAACTGCAGCTCGCGCATCTCGATAGTTCGACCGTGGAAGGGCTCTACAAGAAACACGGACCGCTCGCGCTGATCGGCTCGCGCACGAAGCTGATGCAGCATTGGGCTGATCGTATCGACCACTGGCTCGATCCCAAGAAGGTGATGCCGATCAAGCGCGGGTCGCAGGGCTGAGTCACGTAGCTTCGTGCGCGGTTGATGCTGCCTGTTCGATCCCTGGCAAAGATCATGTGACAGTTTTCAGCAGACTGCTGGGTCAACACTGGCCTGCTTTCCTCATAGCCGAGCTCTCCACCTGGCCAAAGGAAAGACCTCGAATGCCGGCTAGAGAACGACTGCCAAACCGCAAGCAACCGGAAGAGGAATATTCTTTGGTTGCTCACGTGAAATCGGTCACTGCGAGCTACTACATCTCAACGCACGGTAGCGAGCGTGACGCCAGCACAGATGAAGCTATTGCTCATTTGCTTGCTGAAATCGTCATGACCAGACCCGAGTTGCCCAAGCACCTCGGCAGGGAAATCCGCTGCTCTCTGATGTGCTCGCGCGTTTATCATCGCAGCGATGCGAATGGTGCTCAGGCACAACCCTCGTTGCTGTACATGAGACTCAAGCCAGACCTCCGGCTTTTCTCTGCCTATCTTCCAGCCGACGTATTTTGGGCGCTGCAGACCGATCTGAGAAGTGGGCGGCTGCAGTATGTTGAGGCGCGATTCAACAAGCCGCGATATGGCTCGGGCAAGCTCGTGAGTTTGTATTTCTCGGATACGCAACCAGATGAATAGCCTCATCGGTCCGCAACCGCTGACGGCCCAATGTGCCCGATCCCAATAGACCGTCGGTGCGAGTGGTGTAGGTATGGCCCCAGGGGCGGGATCGAACTTTGCGCTATACGTTTGATATACACAGAGCTTTTTGTTGCGTCTTCTTGGGTGTACCCGCCAGTGTACCCTGTCGATTTCGAAGCGGCTGCTCAAAATTCTATCCGTCAGCCGTTCGGGACCGAACGGCTCAGCGAGGCCTTTCGGCGAACCGGAGCTGGGCATTCCGGGCGTGCTTTGCCTTAGCCCACGGCGTCTCAGGCGAGGCTCCGCGCTGTTGATCCCTGTCGCGCGGAACTTATTGTATGATCTTGGCTCGAAAACCACGGCAGGCGCATGATATGGCAACCATGAAAACGCTCTCGCCGAAACCTTCAAAGGCCTCTAGAAGGCTGAAGTGATCTATCGGCGCGGGCCATGGCGAAAATTCGAAGCCGTCGAGTTCGCGACCCTGGAATGGGTGGGCTGGTTCAACAACGGCAGGTTCCTTGAGCCCATTGGCAACCTCCCGCCGGCCGAAGCCGAACAACGCTACTACGCCATGCTGTGCCAGTCGTTTGACATAGCGCGATCCGTGTCCTCGGCGGCTTGCGCGAGCCAGTTAACCAGCACTTTGGTGTGTGGATTTCCAATGCGATCCTGGCTCCAACGCGCAATGTGAACCTTGTTTGATAGGACGTGAGGAGCGTTCGCTAGTGCGGGCACGAGGCGCCCGTCGCTGATTGCATCGGCGACGAGGAGGGAGCGGCCGATGGCGACGCCAGCGCCCTCCACAGCGGCGGTCAAGCAAAGGCCCATGTCCCCTAATAAAAGACCGTGCGGTTCGCTGCGCTTAAGCCCAAGTTTCCCGAACCAGTAGGCCCAACTCCATTCACCCTCAGGGGGATGACCTTTCTGTATCAATGGAAGATCGAGCAGTGCCGTTGGATCCGACAAAGGCATGCCCTGAGGAAGAAGAGACGGGGCGCAGACCGGAAAGATACGTTCGCGTAGGAGCGGCTCTTGCAATGGCGTGGCGCGGGACTCTGCGAGAGTAGTCCACAATATCCGGACATCCAGCGGCGGTTCACCAACAGCCTCAGACTCGACAAGCCGAAAATCAATCTCAATTTCTGAGTTGGAATGGCGAAAGGCTCTCAACCGGCGAATCAACCACCATCCGGCTAACGACGAGCCAGCTCCCAAGCGCAGCATCTGTCGGGTCGATCTATATCTTAAGCTAGGCCCAAGACCCGCTATCTCGTCGAGGAGTGGGCCGAGCTCGCCTTCTAACCTGGCCCCGTCATCGCTCAATTCGACTCCAGGATTGCGGCGTATCAAAAGTTGCATACCGAAGAATTCTTCAAGCCGGCGCACCTGATGACTGATTGCACTCTGGGTAACCCCCAGTTCGTCGGCCGCCCGCGTAAACGAGCGATTGCGGGCGACTGCGTCGAACGCGACAAGCGGGCCGAAGGGCGGCAAGCGACGGATCATTTGGGACCTCGCGTAACATGATACAGATTCATGCCGTTTTGAGAAGCGATCATTCGCGTCCTCCGGAGTTGTTCGGCATTTAAAGCGGTATGCCCATTGCGCCTTCGAGAAGCGAACATTGGTCGCAAAGCATGCATTTTGTGCGACTGCAGAAGACAATCCGGACCAGGCAGCCCGCAGCTGGGACCTCATCGTCTTGCGTTCCGAACCGGCTTTAATCACCTGGAATGCGTCGTCTTCCAATCCCGGAAGTTCTCCCGACGTGCGCGTTCTCCATCGGATCCGTTCATCCGCTAGAGCTCCGATAACCCACACGAAATGTGGCAACACCTTCAGATAGGGGACGACATTGACCGCGGAAAGTTCGACCCGCTTAGACGAATCAACATCACTGCTGAACACGTTGGTTCCTACGATTGTAGGCATGGTATTATTCGTCGTGAATTTCGATATCACAGCAATCGTTATGGTGATGCCCCTCGTAAAGCAGGATCTGGCACTCGATGTCGGCGGATTCGCTTGGCTCATGGATTCTTACAGCATTGCGCTAACGGCCTTCTTGTTGTCCGCCGGAATTCTCGCCGACCGTTTCGGCAGACGCATGATGTTGCTTGGTGGCAATGCCATCTTCCTTCTCGCGTCTCTCCAATGTGCCTTTGCTGGGGCCCAGATTTCTCTGATCATCGGCCGCGTAGGCCAAGGTATCGGCGCGGCCTTTATGATGTCCTCTGGGCTCGCAATAATTGGTAATCGCTACACAAATACAGCAAGCCGCGCTCGGGCGTTCGCCTGGACAGGAACAATGGCAGGAGTCGCAACAGCCCTCGGTCCGGCCGGAGGCGGCCTGATCGCGGACCTATTGGGGTGGCATTGGGTGTTTTTAATCAACATCCCCATATGCCTATTCATTGCAATTGCCGCGATCATAGTAGTCGACGAATCTCGCGATCCAGCTGAGCGAAAAATTGATCTGCGCGGCATCGCGACGTTGAGTGCGCTGCTTCTTTCGGTCGTCTGGCTCCTGCTTCATGGCGCACGCATCTCGACGTTCGAAATTCCCAGTTGGCTTGCAATTCTATGGGTACTGGGGCTCTTTATCGCCTTCTGGTCAACTCAACGCTTTGGTACTCAACCACTTATAGAACTCGATATGTTTTCCAGCCGAACATTTGTTGGATTCTGTCTCGTGCCAGTTGCTTTGTCGGTCGCTTACTGGGCCGTGCTGATCTATCTGCCCCTTTTCCTGCAAGAACGGTTGGGCCGCTCTTTTAGTGACGCTTGGGTTCTGATGCTAGCCGCAACCATGCCGATGGTTGCATTACCTATGTTCTCCGCTCGCATTGCACTGGCAATGGAAGCAAGAGTCTTCTTTGGCGCCGGGCTTCTGATCGTCTCGATCGGAGCTTTTGTGATGGCCGCGGCGGCACAGATGCAGCATCTCGTCATGGGCCTTATTGGCATGGCCATCGCGGGGTGCGCAAATGGTGCACTCAATCCGCAACTAACGGCGAGGATTGTCGGAGCTGTACGTCGCGAACAGGCGGGAGCGGCTTCTGCGATCAGCGTAATTCTCCGTCAAGGTGGATTCGCTATCGGGATTGCGATGTTCGGCGCCGTGATGAGGACATCGTTGGAACAGCCCAATTCAATTTTGTCCGGCATCAACGTATTTGCCACGATTTTTGCAATTGCCGCGATCGCTGCCGTGGTCGGCTCGGCGGCCGTTTTTGCCCTGATTGGAAGGCATTCTTCGGATCGAGAGTTGCCGTCCTCCAGCCGCAGTCAACGTCATGGATGACGATAGCGAGCGTAGGGCCCGGTCGGAATAAGAGTGAAAGAGAGCGCGTAACTGCGCCGCGAGCGCCAGAAATGGTGGCAGTCCACGACTAACTAGTACGAATGCCCATTGATGGTAAGCACAACCTCCAGGATAAGTGACATCTCGTTCACAATCGCGTATTCTAACAGTCTTATCATTGTCAGCATCACGCGAGGAACGTTACTCGGCGTGAGTTACTGACCACGCCTGGATGACCAACGCATCTAGTCCGGCGCTGACTTCTGGCGCTTGTGCTAGCAGCGATCCCAGGCGGCTGACCGACGTCATAACGCTGCTGGAGCACGAATTTGGCTGGTTCGTTCGAAGCGGCAATATTCGAAACCTGCCGTCACATGCAGAAACATTGTGTTGCAGAGGCGCGCTGTTTTTGCGATGTCTCCATCCATGAGCCCGAATTACGAGTTTGTGTTCCGACGAGCACTTTCGCTATCTGGCGTTGAACGCCCCCGCGTCTTGGATTACGGCTGCGGGCGCGGCGAGGTGGTGGTCTATGGACGAAAGGCGGGCTACGAGTTCTTCGGAGCGGACCTCGATGCTCCGGCCTCGGAACGTCCTGAGCACTTCCGCGCGCTCCGCAATGGACGCCTCGATTTCGACGAAGGGTTCTTCGACGTTGTCATATCCAACCAGGTCTTCGAGCATGTGCGAGACCCGGAGCTCGCGGTCTCCGAGATCGCGCGCGTACTAAAGCCCGGAGGGGCATTCCTGGCCTTGTTTCCTGACCGCACGTCGTGGTTCGAGGGACACGTGGGGCTCTACTTCGTGCATCACATGCCCGAGTTATTCGCCCATCTCTACATGCGAGCCGCGCATCGGCTCGGCTTCGGCTATTATCGGGAAGGCAAGAGCAGCAAAGAGTGGGCCGACTTTATGCTGTGGCAGCTCAAAACTGACGTTTTCTATTACTCGCCTGGTGAGTTGCGAAGATGGTGGCAATCGGCCTTTGGGTCTCCTCCAGTCCCCGCCGAGGCGGACTTCATGCGGTTCCGCATTCAGTCCGCAGGACGGCGCGGGCTGTCGTTGCTCGCTCGCCTGCCGGCGGCTGCGGAGGTCCTATCGTTCGTCTGCCGCAAGCGCGCCGGTATTGTCTGGGTAACCCGCAAGACGGACGTCGCAGCCTGATGTCAATTGCCGGCTGAACTCGATCATATCGGGCGAGCTTGACGTGCTCGCTACTTCCGGTCGAATGGCCTGACGAAGTTGGGACTATGGTCACTTTGCTGAGCTGGCCGCTCTCGCCTCATGGCCGTTGGGCGGCGAACTGCGCCGGACAGCAACGGCGTGCAGCTTCCGTGCCGGTGCAGCTAGCCGGAAGCGGCGCTCTCGGCCGAATTCCCCAAGGCCAGATTGCGAAGCCGGAGACTGATCGTAGCTGCACTCGTTGAGCGATTTGCATATCTGATGCGTGTGCTTCGCAGAACGCGAGCGTCGCCGGTCCATCTTGAGCGCGTGGAGTAGTTCGGTCTCATCGCGCAGCCGGCTGCCCGGCCTCAATCGACGTCCAACAACTACTTTCGACAATTTTCGGTCGCAGTTTATGATGACTATCGCCTCACGTGCATTTAACTCGTGCAACCTCGGCGAGCTTTTGCCTTGCTCGTGCGGATGATCGTTCGTATGATTCGAATGTGATCGGATCGTGAGAAAAGTTCACTACCGGCACACATTCCCTCCCAACACTCGCGAGACCCGGCCAGTGTTACAGCGACGTAGTTTTCTCGGGCTTCCGCTATTGGCGTTGTGTGGCTCGGCGAATTCGGCCTGGGCGGGCAATTCCGTCGAGACGTCCAGAGTCAGAGTGACGATCGGCGGAAAGGCATTCCTACAATACGCACCGGTCACACTTGCCGAGCGCCTTGGCTTTTTCAGGGACGCGGGCCTCGACCCGGAGCTTCTTGACGTGAGCGGCGGATCCAAGGCGCTCCAGGCTCTGATGGCAGGAAGTGCTGAACTCACCGCTGGCGCTTTCGACCATACGATTCAGATGCATGCCAAGGGACAGAAAATCGTCGGGGTTGTGCTGTTTGGCAGGCATCCGACGTTCGCATTGGCCCTGCGAAAAGAGAAGGCTGCGGACTATCGCGACCCGAGCAGCCTGAGAGGCATGAAGATCGGGGTCACGGCATTGGGATCCCAAACTCAGTTCATGGTGGAGTACATCGCTTTGCGAGCTGGTGTCTCTCCGGCCGACATTTCCTTCGTCAGTGTCGGAGGTGGCACAGGTGCCGTAGCAGCGATCCGCAACGGCGCTGTGGATGGGGTCGTCACGGGTGAGCCGGCGCTTACGGCGCTGACCGCCGCAGGTGACGTCAAACTTGTCGCGGACACTCGCACCAACGAGGGGACCATCGGCATTTTTGGCGGTCTCTATCCGTCAGGGACGATCTACGTGCGGTCAGACTTCATCGAACGCAATCCCGATACGCTCCAGGCCTTTGTTCTCGCGATGGTGCGCGCCCTGCAGTGGATTGATCGCGCGTCCGTCGACGAGATCGCCGATGCGCTTCCGGCGGAATGGGCCAAACCTGATCGAAACATCTTTCTCGCCTCCATCCGGGGCACCCGAGACATGTTTTCGCCCGATGGCCGATTCAGCGCCGAGGGCGCGGGGATCGCATTTCAGGTGTTGTCGACCGTCGACCCACAATTGCGTGGCGTGAAGGTCGATCTCGCGGAGACATTTACGAACAGGTTCGTCGAAAAGGCTCTCCAGACGCTAGCATCGAAATAGCATCGTGGAGAGTTCGAGCCGATGAACATGCCCGCGGCACTGTGGGATCGAGGCTAGGTGGTGGCGCCGCGAGCTCCGCAGCATTCGAACGCTTCTGCTTCGGCCGCCAAGAAAACGGCGCGGAAGACGCGTCCGACAGATAAGCCCAAGCGCCCAAAAGGACGGCCCGCGATCCTTGCAAGACGGCGGCGCGACATACCGCTTCATCATCAGGTGTTCTTGGTCCTGCAGGACGAAATTGCAGAACGCCGCTATGCACCAGGAGAAGTCTTGCCGGCGGAGGCGGATCTGGCTGTGCTCTTCGGCGTCTCGCGCGTGACGATCCGGGCAGCTTTGGACACTCTCGATGAGCTCGGACTGATCGAACGCCGCCAGGGTGTCGGCACGTTCGTACGGGAGCTCTCGAAGCCGGAGCCTCTCACGGTGCCGATGATGGACCTCGCTGCTCGAAACAGGGAGATCGTGCGCACAACGCGAGCTCACGTGGTCGAGTTCGAGTTCAAGGTGGCCCCTCGTCACGTTCGCGAGCACTTCCAAGCCCAGCCAGGCGACCTTTTCCAGCGCACAGTTCGCATCCGCTACATGAATGACTGGCCAATCATGCAGGTCACGACCTACATTCCGGAAGCGATCGGACGGCAATTTGGTCCTGAGGACATGGAAGGAGGGTCGCTCTATGCGATTCTGCAGCGCTTCGGCATCACATTCACATCTGGCGAGCAGATTGTGACGGCAGCTGCAGCCGACCCCGTTGTCGCAGCACGCCTCAATGTCGCGATAGGCGCACCGCTCTTGAAGGTGGTGCGCATTCATTTCGACAGCGCCGGACGTCCGATTCAGCACTTCGAGCTGCTGGCTCCACCTGCAACCTACGAGCTTCGCATGCCATTGAAAGACTTCTAGCCTGCCTGCAAGCGCGCCAAGTCCCGAGCACGTTCCGTCCAAACTGACATTTCGGTACGCGTGCGAAGGAGAAGCGCTCACAATCTCATGGGGCCGCGCCGTGGGCGGACCGGCCCACACCGGGAGGCGTCACAAGACATGAGCCTCTGCACGGCGGCCGAACGATACAGATGACGTCCGAACCAGTTTCCCCTTCATTCCCTCGCTTTCAATCGACGGTCCCTCACTACGTGGCCGGGCGACCGAATTACGCACCCGCGCTCATCCAAGTTGTGGCGGATCACCTTCGTCTGACCAAGGACCACCGATTGATGGATCTCGGCTGTGGACCAGGGTGGCTCGGCATCGCATTTGCACCCCTGGTCGGCAAGGTCATCGGAATAGATCCGGAGCCTGCCATGCTAGAGGCTGCTCAGGCGATCGCCAACGCGGCGGCCGTTGAGATCGAACTGATCGAAGGCAGCTCGTTCGACCTCAGCCCGCAGCTCGGCCGCTTTCGCGCCGTGGCGATTGGACGCGCCTTTCATTGGATGGATCGCGCCGATACGCTGCGAAAGCTAGACCCATTGATCGAGGAGGACGGCGCAGTCATGCTGTTCAATGACGTACGTCCCGATGTCCCACAGAACGCCTGGTACAAGCGTTACTCGGACGTCGTCGATCGCTTCACCAACAAGAGTGTCGGTTTCGCACCCGAGCGCTTACGTCACGAATCGATCCTGCTGGAGTCGCGCTTCGGTCAGCTCACCAGAATTGGTGTCATTGAGCAGCGTCTCGTGCCTGTCGCTCGCCTGATCGACCGCGCACTATCGATGTCGACCTCCTCCCCTGAACAGCTGGGCGTCCTCGAAGGTCAGCTCGCGCAGGAATTGACGATGGAGATATCGCCATTCGCAACCGCCGGCGGCGTCGTAGAAGTCATTGAATCGCAGGTCCTCATTGCGCAGCGCCGCTGAGGCTCACAAGCTTCGCTGCCCAATCGACCTACTTGGCCGCCCCATAGGGCGAAAGCGCCGGCAAACGCCGGTCGCCACGGGCCATCGCACCGCTCCATGACGAAGACGGCCCGCAGCAAAGACCTTAGCTCAGCTCTACACCGGCGACTGAACAAGCGGATTCGATCAGATGCCGCACGGTCCGGGCATCCCAGTCGAGCCTCTCGGGGATGTCCGCCCAGTAATTTGAGAGCACATGTGCAGCATGTCGCGCCTTCACCCCCAGGCCGACGACCGTTCTGGCCGGAATCGCCATGATGGCGCGTTCAATCGGGTCAAGCGAGCTCAAGACCGCTTCGATGCGCTCTACACCGGGCACCACCACGGCGGAGATCTGCGAGTTTGCATCCCAGGTGGCCGCAGCTGATTGCGCATCTTGCTGCTGGAGAGTTGCGAGTTCTGCGGAGAGCGCTTCAAAGCTGCGTCCGAGGGCAACGAGCACGGCGTCGGGATTGCTTTCGATGGCTTGCTCATCGAGCCTCAGACCACCTGGCTCGACGGTTGCCAAAATCCGCAGGGTTTCATCAAGAGACATCACCGAACTCCAGGCCGAAAACGGTCGGTGGAAGGTCGCCGACAGCCGATCGGTTGCAAGGGATCGACGCGCACCCAGCGGACGAAGTCCGCCTCTCCTTCTCGACGTGAGACGATATCGCCCAGTCGTATCAACATCAATACAATATCTGTTTCAGGCCGTCATCAATAGGTCCCAGACTGCCAGAGCCCCGTCACGAGGCAATGCGGAGAGCTCGCATCGCGACGCAGGAAACGGCGTTGTCTTTGACGCCGGCTCATTTCACGCGACGTGCCGAGACGAAAGAGGTTGCGCTCGGCCAGCTTGGCCCACTCATGCCACGCAAGCCTGCGCTTGGCGAGCTACCGAAATTGGTGGTCCTACGCCAGCGGCGGAGTCACTGGCCAGAAAGCTCGTCCGGCGTCCGCAGTGCGGCCTATTGCTGCGTGCCACTATCATCGCCACTCGTCTTACGCGAGTAGCCAATGCCTGTTCGCCTCACTCGGCACGGCGCTGAACGGCCTCCGCCATGGCGCGGACGCAGGTTTGGAAGCCGATGCGGGGTCCGATCGTTGCGCCATCCAGAATGAACCTCGATCTCCCGGATCATGCCCTGAGATGTTCCGCGGGCCCGCCTCACGGCCGGCCTCAACACCCGCGCGATCAGAATGCATGCTGTGGCGCGAACGGACCAATCTTCCATTCTTGCCGGTGCCAGCTTGGTCATTCGCAGTCGCTGTGGCCGTCCGAACCGTCCCATCCGCGTCATACCATGGGACGGCGCAATCAACGGCTCCGGTTGAGCAGACGGCTGCGACATGTCGCGCCGGAATTGAGCCAAAGGCATGCCGCGCCGCGCTGCTGCGGACCCAAGCACGAACTGCCAGGTTTCAAGGCAATTGACGCATTGCAAGCGGGCCGCTCAACAGCCGGAAAGCTCGCAAGACCGCACTCAACCACTCGCCATCAGGGGTGCATTAATCATCCTCGTACTGCATCGCGCAGCTATCAAGGGGTTGATGCAACGTTCTCGACGAGCGACGCACCGACAAGGCGAGCTGGTCTGGAGCCAGTCGAACCGCAGGGAAGGATGAGGCGCCTGTAGTGCACCCGCAACCTGTCATTTCGGTGTGGGCGCCGGATGACGGCATCAACGTCGTCGAAGAGCGGCCTGCCTGTACGAAGCACATGGTCGTAAACGCTACGCACCCATTGGCCGTAAGGATAGTCCGGCTGCTCCTCGAGCGGCAATCGCTGTTGCCAGGTTCTGCCGAAGCTTTCAAGCCAAGGCAAGCGGCTCAGGAGGTCATCCAAGAAGCCCAATCATGTCGATCAGCATGTGGGAACGCGCCTGCGACGGAACCTGCTCGATCTCAGCCAGGATGACCTGGCAAGACGCCTCGGCGTGACAGCTCAACTCATTCAGAAGTATGAAGCGGGCGAGACCCAGATCAGCGCATCTTGCGCTGTACGAAATCGCAAATCAGCTCGCTGTTCCGATCACGTGGTTCTTTGCTTGTGACCAAACGCGAATCTCGCCAACTGCTCGAGCTCTATTTCGGCATATCCGACGAGCGGCTTTGCCGAAAGGTGCTGCAGATGGCTGAACTTCTCCGCTCGCGCGACGACGAGTAATGCGCTCAGGACATCGGCCAAGCCGAATGACTGAGTTTTCGCATCCCTCATGCCCAGCCAGTCCTTGTCCGGAGGGTCGACTTTCCGCGGCGGCTGCGAGACGGACCAGCGCGCCGATCATGCTGATCGCCGTTGGCTACGCAGCAGATTTCGATAGCCGCCTCGGATCAGGGTCTGACCTGTTTGAACCAGCCGGATCGTCCGGCTGCGCAGGTCGTGCGTTTTCCATCCCCGATCTTCAACTCGCTCGGACCCGAACAGAACCGTGGCGATCGCCCGATAATTCTGGCCCTCGAGGCGGCCATCCAAGGCGCGCAGCGCAAGAACGAGGCGCCGGCGCTGCTGAATGGGCCCGGTGTGAGCCGGCAGCCGTATCGGACCTCGTCTCAGCGCCGTCCAAAGCCGATAGGCCGCGCGCGTCTGCAAATCGAAATCACGGTCGAGCGGCAGTTCGACAGCCACGGCCGTCCCCTTCGCCGGAAGCCGGGCGAGCATCAGCCGGTGCGTGGCGCCGCCCAACTGCAGCACCGCGTACCAGCCGTCGGACGCCCGTCTCAGCTCGGCGCCGGGCGATCCGCGAAGGTCGAGATGAGAGAATGGCGCAAGCGAGCCTTGCGAGGTCGGAGCAACCCGAAGCACAGTCGGCAGCACTTCCGGCGCCCAGAATATGGCCTGAGCATCAAACCGGCGCATTGGGTCAGCCGCGAAAAGAAAGCCCCCATCGCTGCCGGAATTCAGGATCGGTCGGGCCGTCTTTGTCTTGTGCAAGCAGATCGCTGTAGTCTCGCCGATAGTCTGGATTACGACGTAGACATTCCCAGGCAAAGTCGGCCGCATCGGCTGTTTCGAGCTTCTTGTAAGACTCGGACGACCTCCAGTTGAACTCGCTCATTACACACTCGTCCCTGCCATTTCCACTCTCTCACCAAGGTTTGCAGAGGCTAGCAACGAGGGCTCCTGCACGTGGCTATCAATCTGCGGCGTTGACACCGATCGAGCGCAACACAGTGGATTTTGCGTATTCCAGGGACTTTCGGTTTCACTCAAATCGCGTGATTCCGGGCAGCGATGATGAGGCCCCGCTGCTGTCTGCGGCATACCAGCCTCGCCTCAGGTCCACTTTGCCAAGGATTTCAGCAGATCGACGGCGGTCGCGCGACCCTATCAAGTTTGCTTACGCTCGAAGCTCACGCGCGCTCTCAAAAGGCGCTCACACCCGTTTGAGAAGCGCTTCGTCCGCCCTTGGCAATGTCGGTCAAGCGATCTGGGCCACAGCTCAATCTGTGGGGGCGAGCTGATGTTCCAGCCATCGTGCAGCACGATCGGAGATCAGCTCCGGACGAAGTCCGGCTGCGCCGGTGCTCTTGTGCGGCGCCCCTATTGTAAGCCATTCCCCGAGCGCGCGCGCCCACCCTGCGGCAGGATCAATGGCCAAAAGAGGTGCAGCCAAGCTGCCCTGGCACAATGGGAGACGCCATACCGTTCCCTCAAGCACACATATGTCGTCGCGAACGATGACAGTCCAGTGCTCAACAAATCCGGACCATTCGAGCGCAGATGGTGGCGGTGACGTTCCTGTGCGCAAGCAGCCGAGCAGCTTTGCTGCGAACACAAGGTTCGCCTTAGACCCCCGCCAGTTCGTCCCGCAATCTGCCCGATGGGGACAGAGCAGACGGGCAGTATCCGCTCGTGCAAGGGAGGGAGCATCCGTTGCGACGCTAGGTCCGATGAAAACTGGTGTCTTGACCATGCCGGCCTTCTCGCTGCTCAAAACAAGATTTCAAACAGAGACTAAAGGTCGATCCGATTGACGTATGGCGCTTTCACGTCGACGGCGACCGTGGCGTCGTCTTCACCGCACTGAGGGATTTCCCGATATTGTGACAGGCATACAACTGCATTCAGTACCACTACCCCTAAAGGCAGTGCTGCTTTCTCGTCATTTTCATATCAGGAAGCCAAATGAGACAGCATGGTTAGGGGAGATGTCAAACCGCTGCAGAAACTGAGTGGCCGGTCCCTCCTCGCCGGCTTCGCACGCACGCTCCTGTCCAGGGGATGGGACAAAGCGATCTGCATAGACCTGTTGCCAGGAAGACTTTTTGCCGCCGTCTCATCGCTCGCTGGGCCTACTGGGCGACCTCAAGCCGCTCGACGGACGACGCGTCATTCGAGCTGGCGAACAGCCTTGCTTCCAGCATCGATTGCAACGGCGCAACATCTCCCCTTCGCAACGCGCCGATCGCATTTGGAATCCCAGCCGCGACACGAGCATCGGCGCGACCAGCTGCAATGGCCTGGAACTTGAACCCGATGTCGTCCCAGCTCATGGGGTTCGTAGGTTCTCCCTTCGGCGCCAACACGGTCCGCTCAAAGGTGCCCGAAGCCGTGGTGATGCGAACTCGCCCGGGAACCGCAGCCGGGAACATCAGCTCAAATTCGGGATTGACGGTCATGTGGACGCGTCCAGCGATCTCGATGGCCCTTTGGTCTGTCAGCGACTCGTTGCTCAAGGGGAGCAACGCTGGTGCGCCGCTGGTCGCGGCGACACCGAGGCAGAACGGAAGGCTGTATTGCGCTCCTTCCAGCGTACGCGGCTCCACCTCGTTGCTCAGGGTCAACGACCTCCCAAAGGTCTCCACATCGATGCTGATGATGGCTTCCGGATGAATGTCATGATCGCTCAGCAATGTGATCAGCGCGTCAATCGGCGCGTGAATCCAACGGCAGCAACTATAGGGCTTGAAATAGGTGCTGTTGATGAGCCAACTCGTTCCGAGCCCGTCGAGAAGCCGCGCGCGATCGTACCGTTCTGAACTGTCCAGAATGTCGATCGGTCCGGTGAAGCCCTGCTTGGCCAGATCGGCCGCCAGGATGCCATTGGCAGCTCCCCATGGGATGCCCTCCTTGACGCTGTTGCCTCTGAACCGGGTGTATGGAGTGGCCGACTGGCTCGGTGCCGTTGTCCCAGCGATTGAGATCGCGTGTGCGATCTGGCTCCGCGACAGCCCTCTCAGCCAACCCACCGCTGCCGCAACGGCTTGACCGCTCCAGAGGCCGCTGTTCACCGTCGGGACGCTTCGCAGATCCCGGGCAGCAGAAATACGAATGCCTATCTCATATCCGATGGCAATGGCGGCAAGCGCCCGTTGCCCATCCAAGGACGGACCGCCGAGTAGTGACAATACCCCCGGAATGATCGCTGCGCCGGGGTGCCCCGAAGCGGCGCGGTGGCCATCATCCAGGTCGAGCGAGCACGCGCAGGCCGCATTGACGAAGGTTGCCCCCGCAGCGGTCGACCGCTCTCCTGAAAACCACATCGCCGCCGGTCCATGGCCCCAGGTCGCGCTCGCTATTCGGCGCACGGCCACCGCATTTGGCGTCTCATGGCCGGCTATCGCGGCGGTCATCAAATCGAGCACGCATTTCGCCGCGCTGATCCGGGCTTCTTCTGGAACTTTGCTCGCGCTGACCCATTCGGCCAACAGCTCGGCAGCGGTGTATGTCATGCGGGCCTCCAGGGATCTTCAACATGTGTGCTGATCGGACGAGGTGAGGTAGCGCAGCCGTCCGACTCATGATTGGCAAACCGAACTCTATCGAAATGGCACGAAGCTGGCCTTTGAGCATCTTCCGCGCGAATGGCAGCAGGAAGTCAAAGTCGAATTTTGCGAGCACCTATTCGTCGGAGTTATGGGATTGAGCCGGATCCGCGCCGATCCTTTCAGTCGGTTTTGGCGCGGACCGTCGCGGTGTGGTGCCACTTGCCGGGCAGGCGAAGCTTTGACGAAACTCCGGCCAGCTGCTCGTACATCGCAATGAAGAGATTTGAGGCGATCACGACGGCAATTCCGGCCAGCTCGATGGGGACCGGCATCTCACGCCAGACGAGGAGACCGAGCAGAAAGGCAAAGACGAAGGTGGCGTATTCGAAGGGTGCAACGACGCTCGCCGGCGCCATCTGGTAGGCCTTGGTGAGCAGAATCTGGGCAGCGCCGCCCAGAACACCAATCGCGACGAGGATCGGCAAGTCAGTCACGCTCGGCCAGACTGCAGAGAACGGCAGTGTCGCTGCGCTCACCAATGTGCCCGAGAGCGAAAAGTAGAAAACAATGGCCATGCTCGTCTCGGTGTCCCGCATCTTGCGGATGGAGATCAATGCAAGGGCCGTAGCCACCGCACCGGCCAGCGCGAACAGGACTCCCGAGGAGAGCCCCCGGCCATCGGGATGGGCCATCAGCAGCACGCCGCCAAATCCGAAAACGACGGCAACGAGACGATGGAGGCGAATGCTCTCCCCGAGCAAGGGAATGGCAAACAGCGTAATGAACAACGGTGCTGCGTAGCCCAGCGCCGTCGCGGTCGCGAGCGGCAGCATCCCGACCGCCGTGAAGCTGAAGAAGAGGGAGCAAAGACCGGCAACGGAGCGGCGCAGATGAGCGCCCGGCCGCTCGGTGCGAAGCAGGCGATAACCTCCGAGACGCCGGACAAGCCAGAGAATCGGCAGTAGAGCGAAGAAACTCCGAACGAAGACGATCTGTCCCACGGGGTACTCGCCGCCCAGCTTCTTGATCAAGGCGAACATGACGGCGAGCACCGCTGCCGAGAGCACCTTATAGCCGATTGCCGGCAGGTGAGATGACACCGAGCTGTCTGGCACGCCCTGCCGGCTGCTGATGATCGTCATACAAGCCTCATGGTCGAGAAGCGGCCAAGATCTACGCGATACGGCGAAGCTCATCGTCCCAGGGCGCGAGCGGTGCGCTGAATGTCTCGATCACCTGTCCCTTGGAAGCCGCATCCAGTCCCAGCCTGCGCAGGTTTCGGCCGGTCTCCAGATAGTCCGTCTCGTTGACGATGGAGGCCAGATCGATGATCGACTTGATCGCGGTGGAATGGAGGCCGACCTTGACGCCGAGCTCGAACCAGGGAACCAGAACGTATGGAACGTCCTGCACAATAAACCTGTCACGCATGTGCGTCGGCGCCATCTTGGTCGTGTTGTGTTCGACCGTCTCTCTGGCGAACTCGCCGAAACTGGCGAAGGCCCTGTCGTAGTAGCTGTTCATGATCGCCACGACAGGCTGCGGCTTGAAGCCAAATTCCCTGGCGATCGCCATTCTCTCCTTGTCGACTTCGTCGATGACGCGGGCGACCGACGTCGACATGCCTTCACGATAGAAATAGAAGTCGCCCTTTCGCGTCTCGATCCATCCGGCGTTCATCAGCGCCGGCGTCGGATGAATCACTCCGGTAATGCAGGACATGCCGATCTCGAGAACATTGCTGCGCCACTGCAGCGGCATCGGGAAGATCGCGCCAATCTCATCGCGCAACGCTTCACTGACATCGACCGGCATCGCTGCGATCGGCATGATGCTCTTGATGCCCATCACCGTCACCTTGCCATCCTGCATTCTCGAGGCGTAGGGCGCCGTGGCGGTTTCGAGGATGTACCGCGCATTGATTTGTCTGCGCGCCATGAGAGCGAAGAAGTTGCCCGTGATCGAAATGACGACATGCTTGCTGAGGTCGAACTTTGCGAGTTCGCTCAGGACGGCCTCATGGCCATATGACGGGACCGTGATGATGATGAACTTGGAGAACCGGACGACGTCGGCCATGTCCGAGCTGACATCCGGATGGAAGCGGCCTTCGATCTTGAGGCCTGCTTCCAGATAGCCGTTGCGGTCGATTGTCTCCGCGTGCCGGCGATGCTCGGGATGCGCGTACAACAGTACGTTCGCTCCTCGACTGGCAAGATCGGCCGCGAACGCACATCCGCAATTCCCGGCACCAATGATCGAAACCGACGTCTGCATGTTGCTGCTCCATGACGCAACCTAACGTAGATTTAAGTATTCTTGGAGCAGCGCGATCCGGTCAACATAATAATCCTGTAAACATACGGAAGCATCTCGCTAACGTACGCGCCTCGGACACTAATAATGGGCTGGCGAGGAAACGCAAAGATGCGCGCATTGACTTGCCTTTGCGGTCAATAGATCGCCATTATCTTTGCACGACTGGCTCACGCGCGCGAAGGCGCCGTCCTCGCTCGGTCAAGGGCAACCGCCAGGATCATGCTTCGTCCAAAGCGAGCTCTGGGACGCACCAATTCATGCAGAGAGGTGCGAAGTCACAGCCTGCAGGGAATTCGTCTCGGCGTGGCGTCGAGCTCCAGGCTCACCGCGTATGCGACAGCTGTTGCAGGTTCTCGTTCGCCTCGACCATCCCTGGAGCAAGACTGAGATGATCTGGCCCCCCGAAGCTCCACCAGGTCGCAGCCATGGCACCATACTGGGCGAGCAATGCTGCTCGACAGTTACCAGGGGTCGATTGAAGAATAAGATCGCCCCGATAACCTGCGAGTCTCAGCTGATTGAGCGCGCCGGCGAGGTTGGTTCGCTGACGAGACGGCGAAGCGCGGTCGACGTGCAAATTCCAGTCCTTCAGGTGGACGTTCACGATCCGGCTGCCGCAAGCGGCAAGGGCCTCATGCGCATCAGCGCTCGTCGAAGCTCGACATCCAACCGTGTATGTGATGCCGAACCGGTCTGCCGGGTATGGTTCGATCAGCGATGCCAAGAGCGGCGGATCGAGATCAGACTCAAGGGAGAGGACGACGCCGCAAGCCTCGAGGAGCGGCGCAAGCCGATCCAGTCCGGATCGAAGTGCCGCCGCCTCGCGGGGGGAAAGCTGTTGCCCGCCGTTCGCGAGTGGCACCACAAGGAGCTTGATGCCGATCTCAGCACACGCCTCGATCACGGCACCGAGCAGATCGAGCCTCGCCCAATGCTCACGGCCGGTGACCTTGTAGAAGGGGGATTGCATCATGAAGTCGGCGGACAGCGATGGAATGCAGATGTCGCACTCGCGACTAAGCCGCCGCATCTGATCTCGTCCGGTGGTCGACATCACAGGATTCATCAGGATCGGCTCGTCACCGATCCTCCACTCGATCAATTCGAAGCCGACTTTTTGGGCAACCGAGAATTCCTCGCGCCAGCAATCCGTGAGAAAGCCTCGTCCTCTCTTGTCAGCCGGCTCCATGAGGTCACCCTGCACAAATCCGATGCGGCTGACCATCTGCGCCTCTCCGAAAATCATATCATGGATCCTTCGACTGGACGCGCCAAAGCTTGATGACTTGCGACCGGCTGCGGCACGGAGAGCCTGCACCGCAAAGATAGGGCGACCGACCACACACTGCCACTACCAACCCTGGTAGAGGTCCGCGGTCCGGAGCGCAAACTTCTCGTTCCGCAGCGACGACCGCCATCTGCGGAATTGCATCACCATTCACGGATCCGTACCCGTCCCAAGGTTGCCGACGGCAGCCGTACACGTCCAGCCCCCTATCCGGCTTGGTAGCTTCCGCGCGCGCCGGAAGCTGCTCTACTGCATCTGATGATGCAGACACATGATGGAGATGGGAATGGTGCACAAGGCAGTCCTAGCTGGCAGTGACGAGCCTGCCGAGGAGTTCTGCAGTGTCGCAAACTCAGCTAAAAATCAGGACAAGGGCCTTGCATTCGCGACCGGCTGGAAACCGGATTCGAGGGTCGACCAATCCGCGGCGGGATGCGACCAGATGTCTGCGCCGGCTTCTACAGCCCGCGACGAAGGCCGCTCCATCTCCGTGCCTTCGAGACCACGCGTCCTGCTGGTCGGCGACAAGGGATTCACGAGCCTGCTCAAATACATTCTCGAGAGCAACGGCTTCGACTGCATGCTGACTGATACCCTGACAGATGCGATCGCCTCCGCCACCGCCGCGCGCCCCGGCTTGATCGCCCTGGACGATGTATCGTGCGGGGATCGCGTAGCCTTCGCGCTCGAACAGTTGCACCGGGACCCTGCAACGCAGAATGTCCCGACGCTGATCATGGCAAGCGTATCGCCTCACCTCGAGGAGGCGTGCGTCCATGCGGATCGGACAAGCTATATATTGAAGCCGTTTCTTCCGGACATCTTCATCGACCGGCTGCGTGGTCTTCTGCGCGAATCGACTTGTTCCAGTCCCAAAGTGCTTCGATTTGCCGACATTGTCATGGAGTCCGACGCGCATCGCGTCTCCCGAGGAGCGCGCTGCATTCGCCTCTGCCCCGTCGAATATCGGATCTTGCAACAGCTCCTCGAATGCCCCCGAAAGGTCTTTTCTCGGGAGCAGATCCTATCCAGCATTCGAGCACATACTCAGGAGAACGCCGTTCGCTCGATCGATGTTCATATCAGCCGCATTCGCAAGGCTCTTTGTGAACGTGGCGAGCCGAACTATATCCGTACGGTGCGAGGATTGGGCTATTCGCTCGACTTCGCCCCGGACGGACCTGCCACCTACCTTCCCCGACCTGAGCCGGTCAGCAACGCGCGAATGCTGCACCGATCGGATCGGGTAAACACCGCTCGCCGCTGATCAGAGAGCGGCTCTCGCGCTAGCCTCCAGCGAAGCTTCCGCTCGGTCGACTTCAATCCAAGGAATTGAGCGACTGGATTACGATCACGGCACACTCGCCAATGAACTTCTTTGGCGGGGCTTCAAGTCATCGCGCTCCGATGCGCAGGCTCCCCCACGCGATCTCGCTAGTTTCCGGGAAGTAGCATGCCCGGAATCGGCCGTCTCCCGACGTCTCCAACTGCGGCTTTTCGACGGAACATAGACCTTCCGCTCGCGCGCAACGCGGATGAAAGCCACAGCCCGGAGGCGGATTGGCTGCAGAAGGAACCTCTCCCACGATCTGGATCAGAGGCCGGCGGGCCCTCGGATCCGGCACTGGATAACTGTCGCGCAGAAGCCTGGTGTAAGGATGCAACGGACGGTCAAGAACATCTGCCGTCGGCCCCTCTTCGATGATGCGCCCAAGATACATGACGGAGACTCGGTCGCAGAAATGGCGGACCACGCCGAGATCATGCGAAACGAACAAGAACGACAGGCCGCGGCGTTCGCGCAGCCCCTCCAGCAGTCGAAGAATTTGCGCCTGGACCGACACATCGAGAGCAGAAACGGCCTCGTCTGCGACGACGAGTTCGGGATCCAAGACCAGCGCCCGTGCAATGCCAATCCGTTGCCGCTGCCCGCCTGAGAACTCGTGCGGGTAGCGTTCCAGTGCTTCTCGCGGCAACCCGACCTCGAGCATGGCGGCTTCCGCCTTCTCGCGGATGTCCTTGGACGAGAGTCGCAGATGAACACGAAGGGGTTCTTCCAGAGTCTGCCGGATTGTTCGGCGCGGGTTCAGCGAAGAATACGGATCCTGAAACACGATCTGCATCCGGCGCCGCAACGCGCGCAAGGTGGCCCCCTTGGCGGCGCGGACATCGATGCCGTCGAATAAGATTGATCCGCTATCGGGCTCAATGAGCCGAAGGATGGTACGCGCGACCGTTGACTTGCCACAACCGGACTCGCCCACGAGGCCAAGGGAAGCCCCCTTTGGAATGCGGAAGGACACATCATCGACCGCCCGGACGCATCTGGCGCCTGAACCTCCGTGTCTCACGAAGGTCTTCGAAAGATGACGTACAACAAAGTCGCCGCTTCCCACGGATGTCGTCATCAATGCACTCCTCCGACCGGTCTGACGGGACAGCGCACCAAATGTCCGGGATCACCTGATGATACGAGTTCTGGGTGCAGTTCGGTACAGCTGCGGTCCTTGAACGGGCAGCGGGGCGCATAGGCGCAGCCTGCTGGAACAGCAGACAGGGCGGGAACGCTGCCGGGGATCGGCTCCAGACTCTCGCTGGCCCGGTCAGCTCGCGGCATGGCGCGCAGCAACGCCGCCGTATAGGGGTGCATGGGCTTTGCGAACAGCGCGTCGACAGTCGCAAGCTCGACAATCTCGCCCGCATACATCACGGCAACGCGGTCGGCGATCTGCGCAACCACGCCAAGATTGTGCGTGATGAACAGCATCGACATTCCGTAGGCCTGTTTGAGCTCTTCGAGTTGAGTCAGCACCTGCGCCTGGATCGTCACATCGAGTGCCGTCGTCGGCTCGTCGGCCAGAAGAACCCTCGGATGGCAGGCAAGTGCCATGGCAATCATGACGCGTTGGCGCATCCCCCCCGAAAATTGATGCGGATACTCATCTAGTCGGCTCTTCGGCGATGGAATCTTGACCTCCGCCAAGAGCCGAAGCGCCTCAGCCTTGGCCTCCATGCGCGACCCTCCGCGATGAATGAGGATCGCCTCCGCGATCTGGTCTCCCACGGTCATGGTCGGATTGAGACTGGTCATCGGCTCCTGGAAGATCATCGCAATCGAATTGCCCCGGATCGTGCTCATGTCCCGCTCGGACAAGGTCACCAGATCTTGACCCTCGAACAACACCTCTCCGCCTTGGATGCGAGCACCGGCATGCGGAAGCAGCCGTAGGATGGACAGGGCCGTGACGCTCTTGCCACTGCCCGACTCGCCCACGACCGCGAGCGTCTCGTTTGGCATCAGTGATACCGAGACGTTTCGTACTGCCGGGTACCAATGGCCGCCGATTCGGAATTCGGTCCGCAGATTGCGCAGGTCGAGAGCTGGCCTAGGAAACGATGTCATGCCTGCTATTCCCCCCGCAGCTTTGGATCGATGGCGTCTCGCAGAGCGTCTCCCAGGAGATTGAGGGCGAGCACGGTCAACAGGATCGCAAGGCTCGGGAAGACCGCGAGCCACCAGGCGTCGAGGATGTTGTCGAACCCTTCGCGGATCATGCTGCCCCAGGTCGGTGTCGGTGGCGGAACGCCTAGCCCGATGAAGCTCAGCGATGCTTCCGTGCGAATCGCGGAGGCCATCCATAGTGAACTCATCACCACGACATCCGAGATGAGATTGGGGAGAATATGAACCCCCATGATCCGGACGGGTCCGAACCCAAGCGCTCGGCCGGCGATCACGAAGTCCTGCTGCTTCAAGGCAATCGTTGGCGCCCGGGCAACTCGCGCAAACGGCGCGATCTCCGTGATTGCGATTGCAATGATCAGGTTCTGAAGGCTGGCGCCGAGCATCGCCGCAATCATGAGGCCGAGCAGGAGAGCTGGAAACGAGAGCATGACATCGAGCACTCCCATCACGAGCTGATCCAGCGCTCCTCCGACATAACCCGCAACGATTCCGATCGTGCAGCCGATTGTCATCGCAATCAGGATGGCGACGAAACCGACCATCAGTGAGATGCGGGCTCCATAGATCAGACGGGACAGGACATCTCGGCCGTAATTGTCCGTTCCGAACAGAAACTCCGCTGACGGCGGCTCGAGCCTGGCCACGATATTCTGCTCCAGCGGGTCATGAGGCGCGATCACCGGCGCGAGCACCGCCACGACGATGATGAGCGCGATGAGCAGCGCACCCAGCCAGAAGAGAGGATTTCTGGAGAAGGCCAGCCACAATCGACTGGGCTGCGATACTGCAACCGATGCAACCCCGACCGTCATTTGTATTTCACCCGCGGATCGATAAGCCCATAGGTAATGTCCGTCAGCGTATTCACGACGATGACGCAGATGGCAAAGATGATCATCAGCCCCTCGAGCAGCGTATAGTCGCGAGCGTTGAGTGCCCCGAAGATCAGCTTGCCGAGGCCGGGCCGGTTGAAGATGATCTCCGTGAGCACCGAATTTCCGATCAACGTACCGAAGTAGAGGCCAACAACGGTAACCACCGGAATGAGGCCATTGCGCAGAGCGTGTCGCATGACGAGGCGCGTGGGAGTCACTCCCTTCGCGCGCGCTGTGCGGATGTAATCCTCGCCAAGGACTCCCAGCATGGATGACCGCGTGACACGCACCACATAGGCCATCAGGATCAAGCCGAGATTCAGCGCAGGCAAGGCAAGGCTTCGTAACCGTTCGATCGGATCAGTGCTATCGGACGCGAGAACGGGGAACCATCCCAGCTGGATCGCGAATACGATGAGCAAAAGAATGCCTGACACAAACGCTGGGAACGATAGCCCGACCAACGAGACCAGCCGCGAGACGTAGTCGATCCAGCTGTTGCGGCCGAGCGCGGCGAGGATTCCGAGCGGCAGACCCAGGACGATTCCGATCACGATGGCCGCCAAGGTGAGTTGGATCGTGGAGGGCAACACCAGCAGGACCTCCTGCACGACAGTCCGGCCGCTGCTCAGCGATTGCCCGAGATTTCCGGTGAGCACCTCACCGAGAAAGTGAAGATATTGGACCTGGATCGGCTGATCGAGCCCGAGCCGGGCGCGCATCGCGCGAAGCGAGGCTTCGGTTGCCTGATCGCCAAGGATGACGGATGCCGCATCACCCGGAACGAGACGCACCAGCACGAAGATTGCTGTCAGCATCACCAGCAAGGTGGGGATGGCCAGCAGCAGCCGCTTGAAGGCAAAGCTGATCATTGGATCACCCAGCACATTCGCGAACAGAAACCAGAATGTTCGGACTGAACTCTTCTCTCCAGACAAGGAAAGTGCCTCACAACACCTCCTCCTTTTGATCGAGTGTGGCCAGCTCTCCAAGCGTCACGGGCTTGAGCGGGGGCCTGACGCGATAGAAGCCGACCTCCCTTGCGGGACAATCTTGGATTTCCGCGAGGATGCGGGTGACGCTATAACCGCATTGCCGCCCCTGGCAGGGGCCCATCCCTGCACGCGTGAAGGCCTTGATCTGGTTCGGGCCGGAGCCGCCGATCTGCGCCATCGCCCGGATCTCTCCTGCCGTGACCTCCTCGCAGCGGCATACGACGGTCTCATCGGACGGACTAAAAATCCTGCCGTGGGGTCTGAACATGGTGTCAAGAAAAGGCCGCAAGGCAAGTTCGCGAGCCAAACTCTTTTGAACGCGCAGCGCTTGCTTGAGCACGATCTGCTCGTCCGCATAGCCGAGCTTGACTGCCAGCCTGTGTGCTGCGAGCGCCCCACGAAATTGCGCGGCCTTCGCACCAGCAATGCCCGCGCCGTCCCCGGCAATGAAGATACCGGCTTTGGTCGTTTCACCCCATTGATCGAGAACCGGAACGTAGCAATCCTGCTCGTCACACCATTCAACCGCGCAGCCCAGCCCCAGCGGTGCATGGACGTTCGGCACGACACCTTCATGCACAAACAGATTATCCGCGGAAACGGTCTTCTCTTGTGCATCGGCCGTTCGATAGCTGATGGATTCGATCCGGTCCGATCCGTGCGCCACGAGGTCGATGACATGACGGACGACGGGCACACGCCGGTGTCGAAGGACGGCCGTCCACGCGAGCCCTTTGAGGAGCGCCCCACTGGCACGCAGGGCCTTCGGCAGATGCCGGAGCGCCGCCCAATGACTCCCGGCCGGTGTCGTGTCCAGATAGCCGGCGATCTGACCTCCGGCGTTGAGCAACTGAACGAGGTAGAGAAGCGGCAACGGGCCACAACCAGCGACCCAGACCGGCTTGGAGGGGATCTGCCCGGCGGTCTTCAACAGGACCTGAGCGGCACCCACCGTGAGGACTCCCGGCAGTGTCCAGCCTGGGAAGGGAGCAGGCCGCTCCTGGGCGCCGGTTGCGAGGATGATGGCGCGCGCCTCGATCGTCCTGGCCTTGCCATCATGGGTCACGAAGGCACGAAAACCAGGTTCGACCTGCCAAAGCTGTGTACGAGGCTCGTACCGCGCGCCACTGGCGCGGAATGCATCGGTCGCAGCCTTTCCGTCCTGATAAGTCCTTCCAAGGATGGCTCCCCTCGGGGTCGCCGCTTGGGTTTCGACCGAGCGCCAGATCTGCCCGCCAGGAGAACTTTGATCGTCCACAACCAGGACGTCAATTCCATAGCGGCGGGCTGTGATGGCCGCTGTCATGCCAGCAGGGCCAGCCCCTACGATGAGAAGATCGGTGGTGCTCATGACGGCAAGCACCGCTTACGCTGCTGGCGCTCAACCTTCATGCCCTCCTGAACCGGGGTCATGCAGGTCTGAACCGAGGCGATTCCATCCACCTGAGCGAGACAGTCGAAGCAGACGCCGATCATACAATAGGGAGCTCGCCCGCTCCCTTTGACCGGCGTGGGGCGTGACCAGACGACAGCCTGCCGGAGCAGCACAGCTGCCAGGCTTTCGCCCGGCTCCGCCGTGACAGGTTTGCCTTCGATATAGACCGTCACGGTCTCAACGGGCTCATGCAGCTTTCGGAACATCAAAGCGACTCTGATGAAAGATATCGAGCGAATCCGGCAACTGGCCGGCCGAGATGGCATCGGCCAAGACGGTGGAATGCAGAGCTGCAAGCGTGACGCCTGAATGGCACAACGCCACGAAGGCTCCCCGGTGCTTCTGGGACTGGGCGTAGACGGGACACCCGTCAGGGGTCATGATGCGCAACCCGGCCCACTGCCGAACCAATTTTGCCTCAGCAAGCCCCGGCACGATGCGAAGCGTCCGCCGACTGAGATCTGCCGCCGCGATCGCGGTCGCGGAGCTATCGAAACCGGTCTCCTCATGGGTAGCACCGATCATCACGGTGCCTTCCCGGGTCTGACGCAAGCCACTCGTCGGCAGAGGCAGAAATGGTTCAAGGCGCTCGGTCACCAGGATCTGCCCGCGTTGAGGCCGCAGCGGGATTTCAAGACCCACTTGCCGCGCCAGCGCCTGAGACCCGAGACCCGCAGCGATCAGCACGCGCGGCGCACTGACGGTCTCGTTTCCGAACGTCACCGTAAAGCCCGCCTCGCTGGGCACGATCTGCCGCACCGCAGCGTTTGGGCGCAGATCTCCACCCAGACGCAGGATTCCGGCATGAAGAGCCGCAAGGAGCTGAAGCGGATTGGCATGCCCGTCCCGCTGGCCGAAGCTGGCGCCGGCCACGTCAGGCCCCAATCGAACCTTCGGAAGCAGTTTGGCCAGTTCAGCGCGATCGAGCATCCGCCAATCCGCCTCCGCTCCGCCGAGCTGATTCTGCAGCCGCTGAAGGTCCAAGCGGCGCTTCTCGAACGCGTCATCTCCGAGGCAGAACGCCAAACCGCCATTCTGCTCATACTGAAGATCCAACGCGGCCAGATCAGTGAGTTCCGACGCAAAGTCGGACCACATGTCGACGCTACGGCGTGACAGCTGCTGATAGGCGGGCATGTTCTGGCCTTTGCCCTGTAGCCAAACAAGGCCGAAATTGGCCCGCGCCGCACGATGGTCGCGATCGTCACCGTCGAGCACGAGCACTCGGCGTTGTCTTCGCGCAAGCCCATAAGCGATCGCAGCACCGACCGTGCCCGCACCGATAACTATTATCTCAGGATGCATCAGATTTCCTCTTGCCCAATATGACGACAAAAAGAGATATTTGGTCAAAGTCGAAAATCTCTGGCTGTATTCTTCAGGGTTATGGGATGGCTCGTCAGATCAATCTCAGACAGGTCGAGGCGTTCAAAGCGGTGATCGAGAGCGGCTCGATCAGCCGAGCCGCTTTGATCCTCAACATCTCCCAGCCCGCGATGAGCAAACTGATCGCTCATCTCGAAGAGGATACCGGGCTCAGCCTGTTCGATCGCGTCAAGGGCCGTCTTGCTCCGACAGAGCGCGGCATGCGGCTTTACAAGGAGATTGATCGTATTTTTTCAGGTGTCCGCCAGGTGGAGAATGCCGTCGAGGCGATCCGCCGCGAGGAGCAGGGGCAGCTTCTTGTCGGAGTCATGCCGGCTTTGTCGCGTTCGTTCATCCAGCAGGCGACGATGGGCTTCCTTCAGCAGCATCCCAACGTGTTCTGCTCGGTCAAGTCACGCAGCTCGGAATGGATCGTGGATTGGCTGGTCACACGCAAGCTCGATGTCGGCCTTGTCAGCTCGCGGATCGACAATCCCTATGTGATCGCCGAACCGCTGACCCAGCACCCGCTCGTCTGCATCATGCCGACCGATCATCCTCTCGCCATGAAGAACGTTGTGGAGCCGGATGATCTCGACAACATCCCCTTCGTGTCTTTCGACCCTGAGAGCCAGGCCGGTCAGTGCATTGCGACGATGTTCGACGCCTACAACGTCAGACCCAACACCGTGCTCGTTGCCAATGTCTCGCCGACCCTGTGCGAATTCGTGGCAGCCGGCCTCGGCGTCGCGCTGGTGCACCCTTTGATGTTCAGCGGGCTTCAGGACCGTCTGGCCATCAGACGCTTCGAGCCCGCTTTGTCCTACGACTTCCAGCTCTGTCGAATGCGCGACAGCCGCAATGCAAGTCTGGTCGACGCCTTCCTCCAGCAGGCGCGCACGACGGCCGCACGGCTCTCCCAGGAGTCGCTCAGCGCGGCATAAGCGTCGTCGCCTCGGTGATCGGCGGAGCGAGGTTCATGGCTCCTTTGAGCTCATAGCCGTAGTTGACACGCTTGCTGTGCCCCCAGACCTGCTGAAGCTCAAACAGCGGAACAGAACAGACGGCGTCGTGGATCTTGCGCTGAGCCTCCTTCCACAGCTCCTGCTGCCGCTCCACACTGCCTTCCACCCGCGCCGCCTGTATGTCTGCGTCCGCAACGTCGCAATGGGAGAAATTGGCAACCGCCGTCGGCTTTCCAATGCTCGAGCTCGAGTGATAGAACTCGGTCAGGTACGTGTCGGCGACCGGAAATCTGGCGGCGCCATAAAACACCAGAGCGCTGGCATTGCCGCGAATCTGGCTCTGATACGTGGCGTGATCGACAACGCTCATATCCAGCTTGATACCGGCCTTTGCGAGCTGGCGCTGAATAATTTCCATTGTCGGCAGGATAGCCGAGATGTTGGACACCACGACCTTGAGCGTCAGGCCATTTGGGTAGCCCGCTTCGGCCAGAAGTGCCTTGGCCTTCACCGGATCGTAAGCATAAGCCCCTGATGAACAGTCCTCTCCGATATAGCCCGGGGGCACGACCGAGCAGCCTTTCAGACTGACGCTCTTACCGACAAACTGCACGAGATCGTCGAGATTGACCGCAGCGGCGATTGCCTGTCGGACCTTCAGGTCATCGAGCGGCGGAATACTGCTGTTGATGTGAAGCGTTCGAAACTCTCCTGGACGGAAGACATCAACGACCATGTTGCCGCGCTGGCGGGTCATATCGACCCAGCGTTGCTCGCGCCGGCCTTGGATGACGTCGAGCTCTCCAGACGCAAAGGCGAGCTCGCGGGCGCTGTCGGAGGGGATCGTACGGTACATGATATTGCTGATCTGCGGCCGGCCGCGGAAATAGCCCTCGTTTGCGACCAGCTTCACATGCCGCTGCGTTTCATGCTCTGAAAACGCAAACGGACCCGTACCGACGGGATTGGAGGCAAACTTGTCTCCGAGCTCCTCCACTGCTCTTTTGCAGACAATGTTTCCGCCGTGATAGTTGGACAAGCGGCCGAGGAAATTCGGATCTGGATACTTCAGGGTCATGCGAACGGTGGACCCGTCTACCTTGGCGATGCTCTCCACCGCGGAGAAGTCTGCAGCGAAGCTCGATCGGCTGGGGTCTGCGGCACGTGTCAGCGAGTAGACGACATCATCTGCGGTGAGGCTGCCCCAGTCGCCGTGAAACTTGACGCCCTTTCGGAGGAAGAAGGTCCAGACTCGTCCGTCTGGGGACGTTTCCCACCGCTCGGCGAGATCGGGCTCGAGATCCTTAGGGTCCGCGCTCCCTGGCTTGAATCGAACCAGGCCGTTGAACATCAGGCCGATCAGCGGCTTGTCGGTGCTGGTCGTCGCACGATGGGGGTCGAGCGTGGTAATGTCTGATCCACCGGCCCCGATTTGCAGGGTGATCTCCGGGGCTTCCGCTGCAGACACATCACCGGTCGCGTTCACCGTGACGGCGATGCAGAAAGCCAACATATAGACGTACTTCATAGAGACGTACTTCATCCGGTGCCTCGCCCGTTGCCCACGCATCAGGCTGGAAGAGTCCTGCATCTCTGTCAAAGTCCGAAATCAAGGAGACCTATTCTTGGGCGTTATGGGCTAACGGCGAAGCTCAACCGCGGCCCAAAAGTTCGAGTACCAGGACCCAGGCGGCAGCGACTGCAGACCCGGCGAACCGTCTACCCGGAGCGCGTCGCCTCCATCCGGAACGGCCCCCATGAAAGCATGAGCATAGCTCCGTCACAGGCGGCACGCGGAACCCTGTGCCGCCACACCGCCGCGCGCATCGATGGAGGACGCGCCGTGGTTGGCTTACGGAAGCGATCGATCTCAAAGCTGGCGATTGCGCGCGACCATCGCGCCGTTTCGCCAATTGCGCGCCGCGCAGGAACGGCGCTTCGTCGTGAGTGTCAGAGCGGCAACGGTCGGACGGCGTCGGCTTCAGTCGGTGGCGTGTCGGTCCACGCCGACACGGATGGGCCGGATAATCCGGGGATCTCAATGAGACCAAGCCTTATCGCCCTCACGACGGCGACCGTCCGGCTGTTCGTGCCAAGCTTTCTCATCGCCTTCTTGAGGTGGAAGTTGATCGTGTTTTCGCTGATCTTGAGGATGATTCCGATATCCCAGGAAGATTTGCCCTCTGCGGTCCACTTCAGGCATTCGCGTTCGCGCTGCGAGAGCCCAATCGCCTTCTTGCCCATCGCTGGCTGGGCAAGCTCGCCAAAAGCAACATGGAACTGACACGCCAAGGCGTGAAGATGCTTCATATGCCGGATCGGGTCGGCATCGTCGAAGCTGGATGCAAAGGATAGAACGGAGATGCGCCCCGACGGTCCAAACAGCGGCACGCTCATCCCGTGCTTGAGACCGGCTTCGCGGCTCTCATGAAGGACCAACCGCTCGCCGTCCTGCAGCTGCTTCTGCTCGAGCAGCTGATCCCATATGAATGGCCTGCTGTGAAACGGGGTTCGCCTGACGACCGGATCGATCTCGTGATACTTTCGCTCGAAATAGTGCTTCCGCCAATCGAGCGGAAAGTTGAGAGCGATGGCCGGCATAGGATGCTCTGGCAGCCGTACCGACTCTTCGTAGTTCAGGGCGCCATAAGCCACTTGGCCGAAGCCCTCATCGGCTGCAGAACCGACGAGAAGATCGAAGAGGTCGGACAGCGACTGCGTGCGGTTTGCACAATCGATGAAGCTGAAGAGGTCCATTGCTACCTCACGGCAGACAAAGCTGCGCAAACTTCCGCCCAGCAAACTTCCGCCCAGATGTGATCGTGAAAACGAATCCGTCTGAATGTCCCGATTGCCGACGGTCCGTCCTTGCCCCCTCGTCTGCCTCTATCAAGGCGAGAAGCAGGCGCTTGCTTGTCCAAACTCCAACCCAACCTGAGGTAGACCGTACCATGATACGCTCCGTCGTGCAATTGACGATCATATTCGATTGATTTTTTCAGAAGCCGCGATGTCATCAACAATGCCCTTCTCCGGAAGCGGCGGCCCTGACGATCTTGCCGACTCCGGCAATCAGATCGCGCAGCAAAGTGCCTGTTTGATGAGCGATCTTCGGCACTTGTGTCAGCATGCACGAGATTGCTGGTACAAGTTTCGATCGGATCATGCGCACCAGGGACATTCTCCCGGCACGCAGCACGCGCAAGTCAGGCCTCGCGGCCATCCCAAGCTGAACCCGTTCAAACGGGCCTGGACGAGCCTTGCAAAAGCCAAGAACTACACCCCAATACAACTCAGAATTGCGCCAGATTGTAGGTGATATTGGGGCGATGTCTGACAGTTGTCTTCCTCTGAGCAGCCGGTAGGACAGCAGCCGCTCCACAGACGCGCGAACTACTCGACTGGGTAGCTGCCTCGCTGACGCTGTGCCGATTAGTCTGCATCTTCCCGTCACGTGGCACATTGGAAGATGCTCATGCGTACCCTTTTAGTCAGGTGGGAAACCGTCCATCGATATGGCGAAGCCTGGATTTCGCATCATCGGTTGCGGTACCGGATGTTCGTCGAGCGCCAGGGGTGGTCCGTGCCTCATTATCAGGGCATGGAATATGATGAGTTCGACACACCGGCAGCCACCTACATCCTTGTCGTGGACGAGCAAGATCAGGCGCTTGGAACTGCGCGGCTGATTCCGACCACACGCCCCTACATGGTCAAGTCCTTGTGGCCTAATCTGGTTGAAGGCTTGCTGCCGCATTCGGACGAAATCTGGGAAGCATCGCGATTCGGCTGTGATCGTGCGCTGAGCACCGGCGGACGGCGCCGAGTGATCGGGCAGCTCATACAGGCTTGTCAGGAATTCGGCCTCGCCAACGGCATCTCGTCCTATCTTGGTGTCATGCCCAGCTGGATCTTCAAGAATGTCATCGCTGCCCATGGCTGCCCGGTGAGGCCACTGGGAGCGAAGCTGCCGTTTCCGGGGCATGACATTGGGGCAGCCTATATCGGGGTATCATCAGCCGTGCTGGAATTGGTTCGCCAGCATACAGGCGTCCCTAAAGCGCTGCATGAAAGCCCTTCTCCTGGGCCTGTCCCATCAGCATTGTCCCCGCGCTTGGCAGAGGATGCTCCATCGGAGCCCAAAGGACTGGCCTGCAGCCCAGAGTTGGAAGGGCTCGTGGAGGCTGGATGAGCGCGATCCCCGAACCTTCGACCATCTTGCCGCCGCAGGGCCCGCCAGTGAGGGCCGATCAGCGCTTGCATCAGGCTTTGGGCCTCAGCGCGATTGACCGTCTCTGGAGAAGATGCGGCATCACCGCAATCGGTGGCGATCAACGCGTCGGCTCCTTCGCTCAAGAAAGCCTGCCACGCTGGATTTGCCGCTCACAAGCTTCCTGCTTCAGGAACACCGAATGTATCAACTTTGAGCGCCAGTCGGTCCTGGTTTGTATGCATTGCGGAGGAAGCCAACGCGATGCGTGGCTCCGGGACTATCTGGCCTTGATGGCTGGTGCCCGCTTCGACTTGGCAAACGCCCGATCAGCCGCCATGAAACGTGCCACCATTGCCGAGGCCAGGCGACCAAGATCATTGGCCGGCTGGTCCGAATGGCGGCCGACAGCTTCGGCATAGGCCTGCAGATCGCGAAATACGCTCGCTGACAGTTCGACCGTGATTTTGACCGGCTTCTCATCGGGAAGTTCCGAGATCTTCAGCTTCGCCATGACTGCTACCCCTGATACGGCTCGAGCACGAGATCACGATTGACGATCACGCGGACCGGAAAGCCCGGCCTCACTGTCAGAGTCGGCTGGACGTTCATCTGCTGACCAACCAGCTGCTGACCTGTGCGGCTCATGGAGTTGCCGAAGCCCTGGCGGAGCGCCTGGGTGATCGCGGCGTTGTTCGTATTTTGATTGGTGCCCGCGTTGACCTCGCTGCCCATCGAGAGCAGCGTCGAGAGCAGCGCTGCGCCAACCAGCTGCCTGAAGTGGTTATCAACCTCGTCCGAGAGACCCGAATAACCGGCAGCGTCGGCGCCCTGCTGCCGTTCCAGGACGATCGACCGTCCATTGGGCATGATCAGCCTGGTCCAGACCAGGAGCACGCGCGATTGCCCGGCCGTCACCTGGCTATCGTATATCCCGATCAGCCGCGCGCCCTGCGGGACAAGCAGGAAGCGGCCTGACGGCGAATCGAACACGTTCTCGGTGACCTGAGCGGTGATCTGCCCCGGCAGGTCGGAGCGAATGCCCGTGATCAGGGCGCCCGCAATCACGGTCCCGGCCTGAACCACATAGGGGGAGGCCGGCCGGCTGACACGGTCGGGACTCGTGGTCCGGCGATCGACCGCGGCATTGACGAAGGCGAGCTTGCGGTCCTGGCCATTCTGGGCGAATGCGTCGTCGGGACTGGACATCGCGCCCGCGCGTTCGCTGGTCTGAGGCCCGCTCGCCGCGGCCTCGGTGCCACGAACATTGACCGTCGCAAACAGGCGGCTCAAGCGAGCGGCATCCCGCTCCTGCTCATGGCGGAGCTGCTCCTGATCGGGGGTGACCGCAAGTGCCTGGCCCTGCGCAGCGACAATCGCCTTGCCGAGATCCCCGGGCAGCGGCGGTCCGATCACTGGGACGTTTGTCGGGAGATTCTTGGGAAGACTGGCGTAGTCACGCGGCAGGGCCGAAACCCCGTCCGCGATGTCGTGATGATCAGTGCTGTAGAGCTCGGATGGACCCGATTTGCTCGGCCTGTTGGTCTGCAATGTCCAGACGACGGCGCCTCCCATCAACAGGAGCGCAACTGCACTGCCGCCGGCCAGGACATTGCGCGACAGCCGCGTAACCGGCGGAAGATCTCCGTTCAGGCGCATTCTTTTCGTGCGACGCTCAGCCTTCTCGGCTGCAGACGGAGCCTGAGACGCAGAAGCCTCATCCTCCTCGTTTTTCACCCTGAGGCTCCGTCGGTTCTGACGATCCGGACCTTGCGCTGCTCCTCGCCGCCGAGGCGCAACTCGGCTGCGGCAAACAGCCGATCGACGATCATGATGTTGCGGAAGGCACGGTAGTTGACGATCTCGGGCGCACCATCGCTCCCGATGACGAACAAGGGCGGCAATTCACCCTGCACGATGCCAGGGGCAAACTCGATATAGACCTTGCGACCGTCGTCATAGGCGTTGACCGGCCTCCATGGCGGATCATCCCCCTCGATGCGATAGCGGAAGCGTCGCAGCGCCGGATTGGGCAGCTCCGGCCTCAAGACGAGCTGGCGCGCTCTCGTCTCGGCATTCTGGGGATAGTACCAGGCCACAGCGGGCATATACGGCTTGTCACGAGCGCGCAGCTCGAGCAGATAGGTCCGCCGGTCGGTGTTGACGATGAGATTGGTTTCGATCGCGGCACGCGTCGGCTTGACCAGGATGTGGACGCGGCGGCGTTCGCCCGCACCGCTCTCGGTATCGCCTACGACCCAGCGCACGGTGTCGCCGGCGGACACGGGCCCCGACCCTGTGAGCTGTTCACCTTCCTCGAGCATGATGTCGGTGATCTGCCCGGGCGCCGCATAGACCTGATAGAGCGCGCCGGGACTGTAGGCATAGATCTGCGTCGCGTTGAAGTAGCCCTTCTTGCGCGGTTCGACCCGCGCCGCGCTATTGGCCATCTCGACGCGGTCGAGCGGCTCCGCTTCTTCCTGGGCTCCCGCCTTGCCACCAAGGGACACTTTCCAGGGCGGCGGAAGATGAAGCGGCTGAACCTTTCCATCCAGCGCAGCTGGCGGCGCCGGCAAGGGTGGTGCTTCGCTGTCATAGCTGATCTTGGGCAGATTGGTCGTTGTGCAGCTGCAGAGCAGAACCAGAACGGCGGCCCCCGCCATCATTGGCCCTCCAGCCCTCCGGACCATTGGCTTGCTCATTGCGACAGCTCCTTCGACCAGTTGATGGCTTGGACGTAGACGCCGAGCGGGTTCTTGCGCAGGCGGTCAGCATCGTCCGGCATGGCGAACACGAGGGTGAGGATCGCGCTCCAGCGTTCGGTCGCAACCGAGGCGCCGTTCTCGTAGCGACGCTCGACCCAGGCGATCCGGAAGCTGTCCGGCGAGGCGCGGATCACACTGGAGACCTCGACCGAGACCTGGATCTTCCCGAGCTTGCTAAAAGGATCATTGGAGCGGGCATAGTCATTCAGGGCAGCCGCGCCGCGATCGGTGGTGAAGTCGTAGGCGCGCAGCCAATTCTGGCGCAGCACGATGCCATCGGCCGGCAGACCTCTCACGTCCTCAATGAACCGGGCAAGATGGAAGGCGACCTGCGGATCGGTCGGCACGTAGTCAGCCACCGCAGGCGCTACCCGCTGGACCTCGCCGAGATGGCCAACCTCGACCACCCAGGGCGTCACCGTACCGCGGGCCGACTGCCAGATCAGGGCGGACGCGAAGCCTGCGGCGAGGGTGAGGCAGCCGAATGCCATCAGCCGCCAGTTCTTGGCCTGCACGCGCGCAGAGCCGATGCGCTCATCCCAGACCTGCGCTGCCTTCTGATAGGGCGTCACCGGCTCGGGCGTACGGCCGTAATGAACAGATGACCGCTTGAACATGTCAGGATTTCCCCTCGGAGAGATCGACCGCGCTTCCCTGCCCGCCGCGCTCGGCATGGCGAACGGCTTGTGCCGTTGTAGATGCGCCCTGATGGACGGCGCGCGCTGCCTTCATGCGCTGCGCCCACATCGGAGAGCCCGAGCCATCGGCCTGACCCGGCTGATCCGAGCCGCCAGCCTGGACATTCGCCCTTTGGCGAAGGGGACTCGCGTTCGCTCCTGCTGCCTCGGCGGCAGCGCCGCTGACGCGCCCTCCGCCGGACGCCGCCGCACCAAGCGGCGCGACAGCACGGCTTGCACCAGAGATCGCGCCGCCTGCGAGCCCCGCTGCACCAGCGGCCATGCCGGCGCCGGCCACGACGAGACCACCCGCTGCAAGCGACGTCCCGACCGCGCTCCCTGCTCCAAGCTGCGGTCCACCACTGACAAGACCATTGGCGATCCCGGGCCCGAACAATCCAAGGCCGAGCAGCGCCAGGGACGCCAGGACCAGGGCCATGGCACTCTCGACGGTCGGAGGATCGCCGCTCGTCACCTGGGTCAACTGACCGAACAGGGTCGAGCCGGTTCCTGAGATCACGGCGAGCAGCAGAACCTTCACACCGGAGGAGATGACATTGCCGAGCACACGTTCGGCTGCGAAGGCGGTCTTGCCGAACAGACCAAACGGGATGAGCACGAATCCAGCAAGCGTCGTGAGCTTGAACTCGATCAGGGTGACGAAGAGCTGGATGGCCAGAATGAAGAAGGCGAGCAGCACGACCACCCACGCAAACAACAGGACCGCAATCTGCAGGAAGTTCTCGAAGAAGCTCACATATCCAAGGAGGCCCGAGATCGCCTGGAGGAGCGGCCGCCCGGTATCGAGACCCACTTGCGCGATCCTGCCCGGGCGCAGGAAGTCCGCCGCCGACAGCGCCGAGCCCGAGGCCTTCAGGCCGAGTGCTGCGAAGCTCTCGAAGACGACCCGGGCGAGGCTGTTCCAATTGCCGATCAGGTAGGCGAACACGCCGACAAACAAGGTCTTCTTCAGCAGCCGGGCGACGACATCGTCCTCGCCGCCAAACGCCCAGAAGAGCGCAGCAAGCGTCACATCAATGGTGACGAGCGTGGTTGCGAGATATCCGACCTCACCGCCCACCAGGCCAAAGCCGCTGTCGATTGTCCGGGTAAAGGTCTCCAGGAATTGATCGATGATCCCCGTTCCTGTCATCGGGCAATCTCAACCATGAGCTGCCGGGCAGCCGCGGCGGGGGATCCGCCAATTTGGTCCGGAACGCTCGTCATCATCAGTGAAACATTCGTACGCTGGAGGCCTGGTCGCCCTGACCCTGCGTCAGGAAGCGGCGGAGCTGTTCGCGTGCCTGATCCTGGGCCGCCGCGCGCTCCGCCATGGTGAGGTTCTGCGCCCGTCCCTGGGCGGCCACAACCGCCGTCAGATCCGCGAGCTGTTGCGCCTGCATCGCCAGGATCTGGTTGCCGGCTTGCCTGACAGCCAAGGCGCCGGCGGCTCCTTGGCTCGCGACAACCAGCGCGACGGACTGGCTCTTGATGGTGTCGAGATTGCCGACCACGCCCGCCTGAAGCTTGAGCGCATCCTGCAGCGCGGCCACGGACGTCTGCCAGCGTGAGCGCGCATTGTCCGCGAGGTCAGCGGCGCTGGCGCCGGCGGCTGCCGGCGCATAGACCGTCTTGAACGCCTGCTCGATTTGCTGCACGTCGTAGGCCAGGCGCTGAGCCTGCTTGAGCAAATCCTGGGTCCGCTGGATCGATTGCTGCAGCTGCGTCAATGACGAATACGGCAGGTTGACGAGGTTGCGCGACTGATTGATCAACATCTCTGCCTGGTTCTGCAGGGCCAGAATCTGATTGTTGATCTGCTGCAGCTCACGTGCGGCGGTCAGCACGTTCTGAGCATAATTGTTGGGGTCGAAGACGACGAGCTGGGCCCGCACCGGACCCGCCGAGGTCAGAACCAGCAGCGCCAACGACGCTGCCCATCGCTTGCCAGAGATCATTGCCGCGTCTCCAGATTGTCGAGGCCGGGGATGAGGTCGGCTGCCCAGCCAAGCTTGAGGTGCCGCAACCACGCTGCCGCAAAGCCGTCCCTGCCGGCGGACTTCAGAACGTCCGAGATCGCGGCCTGATCGGCCTTGGACGACGCCGCGGCAAAGGCGAGCGCGACCTCGCCGAGACCGAGCTCGAACATGCGGTTGCCCCGGCGCGACTGGCAGTAATAGTCGCGCTTGGGGGCCGCACGGCTGACGAGCTCGATCTGACGATCATTGAGACCGAAGCGACGATAGATGCCCATGATCTGCGGCTCGAGCGCCCGCTCGTTCGGCAGCAGGATGCGGCTCGGGCAACTCTCAATGATGGCGGGTGCGATCGGCGAGCCGTCGATGTCGGATAGCGACTGGGTCGCGAAAACGACGGAGGCGTTCTTCTTGCGCAGGGTCTTCAGCCACTCCCTGAGCTGGCCCGCGAAGTCGGCGTCGTCCAGCGCCAGCCACCCTTCATCGATGATCAGAAGTGTCGGGCGGCCGTCGAGCTGCCGGGCGATCTTGTGGAACAGATAAGCGAGGACAGCAGGAGCGGCAGCGGTCCCGATCAGCCCCTCGGTCTCAAACACCTGGACCGACCGGTCGCCCACGAGCTCATGATCGGCATCCAGCAGTCGTCCGTGAGCGCCATCGAGGCAATACGGCTTGAGGGCCCGTTTCAAGATGTTCGACTGCAGCAACACCGACAGGCCGGTCAGGGTCCGCTCAGAAGTTGGCGCGGAAGCCAGCGAGGTCAGCGCCGACCAGAGATGCTCCTTGGCGTCCGGCGTCACCACGATCTTCTCGCGGACCAGCAGGCCGGCGATCCAATCCGCCGCCCAGGCGCGCTCCATCACATCACCGATGCCTGCCAGCGGCTGCAGCGCGATCGAGGTCTCGCTATCGGCCGAGAGCGCTCCACCGAGATCATGCCAGTCACCTTCCATGGCAAGCGCGGCGGCCCGCAGGGAGCCGCCGAAATCAAACGCAAGGATCTGCGCATTCGGATAGCGGCGGAACTGCAGAGCCATCAGCGCCAGCAGCACCGATTTGCCAGCTCCGGTCGGTCCGATCACCAGCGTGTGGCCGACATCGCCGACATGGAGCGAGAACCGGAATGGCGTCGCGCCCTCGGTGCGGCCGAACAGCAACGCAGGCGCCCTCAGATGATGGTCACGCACCTCACCTGCCCAGACCGCCGAGAGCGGGACGAGATGCGCAAGGTTCAGCGTCGACAACGGTGGCTGGCGCACATTGGCATAGACATGCCCCGGAAGGCTGCCGAGCCAGGCCTCAACCGCATTCACAGTCTCCGTCATGCAGGTGAAATCGCGCCCCTGGATCACCTTCTCCACCAGGCGCAGCTTCTCGTCAGCCCTCGCCGGATCAGGATCCCACACCGTCACGGTCGCGGTGACATAGGCCTGGCTGATCTCATCGGAGCCGAGATCCTGCAGCGCCGCATCGGCGTCAGCGGTCTTGTTGTGGGCGTCGCTGTCAACGAGGCTTGCCACCTCGTTGGTCACGACCTCCTTGAGGATCGCCGCCAGAGATTTGCGCTTGGCAAACCACTGCCGGCGGATCCGTGTCACGAGCTTCACGGCATCCTGCTTGTCGAGCATGATGGCGCGGGTCGACCAGCGGTAGGCGAATGCAAGCCCGTTCAATTCGTCCAGCAGTCCTGGCGTCGTTGCAGAGGGAAAGCCGATGATGGTGAGCACGCGGAGATTGACCGCCCCCAGCATCGGCGCGAGGCCGCAGGTCAGCGGCTGGTCGGCGAGCAGCCCATCCAGATGCATGGGGATTTCAGGGACGCGGACCCGCTGGCGCTTGGTCGAGACGGTCGAGTGCAGATAGCTCAGCACGGCGTCGTCGCCGAGCCAGCCGCATTCCGGCATGAAGCCGCCCACGAGCTGCAGAATGCGGTCGGTGCGATCGACAAAGCTGCGCAGGATGTCGCGGCCGCGCGAGCCCTCCGGCTGCGGCGCGCCTTCATAGAGCACGCGTTCGGAACGGGCTAAGTCTTCTCGCGGCGGCAGGTACAGAAACGTCAAATAATAGCTCGACTCGTAGTGCGCCGCCTGCTCCTCGAACTGTGCCTTTCTCTCGGCATCGACCAGGGCGGACGCGGCATCCGGAAACACGCAAATTGGGTAGGCTCCGGCCGAATGCCGCTGCGCCTCGACGAAGATCGCCCAGCCCGACCCCAGGCGCCGCAGAGCGTTGTTGAGACGGAAGGCGACTGCTGTGAGCTCGGATGCGACCGAGCTCTCCAGGTCAGGCCCGCGAAAACGCGCCGTCCGTTGCAGCGAGCCGTCCTTGTTGAGAACGACGCCCTCGTCCACCAGCGCCGCCCAGGGCAGGAAATCCGCAAGCCGGATATTGGTGCGGCGGTATTCGGCCAAATTGAACATGCGAGCCTCACTGGCTGAGGTGATTGGGAATCCGCAGGTGGCGGCGCACGACCTCGACAAAGGACGGATCGCGCCGTGTCGCCCAGACCGCGACCATGTGGCAGACGAACCAGAGCAGCAGGCCGAAGAGCCAGAGCCGCAAACCGAGGCCGAGCGCCGCCGACACGGTGCCGTTGACAATCGCGACCGATCGCGGCGCGCCCCCGAGCAGAATGGGCTCGGTCAGCGAGCGATGCACAGGCGCGCTGAAGCCCTTGATCTCGCTATCCATCACAACACCACGCCGCCGCCGAAGGAGAAGAACGACAGGAAGAAGCTCGAGGCGGCAAAGGCGATGGAGAGACCGAAGACGATCTGGATGAGCCGCCGGAAGCCACCGGAGGTTTCGCCAAAACCCAGTGACAGACCCGTCGTGATGATGATGATCACGGCGATGATCTTGGCGACCGGTCCCTCGACTGAAAGCAGGATCTTGTTGAGCGGCTGCTCCCAAGGCATGTTCGAGCCCGCCGCATGCGCCGGCGCCGCCGCCACGAGCACTGCGGCTGCCGCAATCGCAATCGTGGCGATGGACCAGCAAGACAGTCGCGCCTTCATCGCTGATCTCCCAAGGGAACGAGGATGTAGTCCCCGCAAGGTGAGAGCCCTTCGACACGCACGAGCTCGCCGAGCCGCCGCTGCGAGCCGCGCCCGGCGAGAACGGCGATCACGTTGATCGTCTCGGCAATCAGAGCACGTGGGACGCTCACGACGGCCTCCTGAACCAGCTGCTCCAGCCGCCGGAGGGTGCCGAGTGCGGACCCGGCATGAATGGTGCCGATGCCGCCGGGATGGCCGGTGCCCCAGGCCTTGACGAGATCGAGCGCCTCCGGCCCGCGGACCTCGCCGATCGGAATGCGATCCGGGCGCAGCCGAAGCGCGGCGCGCACCAGATCCGAAAGCGACGCCACACCCTGCTTGGTTCGAAGCGTCACGAGGTTGGGCGCCGAGCATTGCAGCTCGAGCGTATCCTCGATCAGCACGATGCGGTCGCCGGTCATCGCCACTTCAGCCAGCAAGGCATTGACCAGCGTGGTCTTGCCGGTCGAGGTGCCGCCGGCCACCAGAATGTTGCAGCGGTTGGCAACAGCCCGCCGCAACGCGCCGGCCTGATCTGCGGTCGCAATCCCGCAAGCCACGTAGTCGTCGAGCGTAAAGACGGCGATCGCGGGCTTGCGGATGGCGAATGTCGGGGCTGCAACGAGCGGCGGCAGCAGGCCTTCAAAACGTTCGCCCGTCGTCGGCAGCTCCGCCGACACGCGCGGAGAGCCCGCATGGACCTCGAGCCCGACGTGGTGCGCGACCAGCCGGACGACGCGCTCGCCATCACCGGCAGCAAGACTCTCACCGGTATCGGCCAAGCCAGACGCGAGCCGATCGACCCAGAGCCGGCCATCTGGATTGAGCATGATCTCCACGACGGATTGATCGTCGAGATGACGCGCGATGGCAGGCCCCAATGCCGTCCGCAGCATGCGGGTGCCACGCGTGATGCGCTGTGTCTGGACGAAGCCGGTCACTCTCATCTCCGATCATTGAAGCGCGGTCAGCATCGCTTGTGATGATCAAAGATGCAGACCTCCTGCAGCAGCAAGACCAACAGCGCTTCGGGTGTAGCCTGGCGCAGGAAAGCGTAGAGACAGGAGGGCTCTTTCGGGCGGGACAAGCAGATCACCAAGGCGGGGCAGCAGCTTTCAGAGCGCGGGTCATGGGCCCGCAGCACCGCCCCCTCGCGGCCGAGAGCGACGGCGAACGCTGCTGTAGCGAAGGCGAAGGTCGCCACCGGCGCCGCGACGTCGGCTCACCATCTGGCATGGCTTGGCGGCTCGCGGGCGGGAGCCGGGCGATCGCTTGAGGTCGCGGGGAGGTCGGCCATGACAAATTCGGTCCCGCTGCTCGCCTCCGATGATCGCGGTCTGTGCTCTCGTGGAGCGGCAAACCAAATCAGTGCTGCTGCCTGCAGCGCGAGGTTCACTCCGAAGGCAACCTGATAGGCGATGACAGGATAGTGCCCATTGGATTGCGGCCATTGGGCCAGCAATACACCGATCCCGTACTGGGCCAGAAACCCCCACCCGAAATGCACCACGTTCAAGGCCCCGTTGGCGCGGCCAGCCAATTCCTTCGGGTAATAGTCCGAGATGATCGCAAAGCTGAGCACGGTGGCGGCTCCGACGATCGCGATGATCAGCCATGGCGCGATCGCCGGCAATGGCAGCCGCCATACCAGCGCCAGCTGCGCCACCATGGAGAGCACGGCGATCAAAGCCAGCACATGCTCTGGACCTAATCCCCTGCGTCGTGTCCAGTTGGTCAGCGCACCGAGCATCCACGCACCGAGGCTGAGCATCAGGGCGGTCAGACACAGCGCTGTCACGACTTGGGCGCGGGTCATGCCCTCCACGTCGGCCAGCCACGCGGATGCCCATAAGCCCTGGAGCGACCACGCCGATCCGATGCAGGCTCCGGATAGCGGCGCGACCCTCCAGAACCGGACGTCGCGAAGAATGCTCCGCAAGCCACCTGCTTCCGACGCGGACGAGCCCTGCGTTTCGCGCTCCGGCACCAGGCAATAGATCAGGATCGCCGCTGCAGCGGTCGCGATGGCCAGGATGTCAAACAGGCCGCGCCATCCGGTCTTCACCAGGATCGCCTCGGCGGGCAGCGTCGCGCTGACAGCGCCAAGCGCCCCGAGCATGACCATGTACCCATTGACCAACGCCACCCGCTCGCGCGGAAACCACAGAACAATGGCCTTCAGGCCCGCGGTCAGAGCCGCAGCGACCCCGAGCCCGATCAGGGCGCGTGAGAGGAGCAGCGAGAGCGGCCCCGACGACCTTGCGAAGGCCTCCGCGCCAAAGGCCGCGACGACAAGAAGCGCGCTCTGAACCCGGCGCGGGCCATAGCGGTCGAGCATCATGCCGACCGGGATCTGGGCAGCCGCAAGGACCAGGAAGTAAGCCGCCGTGATCAGACCAAGGTCGGCCGCGTTCAACCCGAGCTCTGAGGCAAGACTGGCAGAGACGAGTCCATTGATGGTGCGAAACAGATAGGACAGGAAATAGCCCATTGCGAAGGGCAGAAACACCAGGGCGGCGAGCCGCCAGCCTGTGATCTCGCGATGGCCTTGGTCTCCGGCTTCGGTGCCCTTTCGGCCGAAGGCATAGGCCGACAACGAACTGCCGTGATCCGCGTGCTCGCGGGATCGCTCAACGGCTCGATTGAGGCGGGAGGCGAAAGGGATCCTCGCCGCCCTCCCCGGCGGCAGGCACGCCCCAGGACACCTCGGCGATTGGAGGCTCGGCGCGGCGAAGTTGAGCCGGAAATGGCTGGCTCACTTGACCGGCTCGCGCAGCGCCATCGGGTCGCGTCTCTCGCTGCCTTTCCGACAAGTCACGCTGCAGCTTTTGGATCGCGCCAATCCGCATCGCCTGGTCGAAATCACGATCACCGCCCCTTGCTGCGCTCGTGCTCTCCTGATCCGCCAGCGACGTCACCGCCAGATGGTAGCGTGCATGAAGGGCGACCGTCTCATTGAGGGCCGCGATGTCGCGCTGAATCGTTTGCAGCTGCTGTTCCAGGCCCTGCAGGCGATCTTGCGCCGGCATCGGTCCATCCAGCGGCTGGGCTAGAAACCGTTCGAGCGCCTTTTCCACGACGATCGTGCGGTTCACGCATCTTTCCTCGGCTGCGCCGGCAAGGCGGGCGAGAATCTCGCTGGATAGCTGCAAAGTGAGTTTCTTCTTCATCGTTCGGACCTCATCTGGTCCGTCGATTAGGTCAGCTTGCCTGGCCTGGCACGCGCAAGATTCGAACGTTCGAAGCCTGGCGGGTGGAAAGAAACTCTGGCGTAGATGCCAAGCTCAACCCGCGCGCTGGAACGGTCCCGATCGACGCTTCCACCGCCTCAGGAGCCGGGCTCGCTCGACGGCGGTCTGACGAAATCCTCAGGAATTTCGCGCAGGAAGCTCTGCCCCTTCTGCAGCCGGCGGCCGAGCGCCTCCACAAAGCCTTCGAACCGCTCGCGTCCCTTGACCTGCGCTGTGGCCTGCGCTTCGGACGGCAGCGGGGGTGTCACGGTCAGCCAGAAGCGAACGAACAATGCGTGCGTCTCGGCAAGGATGCCGACATCACGCTCGAGCCGCTGCATCTGCCGCGACAGCCTGTCGAGCCGGCGTGTGAGCGCCGCCTCGCGCCGATCAGCCGCATCCGGCGACAGAAACGACTGAACCGCCGCCTCGACGATGGCCGAGCGCGAAAGCTTCCTGCGATCGGCGAGCTCTACGATCTGCCGCAGCAGCTCCGGCGGGAAGTAGACATTCATTCGATCCCGCATTGGTCTGTCCTCACAAGCCCATGTCATCGCGCGGGTCGAGCGCAGCCTGACGCGCAATCCCCGTCGTGCTCGCATCGCGTGAGCCGACCAGCTGCGGCGTCCCATCATCGTCATCGAACACGACCGAAAACTCGTCCGCCGGATCTACGCTCGTCGTTTCGCTCGCGATCGCTTCGTGCTGCGGCAGCTCCGGCTCGCGTCGCAAGCCGCCATTGGCCTGCTCGTCCCTTGTCTCGGGGGGCAGCGTCAGCCGGGATCCGGCGAGCACAGGCGTAAGGGGCGCAAGCGATGACCAGTCATCCGCACCCACAGACGCTCTGGTCCTGGCGATGTCCGGCGGCGGCAGGATGCGCGAGACCAGTCTCTCATCCTCGAAATATCGCACCTTCCTGGCGCGGATCGGTGGTGCGCCGGCGACCATCACGATCTCATCAGCCGCCGGCAATTGCATCACCTCGCCCGGCGTCAGGAGCGGACGCGGCGTCTCCTGGCGCGACACCATGAGGTGACCCAACCATGGCGCCAGGCGATGCCCGGCGTAATTCTTCACGGCCCGCATTTCGGTTGCGGTGCCGAGCGCGTCCGAGACGCGCTTGGCGGTTCGCTCGTCGTTGGTCGCGAAGCTGACGCGGACATGGCAGTTGTCCAGAATGGCATTGTTCTGCCCATAGGCCTTCTCGATCTGATTGAGCGATTGCGCAATGAGGAAGCTCTTGATGCCGTACCCAGCCATGAAGGCGAGAGCGGATTCGAAGAAGTCGAGCCGGCCTAACGCCGGAAACTCGTCCAGCATCATCAGGACACGATGCCGGCTCTGCTTTGCCTTGAGATCCTCGGTCAAACGCCGGCCGATCTGGTTCAGAACCAGACGAATGAGCGGCTTCGTACGTGAGATGTCGGATGGCGGCACGACGAGATACAGCGTCGCGGGCTCCTCCCCTGCAACCAGATCAGCAATGTGCCAATCACATCTCCCCGTGACAGCAGCCACCACCGGATCCCGGTAAAGACCGAGGAATGACATCGCCGTTGAAAGGACGCCCGAGCGCTCATTCTCCGATTTGTTCAGAAGCTCGCGCGCTGTCGATGCCACCACCGGGTGCGGCCCGGCTGCGCCCAGATGATGCGTCGCCATCATCGCCATCAACGTCGCCTCGATCGTGCGCCGGGGGTCGGAAAGGAACGCGGCAACGCCGGCCAAGGTCTTGTCGGGCTCGGCATAGAGAACGTGCAGGATGGCACCGACCAGAAGCGAATGGCTGGTCTTTTCCCAATGATTGCGCTTGTCGAGAGATCCCTCGGGATCCACCAGCACGTCGGCGACATTCTGGACGTCACGCACCTCGCAGGCCCCTCGCCTGACTTCGAGCAGCGGATTGTAGGCTGAGGCATTCGGGTTGGTCGGGTCGAACAGAAATATGCGGCCGTGCCGCGCGCGGAATCCTGCCGTGAGCTGCCAGTTCTCGCCCTTGATGTCGTGAACGATCGCCGATCCCGGCCACGTCAGAAGAGACGGCACCACGAGACCGACGCCCTTGCCAGACCGCGTCGGTGCAAAACAGAGCACATGCTCCGGTCCGTCATGGCGCAGGTAGCGCGCTCCCAACCGTCCCAGGACCACGCCATCCTCGCCGAGCAGTCCCGCCTTGCGCACCTCGCCCAGCTCGGCCCAGCGCGCGGACCCGTAAGTTGCTGTGGCTTTCGCCTCCCGCGACCGCCACAGTGACATGCCGACCGCAACCGCAATAGACGCGAGACTGCCACTGACCGCGATAGCCCCACCTTCGGCAAAGATGGAGGGCGCATAGGCATCATAGATGAACCACCACCAGAAGAAGGTCGGTGGGAAGTAGACTGGCCAGCCGGACAGCATGAACCATGGCGTCCCCAATCGCGGTTGGAAGGCGAGCCGCCAGGCCGTCCATTCGGTCGCGGCCCATATCGCAAGCAGGTTGATCAGCACGACGGCGAGTAATTGTGCCCATTGGATTCGGGTCGCAGGCATGTGGCGTCTCCCGAGTGCTAAAGACCGAGGTCGCGCTTGCGACCAAGCTGCCAGTCGATGCCGGTGGCCTTCGCAAGGCCCGTGACCTTCTGACCGAGCCGGTGATCGATGTCGCGCGACCACGGGACGAGGTAGAAACCGAGACCATTGTCGATCATGGCGAAGCGGCCGGAGGCCAGGACAAGCCGCTGGCGGTAGATGCCCGCAACCTGTTGGCCGGGGTCGACCTTCAGCTGCGGCGCGCCGTTGGTCGCCGACAGCCGCGCGCCCACGGATTCGAGCTCCTGCCTGCGTAGTGTCTTCAGAAGATCCCGTTGCGGGACGATCTGCTGGCCATGTCTCTGCGCCAGTCCCCGGTCCGCGAGATACTCCGCCCGGCTGCGCAGCGCGCTCCTCACCTCCGCGCCAAATCCGCCGAGGGCCAGGGAGACAGGTTCACGCTCGACCAGCCGATGATCGAGCCAGGTCGCTCCCTCGGCCTTGATCTGATCGGCCAGGGCTAGGTCCGAGCGCGTCGCCAGGACCAGGGTCGGCCGCGCCTCGTCCGCAGCGCCAAAGCGCCTGATCTCGACAATGCCGCCAGGCTGAGGCGCCTGCGCAAAGGCCTCGATCCCGCGGAAGCGAACGTGGTGGGCGCGGCCGTCGATGCCATCGATCACTGCATAGGCTTCGCCGGTCAGTTCGTCGTGGAGTCCACGGTCGACCAACCGCCCCATGATCGATGATGGACTGTTGATCCCGTCGATGACGTAGTCCGCAGCGCTCCGCTCCTCACCACGGCGAGCGAACGCCTGATGCATGGTCCTGATGATATCACCACGCGTGCCGAGCTCGCGGAGCTGTCGCTCTGCGCCAAGCTCGACCATCCACTCGTTGGGTCCGGCCGCCGCTGCCAGTCCCAGGCGCTCCAGATATTGCAGGCGCCCTCGCATCAGGCGGTGGACCTCGGGATCAGGACCCGCTGCCACCCGCTGACGGAGATCGATGGCCCCCACCTCATCGCAGGCCATGCGGATCTCGCGATCGAGCCGTGTCCAGCGATCCGCGGTGATCTCTCTTTCCAGTGCGTTGCGGATGTCGTGCTCAGGCTTCGGACCGAGCTCGAGCGCCACCAGCTCTTCGGCCCGGGAGCGCAGGCCCCGGCCGATATAGTCGCGGGCGATGACGAGATCTGCGCCCGTCTGATCGACACCGCGTACGAGCACATGAACGTGCGGATGGTCCGTATTCCAATGATCGACCGCGATCCACTCGAGACGCGTCGACAGATCAGCTTCCATCTGCCGGATCAGATCGCGCGTGAACGCTCTGAGGTCCACCATGTCGGCTGCGTCCTCTGGCGAGACGATGAAGCGGAAATGATGCCGGTCGTCGCTGCTCCGCGCCTCGAATGCGGCCTCGTCGGCGTGATCAGCTCGCGCATCGAACATCCTTGCCGGCTCGCCGTCACGGGTGACCCCCTCCCGCTTGAGATAGCTCAGATGCATCGCCAGCGGCGCTGACCGAAACGCACGGCCCTTGTGCCTTGCGATGCGGGCCTTCACCGTGACGCGGCGGCCCGAGGCAAAGAGGCGCTCGCGACTGAAGCTGAGACGGCCGCGGCCGAAGGTCGAATGGGTGCGAGCCGGCCGGCGTCCGTCGATCACCGAGGGCAGCGTGACGTGCCCCGCGGCGTTCGCCGCGCGCAGGACGCGATTGATGAAGCTTCTGGCCTTCCTCTCACGCGCCTGACGGATGCGCCCCGGACGGATGCGGAATTCGCGCTCTGTGGTGCTCATGCGCGGCATCCCGCGGCAAGGATTGAGGCTATAGTGCCGAAAGCAGCATTGATGTTGTTGAGAAAGAGCATCAGCGCGACACGCGCTCCGACCGGACGGCACGGTTGAACGCGAGCCATGTCAATGGCTTGCTGATCAACAGGCGAGCCGCTTTTATCTTGCGATCGACCGTCGGCAGCTTGCGGCTGGCTTTGGACCCTCGCCTCGGCTCTCGGTCTCACGCCCCGCGCCGGCGTGCCGGAAACAACAGCGAAGCAGCGGCGGCCGTGAGGACTGCGACGGACGATCATCATCGAGGCCGACGCATCGCACCGCACGACAACGTCACGAGGAATTCCGCTGCGGTCGGCTTTGTCATTCAAAGCCTCTCGTGCCGACCTCAATGACGACCGTTTCCGATCGCAGCGGCTGCTCATCAAAGTCGGCATGACGTTCGCAGGTCGTGCGCAGAACGCGTGCATCATCACGGCTGCCTCGTCCACACGGGAATGGCGCGCCCGATGACGTCCGATGTCGCCGTCGGACCGAAATAGCGTCCATCCAGAGAGCTGTCCGATTGCCTGTTCATCAGAAAGAGCTCGTCACCGCCGATGATGCGGCAGCCACGCCAATCCGGTAGCGGCCGGCCCTGTCTGTCGCTCTCTTGCGCGATGCCGACTTCGACCTCATCGATCAGGATGACATGCTCGCGACGACAAACGGCCTGGCCCGGAAGAGCAAGAATGCGCTTCAGCATCGGTACGCCCCTGGGCAGGTAGCCTTCGTCCGCAAGCCATTCGGCCAGCACGCCGTGGGGCAGGACAACGACGATCTCGTTGGTGACCCATTGCCGGACCGGCCGAACCAGATAGAGGCCGATCGGAACGCTGCCGGAGACATTCCAGATGAGCAGCGGACGCAACCTTGGTCGCCCGACCTCCGTCACGAGCCAAACCCCGGCGAGCATCGCGACGCCAATGGCAAGCCCTTTCGTCATGGCATGATCGTCCTTCGATGCAGCCAGGCCCGATGGCGCACATCCGTGTAGGGACGCGGCGGTTGTCCGGCGGCCATGCGGTTCTGAACGTGCCACCAATGATCCGGTGCGACATCCGCCGGATCGATGCCGAGCGCCTCGATCGCGTCGATCTGCTTCAGCACCCGCTCGACCTTCGGCCAGCCAAACACCTGCAACAGGATCGCTGCTCCCGGAGCGACGAAGGGCACGGTCGCACAGGCTTCTCCGGGGCCAACGGCCTGCAGAACGTTGATCCGCGACAGCACCGTGCCGTAGTCGTTCGACGACCAGCGCACGAACGCAAAGACGCTGCCCGGCGTGAACGCGACCTCCCGGCGATAACGGTCGAGGCGAACCTCCTGCACGGTTCGACCGAAGCGTATGCGGTTTTCGATCTTACCCTGCAGCCATAGCAATTGGACGCGCGTCAGCTCGCTCATTCGCAAACTCTGAGGTTGATGACATCTGGACGGCGCTGCGGGCCGGCAATGAGAACGGCCGTGGCGTCTCGAGCGGCCTCCACCCTTGGCAACAGGAGACACCAGCGTGCACCGGCCCCCCAAAGCGCGGGCCCGTTAGACAAAATCCGAAGGATTTTGCGGTTAGGTATGTTAGAAGGCGGAAAGGACACGCCAAACCAAAGGCTTAAGCCCGATTTCGGTCCCCGATGGCACGACCATCCGGTCCTCGATGGCACGCGTCCTCCGGTCCCCGATAGCACGAGACAATTCACAGCTTGTCCCCTGCGGAGCTCGAGGGGTGATGCCTGGCGAAACGCCTTGCGACCGGGTCAGTAACGGCGGCTGCGAAGTTCAGCCGTTCGGTGCCGTTTGGATCGCGGGTGAGGACCAGCTCGTAGCCCGGCAGGCGCTGACGGCGGACGATTTCGCGAAGATCGTAGGCGAAATGCTTCAGCGGCGAGAGGCTGCCGGACTTGGCATGCAGATAGCGGAGATCGAAGCTCCAGCCGCCATCCTGATGGCCGCCATGCTTGCGCACGAGGCGGTACAGCCAGCGCTCCAGCCCGCCCGTCAGCGCGAAATAGGCCCGATCAATCGTCAGCACGAGCGCGTCATCGATGACGCCCGAATAGAACCAGTCCGGCAGGATCAGCTGCAATCCGGACGGCCTGCCATGGGCATCCGCCGTCTCCTTCCACTCGTTGATCCAGGAGAAGCGGTGCCGCCGCCGCTCGGCCGGCTGGCGAATCGAGGTGAGCACGGTCGTCGACTGCAGCCGATCAAGTCCTGCCTTCAGACGGTCGTAGTCACGCACGCCGGTGCCGCGACCGACAAACGTCAGGATCTCATACGGCGTGGCGGCCATCAGGCGCGACGTCTTCAGTCCGGCGTCGCGAGCCTCGACGATCTGTGACGCCGCCCAGATCAGAACATCCGCATCCCAGATCGTCGCCATGCCATGTTCGGGGACGGCCTCGACCCGAATGGCGACAGGCCCCGCGCGGAAGTCGATCGGCACGACTCGCTTGCTCTTGGCCAGTGAGAAGAACGGATAGGCCATCAGATCCTGCGCATCGCGCGGCGCCAGATCGCCAGGCAGCGCGCGAAACAGATCGAGCTGATCGCGCTCGGATTTGCGCAAACCCCGCACGTTCAAGCCCGCCCAGCCCGCGACGCGCGACGCTCCTGCCCTGCATAGGGAATGAGACCTGGATGTCGCTTCGCCGGCAGAACGGTGCCCTGGCCGGGATCAGCCGTCGACGTCTTGGTACCGCGATCGGCCCAGGCTTTCAGATCGTCGAGCGCATACACGACGCGGCCGCCGATCTTGCGATATAAGGGGCCGGTGCCGTAGGTGCGGTGCTTTTCCAGGGTGCGGCCGGACAGTCCAAGGTAACGCGCAGCTTCGGGGGTACGAAGAAAGCGCGGCGGGGGACCGGCTGTCTGATCGGGCATCGAGCATCCTCCGGGACAGGTTCGCGCCCTCACGGGTCGTTCGGCGCGTCGACGGACATGATCGACGCGCAGGGCAGCGAGGGGGGATGCCGGAGATCGAGGGGCGCGGTTTCGGCACCCCCTCGCCTCAAGGAAGCGACTCGTCTTTGCGGCGGCGGGCGCGGCCTTAGTGACAGCCCCTATCGGCCACGAGCCGTCTTTTCACCGGCGACCGGTGTGGCTGAGCATAGGAGGCCGATCAGTGGCATGCTGAATGCCGCGCTCAAGGGCAGTTCCGAAAATCCTCGGATAGCGATCGCCCGCCCGCTGCCATTGGGTGAGCTCGCAGACCCACCGGCAGGATCAAGCGCGAGCGGCAGCCAGATGATGCCTCAGGCGCGACCCAGGGACGCTCCGCGTGCGGCTTCCGCCCTGATCTCTTGTCTACGCCCTCAGTCGCCTGGAGAAGGATCTGAGTGTCGGCCAAGACCATGGATCGCGGCGCATGCCGCAAGGCGGCTTCGAAGCTGGCTGAAGCTGCGCCGCATGCGTTCGATCGCTTCTGCCGCAACTTGAGTTTGGTTGCCTGCGTATGATCTCGCAAGCCCGTTCAATCCATGCTCGCGACGGACCGCGGCTTGTTTCCAATCCAAGCGGGCCTGCCGCAGCCTCAGGAGCTCAGAGCTACGTCTGATCCGATCCGCGTAGCAACTGATGATAACCCTTCTCAGACATCCACCTCGCCCGCGCCAGATGGCTATCGAAGGCGCGGCGGGCACGCTGGGGTTCGTTGACCGGATCGATGTGCAAGACGAGCCGGGCAACCTCCTCCCAGTCCGCGCCCTCGGATGCTGCATCCAGAAGGCGGAGATAGGTCACAGCATGTTCCTCATCATAGGCTGTCAGAACGGAATCAGTCGGCGCGAGGTCGGCGACAGCGGGATCGAGCGGCGGAATGGGCATTGGTCAGAACCTGTTTGGAGCGAACACAACCTGTCGACCTGAAAAAGCAGCACGGACCCCGTCGAGATCCGGGCACGAGACCGCTTTCCAAACGTCTTCAGCTGTCGCTCCCGCGTGAGAGAAAGATGTCCGTGTTGAAATGCCGGCAAAGCCGGAGCTGTTTGAGAAGACAATTCGACGCGTCTTTGCCGCCGCCATGAAGCGCTTGCGTCTAATCCAAGGCGTTTTGCTGCAAGCGCTCGCTCACGCTTGGCTCGTCGCCTGCGTTCGTGTAGCCGACGCACGTCCACATTTCATCTCGAGAATAATACTCACGGCCGATGTTGCCAAAGCGCCGGCGACGGTCGCGAATTCCCGCGCGGGGAGGGCTGACGATCGGTATCTGAGAACCGTCTTTCCAAATGGAGTTCCGTAAGCGGCAGAGCGGCCACGACCTCTCGCCGCCAAACAGGAGCGCACAGCGCTGTGCAATCCAGCTCTCGATCGGGCTCGAGACCAAGGTCTCCCGTTCAGGTTCCCGAACCGCCCGGCCCAGAGATTGAGGACGGCGATGTAGTTGCACCCAAGGCGTAGCGGCTTCACTTTCAGCCGCCGGACTGGAATCAATGCGGCATGCCTACACTCACCCGTCGCCGCGATCCGCACTCGCCAAACGAGACCTGGCGCATTTACTTCGGAGACGTCGAGGCTGGAACGATTGCAGAGCGCCCCGAAGGCCCCTCCGGTTCGCCCGTCTGGCAGTGGTTCTGCGGCTTCTATCCAGGCAGTCACCCAGGCGAGCAACAGCTCGGCGGCGCCAGCACCTATGAGCAGGCGCGCGACGCGTTCCAGGCAGCATGGAACGTCTTCCTATCGAATCGGTCACAGCAAGATTTCGACGAATGGCGCCAGCACCGGGCCTTCGTCGCCTGGAAGGATCAGATGCGGGAGGCCGGATGTCCTCAGCCAACCCAAACCAAGTCAGGTCGCTCGCGCTGCTTCTGCGGCGCGGTGATCGACCTGAAGACAAGTACCGAGCACATCTACTCTCACCACATGCCGACCGCGAGACGCTTGGTTCCGGGATCATCTTGACGATGTGCAATCTCTACTCGATCACCACCAACCAGGCCGCGATCGCCGCGCTCTTTCGGATCGTTCGCCAGTTCGCGGGCAATCTCCCCTCGATGCCGGGCGTCTTCCCCGACTATCCGGCTCCGATCATTCGCGGCACCGGAGACGACCGCGAGATGATGATGATGCGGTGGGGAATGCCGCCACCTCCGCGGACTGGCGGGCCACCCGTGACCAACATCCGCAACACGTCGTCTCCGCATTGGCGCGGCTGGCTCAAGCCCGAGAACCGGTGCCTCGTGCCTTTCAACAGCTTCGCCGAATATGCGCCTGAGCCGAACCCGGAGACGAAGAAGAAGGACGTGGTCTGGTTTGCCTTGTCTGATGATCGCCCCTTGACCAGCTTCGCGGGCATTTGGACCGAGTTCAAAGGCGACCGCGGCACGAAATCCAAGCCGCTGCCAGGCCCTCATTTGGTCTACGGCTTCCTGACCACGGAGCCCAACGCCGTGGTCGCACCTATCCACCCCAAGGCGATGCCGGTCATCCTGACGACCGAAGAAGAGAGGGAGGTCTGGCTGCGTGCGCCATGGAACGAGGCCAAGGAGCTGCAACGTCCATTGCCCGATGGCGCGCTCGAGATCGTCGCACGCGGGCCGGCCAAGGAAGATATACCTGCGGCCTGAACGAGCCGGCGGATTGCACAAAGACGGGCTCGCCTTGCGCCCCAATCCTACAGCTCCCGGCGACAACCTTTTCCGCGTCCGAGACTCGAAGCGCTCGCTCGTGTGGAGTCATCGGGCGGCGTTGTAGCGTCGCTGCCGCGAAGCTGACGGAACCAAAGGAAAACGATTCTAGACCACGCGGCACGGCTTCGGACAGCCGGACTGCAAGACGATCGGTCGCGCTCAAAGTGGTCGGGCCCGGCCAAGCATCGCGGAGGTGAGCCTGCCAGATTTCGGCATCTACACGACGAGCTCCCGATCCGCAGCCTCGTGCGTCCGGCCGAAGGTCGGAATGAATGATCGCCGCGGGGCGAACGCCTACCACGATAGAGGGAATCGAAGCCACCTTACGCGAGGCGCCGCTTGCTCCTGGGAACCTCTTTGCCCTGGGATCTTCTTTGAAGAGAAGGTGCGGCAATCAGCCGCCAGGGCATGGAGCACGAAAGAGCAGCCGCAGGAGCGCCGCTTTGCGGCGCGGGACCGACTGCGATCGCGAGACCGGTCAAGAGGGCAGCCGCAGGAGCGTCAGCATGCGACGGCGAAGCCGGGACGCGGGACCGACTGCCCCCGGCGAGCGATCCATCATGATGCGCCAGGGATGAAAGCCGAATGGCGGAGACGCGTCCATACTTGCTAGCGACTCCGTTCACGACAGCCCGGCCGGCGCGACCCTTTTACCATCTTCACCCTCGATCTGCCCTTTAGAACACGCGCGATTATGTCCCGCTGCCGAACCCGCTCTCAGGGATCTGGCAGAACAGCAAGCCGTAGGCTTCGGCGGACATACCCATCCTGCCCTCGATGGGCAAAGCTATGGGTCGATCAGGGCACCGGGGTGTGAACCCGGTTCGCCTCGCCAGACGTGCTTCGGTCCTCCATCCACACACAGTACGCCAGCATGGCCTAGCAATCGGCAGAGCCAATCCATTTCTGGTTTAGTGGCCACCTTTCGGTGCCCCACGTAGCCGAGACGTGGCAATGTCGCTGCTGAGAAGGACGGCGGCCCGACAATGATGAGTGACGGCCGCGTATCGATTGGGAGGCAGGGCACTAAAGCGACTCCCTTAGCATCGTTGCGCTTGGGTCGACGACGAATAGACACCTCGGCACCTTTCTGAGTCGAGTGCGTGCGCGTCAACGGCATGCCGCGCGACTATTTCAGGAGCGCTGAGATGGCCCGGCCGAGAGCCCGATTCGAGACGTCGCCTCGCGGATCTTCTCGGTTGGCGCTCGCGACGTCCGCTCCCGGAGCGGACTGGAAGCAGGCGTCAAAGGACCATAGGAACGCTTTTGACCGATTCCGTTGAAAAAGTCGGCAGTAGTTTCGTCGTGAACGCCATCTGTTTCGAGGACGAATTGGCGC
>NZ_JAUEUK010000018.1:0-82960 GCF_032487555.1 Bradyrhizobium sp. SZCCHNRI1029
CGGCTGCGCTTCATGCTCTGGTCCTCGTTGGGCCAGAACGAACTTCAAACTGGATTAAGCCCCAGGGGCAAGGTCAGAATGGACGTCTCGGAGGCCAAGCGGCTGAAGACGCTGGAGGACGAGAACACGCGGCTCAAGCGGCTGCTGGCGGACGCCATGCTGGACAATGCAGCGCTGAAGGATCTCCTGGGAAAGAAGTGGTAACGCCCGCTGCGAAGCGGAAAGCTGTCGCACATCTCATGGGTGTTCACGGGATGAGCGAACGGCGGGCGTGTAAAGCCATCGGATGTTGCCGCATGACGGTCAGATATCAGACGAGCCGGGCCGATGATGCCGGGCTGCGGCAGCGCATGAGGGCGATCGCCCATGAGCGCCGCCGCTTCGGCTATCGTCGCCTGCACGTCCTGCTCAAGCGGGAGGGCTATGCGGTCAATCACAAGAAGCTGTTCCGGCTGTACCGGGAGGAACGGCTCACGGTGCGCCGCAGAGGTGGCCGCAAGCGGGCCCTCGGCACACGAGCTCCGATGACGGTGCCGCTGCTCCCGAATGATCGCTGGTCGCTCGACTTCGTGTCGGATCAGATGACCGATGGCCGGCGCTTCCGCGTCCTGACCGTGGTCGACGACTGCACCCGCGAGTGCCTGGCGCTGGTGGCCGACACCTCACTCTCGGGCGCCCGGGTCGCTCGAGAGTTGGACCGGCTGGTCGCCAAGCGCGGCAAGCCCAAGATGGTCGTGAGCGACAACGGCAGCGAACTCACCAGCAATGCCATCCTGACATGGACCGATCAAAGCCGTGTCGCCTGGCACTACATCGCGCCGGGCAAGCCCATGCAGAACGCCTTCATCGAGAGCTTCAACGGCCGCCTGCGGGATGAACTGCTGAACGAGACGCTGTTCACCTCGCTCGCCCAGGCCCGCGTTGCGCTCCGATGCTGGCAGGCCGACTATAACGACGCTCGACCGCACTCCCAGCTCGGATGGAAGACGCCATCCGAGTTCGCCGCCACCTGCAATCCGCGTCGGGATCTGGCGCTGCGCTATGCCGAGAGCTCCGCGCCAGCTCCCGCCGCTACGACCGCCCAGATGGGCACATCCAACCGCCCGAACGAACTCAGGTCTGGATAAAACTTGGGGGCAAGGTCACCTCTTCATGAGGTCCTCGCTCTCTCGAACTCAATGATACCGCGGACTTTGACGAGCCGTATAGAAGCTGGGTATCGCGGGAGCTACTCGATCGCGCCAGGTCGGCCAGAAAATGTTAGCCCTCTCCTTTACGCGGGTCCCTCCGCAGCTTTCTGATGTACGCTAGGACACTCTGCTCAGTCGATTCTGTTGACGTCAGGTGCAGGCGGCCTCACGGTGGAGTCTTCGATATTATAGAAGAGGAACGACCTTGATGCGACGTGGCCGGCGCCTCGAATGCGCTACCCAAGAGCCCAAGCGTAATCCGCTAGATTGCATCCCGTTTGCGCAGCGGCTGACCTGTACAGTGGCGGAGGCCTGTGAAGCAACCGGCCTTGGGCGAACGAAGATCTATGAACTGATCGGAAATGGTCGAGTTGCGACGACGACGATCGGCCGACGTAGGCTCGTCGTTGTGCAATCTCTGTCTTCTCTGGTTGGCATCAATGTGGCACCCACCAAAGGCAGATAGCTTTTTCGCCTGGACGTGGCCAATTTAGTAGTAAATATGCGCTTCCCGTATCGATGTGAGAATGGCCGCAGGCCAACCTGCGCCTGCAGTGTTACAATTCCGACCTGGCAGAGCCGTGCCCATCTAAAGCATTATCGATCGACAACGAAAGCTTCTCGCTGGCCCCAGACATCGGCGACATGCTCGCCTCTCCGCGGGGGACAAGAGGTATAACAGCCGCCCTGGCTAGATCTTCGAGGGCCGTTGCGATGTACTTCGCATAATGGCGTTCGATCATCTGCACCGATGTGTTGTGCATTTTGGCAACGTGCTGAATGGGCAGCAGATTGCGTAGGCCGCGTACGATGCTGGAATGCCGCAACGCATAGGGGATGACCTTCGGGAACCCGGCGCGCTCGCGGATGTCTTGCCACGGGCGAGTGAGTTCGGCTGTCCTCCACGGACCGCGCTCCGACTTCTTCCACCCAAAGCTACCAGCCTGTTCGTACCTCCAGCGCTCAAACAATGGGGCTTCTTTTGGGCGGCCTGAAATTGCCGGCAACAGAACGTCAATGACATCTTCACCCACGGGTACCGGGACATAGCCGCCGTTGCCGCCGCGCCCCTTGTATGACCCTGGCACCATCAAGCGTCGCTCTATTTCCTGCGCATCACTCACGCGCATCCGCCTTAGTTGCGCAAATCGCGCACCCGTAGCCGCAAGGCACACGACAATGCGATAGAGGTCGCCTTCAAACCCTTGCTCCTCGTCGATCTTGCGCGCGGCTCGGAGGAGAGTACTGACCTGCGCGTCCGTGAGAATTTGGTTGTCTCGAGCGACAGATGTCTCGTCGTCATCCTCGATGCGTTCAGCTTTGAGCCCGTCTTTCACGATCGACGGGAATGTCGGGTTCAACTTCTTTTGTTCCGAGGGCAGGCGGAGCCATGCTGCATTTAGGGCAGCCTTCAGGTCAGCTGCGAGCCTGCGCCTGGTCGTGGCCTTCAATTTTGCCGGCAGGCTCTCACGCCAAGTCAAAAGGTGATTTTCTGTCAACGCGTATAGGCGGACAGCGACGAGGGGAGCAGCCTTAGTGGCTTCCTGGCGACCACGACGCTCTTGACCAAGAAGGTAGCGCCGCAGCCGGTGGCCAGCATCGGAGCGAATTTCGCGACCGGCCCTCCGGCTGTCACGGGCGTTGCGCTCCCGAACGTATATCTCAATTGCCGCTTGCACTGTGGGCGGCGGTCCGGCAGCTAGCGCTGCCGCTTCTGCCCTTGCCCGGATGACGTGTTCTCGCGCTTGTGTCACGGCTTGTTCAAAGGTCAGCGTGCCTTCGGATGGCTTGTCGTTGACGTCGTTGGCAACGCCGATCGGCGCTTGCTTGTAATTGGCCCCGTCATGGTGATTGCGCCAGCGTACCAACCATTTCCCACTTCGCTTGCCTCTGCGATAGCCAAGATGCGCCTCGGCATCGAGGCGCCGCCAATGTACGCCTAGATCCAACCTGGAGCGCGCCCTGGCCGTCGTGATCTGTTCCTCTACGAGAGTTTTCGCCATCACAACCTTCTCTAAACCGTCGAATATCCGTCGAATAAGCGAGGGCGTACGGAGGCGGTCGACCGGGAACCTCCATCATCTAAGTATATGATAATATTGGATTGTGGCGAATGGATGCGAACTGGACGAGCAGGAAAAACTCCAACTCTCAAGGCTGAAACAGGGGTTCGATTCCCCTAGGGAGCGCCATTTCCCGGCGCTCAACCCTTCATCTCTGACCTCGCGACGCGGCTCCTCAGCCTCGCGGCGCACATTCGCGTCCGAGCTTTGCTTCACCTCGGCACCCCTCGAGAAGAAGGGCGCAGGGAAGGCCGGGTGCAGGCCGCACCCATGGCCCGCCTGCAGAAAAGAAAGCAGGCGGCAGTCACCACAGGATTGGCCGAACAACCGGCCTTCCCTGCGCGATGGGTTGAACGGCTGCTCCGTGCTCTCCCAGGGGACCGGGCTTGCTTGCCCCCGTCATCGGGATGTCGCCGATCAAGACACCAGCGTCGGGGTGTCGGGACCACACGGCTTGACCGTCCGCTCAAGGTCGTTCGTCCGCACGCGAAACGCGCACTGCGACCCCAGGCGGCCACCGCATCTCCCGCTCCACGGTCCGTGACGATCGCGAAACGCCCCTTCAGCGAGCAGGAGACGGCGAGGAGCATCGATCTGATTTGCCCGACGACACAAGGTCGAAGTTGCCCGACGGAATGCGGCAGATTGGCACGACGGGCAGTTTGGGGGTGGGGGCGATGCGGAGGGCAGAAAGGATCTGGAGCGCGACTAAAGATACGCGTTGATAAAGGGCATCAGTCCCGGATGTCGCTCTCCAAGGACTGTGGAGGCTTGCCGATGACTCGGATCAAAATTCTGTTGTCCAAACAAAGCAGCTGCTATGTTTAGGTATGCGCGAGCTGCCGAGGAGTTTGGGGGCTCCAGTTCGACTTTCGGCGGGCTGCCGGAAGGGGCTCCGAACTTTAATGTGTGGCGCCCAGTCCCGCTGCTCCGGCGACCGAGAAAGGCTCGGAGTAATCTCCGCTTCGGCGCCTCACCTCGCGCATAGGGTAAGGAGGTGTGTTGCCAGTCGCTCCGCGTCCTATGTTGCAAGCAAACTCGGGTTCAATCTCGATTTTGCAGAAGGGCTGCAAGCCGCAATGAAAATGATAATCGGAAAGTGAGACGTGGACTTGTTCGGATCGAATAAAGACGCGTCCTCACGACAGCCTCCGAAGATGCAGGCCAAGCCTGTTGTAGCGAAAAAGAAGAAACGGATGGCCCGTAGTGATCTCTTAGTGGCTCTGGTTAAGGCGGGCGCGACGGACGCCCATTCAGTGTTTATACGGACGAACAATTCAGACCTGCGAGATTAGAATGATCGTTGAGGTGCCGACTGCTGACGATCTGAAGGACGCAGCAATTAATTCTCTCAACCTTGCCTGGACAATCGTTGTCGGCCTTGTGGGAGAGTTGGACAACGCGCAGGTCGCAGATTGGGACTCCGGCGGAGAGGTCGCGGATGAATACTGGCAGAAGTCGCAACCTTCCCTTGCGAACGCCCTGATTTTGGTGCAGCAAGGATTCGAATTGCTATTGAAGTCGCGTATCGCAGCTGTAAACCCATTCTTGTTGTTGTCGAGAGAAGTTCGCGACTGGCCTGCTTCCGACAAGAAAGACATTTCCTTTGCTGAGTTCCGGACGGTAGACGCCGCAGATCTTATTAAGCTGCACAACAGCGTGTGTACGGATCAATTAGAGACATCATTTGTTGAGCTTTTCGGGCTCGTGCGGAGAAGGCGAAATCAAGTCATTCATCATGGAAAAGATAGAAGGCCTATTAGCGTCACTGAGTTGCTGGAGGCTATCCTCACTTGTGTTGGGAGATTGGCTCCGTCTATTCAGTGGATGAAGCAGCGGTTAGAGTACAAGAACAATGACTATTTGGCGGTAGCCTATTCTAACGACTTTGTTACAGAGATCGTCTGCCATGAAGCGCAAACCTTAGTTGGTCTTCTAGGAGCGTCTTCACTCAAGAAGTTTTTTGGGTTCGACAAGAAGGCGCGCCGCTATTTTTGTCCTGAATGTGCAAATGCCGCTGAGATGGATCGATACGCTTTGGCCCATTTGCAGCCGAACAATCCCGAAAGTACCCATCTTTTTTGTATCGTGTGCGATGATCGATACGTAGTTGAACGTAGGAAATGCAAGGAAAAGGACTGCAAATCGAATGTGATTTCGGACGAAGGCGTATGTCTTGGATGTTGGAGCGAACAGTAGGCGACCGGCACCGCCTGAGTGCCCCAACAGACATGTAAGTTCGGTTGGCGGCAGTGCATTCAAGATGTGCATGCCAGGGCTGGCTGCGGGCATGATCTTAAGCAGCCTCAAGCCACGGCATTTGCACTGAGGATCAAGCTAAAGACAATGCTCCGCGCTCCCAATCCTACTGTAGCCTCACCGGCAAATTCAGCGGCCCCCGAAACCCAAAGCCATGCCAGCGCACACTGGCCGCATCCACCAGCTTCATCCGCGGAAACCGCTCGAACAGCATCGGCAGCAAAATCGCGCCGACGGTGCGGCGGGAGAGGTGGGCGCCGGCGCAGTGGTGGGGGCCGTTGCCGAAGGCCTGGTGGGGGTTGGGGTCGCGCAGGGCGTTGGTGGTCTCGCCGTCGGTGAACAGCTTCTCGTTATGGTTGGCGGAGGCCTGGATGGTCATCACGGTGTCGCCCTTCGGGATCAGGCAGCCGCGGATCTCGGTGTCCTCCATCACCAGGCGTGAGCTCGCCGGGCTCGGCGCCACCCAGCGCACACCTTCCTCGAAGACCGATCGTCATTTGTCCTGCGCGCGCACAGCGGCGAGCTGCTCCGGATTGGTGAGGAGGCCGTAGAGGATCGTCAGCAGCGCGTCGCGCGGTTCGTTGATGCCGCGGCAGCGGCCTCCGCACAGGAATGTGCGAGACGGGACGTTCGCCCTTCGAGCCCGCCGCTACGGCGTCCAGTTCCCCGGGCCCAGCAGGGTCGGAGGAATGAGCGCGCCGGTCATGGCGTGGATGAAGTGGAATCTCGAGCAGGCCGGGCAGCTCACGGTCTCGAAGGTCACGGTCTCGAACCGACAGTCGTCCTTCGGCTGGTGCAGGATGGCATCGACCTCGGACCCTGTCTGGGGGCAGCGAAATGTGATCGGACAATCCATCATCCCATCTCCGGTGCAGACTCGAAAGTTGGGTCGCCGCAGGTTGCGCCTGATTCTCCGGTATTGACTGAGCAATATTGATCAGCCGCGCGCGTTCGCCTCTGGCAGTCTGGTTGCGGGAGACATTGGGAGACGCGCTCGAACGGCGGCTTCGCCCCGCCCGAAAGGCCGCGAGGCGGATCAAGCGTCGCTTCAGACCCGCTGTATCACGGGGCGTTCAGTCGTGGCGGCCGCCCGCGAACGACGCTTCGTGGCGTCGCGTGCCGTGCGGCGGCGTCGAAGCTTGGATGACGACCATGCCGGAGAGCTGATCATGATCGCGAATTCCATCTTGCGACGTTTGACGCTTCACCTGAAGGAGACACGGATGTTGATCGATGTCAGGACCGATGGAAACGTCGAGGACGGCGAGCAGTTGTCGCAGGACGTGAAGGCGTCGCTTCATGCGGTGCTGCATCGCTATGAGGATCAGGTCAGGCGGATCGACGTGCAGCTCAGCGACGCGGTGAGCCACAAGCCCAGTCACGACGACAAGAGCTGCAAGATCGAGGTGCACCGTGACGGCGGCGAGCCGATCGTCGCGGCGCATCAGGACAGCTTCATGGAGCAGGCCGTGCGTGGCGCGGTCCACAAGCTGAAGCGCGCGCTCGACCACGCCTTCGGCAAGGAGGCGGTGTCCGATCAGCTTCGGGACCATCGCTAGACGCGTGGCGGGACGGTTTGCCGGCAAGGCCGCCGGTTGGGAGATCCGTGATGGACATGCTTGCTGAGATCACCGACATCGGGCCGCAGCCGCAGGCGTTCGACATCGAGCGGGCGACGCGGGACAATGCCAATTATCGGTCGGTCGCCTGGAGCGGGCGCTATCTGCAGGTGACGCTGATGTCGATTCCGGTCGGCGGCGACATCGGCCTGGAGGCGCATCCGGAAACCGATCAGTTCCTGCGGCTCGATGCCGGCCGCGGCCGGGTGCAGATGGGGCCCGCCAAGGACGAGCTGACATTCGACCAGACGGTGTCGAACGGCTGGTGCGTGCTCGTTCCGGCCGGGACCTGGCACAACATCACCAACATCGGCCCGACGCCGATGCAGGTCTATGCGATCTATGCGCCGGCCCATCACGCGCCGGGCAAGGTGCAGGCGACGGCGGCTGCGGCCGCAGCCGACCGTGACGACGCGCCCGCGACCTGGTCTGTGCAACCCAAACAGGTGGCCGATCACCACGGATGAACGACCGCGAGGATGCGATGAGGCCTCATTCACTCGGCCGGCGCGCGCCGAGGAGATGGTCGAACGCGCGGGGTCTGGTGCACGCCGGTCTCTCGTTCGAAGCGGCTCCGGCGTGAGCATGCTCCATCATGTGAGGGGCTGCATCGCAGGGAAGGTCTCGCATCGATTGCAGAATGGTGCTCGCGGCGCCTTATCCTCGCCGGGAACTCAATCGGAGGGCGATGAGAAGATTGACCTAGCGCAAAGATGGAAGCGGTTTCCACCGTAAAATTTCGGCATGTCCACCGAGGGGGATGGGGGCTGTGCCGAGTTCGAACCTCGCCAGATTTGATCCGAAGGCCTTTCTCGACAAGGTATGCCCGGGGCAGAAGGTCCTGAAGGTTCCCAAGGGGGGAAGCGTGTTCGCCCAGGGCGACCCGGCCGACGCGCTGTTCTTTCTCCAACAGGGAAAGATCAAGCTGACCGTCGTCAACGACGTCGGCAAGGAAGCGGTCATCGGCATCGTCGATGCCGGGCAGTTTTTCGGCGAAGGCTGTCTGACGCGGCAGGCGGTGCATACCGGCTCGGCATTCGCCCTGCAGGATTGCGTGGTCACCGCCATCGCCAAGAAGACGATGATCGCAGCGCTTCGCCTCCACCCTGAGCTTGCGGAGATGTTCGTCGCGTTTCTGCTGGCCAGGATCGACCGGTTCGAGGCGGACCTGATCGACCAGCTCTTCCATAGCAGCGAAAAGCGGCTGGCGCGGCTGCTTCTGACGATGGCCGATTACGGCCGCGGCGAAACGCCGCTGCCGGTCATTCCAAGAATCAGCCAGGAAACGCTGGCCGAAATGATCGGCACGACGCGGTCGCGCGTCAGTCATTTCATGAACAAGTTCCGGAGGGCGGGCCTGATCGAATATGACGGCGAGATCGTCGTCTATCCGGCGCTGCTGCAAGCCGTCCTGAACGACAACCTGCAGGCGGAGCAGCAGAACTAGCGGCGGGTGTGCAGCGCGCGGGTGGTCTGTTTTGCACAGACGGAACTCTGTCCGCATCGCTAGCTGCCCATCACCCACCGCCGGGCTCTGCGTTTCGTTTCGCCGCTTGAAGGCGGGACGCGCGAAGCGTTCGTGACGGGGGGAGTGTTGCGTAGGGAGGGGACCACATGTTCAAGCAGCAGTTTTCCGACGCGTCTGACGCGTGCGCACTTGCCGAAGCCATTGTGGACACGGTCCGGGAGCCGCTGCTCGTCCTCGACCACGATCTCCGCGTGATTGCCGCCAGCCGTTCGTTCTATCTCACCTTCTCCGCGACGCCCGAGGATGTGCTGGGACAACTCTTCTATGAGCTGGATGACGGCGCCTGGAATATTCCGGCGCTGAAGTCGTGGCTGAGCCAGATCTTCTCCAACGCCAGCGCGCTGCATGATTTCGAGGTGGAGCACGTTTTTCCCGCCGTCGGACCCCGGGCAATGCGGCTGAACGCCCGGCAGGTGTCCTACACGGTCGGGTCCCACACGACCATCCTGCTCGGCCTCGAGGACGTCACCAGCGAGCGCGAGATGGCGCGCCGGAACGAGGAGCTGCTGCGTCAGAAGGATATGCTGCTCGAGGAGTTTCAGCACCGCGTCGGCAACAGCCTGGCGATCATCGCCAGCATCATCTCGTTGAAGGCACGGTCCGTCGGCTCCGAGGAGGCACGACGCCATCTGGACGACGCCCGCGACCGGGTCATCTCGTTCGCGAACATCCAGCAGAGTCCACACCTCCGCGCGCAGCGGCGTGATCGCGCTCGGACCGCATTTCGCGAGGCTCTGCCAGGCGATCTCGCAATCGATGATCGCCGACCATCAGCGGACCAGGATCGAAACCCGCGGCGACGGTCAGGCGACGACGAGCGAAGCCGAAAGTCTCGGGCTGATCGTCACCGAGCTCGTCATCAACTCCCTCAAGCATGCGTTTCCCGAGGACACCGCGAATGGGCTGATCACCGTGACCTACGAGTCCTCCGGAGCCGGCTGGACCCTGTCCGTCTCGGACAATGGAACGGGGAAATTGCAGATGAACGGCCGGCCGAAGGGGGGTCTCGGCACCGGCATCATCATGGCCCTGGCGAAGCAGCTCGGGGCCGAGGTCACGACCGTGGCCGGTCGGCCCGGCACGACCGTCTCGGTGCGTCACGCCGCCGTGGCGACCCGCGACGACTTGACCGGAGCAAGCGTGCCGTCCGCTCCCGCGATCCGATCCAGGGCGGGATCCATGGCCGGATCGCGAACCGTCAGCCGATCGTGACGTCGTCGCCGATCAGTACGACCCGATCAGTACGACGGAGAGACCAGGGTCCTAGCCCACCCGCGACCAGATCAGGCGCACCGACTCAGCGCGCAGTAGTACGATCCCCCGCGCGCTGCTTCTCCTGCAGCCGAACCGGCAGATTGAGCGGGCCGCGGAAGCCGAACCCGTGCCAGCGCACGCTCGCGGGATCGGGCAAGGTCATGCTGGGAAAACGCTCGAACCGCATCGGCAGCAGGATGGCGCCGACGGTGCGGTGGGAGAGGTGGGCGCCGGCGCAATGGTGCAGGCCGCCCCGATTGCGCAGCTCACTCTCCTCGCTCGAGCGACGGCGTCCTGATCGCAAGGAACCAATGGTCCGACACGGAGATTGGTATCGAGACCGGGCTGGCCCCACTCCGGCGATGCCGCACAGGAAGGCCTTTCAATGAACAAGCGCAAATCAAATGGCTCCCACAAGGGGAACAGCGCGAAACCCGTCGTGGCGAAGCCGGTATCAATGCCCAAACACGCCGACGCGACAGCGAGGCAGAAGCGCGCTCGCGTGCTAACCGAGTTCGTAAGCTCGGACGCAGACGAACTGCAGGCAGTTCCGGAGACCGAAACGAGGCTCCCGGGACGACCCGGCCAGGAGACGGAAACGATCCTGCCGCCGCTCCCGCCTCGTGAGCCCGAATCCGCGCCGGCGCGCCTGCCGCCTCTCAGCGAGCTGAAGCCCGATGCCGCTCAGCCTGTCGGCGCTGGGACGGACTCGCACGAAGCCCAGCCAACCCCGATCGCTGAAGCCAGGGCGGCCGATCCCTCGCCCGTGGCGGGCGGACCGCCGCCGGCGCTCGCCGGCATGGAGGCCTGCCAGACCCTGCTTATGGAGATGACGCGAGACAATCTCGATTTGGCGGCCAGCCTCGCCACGATGCGCTCGCCTCTCAGCATGTTCGGCGTCGCGACCACGTTTGCCGGCAGACAGATCGACATCTACCGCAGGTTCACGAAGGCCGTCGTCGAGATCGCCACCGGGCCTGCCAAAGCGCGATAACTCGAACGTGGTGATTCCAACCAACCCGGGGCCCGCCTCAGGTGCACTGAGACAACGCGAAGAACAACGCCCTTCGTGCCGGACCTATTGCAGCCGTACCGGCAGATTGAGCGGGCCGCGGAAGCCGAATCCGTGCCAGCGCACGCTCGCGGGATCGGGCAGCGTCAAGTTGGGGAAACGCTCGAACAGCATTGGCAGCAGGATGGCGCCGACGGTGCGGCGGGAGAGGTGGGCGCCGGCGCAGTGGTGGGGGCCGTTGCCGAAGGCCTGGTGGGGGTTGGGGTCGCGCAGGGCGTTGGTGGTCTCGCCGTCGGTGAACAGCTTCTCGTTATGGTTGGCGGAGGCCTGGATGGTCATCACGGTGTCGCCCTTCGGGATCAGGCAGCCGCGGATCTCGGTGTCCTCCATCACCAGGCGTGAGCTCGCCTGGATCGGCGCCACCCAGCGCACGCCTTCCTCGAAGGCGGAGCGCCATTTGTCCTGCGCGCGCACCGCGGCGAGCTGCTCCGGATTGGTGAGCAGGCCGTAGAGGATCGTCAGCAGCGCGTCGCGCGGCTCGTTGATGCCGCCGCCGATCGCGATCTTGATGTTGGCGATGATCTGGCTTTCGGCAATCGGATTCTTCGCGTTGACCATGAAGGAGAGCGCGGACGAATCCGGCGCGGCACGGACGCGCGCCATGTTGGCGCGGATGCAGCGGTCCATCTCGGCGTTGGCGATATCGGACGCGTCGAACGGCCCCGGCGTCCAGCCGAAATTGCCGGCGCCGTCGATCAGGGCCTGCGACCAGCGCTGCATGTCCGCGTCGCTGGCGTCCGGGATGCCCATCACTTCAGCGAGGATGCGCGCGGCCAAGGGGCCTGCGAGGGCGGGGAAGAGATCGACGATCTCGCCGCGCGGCAGCCGGTCGAGATAATCAGTGGCGAATTTGGTGTAGAGCGGCTCCCAGACGGCTTCGATCGTCTTCGGCATCAGAGCCGGCATCATCGCCATGCGTTCGGCGCGGTGCTCATCGTGATCCTTGCGCATCAGGGTATGCGCGAGGAAGGCGCGCTTCATCGGCGTGTTCGGATCGTTGGACGAGAACAGCGCCGCATTGTCCTTCACATATTTGGTGTCGGCCGCCTTGGTGAGGAACGTCCGGCCCACCGACTTGACCCGCAACACCGGCGCTTCGCGGCGCAGGCGCCGGTAGATCGGATAGGGATCGCGCGTCAGCTCCGCGATGGTGATGGTCTCGTCCAGGGGAGCCAGGGTCTGAGCCGGGGTCGCGGTCGGCATGGGGCGCTCCTGTGGGATGCGGGCCAGCGCGTGTCTCACCTCAAGGATAGTGGCCGGGACGGACCCGTGCAATCCTGGTCCGATGCATTGGCCGGGACGAGCGTCCGTGCTGAACGAATTCTGACCTCGCCTGTTCCGTTCCTTCAGCGATTCCGCGCGGTTGCGGGGACAGCCGGAGGGGCGACATTCCGCCCTGCGGGGCGTCAGCTCCGACATCGTCGGCGCTCCACCGCCATTGCAGGACGCGGATGGATCGCGAGATCGTCGTTGCCAGCGACTCTGCGCAACGCGGTGCGACGTGCGCTCCGCGGGGCGGCTGTGACGCGGCGTTCGGGCCGTGATTCCCGGCACGCATTCAGCCGGTCAGTCCTGCGCCGCCGGCGAAGCCTCCTGCGGCCTGGTCAGCAGCGCTCCTTCGCGGCGCAGGTGTCCTGCGTCGAGAAGACTTCTGAGACTGCCCTGCACGGTCTCCCGCAGCTGGGCGCTGGTCGACCCGAAGCCAAACAAGCGGGCCACCGCCTGGATCAACTGGTCCTCCTCGGCACCGAAGTTCTGCTCGACAATCTGCATGATGGCCGCCTTGATCTCCTCCGGCGGCAGCATCTCGGGCTTCCGCAAGGACTGCGATTGCACGTCCTCGCGCGTTCGGACGACGATCGCCTGTCCCGGCACGGCGTAGAACGGACCCCCGGCGATCTGTCCCTTCGCAACTGCCGATCCCAGCGCCGCTCTCACGGCATCGCGGATGCGATTGCCGGCGCGGGCAAGGCCCCAGGCCGATCTGATCCGGACGATGATTTCCGATTCATGCACCGGCCCCTCGATGGCGACGATCTCGACGACATGCCGCGTCATGTCGGCAAGCGGCGTCTCGTGCGGCTCGATCTCCCGACGGACGCGCAGCTTCGCCTCTTCATAGGGGGCCACCGTCGGTGCCTGTGCGAGGATCTCCTGAGGGCGCTGCTCGGTCTGCTCCGGCGCCGGCACATCGGAGGTTGCCGGAGGCTCGGGTTGAGCTCGCGCAGTCCCTTGGTCGATGTCCCGCCAATGCGCCTTCGCAGCATCGATCGCGCGGAGGACTTTCTCGGTTTCCTCCTTGGGACGGAGAAACCAGTCGGTCGACCAGATACGATGCAGCACCCAGCCATGCGCTTCCAGCACATTCTGCCGAAGGCGGTCGCGGTCTCGCGCCGAACGAGACGCATGGTACTGGGCGCCGTCGCATTCGATTCCGAGCAGGAAGCGGCCCGGCTTGTCGGGATCGACGACGGCGAGGTCGACGAAGAATCCGGCGGTGCCGATCTGGGTCTTCACGTCGTGGCCGAGCGCCCGCAGCCTTGCGGCGACCTGCTCCTCGAACACCGAGTCGGGATCGCGCCCGGTCTCCTGCGCGATGCCGAGCTGCCCCATCTGCGCGAAGGTCAGGAACGTCTTCAGGGCCGCGATGCCGCGGCCCTTGGCGCGCGACAGGTCGATGTCGTCGCCGGTGATCGACGAGAACACCTCGCATCGGAGCTTGGCGCGCGAGATCAGCACGTTCAGCCGGCGCTCGCCTCCGTCGGAGTTGAGGGGGCCGAAGCTCATCGAGACGAAACCTTCCTTCGTTCTCCCATAGCCGATGGAGATGAAGATGACGTCGCGTTCGTCGCCCTGGATGTTCTCGAGGTTCTTCACGAAGAACGGTTCGCTGGCCCCGCGGACGAAGAAGCTCTCCGTTGCCGGGTTTTCCTTACGAAGGATTTCGAGCTGATCCTGGATCGCCTGGCGCTGCGCCACCGAGAAGGTCGCGACGCCAAGGCTTCGGTCCGGGGTCTCGCGCGCATGGCGCATGACGGCCTCGGCGACGAGCCGCGCTTCCCTGGGGTTGGTCCGGCTGCTGCCGCGTTCGTAGTGCGCATCGGGGTTGTAGTTGAACTTCAATCCCATTCCCGCGACGGCGTCGTACGGGCTCGGCACGATGAACAGCCGGTTGTCGTAGAACTGCTTGTTGGAAACGGCGATCAGCGACTGGTGTTTGCTGCGATAGTGCCAGTTCAGCATCCGATGCGACAGGCCCTTGGCAAGGCAGAGGTCGAGAATGCTCTCGGCGTCCTTGACCTGGAAGGTCGGCTGATCCTCGTCGTCATTGTCCTCGTCGTCGTTACCTGTCAGCTTCGCGAAGAAGCGCGTCGGCGGCAGCTGCCGCTCGTCACCGACGACCACGATCTGCCGGCAGCGCGCGACCGCGCCGAGCGCGTCGACCGGCTCGATCTGCGAGGCCTCGTCGACCACCAGAAGATCGAAGGCGATCGCGCCAGGCTTGAGGAACTGTGCCACCGACAGAGGGCTCATCAGGAAGATCGGCTTGATCTGCTGAATGACCGGACCTGCCCGTTCCAGGAGCTGGCGGATGGGCAGATGATTGCGCTTCTTGGCAAGCTCGCCGTTCAGCACACCGAGCGGCCCGATGCCGCCGGCGTTGCGCGGCAGGGCCGCGGCATGCTCGTGGGCGATCTGATCGCGGGCCAGTTGCATCCGTGCGACGTCGAGCTTGCGGAAGCCATCGACCAGCCGATCGTGCGATTCGCCGTCGAAACGTTTCAGTTCAGGATGATCGGCGAAGATCACGCTGCGCATGGCGTCGTAATAGGACCGGTCGAAGGCGGCTTCGAGCGCGTCGCCCGGCAAGGAGCCGTCGAGCGTGCGGTCGACCAGCGCGGCGAGGCCTTGCGCGCGCGCAAGGCGGACCCGGTCCATGAACGCGATCCAGCGGGTGAGGCGCTCGGTCGCGCTCTGCCACTCCGACAAGGTCTGCGACAGGCCGTCCAACCGGATCTGGTCGCCGGCGTCGAGCGGGATGCGGGCAGGCTCCAGCTGGAGAAAGTCGATCAGCCTGCCGAGGCCGGACCTCAGACTTGCGAGGTCGTGGTTGAGCTGTTCGATCGATTGCCGATCATCGGCTGACAAGGCCAGCTGCGTCAGCCGCTGGCGCGTTTCGTCGTTTGCGAACGGCTTGGGGAATGCACTCCACCAGCTCGCCAATCTGGAAAGCGCATCCCAGTCCGACCGTTCCTTCTGCCACGCCGTTCCGAATGCGGTGCTGCCGGCAGCTTCGACCTCCGCGAAGGACCGGCGTGCGGCTTGCGCCGCGATGAGGCCGTCGAGCAGCAGAAGCCGCTGCTCGAGCGTTTTCGGCATCGGCACCTTCAGGTACGAGGCCAGCAGCGCCACCTGCTCGCGATAGCGCGGGCTGAGCAGGCGCAGCCAGGAGCGGCCCTTCTCGGCGATGACCTTGCGGCACTCGGCGATCGGTGCATCCCAGGCGGCCTCGACGAAGGCGCTCTCGAAGGCCGTCCTCAATTTCGCGTAACGCAGCCCCTTGTCGATGATGTCCGTGATGAGTCCGGTCTGGCTCCAGACGCCGTCGCGGAAGGACGTCCGATCGCACTCCGGCATCGCGGCCGCGGCCTCGGCGAAGGCGAGTATCCCCGCGGCATCGGCCAAGGTGGCCGGCGGCGGGAGATCGAGCAGCGTGCCGAGGCGGGCCGCGCCTGTGGATACGCTGCCGACACCGCTCGAAATGTCGCCCAGCGAGCTGCGCAGCTCGGTCATTTCGGCGGGATCAAGCGCGTCGCGGCCGACACCGCGCCAGGGATGCAGGTGAGGCGCGCCGTCGGCCGCAATTCGTCCGGCGAGTTCGGCGATCAGCTCACGCCGCCGCTCCAGATCCAGAGGAGACCAGGAGGGGGCGCCCTGCAACGGATAGGGAGGCTGCGCGGAGTTGTCCCCGCAGCGCACGAGATGACCCAGCAGCCTGAACGGTGTCAGCTCGCTCGGCTGATGCGGCTGGTGCATCATCTCCGCATGCCGGTTGAGGCCGTCACGGCTGTCGGTCAGGCGCTGCACCAGCGTGGCTTCGCCGCGCGGGACCGCGACCTCGGCCGATTTGCAGCGCCTCAGCTCTTCGAGCAGAACGCGCTTGTTGGCCTTGTTGGAGTGCAGCTCCAGCGCGAGCGCGCCGAGACCGACATGCTTCAAACGCCGGTGCACGACCTCGAGCGCCGCCATCTTCTCGGCGACGAACAGCACCGTTTTCCCCTCGGCGGCAGCCGACGCGATGATGTTGGTGATGGTCTGCGATTTGCCGGTTCCAGGCGGTCCCTTGACGACGAGGTCGCGTCCGCGGACCACTTCCTCGATCACCACCGCCTGCGACGAATCGGCATCGACGACGTGGTTCATCGCCACTGGCTGGATGACGGAATCGATCTTTCCGTCGTCGGCCACGATCGGCTCCGCGCCCTCGAAACCGTCCTGAAGCAGCGCTGCGATGAGGGGGTGACGATCAAGGCCGCCATCTGCGGGCCAATTCTCTGGATCCAGATCGCGATACATCAGGAACTTGGAGAACGAGAAGAAGCCGAGGACGATCGCGTCCGTCCTGACCTCCCACCGCTGTTTGTTGGCGACCGTCTCCGCGACGCCGGCGAGATAGGCCGCGATGTCGACATCGTCCTCGTCGCCAAAATCCTCGATCTTGAGTCCGAACTCGGCGTCGAGCTTGGCCTGGAGCGAGAGGTTCGGCGACGGCGGCTCAGCGCGCGAGACCAGGTGAAACCGATCGGCGGCGCTGCTGCGTTCCAGACGGACGGGCAGCAGGACGAGCGGCGCGAAGCGCTCGACATCGGATTTGTCGTCCTCGAACCATTTCAGTAGCCCGAAGGCGAGATAGAGGATATTGACGCCCTGTTCTTCCTCGAGCGTTCGTGCGTCGTACCAGATATCCAGCAGGCGCTTCTGCAGCGCCTCCGATGACAGCCGGGTCCTGAGCCGGGTGTCCGGCTGCCGCGTCTGCGACTCCGAATCATCACCTTCCTGGTCCACCTTGGTGGTCGGCGTGTCGGATCGAGGTGCCGGCACGCTCAAGGGCAGGGTGCCTTCCGCCTCCGCCGTCTCTGCCTTCGTCGGAAGGAACGTGAAGCGCTTGCCTTCGCCGAGAAGCTCGAAGAGCGCAGCAGAGCGCGCGCCGACGATGTCGATGGTGCGGATGGTCTTGGTCTTGAGCGGGATGTGCACGAGCCGGTTGCGCGTGCCCAGATCGAGCAGCGCGCGCCGGTCCGCCAGCAATCGGTCTCGTACGGATGTGGTCGCCACGTGCAATCCTCCTGCGATTCGAGGATTGCAACCCGGAATGATCGCGGTCAAGCATCCGGCGCGGTGGAGAAGGGGTCAATGAGCGATGGTTCATCTTCCCCGTGAAGAGGTCTCATCTCCCAATCGAGGGAGACGAGACTCGTATGTTCCCAGGCCGCCTGTTCCTAGGCCGCTGCCTTATGCCGCGCCAGTTCCGCCTTGTAGAGCTCGAACTCCTCGGCGATGGCACGGGCGATCGACGGCCGCGCGCGCAGGCGCTCGTAGTACGCCTTCACGGCCGGCCATTTCGCGAGCTGGACCGGCGGCGTTGCCATGGTCCAGTTGATCACGGTGACGAGATACGCGTCGGCGACCGTGAAATGATCGAGCAGATAGTCGCGATCCCGCAGATGGTTCTCGAGATGATCGAGCCGCGACAGGTTCTTTTTCAGGACATGAGCCTTCATTTCCTCGGGCGCGGTCTTGTCGAGGATCGGAATGAACAGGCCCTTGTGCAGCTCGGTGCCGATGAAGCAGAGCCATTGATGCAGCCGGCTGCGGTCCATGCCGGGGCCGGTGCCGAGCTTGGCCTCGGGGAAGCGATCGGCGACATATTGCAGGATCGCGGCGTTCTCGGTCAGCAGGTCGCCGTCATCGGTGCGGAGCGTCGGGACGAGCCCGAGCGGGTTGACGGCGCGGAAATCGGAGCCGTCGTTGAGGACGATCTTGGTCTTGGGATCGACCTCGAGATAGTTCGCCGCGGCGTCGGCTTCGTAGAGCGCGATGCGGGTGGCGAGCGAGCAGGCGAGCGGCGAGAAATACAGGTCCATGGACGTCTCCCTCGGGCTCCGGACCGGAGCATTGGTTGATTTTTATACTGTCTCGCATAATATGAGCTCGGTCAAGGAATTTAGTGCGAAATGGTACAAAAAAAGAAAGGGCCGCCGCAGGGCGACCGTCCGATAGAAAAGGCGGGTGCCCCCGACCAGCCGAAGCGGCGCGGCAGGCCGCGGGCGTATGAGCCGGATGTCGCGCTCGGTAAGGCGCTCGACCTGTTCCGGTCGACCGGCTTTGCGGCGACCTCGCTCGACGATCTCAGCGCCGCCACCGGCATGAACCGGCCGAGCCTCTATGGCGCGTTCGGCGACAAGCGCGAGCTCTACATCAAGAGCTATCAGCGCTATCGCGACAATGCCCGCGCCCTCATGGGCGACGTCTTCAGCAACGATTGGCCGGTGCGACGGCAGCTCGAGCAGATCTTCGCCACGGCGCTCGACATCTATCTGTCGGGCGAGGAGGGACCGCGCGGCTGCTTCACGGTGATGACGGCGGGCTCGGAGGCGGTCGCCGACCCCGACATCCGCGCCATGGTGCAGAACGCGCTGACCGAGCTCGACAAGGCGTTTGCGCATTGCTTCCGCCGCGCCAAGGAAAAAGGCGAGCTGCCGGCCGACGCCGATCCCGTCGTGTTGGCGCGTCTGGCGTCGGCGACGATCCACTCGATCGCTGTCCGGGCGCGCGCGCGGGCGCCGCGTCAGGAGCTGGAGGCGATCGTCGCCGGCGCGATCGATGTGATGGTCGGCAACAAATAGCGGTTCAATATCCCCTGACGCGATCGACCAGATTGCGCAGCGCCCCGCCGGCCTCGAAGGTCGCGATCTGCTCGGCGACGTAGCGCGAGATCGCGTCGGCGTCGGTGTCGGCCGCATTGTGCGGCGTCAGCACCACCTTCGGGTGGCTCCAGAACGGGCTGTCGACCGGCAGCGGCTCCTGGCCGAACACGTCGAGCGAGACCGAACCAAGTGTGCCGTCGTCGAGGCAGGCGAGGATGTCGGCCTCGTTCTGCAGGCCGCCGCGCCCGGCATTGATCATGACGGGGGCGCCGAGCGGCGAGCTGCGCCGAAGCCTCGCGAACATCTTGCGATCGAGAATGCCGCGCGTGTCGGGCGTCAGCGGTAGCAGCGACACCAAAATGTCGGTCCGCGCCAGGAACGCATCCAGCTGCGCCGCACCGTGGAAGCACTCGATGCCGTCCGCCTGCTTTTCGCTGCGGCTCCAGCCGGCGACCTGGAAGCCGAGCCGCTTGAGCACTTCGGCCGCATCGATGCCGAGCGTACCCAGTCCGAGAATACCGACTCCGATCTCGGCCGCCGGCCATTGATACTTGGGCGCCCAGCGCTTCACGCGCTGCGACTCGCGCAGATACAGCTCCTGCCGATGATGCATCAGCACGTGCAGCACGACATATTCGGTCATCCGCGCCGTAAGATCATCGACCGCGACCCGGACCAGCGGCACGCTCGGCAGCGTCTTGTCGGCCATCAGTGCGTCGACGCCCGCGCCGAGATTGAAGATCACGCGCAGGTTCGGGAAGCCGGCGAGCTCGCCGGGGACCGGCTTCCACACCGCGGCGTAGTGCACCTCCGCCGGATCGAGGCTCGCATCCGGCAGCAGCACCACCGGGCGGTCGCCGCAGACGTCGTCGAAACGCGCCTTCCAGCGCTGCGGCGACCAGTTATCGGTGCCGCCATGGATCAGGAGCGCCAGCGCGCCTTTGGTCATCGGGGGGTCCTCGAGCTTATGTGACGTGTTCCACATACCAGATCGCGCGCGCAGGCCAATCTCCAGCCATCAACACGGAGACATCGTCATGCGCAAATTGCTTCTCGCCGCCGCTTTCGTCATCGCATCCGCCTCGGTCCAGGCTCAGACCATCGATGTCGGGTCGATCCTGTCGGCCAACGGCATTTCCATTGGCAAGGGCGGCGGTCAGCCGCAGGCCGCCAGTCAACAGGGCGCCGCGGACGGCATGGCGCAAGGTGCGGGCGGCCAAGGTGCCGCAGGGCAAGGTCAGGGGCAGGGCCAAGGCCAGTCGCAGCGCCAGACGGGCCGAGCCAGGCAGCCGCGCGAGAGCGCGCAGGAGACGCGGGCGCGCAACATCGCGGCCAAGTACGGCATCTCTTGGTAGGCGGCTTGTTCCTGCAGGCGGAACCCGCGAAAATACTTCGTGGGTCTGTCGGCCGGAGGCATACTCCGCCGTCTTGAAGACGAATGGAGATGACTTCCGATGCTGTATGCGCTGCTCTGCTATCATGACGAGGATGTCGTCTGCGCCTGGAGCAAGGACCAGGATGCCGCGGTCATGGCCAAGCTTGCGGTCATCCAGGAGAAGCTCGCCAAGCAGGGGCGGCTCGGGCCGGTGGCGCGGCTGCTGCCGACCACGGCCGCGACGACGCTCCGGAAGGAGGATCCGCCGCTCGTCATCGACGGCCCCTATGCCGAGACCAAGGAGCAACTGCTCGGCTTCTATCTCGTCGACTGTGCCAATCTCGACGAGGCGCTCGAGGTCGCGCGCGAGCTCGGTGAGGCCAATCCAGGCGGCTCCTACGAGATCCGTCCCGTCGGCACGTTCAGGCCGGGTGGAGCGCTGGCATGACCGATACGGCCTGGATCGATGCAGCCCTGACATCAGCACGTCCCCAGGCCGTCGGCGCGCTGCTGCGCTATTTCCGCGACCTCGACACGGCGGAGGAGGCATTCCAGAACGCCTGCCTGCGCGCGCTGAAGAGCTGGCCCCAGAATGGGCCGCCGCGCGATCCCGCGGCGTGGCTGATCATGGTCGGACGCAACGCGGCCATCGATGACGTCCGCCGTGTCCGCCGCGAGCAGCCGCTGCCGGAGGACGAGGCGATCTCGGATCTCGACGACGCCGAGAGCGCGCTGGCCGACCGGCTCGACGGCTCGCATTATCGCGACGACATCCTCCGCCTGCTGTTCATCTGCTGCCACAAGGATCTGCCCGCGACGCAGCAGATCGCGCTGGCGCTGCGCGTGGTGTCCGGACTGACGGTGAAGCAGATCGCCCGGGCCTTCCTGGTCAGCGAGGCCGCCATGGAGCAGCGCATCACCCGCGCCAAGGCGCGCGTCGCGCAGGCGAACGTGCCGTTCGAGACCCCTGGCGCGGTCGAGCGGTCGGAGCGCCTGACCGCGGTCGCCGCCATGGTCTACCTGATCTTCAACGAGGGCTATTCGGCCAGCGGCGAGACCGCCGCGCAGCGCCAGCCGCTGTCCGAGGAGGCGATCCGGCTGGCGCGGTTGCTGCTGCGGCTGTTTCCGAGCGAGCCCGAAATCATGGGGCTGACGGCGCTGCTGCTGTTGCAGCACGCCCGCTCCGCCGCCCGCTTCGACGCCGAGGGATTGCCGATTCTTCTGGAGGATCAGGATCGCTCGCTGTGGAACCAGCCGATGATCGCGGAAGGCACAGCCCTGATCGACAAGGCGATGCGCCATCGCCGCAGCGGTCCGTACCAGATCCAGGCGGCGATCGCGGCGCTGCATTCACGCGCCGCGCGTCCGGAGGACACCGACTGGACGCAGATCGACCTGCTCTATGGCGCGCTGGAAGTGGTGCAGCCCTCGCCGGTGGTGACGCTCAACCGCGCCGTTGCGGTGTCCAAGGTCCGCGGCGCCGGGGCGGCGCTCGACCTGATCGGGCCGCTCGAAGGGCGGCTCGCCAACTATTTCTATTTCTTCGGCGTGCGCGGCGCGCTGCTGATGCAGCTCGGACGCGCCGACGAGGCACGGACCGCCTTCGACCGCGCCATCGCGCTGGCGCACAGCTCGGCGGAGGCCGCGCATATCCGCATGCAGCTCGATCGCCTGATGCGCGACAGCGCAACGGCTCAGGTCCAGGTCGGCCAGTGACATTCCGCTGAGATTCGATCCAAAATCTTGAACCGGGCTGTCGGCGGCACGCTCCTTCATTCGTCCTTGGAGCAGCATTACGGGGAGGAGCTGCAGATGACGACGATCACCTTGGAAGAACCGGTCTCGCGCGCCGAATTGTGGAGCGGCCGCATCCTGAGTGGGCTGGTGACCCTGTTCCTGCTGTTCGACGGCGCGATCAAGCTCGTCCCTCTGTCCGTCGTCACCCAGACGCTGGATCAGATGGGCTATGGCGCGAGTGACGGCACGGCCCGCGCGCTCGGTCTGATCACGATCGTCTGCACCGTGCTCTATGCGTTGCCGGCGACGTCGTTCGTCGGGGCGATCCTGCTGACAGGCTATCTCGGCGGCGCCATCGCTTCTCATGTCCGCATCGGCAGTCCGCTGTTCAGCCACGTCCTGTTCGGCCTCTATCTCGGGCTGATGCTGTGGGGCGGCTTGTGGCTGCGCGATCGCCGGCTGCGCGCGCTGCTGCCGCTGCCGCTGCCGCGCTGACGAATGATCTTTCAACCAAGGAGGATGACGATGATCTGTCCCTATCTGACGTTCAACGGCGATTGCGAGCAGGCGCTCAAGCACTACCGCGAGGTGCTCGGCGCCAAGATCGAGATGATGATGCGCAACGGCGAGGCGCCGCCGGAGATGCCGTGTGCGCCGGAGCACAAGGACAGGATCATGCATGTCCGCTTCTCGATCGGCGGAGGCGTCCTGATGGCCTCGGATTCGCCGCCCGAATATTATCAAGGCAAGCCGCACGGAATCTCGGTCTCGCTCCAGATCGCGGATCCGGCCGAGGCCGAGCGCAAGTTCAACGCGCTCCTCGAAGGCGGTGCCGTCACCATGCCGTTTGGCAAGACCTTCTGGTCGAAGGGCTTCGGCATGGGCGTCGATCGCTTCGGCATTCCGTGGATGATCAATTCCCCGGCGGAAGGCTACGCGGCGTGACGCCGCTAGCGGCACGAGGGGTACATCGCCTTGAGCTCGCGCCCGCGCAACAACAGAAGCCGCGACGTCAGGCCGCCGCGGCGCTCGATCCAGCCGCGCACCGGCGTGGGATAGGTCTGCAGCACCAGCTTGGAGGCTTCGGGTTCCGCATAAACGCGGCCGCGCCGGTCGACCGAGCGTGCGGCGTGGAAGCCGAGGGAGGCTCGCTGCGTCACGCAGATGCGGTCCTCGGGCACGACGCTGAGCACCAGCGTGCAGGCCGACAGGCAGGGACCGTCGATGATGACACGCTCCCCGGAGGCGCGCACCTTCTCGAACAGATCGAGGAACGGTCCCACCTCGCCGCCGGGCGAGGAGATGATGCGGACGTCGGCGCGCGCCAGCATCGTCGCGATCCCCCACAAGAGGACGGCGAGCAGCAAGGTCAGGATGATGCGCGTCCGGCTCGGCATCGTTTCATGTGTTCCTGCGTTGGCCGCGCAAGGTCGGCAATCCGATTCCCGCGGCATCGAAGCCGCCATCGACGGCCAGGATCTGTCCGGTGATATAGCTGGAGCGTTCGGAGCTGAGAAACAAGATCGCCTCGGCGAGCTCGTCCTCGAGGCCGTAACGGTTGAGTGGAATGGCGTCGTGATAGTCGGCGCGGATCTCCGGCGTGTGCACGTCCTTGGCCATCGCGGTCTCCACCGGGCCCGGCGCCACCGCGTTGACGCGGATGCCGGTGGAAGCGAGCTCGACCGCGAGCTGCTTGGTCAGATGCGCCAGCGCCGCCTTGCTGGTGCCGTAGGCGGAGCGCAGCGTCGAGGCGCGGACGGCTGAAATCGAGGTGATGTTGACGATGGTGCCGCCGTGCTCGCGCATCAGCGGCACCGCGGCGCGCGTGCACAGAAACGGCCCGGTCAGGTTGACGTCGAGGATGCGTTGCCAGTCGGCTTCGCTGGTTTCCATGATCGGGGCGAAACGCGCCACGCCGGCATTGTTGACCAGTGCATCGAGACGACCGAAACGGCCGGCAATGCGCGCCAACGCATCGGCGACCATCGCCGCGTCCGCGACGTCGCAATGCAGCGCGAGCGTTCGATCGGGGGATTTGAGTGCCGATGTGGCGTCGTCGAGCAGCGTCTTCTCGATGTCGAGAAGCGCCACGCGCCAGCCTTCGTGCAGAAATCTCTTTGCCGTCGCCAGCCCGATGCCGCGTGCCGCCCCGGTGATCAGGGCGACCTTGTCAGTCAGCGTCGTCGTCGATGTTTCCGTCACGGGGGTCGACTCCTCGGGCCGGCAGCCCGGCTCTTCTCGTCGTTGAGTCCTAACATGCGCTGCCCGGATCGCCTGTGAAGGCCGTCACATCTGTCAGAGTACGTTCAATCCAGCTCCGCGCGATGCGTATAGCCAGCGAAGTTCGTGGGCGTTGTCAAACAGCCAGGGGTGGTAACGACGACGTCAATTCGCGTTCTCGCGGTGTCGAAGCACCCGAGTCATGCTCGCCCTGGCCTCCCTCTCGGGTCGGAGGGCGCAGGGAAGACCGGGAGCTTGCCCGCCCCATGGCCCCCGCGGGAAAAATGCACGGGGCAGGAACCACAGATTCGGCTGAGACATCCCGGCCCTCCCTGCGCGATGCCCGGGGACCGGCTGTTTTGCCCCCGTTTCCGCCACAATACGCTCCCGCATCGGACACGGCATCAGCATCGGGATGCCAGGGACCACATGATTTCGCCGTACGCGCCGCGTTGTTCGTCTGCGTGTCCTCATATGAGCATGATCTTGTCGGAAAGCTGTGGCGCAATAGCCGTCAACGGCCTCCGGTTCCGAATCATGCTCCACGCTGCAACATCGACGCGTCCACCGCATCCTGCCCCCCACGTTCGTGACGACCGCGAAACATCCCTCTCGATCGGGAACAGGACGTGGCTAAAGGAGTATGAATTCTGGAAAGGCGAAAGAGGGACTTTCTTACGGGAAGCACTGGACAAGGGTGATCGACTTGAAAGTCTTCAGGAAAAGAGCCGCCTCTCCAGGCGCGTTCCCCCGTGGAATTGGACAGTCCCGCCGTCGGCTGATTTGCTCGTCGTCGGTGGCTCTCGGACGTGTCCGGGACGAATCTGAACCGGTGGCGTAGAGTTTAAGAGTCTCGGTAGAATCGACATGGGCGATCTATTCATCAGCCGGCGAATCACCCTCGTCAGAACCACGGAGCTGCACGCTTCGTCGCACGGGTCGAATGGTCTGTGGCGCGGGTGCGGCGCGCTGCTGTTGTCGTGCATTGTCCTCGGGCTCGCGGCGTCCGGCGCCGCCGGAGCGGATGGCAGCGTTGCTGCGAAACCGGCAGAGACCGAGCAGGCTGCGCACGATGTCGCGCCGCCGCAGCAGCCGCAGACGGCGGAGCCCGAGACGGTGGGGCGGCCGTCGGACGTGCAGATGCCGGCTCTGAAAGTGGTCGTTCCACCGACCGAGCCTGCGAAGCCGATCGCGGCCGAGCGCAAGGGCGACCCGCGGAGCGACGCCAAGACCACGAAGAATCTGTCGGTGCCTCAGCGCGCGCTGCCGGCCGACGTCGCGCAGATGATCGGCCGCAGGATCTGGCTCAACGAGGCCGGGGGACGGCGCGACGCGATCACGTCGTGGAATGCGGGTGAAGAATTCGCCTCGCTGGGAATCGGGCATTTCATCTGGTACCCGTCCACCGCGAAGCCGCCTTATGAAGAGGGTTTTCCGGGGCTGATCGCATTTCTGCGCAAGGGCAAGACGCCGTTGCCTGCATGGCTCGACAAGACGCCGATTCCGGCATGCCCGTGGACCAGCCGGGCCGACTTCAAGCGGAATTTCAACTCGCCGCAAATGCGGCAATTGCGGCAGTTCCTGCTCGACACGATTGCGGAGCAGACGCAGTTCCTGGTGGCGCGTGCGCAAGGCGCGATGGACAAGATCCTCGCCAACACGCCGGACAGCGCCGAACGCGAGCACATCGTCGCGCAATATTCGCGAGTCGTGCGCGCCTCCAACGATCTCTACCCGCTGATCGACTACATCAACTTCAAGGGCGAGGGCACCAATCCGTCCGAGACGGCCGTGGACAAGGAGACGGGCCAGCGCCAGGGCTGGGGTCTCAAGCAGGTGCTGCTCAAGATGAACGGCACCACCACCGAGTCCAAGGCCGTGCTCGCCGAATATTCCGACGCGGTGCAGGTCGTGCTGCAACAGCGGGTTCGCAATCTGCCCTCGAACCGCGTGTGGGAGGCGGGCTGGCTGCGTCGCGCCGAGACCTATCGCCGTCCGATCGCGCAGCTCGAGCAGGCCCCCGAACGCGCCCCGCGCAAATCATCGCGCTACAGGGCCGACAACACGCGGTTCTGATGCGGGAAGCGGCGCGCACGATCCGTGCGCGTCGCGAGGCGTGCGATCATCGGCCGCCTGCCTCGGCCTTCTTGGCAGCGACGACCTTCTGGTAAGCTGCCTGCAGCCGCTCGCCGACGCTCGGTCCAGCCCTCCTGCGCCGTTTCGCGCCGAGATGGGTTTCGCGCAGCTCGTCCATGAATTCGGCCCACATCTTCGGGCCGCCTTCCATCAATAGCTTGGCGCGGATGCCGAGCTCCTCCGAGACGGGCAGATACTTGTAACCCCAGCCCGCCATCTGCGCGAGGATCGGCAACAGCTCGATGCCCTGCTCGGTCAGGGAATAGATGCCCTTTTGCTTGTGGCTCGGATCGTCCTCACGGCTGATGATGCCGGCCGCGAGCAGCGTCTTCAGCCGGTCGGCGAGAATGTTCGAGGAGATGCCCTCCTCCGAGCCGCCGAGCAGCTCGCGATAGTGCCGGCGATTTCCGAACATCATGTCGCGGATGATCAAGAGGCTCCATTTATCCCCCACCACTTCGAGCGACAGGTTGATCGGGCAGCCGGAGCGCTGAGGGTCGGACATCGAAGTCTCGTGAGCAGGGATCGCGCATAAACCGCTTGCAATATTGCACCGGTCTGGGCATTCTCCAACTGCTTGCAAAATGAAAGCAGTCAGGGAGAGGCAGTCGATGGCGAGACTGGTGATGTGGAACATGATGACGCTGGACGGCATGGTTGCGGGCCCGAACGGCGACATCTCCTGGCACGAGGATGTGTGGGGCCCGGAGCTGGAGCAGATCTCCGAGACGCAGCTGCACGAGGCGGGCGGATTGCTGTTCGGCCGGGTGACCTACGATCTGATGGCCGGCTATTGGCCGACGGAGAAGGGCGTGATCGCCGACGTCATGAACAGCATCCCCAAATATGTCGCCTCCCGCACGCTGTCTCGCCTGGCATGGTCAAACGCGCATCTGCTGGGTCCGGAGCTCGCGGCCGAGGTCGACAAGCTCAAGCAGGAGAATGCCAAGGACCTGTTCCTGTTCGGCAGCGCCGACCTCGGCTCGACGCTTGTGGCACACGACCTGATCGATGAGCTTCGAATCGCGATCAATCCGCGCGTGCTTGGCGCCGGACGGCCGCTGTTCAAGCCGGGGCAGGCCTTGAAGCTCAGCCTGATCGACAGCCGGGCGCTGACCAACGGCGTTGTCATCGCGCGCTATGCCCCCGTTCGGGGCGTGTGAGCCCATATCTCGCGGCGCGCTCCGGGTTCCGGGGCAGCGCAGGTCTTTCCACTCACATCATCCGTGCGTCAAGGGCCTCACCTCAACCCTCTCCCCGTGAACAGCGGGCCGCGGGAGCGCACCGTCCTGCGGCCGCGCGTTCGGGACCAAACGACTTGTTCTCACTCAACTCAGCAGGAGCGTACGATGTCCCTGACCCTTTACTATCATCCGCTGTCGTCGTTCTGCTGGAAGGTGCTGATCGCGCTGTATGAGAACGACGTTTCGTTCACGCCGAAGCTGATCAATCTCGGTGACGCGGATGAGCGCGCGGCGTTCTTGAAGCTGTGGCTGATCGGTAAATTTCCCGTGCTGCGCGACGAGCAGCGCACGATTCCGGAATCGAGCATCATCATCGAGTATCTCGACCAGCACTATGCGGGCAGGACGCGCTTCATTCCCGATGATCCCGATCTCGCTTTGCGGACACGTCTGCGCGATCGCTTTCTCGACCTCTATGTGCACATGCCGACGCAGACCGTCGTGTTCGACCGGCTGCGGCCGGCCGATGCCCGCGATCCGCTCGGCGTCGCCGACGCCCGAAGCCGGCTCCGCACGTCCTACGCCATGCTCGAGGCCGAGCTGCCGCCGCGTGGCTGGGCGATGGGCGACCCTTTCACCCTGGCGGATTGCGCGGCCTTGCCGGCGCTGTTCTACGCCGACAGAGTGGAGCCGCTGGGTGATGGGCTGCCTGGGGTCACAGCCTATCTCGACCGGCTCAAGGCGCGGCCCTCCGTCGCGCGGGTGCTCGCCGAGGCCCAGCCTTATTTCCACATGTTCCCGCAAGAGCCGGGCTGAACCGGGAACCCGGCCAAAATAATTGCGGGAGCGTGTCGGCCGTGCCGGGGCCGGATCGTCCTACTGATGAGGGCAGGGCAGTCCTGCCGGACAGCATCAGGGGAGAGCAGCCATGCGGTTCATGGTGATCGTGAAGGCGACCAGGGACACGGAAGCCGGAATCCTGCCGACCACCGAGGAGTTCGCGGCGATGGGCCGGTTCAACGAGGGCTTGGTGAAGGCCGGCATGATGGAGGCCGGCGAGGGCCTGCATCCGACCGCGAAGGGGGCGCGCATCGACTTCTCGAACGGGACGCCGAGCGTCGCGCGCGGTCCGTTCGATCTCTCCCGCGATCTCGCGGCGGGCTTCTGGATGCTCAAGGCCGGCTCGCTCGAGGAGGTGATCGAGCACATGAAGCGGGCGCCGTTCCCGAGCGGCGAGATCGAGATCCGCCAGGTCTATGCCGCGGAGGATTTCGGCGAGACGTTCACGCCCGAATTGCGTGAGCGGGTCGAACGGCTGCGTGCGCAGGCCGCCAGGAACTGAACCGACCCTGATCAGGAGAGGAGGATAAACGCGATGCGATTCATGATGCTGATGATCCCGCTCGGCTATGAGAGTGCGCCGCCGGACGTGCAGCTCGATCCCGAGCGTGTCAAGGCGATGATGCGCTACAACGAGGCCCTGAAGGACGCCGGCGTGCTGATCACGCTGGAGGGCCTGCATCCGCTGTCGATGGGGGCGCGGGTCTCGTTCGCGGGCGGCAAGCCTGTGGTGACCGACGGCCCGTTCGCGGAGGCCAAGGAGGTGCTCGGCGGCTATTGGATGATCGAGGTCGCCTCGCGCGACGAGGCGATCGCCTGGGCCAGGCAGTGCCCGGCCTCGGACAACGAGATCATCGAGATTCGCCAGGTCCAGGAGATGGCCGACTTTTCCGAGGAGGTGCAGCAGGCGGCGGCGGGCTTCGCCGAGCTGCCGCATGCCGGCCGTGTCTGATCGATCCGTTTCACAGCAGGAGAGGGAAGTGCAATGAGTGACAACAGCAACACCTATCTCGCCGTCTTTCTCGGCAGCAAGACCAGTCCGGTCTGGAAAGACTGGGAGGCGCTGTCCGAGACGGAGCGCAATGCCAGGGGACAGCAGGGCATGGCGGCCTGGCATGCCTGGGTGGACCAACACAAGGACGCGATCGTCGCGATGGGCGGGCCGCTCGGCAAGACCAAGCGGGTCGACAAGGGCGGCGTCAACGACATCGCCAACGAGATGGGCGCGTTTACCGTGGTCCGCGCCGCGTCGCACGAGGATGCCGCGAAGATGTTCGTCAACCATCCGCATTTTGCGATCTTCCCGGGCGAGCGGGTCGAGATCATGCCGGTGCTGCCGATTCCGGGCGGCTAGTTGAGCGGCCTGCAGGGCGGAGCACGTCGGCTGAGGTGAACGTCCCGCTTGCTGCGGGCGCCCGGCGCTTGTGCCGGGCGCGCTGATCCCGCGGCGACTTCGGTGCCACCCTGCCCCTTGCGGGGGCCCTCAAGGGGCGAGGGTGGCACCTGTTCGCGGGGGCTTAACCGAACGGCGCGATAGAGCGTCCCGGAAGTCGGCGGCTGACCCCGCCCAAAAGTCGCTGGCTTCCTTCGACCCGGCTCATGTAAAAGCCATTTACATGAGCTGGCGCAAGGAAGAGCGCCGCGCCGAGCGCGGCTATCATCACGGTAACCTCAAGGAGGCGCTGCTGCAGGCGGCGCTCGACCTGATCGCGCAGAAGGGGGCTGCCGGCTTCACCTTTGCCGATGCGGCCCGCATGGCCGGCGTCAGTCCGGCCGCGCCCTATCGCCACTTCCGCGACCGCGACGAACTGCTGTCGAGCATCGCCCAGCGCGGCTTCGAGCAGTTCGAGGCGCAGCTCTCGGCGGCGTGGGACGACGGCCGGCCCGACACCGTCACGGCGTTCGAGCGCGTCGGCAAGGCGTATCTCGCATTTGCCCGTTCGGAGCCTGCGTTCTATTCGGCGATGTTCGAATCCGGCGTGCCGGCGGACTCCACCGCGGGCCTGTTGGCGGCGGGTGAGCGCGCTTTCGGCGTCATTCGGGCCGCGGCGGAGCGGCTGGCGGCGCTGGCGCCGCCCGGGATGCCGCGGCCGCCGGCCCTGATGATGGCGCTGCACATCTGGTCGATGGCGCATGGCATCGCCTCGCTGTTCGCGCGCGGCGATGCCGCCCGGCGCAAGCTGCCGATGTCGCCCGAGGAGCTGCTGGAGGCCGAGCTGCTGATCTATCTGCGCGGGCTCGGCTTCCCGACCGACCGCCGGCCTGCGCCGTCCTCCGCTGCCGAGCCGCCGCCGCTGCCGGACGATGACAAGCCGGCAGGGCCCTGGGGCCGCCCGAAATAAGGTTCAAAGAACGCCGAAAAATAATTCGAGCGACGCGTCAGGCGGTCGCCTTGACAAAATCCCGGGTTGAGCTAGCTATGTAAATGTTATTTACATTCACACGGCATGGCGCCGCGAATGGAGAGGGAGATGGCCTACACCGCAGATGTCAATCGTTGGCGCGGTTCGGAGGAGGAGCAGAGGTACCGGCCCCGCATGATGGAGTCGCCCTGGCATCCCGGCTGGATCGCCGTGACCGTGCTCGGCTTCATCATCTGGTGGCCGATCGGACTTGCCCTTCTCTTTTTCACACTCGGGAGCAGAAAGATGTCGTGCTGGAACGGCGGCGATCGCTGGTCGAACAAGATGGAACGGATGCAGTGGAAGATGGACCGCATGCGCGACAAGATGGAGCGCCGCGGCTTCGGCTTCGGTTTCTCGCAGCCGGCTTCGAGCGGCAACCGCGCCTTCGACGAGTACCGCATGGAGACCCTGCGGCGGCTCGAAGAGGAGCAGCAGGAGTTCCGTGACTTCCTGACCCGGCTGCGCCACGCCAAGGACAAGGAGGAGTTCGACGCGTTCATGGCCCAGCACAAGCCGCGTCCGACCCCGCCGAACGACCAGCCGCAGAGCTGATCGCCTCTCACCTGACGCCGCAGGGCTTTCAGCCCCCGCCCTGACGGCACAAGACGCCCGCCTGCGGTTCCCCCGCCTGCGGGCGTTTTGCGTTCTCCGATACCGCCCGCCTGCGGCGGCTGGCCGCTGTCCGCCGCCGGCCAAAACGGTCAAGCGGCTGATCACAAAGGCTCTATCTGGCTGGTCCGGCTGGACCTTTGACCTCGGCAATACTCCGCGGTAACCCCGCCTTAACCCCGGAGGGGGTTTGGTTAAGGGGCGCTTACGCGCGCCAAGAGCCCTTGTTTTGACACGTTGGCAGAGGAAGCAGGCCGCTTATGGCTTCGGCGGGCCTCTTAAAGCGATCAGTTCAGGGTTTTCTCGCGCAGGCGCTTTCCGCCGCGACGGCATCCGGCATGGAACGGCGGCTGCATGGTCCCGGGCATCCCGGGATGATTGGTTGAGAGGATACTGCAGATGTCTGTCGATAGCGGCGGCCTGTCCCTGATCGATCTGTTCGGCAATGCCGGCTGGGTAGTTCGGATCATCATGCTCGGCCTGATCTCCTGCTCGATCTGGGTCTGGGCGATTGCGATCGACAAGATGTTCCTGTTCTCGCGGACCCGTCGCTCGATGGACCGGTTCGAGCAGGCCTTCTGGTCCGGAGAATCCATCGAGGAGCTGTACCGGGTGCTATCGGCGAAGCCGACGCAATCCATGGCGGCGTGCTTCGTGGCGGCGATGCGCGAGTGGAAGCGCTCGTTCGAGGGCCACGCGCGCTCCTTCGCCGGCCTGCAGATGCGCATCGAGAAGGTGATGAACGTGTCGATCGCGCGCGAGGTCGAGCGGCTGGAACGCCGTCTCCTGGTGCTTGCCACGGTCGGTTCCGCCGGCCCGTTCGTCGGTCTGTTCGGCACGGTCTGGGGCATCATGACCAGCTTCCAGGCGATCGCGGCTTCCAAGAACACCTCGCTGGCGGTGGTCGCGCCGGGCATCGCGGAGGCGCTGTTCGCCACTGCCATCGGCCTGATCGCGGCCATCCCGGCGACGATTTTCTACAACAAGTTCTCTTCGGAGGTGAACCGGCAGGCGCAGCGGTTGGAAGGCTTCGCAGATGAATTTTCGGCCATCTTGTCCCGTCAGATCGACGAGCGGGGATGAGGGCAGGTATAGTGGCATCCGGATCGTGAGTACCACAGCATGGGCATGAGCATGGGCAGCGCGTCCGGCGGCGGTGGTCGCCGCGGTCGGCGCAAGGCGGCCGTGATGGCGGAGATCAACGTCACGCCGATGGTCGACGTCATGCTGGTGCTGCTGATCATCTTCATGGTCGCGGCGCCGCTGCTCACCGTCAACATCCAGGTCGACCTGCCCCAGGCGCAAGGCGGCTCGGCCTCGACGGCCGACGCCAAGCCGCCGCTCGAGGTCACCGTGAAGAAGACCGGCGGCGGCTGCGCGTCGAAGGTGGACGTGTATCTCGGTGACTCGCCGATCGCGATCAACGAGCTTGGGCCGAAGATCAAGGCGATGAAGGAGGCGGGCGCAGGCGGCGGCGACAACGTCGTCAAGATCCGCGGCGATCGCGACGCCTGCTACTCCGACATGATGAAGGTGCTGGGCCTGGCGCGCGATGCCGGCTATCGCGCCAGCATCGTCGTGCTGCCGGATCAGGGCTCATGACGTCGAAGGACCTCATCCGGTTCGTGCGCACGCGCAAGGGGACAGTGCTGTCCGTCGCCCTGCACGTGCTCGTGCTGTGCTGGGGCCTGTTCAGCTTCTCCGCGCGCTCGATGGTGGCGCCGCCGGAGGACCTTGTGCCGGTCGACGTGATCTCGGAGGACAACAGCTCGAAGGCCAAGGCCGGCGCGCTGACGGGCAAGAAGGAATCCCAGAAGCTGCTGGCCGACAAGATCGGCGAGAAGAAGCCGACCGAGGACATCGTCGGCAAGGTCGATACCAAGCAGGTCACCGAGACCGACGCCGCGCCTGAGCCGCAGCCCAAGCCGGAGAAGCCGGTCGAGAAGAAGCCCGATCCGCCGAAGCCGGTCGAGAAGCAGCCGGATACGCCGAAGCCGGTGGCCGAGAAGAAGCCGGAGCCGCCGAAGCCCGCGCCGGCCGAGAAGCCGAAGCCGGAGGAGAAGAAGCCGGACCCGTTCAATCCGGACCAGATCGCCAGCGTGCTCAACAAGGACAAGGCGAAGCAGCCGCCGAAGCCGCAGGCCGCCGCCGCGCCGCCGGAGCCGCCCAAGCACAAGAGCGAGCGCAAGTTCGACGCCGAGAAGATGGCGAGCTTGATCAATCAGAAAGATCCGACGCGGCAGGCGGTCACGGGATCCGAGATCAATGCGAATGCGGCGCTGGGCTCGGTGCGAGGAACGGCAGAGGCCAATGTCGCGAGCTGGCAGGCCGCGTTCCAGGAGGCGGTCACCCGCTGCTTCAATGCGCCCTATAGCGGCGTGGATGAAGACAAGATCTCCGTTGATCTCGATATCCAGCTACGGCCGGATGGATCGCTCTTTGCTGCTCCCGCCGTCGTCGGCATGACCGGACCGTCCCGTACCGTCAGCCTGGCCATGGCGGAAAATGCCAAGCGTGCGGTCGAGAACTGTGCGCCCTACGCGTTTCTGCCGAAGAACCGGTACAATGAGTGGAAGTTGATACCCGCGACATTCAACCTCAAAATGATGAATTCGATGCGAGGCCGAACTTGACGACACCTCCGACGCGCAAGACAGGATCCACCACGCGGCGCCAGGTTCTGCTGGGCGGAGGAGCCGCCATGGCAGCCTTGGGCGCGGGGCCCGCGTTCGCGCAACGTGTGATTATCGGCCCCGGCGAGTTCAAGCCGATCCCGATCGCGATTCCGCCCTTCGTGCCCGGCGGTGCCGGCGACGCCGATGTCGGCAACGGTATCGCACAGGTGATTACCAACAATTTCAAGCGCAGCGGGTTGTTCGCGCCGGTGGACCCGGCCGCCTTTCCCGAGCGCATCAGCAATTTCGAGGCCCCGCCGCAATTCGCGAGCTGGAAGCCGCTCGATCTGCGCGGGCTCGTCACCGGCCGCGCGACGCGGCAGCCGGACGGGCGGCTGAAGGCCGAGTTTCGGCTGTGGGACCCGAACTCAGGCCAGCAGCTCACCGGCCAGCAATATGTGACGGCGCCGGAATACTGGCGGCGCATCGCACATATCATCTCGGACCAGATCTACACCCAGATGACCGGCGAGAAGGGCTATTTCGACAGCCGCGTCGTGTTCGTCGACGAGAGCGGCCCGTCCGAGCGGCGCGTCAAGCGGCTCGCGCTGATGGATCAGGACGGCGCCAACGTCCGCTACCTCACCCGCGGCGCCGACCTCGTGCTGACGCCGCGGTTCTCGCCGTCGAGCCAGGAAATCACCTACATGGAGTTCGGGCAGGGTGACCCGAGGGTCTATCTGTTCAACATCGAGACCGGCCAGCGCGAGATCGTCGGCAACTTCCCCGGCATGTCGTTCTCGCCGCGGTTCTCGCCGGACGGCCAGCGCATCATCCTCAGCCTCCAGCAGGGCGGCAACTCCAACCTGTTCGTGATGGATCTGCGCTCGCGCACGACGACGCGGCTCACCGACACGCCGGCGATCGACACCTCGCCGTGCTACTCGCCGGACGGCAGCCAGATCTGCTTTGAAAGCGATCGCGGCGGCAAACCGCAGATCTACGTGATGTCCTCCAGTGGCGGCGCAGCGCAGCGCATCTCGTTCGGCGAGGGCAGCTACTCGACGCCGGTGTGGTCGCCGCGTGGCGACTTCATCGCCTTCACCAAGCAGGGCGGCGGTCAATTCGCGATCGGCATCATGAAGACGGACGGCTCGGGCGAGCGCATCCTCACCGCCGGCTTCCACAATGAAGGGCCGACCTTCTCGCCCAACGGCCGCGTGCTGATGTTCTTCCGTGACCCCGGCGGCACCGCTGGTCCGTCGCTATATTCGATCGACGTCTCCGGCCGCTTCGAGCAGAAGGTGCCGACGCCGGGCTTCGCCTCGGATCCGGCCTGGTCGCCGCTGCTGTCGTGATGGAGCGAGCCTCTGGGCCCGCTCACGTCGTGGTGGACGCGATTTTTCCAGTCGCGCGATGCGTGTTATATGGAAAGGCAGAACTATTAGTTGTAGTAGCCGGGTAGTGTTTGCCTAGTTCTCTGAATTTTCGAGCGAATTCGTGCACTTCGCGAACGCGGAAACGCTCCGCTAACGATGTTCCCTCAGAAAGACTTCACCTGCGAGCGGTAATGTTTGTGCACCGAACAGGACGCGTGCGCACGAATGCAGCTTGCCACTCAGAACGGAGAAGACGATCGAAAGTTGTCGCCTGCGATCCAGGCGGCTCTCGTCGACTCCCTCTTCCAGGATCCCGGCCCGATGTTCGCCGGCGCACTCTGCGCCGCCGTCGCCGCCGTCATGACCGCGATCAAGAGCGGCGACGTCAATCTGTGGCCGTGTGCCGCGATGCTGATCATCGCAGGGGCGTTCCGTTCGCTCGACATGCGCTACTATCGAAGCCTGTGCGACAACGGCCGCCTCACGCAGGAGGCGGTCGAGCGCTGGGAGGTTCGCTACCAGATCGGCGCCATGATCTATGCGCTGGTGCTCGGCGTCTGGTGCGTGGTCGCCCTGGTCGACAACAGCGACCCGGTGGTGCACCTGATCGCGATCACGGTGACGCTCTGCTACATGTCGGCGGGCGCGGGCCGGACCTACGGGCGGCCCTGGATCTTCCACGTCCAGATCCTGCTCGCCTGCGGACCGCTCGCAGTGGCCCTCGCGATCCACGGCAGCCCTTATTACCTGGGCATGGCGGCGTTCTGCGTCCTGTTCTTCGTGTCGCTGAAACACATCTCGACCAACCTGCAGCGGATCTTCGTCCAGGCCTTCGTGGCGCGCGAAAGCGAGGCCGCACTGGCCAAGCAGTTCGATACGGCTCTGAACAACATGCCGCACGGCCTGTGCATGTTCCGCTCCGACGGGCGTCTGGCCGTGATGAACCATCGCTTCGGCCAGATGATGAGCCTGCCGGATGACATCCTGCAGCGTGGCGGCAAGGCGGCCGACATCATCAACGCCTGCGTGATTGCAGGCTCGATCTCCGCTTCGAGCGGCCGGCTGATCCTGGCCGAGATCGAGCACACCAAGACCCATAATGTCATTACCAGCGATCCCGACGTCGCGCGCGACCGGTCGCTGTCCTGGACCTTCCAGCCGATGGCCGACGGCGGCGCCGTGGTCCTGCTCGAGGACATCACCGAGCGCCGGCATGCCGAGGCGCGCATCTCGCATCTGGCGCGCTACGACGAGCTCACGACCTTGCCGAACCGCGTCAGCTTCCGCGACGAGATCGAACGGCTGCTCAGGATTCCGCAGCGGCACGGCGAATTGTCCGCGCTGCTGTTCGTCGATCTCGACCGCTTCAAGCAGGTCAACGACACGCTCGGCCACCCCTGCGGCGATCAACTGCTCTGCGCGGTCTCCGAGCGGCTGCGCGACATGCTGCGTCCTGAAGACTTCGTCGCGCGCTTCGGCGGCGACGAGTTCGTGGTGTTCCAGCGCAACATCCGCTCCAACGACGACGCGGCGATGCTGGCGCGCCGGATCGTCGACCAGCTCAGCGAGCGCTACAAGATCGACAATCACCTGGTCGAGATCGGCGCCAGTGTCGGCATCGCCATGACCGCGCCGGGGATCAGCGCCGACACCCTGCTGAAGAATGCCGACATGGCGCTGTATCGCGCCAAGGCGGAGGGACGCGGCACCTTCTGCTTCTTCCGCGATGAACTCGCCCAGACGGTGGAAGCACGCCGCATCCTCGAGCTCGACCTGCGCAAGGCGCTGGCGAACGAGGAGTTCGAGCTGTTCTACCAGCCGCTGGTCAACCTGAAGTCCGGCAAGATCTCGACCTGCGAGGCGCTGCTGCGCTGGAACCACCCGGTGCGCGGCACGGTCTCGCCGGTCGACATCATTCCCGTCGCCGAGGACATGGGCCTGATCGTTGATCTCGGCCGCTGGATCCTGCGCAAGGCCTGCCTGGAATGCATGAAATGGCCGGATGCGGTCAGCGTCGCCGTCAACTTCTCGCCGCAGCAGTTCCATCAGCGCGATGTGCTCAGTGAGGTCCGCTACGCGCTCGAAGTGTCCGGGCTGCCGCCGCATCGGCTCGAGATCGAGATCACCGAATCCTCGCTGTTGCGCAACACTCAGCTCACCCACGATGTGCTGTCGCAGCTGCACATGCTCGGGGTCCGTATTTCGCTCGATGATTTCGGCACCGGCTATTCGAGCCTCAGCTATCTGCACAACTTCCCGTTGGAGAAGGTCAAGATCGATCGCTCATTCCTCGAAGGAATCGACAGCGATCGGCCGCTGACCCTGTTGCGCGGTGTCGCAAGATTGTCCGCCGATCTCGGCATGTCGGTGGTGGTGGAGGGCATCGAGACCAACGAGCAGCTCGAACTGGTCAGCGCCGACGGTACGGTCACCGAGGCGCAGGGCTATCTGTTCAGCCGGCCCGTCCCCGCCATCCGCATCCGGCAGCTCCTGAATGCATCGCATGGGCGCCGTTCGAGCGACGGGGCGATCGCGGCCGCCGGCGGGACACGTTCGATCGCTTGATCGCCCGACCTCCGCCTTGATGCGGTGGTGCCGGGAAAGACCGACCAGTGCTGAAGGCGGCTCTGTGCGCAGCATCCCGCCGGTCCGAGCATGGCTCGTATGGGAATGGCAATGTAACAACCCCACGTCGCATCGTTCGGAAACATCGCACGTGCATGCCAAGCGAATCCGTTTCGATTTGATACGCAAGTGATCCGAAGCAATCGTCCAGCGTAGCATCAATCCCGTAAGTCACGGTTACGCCTCCGGGATTCTACGTGCCGTTAACTTTGTACCGGCGAAAGCTTTGCGTCGGCATTAACCCGCTGTTAAGCTCATACTGCTCGTAGGAGTTGTGTGAAAAGGGGTTGCGGATGAAGTCGGCGGCTAGAGTGAGTGCCGTTGCTGAGCAGAAGTCGGATGTGCTGGAGAACGTGGACTATCGACTGGCGTTGACTGCTGAAGACAAGGACGAGATCTATCGGCTGCGCTACCGCGCCTACCTGCGTGAAGGCGCCATCCTGCCGTCGCCCAGCGAACGCGTCAGCGACGAATATGACGATCTTCCCAACAGCTTCATCTTCGGCGTCTACGTCAATGGCGAGCTCTACAGCTCGATCCGCATCAGCGTGCTGAACTCGCAATGGCGCCGATCGCTGTCCTCGGACATGTTCGCCGACCTGCTGCATCCCGAGCTCGATCGCGGCAAGGTCATCATCGACCCGACTCGGTTCGTCGCCGACCATGAGAAGGCGCGGCTGTTTCCGGCGCTTCCCTATGTGACCGTCCGGCTCGGCTACGTTGCCTGCGCCCATTTCAATGCGGACATCGGTCTCGCCAACGTGCGCCCCGAGCATCGTGCGTTCTACAAGAAGGTGTTCCTGCAGGAACCATGGGGTGAACCGCGGCTCTACTCCGGTCTCACCAAGCCGGTCGGCCTGGTGGCGGCGCATTATCCTTCGATCCGCGATCGCGTGTTCCAGCGCTTTCCGTTCATGCGATCGAGCGCGTTCGAGCGACGGATGCTGTTCGATCGTCCGGCGCCGGACGCCTTCACTGATTCGTTCAGGATTCACGCGGTCGCGAGGGCTGGCTGATCGTCGGCCGATATCGGGGCCAGTTCGGCCGTCCGGCCGGTTCGCACCGTGGCAGCGATGCAAAAATCAGCGAAAAAGCGCCCTGCTGCAGGCGCTGAGCGGCTTGCCTTCACCCTGGCGCCACATTTACAACCCATTAACCATCGCGGTCGCTTTTCGGGTTTCGTTAGCATTTGACGGGGTTCGGCAAGACCCCATCAAGGTTGACGGAACGTTCGCTTAACCATCGCCCTGTAGACCGGATGGCAGTCTAAGAACGTGAGCGTGGAGGCTCCGGGAATGAAATATCAGATGCGTATCCTCCAGGGATTGAAGTTGGCCGCCGTGCTGGCCGTGGCGCTGTCGATGGGCGCCTGCGCCAACAAGAATCTCACCGGGGCCGACGGGGCGATGGCCAGCGCTGCGACTCCAGGCAGCCAGCAGGACTTCGTCGTGAATGTCGGCGATCGCGTCTTCTTCGAGAGCGATCAGACCGATCTCACGCCGCAGGCGATCGCGACCTTGGAGAAGCAGGCGCAGTGGCTGCAGAGCTATCCGCGCTACTCCTTCACGATCGAGGGCCACGCCGACGAGCGCGGCACCCGCGAGTACAACATTGCGCTGGGCGCGCGGCGCGCGCAGTCGGTCCGCAACTTCCTGGCGTCGCGCGGCATCGACCAGGGCCGCATGCGCACGATCTCCTACGGCAAGGAGCGGCCGGTGGCGGTCTGTAACGACATCTCGTGCTGGTCGCAGAACCGCCGTGCGGTGACGGTCCTGAACGCCAGTTCATAAAGCTGAACGAATCCGTTGCTGATGAAGCCGGCGTCGCCCATCGACGCCGGCTTCATCGTTTGTTGTCGGCGGGTCTCGGCCGGACTTGGTTTTTTCTTCGCTTGAACGTCATTTGTATCCGTCGCATTTCTGCTTTACAGCCACGCTCACAGGCCTGTTTTCAACGTCTCGCCGATCTGGTCGTCAGGGCAGCATGTCGTTCATGTTTCTTCCACGGAGCGCCGCCGCGATCCTCGCCGCGCTCGTCATTTTCTCGTGCCAGGCATTTTCGTCGCGGGCGCTCGCCCAGACCGATGATGATGATCCCGAGATCCGGATTCAGCGGCTCGAAAATCAGCTCCGGCAACTGACCGGTCAGAACGAGGAGCTGCAATATCGCAATCGCCAGCTCGAGGAGCGGCTGCGACAACTGCAGGGCGCAGCACCTGGGGGCGCCGCCGCGGCGCAGCCGACCGCGGCCGCGCCGGCGCAGGCCAATCCCGCCTACGGCCAGGCTGCTCAGCCGGCCAACGGCCAGCAGCAATATGGCCAGCAGCCGTACGGCCAGCCGCAACAGGCCTATCCCCAGCAGCAGCCGGGCTACGCGCAGCCGCAGGCCGGCGCGCCGGTGCAAATCGTCCAGGAGCCCGCGGCCCCTGGCCGGGGCCGCCGCGGCGATGCGTTCGATCCGAGCCAGAATCCGACGGCTCCCGGCGCCCCGCAAGCGCTCGGCGGCGGCCAGTTGCCGATCCAGCCGGGTGGCGGCCAGCCCGCCGGCCGTCCCGCCGGCGATCCCACGACTCTCGCCAACACGGGCGGTCGCTATCCCCAGGGTGCTCCGCCGGCCGCCGCTCCCGGCGCTGGCGGACTGGAGACCGCGCCGCCGCGGCAGACGCCGCGCGACGAATACGACCTCGGCATCGGCTACATGCAGCGCCGCGACTACGCGCTGGCCGAGCAGACGATGCGCAACTTCACCCAGAAATATCCGAACGATCCGATGGTCGGCGACGCGCAATACTGGCTCGGCGAGAGCTTCTACCAGCGTCAGCAATATCGCGATGCCGCCGAGGTCTTCCTCGCCGTGACGACGAAATATGAGAAGTCGGGCAAGGCGGCGGATGCGCTGCTCCGGCTCGGCCAGTCGCTGGCCGCGCTGAAGGAGAAGGAGGCCGCCTGCGCCGCGTTCGGCGAAGTGACGCGTAAATATCCGCGCGCCTCGGCGGGCGTGAAGGCGACCGTCGATCGCGAGCAGAAGCGGGTGAAGTGCTGAACGTCCCCGGGCGAGGGGGAGCCTCTCGCCTATAATCGGCGGGGCGGGTAGGCTGCGGCGCCATGTCGAAGGCCCGTTCCGAAGCCGATCCTGCGATCTCCGCAGCCGAAGCCGAGCGCCTGTTCGCCCCGCTTTCGGGGGCGCCCGCGCTGGTGCTCGCCGTGTCGGGCGGTCCGGATTCGATGGCTCTGATGTGGCTCGCGGCGCAGTGGCGCGCGGGGCTCGCGGAGGGGCCGCGCCTTGTGGCCGTGACGGTCGACCATGCGCTGCGGCGCGAGTCCGCCCGTGAAGCCCGCATGGTGAAGGAGACCGCGCGCAGGCTGGCAATTCCACACCGGACCCTGCGCTGGAACGATGAGAAGCCGGACACTGGGATTCCCGAAGCGGCGCGCCTGGCAAGATATCGCCTGCTGGCACGCGCCGCGCGGCAGGCTGGCGCCGGACACGTCGTCACCGCCCACACCCGTGACGACCAGGCCGAGACCGTGCTGATGCGACTCTTGCGCGGCAGCGGCATCGCGGGGCTCGCGGCGATGGCACCGCTCAGCGAGCGTGAAGGGCTGTTGCTGGCGCGGCCTCTGCTCGACGTTGCCAAGGCCAGGCTGGTGGCGACGCTGCGCTCGGCCGGCATCCCTTTCGCAGATGATCCGACCAATCAAGATCCCGCCTTCACCCGGCCGCGGCTGCGCGCCCTGATGCCGGCTCTGGCCGCCGAGGGCGGCGATGCCCGGACGCTGGCGACGCTGGCCGACCGGCTCGGACGGGCCAATGCCGCGATCGAATTGATGGTGGATGGCGCCGAACGCTATCTTGCACTGCGCGCGGCCGGGAGCAGGCCGGTGGGCGCGATTCACGGCGAGACCTTCGAGGCGCGCGCCTTTGTCGCACTTCCAGCCGAAATCAGGCTGCGGCTGCTGATGCGCGCGATCAACCGCGTTGGAACCGAAGGTCCCGTGGAACTCGGCAAGGCAGAGTCGCTGCTGGCGCGGCTGGACCGGACTCTTGCGGAGATCGCAGATGGTGGTACGTCTGCTCCGGGCAGGCTAAAACAGACCCTGGCTGGTGCACTGGTAAGCATGACGAGAGAGACGATCCGCATCACGCCCGCGCCGCCGCGGCGGTCGCGCGGGGTCTGAAGCGGTTCACCGCCTTCGCGGACGCTTAACCACCTGCCTTGGCGGCGCTTTCCCGCGCCATTTTTTGAGCGGGAATCGGGCTAGGATGCGATAAATAGTCCTTTCTAGTTCCCTTGGCATTGCGGCGAGTGGTACCTAGATTACGAGATGGTCGACCGGGGGATTCCCTCGTGGCTACCCAGGGATGAGTCCGAGGACGAACGGCCGCGATCCGCGCGACCACGAAGGAAAATCGATGAACGCCAATCTGCGCAATTTCGCCCTTTGGGTCATTATTGTCCTGTTGCTGTTGGCGCTGTTCACACTCTTCCAGAACCCGGGGCAACGCGCGTCGTCGACCGACATCAACTTCTCGCAGCTGTTGACCGAGGTCGATCAGGGCAATGTGCGCGACGTCGTGATCCAGGGGCCGGAGATTCACGGCACCTTCAAGAACGGCTCGTCGTTCCAGACCTACGCGCCGAGCGATCCGAACCTCGTGAAGCGCCTGTACGACGCCAAGGTCAACATCCAGGCCAAGCCGCCCGGCGACAACGTGCCGTGGTTCGTGTCGCTGCTGGTGTCGTGGCTGCCCTTCATCGCGCTGATCGGCGTCTGGATCTTCCTCTCCCGGCAGATGCAGGGCGGCGCCGGCAAGGCGATGGGCTTCGGCAAGTCGCGCGCCAAGATGCTGACCGAGGCGCATGGCCGGGTGACGTTCGAGGATGTCGCGGGCGTCGACGAGGCCAAGCAGGACCTGCAGGAGATCGTCGAATTCCTGCGCGATCCCGGCAAATTCCAGCGGCTCGGCGGCCGCATCCCGCGCGGCGTGCTGCTGGTCGGCCCTCCCGGCACCGGCAAGACGCTGATCGCGCGCGCCGTCGCCGGCGAAGCCAACGTGCCGTTCTTCACCATTTCGGGTTCTGACTTCGTCGAGATGTTCGTCGGCGTCGGCGCCAGCCGCGTCCGCGACATGTTCGAGCAGGCCAAGAAGAACGCGCCCTGCATCATCTTCATCGACGAGATCGACGCTGTCGGTCGTCATCGCGGCGCCGGTCTCGGCGGCGGCAATGACGAGCGCGAGCAGACCCTCAACCAGCTGCTGGTCGAGATGGACGGCTTCGAGGCCAATGAGGGCGTGATCCTGATCGCGGCCACCAACCGGCCCGACGTGCTCGATCCGGCGCTGATGCGTCCCGGCCGCTTCGACCGCCAGGTCGTGGTCTCGAACCCCGACATCATCGGCCGCGAGCAGATCCTCAAGGTTCACGTCCGCAAGGTGCCGCTGGCGCCGGACGTCAATCTCAAGACCATCGCCCGCGGCACCCCCGGCTTCTCCGGCGCCGACCTGATGAACCTCGTCAACGAGGCCGCTCTGACCGCCGCTCGCCGCAACAAGCGGATGGTAACGCAGTCCGAGTTCGAGGAGGCCAAGGACAAGGTGCTGATGGGCGCTGAGCGCCGCTCGATGGTCATGACCGAGGAAGAGAAGATGCTGACCGCCTATCACGAGGCGGGACATGCGATCGTCGGCCTCAACGTCCCGAGCCACGACCCGATCCACAAGGCGACCATCATTCCGCGCGGCCGCGCGCTCGGCATGGTGCAGTCGCTGCCCGAGGCCGACCGCCACTCGCATACCCGTGAGTGGTGCGTCTCGAAGCTTGCGATGATGTTCGGCGGCCGTGAGGCCGAGGTGCAGAAGTTCGGTCCGGAGAAGGTGACCAACGGCGCCACCGGCGACATCCAGCAGGCCACCAACCTCGCTCGTGCGATGGTGATGGAATGGGGCATGTCCGACAAGCTCGGCCGCGTCCGCTACCAGAGCAACGAGCAGGAGGTCTTCCTGGGTCATTCGGTGGCGCGCTCGACCAACATCTCCGACGATACCGCCCGCCTGATCGACTCCGAAATTCGCGGCCTGATCGAGGCCGGCGAGCAGGAGGCGCGCCGCATCATCACCGAGAAGCGCGACGATTGGGAAGCGATCGCCCAGGCGCTGCTCGAATACGAGACGCTGACCGGCGAGGAGATCAACGACCTCCTGAAGGGCAAGAAGCCGAACCGCGAATCGGCGATCGAGCCGTCGACGCCGCGGGCGTCGGCCGTGCCGCCGGCCGGCAAGCCGCGGCCGCGACCCGATCCGGGCCTGGAGCCGCAGCCTCAGGCGTGAGCCAGGGTTGATATGCAACGGACATCCGGCGGTCAGCCCGTCTGATCCGGAAGATTAAGAGAAACGACAGGCCCGGCTTGCAGCCGGGCCTTTTGTTTGCTTGGAGATCGGTGCCGGCGGTGGTCCGAACCGCAGGTTATGAGCGTGGGAGAAGTCCGTGTGTTGACGGGGTTGCCGCGGACCGCATCCAGCGGCGCCGCGCGCATCACGGCTTGTCGAACCAGGCCTTCCACTGCGGGACGGCGGTCGCGAACGTGCCGCGATGGCTGGTCGGCCCGGTCGACACCGCCTCGACCTTGCTGTTACCGGCCCCGATCGCCTGCTGGTAGGTCATCGCCAGGCGGCCGAGACCGGTCGAGATCGCCTCGTCGGTCTCACCGTAATAGTTGCGCACCGGCGTCTTGATGATCCAGCGATAGGCCTGCGTCTGCGCGACCAGGCGGCCGTAGGCCGACGCCGCGAAATACTCCGCATCGAAATAGTCGGGCTTGAGCAGCTTGTGCAGATCGGTCGGGACGTCGGCGACGTTGAAGGGCTCGCGCTCATAGGCCTTGCGCGCCACATCGTAGTAGCTGTCGCTGATCACCGAGCGCGCCAGCCCCGGCACCGCATAGTAGTTCTCGAACGCGAACGCCGACAGGATGAACAGCGAATTGACCCAGGCGGCGTCGTTCTTGCGCGGGAAGCTGAGGAAGCCGTTGAGCGCCACGGACACGTCGACAGGAGCGCTCGCGGTCGCCGCCGCCGTCACCGGCAGGCCGGCGCTTTCGAGCTTCTCGAGAAAGGCCATGGTCACGAAGCCGCCTTGCGACCAGCCGGCGATGTCGAGCCCGGCGCTCGTCAGCTTCATCTGGTCGAGCACCGCGCGGCTCGCCCGCAGCATGTCGTAGGTGGCCTGCTGATGGCTGGCCTTCACCATGTAGCCTTCTGGCTCGGTCGAGATGCCCATCCCGAAATAATCGGCGCCGATCAGCAGATAGCCTTGTCCCGCGAACTGCGCGATCATCAGCTGGGTCTCGGGCGACTGCTCCGGAAACGACGGCACCTCCTGCTTTCCGTACACCGTGCCGTGCTGATAGGACACCATCGGCAGGCTGGTCTCGCCGGTCTCGGGCACTGCGAGCAGGCCGCTCGCCGTGATCGGCTTGTTTCCGCGCTCGGGGATGACGGACGCATAGGTGACGCGATAGAGCCGGACGGCGTTGCGGGCCGGGGTGTAGGTCACCGAAACGCCCGCGAATTTCGGCGTGTCGACGGTGAGGATGGTGTTCAGCCGGGCGACGTCCCAGCGGGCCAGATATTCATAGCTGACGTCGGAGGAGACGCGCACGGGCCCCTTGTCCTGGGCGCGGCTTGCGGCCGGACAAATGACGCAGACGAGCAGGGCGATGAGAGCGCGATGAACGAACATGGGATCTCCCCGGCCTGCCGCCGTTGGTTGCATTCGGACCCCTGCGATACAGTTTGCGAGTAAACAATCGGTGCGGCGCCGGCAGTCGCGCGCCGCTGCCCGCGCTTAAGCCTTCTTCAAGCGTCCGCGCCTATGTCTCGATCGGGAATGCATCCATGCAGCGCGGGGCGAGGTCCAGATGGCCGACAATCCTGATGCCGCCGCGATCCCATCGCAGCGTCGTGACGTTCCGCTCGGCCTGTTCGCGGCCTGCTTTGCGCTCGCCTGCATCAACGCCTCGTTCTTCCCGGCCGGACTGTGGTCGGGCACCTGGATCTGGGACCAGGCCGGGCTCGGCATTCCCACGGACTTCGTCAATGTCTGGGCGGCCGGCAAGCTCGCGCTGCAGGGACATCCGGCGCTGGCCTGGGACTGGGACGTGCAGCGCCAGGTCGAGCTCGCTCTGCTGCGGCAGGATTTTCCGGGCTACTTCGCCTGGCACTACCCGCCGCCATTCCTGTTCGTCGCGGCGTTCCTGGCGCAATTTCCCTACACGCTCGCCTTTGTCGGCTGGGTCTATGCCAGCTTCGTTCCCTATGCGCTCGCCATGCGCGCGATCGTCGGCCGCGGCTTCGGCTTGCTGCTCGCAGCCGGCTTTCCGGCCCTGTTCTCGAACGCGCTGGTCGGGCAGAACGGATGCCTCACCGCCGCGCTCGTCGGCGGCACACTCTATCTGCTGCCGGTGCGGCCGGTGCTGGCGGGGATCTGTCTCGGCCTGCTGACCTACAAGCCGCAATATGGCCTGCTCTTCCCGATCGTGCTGATCGCCACCCAGCGCTGGACAGCCTTCATCTCTGCGAGCGTCACCGCCATCGTGCTGGCGCTGCTGTCATGGCTCGCCTTCGGGCTGGAGAGTTGGCAGGCCTTCTTCCATTGGCTGCCGATGTTCTCGCAGGCGTTCCTGACCGAGGGCAAGGCGACCTGGTGGAAGCTGCAGAGCCTGTTTTCGCTGGTGCGCTATTTCGGCGGCTCGGAAGCGCTCGGCTGGACCTTCCAATGGGTGCTGACCGCGGCCGTTGCGGTCGTGCTGGTGATGCTGTGGCGCAGCCCCGTGCGCTATGCTCTGAAGGCGGCCGCGCTGGCCGTCGGACTGCTGCTGACGACGCCTTATCTGTTCATGTACGACATGATGGTTCAGGCCATCGCCGTGGCGTGGCTGATGCGGATCGGCCTCGCCGAGGGCTTTCGCCGCTACGAGCTGCCCGCGCTCGGCGGCATCGCGGCGCTTCAGATCACGTTCATGCTGTCCGGGATTCCGCTTGGGCTCGCCGCCAATCTGATCATGGCCGGCTTGGTGCTGGCGCGCGCCGGCTCGTGGTGGCGTCGGCAGCCGGCGCCCGCCGGCATGGCGCTCGCGCACGCCTGACGTATCGATCACGCGGCACAGGGTCATGATTTCTCTTGTCTTATCGCGTGAACAAGTGTTCAGTTCTTCCCAGCCATTTGTGAGGTCGATCCTCCAAAAACACTGAACCAGCGTTCGCCGGGTGCCCTGGACGAGCGCGTCCGGGACGAGAAACGCCATGGTCTATCGGCGAACCCATCAGGTCGTGAAGCGGCTGGCGGCCCGCCGCAGTGCGATTCTGGCAGCCGCGCGCGAAACCGCCGCGGAAGGCGGCATGTCGGCCGTCCAGATCGCCCCGGTGGCGATCCGGGCCAATGTCGCAGCCGGCACCGTCTATCGCTACTTTCCTTCCAAGGCCGATCTGATCTCGGAGCTGATCGCGGAAGTCTCGCGCGACGAGCTCGCTGCCGTCCGGCGCGCCGCCGATGCGGCGCCTGGGCCGTCCTCGGCCCTGGCTGCCGCGGTATCCACGGTGGCAGTGCACATCCTGTCGCAGCGCAAGCTCGCCTGGGGCATCCTGGCCGAGCCGGTCGACGTCGACGTGACGGCGTCACGGATCGCGAGCCGCCGCGAGATCGTCGGCGAGATCGCCTCGCGGATCGACGCGGCCGTCCGTGCCGGCCACCTTCCGGCGCAGGACACCCAGTTGGCCGCGACCGCGCTGCTCGGCGCGCTGCACGAGGCGCTGGTGGGGCCGCTGGCGACAGAGAATCCCGACGACCCTGCCAAACTCCGCGACACCGTTCAGGCGGTCACCCTACTGGCGCTGCGCGCGGTCGGCGTCATGGATGCGCGTGCGCGCGGTCTCGTCGTGCAGGCCGTGCTGCCGGTCAGGAACCTGGTCGGCGCGTAGTCCGCGTCACCCATGCCTGTCGGGCAAGGCCGCGCTTAAGCAAGGATTCACCCGTCGCGGCGATGGTGGGGGCTGGCGCGCCGCGAGAAGGCCGCCCTTGCCTCACTCCAGGTGCCTCCTCGGACGATGTCGATTGCACGCAACCCTCTGGCGACGCGCCTCGTCATCGCCGGATCGGCCGCCGCCGGCGCCGTCTATGCGTATCTCGCCGGTGAGGATATCAACTGGGACTGGCAGAACTATCACGACTATGCCGGCTTCGCGCTGCTGCACGGCCGCTTCGATGTCGATGTGGCGCCCGGCGGCTTTCAGAGCTTCCTCAATCCGCTGATCTACCTGCTGCCTTACGCGGTCCGCCACGGGCTCGAGGCGCCGTGGTGGGGCGTCGCGCTGGGCGCGCTGCACGGCCTCAATCTCGCGCTGGTCTATTGGGTCGCGCGCGTGCTGCTCGGGCGCGCGGCTGACGCGTCCACGCTCAGCGCCGCGCTCATCATCGCCGCCCTCAGTCCGATGGCGCTGTCCGAGGTCGGCACCAGCTTCGCCGACATTCTGACGACCATTCCGATCCTCGCCGGCATCGCGCTGATCTTCGGGGAAGATGACGCGCGCGGCCGCCGTTTCGTCGCCGCGGGCCTGCTGATCGGCGCGGCCACGGGATTGAAGCTCACCAATGCGACGTTTCTGGTCGGAGCGGGCGTGTCGCTGCTGCTGGTGGCGCGGCCGTGGCGCGCGATCGTCGCGTTCGGGGCCGGCAGTGCGGCCGGCGCGATCGTGACCGCGGGGCCGTGGGCGCTGAAGATGGCGCGCGACTACGGCAGCCCGCTGTTTCCGTTCTACAACACGATCTTCCGTTCGCCCGAAGCGCCGCAGGCCTCGATCGTCGATACGCGCTTCATGCCGCAGGGACTGCTCGATGCGCTCGCCTATCCATTCTATTGGGTGATCGGCAAGCATCCCTCGTCGGAATGGCCGTTCCGCGATCCGCGCTTCGCCATCGTCATCGTGCTGCTCGTCGCGCTGATCGTCACCGGCCTGTGGCGGCGGCGCGAGGTGCTGCCGCTGCGCGAGCGTCGCCTCCTGATCTTCTTCTGGCTCAGCTACGTCCTGTGGATGCTGGCCTTCTCGATCCAACGCTATCTGATGCCGCTCGAGCTGTTGTCGGCGCCGCTGATCGTCCTGCTGCTCATCCGCCTGATCGATTCCTGGCAGGCGGGCTCTGGCCTGGACGTGTCACCGTCGCGGCGGATGACGCAAGCCGTCACGGTGATGGCCGCGCTCGGCATCGCGCTGGCGTCGCAGCCGACCGACTGGATGCGGCGGTCGTGGTCGGACCCCTATCGGCCGCAGCTCGCGGCCAACCTGCAGCGTCCGGCGACATTCCTGCTGCTGCAGAAGCCGCTCGGCTACGTCACGTCGTTCCTGCCACAGGGCTCGCGCGTCTATCAGTTGTCCGAGCTCGTGGTGCCGATCGTGCCTGGCGGCGTGCTTGACCGCCGGGTTCGCAACGGCCTGGCCAACCCGCTGCCGGGAGGCGTATGGGCGCTGTATCTGTCCAGAAGCCCGGCCGACAACCCGCCGCGGCTCGAGGTGCTCGCCGACTACGACCTCCAGATCGATGCGTCGCGTGGCTGCGAGCGCATTCCTGGCGCCGCCGGCATTGCCATCGAGGCCTGTCCGGTGATCGCGCGGCTCAAGCCCCCGTCGACGGCCGGATTGGGTGCGATCGATACGACCCAATAGGTCGTCTCAGATATGGGCGTCGCTCGACGGCCCGACATAGGCGATCCGCACCATGTTCGTGGTGCCGGGCGTGCCGAGCGGCACGCCGGCGACGATGATGACGCGCTGTCCGGCGCGGACGAAGCCGTCGCGGAACGCGATCGAGCCGGCGCGCTCGACCATGTCGTCCTGGTCGCGCGCGTCCTCGGCCACCACGCAGTGCACGCCCCAGACGACCGACAAGCGGCGCCCGGTCGCCAGGTTGGGCGTGATCGCGACCACCGGCGGCTTCGGCCGCTCGCGCGCGACACGGATGGCGGTGGAGCCGGACGAGGTCCAGCAGATGATCGTAGGAAGATCGAGATTTTCCGCGATCCGCCGCGCGGCCTCGGCGATCGCATCGCCCGCGGTCGATTCCGGCTCGGGACGCTGCGCCGCGATCACCGAGCGATAGACCACGTCGCGCTCGACCTCCTCGCCAATGCGGTTCATGGTCGAGACCGCCTCGACCGGGTATTTGCCGGCGGCCGACTCGGCCGACAGCATGATGGCGTCGGCGCCTTCATAGACGGCGGTGGCGACGTCGGAGACCTCGGCGCGGGTCGGCACCGGCGACTGGATCATCGATTCCAGCATCTGCGTTGCCACCACCACCGGCTTGCCGGCGCGGCGCGCCAGCCGGGTCATCTGCTTCTGCAGTCCGGGCACGCGCTCCAGCGGCAGCTCGACGCCGAGATCGCCGCGCGCCACCATCAAGGCATCGGAGACATCGATGATGTCGTTGAGCCGGTCGATCGCCTGCGGCTTCTCGATCTTGGACATCACCGCGGCGCGGCCGCGGATGATCTTCTTGGCTTCCAGCACGTCGTCCGCGCGCTGCACGAAGGACAGCGCGATCCAGTCGATGCCGACGTTCAAGGCTGCATCGAGGTCGGCGCGGTCCTTCGGCGTCATCGCCGAGACCGGCAGGTCGGTGTCCGGCAGGCTCACGCCCTTGCGGTCGGACATCCTGCCGCCGATCACGACCCGGGTGACGGCGCGGGTCGGCGAGGTCTCCTCGGCGATCAGCCGCACCTTGCCGTCATCCAGCAGCAGCGCATGTCCCGGCTGCAGGGCGGCCAGGATTTCCGGATGCGGCAGGTGGACCCGCGTCACATCGCCCGGCGTCTTGTCCGAATCGAGCACGAAGCTCTGGCCGTTGTTGAGCTGAACCGGGCCCTCGGCGAAGGTGCCGAGCCTGAGCTTCGGGCCCTGGAGGTCGACCAGAATGCCGATCGGGCGGCCGTAGCTCGCCTCCACGCTGCGGATCGTGGCCACCAGCTCCCGCAACTTGTCGTGCGAGGTGTGGCTCATGTTGATCCTGAAGATGTCGGCTCCGGCCTCGAACAGCTTGCGAATCATCGTGCTGTCCGAGGAGGCGGGACCGAGCGTGGCGAGGATCTTGATGCGTCGCAGCCGCCTCATGGCTTGGGTGCTTGCCCTGGCGGCAGGGCCGGCGCGGCCGCCGGCGGCGTGCCCTGCGGCCCATTCGGCAGACCGGGGACGTTGCCTCCGGGCCCGAGCGTGCCCGGGATACCCGGAACGCGCTGCTGCGCCGGCTGCTCATTGGCCTCCGTGAGCTGCACGGTCCAGGCGCGCTGGTCGCCGGTGTCGACCTCGAAGAAGCCGGTGCGGTCGAAGCCTCGGGCCAGGCAATTGTCGGTGCCCTTGATGGTGAATTCCTTGTCACGCGAGCACATGAAGGCCTGTCCCGACCATTCACCGCCGCGGTCATAGTCCAGCGCATAGATGTAATAATAGCGCGCCACCAGCGTGCCCTTGAGCAGCGTCTCGCAGCTGCGTGACGACACGTTCCACCAGCCTTCCGTGGTCCAGCCTTCGGCGTCCTTGTAGCCGAGGGCGATCCCGACCCGGCTGGAGGTGTTGTTGCAGAGCCGAAAATCGGCGGCCGCCGGGGACGACCACAGACAGAGCGCGGCCAACCCAAGCAGCGAAAGCAGTCCGTAACCGGGGCGGAAGGGATTGCGATGCAAGAGAGAGGAGATTTTCGGGATCATTGCGCGACGCTATATCAACCGTTGAACGATGTCGCTGGGCTTGGCTGCGGCCATCAACGCCATGACGATCTCGTGCGAAGCCGCTGCGATCCAGCGCCTCGCTCCTCCTGACGGTGCTGCGATATGGCCAAATCTGCGACGAAGCCTCATTATATAGCAGACATCCGTCACGGCGCGGAACAGGGAACAAAGAGATGACGATGGACAGCACCACCCGGACCGAGCTCGAAGCCGCCGCCTTTCGCCGGCTCGTCGAGCATCTGCGGACCAGAACCGACGTTCAGAACATCGATCTGATGAACCTGGCAGGCTTCTGCCGCAACTGCCTCTCCAACTGGCTGAAGGACGCCGCCGACGCCCAGGGGGCGCCAATGACCAGGGACGAGAGCCGCGAGGCGGTCTATGGCATGCCCTACGAGCAATGGAAGGCGAAGTACCAGCGCGAGGCGAGCGCCGAGCAGCACGAAGCGTTCAAGAAGGCGCATCCGGGCCACTGAATCCGGAACGAGCGCGCAGGAGACGCGCTGTGTTGCCCTGCGCGCGCGAGTCCAGACTTGGCAGGGGCTTCGAACGGCGAATCGGGTGCTGCGCGCGATGGCGACGAAACACAAGTGGCGCGGGCGGCTTGCGCGGGCTTGACGCTGCGCAGGCCAACAAGATGTGGGCGCTCTGTGGATGAGGTCGATGTCGCCTTGACGCAGGGCACGCCAGATTTGAGGGTTCGCGGCGAACACGCAGCGCCCTTTGGCGCCTTCCTTGGACACAGAGTTCCACTCAGGAGTATCAGATGGCCACCTCCGCCGCCGCGAAGGACGACGACTCGCCCGCGACCCGCTTTGCCGTAGACCAGCTCAAGTCGATCATCGAGCGGATCGAGCGTCTCGAGGAGGAGAAGAAGGCGATCTCCGAAGACATCAAGGACGTCTACGCCGAGAGCAAGGGCAATGGCTTCGACGTCAAGGCGCTGCGCACGATCATCCGGCTGCGCAAGCAGGACCCGAACGAGCGGCAGGAAGAGGAAAGCATCCTCGAGACCTATATGCAGGCGCTCGGAATGATCTGAGCAGCCGGCCTCGCTTACCCGCAGGAGACCTCCGCCGGCCCCTGACGGGGCATTCGCTTTCTCGCGATTCGGCTCGGCGCGCCGGCGGCATGCGCGTGCTGCGGCGATCGACGCCGCACTCCAAACGCGTCAATGCTGAGGAGAACGACGAGCCGGCCACAGCGGCGTTAGCGCAAGGCTGCCGCGCGCATGGCGAAGGATTTGGTTTCGAGCTTGATGATCGCCGGCCCTGTGAACTGGTCATAGCTCAGTCCCGGCGTCGGCTCGGCGGCGAAGCTCATCGCCAGCGCGACCTGCGGCTTGACGAAATAGCTGCGCATCGCGGTGAGGTCCACGTCGCCCATTTTCGTCACGGACATCGATGACGATGCGCTCGGCGTCAGCATGATGGCCCGCATCCAGGTCGAATCGGGGCCCTTGGCCGCCGAGATTCGCGTCGCCATCGTGATGGCGCCGTCCTGACCTTGCCCGTTCTTCGCCGCCACCGGGGCGGGCTCCGGCGCCGGCGTGACGCTGCGGGTCGCCGGGCGGGAGTTTCGCACCGGGATGGCGGTCGTGGAGGCGGCATTGGCGCGATCGAGCGGAGAGGAGGCCGGGGGCGCGAAGGCCATGGCCTGCATCAGGCTCGCGGTCTGTTGCTGATCGATCGACGACAGCGCACGGCGCGCCGTGATCGCGGCAACCTGCTCGGGGGTTGCCTGCTTCGGCGTCCCAGGATTGTCACCCCAGAAGCCGCGCGAATTGATGATGTCGGCGACGCTCTGCGGCGCGCCGTCCCTGGATTTGCTGCCGACAGCACCCGTCGTTTCGGACTTCGTCTCGGGCTTGGTCGCCACGGGCTGAGCGGCAGATTGCGCATCCGCGGAGGCCAGCTGCAGCGCATTGGCGATCTTGCCACGCGCGGTGGCGGCTTTGCTGTCCACCGCTCGCTCGGCGGTCCGGCTGTCCTTGTCGGAGCTCTTGTCAGCCGGCTTGGCGGCGAGTGCCGCGGTTTGGACCGGCTTGGCGTCGGCCTTGCTCTCGCTCTCGCCAGACTCGTCGTCATCCTCGCTCGGACGACCGCGGAACAGCCGTGCAAACAGGTTGGGGCGGCTGGACGACGCGTCATCGCCATTGCCGCGTTTCTCGATCTCGGCCTTCGCCAGCTCATAGCCCTTGAGCGGAACGCCGTTGCTCGGCACGTGAACGGTCTTTCCGTCGGGGAAGACGCGGGCGAGCTGGTCGGCCGTCATCCGCGGCCAGTGCCGGATGTTGCCGGTGTCGAGGTGCACGAAGGGCGAGCCGGAGGTCGGATAGAAGCCGACACCGCCGCGCTGCAGGCGCAGGCCGGCGAAGCGGATCTGCTCCAGCGGCACATTGGGAATGTAGAAATCCATCGCGTGGCCCAGCATGTGCTGGCTATGCCGCGCCACACCGGAATGCGCCGAGCGACGGCGCAGCATCGAATTGGTGGCGGGCGACCGGTACGACGAGATGATCTGGATCGGCTGCTTGGCGTCGACGTCGCGATAGACTTCCCAGAGGATGTCGAACAGGCGGCGGTCCATGACCGTCTCGTCCTGGGTACGCCAGTCGCGGAGGAAGTGATTGAGCTTCTTCAGCGCGTCTTCGTCATAGCGGCCCTCGCGCTTGAAGGTGACCGTCAGGTCCTCGCCGGAATGGGTGTGGTGGAAGGAGAGGGTGTGGGTTTCATTCAGCGCCGCTGCGTCATGCACCGAGCCGGCGCCGATGAGCAGCAGCAGCGCCGCCAGCCCGCATTGGCATCCAGCCTTCCAACCCGCCCTCGTGAGCGAAACAGATTGGCGCGCGAAAACAGACAGCAAGATGCAGCCCACCCCGTCGACGAGCGTTTACTCGATTACCCTCTTGCGGCCCGTCCGGCGGAAGAGAGAGGAAACGCTTACCTAAGGCGGGATGGTTAAGGGATACTGACCGGCCCGCCCCCCAATTACCCTTAACATATACTCTTGAGTGTGGCGAAAAAGAGCCATCGAATCTTGGTTGATCCTTGTGGTTAACCTAAAGCAAAGGCCCCGCCGATCGGCGAGGCCTTTGATCTCCAAATGGAAATTGTGACCGTGATCGGCGGCCCGATCAGCGGGTGAAGACACGCCGGGCAGGGCGGCCGACCGGCGCCGGCGGCGTCGGCGGGCCACCGCCACCGAACAGACGCTCGAAGAAGTTCGGGCCGGAGGAGAAGCTGTTGTCGCTGAGGCTGACCGAGTTCGGCAGCGCCCCCTTCGGACGCGCGTAGCTGGGTTGGGCGTGGGCGACGACGTTCTCGAGATCCTTGCCGCGGTTGTTCTTCAGGATCGCGATCATGGTGGCGTCGCGGCCATAGATGTCCTTGCGGAATTGCAGCTTGCCGGCTTCGTCGACGAAGGCGGTCTGGTAGGTGATGTTGACCGGGATCGGCGTCGGGAATTTCAGGTCGATCTCGCTTCGGCCGTACATGCTGCGGATGCGCTCGGGCGTGTAGCGCTCGTTCGGCATGGTGATGTTGAGCAGCACCGACGCGTACTGATCCGGATACTGCACGCGCATGCAGCCGTGGCTGAAGGCGCGCTCTTCACGGGCGAACAGGTTCTTGTCAGGCGTATCGTGCTGATAGACCAGGAACTTGTTCGGGAAGTTGAAGCGGATGCGGCCGAGCGCGTTGGCCTCGCCCGGCGGCTGCGAGATGTGGATCGAGCCGTCGCGCGCGCGCTCCAGCCGCAGGCCCATGCGGTCCAGCACGGTCGGGTCCTGCTGCAGCGCCGGCAGATACTCGTTGTAGATGATCGACGGCGGCACGTTCCAGGTCGGATTGACCGTGATGAACTTCATCGTCTCGCTGAGCAGCGGCGTCGCATGCTGTCCGGGCTTGCCGGTCACCACGCGGGTGGTCCACACCTGCGCGCCGTGCTGCATCACCTTCAGCGTGTAGTCGGGGATGTTGAGGATCACATAGGCGTCGCCGATCGCCGGCGCGCCGAGGTCGCGCGGCAACCAGCGCCAGCGCTCCATGTTGACGAGGACCGTATCGATCTGCTTGTCACGCTTGGGCGTGTTCAGTGCCTTCACGGTGCGGTCGTCGAGCACCCCGGTCGGCTTGAGGTCGACACTCTCCTGGAACTTGCGGACGGCGGCGGCGACCTTGGCGTCGTAGCGGATGTCGTCGGCATTCTCGGTGAGACCGAGCTTGGCGCGCAGCTTGGGCACGCGCGGGTCGGACATCTGCGCCTCGGCTTCCTGCGCATTCTTGCCGCGGGCCGGGGTGTATTTCAGCGGCTGGCCTTCGTCGATGATGACGGGCGCGCCGTCGGTGACGCCGCGCAGCTCGGCAAGCTTGGCCTTCAACAGCTTGTAGAGCCGGTGCGGCGGGTTGTAGCTCTCCAGCGCCGCGGAGGCGTCCTTGGCGCCGGTGACGTTGGCCAGCACCTCGTTCGGGTCGATCGGGTGCTCGGGATACTGGATGTCCGCCGAGACCTGCGACCAGTGCATGCGGCCGCTCTGCGCCTGGCGGGCGTAGTCCATCATGCTCTCGGTGAGCCTGAGATCGGCCTCCGCCAGTGCGTCCGGTGCGGAGGCTGCGGCCGCGAAGTCCGGCACCGGATAGTCGCCGGGATTGAGGCCATCGGCTGCTGCATCCTTGAGACGGGCGATGACGCCCTTCGCGGCGGCCGTCAGGTTGCCGCCCTGGGTCCAGATCGGCGCGTAGTCGCGGCCGGTGTAGAATTTCTCGACGGCGGCGCGTTCGGCCTTGCGGTCGAAATACCTTGTCGCCTTGGTCGCCATCAGGTCGCGCAGACGGTCGGCAACCGGCTGATCGGGGGCGGGAACGGTGCTGGCGGCCTTGACCGGCTCTGGGACTGTCGCGGTCGCAGGGGCTGCTGCAGGCGGCGTGGCGATGGTCTTGGCGGGATCGGCCGCAGGCGCCGCGGCAGAGTCGAGCGGCTTGGTCGTCGTCTCCGGCGCCTTGGCCGGGTCGGGCGACACGGTGGCGGTGGTGTCGAGTTTGAAGTCGCTGGCGGTCGGCGGCGGCACGTTGGCCGGCTCGGGGAACGGGATCGCAGCATCGATGGCGAGCTCGGCCGCGCTGCTGCGGGGCGGATCGCTCTGGGCGAAAGCGGAGGTCGAGGACACCGCGAGGAAGGTCGCCGCGACAGCCATGAGCACGCGGTCATATCCGCCACGGGTGGTCACACAATCTCGCATCGTCAATCCCTCGGATGATCTGTCCCGGCTGGAACAGGTGTAACAAGGTCGATCTGCCAGCTTCGGCGTCGGTACCGCCGGTGAGGATGGTTCACGTCTGCACGCAATGATTCACGCCCAAACGATACTCAAGCCCCACTTCTGCGGCCAGCGCCACACGGGACAACTCACGACAAACTGACTCTTGGGAAACCCCGGCCAAACCGATCGTGCGTTTGTGCCACGCGTTATTTCCTTTGTCTGTCACCGCAAGGCAACGGTTCAGATGTTCCAGTGTTGCCAAGACTTGCGGCCTTTTTCGGACGACAGCCAAGCGCGACCATGGTGAGGATCCGAGCGGCTCAGCCAAGCGGCGGGCTTTCCGTCGCGGGCGTCTCGCCATTGGCCTCGTCGAGCTTGCGGTAGAGCGTCGAACGTCCGATTTTGAGGCGGCGTGCCACCTCAGACATCTGGCCGCGGTAATGGGCGATGGCGAAACGGATGATCTCATGCTCCATCTCCTCGAGCGGCCGCACCTCGCCGCTTGCGGTGAGCAGCGGCAGGAACCCATGCGAGGGCAGGGGGGCAATGGGGACTTCACTACCCGGCACCATCGCAGGCAGGGGAGGAACGGGCCGCTCCACGGTGAGGGCCGGCGCAGGCTCCACCGGCGGCGCGTGGGTGGGAATCAGCGGAAAATCGGCCACGCCGAGCTGGTCGCTCTCGCCCATGACGACGGCGCGGTAGACCGCGTTTTCCAACTGGCGGATATTACCGGGCCAGTCGAGCTTGGTCAGATAGGCGACGGCCTCGCCGGTGATGCCCGAAATGGCGCGGTTCTCCTCAGCCGCAAACCGCGCGAGGAAATGCCGCAACAGATGCGGGATGTCCTCGCGGCGGGTGCGCAGCGGCGGAACGGTGAGCGGCAGCACGTGCAGCCGGTAGAACAGATCCTCGCGGAAGTGGCCTTCCTTGACGCGGTCGAGCAGCCTGCGATTGGTCGCCGAGATGATGCGCACGTCGACCTTGACCGGCTTGCGGCCGCCGACGGCTTCCACGGCGCCCTCCTGCAGGGCGCGCAGCAGCTTGACCTGGGCGGTGAGCGGCAGCTCCGAGACCTCGTCGAGGAACAGCGTGCCGCCATGGGCTTCGACGAACTTGCCCATGTGACGCTCGGTCGCGCCGGTGAATGCGCCCTTCTCGTGGCCGAACAGGATCGATTCCACCAGATTGTCCGGGATCGCGCCGCAATTGACGGCGACGAACGGCTTCGTCTTGCGCTCGCTGGTGCCGTGGATCGCGCGGGCGAACAGCTCCTTGCCGACGCCCGATTCGCCTTCGATCAGCACGGGAATCGACGAAGCCGCGGCCTTCTCCGCGATGCGCAGGATCGGCGCCATCGCCTCGGCGCGGGTGATGATGTCCGCGAAGGTCAGGCGCCCCTCGCGGCTGTGCCGGATGCGCTGCAATTCGCCCTTCAGGGCCGAGGTATTGAGCGCATTGCGCAGGGAGACCTGGAGCCGCTCGATGCCGACCGGCTTGACGACGAAGTCCTGCGCGCCGGCGCGCATCGCGGAGACCACGTTGTCGATGCCGCCATGCGCGGTCTGCACGATCACGGGTATCGAGATCCCCGTCTCGCGCATCTTGGAGAGCACGCCCATGCCGTCGAGGCCGGGCATCACGAGGTCGAGCACGATTGCGTCGATGGGGCCGGCATCAGGATTCGTCAGCTTCTCGATGACGGCGTCGCCGGTCTCGACGACGACCGCCTCGTAGCCGCATTTCTGCACCATGTTCTCCACCAGCCGGCGCTGGACCGGATCATCATCGGCAATCAAAATGCTGGCAGCCATGGCTTTCCTTGCACGCTACGACTATCTGTCTCGAATCGGGGCACTCTCGCCGACGCCGATTAACGCAACCTTAAACCTCGCTGATCGGGATAAACGTTCGAACAACAGGTTACCCATCCGATGACCTCGCGCGCCTCTTCTGCCCTTCGCAAGCCGACCAAAGCTGCTCCTCCGCCCAAAACCGCGTCAAAGACTGCCAAGGCCAGGCCGGCCAAGAAGTCCGTCGTCAAGACTCCGTCGAAGCAGGCAGCCGCCAAGACCAAGCGTGGCGCGACGGCCAAATCGTCTGCAAAGCCGGCGAAGAAGGTGGTCGCGGCCAAGACGGGGATCGGGACGCTGCCCGAATGGAATCTCGGCGATCTCTATATGGGCATCGACGCGCCGGAGATCGCTCACGATCTCGCGAAGATGGATGCCGAATGCGTCGCGTTTGAGACCGACTACAAGGGCAAGCTTGCCGAGCATGTGGCGCGCGAAGACGGTGGCGAATGGCTCGCAGAAGCCGTGCGGCGCTACGAGGCCATCGACGACCTCGCCGGACGGCTCGGCTCCTTCGCGGGTCTCGCGCATGCCGGCGACAGCGTCGATCCCGCGATCTCGAAATTCTACGGCGACATCTCGGAGCGCCTGACGGCCGCGTCGACGCATCTGCTGTTCTTTCCGCTCGAGCTCAACCGCATCGACGACGCCGTGATCGCGCGCGCGATGGAGACGCCCGCGCTCGGTCACTACCGGCCGTGGATCGAGGATCTGCGCAAGGACAAGCCGTATCAGCTCGAGGATCGCGTGGAGCAGCTGTTCCACGAGAAGTCGCAGACCGGCTATTCGGCTTGGAACCGGCTGTTCGACCAGACCATCGCCGGTCTACGGTTTCAAGTCGGTGGCAAGGAACTCGCGATCGAGCCGACGCTGAATTTCCTGCAGGACCGTGACGGCGCCAAGCGGAAGGCCGCCGCCGAGGCGCTGGCCAAGACCTTCAAGGCCAATGAGCGAACCTTCGCGCTGATCACCAATACGCTCGCCAAGGACAAGGACATCTCCGACCGCTGGCGCGGCTTCCAGGACGTTGCGGATTCGCGCCATCTCAACAATCGCGTCGAGCGCGAGGTGGTCGATGCGCTGGTGGCCTCGGTGCGCGCGGCCTATCCGAAGCTGTCGCATCGCTACTATCAGCTCAAGGCGCGCTGGTTCAAAAAGAAGAAGCTCGCGCATTGGGACCGCAACGCGCCGCTGCCCTTCGCCGCCAATGCCACCATCGCCTGGCCCGAGGCCAAGAACATGGTGCTGACGGCGTATCGCGGCTTCTCGCCCGAGATGGCCGACATCGCCCAGCGCTTCTTCGACCAGAGCTGGATCGATGCGCCGGTGCGGCCGGGCAAGGCGCCGGGCGCGTTCTCGCATCCGACCACGCCCTCGGCGCATCCCTATGTGCTGATGAACTACCAGGGCAAGCCACGCGACGTCATGACGCTCGCGCATGAGCTCGGTCATGGCGTGCACCAGGTGCTGGCAGCGAAGAACGGTGCGCTGATGGCGCCGACGCCGCTGACGCTGGCCGAGACCGCGAGCGTGTTCGGCGAGATGCTGACCTTCAGGCGCCTGCTGTCCGAGACCAAGGACGCGAGGCAGCGCCAGGCGCTGCTCGCCGGCAAGGTCGAGGACATGATCAACACGGTGGTGCGGCAGATCGCGTTCTATTCGTTCGAGCGTGCTGTCCACACCGAGCGCAAGAACGGCGAACTGACCGCGGAGCGGCTGGGACAGATCTGGCTGTCGGTGCAGACCGAGAGCCTCGGCGAGGCGATCGAGATCAAGCCGGGCTACGAGAACTTCTGGATGTACATCCCGCATTTCATCCATTCACCGTTCTACGTCTACGCCTATGCCTTCGGGGACTGCCTCGTGAACTCGCTCTACGCCGTCTACGAGCATGCCGCCGAGGGGTTCGCCGAGCGCTATCTGGCGATGCTCGCGGCCGGCGGCACCAAGCACTATTCGGAGCTGCTCGCCCCGTTCGGCCTGGACGCCAAGGACCCCAGGTTCTGGGACGGTGGTCTCTCGGTCATCGCCGGGATGATCGACGAGCTGGAGCGGATGGGGTAGGGGCGTATAACATGTGTTGAACGGGTCGAAGAGGCGCGCCGGCGAGGCCAGCCTGACGCGCTGGATCCGTGATAATTGGCCTTGCCAATAGGGCGATCGGAAAAGGTAATAAAACTGCCTTGCATGCCAGCCGTTGCCCTTGCATCGGCTTTGGGGTATGCGACCTTAACAAAGCATATTTTCTCTGGGGGACCCCGATGGCAAACCATGGCGAGATCGCCTACTCGACGGCTGACGGCAACGACTATCTGGCGCATGAGGCCACCTACGAGGGCTTCATCAGGCTGGTGAAGTACGGCACGATCGGCGTCGCTCTCATCGTCATCTTGATGGCTATTTTCCTCGCTTAATGTCGCGATCGGCCCGCCGGCATCCCCGCTGGCGGGCCTTCAGCTGACTGCCGAAGCCGATTGCTGACCAGGCGTCACGCTGTAGCCCATGGACGTCCCGCCCTCTTAAAGCTCGCGCGCGCATTCGCGCCGGAGGCCTCATGAAGATTGCCGTCGCCAAGGAAATCGACCCGTTGGAGCCGCGGGTCGCCGCCTCTCCCGACACGGTGAAGAAGTTCAAGGCGTTGGGTGCCGAGATCGCGGTCGAGCCCGGCGCCGGCATCAAATCCGGCCTGCCGGATTCGGAGTTCACGGCGGCGGGCGCAACCGTGAGCGCCGATGCGCTCAAGGACGCCGACATCATCATCAAGGTGAAACGGCCGGAAGCCTCCGAGCTTGCCAACTACCGGCGTGGCGCCTTGGTGTTCGCGATCATGGATCCCTACGGCAACGATACCGCGCTCAAGGCGATGGCCGATGCCGGCATTGCCTCGTTCGCGATGGAACTGATGCCGCGCATCACCCGCGCCCAGGTGATGGACGTGCTGTCGAGCCAGGCGAACCTCGCCGGCTACCGCGCCGTGATCGAGGGCGCCGAGGCGTTCGGTCGCGCCTTCCCGATGATGATGACCGCGGCCGGCACCGTGCCGGCGACCAAGGTCTTCGTGATGGGCGTCGGCGTCGCCGGCCTGCAGGCAATCGCAACCGCGCGCCGGCTCGGCGCCATGGTCTCCGCCACCGACGTGCGCCCCGCCACCAAGGAGCAGGTGGAGAGCCTCGGCGCCAAATTCCTGGCGGTCGAGGACGAGGAGTTCAAGAACGCGCAGACGGCCGGTGGCTACGCCAAGGAGATGTCCAAGGAGTACCAGGCCAAGCAGGCGGCGCTGACGGCGGAACACATCAAGAAGCAGGACGTCATCATCACAACCGCGCTGATTCCCGGCCGTCCAGCGCCGCGCCTCGTCACCATGGAGATGGTGAAGTCGATGCGCCCGGGCTCGGTCCTGGTCGACCTCGCGGTCGAGCGTGGCGGCAATGTCGAGGGCGTCAAGCTCGGCGAGACTGTCGAGATCGACGGCGTCAAGATCATCGGCTACCCCAATCTCGCCGGCCGGGTCGCAGCGTCCGCCTCCGGCCTGTACGCCCGCAACCTGTTTTCCTTCATCGAGACGATGATCGACAAGAAGGAAAAGACACTGGCGGTCAACTGGGACGATGAGCTGGTCAAGGCCACGGCTTTGACAAAGGATGGCGCCATCGTCCACCCGAACTTCCAGCCGAAGGCCTAAGGAGCAGAGCCATGGAACATGTCGTCCAAGCCGTCGACCCCTTCGTCTTCCGGCTGTCGATCTTCGTGCTGGCGGTGTTCGTCGGCTACTTCGTGGTGTGGTCGGTGACGCCGGCCCTGCACACGCCGCTGATGTCGGTGACCAATGCGATCTCCTCGGTGATCGTGGTCGGCGCGCTGCTGGCGGTCGGCGTTCCCATGCTCTCGAGCGGCAGCGGTCTGGCGCGAGCGTTCGGCTTCGTCGCGCTGATCTTCGCCTGCGTGAACATCTTCGGCGGCTTCCTCGTCACCCAGCGCATGCTGGCGATGTACAAGAAGAAGTCCAGGTAACAACGCCGCACGACGCGGGATGACAGGCACAACGGGGCATCTGCAATGAACGCCAATCTGTCGGCACTCCTTTATCTCGTGGCAGGTGTGCTGTTCATCCTGTCTCTTCGCGGGCTGTCGAGCCCGGCCTCGAGCCGGCAAGGCAACTTCTTCGGCATGGCCGGCATGGCGATTGCGGTCGCCACCACCCTGGCCGGGCATCCACCGGCGGATGCGATCGCCTGGGTGCTCGTCATCCTCGGCGTTGCGATCGGCGGCGGTATCGGTGCGGTGATTGCGCGCCGGGTGCCGATGACGTCGATGCCCGAGCTCGTGGCGGCGTTCCATTCGCTGGTCGGCATGGCCGCGGTGCTGGTCGCCGCCGGCGCGTTCTTCGCGCCGGAAGCCTTCGACATCGGCACGCCCGGCAACATCCATCCGCAGAGCCTGGTCGAAATGTCGCTCGGCGTCGCCATCGGCGCGCTGACCTTCACCGGCTCGGTCATCGCCTTCCTCAAGCTGTCCGCGCGGATGAGCGGTGCACCGATCATCCTGCCGGCGCGCCACATCATCAACATTGCGCTCGCGGTCGCGCTCGTCTTCTTCGTGGTCCGCCTGGTGATGACCGGCGGCGGCTTCGACTTCCTGATGGTGACGCTGCTGGCGCTGGCGCTCGGCGTGCTCATGATCATCCCGATCGGCGGCGCCGACATGCCGGTCGTGATCTCGATGCTGAACTCCTATTCGGGCTGGGCCGCGGCCGGCATCGGCTTCACGCTCGGCAATTCGGCGCTGATCATCACCGGCGCGCTGGTCGGCTCGTCCGGTGCGATCCTGTCCTACATCATGTGCCATGCGATGAACCGGTCCTTCATCTCGGTCATCCTCGGCGGCTTCGGCGGCGAGACCGCAGCGGCCGGCGGGGCGACAGGCGAGCAGAAGCCGGCCAAGCTCGGCTCGGCCGACGACGCCGCCTTCATCATGAAGAACGCCTCCAAGGTCATCATCGTCCCCGGCTACGGCATGGCGGTCGCCCAGGCGCAGCACGCGCTGCGCGAGATGGCCGACACGCTGAAGAAGGAAGGTGTCGAGGTGAAATACGCGATTCATCCGGTCGCGGGCCGCATGCCCGGCCACATGAACGTGCTGCTCGCCGAAGCCAACGTTCCCTACGACGAGGTGTTCGAGCTCGAGGACATCAACTCGGAATTCGCCCAGGCCGACGTCGCCTTCGTGATCGGCGCCAACGACGTCACCAATCCGGCGGCCGAGGAGGACAAGTCCTCGCCGATCTACGGCATGCCCGTGCTGCAAGTCTGGAAGGCCGGCACCGTGATGTTCATCAAGCGCTCGCTCGCCTCGGGCTATGCCGGCATCGACAATCCGCTGTTCTACCGCGACAACACGATGATGCTGCTCGGCGACGCCAAGAAGATGACCGAGAACATCGTCAAGGGCATGTAGCCCACGGCGTCGGGAGCCATGACGTTTCTGAAATGGCTCCTGATCGTCCTGGCGGCGGTCTACGGCATCGTGCTTGCGGCCCTGTTCGTCCGCCAGCGTGCGATGCTGTTTCCCATTCCGCCGGTCGGCCGCACGGCACCGGCTGCAGCCGGGCTTCCTCAGGCTGAGGAGCATGTGCTGACCTCGGCCGATGGCGAGCGGGTCATCGTCTGGCATGTGCCGGCGAAGCCGGGCCGCAAGGTCGTTCTGTACTTCCCGGGCAATGGCGATTTTCTTGCCGGCGTGGCGTCGCGCTTCAAGGCGCTCACGGCCGACGGTACCGGTCTCGTTGCGCTTTCCTATCGCGGCTATGCGGGGTCCAGCGGCAGTCCCAGTGAGCCCGGGCTGCTGCAAGATGCCGCAGTCGCCTATGCGTTCACGACAGAGCGCTACGAGGCGGGACGGATCGTCGCCTGGGGCTTTTCCCTCGGCAGCGGTGTCGCCACCGCCATCGCGGCGGAGCATCCGATCTCCAAGTTGATCCTCGAAGCCCCTTATACGTCGACGGTGGACGTCGCCTCCGCGATGCTCAGGGTCGTCCCGGTCAGCCTGCTGATGCTCGACCGCTTCCATTCCGACCAGCGCATCGCCAATGTGCATGTGCCGCTGTTGATCATGCACGGCGAACGGGATCCGGCGATTTCGATCCGCTTCGGGGAACGATTGTTCGCACTTGCGCATGACCCCAAGCGCTTCGTACGGTTTCCCGACGGCGGACATAATGACCTGGATCTTTTTGGTGCGACTGAGACGGCAAAGAGCTTCATCGACAATCCGTAACGTCCGTGGATCGCGGTGGCCGGCCCTGCGCGGGACCATCCTACTCCTTGTCTTTGGGAGCCTGCCAGTGCAGGCGCATGCGGCCGGGCTGAACGGCTCCGCGATGACCTGGCCGTTCGCGCTGCCGTTCGTGGGACTGCTGTTGTCGATTGCGCTCGGGCCGCTGCTGTTTGCCAGGTTCTGGCATCATCACTACGGAAAGATCGCCGCGGCATGGGCCTTGGTGACGTTGGCGGCGTTGACCTGGAATGCAGGGCTCGGCACGGCGCTCGCCGCCTTCGTCCACGCGCTGCTCGCCGAGTATCTCAGCTTCATCGTGCTGCTGTTCGCCCTCTATACGGTGGCCGGCGGCATCCTGGTGACCGGCGACATCAGAGGTACACCTGCGACAAATACGGCCATCCTGGCACTCGGCACGATCATCGCGAGCGTCGTCGGCACGACGGGCGCCGCGATGATCCTGGTGCGCCCCCTGATCCGCGCCAATCTGAGCCGGCCGCATAATGTGCATGTGCTGATCTTCTTCATCATTCTGGCCGCCAATGTCGGTGGTGCACTGAGCCCGCTCGGCGATCCACCGCTGTTCGTCGGCTTTCTGCGTGGTGTCGACTTCTTCTGGACGACGCAACATCTCTGGCTGCAGACCGCGATCGTCGCCGGATTGCTGCTCATCGTCTTTGCCGCTACCGACTGGTGGCGCTTCCGCGCGGAGAAGCTTGCGTCGCAAGCGTCCGTAACAAGGGAGCCGGTGCGCATTCGCGGCCTCATCAATGTCGTTTTGATCGCCGCGATCGTTGCCAATACGCTGCTATCGGCGACCTGGAAGCCGGGCATCTCCTTCGACGTTTTCGGCACGCATGTCGAGCTTCAGAACCTCGTGCGCGATGCCGTCCTCGTGACGATCGCCGGACTGTCGCTGTGGCTGACGCCGGACGAGCACCGCGAGGCGAACGGGTTCAACTGGGAGCCGATTCGAGAGGTCGCCAAACTGTTCGCGGCGATCTTCACCGCGATCGTCCCGGTCATCGCCATGCTGAATGCGGGGCGCAGTGGCTCTTTCGGCTGGCTCTTGGATGCCGTGACGACACCCGCCGGCGCGCCGCGGGAGGTCGCCTATTTCTGGTTCACCGGGCTGATGTCGGCCTTCCTCGACAATGCCCCGACCTATCTCTTGTTCTTCGAATTGGCGGGCGGCGATCCCAAGCTGCTGATGGGCGAGCTCTCGGGAACGCTGGCGGCGATCTCGATGGGCGCAGTCTACATGGGCGCGCTGACCTATATCGGAAATGCGCCGAACTTCATGATCGCAGCGATCGCCAATGAGCGCGGCATCAAGATGCCGAGTTTCTTCGGCTACATGCTGCGGGCAGGTGCCGTCCTCATTCCGCTGTTCGTGCTGCTGACCGTGCTTCCGATCCATCCGCTGCTCAGCCCGCATTGACCTGATCGACGGCACTTTCAGAGACCGTCCAGGTTGACCCGGTCACGGCCGGACCGCGTGACGATCGCCTCGCGGTCGCGCATAGTCGGACAGAACGGATCGAAGGACGCGAATCATGAGCGTGAAGGGCGCAACGCCCGCATCATCGGTGATCTTTCCCGGCCTGGCGGTCGCGCTCGTCGCGATCGTCACGGCGACGCATTATGACTTCACGCCTTCGGCCGCCGGCGTGGTCTTCGCCGCGGTGCTGCTGGTGATCCTGTTCGGCACGGTGTTCGCGGCCGTGCACCATGCCGAGGTGATCGCGCATGAGATCGGCGAGCCGTTCGGCACGCTGCTCCTGACCCTGGCGGTGACGGTGATCGAGGTGGCGCTGATCGCCACCATCATGCTCGGCGACAAGGCTGCGCCCGCGCTGGCCCGCGACACCGTGTTCGCGGTCGTCATGATCGTGTGCAACGGCCTGGCCGGCATCTGCATCTTCATCGGCGGCTTGCGCTATCGCGAGCAGGACGTGCTGGTCTCCGGTGCCAATCTGTATCTCAGCGTACTGTTTACGATGGCAACCATCACACTGGTGCTGCCGAATTATACCTTGACGTCGCCTGGTCCGGTGTATTCTGCCGTGCAGATCGCCTTCGTCAGCGTCGTGACGATCCTGCTCTACGCGGTGTTCCTGTATACGCAGACCACCCGCCATCGGGATTATTTCGTCGGCGGCTCGGCTGGGTTCGCCGATGACGATGTCCGGCTGCCGCGTGCGAAGCTGTTGCTCAGTGTCGGGCTGCTGCTGGTCGCTCTGCTCGCTGTGGTCCTGCTTGCCAAGAAGTTCTCGCTGGTGGTCGACGCCGGCGTTGCCGCAACGGGGGCGCCGCAGGCGGTCGCAGGCGTGCTGGTGGCGCTGTTGATCCTGCTGCCGGAGAGTGTCGCCGCCCTCTCGGCCGCCCGCGCCAACGACCTTCAGAAGAGCATCAATCTCGCGCTTGGCTCCTCGCTCGCCACCATAGGGCTGACCATCCCGGCAGTGGCGGCCGCCGCCCATGTGCTGGACAAGCAGCTCGTCCTCGGGCTGGACCCGCAGGGAACAGTGCTGCTGGTCCTGACCTTCGTCCTGAGTATGCTGACCTTCGGCACCGGACGGACGAACATCCTGTTCGGGCTGGTGCACATGGTGGTGTTCGCGATATTCGTGTTCCTGCTCTTCGTCCCCTGATTCAAGAGATCCAGCATGCTCAGCGCTCAGTCCGACGTCCAGGTCGATACGCCCGAAGTCCGCGTTACGGAGTGGCGGCTATTGCCCGGCAGTGCCACGGGGCGCCACGTTCATGAGATGGATTACGTGATCGTGCCGGTCACCGCGGGCGAGATGACGATCGTGGCGCCGTCCGGCGAGCGCTCGAAGGCGCAGCTCGCGGTCGGCAAATCCTATTTCCGAAAGGCCGGTGTCGAACACGATGTGCTGAACGAGACCGGTTCCGAGATCGTTTTCCTCGAAGTTGAATTGAAGCCGTAACCAATTGTTTACCGGGATGCCGCTGATTGTGGTATCTTGAGCCGGCGATCCGGAAGCTGTGGCAACACCCTCGGATTGCTGGCTCCGGTTTCAAAGGATTTCAGGAAACGACTTTTCGGCGGTCGCGTCTGCGCGGAGTGCAGTCTGCGAGCTTCGGAAGGTGTGGGATGGTCCCTTAATTGTGCCTCAAAGTTCCCGCAAATACCGCGCGGGAGTGGTCAGCATGCTGAAATATCTCACAAAGTTCGCCATGGAGATCATCCCGTCGGTGGTTGCCACCATCATCGGGGCCTACATCGTCAATCACTACATCAACACCAAGCCGGACTCGCCGCCATCGACCGTGGCGTCGGTGGCGTCGGCTGCCTACGCCAAGCTCACCGGCTCAAAGAGCGACGCCCCGAAATCCACGGGCAAGGGGACCGACCCTGCCAAGCTGGAAGCGAAGGCCGATCCCAAGTCTGACGCCAAGCCGGCGGAAACGTCGAACGAGGTCTCGAGCATTCCCGCTCCCGGCATCAAGGCCAAGGGCGTGTCCGAGAAGTCGCTGGCCGACAAGGCTGCAGAGAAGGCAGTCGAAGTGAAGCCGGCCGAAACGGCGAGCCTCCCGGCCGATCCGCAGGCCTCGCGCCATCCCGCGTCGCCCCGGGAAAAGCTGATTGCGCGCGGTACTCCGGCCGAGGCCCCAGCGACCCAGCAGGAAGATCGCCGGGATGCTGCTGATCTCGCCCGCGCGGCGATCGAGCGGTTGCGCGCGAGCGAAGGTACCGGCAAGGCGGCTGTCGAGAAGCCGTCGAGCGACGTACCCCGGGGCGCTGGCGAGGCGCCGCGCATCGCGACCGTCGCGCCACCGGTGTCTCCGGTCCGTCCGCTGCCGCCTCCCGTGACGGTGTCTGCGCCACCGGTCGAGCAGGGCTTTGCCTTGCCGTCGGCCTCGAGCCCGCCCTACACGGGATCATTGCAGCCGGACGGGCGCCCGACCCCTCCGGCGGAGATCCCTGTCCAGCAGTTGCGTCCGCTCGACCTGCGCGCCGACAAGACTGATCCATCGATCAAGGACCAGATGTCCAACGTGGCGCAGGACATGATGTCCGCAGCCAAATCGGTGTTCCACTCAGTGTTGCCGAAGTAGCCGATCGAAGCGTTCGCGGACGCGATCGAGGCGGTGGGCCGGGGCGGTCTGCCGCTTTTTCTTTGGAGTGGCGAACTCTGCAGCGATGCGAGGAGCGGCGGCGCAACCCGGATTGACCCTGGTCGCCGGATGGCAGGAGGCGCGAAATCAAAAGGAGGCGCCCAAAACAAAAACGCGAGCCAAAGGCCCGCGCTTCAGACGACGTCAGATCAATCTGGCCAGATCAGCGCGGCGCGCTGGGACGGGCACCTGCACCCGGACCACGACCAGCACCACGGTCACCGCCGGGGCCAGCGCCGAACACCGGCTTCGGCTTCATCGGCAGCAGGCCTTCACGCTGCAACTTCTTGCGGGCCAGCTTGCGCGCACGACGCACGGCTTCGGCCTTCTCGCGGGCTTTCTTCTCGGACGGCTTCTCGTAATGGCCGCGAAGCTTCATCTCGCGGAAAATGCCCTCACGCTGCATCTTCTTCTTGAGCGCCTTGAGGGCTTGATCGACATTGTTATCGCGAACGAGAACCTGCACGCGGCATCCTCTTTCTCAGTCTATCGGTTTGAAATCTGGTGAAGCCAGGGCTGGCAGATGGCCGCGCCCTTGACCTTGAGCGCGCCCGTGTATCAGAGGACATCCTCGCTGTCCACCCGCTGACGGGCTCTTGACCGCAAGTTTAACCCCGCCGGAGCGGTTTATTTCAGCCCTGCCTCGGCGGCAGTGGCGAGACCTGGGTCACATGCCCCATCTTGCGGCCCGGACGAGCGGCGCCCTTGCCGTAGAGATGCACGGTGGCGCCCGGAACCGTGAGCCACTGCTCGTAGCTGTCGATCTCGTCCCCGATCAGGTTCGTCATCGTGACGTGACCGTGGCGCAGCGGCTTGCCGAGTGGCCAACCGGCGATCGCCCGGATGTGCTGTTCGAATTGGGAAATCGAGGCGCCATCGAGGGTCCAGTGGCCGGAATTATGCACCCGCGGGGCAATTTCGTTGACCAGGACGCCTGGAGTGGGACCGTCCGACACCACGAACATCTCCACGGCCAGCACCCCGACGTAGTCGAGGGCGGTCGCGATCCGGCTGGCAATGTCCCTGGCTTCGTCGGCGAGCGCATCAGGGATACGCGCCGGCGCCCGCGACACCTTCAGGATGTGATCGCGATGCTCGTTCTCGGTCACGTCGAAGCACTCGACCTGACCGTCGGCCGCTCGGGCCGCCACGACCGAGATCTCGCGCTCGAACGGAACGAACGCTTCGAGGATGGCCGATTTGGTGCCGAGCTCGGCCCAGATCCGCTCGAGATCGTCACCCTGGTGGATCTTGATCTGACCCTTGCCGTCATAGCCGAATCGCCGCGTCTTCAGCACGGCCGGTAAGCCGATCCGGAACGCGGCTTCGCGCAAGGTGGCGACCGAGGACACATCCGCATAGGTCGCGGTGCCGATGCCCAGCGAGGTGACGAAATCCTTCTCGGTGAGGCGATCCTGGGTGGTCTCGAGCGCCGAACGCCGCGGCAGCACCGGGCGTCTGGCCGCCAGCACCATGGCCGCAGCCGAGGGGACGTTTTCGAACTCGTAGGTGACGACGTCGACGTCATTGGCGAACAGCTCGAGCGCCTCGACGTCGGCATATTCGGCGCAGGTTGCGTTCAGCACGACGTCGAAGGCGGGGGAGTCCGGGTCCGGCGAGAACACCTGGCAGCGCAGCCCCAGCCGCGCCGCAGCAAGCGCCAGCATGCGGCCGAGCTGGCCGCCGCCGAGAATACCGATGGTGTCGCCGGGCTTGAGCTTCACCCGATTGGAGTCGGTCACGCCGTGCCCTCCGGACGTTCGGCGATCGCATTGGTCTGCGCCTGGCGCCAAGCCGACAGACGGCCGGCGAGCGCGGAATCCGAGAGAGCGAGCACGCTGGCCGCCAGCAGCGCTGCGTTAATGGCGCCGGATTTGCCGATGGCGAGCGTTCCGACTGGAATTCCGGCCGGCATCTGGACGATGGAATACAGCGAATCGACCCCCGACAGCGCCTTCGACTCGACGGGAACGCCGAACACGGGCAGTTCCGTGAGCGAGGCCGTCATGCCCGGCAGATGGGCGGCGCCGCCGGCACCGGCGATCACGACCTTGTAGCCCGCCGCCTTGGCACCCTTGGCGAAAGCATACAGCCGGTCCGGGGTGCGGTGCGCCGAGACGATCCGGGCGTCGTAGCTCACGCCCAGGGCGTCAAGCGTCTCGGCGGTATGGCGCATGGTATCCCAGTCCGACTGGCTTCCCATGATGATGGCGATCGGGGCGGTCATGACCTCAATTCTTCTCGGGAATCCATCAGCATGGGCCGGAGTATAGGATCGGTCCTGACAGCGGCAAGCCATGGCATGGAGGTCCGAATGGACTATCCTGTCTTGGTCAAGCCCGGCAAGCCCAAACGATGGCGCGGCAGGTGTCCGATGAAAAAGAAGCGCATGGCGGCCGCGTGGCGAGCCGGGAAGCGAAGAACCCGCTACCGTCATCGGCCTTCGCGGCGCGCGCGGGCTCCTGAACCCGGTTCCGTACCGGCAGGCGCGCGGCACACGATCCGACGCCTCAAGGCCGAGTTGGCGACAGCACAGGCCCGGATCGCCGAGCTGACGGCCTCCGCTGAGCGCGATTTCCTGCTCGACATCTTTAATCGTCGCGGCTTCGCCCGCGAACTCCATCGTTCCATCGCCTTCATCAAGCGCTACGACGCGACCGGTGCTCTCATCGTGCTCGACGTCGATCGGCTGAAACCGATCAATGATACGTTCGGCCATGCCGCCGGTGATGAGGTCCTGAAGGCGGTTGCGCGTGTCCTCGGCGAGCATGTCCGATCCTCCGACGTGATCGGTCGGCTCGGCGGCGACGAGTTCGGCGTGCTGCTCTGGCACCTCAGCGCGGCGGACGCACATGCCAAGGCGACGGAGCTGGAACAGGCCATCGACAGCCTGACCTTCACCTTCGGCGATCAGACCGTGCGTGCCGGCGCGTCGGCCGGGATTGCCCTTCTCGACAAGCGCGTCAACCCAGTACGTGCGTTGGAGGAAGCCGACCGTGCGATGTATATGCGCAAGGCCCAGCGGAGGTACGAGAGCCCCGCGCACGGCACGGCCCTGTCGGGCGACCAGCGGTGACGCTCGTGGGCCGTCCGCTCCGATGACAGAGCTGTGCACGGCGCTCACAACTCGCCGAGATCGTCGGGCAACTCGCCGAACTTGTGCAGCAGCCGGGCGTCGCAGAATTCCCCCAGCAAGGGATCTCCGCTGCGGCTGAAGGCAATGGCGCCGATGTTGTCCGGCAAGCGCGACATCGCTTCGGCACGACGCAGCGCTGCGGACGAGCTCTGGCATTCCTCGGCCGCGCCTGCGACCAGCATCCCTGCCTCGTCCCGTCTGAACGGCATGGCGACGTAATAGGTGATGTCAGGCATTGCACGCACCTCCCGGCCTTCGTCGAAGCTGCGAGCGAGCGCGGTGGCAAACGTCCGGAGAGCCTCGACGGCCTAGGGCTCAGGCCGCATTGTTCTGCGCATCGTCCGAAATGGTGTTGGGCATGCAGCCGCAGGAGATTGCCGCCCGCAGCTCCTGCAGCTCCAGCTCGAGATACTCGTTCGCCATGATCAGCGCCTTGATCGTGGAGCGCAGATTGCCGTCGCACATCGCGATGGCTTGGTCACAGGCCTGTTCATAGAGGCGATCCTGTGGGGAGAAGGAGGCGGGCATCACAACCATCCTTGTTGTCAGGAGTTACGAGGGGCTGGTCCGATTGTTCTCTTTTTGTTCTTGTTGTCAAGGCGCTTCGGCAAATCCTGCACCGCTGTTGCGTATTGCTTGTGTGCATACGGTCAGCCGTGCTGACGCTTCGCCTCAGGCGATGATGTCGGGCGTGATCTGGTCTTCGATGAAGGCGATCCGATCGCGTAGCAGAAGCTTCCGCTTCTTCAGTCGTTGCAGCCGCAACAAATCGGGGGCGGGCGATTGATGCAAAGCGTCGATCGCCGCGTCGAGATCGCGGTGCTCCTGCTGCAGGCGCGCGAGTTCGGCCTGCAGTTCGCGCTCGTCTTGGTCAGCCATGATCTATGATAGCAAAAAAGCGGAAGGAAGTGGAAAGCCTTGCGAAGGCGGGCGCAAATATTGCGCCTGCGAAGCTGATAAGCAAGTCGCACTCCTCGAGATCGGTGCAGCTGTCCCGTGAATTTCGGGTTGGCGCCGGCTTTAGATTCGTCCGGATCTGCTCACGCTTCGTTACACACGGCGCTCAAATTTGCATGTGCGGTCTTTTGGCCCCATCGACAGGTCAAGCGACTTGTGTACACTCATTAGCCCTGGTCGAATCTCAGGTTCACCTACCGAGGAGGTTTCGAATGGCCATTCAGGCGCATCTCGTTGAACTGGAGCGTAAGCATAAAGTTCTTGAAAACGAATTGCATCAAGCTCTCCTGCATCCATCGACGGACGACCTGCGAATTGTCGAACTGAAGCGACGCAAACTGATGGTGAAGGATGAGATCGAGCGCTTGAGACAGGTAACCAGCGAAACACTTCACTGACATGTGACCATCATCCGCCGTACCATCTGATCGTAAGACCGTGCGCCTGGGATGGTGACGAGTCCATCCCAGACGCAACTCCAATCAAATTAGTTGCGATATACGATGAGGCGGACGCATCTGCCTGCGTTGTCTGCCTGCGTTGTCTGCCGGCGCATCTATCGCGACACGCCGTTCATCGCGATATCTGGGGTCTTCAGCTCGAGGCGAGATCGCAGACGTGAGCCGCAATCGCGAGCGATGACGTCAATCCAGGCGATTCAATTCCGAACAGATTGATGAGTCCGGGCACCCCGTGATCGCGCGGGCCCTGAATGACGAAATCCTGCGACGCCACGGCCGGCGGTACGATCTTCGGCCTGATACCGGAATAGCTCGGCATCAGCGCCCCATCCGGCAGCGACGGCCAATACTTGCGGATCGCCGGGTAGAAGCGCTCGGCGCGCGCCGGATCGACCGTATAGTCGATCCGGTCGATCCACTCGACGTCGGGGCCGAATCTGGCTTGGCCTGCCATGTCGAGCGTGAGGTGCACGCCGAGGCCGCCTGGTTCCGGCACCGGGTAGATGAGCCGGCTGAACGGTGCCCGGGCGCTGCAGCTGAAATAGTTGCCCTTGGCGAGATAGGCCGTCGGCATCAGCGACGACGGCATGCCGTCGATCAGCCGCGCCAGCTTCGGCGCGTCGAGGCCGGCGGCGTTCACCAGCAGCCGGCAGCTCAGCCTCATCGGTTGCGCGCCGCCCGCATCGACCTCGATTGATCCCCCGGTCGCCTTGGCCCGCAGCAACGGCGTGTGGAAGGCGAAGGCACCGCCGGCATCCTCGATCTCGCCGCGCAGCGACAGCATGAAGGCATGGCTGTCGAGGATGCCGGTGGACGGCGACAGCAGCGCGGCCTGGCAGGCCAGGGCCGGCTCCAGCGCCAGCGCTTCGGTTCCGGATAGCAGCCGCATACCTTCGACACCATTGGCTTCGGCGTGCGCGCGGATGCCCTGCAGCTTCTCGGTCTCGGCCGGATTGGTCGCAACGATCAGCTTCCCGCAATTGCGGTAGGGCACGCCATGGTCGTCGCAATAGCGGTAAAGTAGGCGTTTGCCGGCCACGCAGAAGCGGGCCATCAGGCTCCCGGCCTTGTAGTAGATGCCGGCGTGGATCACTTCGCTGTTGCGAGACGAAGTGACGGTTCCGATACCCTCGGCCGCCTCGAGAACGATGACCTCGCGTCCGGCCCGCGCCAATTGACGTGCGACGGCAAGTCCGACGACGCCGGCGCCAACGACGACGCAATCCACTCTATCCATGCATAGTCCTGAGACGATTGGGAGAAGTCATGCCTCGCTGCAATCCCTGGTGGGCGGAACCCCGGTCCGGAGTGCGAGGGCCCTTAGCAAACCATTCATCATAAGGCGCCATTGACCAAATTTGCTTCGTCTTTTTCGAAGTTTGCAGAACCCGTTTACCCGATCCCAATAGGTGAAGCCAGATACTGTCGCCGAATACCGCGGGTGATTGATGGCTGGCAAGAATTGGCAGGCGAGCGACCGAAACGCGTTTTCTGCGCGTGTCGTTGCGGCCTCGGTGGCCGCCATGGCAGCGTGGGCGGCTGCGCCGACCCGGGCCTGGGCCGCTTCCTCCGATTTCTCGCCCTCCGGTTACTTGGCCACCATCGAGCCGGACGTGCTCTGGAAGGTGTTGATCGCCGGCGTTGTCGTCTGCGCCTTCCTCGCGTCGGTCGTGATCTGGATCCATTCGGCCTTGCGGCGCGCCAAGCGGGCACAACTGCGGCGTAATGTTTTCATCAGCTCCGCGCTCAACAATCTGAGCCAGGGGCTGATGCTGACGGACGCCGCCAACCGCGTCGTCTTCTACAATCATCGCTTTCTCGAGATCTACGGCATGAGCCGGGCCGACATTCCGCCCGGTTGCACCGGCCGGGATCTGGTCGAGTTGCGGCGGCAGCGTGGCCTGCTCAATCTGACGGTCGAGGACTATGCGCGCCAGGCGCGGGCACCGGACGGGTGCCTGACCGAATTGCCCGACGGACGTGTGGTGCGTGCCCAGATTTTCCGTCTTCCCACCGGAGGATCGATCGGCATCCATGAAGACTGTACGGTGCAGCACCGGCTGGAGCGCGAGCTCGCCTCGACCAAGCAGTTCCTGGAATCGGTGGTCGATCAGGTTCCCGTCTGCGTCGCCGCCAAGAACATCGAGGACGGCCGCTACATCTTTGCCAACCGGGCGTTCGAGCAGTTCGCGCAGGTGCCGCGGGATCAGATCATCGGACGGCGCCCGAGCGACCTGTTCGGCGAGGAGACCGCGGCCGACATCGCGGCTGCCGATCGCGAAGCGATGCTGGCACCTGGCACCACCTATTGCAGCGAACTCGTGGTTCAACGCGGTGACGAGAAGCGCATCCTGGACGCCCACCGGGTCGTTGCACGCAACGACAAGAACGAACCGCAATTCCTCATCGCGCTGTTCGACGATGCCACGGAGCGGCGATCGCTGAGCCGCGAGCTGGAGAACAGCAAGAAGTTCCTGGAACTGGTTGTCGACAACATTCCGGTTTCGCTCATCGTCGAGAGCGTCAGCGACGGCCGTTATCTGCTCGCCAACCGCAGCGCCGAGATCATCCTCAACCGCAAGCGCGAGGACGCCACGGGCCTGACCACCGCCGACATCTTCAATCCGCGCGAGGCCAGACTGATCACGGCGCGCGACGAAGCCGCCATCAAGAAGCGGGGCCTTCTGACCGAGGAACATCCGATCTCGACCAAGGACGGCCTGCGGCTGTTCCTGACCCGGCGGGCAACCGTGCTGGGCGAGACCGGCGAGCCGCAATATCTGATCAAGACCTATGAGGACGTCACCGACCGGCGCCAGACCGAATCGCGGATGGCGCACATGGCCTATCACGACGGCCTGACCGATCTGCCGAACCGCGCCGCGTTCCTGCAGGCCCTGAGCCAGATGATCGAGGCCTGCGCGGATACGGACGAGGAGTTCGCGGTCCTGAACGTCGATCTCAAGGGCCTGAAGGACGTCAACGACGTCTTCGGCCACGCCATCGGCGACAAGCTGTTGATCGAGGTCGCCCGTCGCGTCCATGCCGTTGCCCGGGGCGGGGTGGTCGCGCGGCTCTCCGGCGATGAGTTCGGGCTGATCATCGACGGCAAGCAACCGGAAACGGGCAGGGCGCTGGCCGAGCAATTGGCGGCGGCGATCGCGGTGGACTTCCAGATCGAGGGCAAGTCGATCCGCACCGCGCTGACGACGGGCATCTCGGTGTTCCCGCACAATGGTTCGGATCCGGCGTCGCTGCTCGCCAATGCGGGTGCCGCTCTGTTCCGCGCCAAGGCCAAATCGCGCGGCAGCATCACCTTCTACGAGCCTGAAATGGATCAGCAGATTCGCGACCGCCGCGTTCTGCATCAGGAGCTGTCTGTCGCGATCAAGCATGGCGAACTGTCGCTGTACTTCCAGCCGCAGGCCGTCTCCGGCCGCACGGTCGACGCCAGCGAGATCATCGGCTTCGAGGCGCTGGCGCGCTGGCAGCACCCGGTCCGGGGTTTCGTGCCGCCGAGCGACTTCATTCCGCTTGCGGAAGAGAGCGGCCTCATCGTCGAGATGGGCGAGTGGATCCTGCGCGAGGCCTGCCGCGAGGCGGCGTCGTGGCCCAAGCCGCTGCAGGTCGCGGTCAACCTGTCCCCGGCCCAGTTCGTCCATGGCGACCTCGTTGCGCTGGTCCACTCGATCCTGATCGAGACGGGGCTCGCGCCCGGCAGGCTCGAGCTCGAGATCACCGAGGGTGTGCTGATCGAGGATTTCGATCGCGGTGTCGCGCTGCTGCGCCGGCTGAAGGCGCTCGGCGTTCGCGTCTCGATGGACGATTTCGGCAGCGGCTACTCGTCGCTGAGCTACCTGCAGGCATTCCCGTTCGACAAGATCAAGATCGACCGCGCCTTCGTCATGAACATCGGCCGCAATCCGCAATCGGCGGCGATCATTCGTGCGGTCATCGGTCTGGGTCACGGCATGAACATGTCGATCGTGGCGGAAGGCGTCGAGACGCCCGAGCAGCTTGGCTTCCTCGCCGAGCAGGGCTGCGACTCGGTTCAGGGCTATCTGCTCGGCAAGCCCCTGCCGATCAACAAATACGACGGCATTGTCGGTCGCGCTCACGACGACGACGTCGCGTCCGTTCGCAAGACGGGCTGACCAGGCACTCCGGTCAGAGGCTGTTGCGCAACAGCGCGAATTTATCCGCGCGCACGACAGCTCGGCCGCTACGAGAATCATTTCCGCCGGTCTACGATCATTCGCCCTGGCACGCTCGAAGACCTTGCGTATGGCGGACTACGATCTTGCGATCATCGGCGGCGGTCTGAACGGCGTCAGCCTGGCACGCGATGCGGCCGGCCGCGGCTTGCGCGTGATCCTGGTCGAGCAGGGCGATCTTGGCGGCGCCGCCTCGTCGGCCACGTCGCGGCTGGTGCATGGGGACCTCGCGGCGCTGGAGCGCCGCGGCTTTCTGCGCGTGCGCCGCGCGCTCGCCGAGCGCGACGTCTGGCTCACGGTCGCGCCGCATCTGGTGCGGCCGATCCGCTTTGCGATTCCGGCTCACGCCAATGAGCGGCCGCCATGGCAGCTGCGCGCAGGGCTCTGGCTCTACGATCGCCTCGCTACGCGCAACCGGCTGCCGGCCGCGTCGGTGCTCGACGTCACGCATCATCCGATCGGCGATGCCCTGAAGCGTCCGATCGGGACGGCGTTCGACTATTCCGACTGCGTGGTCGACGATTCCCGCCTGGTGGTTCTGACCGCGATGGATGCCGCCGAGCGCGGCGCAGAGATCCGCACCGGCGCCCGCTGCGTGCGAGCCGACCGTGACCATCTATGGCGGCTCGCCATCATCGACCGCGGCCATCGCCGCATCGTCACTTCGCGCGCGCTCGCCAACGCCACCGGCGCGTGGAGCGTCTCGACGGCGGAAACCGTGCTGCGTCAGCCGCCGCCGCGGGTCACCGCGCGGCAGGTTAGCCAGATCATCGTGCCGCGGCTGTTCGATGTCGAAGCGGTCTACGTGTTTCAGAATTCGGATGGAAGGCTGATCTTTGCCCAGCCCTACGAGCAAGATTTCACCCTGATCGGCACGGTGGCCCACGGCTTCAAGGGCGACCCAGCCGTGGTGGCGGTGCCGGCGGCAGACGTGGCCTATCTCTGCAAGGCGGCGAACCGCTATTTCCGCTCGGACGTCCAGCCCGCGGATGTGGTCCGGAGCGTGTCCGGCGCCAACATGATGGTGCTGCGTGCTGCCGACAGCGGGGAATTGGAAACGATCGTGAGCCTTGATGCCGGCCGCGCCAAGGAGCCCGCCAAGGCGCCGCTCCTGACCATGTGCGGCGGCGATGTCACGACAGCCCGGTACCGGGCCGAGCGGGCGGTCTCGCGGCTTGCGCGCTTCTACCCGATGTCGCCGCGCTGGACTGCGAGCGCGCCGCTTCCGGGTGGCGATTTCGCCTGGGATCGGTTCGAGGATCTCGTCGACGACGCACGGGAGCGCTGGCGCTTTCTCGGCGAAGCCGAGGCCCGGCGGCTGGTCGGCGCCTATGGCACCCGGCTGGCGGAGATCCTCGGCGGGGCGAGATGCCGGGCCGATCTCGGACAGGCGTTCGGGCCGAAGCTGACGGAGGCGGAGGTCCGCTACCTCATGACGCGCGAATGGGCGCGGTTTCCCGACGACGTTCTATGGCGGCGGACCAAGCTGGGCCTGACGCTTCCCGCTGCCGAACGCGATGCGCTCGCCGCGTTCATGGCGACGGTCGCCTGTGGCCGGGGCTCGCCGCAGGCCGCTGACGCGAGCGGGGATAGTCCGGCCCGTGCGGTTGAGCTGCAATCCATGGGCGGCTAGCTTGCCGACCGGCCGGGCGTTGTGGCCGGGCAGGGTGATTTGATCAGGACATGGCTGACGACATCGCAAATCCAGCGCCCGCCGAGGAGCCGGCGGCATCACCACTGCCGGAACCGCGCCCCGATCCTCAGCCGCCGATCCTGCGGATCGAGAACGTCGTCAAGACTTTCGGCAGCTTCCGCGCCGTCGACGGCGTCTCGCTCGACATCCGAGCCGGCGAGTTCTTCGCGCTGCTCGGCCCCAGCGGCTGCGGCAAGACGACCTTGCTGCGCATGCTGGCCGGCTTCGAGACGCCGGATGAAGGGCGCATCCTGCTATCGGGCGAGGAGATCGCGCAGGTGCTGCCGCATCAGCGGCCCGTCAACATGATGTTCCAGAACTACGCGCTGTTCCCGCATCTGAACGTGCGCGACAACATCGCCTTCGGCCTGAAGCGCGCCGGCATGCCGCGCGCCGAGATCGCCACCCGCGTCGCGGAGATGGTGGCGCTGGTCCGGCTCGAAGGCCTGGAGAAGCGCAAGCCCGATCAACTGTCCGGGGGACAGAAGCAGCGCGTCGCGCTGGCACGCTCGCTGGCGCGCCGGCCGAAGGTGCTGCTGCTCGATGAGCCGATGGCGGCGCTCGACAAGAAGCTGCGCGAGAGCACGCAGTTCGAGCTGATGGAGCTGCAGCGCAAGCTCGGCATGACCTTCATCATCGTCACCCACGACCAGGAGGAGGCGATGACGGTGGCGAGCCGGATCGGGGTAATGAACGCGGGAAGGCTCGAGCAGGTCGCTGCACCGCGCCGCCTGTATGAAGAGCCCGTGTCGCGGTGGGTCGCGGAGTTCGTCGGCGACATCAACCTGTTCGAGGGCGAGGTGACCGCGCGTGAGTCGCACCGGCTCCGGATCACGACCGCCGCTGCCGGCGAGCTCGCCGCGGCGCAACCCGTCACTCCGATCAGCGAGAGCAAGGTCGCAGTCGCGATCCGTCCCGAGAAGATCCGCCTCGCGCTTCGCCGGCCGGCGGCTGATGCCGCAGCGATCAACTGTGTCGAGGGCGCCATTTCCGATGCGAGCTATCTCGGCGGCAAGACCGTGTACAAGATCAAGCTCGACGGCGGCGCTGTCCTGCACGCGTCGCAAGCCAACACGGCCCGGCTCGACGCCGACGGCTATGGGCTGAACCAGCGCGTCGTGGCCTGGTTCACGCCCGATGATTGCGTGGTGCTGGAGCGATGAGCGCGCGCCGCATCTTCTCGCGTCCGGCGCGATTTGCGGCGATCGCGCCTTACGTCTGGATGGTGCTGTTCTTCCTGGTGCCGTTCGCCTTCGTCGCCAAGATCAGCCTGTCGCAGACTGCGATCGCGCAGCCCCCCTATACGCCGGTGTTCTCGCTGGCTGATGGTTTGTCGTCGCTTCGGGATGCATTTGCGGCGCTGTCGCTCGACAATTTCCGTCTGCTGCTGTCGGACGATCTGTATCTCGCGTCCTATCTGCGCAGCGTCGTCGTCGCGGCGACGTCGACCGCGATCCTGCTCCTGATCGGCTACCCGATCGCCTATGGCATGGCGCGGCTGCCCAGGCGTTGGCAGGGCATCGCGATGATGCTGGTCATCGTCCCGTTCTGGACCTCGTTCCTGATTCGCATCTATGCCTGGGTCAACATCCTGCAGCATGACGGCCTGTTGAACCAGATCCTGCTCGCGCTGCATCTGGTGTCCGCGCCGGTGGTGTGGCTGTCGACGGACAGCGCGATGTATGTCGGGATCGTCTATTCCTATCTGCCCTTCATGATCCTGCCGCTGTTTGCGACGCTGACGAAGCTGGAGCCGGCCCTGGAAGAGGCCGCCGCCGATCTCGGCGCCTCGCCGCGCCAGACCTTCTGGCTGGTGACGTTTCCGCTGTCGCTGCCGGGTGTCGGCGCCGGCGCGCTGCTGTGCTTCATTCCGATCGTCGGCGAGTTCGTCATTCCCGATCTGCTCGCCGGCTCGAAATCGCTGATGATCGGCCAGACGCTGTGGCTTGAATTCTTCACCAACAAGGACTGGCCGGTGGCCTCCAGCATCGCCGTGGTCCTCTTGGTCGTGCTGTTGCTTCCGCTTCTGCTCTACGACCGGCTGCAGCGCCGGCAGTTGGAGGAGAGCAGGTGATGGATGGCGTACAGCAAGGCACGTTCTCTCGCTCCCCTCCCCCTTGCGGAGAGGGGTTGGGGGTGGGGGTCCGCATCGGCGGTCTTTGCTGGGTGCCCCCCTCCCTGACCCTCCCCCACAAGGGGGGAGGGAACGGAGAGGGTTTCACTGGGATTGAGGGAGGAGGAGATCGTGCCTAATCCCTCCCGCCTGTCGCGCTTCAACGTCGCCTCGCTGACGCTTGGGCTCGCCTTTCTTTACCTCCCGATCCTGATCCTGGTGATCTATTCGTTCAACGCCTCGCGGCTGGTCACGGTCTGGGGCGGCTGGTCGCTGCGCTGGTATCACGAGTTCTTCAACGACCGCGCGATGATCGATGCAGCCTGGATGAGCCTGCGCGTCGGCGCCACCTCGGCGACGGTGGCGACCTTGCTCGGCACCCTTGCCGCGGTGGCGCTGTCGCGCGGCCAGGGATTTCGCGGCCGCATGCTGTTCTCCGGCATGCTGTATGCGCCGCTGGTGATGCCCGAGGTGATCACCGGCCTGTCGCTGCTGCTGCTGTTCGTGGCGCTGGAGGCCGAGCGCGGCTTCTGGACGGTGACGCTCGCCCACACGACCCTCACGATGTGCTTCGTTGCGGTGATCGTACAGTCGCGGCTGGTCTCGCTCGACCGCAGCCTGGAGGAAGCCGCGATGGACCTCGGCTGCGATCCCTTGCGCGCGTTCGTGATGGTCACCTTGCCACTGATCGCCCCGGCGGTGGTCGCCGGCTGGATGCTCGCCTTCACGCTGTCGCTCGACGATCTCGTGATCGCGAGCTTTACCACCGGCCCGGGCTCGGCGACGCTGCCGATCCGGATCTATTCGGAAGTACGGCTCGGGGTGAAGCCGGAGATCAACGCGATCTGCACGCTGGTGATCGGGCTGATTGCCGTGGTGATCGTCGTGGCGTCGTTAGCTTCAAAGCTGTCGAGTGATCGCGGCGAGAGCGCTGCGCCACTATAGAAGTCGTCATTGCGAGCGTAGTGTTCAGCCCGGGGACATAGCTGACGGGTGTTCGGGGAGATGGTTGACACTTCAAAATCGGCTCGATTCGTCAAG
>NZ_JAUEUK010000019.1:0-82039 GCF_032487555.1 Bradyrhizobium sp. SZCCHNRI1029
CGAAAACCATGGTGTTACCTTTGAAACATTGTCCGCCGAAGTCTTCTCGTCCGATCCCAGAACCAAAAGCCGAAGCCTTCAATCCCGAGACCCGCAAGGACTCCGCCGTCCACGTTTCTCTTTCTTCATCTTCACTTGTCAAACAGCCCGCACTTGTTAGTTCGCTTCGAACTAATTAGTGCATCAACTTCTTTGGTCTCCTTCACCGTGGAAGTCCCGATTGCCGGGGCGCTTCACATAGCTGATTTTGAGAGACCGTCAAGAGCCTTTCTGAAGAAAAACTCAGGAGCCAGTCGGAAGAAGAAACATCAAAGAAAACAACGTTGGTCCCGAAAGTCGGGGGCCTCAGTCATCAGTGATGTCCGGCTGGCGTGGTGGTGAGATAGTGCGATGCCGCATCCTGCGCAAGAACTTTTTGCGACGGCTGTGCAGAAATGTGGATAGCGCTGTCGCCGCCCACGCTCGGCCTCCTCACACGCCGTTTCTGTTCCATTTTGGAGCGGCGGGCGCGCGCAGCGTCAGGAATTGCTCGCCTTCGGTTGCACCAGCGCACGATGCGAGTGCGGCATGGGCATCAGGACGAGATCCTTCCGCCGGACAAGGTTGGTCGACAGACGCTGTCGAGATTGCTGGTGCCGATTTCGAGGGTCGCGATCCCCTCCCCCGCCTGCGACGATCGCGGCGCGGCGCGGAACGCCAATGGTTCCGGACCGAACGGGCCGCTGAGCCCGGGATCGAAGTTCGCGGCGTCGCACACATTCGCGAATGCGAACTGGCATTGGTCTCGCCACCGCGAGCACGGAAGTGATGCGAGGGACGATCGGCGATATCCGCAAGCCTGGCGGTGACGCGGCCGGGAATGGCTCGGCTGTCCCGGCCGGATCGGTCAGCCCTGTTGCCGCAAGCTCCGGAAATACCACCAGCCCGACGAGGGCGCCCTCGCCACCAACCAAACATGCTTCAATCAGCGCGGGCTTGGAATTGGTTCATCGTGCTCGCGTCTCTGGACTGACTTGCCCAACGCACGGACGTTACGGTCGCTTGGGACGTCGATCCTGTCGAGCGCGTCGTTGCAGCGATGCCAGCATCAATTCGAGCCCGCATGCAGCAAGAGCAGCCGCGGCATTGTTGCTTGGTCGACATTGTTGCCTGGTGACCTGCCGCGTGGTGACCTCCGCGGCGCCGCGTCGTCCGAGGCCGGCGCGAGACGGCGTCAACGCGATCGCGGCGGCGTGCTGCGTGCGGGAGCCGTCAGGAAGCGATCGAGCTCGACGATCGCTTCGGCCTCGCGGGCGCGCCGCAGCTGCCTGGCCTGCTCGATGCCCGGGGGCAGACGTTTCGCCCTGTCTCGCGCTTCGCGCGCCATCTCCAGCAACCGCTCACCCAACGACATCGTCTGCTTGACACGCCGGCGCCGCTTCTTTTGACCTTCTACGTCCATGCGGGATTGCATCCAGTTTCATTGATGCGCATCGACGACTCTAGATCAGGAGCTGCCGCGCGCATCAACATAAGTGAATCGGCCATGACCAACGTCGTCCGGGCGGCAGAGCAGCAGCCGCCGGCCGCGCCGGGAGCAACGAGGCTAGCCGCAGCGCCGCCGACTTCGCACGGCTGGGATGCGTGGACCGGGGCGGTCTCTGCCCGCCCCGGTCCCATCGGCTGATGCGCGCGGTTGGGCAGAACGAGCATGCGCTTTCGCCGCAGCGTCCGGAGCCAGTCCAGCACGTCGTTGCGCGACCTGAGTGGACGAGGCAATGCCACTCAGGCCTGCGCGAACTTGATGGTCGACACCGGCCAGCGGCCGTCATGGCCACCGATGGTGATGCGCAGACCGTGGAGTTCGTCAAGATGGACGTACTCCACTGTTCCGGCCTTGCCGTCGCTCAGCGCCACAGCCTTGCCGACCAGCTCGGTCTGCGCCCGTTCGAATTCGCGCAGGATGCAGAAGGCTCGCGTCTTGACGGCAACCATGAGGAACTTCGAGACCTGAGGGGGGAACCGCCGGGCAGCACAGGCCGCTCGACGGTCGTTCAAGTCGGCACGCGGACGCCGAACGTCAACCCGTCCTCAAGCAATCGTGCGCGCCGCAAGGCAGCGAGCGCCGGGCTTGCCCATCAGCGGCACTCGAAATTCGCCGCATCCTCGAGGCTGCCGCTGCCCTTGTAGGTCAGCACCTTCGGGAACGCGCAGAGATCGCGTGTGCGCCCGGGCCATGGCACATCGGGCGCGCGCCGCGCGGTGGCCCGGATCGCCTCGGGCGCCGCGGCCGTGCCCTCCACCCATCGGTCCAGCGCGGTCAGCAGGTCGAACTGATCGGTGGCGGGTCCGCCGCCGCAATGGTTCATGCCGGGAACCAGGAACAGCCGTGCGAAACCGTCGGCATCGGCGCCGTATTTGGTCTTGAGCTGATCGACATAGTCGACGGTGTCGAGCGCCGAGAAGATCGGATCGGCCGTGCCGTGATAGAACAGCATCTTGCCGCCCTTCGCCTTGAAGGCGTCGAGATCGGTCGAGGTCGCGGCCTCATATTCCATGCCGGCGTCGAAGCCGCCGGCGCCCTTCATCACCTTCCGCGGATCGCGGTCGAGATCGAAGTTGCGCACCCAGGCGACGAGATCCTCCGGCGTCTCCGGCGGGCTCATGAAATCATAGGCGACGCCGCCGGGAATGAGCGTGAGGTTGCGCGCATTGGGCGGACTCGCCTTGGGCGTACCGAGCTTCCAGGCGCGCCAGCCGGGCGCGGCGAGGCCGGGATCATACGGCCAGCGCGCATAGATCAATCCGCCCATGGAATTACGGCTGCCGTCGAACATCAGCTTGACGGCTTTCAGCTTGGGGACAGGCAGGCACTGCGAGTTCTGGCCCTCCTTGCAGGCGAGCGCGGCCGGATCGAAGCGGCAGGCCATGACGTCCTGCACCATGCCATCCTTGGCGCCGTCGGCGCCATCGCACGACGCGGTCACGGCATCGGCCACCAGCTTCAGGTCCTCGTCGCTCAGCGCGCTGCCGACATCGGCCTTGCCGTCCGGGCCGGGCGGCGCGATCGCCAGCAGCGCCTGCTCCTGCGCGATCACATCGATGCCGGCCAGCGGCACGCGATAGGCCGGCGCGCCGGCGATGACGCCGTCGAACAGCTCCGGGAATCGCTGCGTCACCGCCATCGCCTGGCGGCCGCCGTTGGAGCAGCCGGCGAAGTAGGACCGGCGCGGCGCCTTGCCGTACAGCTTCTCGGCCGCGGCCTTGGCGGCAGCAGCCACCGGCGGAATCGAGCTGTAGCCCTTGTCGCGCCGCGCCTGCGGATCGAGGCCGAACAGATAGGGCCCGAGCGGCCCCGGCTCCTCGAGATGGCCTGCGTCGGTCGAGGCCACGGCATAGCCGTTCGAGAGTCCGTTGGGCGGCGTGGTGCCGGTGAGCAGGCCGAGCGCCGGGCGCAGCACGCCGTCGACGCCGCCGCCGCCCTGAAAGACGACCTTGCCATTCCACGTCGCAGGCAATCGCAGCTCGTAGCCGACAGCATAGGGCTTGCCGTCGATGCCGGTACGCTCGTTGATCTTGCCCCGGACCAGGCAGTGATCCGGCGCAGGTGCGGTCGCGCCCGCAGGCGCGGGCGGCGCCAGTTGCACGCCGCCCGCAGCGACGAATTCCGCCGTGACGATGCGGCCGCTGCCGGAGAAGCCCTGAGCCAACGTGGCGCAGCTCGCCTTGAAATCCTCCGCATGCGCGGACGCCATGGCCGACGTCGTCAGCAAGACCGCGGTCAGCGCCGTCACACGGATCGTCATCACGGTCGTCCTCACACCTGCGGGCCAAGGCCCGTCACGCATCGTCGTTGCTTCGCGGCACGCTCGATCGCTTCCGACCATAGCCAAGCCTGCGCCCGCCGCAAGCGGCCGTGCGCATGGGTGCGATTGAAAACGTCAGCCGAAGCGTGCCATCTGATGGGTGTCAAGGAAGCGTCGAGGGACATCATGGCTGCGGACATCAGGTTGAATGCGTTTGCGATGAACTGCGTCGGGCACCAGTCGCCCGGCCTGTGGCGGCATCCGCGTGACCGTTCCTCCGACTACAATCGCCTGCCCTATTGGCTCGACCTCGCCAAGACCTTGGAGCGCGGCCGCTTCGACGGACTGTTTCTCGCCGACGTGCTCGGCGTCTACGATGTCTATGGCGGCAACCCCGACGCGGCGCTCCGCCACGCCATCCAGGTGCCGGTGAACGATCCGATGATGCTGATCTCGGCGATGGCCGCCGCGACCTCCCATCTCGGCTTCGGCGTCACCTGCACCTTGTCCTATGAGCCGCCCTACCCGTTCGCGCGGCGGATGTCGACGCTCGATCATCTCACCGAGGGCCGCATCGGCTGGAACATCGTCACCGGCTATCTCGACAGCGCCGCACGCGGCATGGGCAGGGAGCGCCAGACCGCGCATGACGATCGCTACGACGTCGCCGACGAGTACATGGAGGTCGTCTACAGACTGTGGGAAGGCAGCTGGGAGGACGACGCCGTCAAGCGCGACCGGACAAGCGGCGTGTTCACCGATCCCACGAAGGTTCACCGTGTCAGCCATCGCGGCGAGAACTACCAGCTCGACGCCATCCATCTCTGCGAGCCGTCGCCGCAGCGAACGCCGGTGCTGTATCAAGCCGGCACCTCGCCGCGCGGCCGCGTGTTCGCCGGCCGGCATGCCGAATGCGTGTTCATGTCCGGCCCGTCCGCCAAGATCATCGCGCCGCGCGTCGCCGCGATCCGCCAGGCCGCCGCCGACGCGGGTCGCGCGGGCAGCGACATCGTCATCTTCAGCATCGCCACCGTCGTGCTCGGCGAAACCGATGCGGCGGCCGAGGCGAAGTTCGCCGACTATCGCCGCTACATCGACCACGAGGCGTCGCTGACCTTGATGTCGGGCTGGACCGGCGTCGACTTCTCGACCTACGACCTCGACCAGCAGGTCCGCCACGTGCTCAACGATGCCGGCCGCAGTGCGATGGACAACGTCACGCGGGCCGATCCGGACCGGGTGTGGACCGTGCGCGAGGTTGCCGAGCATGTCGGCATCGGCGGTATCGGCCCGGTGTTCGTCGGCTCACCGGCGAAGGTCGCCGATCTCATCGAGAGCTGGATCGAGCAGACCGGCGTCGACGGCCTCAACCTCGCCTTTGCGCTGTCGCCGGAGAGTTTTGCCGATGTCGCGGACATGCTGGTGCCGGAGCTGACCCGGCGCGGCCGCTACAAGCAGGCCTACCAGCCGGGAACGCTGCGCGAAAAGCTGTTCGGCCGCGCCCGGCTCACGGCACCGCATCCGGCCGCGAGCTACCGGCCATGATGGGTCCGGCCGAGCCGAGGCGGCTCAGGCCGATAAGCGCTGCATCAGTTGCGTCACCGCTGCCGCGATCGGCTTGATGATCGGCACGGCGAATTGCCGCTGCAGCCGATCGGCGGCCTGCGCCAGCGGTCCGCCGCCGATGATCACGGCTTGCGCATTGTCGTCCGCGATGCAGGCGCGCGCGGCCGCAGCCAAAGCCGACGCAAGCCGCGCCGGATCGGCGGCGAGCGCGGCCGGATCGCCCTGGGTCAGCCGCGTCCCGGTGAACTGCGCCGACAGTCCGAGTTTCCCGGCGACATCTGCGATGCTCACGACCAGCGCCGGCGTCACCGTGGCGACGCCGAAGCGCCGCCCGCTTTGCGCGGCCTCACGCATCGACGCCTCCCCGATCCCGACGACCGGCAGTGAGCACGACGCCCGGATCTCATCCGCACCGGGATCGCCGTAGGCAGCGACAATGATGCCGTCGCACGCGCCGAGGTGTTCGCGCGCGATCTCGACCACTTCCGCGGCCGAGGCCGCAAGCGCCTCGGCATCAACGATCATGGCCGGCGCCCGCGTCGCGGTCGCGCCGACCACCTCAGCCCGGCCGGCGCAGCAGGCGGCCGCAATCGACACCATCATCGCGGTGGTCGTGGCCGAACTGTTGGGATTGATCAGGAGGATGCGGGGCATGAGGACGGTTGCTCAGATGACGAAGCTCTCCTCGTGAACAATCGTCGGCCAAACGTCAACTCCAGGCCCATTCGCCTATGGGGTGGCGGGCGTCCGCCGTTCGTCGCCGGCCGCTCACCCGATCCGCATCGACAATTCGACTTCGTCGCCGAACGGCACCGACAGATAGCCGTTATCAGGCGAACGGACGTAGGCCAGGTAGTCGGGGCTGTGGTCGGCATTGTCAGCGACGATGAACGCGCCGGCGCTGAGCCGGCTCTCGAGCAGCGCCAGGATATCGCCATACAGCGGCTTGGCGCCGTCGAGCAGCACGAGATCGATGGTCTCCGGCAGATCGGCGCTCAGCGTCTGCAGGGCGTCGCCCTGGCGGATCTCGACCAGATCGGCCAGGCCGCCCTCCGCGAGGTTGGCACGGGCACGGGCGACCTTGGACGGCTCGAACTCCGTGGTGATCAGCCGGCCGCCGCCATTGTCGCGCAGCGCCGCGGCGAGGAACAGCGTCGAGATGCCGAACGAGGTGCCGAATTCGACGATCGATCGCGCACCGACGCCGCGCGCCAGCATGTAGAGCAGCATGCCGGTGTCGCGCGACACGGGCAACGGAAAGTCCTTGAGCTGCGTGTAGAGCTCGACATGGCCGGACCGGCTGCGCATCAGTTGCGCGCCCCGTTCGGCCATGCCGGCGAAGATCGGGCTCGTCTCCGGCCGCAGCAACGTGGCCTCGGCAAGCAGGCGGTCCAGCAGCGGCGCCACCGGCTGGGTGGTCAGGGTCAGCATTGATATTCTCCGTGGTCTCGATGCGTGTCGTTTGCGTCGAAGTCAGAATACGAATAATCATTCGCATTCGCTAATCGCATTTCGGAACGCTCCATGGCCCCGGCTCGAAAAGCCCCGATTTCCCCGCGAAAACTGCCGCAACAGACACGCTCGGCCGACCTCGTCGCGGCCATTCTGCAGGCGGCTGTTCAGGTTTTGACCAAGGAAGGCGCGCAACGTTTCACCACGGCCCGTGTCGCCGAGAAGGCCGGCGTCAGCGTCGGCTCGCTCTATCAGTACTTCCCGAACAAGGCGGCGATCTTGTTCAGGGTGCAGAGCGACGAGTGGCAGCAGACGACGAAACTGCTGCACGGCATTCTGGAGGACACGCGCCGTCCGCCTCTGACGCGATTGCGCGCGCTCGTTCATGCGTTCCTGCAATCGGAGTGCGACGAAGCCGCGGTGCGTGGCGCGCTCGACGACGCCGCCCCGCTCTATCGCGACGCGCCCGAGGCACGCCAGGCCAGGGCCAGTGGCCGCCGCGCCATGCTCGCCTTCATGCGCGAGGTGCTGCCTGGTGCCGGAGAGGCCGAGCGCGCGCGGACCGCCGATCTGATCAAGACGACGCTCGGCCAGGTCGGCAAGCACTTCTCGGAGACACCGCGCAGCCGGGCCGAGATATCGGCCTATGCCGATGCGATGGCCGACATGTTCTGTGCGTACCTCTCCACCGCGAACAAGCCTCACAAACGTAAGGCCGGGTAGTCCTAGAGCCGGCGCGTCTCCGGTCAAGCGGCCTCTCGGGGCACTCCCGCCATGCGCGGGCTTGTCCCGCGCACCACGCCTCTCCCACGCAAACTGGGAACCTCTGCACGGCCACGGGCTGCCGCGACACTACGTTGACTTGATGCCGTCGTATCCCAGATCGCCGCTAACTTGATGCAGCGCCGCCGGTCGGGGGCCCGCAGCCAACAACGGACCTATCATCAGAGTCCGGGAGTGTCTGTTAAGGGCGATTATCGGACTCCAAATCACCGCCTTGAACGCTTGGCGATTTAGCGGCAGGTTTACCTGGTTGGAGGAACCCATGGCCGTCATCACGACAATTGTTGCGATTGCCGCCGTTCTGATCTCCGCGATGCAGTGGCTTACCGCGAAACAGAAGATCGCCGTCGATGCTCTCGAAAACCGCCTCGAAATTTACGAAGACATCGTATCGATGGTCGCTGAGTTTTCCGGAAGTGGAAACTTTCCGGTCGAATTGCACAAAAGATTCATCCAGACGATGAGGCGAGCCCGCTTCTATTTCGGGCCGGAAGTCGACGAGTACCTCGACACGCTGCGTCTAGCAATGCACCGGGGTGATGGCAGCCTCGGCTTCCGGCAAAACCTCTCGGAGGAGGAGTTCGTCAACGTATTCGACATGGTCGACGAGAGCTTCGAGACGCTAGATCGAATGTTCGTGCCGTATATGCGTAACGATCAGCGGATGCCGTTGGCCTGGTGGTCTAGTTGGAAACAGCAAATCGGCTCAAATCGGTCCGATCTGAGACGCCGAGTTGCTTCCGTCGGGAAGAAGCCAAAGGGCCAATCTGGTCCCTGGGGTTCTAAATGAAATCGTCGTCAACGTGACCGTCACAGGCTAACGTTGCTTCGGTCGAAAGGTCCCCCAACACTAGGCTGGAGAACTCCAATGGCGCGCGACCTCTATGACGCAATGAACGTTTTAACGATTGATCTCGGGAAAGCCGTCATAGGGCGTTACGATAGTGCAGATGAAGCGGCCAAGATGATCGCAGGCACGTCCATCAACTTACCCGCCCGCATCTTTAGCTACCTAGAGCGAGAAATGGCGTTCGCCAAGGAAGAGTGGGCACCAAACACTAGCTTCGATCCGCCAACCGGCGTCATGGTCATCAACGGGATCAGAGTAAACCGGGATGACGACACTTAATCATCCGCCTCACTCCTGGGCGTCCGAGAAAGGCTGAATCCAGACGCCGCCGGCTCGGTCGCAGAGGTCTGCCTTAGTCACGGGCTGTCCTCCCGAACGTGCCCACTCCGTGGCTCCTGCCCCCCATGGCTGCCGGCTCGGCGCACCGCGCAAGTCGGAGGCCTCCGGCCAAATCCGCTCGTGAGCTCCCGCGCTTCATTTCGGCCGGCAGTTCGATAGGACATGCCCGCCCAGACCTCTGTGGAGAGTCGTTAAGACGTCATGGCCGGGCCGAGGCCCTGCCATGCCGTCGCGGCAGAGGGGCACAAGCTGATTGTGATATGCCGAAGCCCCAGGGCTTGCGTGACGAGCCAATGGCTTCTCCTCGCGCGTGCGCGACGAAGCGGAATTCGCCCGCATTCTCAGGCTGATTTGCCCTGTCCAGTCCCGCGACGAAAAATATTCTTGTTTCTTTTTTTCAGAATTCATGGTTGTATCACCCCATCCCGCCCGATCGAGAGGGGCGCTTCGCGAACGTCACGAAACGTTGGTGCGGGATGCGATGGCCGGTTCTCGTCGCAGCGTGCGTCAAGCGCGCGGACGAACGATGGGAGCCGGACGGCGAAATCGCGTGGTCCTGATACTCCGATGCTAGTATCAAGTCTGCGACGAGGCTCGGCTTCGCGCAGGCGACGGTGGCCAGAAAGCTCGGCGCGCCGGGGAGAACGCGTATAAGCCGTAAGCCCGTTGCGCAGGGAAGGCCGGATGTCCGGCTGATCCTGTGGTAACCGCCGCGTGCTTCCTTTTTTGCACGCGGGCCATGGGTGTCAGTCGACGCCCGGCCTTCCCTGTGCCCTCTCTCGATGGAGGGACGAACGGCAGACATCTCTCGGACGCTCTGCGCGTGGCGAGGATGCGAACGGCTGTCTCGTCAGATCTCGCGCGCCAAGAAAACAAAACTTCTCGCGGCATGGGCACATGAGAAACTTTCCTCTCCATATGAACAGATCTGCAAAATTGCGCAGGGCTGACGATCCTGCGAATGATCCTGGACAATTGCATGCAACCGCCTGTTTGGGAGATTGCCGAATGACACCGTCCTTCAGCGGCCTGCGTCGCGCGCGGCCCTTGCATCTCGCCCGTCGCGGCGTCCTGATGATGGCCGCGGCCCTGCTCGGCGCGCTCGCCACGTCGCAAGCCGACGCAGCCGAGACGCTGCGCATCGGCTATCAGAGATCCTCGACCCTGATCGCCCTCCTCAAGACCAATGGCGAGTTGGAGAAGGCGCTGGCGCCGCTCGGCATCAAGGTGTCGTGGCACGAATTCTCCAGCGGCCTGCCGCTGCTGGAAGCGATCAACATCGGCAGCATCGATGTCGGCGCCGATGTCGCCGATACCGTCCCGGTGTTCGCGCAGGCCGCGGGCGCGAGGCTCGCTTATGTCGCCGAGGAGGCCGCCTCGCCGTCGGCGCAGGCGATCCTCGTGGCAACGGCTTCGCCGACCAAGACGCTCGGTGAGCTGAAAGGCAGGAAGATCGCGGTGACCAAGGGCGCCGGCAGCCACTATCTGCTGCTCGCCGCGCTCGCCAAAGCGGGTCTCACCTTCAAGGACATCACCCCCGCCTATCTGCCGCCCGCCGACGGCAGGACCGCTTTCGTCAGCAACAATGTCGATGCCTGGGTCGCGTGGGATCCGTTCCTGACCAGCACCATCCGCCAGTCAGGGGCGCGCGTGCTCGCGGACGGCAGCGACGGGCTTGCCAGCTACAAGCGCTACTATCTCGCATCCGCCGACTACGCCGCCGGGCATGGCGACGCCCTCAACGTCATCTACGGCAAGCTCGTCGAAACCGGCAAATGGGTGAAGGCCAATCCGGCCGCCGCGGCGAGCCAGCTCGCTGCCCTGTGGGGCATCGATGCCGCCACCGTCGAGGAGGCCAACAGCCACCGCTCCTACCAGGTCGGCGCGGTCACCGCGGCCGGCCTGTCGGAACAGCAGAAGATCGCGGATGCTTTCCTGGCGGAGCGCGTGCTGCCGGCGAAGGTGGACACATCGGCGTTGGCGATCTGGACTCCCAAAGCGCCGTGAGCCACACAGGAGCCGAGATTGTGCCCGGCAGCGAAGCGCGGCACGAGGCCCGACGACGAGCCTGAACGAAGGAGACCACCCGTGACTGCCCATCTTCCCCCGACCGGCCGCATCACCGAGCATCCGGCGCATCGCATCTTCGTCGATCGCTGGTCGCCGCGCGGCTTCAGCGACGAGCCGCTTCCCGAGACGGAGCTCCTGACCTTCATCGAGGCGGCACGCTGGGCGCCCTCCTCCTACAATTCGCAGCCCTGGCGCTTCCTCTACGCGCTGCGCGGCTCGGCCGAGTTCGACACCTTCCTGGCGCCGCTGGTCGAGTTCAACCGCGGCTGGGCGCAGCATGCCGCGGCGATCGTCTACGTGCTGTCGAAGAAGACCTTCATCCCGGCGGGCAAGACCGAGCCGGCACCGACGCGCACGCATTCCTTCGATGCCGGCGCGGCCTGGGCCAATTTCGCCAACCAGGCCGCGTTGTCCGGCTGGATCACCCATGGCATGAGCGGCTTCGACGTCGCCGCCGCGCAGACGGCCCTCGGGGTGCCCGCCGGTTTCGCCGTGGAGATCGCGATCGCGGTCGGCCGCAAGGGCGATGGCGAAAAGCTGCCGGCCATGCTCAAGGAGCGCGAGAAGCCGAGCGCACGCCTGTCCGTCGCCGAGATCGCCTCGGCCGGCCTGTTCCCGCAGCGCTTCGGCGGCTGATCGATGTCGCAGGGGCGGCGCGCCGCGCCGCTCCTGACGGACCGCGAAATCTGTGGCAGAAGATGCGATCTGCTTGAGGAGAGTTGATCCGCATGCCGCCGCCGAAACCGCCCGCCTTCGAGACCCTGAGCCTGCACGCGGGCCAGCACCCGGATCCCGCGACCGGCGCCCGCGCGGTGCCGATCTATCAGACCACGTCCTATGTGTTCGACGACACCGAGCACGCCGCGGCGCTGTTCAATCTCGAACGCGCCGGCCACATCTATACCCGCATCTCCAACCCGACCACGGCCGTGCTCGAAGAGCGGCTCGCCGCGCTCGAAGGCGGCGTCGGCGCGGTCTGCACCGCGAGCGGCCAGGCGGCGCTGCATCTGGCCATCGCCACGCTTCTGAATGCGGGCGATCACATCGTGGCCTCCTCCTCGCTCTATGGCGGCACCATCAATCTGCTCGCGCACACGCTGCCGCGCTTCGGCATCACCACGAGCTTCGTCAAGCCCAGGGATCACGACGGTTTCCGCGCTGCGATCAAGCCGAACACGCGGCTCCTGATCGGCGAGACATTGGGCAATCCCGGTCTGGAGGTGCTGGACATCCCCAAGGTCTCGGCGATCGCGCACGCGGCCGGCGTGCCGCTCCTGATCGACAACACCTTCGCCACGCCCTATCTGAGCCAGCCGATTTCCCAGGGCGCCGACATCGTGATGCACTCCGCGACCAAGTGGCTCGGCGGCCATGGCATCGCGATCGGCGGCGCGATCATCGATGGCGGCCGGTTCGACTGGCGCGCCTCGGCCAAGTTCCCGCAGCTCACCGAGCCGTATGCCGGTTATCATGGCATCGTCTTCGACGAGCAGTTCGGCGCGGCCGCCTTCATCATGCGCGCGCGGACCGAAGGCCTGCGCGATTTCGGCGCCTGCCTGTCGCCGACCAACGCGTTCCATCTGCTGCAGGGCGTCGAGACGCTGCATCTGCGCATGGAGCGGCACGTCGCCAACACCCGCGCGGTGCTGGAGGCGCTGACGGCCAACAAGGCCGTCGACTGGGTGCTGCATCCTTCGCTCGAGACGCATCCGGACCATGCGCTCGCCAAGGAGCTGTTGCCGCGCGGCGCGGGCTCGATCATCTCGTTCGGCATCAAGGGCGGACGTCCCGCGGGACGCAAGTTCATCGAGAGCCTGAAGCTGATCAGCCATCTCGCCAATGTCGGCGACGCCAAGACGCTGGTGATCCACCCCGCCTCGACCACGCATCAGCAGATGGACGCAGCCCAGCTCGCTGCGGCCGGAATCGGCGAGGAGCTGATCCGGCTCTCGGTCGGCATCGAGGCGGCCAGCGACATCATCGACGATCTCGGACAGGCGCTGCGCGCCTCGCAGAAGGTGTGAGCCATGCAGCTGTCGATCGGAGATCATGAGGTCTTCGCCGCCACGGGCGGCCGCGACTTCGATTCGTCCCTGCCCGCCGTCGTCTTCATCCATGGCGCCGGCTTCGACCATTCGGTCTGGGCGCTGCACAGCCGCTGGTTCGCCCATCACGGCTTTGCCGTGCTGGCGCCCGATCTGCCGGGCCATGGCCGCTCGACGGGGCCGGCGCTGCCGACCATCACCGCCATGGCGGATTGGATCGTCGCGCTGTTGCAGGCGGTGAACGCGAAGCCCGCTCACCTGATCGGCCATTCGATGGGATCGCTGATTGCGCTGGATGCCGCGGCGCGCCATCCCGATCGCGTGTCGGCGCTCAGCCTGATCGGCACCGCGGCAGCGATGACGGTCGGACCTGACCTCCTGAAGGCCGCCGAAGCCAACGATCACGCCGCCATCGACATGGTCTCGATCTGGGGCCTCGGTTTTGCCGCCGAGCTCGGCGGCAGCCGCGCGCCCGGGCTGTGGATGCATGGCGGCGCGCAGGCGACCCTGGAGCGCTGCGCGCCGGACGTGCTGTTCAACGATCTCTCCGCCTGCAACGACTATCAGGATGCGCTGGCAGCGGCGGCCAGGATCAAGGTGCCGACGCGGCTGATCCTCGGCGAGAAGGACATGATGACGCCGCTGAAGGCCGGCAAGGCGCTGGCGGCTGCAATCGCGCAATCGCGCATCATCGTGCTGCCCGGCGCGGGGCATACGATGATGACGGAATGTCCGGATGCGCTGCTCGACGCGCTGATCGAGTAGCTTGCGGTCACGGTTCGCTCTTTGCTGCGACCTCGTGCCGCCGACATGCTCCTTTGCAGCGCGGAACGGAGGGCGACGGCGAGCCGTTGCCCTCCGGCACAACGAACAGAAAGGAGCACGCAGATGGATCTGCGCATACTTTTGACGGTCGCCACCATCGGATCGATGACGCTCGCGGCCGCATCGCCGCTCGCCGCCGCGCCGTTGCTGCCGAACCACCCGGCGCCGGCCGCCGCCACGAACGCGACCGAGCTGCAGCAGGTGCAATATCGCCACGGGCGCGGCGGCTACGGTCATCGCCACGGCTATTACGGCCATCGCTATGGCGGGCATCGCCACGGCTACGGTGCGGGTGCCGCTGCCCTCGGCGGTCTCGCGGCCGGCGCGATCATCGGTGGCGCGATCGCCAACAGCCGCGCCGAGGCCGCCAACGCCCAGGCCTATTGCGCCCAGCGCTTCCGGTCCTACGACCCGGGCTCCGGCACCTATCTCGGCAACGACGGCCAGCGCCATTCCTGCCCGTAGCGACGCCAAGGCCGATGCCGGTCTCCGGCATCGGCCGCCGCCTGGACCCGTGGCGCGCGACAAAACGTCCGCCGCGACAAATGCAACGAAGATCGTCTCATCCGGTTGAGCATGACCCTGAATCAACGGGAGACATCGGGATGGTCACCTTCAAAGCCGCCGCGACGCTCGCCATCGCCGGCGCACTTTCTGTATCCACGCTGCACTCGGTCTCGGCTGCGCCGCTGACGTCGCTGTCGGCAGCCGCCAAACCGGGCGCCGAAAGCTCGAATGCCGTCCAGGTCCGCTACGGCGGCTGGCATGGCGGCTGGGGCGGCGGTGCCGCGATCGGCGCGGGACTGTTGGCCGGGGCCGTGATCGGATCGGCGATCGCCGCCCCCTCCTACTATGGCGGCTACGCGCCCTATCCCTATTACGGCGGGTATCGCTACGCCGCCTATCCCTACGGCTATGGCGGCTACTACCCGGCCTACCGCCCCTATTACGGCGGCTACGGCTACAGCTACGTGCCGCGCCCGATCTATCGCAGCTACGGCTATTCCTATGGCCCGCGGCCGTGGCGCCACAGCTACGGCTATTACCGCGGTCCGGGTTGGGGCCATCACCGCCACGGCCATGGCGTGATCCGCGCCCATCATCGCTGGTGATGTGAATTCGCCGGTGCGCGGCTGGCCCGACGCACCGGCAGCTTCCCTTCGATGGGTCTCAGGCCCCGGCAGCCGCTGACGACGAGAATCCCTGCCGCGCTTCGATGATGCCCCGATCGATCCGGGCGACCTCCGCCGCAGGGATGACGTACTCGTCGTGATCGCGCCAGGCAAACACGACGAATGTCGCCAACGCGCCCATTGCGCCGAGCGCCACCATCCACCAGATGTGCCAGATCAGCGCGAAGCCCATGACCGTGGCGAAGAAGGCGCAGACGAATCCCGTGGGGGAGTTTTTTGGCAGCTCGATGTCTTGGTAGTCCTTTTCCCGCGTATGGAGCTGCTGGTCTTTTGCATTTTCCTTGATCCGCCAATACGCATCCTGCCCCGTCACATTCGGCAGCACCGCAAAATTGAACACCGGCGGCGGTGAGGACGTGGCCCATTCGAGCGAGCGGCCGTCCCAGGGGTCGCCGGTCGTGTCGCGCAGGAGCTCGCGATCGCGGATGCTGAAGACCAGTTGGAGAATCTGAAGAATGACGCCGATCGCGAGCAGCGCCGTGCCGAACGTCGCAGCTGCAAGCCAGGGACGCCATTCCGCGACATCGTAGTGCTGCATCCGTCGGGTCATGCCGAGCAGGCCGACGACATAGAGCGGCATGAAGGTCACGTAGAAGCCAATGAGGGTGAACCAGAACGCCGCCTTGCCCCAGCTCTCATACAGCCGAAAGCCGAACGCCTTTGGAAACCAGTAAGTGACACCCGCGAACACCCCGAACAGCACGCCGCCGATGATGACGTTGTGGAAATGGGCGACTAGGAACAAGCTGTTGTGCAGCAGGAAATCCGCCGGCGGCACCGCGACAAGCACGCCGGTGAGCCCGCCGATCATGAAGGTGATCATGAAGCCGACCGACCACAGCATGGGCGTCGTGAAGCGCACCCGCCCGCCATACATCGTGAACAGCCAATTATAGATCTTCACGCCCGTAGGCACCGCGATGATCATGCTCGCAATGCCGAAGATCGCGTTCACGTTGGGGCCCGCCCCCATCGTGAAGAAATGATGCAGCCAGACCATGAAGGAGATGACGCAGATCGCCATGGTCGCCAACACCATCGAGCGATAGCCGAACAGCGACTTGCTCGAGAACGTCGCGACCACCTCGGAGTAGATCCCGAACGCCGGCAGAACCAGGATGTAGACCTCGGGATGTCCCCAGGCCCAGATCAGGTTCATGAACATCATCATGTTGCCGCCGGCCTCGTTGGTGAAAAAGTGGAAGCCGAAATAGCGGTCGAGCATCAGCATCGTCAGCGTCGCCGTGAGGATCGGAAACGCCGCGACGATCAGCAGGTTCGTTGCCAGCGTGGTCCAGCAGAACATCGGCATGCGCAGATAGCTCATGCCCCGGGTGCGCAGCTTGAGGACGGTGGTGACCAGGTTGATGCCGCTGACCAGGGTCCCGACGCCGGAGATCTCCAGCGCCCAGATGTAATAGTCCACGCCGACTCCCGGCGAGTAGGTCAACTCCGACAAGGGCGGGAACGGCAGCCAGCCGGTGCGCGCGAACTCGCCGACCACGAGGGACACGTTGACCAGCAGCGCGCCGGTGGCCGTGAGCCAGAAGCCGACGGAGTTCAGCGTGGGAAAGGCGACATCCCGTACCCCGAGCTGCAGCGGCACGACCAGATTCATCAGCCCGATCACGAACGGCATCGCCACGAAGAAGATCATGATCGTGCCGTGGGCGGAGAAGATCTGGTTGTAGTGCTCCGGCGGAAGATAGCCGTTGGAATGAAACGCCACCGCCTGCTGCGTTCGCATCATGATCGCATCGGTGCCGCCACGCAGCAGCATCATGAAGGCGAGCAGCATGTACATCACGCCGATCCGCTTGTGATCGACGCTGGTGATCCATTCACGCCAGAGATAAGGGAAGTACCCCTTCGCCAAGACCCATCCGAGGACACCGAGGATCGCCACCAGCACGAGGCCTGCGGCCACGAGCGGGATGGGCTGGCCAAAGGGGATCGCCGACCAATCGAGCTTGCCGAGCATGGACGCCCCCGGGGATCAGCGAGTAATATGTCGGCGCGATGGCCGCGAAGGCCGGCGGGCGCGCGCAAGAGCAACCAACGCGATGCCTCCGAGCCCAAGTGCCAATCCAATTCTGCTGAGCTGCCCGGCCGGCGGCAGCTTCTTGCGCACGAGCCAGCCGCCGCTCACCGCGGTGCCAGCGGCGATCGGCGCCAACACGGCACCTGTGCTGCGTGGTGCGCCCTTCGCGCGCGACAACAGGAAACGGAACGCCGTGCTCAGGAGTCGCTCGGTCGGCCAGCGCGCCAGGGCATAGGAGATCTGCCCGAGCCGCGCCGGCCAGCCGACGGCGACTTCGTCGTGAGGAGCGCGGATCAACTGCAAGAACGTCTCGGCGACGTCCTCGGGCCGATACAGCAGCGGTCCTGGACCGAGATTGCGGCCGGACATGTTGGCGCCATGCACGAAGCCGGGCGTGTCGACCATCGCGGGGAATACGCTGCAGACGTGGATATCCTTGTGACCGGCGAGTTCCTGACGCAAGCTCGCCGAGAAGCCGCGGAGGCCGAACTTGCTGGCGGTGTAGGCGGCGGCGAACGGAGTCGGAGCCCATCCGCCGAGCGAGATGTTGTTGATCAAGGTTCCGCGCTGCTGCCGCAGGAAGACCGGCAGAACCGCATAGGCACCGTTCATCGTCCCCAGCAGATTGACCTCGATGGTCTTACGGTGGAGCGCGATGTCGGCGTCCTGATAGGCGCCGAACACCCCGGTTCCGGCGTTGTTGATCCAGACATCGATGCCACCGAACGTCTGCACGGCCTGATCGGCCAAGTGCATGACCGCGGCTGCATCGGTCACATCGGTGCCGACGGCGATGGCGCGCCCGCCAAGGGTTTCGCATTCGGCCGCGACGTCTTTCAGAACGTCCACGCGCCGCGCGGCCAGCACGATGCTGGCCCCTTCCCGCGCCAAGGCGAGTGCCGTCGCCCGGCCGATGCCGCTCGAGGCGCCCGTCACCACGACGCGCGTTCCCTTCAGATCACGCATCAGCCGGCGCGCCTCGGGGGAGGCATCCAGCAGCCAGCCGAGCGCGCGGCGCAGCTGGTGCGCGCCGCCGGTGTCGAACCATCGGCCATGGGAAAAGACGACGCGTTCGGGCGCCAGCGCAATCAACCGCGCCGCCGCGAGCCGGACGGCACGGCCGCCGAGCCGCAGCAGCATCCGCAGATGGGTCGGTGCCTTGCCATCAGGCGCGGTGATCCCGAGCAGATTCGCCGCGGTCCGCGCCACGATGCCCAGACCTTCCGGTGCCAGGTTCTGCACGAGGTCTGTCAGGACGAGTGTGCGGCTCGGCCTGTGAAACAGCTCCACTTCGGTGAACATCGGTGCGGCAACGAGCACCAACTGGATATCTGCGGACCATTCGTCCGGCGTGACATCGGTCAGCTCACGATCGATACGCAGGCCGCTTCGGCGAACCTGCTGGCGCTCTGCCAAGCCCGGCGCAGCGAAGACCTGCGCATTCGGCAGGGCCGCCTGCCAGTCCGGCAGGAACATCCAGTGCGCGACGTTGGGCGCGAGCAGATATTTGATGGGTCCCAGCTGCTCCAGCTCCTCCCGCAGCGCATGAGTGAAGCGCGTGGTCGAGTGCAGCAGCAGATCACCGCTCGACAGGCGGATCACCGTCATGCGCACGGAGAGCGGCAGTCCGGCGGCCCGAATCCGGCCGCCGTCGACGATCCACACATTGTCCGCCACGGGCCGCAAGCCATGGCCGTAGCTTCGAGGCTGAGTTATCTGGTCCATGAGAGTTCCGCCGACGAGATGCCCGTCAACAAACCTCCGGCGCGGCGCATGGTTTCAATCGGCCGGGAATGCGGATCCCAAGGCCGGCCGCCGGCAAGGTCTAGGCCCGCCTGGCAGATCCGGCTCTGCTCGGGTCCCTGCGCCCTGCATCGCCGCGCGATAAGTCGGGGCTCAACGCAGGTAACTGGCCAGGTTCAGGCTCTGGATCTTGGAGATGGCGGTATAACTCGCCGTGAGCTGGGCTTGATAAGTCGAGAGCTGGGCGGTGACCGCCGCCACATCGACGCTGGTCAGGTCCGTCGCCAGGCTCTCGGCATAGCTCTTGTAATCGGTCTGCTGCGACTTCGCGCTCTCGATCCGGGACGCCGCATCGGAGAGCTTGGCCTGTACCGTGGCGACATCGTCCACCGCCTGATCGGCAAGCGACAGCGCGGAGGTGATGTCGGTTCCGGACAGGGTCGAGCTGTTGGCCACGAACTTCAGGACCCGCATGACCTCCTCGAACGCCGGATTGTCGGCAGTAACGCCATAGGTGACCGACTGCCCATCGGAAACCCGGACCGAGGCAAGCTCGCTGTCGCCCTGAAAATAGCTGGTATCCGTCGTGGTCAACGATCCCGTGCCGGAGGCGAAGCTCGACGTATCGACCGCCGCCGTCGCGGTCCGCGCACCGCCGAACAGATATTGCCCGTCGTACTGGGTGTTCAGAATGCCCGACATCTGCTGCAGCAACTGCTGCGCACTGCTGATCGCGGACGTGGTTCCCGTGCTGCTGCCGGAGCTCGCAGCGCTCAGGGCCGTGCGCAGCTGACTGACGATGTCCGACACCTGCCCCACGGCAGAGTACATGACCTGCACTTTGCTGTCCGCCAGAGTCGCAGCGTCGATGTAGGACTGCGCCCGCGCGACAGAGACCTGCAGATTGACGACGTGCTGGGTGTCGGCGCCGTAACCGGCGAGATACTCGGCCTTCAGCCCCGAGGCCTCCTGCACCTGGAGGTTGGCCATGGTCGCCTGCGTCCGCAGCGCGCCCGTGATCATCTGGTCGGAGTTCGAGAATGTCGCAATCCGCATCGTCATGATGTCCACTCCGGACTAGGTCGATTGCACGGCAGTGAGCAGCGACGAGAACATGCTGTTGACCACGGAGATCAGCTGCGAGGCGGCAGCGTATTTGTTCTGCAGCGAGCTCAGCCGCGCCGTCTCCTCGTCGAGGTTGACGCCCGATTGCGAGGACAGCGAACTGGCATAGCTCGACTGGGCCGTCGACTTCGCGGTGTAGGCAGTGGAGGCCTGCGACGCCTTGCTGGCGACATTGGCGACGATCGCCGCGGCGTAGTCGGCGAACGAGCCGGTCGTTGCGCTCAGGCCGCCAGCCGAGGCGAAGCTGGTCGAGCCGGTCAGCTTGTCAACGAGCGCGTCGATGACCGTCGCCGAGCCGGCCGTCAGCACCTGGCTGCCGGTCGTCAACGTCGCGGAGCCGTCGAGCGTGCCGGTGGGCAAACCGGCCGCGCCGCTCAGGATGCTGCTGTTGACGGCAAAATTGGCGGCGCTCGTGCCGGTGACGAGGTCATTCATGCCGAAATAGTCGGAGAAGCCGCTGCCGCCGACCGCGCTGGTCATGTCGTTGATCGCGATGCCGTTCGACGACGACGTGGCGCTGATCGACAGGTGTCCGCTGGAATCGATCGAGGCAGAGACCCCGGAGATGCCGTTGAGCGCCGTGACCAGATCGCCCACCGTCGCATAGGACGACAGGTCGAGATCCTCGTACGAAACGAGATTGCCGCTCTGGTCAGCCACGGCGATGCGGACCGTTCCGGACGCCGACAGGGCCGTCGTACTGCTGACGCTCGCCGACCCGGTCAGAGCGGTCGGAGGTGGAACGGCCGATGCGCCATTGGTGATCGCATTCAGCGACGATTTCAGCTGCGAGGCCAGCTGATCGAGCTGGGTCTGCGCGGCCGGCAGGGTCTCGTCCCGCAACGTGACCAGCGAACCGATCTTGCCCGACGTGATCTGCGACGTGACGTCGACGCCGTCGACCATGATGCCGCTGAAGCCGCCGGACGCATAGCTCGACGCCGCCGAGACATTCGCCGAGGCCGTATAGCTAAGCGTGTGCGCCGAGCTGTCGACGAGAGCTCGCCCCGACGAGGTATAGACCTGAAGGTCGCCGTCCGACGCCGCGTAGTAGCTGACGTTCATATAGGACGAAAGGTCCTGCAACGCGGCATTGCGCTCGTCCTCGAGATCGGCGGTCGATTGGCCGGACGCCGCCATCTTGCGGATCTCGACATTGAGATCGGCGATCTGTTGCAGGTCGTCGTTGGCGCTCTGAACCGACGACGCGATGTCCTTGTCGGCGTTGGCCCGCAACGTCTGCACACCGCTCGACGTGCTGCGCAGCTGGCTGGCGAAGTCATCCAGCGCGCTGACGACTGCCGATTGCAGCGAAACACTGCTGGGCGAGCTCGCCAGCGACGACAAGGCGGACTCCAGCGATGCCAGCGAGTTTGCCAGCGACGTTCCCGTCGTCGAGGTGCCGGATGTGGACGCGCTGCCGAACAGCTGCTGCAGTTGCGTCAGATAGTTGTTCGTGGTGTCGGCCGCGCCGAGCTCCGAATTGGCTCCGATCAAGGATTTCAGCAGCAGCTTGTCGACATTGCTCGAAATGCCGGTAATGGAAACGCCGGTCCCGATTCCGCCGGTCACGTTCGTGACCTGGTTGGCCGTCTTCTGCGTATACCCCTTCGTGTCGGCGTTCGAGATGTTCGACGACGCCACGCTGATCTGCAGCTCCGTGGCCGAGATGCCGCTGAAGGCGACCAGCCGTGCTATGTCGAGCGACATTGCCCTACTCCCGCTGTTGGCTGGCCATCACGCCCTCACGTTGGTTCCACAGGACGTCGCACGCGCGGTACGACGTCCACCGGCGCCATAGGGCGAGGCATTCGCGATCTGCTCGCGGATCGCCTGCATCACCGCCTCGATGCGACGATTGCTGGCTTCGATCGCAGCCCGCAGCCGAACGAGGTTCTCGTCCATCGCGCCACGAAGGTTGAAGATGTGCTCCATGAGCTGCTCGCGCAGCACACGGTCGCGGACGTCGAGGCTCGCCGTTCGCCTGGCGCATTCGGCGACCCGCTGCTCAAACAGCCCGGCGAGCCGATTCTTGTCGTCGAGCTGCTTGGAACGCGAGGCCGGGAGCCCTTTGGCAAGCTCCGCATTCTCCTCCGACACCACCGCGATGAGTTCGTCGATCAGCGCGATCAAGGTCCGCACTTCATCTTCGCTGGCCGGCCGCTGATCGGCCTGAATTGCGTGTTTCATCCTGTCGCTCCCATCCTACTGTTCACGCTGCGGTCGGCGGCTGATCTGCGCGACACGGGCGTAGGTATTCAGCGCCGTCACCCTCACGGTGGCGACCTTGAGCTCTTCGTCGAGCAGCGCGCATTCACGCAGCAGCTTTCGTCGGACCGTTTCGATATCGTCGATCAAGGCCAGCAGTTGCGCGCGGTCGTCCTTGCCGGCGGTCGCAGCGCGCAGTCTCAGCCGCTGCAGCCTCTTCAGCAGAGCCTCGCCCTCGCCGAGCCGCTCCCTCTTCAGGTCGGCCATGATCACCTCATCGACGAAATCAGCGTGTCGTACATCTTGTTGACGGCCGAGATCACCTGCGATGCCGCCGAATAGGCCTGCTGAGCCGAGATCATGTTGCTGAACTGGCCCGTGGTGTCGGTCGTGCTCGATTCCAGCTCACTGCCGTAGATGGTTCCTGCACCATTCTCGCCGGACGCCTGCAGGGTCGCATTGCCCGACGTCGCCGTCGACGTGTACATGCCGCTGCTATGCGCCACGAGACCATTGGGATCGGCGAAGGTCGCCACCGCGAGCTTGTAGATCGGAACCGTCTGTCCGTTCGAATAGGTCGCCTCGACGAGACCATTCTTGCCGACCGAAATGCTGCTCAGCGTGCCAAACGAGATGCCATCGGAATTGGCGCTGAAGTTGGAGACGCTCGGCGTCGTGCTGCCGGACGACAACTGGGTCAGGCCGTCGGTACCGCCGCCGGTGGTGCCGAAGCTGAGCGCGATCGAGCTCGCCGCGGCGCCGTTGTTCCAGGTGATACCGAGATTGGTCGAGGACACCGTGTTCAGCGAGCCGTCAGAGTTGAAATCGATCGTATAGGTGCCGCTCGTCACGGTGCCGTCCGACGCCGTCGCCGGCGCGAAATCGGCGGTCCATTCGTTCGCCGTCGCCCCCTTGGTCCAGGTGACGTTGAGCGCGTGCGATTGCCCCAGCGAATCGTACACGGTCATCGAGCTGCTGAAGGTGTCTCCGCTCGCGGCATCGGCCGGCAGGTTGGCCGCAAGCGACGTCTTGGTCGTCGCCCCACCATTCGTCAGCGCCACCTTCGTATTGACCGGCTCGAGGCCGTTGCCGACCACGTTGCCGGTTGCATCGGTGCGCCAGCCTTCGAGATAGTAGCCGTCGTTCTCGAGATAGCCGGCATTGTCGGTGGTGAACGCGCCGTTGCGGGTGTAGAAAGTCTCGCCTCCGGCCGAAGTCGAGTTGGTCGCGACGAAGAAACCCGAGCCCTGGATTGCGACGTCGGTCGCGTTGGTGGTGGCGGCCAGCAGCCCCTGCTGCGTGATGTTGGCACGGCCGGAGACCGAGACGCCCCCCGAGGAATAGGCTTTCGAACTGCTCGATGCCGTCACCAGCTGCTCGAACAGGCCGGAGGTGGTCTTGTATCCGGTCGTATCGGCGTTGGAGATGTTGTCGCTGATCATGGCGAGCGACGAACTCTGCGCATTGAGCGCCGAGATCGCCGATGACAGGGCTCCAGAAAGACTCATGATTGTACTCCGGGTAATGCCGTCAGGAGGTGACGCCGATGATGTTGCTGGCGCTGACAGGAACGCCGCCGACGGTGAGCGAGGGCGTGCTGGTCGAGGTGTCGATGCCGGTTACGGTCCCGGTGACCGTCGTGTAGTTGAGGACCGAGGTGCCCGCGGAGTCCGTCGCCGTCACGGAGATCGTGTACTGGCCGCCGTCGCTGAGCTGATTGCCGCTGGAATCGGTGCCGTCCCAGGTGATCGAATTGGCGCCCTTGTTGCCGGTCCCGGTGCCGGTCCAGACCGTGCTTCCGGAGGAATCCTTGATCGAGATCGAAACGTTCGATGCCGCCGACGACAGCGAGTAGCCGAACGTCGCCGAGCCGTTCGAGAGAACGGCGGTGTCACTCTTGGCCTCGACGGTGTGACCGATGTAGTTCACCGAATTCAGCGTCACCAGGCTCGAGAACGAGCCGGCCAGCGAGGTCATGCTGCTGTTGAGCGACTGCTGCGAGGTGTAGTTGGCGTAGGACGTCATCTGGTTGATGAAGTCGGTCACGCTGGTCGCATTGAGCGGATCCTGGTTCTGGAGTTCGCTCACCAGGAGCTGAAGAAAGTCGGTCGAGCTGAGTGTCGTACGAGATGTGTCGCTGGATGATGAGGTCGATGAGGTGGTCGCAGTCGACGAACTCGCGGCAGAAACGGTCATGGCAGAACTCCGGCTCGCGCCGCGAACGACGGCGGGACACAGCACGACCACGCGGTCGTGAAGGCGTTTGCTGATCAAACGGCCGGAACGCCGATTCCAGGCGCACAATTAGTCGGTCGAATTAGTTGATCCGACGGCAGAATTTGCCGCCGCGCGGTTGCGCTGAGTGGGCAAAAATCGCCTGGTGCGAGGCTCCGATCTGCATCGGCGCGACGGTTCGCCGTCGCCGCACTCGGGCGCCCGGATTCGCGCGCAAGAGAGCTCGACAGATTGAGCGAGATGACTGATGCGATGGTGTTGCGCTTCCAGCGCCGAAGTCCAACCGGCCAAAGCGTAGCCGCCCAAGCTCGGCCCTGGCTAGGGCTCAGCCAGGCTGGTGGGCGTCGGCCGGGGCGGTTGCCGCTTCCTCTTGGGTCAGGCGATGGGCCGCAGCAAGGATGCGCGACGTCAAGCCCGCGGGTGCACGCGCCGGCGGCGACGACAGCGCCTCACGAACAAGACGTGCCTCGGACAGCAATCGATCGGCTTCGGGAGAGGATGCCAGCAGGTCAGCAGCTGACTGACGCTGCTCCGCTGGCCAGCGCGAGATGTCCTCACCCAGCCTGCCGATCAGATCCTCGAATTCCCTGACGTCCATCGTCCGCCCAATCCAGCGCTTCCAGCTTGGTCATAAAGCATTCAGCCCGCGAACGAAATTGATATCGGCAATTGTGGCGATCGACCGCAACCGGACACGGAAAACTCCGTACTTTTCGGGAGCCGTATGCACGCGAGGCCGCACTGGATACCGAAACGGGAGACAATGCAGCCCGTTTCTGATCCGTTTCCCAAGATTTCCGCGGTGCGGCAGGGGCCTGATTCGCCAAAGCTACCGAGGGTTGGCCGAATCACCGGCCGCTCGCTTTCCCCGGGTTGCCGCCTCGACAGCCTCCCACGCCTCCCGCAGTTCCAGCAGACTTTCAGTGATCCGCTGGAAATTCTCGCGCATGTGAGGTCGACCGTAGGCCCGCAGCGCGGCCACGATCAGGGCGTTGTAGGTTCCGAACAGCTGGTCGGCGACCGGCCCGCCGCGCGTCGGATCGAGGTGAAGGCTCAATCCGCGCAGAATGGCCGTCGCCCGGGTCACATGGGTGTGCCCCTCCTCGAAGCGGCGAGCCTCCTGCGCCTGCAGCGACTTCTGCAAGCTCATCATCGCTCCGTTGAGCAGCATGATGACGGCCCGCAGCGGCGGAACGGCCACCGCAGCGCCGCGATAGGCCTGACTTGCGAATTGCGCCATCGAATTCTGGGTCATCAGTTACTCGAACTCGCGTTGAGAAGGGCTTTCAGATAAGTGAGCGTGTTGTTGGCGCTCTCGATCGCAGCCTGATATTTGGCGTACTGCGCCGTAAGCTGCGTCTGGAACGTGGAGGCCGAGCTCTTGATGTCATCGACCTTGGCCTGCATCGTGTCGTCCTGCGAGGTCAGATTATCGATCAGCGTCTGCAGCGATCCCGTGCTGGATGATGCGGTCTTGGCGATCTGGTAGATCTGGGTCGCGAGCCCCTGTGTGGAGGTCACGGTGATCGATTGCGACGTCGAGCCGGCATAGGTGAAGGCCATCCCGGCATAGATCGTCCCGGAATTGCCCACGATCGTGTTGCCGCTCACCGTGAACAGGGAGCTGTCGCCACCGACGGACGCCGCCGAAAGATTTCCCGACGAATCCACCGTCAGATCAAGGGTGAACGACTGCGGCGACGACCCGGTATTGACCACGCTGAGCTGGCTCGACGAGGTCTTGGTCTGCGCCGACAACAACGTCGTCACGCCGCTCAGATTGGTGCTGAGGATCGTCGACAGCGTGCTGGTATCGAGTTCGAGCTCGTTCTTCTCGTTGAACGACAGGCCAAGGTCGGCCATCGTCGACCCGCCGACCGAGGTTCCGAGCACGGCCTGAAGCGAATTCATGATGTCGCGCATGGTGCCGTCACCGAACAGGACGGAGCTCGAGGACGCCGTCCCGTCTGAATTGGTGGTCTGCTGCGCGATCACGGCATCGCGGAATGCATTGTAGTCGGTAACGAATGTCTGCAATGCCGACGAGATCTGGCTCGTGTCCGTCCCGATCGTGACGGTCAGCGTCGTTCCGGACGGGGTCGCCTGCAGCAGGTCGAAGGTGACGCCACTGAGAACGTCGGTGATGTCGTTGGTATCGCGCGTCAGGCTGATCCCATCGAGCGTGAACTCCGCGGCCTGGGCCGTCTGCAGCACCGTCGCGAAGGCTCCCGAGCTGTCGGTCACCCCGAGCTTGTTGAGGATGTCGTCCCCGGACGAGCTTGCATAGGTGATGTCCGCGGCATCCTGGGTTCCCGTCAGCACCAGCTGATAGGACCCGCTCGATACCTGGACGATCGACGCCTCGACATTGGTCGTGGAGCTCTGGGCGTTGATCGCGTCGACGACATCCTGCAGCGACATGCCGCTGGTGATGGTGATGTCGGCCGTGCTGCCCCCGGACAGGCCGAGCGAGAACGTACCGGAATAGCCGAGTGCCGCGGTCTGGCTCGACTGCGTCGCGCCCGTCACCTTGTGAGCCGTGGCGACCTGGCTGATCGTCAGCGTGTGGCTGCCGGTCGCGGCTCCGTTGCTCACCGACATCGACAGAGCCGATGAGGCGCTGACGTCGCCGGTCGCGCTGATGGTGGCGGCCCGCGTGGCGAAGGCGTTGGTCGCAAGCGAGTTCACCATCGACGTCGCCAGTGACGACAATCCAGATGACAGCGTCTTCAGCGCGGTCTGCAGCGTCTGATACGCCGTGATCTTGGCCTCATTGGCCGTGATCTTGGTCGAGATCTGGGTCGCCTGGGTGAGCTTGGCATTGACGGCGGACTCGATCAGCGCGGTCCAGTCGATCGTGCTCGTCGTGCTCGTGCCCGACGTCGTGAGCGAGCTGCTCGAGCTCGTCGACGATGATGAAGACGACGACGTCGTGCTGCTCGTGCTCGAGGTTGCGCTGCTCACCGTCATCCGTCGTCGTCCTCCAAGGAAAAAGCCGGACCGGCGAGGCGCCGGCCCGGCAGATCACGGCTCAGCCCAGCAGCTTCAGGAGGTACTGCGGGATCTGGTTGGCGGCGGCTTCCGCCGACACCGCGGCCTGGGTCTTCACCTGCGCCGACGACAGCTTCGCCTGCTCGGACGCGATGTCGACGTCCTTGATCGCGGAATTGGCCGATTGCAGGTTCTGCGTCTGCGTGGAGATCGAGTCGGCCGAGAAGTTGAAGCGCGACTCCTGCGCGCCGATGTCGGCGCGGGCCTTCGACACGGTGTCGATCGCGGTGTCGAGAGCGGTCAAGGCTGCGGTCGCGCCGGTCTGGGTGCTGACGTCGAGCGACGAGACGCCGAGCGTGCTCGCGGTGAGATCCGACAGCGTGATGTTGATGGTGTCGGACGCGGACGAGCCGACCAGGACCGAGACGCCCGACGAGAAGGTGCTGGTGCCGTCGAGCAGGCTCTGGCCGCTATAGCGCGTTCCGGTCGCGATCGACGAGATTTCACTGGTGAGCTGCGAGAATTCCGACTGGATGTAGGTGCGGCTGGTTCCGACCGTGGTGCCCGATGCGGACTCGGAGGCCAGCGACTTCATGCGCGCCAGGATGTCGCTGATGTTGGATGCGCCACCATCCGCGGTCTGCAGGATCGACGTCGCCTGCGCCGTGTTGGTCGCGGCCTGCTGCAGCGTGGTGATGTCCGACGAGATGCGCGTCGAAATGGCGAGACCGGCCGCGTCGTCCGAGGCTGACGTGATGCGCGAACCGCTCGACAGCTTGGAGAGCGAGCTCGTCTCCTGGTTGGAGTTGATGTTCAGGTAGCGGACGGCGGAGTTGGCGGCGATGTTGGTGGAAATTGCGGGCACGGTGAGGACTCCTGAGTGATCGGCAAAGCACGCCGCATCGTGGAAGGACTGACGGTGCGGATCGGCCCCGTCTGACCGATCAAACGGAAGCGCCTGCGGGAATCAGGCGGGAATTCTCCCGCGACGGGATTTTTATGGTTAGCAATCCGTGAAGGCGCCGCGAATGTCGCGCTCGTGACGCCGCAGCATGTCGCGCAGATGCTGGCGTCCCCGTTTCAACAGCGACTCCACGGCGGCCACTGTCGTGTCCATCACCTCGGCGATCTCGCCGTTGCTCATGTTCTCGTGATACGACAGGATCACAGCGATCCGTTGCTGTTCCGGAAGCCGCTGCATCGCTCCCTCCAGGAGGTCGCTGAGCTCCGCACGCTCGATGACGCTCACTGCATCCGGCTTGCCGTCCGCAACCTCGGGCACCACATCGACATTCTCGGTCCGCGGCTTGCGCCGGATGTCGATGCAGCGGTTGCTGACGACGCGATAGAGCCAGGTCGAGAATTTGGCGCGGCCGTGCTGCCACCGCCCCCGGTGCGTCCAGACCTTCAACATCGTATCCTGCACGACGTCCTCTGCATCGGCAGCATTGCCGACGATGCGCAACGCAATCGCATAGGCGCGGTCGATGTGGCGCTCGACGAGGAGACGAAATGCGAGCTCCTCTCCAGTGGCCAGCCGGTCGAGCAGATCCTTGTCCTCGTCAAAGATCGCAGCCTCGCCTGGCGGCGCGGAGTCGGGAACGGTGCTGGCCGACTCGCTCGACAGCAGCGTCGCAACGTCCGGCGCCTCCGGCTCCTTCGAAGATACGCCATCGGCCGGGGCCCAGACGTCCAGCGCGTAGCTCATTTCCGAATCTCCAACCCGCAATGCCGACTACGCAGTTCGCAGACGGCTTCCGATCGTTGAACGCTGCGATCGAGAGAAGCAGGCGAAGATTTTTTGTGACTTTTCAGGTAGTTAGATGGAATGTTTTGCCTAGGGACAGGCAAATTCTGCCGCACGCGGATCGAGCGCTCGACGGTCGTTGAGGAGGAAAGGCCGATGTTCGGCATGGCGGGGATTTCATTCCGGAAGACGAATTCAGCAGAAAACGCGAGCTGCAACGCTTACTAACAGCATCCGTGGATGCGTACCGCGCACGCCAAATCCGCGCTCGCGCAAGGTCCGGAATTCTTGCGAAACGATCATCTCGCCCGGCAATTTTTTCCGAATCACCTCGACGAAATTATCTCATTTTTCGACTCTGTCAGTTGCCGCAGACGCGATTTTTGAATCGCGTGACGATTTTTGCGACATGACGCGCCTGATCTGTCGCGTTCGTACGTTGTAGTTGCTGATGACGCGACAAAATGGAGCGAACGACGTGATGCGTCGCGCGCCATCGACACATGCCTGGATGTCCATCGATGTCCATAGCGTCACCGAATGTTGCTGAATGTTTCGATCGATACAGACTCTCCGGAGCGGAGTTGCGTTCAACGTATCAGCGTGAAGCGCGGGATCCGCACAGCGATCGCTTTTGCGCGCCCAATCGCTCACGTCAGTGCTGGTTAACTTGATCAGACCGGACGCGAATGCACGTACTTCCGCTTCTGCAATCACGATGTCGATTCAACCGTTGGGGTTTCGAGCGGCGCGCCCGGCAACATTGCGAAACGAAGTTCGCGTTTTCCGTGTCGAGAGCCTCGTCCTACGCGCATCATCGCAATTCATCAGCGCAAGCACATGCGCGATCGACGCGCCTGATTGGCTGACGTGGTCCGTTTGATTGTGCAGGAGGACCCGGCATGACGCGACAAGACCCGAAGACCATTGACGACGACCCGGTGCAAGCCCTGCGCGCTCTTGGCGTCAAGCTCGGTCAGCAGCAAGGTCGTCGTCTCCAATGGCTGTCGCGGACGTTCGGGCCGCCGATTCACTGCGGCGACCGTCCGTCGCTTGGCCGTGGCCGTACGGTCGTCCTGCTCGACCCGCCAACGGGCGCGGGTGCCGAACTGCTGCATGGCTCGCTGACAACGTATGACGCCGTGGTCATCCCCTTCGGCGAAAATCCTGCGTTCGATTTCCTGAAATCCAAGTTGACCGCGTTCGGTACCGTCGGCACCTCAGCCGACGGTCCGCATGAATTGTGGTGGGGCGGCCGCGACTGGCCTGCTCCGGAGGCGGCACCCGCAACTGCGATGCGTGTCGTGTCCTGCCATCCAACGACGGTCGGCGACCTGCACGTCTATCATCTCAGACGCTCGCTGCAGCGGTTCGGGCTCCCATTCGACATCGAGGCGATCGATCGACGCCCCGGCGAGCGTCTGAGCGCTGCCGACAAGGCCGACTTCATCGCGCGGATGTGGCAGCGTCACCGCGAGCCGCTGTTGTACGTCGAGGCCGACGTGATGTTTCAAGCCGCCCCGGACCTTCCTCATCTGACGGGCTGCGACTTCGCCGTCCATAAGTGGAACGGCTGGGAGATGTCGCCGCGCACCCTCTATTTCGGTCGCTCCAAGGCGGCCGAGACAATGCTGACGACCTGGCGCGAGATCGCCTCGTCATACCCCGATGTCTGGGGCGGCTATCTGATCGACCAGGCCTGGAGTGCGGTAACGTCTCAGATCGCGCTCGACACGGTCTGGCTTCCCCGCAGCTTTCATGCCGTTGCAGGGGAAGCCGGGGTCCGCAACGCGACGATCGTGCACAATCTGAAGCCGACCAAGGCTGATCTTGGTCCCGACCCGGACTTCGCCGAGGTGGCGCGGTCGCCGCGGCGGGCTGGGCGCGTCGGCGCGCTGGAGTCGCTGCTCGTGGTGCGCTCGAGAGTGAAGTCCGACCGGGGCATCACGGTCATCCTGCGCGACGTCGAACGCAGTAGCGCACGCGCAACGGCTGACAGCATCGAGAGGCTGACGAGCGCCTTCGTCGCCGATTGCGGCGGCTTTGGCCGCCTCGAGCTTTCGCTGTGCTCGTGGCCGCCGGAGGTTCGCATCGCGAGGGAGGCCGCTTTGCTGGCCGACAACATGGTGCTCGAGATCATCCCCGGTCAGGAACTGCCGGCCGATCTGTTCGCCGCCACCGCCGCCTCGGAAGCGACGCGCCGGCCCGCCAGCTTCAACGCCCATCGCCACTGACGCCAGCCAGGACAAATCATGTTCGACACCATCATCCTTCTCACCGGCAGCCGCGACCAGCAGCTCGCATTGTCGGAGCTCCTGCGGGCGCACAACCCTGCCCTCGCATTCCGTTTCGCGGTCAGCCTGCAGGACATCGAAGCCATCGAGCGCGACGTGCTCGGCAGATCCCGCCTGCTTGCCTTCACGACCGGCGTCATCGTGCCCGCCGCCATCCTTCAGGCGGTCGGCCACGGCGCCTACAATTTTCATCCGGGCCCGCCGGATTATCCCGGCTGGGCACCGGCCCATTTCGCGATGTACGACGGTGCGACGCGCTTCGGCGCGACGGCCCATGCGATGGAGGCCCGGGTCGACTGCGGCGCGATCGTCGGTGTCGAGACGTTCGACATCCCGCGAGGCGTGGATGTCCGCGGCTTGGAGCAGATGACGTTCGTGCGGCTCGCCTATCTGTTCTGGCGGATGTCGCGCGACCTCGCCTGCCATGCCGGCCGGCTGCCGGCACTCGGCACCGGTTGGAGCGGCGCGAAGAGCACCCGGCAGATGTACGCCGCCATGTGCGACATGCCCGTCGACATCGATCCGGCCGAAATGGCGCGCCGCATCCGCGCCTTTCACGACGATTTCCGCGGCATTCCACTGACCCTCAACCTGCACGGCACACGGTTTCAGCTCATGCGCGCCGCGGACGCTGTCGGCGAGCCGATGACGGTTGACGCACCGGCGCTGGCGCTCGCATCGTGACTAGCGCTTGAGCGGCTTGATCACGGTCTGGTCGAGCCGCGTTTCCCAGCCGTGACGTTCCAACTCGGGATCGTCATGCTCCTCCTGCGGCCAGCCGACGCAGAGATACGCAATCAGGCTCCAGTCGGACGGCAACTCGAGTTCACGACAGACAGCCGCCGGGTCCAGGATCGACACCCAGCCGACGCCGAGACCTTCCGCGCGCGCTGCCAGCCAGAACGTCTGGATCGCGGCCACCACCGAGTAGCGGAGCGTTTCCGGCATCGTGGCGCGGCCGAGACGATGACCGGTGGCAGCGCCCTCGTCGGCACAGACTGCGAGATGAACCGGCGCCTGCGTCAAGCCTTCCAGCTTGAGGCTTGCATAGAGCGCGCGGCGCTCACCGTCATAGCCGGCGAGCGCGGCTTGGTTCGCGTGCTGGAAGTTCTCGATGACCGTCGCGCGGCGTTCAGGGCTCTCGACGAGCACGAACCGCCAGGGCTGGCAGAAGCCGACGGATGGCGCATGGGACGCGAGCGCGAGCAACTGTTCGATCAGCTCTGGGGAGACCGGATCGGCGCGGAAACGGCGGACGTCGCGACGCCAGCGCACCAGCTCGGCAAAGCGCTGCCGGAATGTCGCGTCGAACTGCGGAGGGCTTCGGCCTGGCTCGCTCATGCGCCCTCCCCGCTCAGGACGTGCAGGAACGATCCGGTCACCGACCCGCGCCGGGCGCCGCGCTCGGCGACGACGCCGCCCGACGCATCGCGGCACGCGATCAGCGGATCGTCTGCCTCGCTCAGGATGGTTGCATAGTGGAATTCGTGACCGTGAACGACGGCCCCTCTTCCGCCGAGACTGCAGTCGGCCAAGAGCGTCGCTTGACGATAGCCGAGATGCAGACGGCGGCGCGCGAACGACGTTTCCAGCGACAGCAGCCCGGCCATCGCATGCCGGACACCGTGAGCATCCTCGAGTCCTGTCCCCAGCGTCATGTAGCCGCCGCACTCACCGTGGATCGGCACGCCGCGTAACGCCATCGCGCGCAACGCATCGAGGAACGACCGCGCCGAGGCCAACCGTCCCGCGTGCAATTCGGGATAGCCGCCTGGCAGCCAGACCGCGTCGGCTGCGGGATCGGGAGCCTCGTCGTTCAACGGCGAGAACGGAATGGTCTCCGCGGCCTGAGCGCGCCAGTGCCGGAGGAGGTGCGGATAGCTGAACGAGAAGGCGGCATCTGCTGCGAACGCGATGCGCTGTCCGGGCGGTTTGAGGCCGAGGCTGGATGTCTGCGCCGCCAGATCGGGCGCGCGGATCGGGTTCGCGAGAGCGAGCAGCGCGTCGAGATCGACCGATCCAGACAAGCTGGCCGCGAGACGCTCGAGATGGGCCTCGATGGCCGTGATCTCCTGGGCCTGGACCAGGCCGAGATGACGTTCCGGCAAGGTCAATTGCGCGTCCCGCGCCAGAGCGCCGAGGACCTTGATTCCGATAGCCGCGAACGCCGGCTCGATGAGCGCTCGGTGGCGCTCGCTCGCGACCCGATTGAGGATCACCCCGGCCACGCGAACATCGTCGCGAAAACGCGCGCAGCCGAGCGCGACGGCGGCGGCCGTCTCGGTCTGCCCACTGACATCGAGAACGAGCACGACTGGCCAGCCGGTCAGGGCTGCGAGATCCGCGGCCGAGCCGCTGCCCGCGCGCCCGGGATGTGACGCACCATCGAACAGGCCCATGACGCCCTCGATGATGGCGATATCGGCGTCGGCGGCAACGCTGCAGGCAAGCCCGAGCAGTTGCCGCGCCGACATCGCCCAGCCGTCGAGATTGTAGCTCGTCCGTCCTGCAGCGGCCGTGTGATAGGCAAGATCGATATAGTCCGGGCCGCATTTGAAGGGTTGCACGCGCGCGCCGCGCCGGCTGAGCGCACGCAAGAGCCCGAGCGTGACCGTCGTCTTGCCGGCGCCGGAACGCGGCGCGGCGACGATGATTCCGTTGGGCGCCACCATGGTCATGGCCGCAACGCCGCCGAGGCATGGCAAAATGTGCTATGCGAACGGACATGAAGGAAACTGCGGATCCGCCGAACCAACCGCTGAAGCGTGGCTGGACGACCGGCAGCTGCGCCACGGCCGCGGCGCGCGCCGCCTACGAGCTGCTGATCACGGGCAACTGTCCTGCCATGGTCGAGATCGCCTTGCCCGGCGGACGTCGCGTCGGCTTTGCGATCGCGATGCATGAGACCGACGGCACCAAGGCAACCGCGGGCGTCGTCAAGGACGCCGGCGACGATCCCGATGTCACGCACGGTGCGCTGGTCAAAGCGACTCTGCAGCGCGGTGCAGACAAGTCCGGCGTGACGTTCCGCGCCGGCCCCGGCGTCGGCACAGTGACGCGACCGGGATTGCCGCTGCCGCCGGGAGAACCTGCGATCAATCCGGTGCCGCGCGAGATGATCGCGGCGGCGATCAATGAGGCCGCTGCAGCGCTCGGCGCGGCGCGCGATGTGGCCGTCGAGATCTCCATTCCCGGCGGCGAGGAGCTCGCCAGGAAGACGCTGAACCCGCGGCTCGGCATTGTCGGCGGCCTGTCGATCCTCGGCACCACGGGAATCGTGGTGCCGTTCAGTTGTGCTGCCTGGATCCACTCCATCTATCGCGGTATCGACGTCGCGCGCGCGGCTGGCCTGCCGCACATCGCCGGCGCGACGGGAAGCACGTCCGAGAAGGCCGTGCAGCAGCTCCATGGCCTGCCGGAGACGGCGCTGATCGACATGGGCGATTTCGCCGGCGGCATGTTGAAATATCTGCGCCGGCATCCGATCGCCCGCGTCACCGTGGCCGGCGGCTTCGCCAAGATGACCAAGCTCGGCCAGGGCCTGCTCGACCTGCATTCGCGCGCCGGCGAGGTCGATCTCGGCTGGCTCGCGAACACGCTGCATGACGCGGGGGCGCCGGCCACGCTGGTCACGAGCGCACGCACGGCCAACACCGCGCTGCAGGTGCTGCAGGAGGCCGAGCGGGTCGGATTTCCCGCCGGCGAGGCCGTCGCGCTCGCCGCCTGGAAGACGGCGCGGCGTGCGCTGGGCGACAACGACATGGTCCTCGACGTCGCCGTGTTCGACCGTGACGGCCGGCTGGTGGGACAAAGTCAGGGACCGGCTCATTCGCCCCTCCCCCGGAAGCGCCGCTGATAGCCGGTATCGTACAGCGCGCTGTCGCGAAAATCCTCGGCTGCGAGCGCGCGGCCCACGAGGATCAGCGCGGTCCGCTCCACGGCGGAAGCCGCGGCTTGTCCGACGATCGTCGCCAGCGTGCCGGTCAGGACCAACTGATCCGGCCAGCTCGCGCGATAGACGATCGCCACCGGGCAGTCGTCGCCGTAATGCGGCCGCAGCTCGTCAACGACTCTATCGAGAACGTGGATCGAGAGATGGATGGCGAGCGTGGCGCGCGACTGCGCGAACAGCGAGAGCTGCTCCGTCTCCGGCATGGCCGACGCGCGGCCGGACGTCCGCGTGAGCACCACCGATTGGGCGAGGCCCGGCAAGGTCAGTTCGCGGCCAAGCGCGGCGGCAGCCGCCGCGAACGACGGCACGCCCGGTGTGATCGTGTACGGGATCCGCAACGCATCGAGGCGCCGCAATTGCTCGCCGAGCGCGCTCCAGATCGAGAGATCGCCGGAATGCAGTCGCGCCACATCTTCGCCCGCGAGCGTGGCGCGCTCGATTTCGGCGACGATCTCGTCGAGCGACATCGGTGCCGTGTCGACGATACGCGCGCCGGGTGGACAATGATCGAGCAGCGCCCGAGGGACCAGCGAGCCCGCATAGAGACACACCGGGCAGCGCGCGATCAGGTCGCGGCCGCGCAAGGTGATCAGGTCCGGCGCGCCTGGACCCGCGCCAACGAAATGCACCGTCATGAGGCAGGCTCCGCAACAATGGCGCCGTCGCCCTCCGCCACCGCGCAGGTCGCTACGGCGTTTGCGACGCGCGCGAGGATCAGTCGGGCATTCACGCCGGCGGCAGCGAGCGCCGCCGTCTCGGCAACCGAAGGTACACCCTTCAAGCACCTGACGCGATCGCTCCGCGTGATCGCGCGATCGGCAACAGCCGCCATGTCAGCAGAGGCGATGGCGACGAGCGGACGGCCAAGCCGTTGCGCGGCGCAGATCACGCCAGGCTCACTGGCCTTGTCAGCCGCAGTGGCGAGCACCGCCACGTCTGCGGGCGCGAGGCGCGCAAGCGAGAGCGCATGCGCGATGACCGCCTCGATATCTGCGACGTCGGCGGCACGCCGGCAACCAATCCCGAGCGCGATCATGGCTTCGTCACCCGCCACTGCGTGATCGGCATGGCCTGCCGCCAGCCATGCATGCGGCCAACCGGCTCGATGCGCGAAACGGCGATGCGGATCAGTTCACCGCCATGCTGGCCGAACAACGCGCTCAGCCGCGTCTCGCCTTCGAGCGACACCACGTTGGCGACGAGGCGGCCGCCGGGTTTCAGCCGCGACCAGACGGCTTCGAACACCCCCGCTTCCGAAATGCCGCCGCCGATGAAGACCGCATCCGGCGTTTCGAGATCCGCCAGCACCGCTGGCGCGCGCCCCGTCACCAGTGTCAGCTCGGGAGTGCCGAGCGCCAGCGCGTTGCGCATCGCCCGGTCGGCCCGGTCCTGGCGCGCCTCGATGCCGATTGCGCGCAACGAGCCATGACGCAGCAGCCACTCGATTGCCACCGAACCCGAGCCCAGCCCGACGTCCCACAACAGCTCGCCCGGACGCGGCGCCAGGGCCGACAACGTCACGGCGCGGACCTCGCGCTTGGTCAACTGGCCGTCATGCTCGAACAGGTCATCGGCAAGACCGGCGGTCAGCGGGATCACGGGCGCGTCAACCTCCGCGTCGACATCGATCGCGATCGTCGTCAGCGGATGAATATCAGAGAGATCGAACGCGTCGGCCGACGCGCTGCGCACCCGTTCGTGCGCGCCGCCGATCGCTTCCAGCACCGTCAGGCGCGAGCGTCCCATGCGGCGTGAGGTCAGCAGCGCGGCGAGCCGTGCGGCAGTGGAACCGTCCCAGGCCAGGGCCAGAATGCGCGCCGCCGGCGCGAGATGGCGGATGATCCCTTCGAGCGGGCGGCCGTGCAGCGTCACCTGCGCCACATCCTGCAGCGGCCAGCCGAGCCGTGCCGCTGCGAGGCTGAAGGCCGAGGGCTGCGGGACGCAAAGCATCTCGGCGGACGCGAAACGCTGCATCAGCTGCTTGCCGACTCCGTAGTTGAAAGGATCGCCGCTTGCGAGAACGACGACGGGCTCTCCCCGTCGCGCCGCGATCTGGTCGAACGCGAGCTTCAGCGGGCTGGGCCACGCCAGCCGTTCCCCCGCAATCAACGGCGCCGCAAGCTCGAGATGGCGCGCGCCGCCGACCACGAGCGCCGCCTGCGCGATGAGACGTCGTGCAGACGTTGAGAGACCGTCAACACCATCCTCGCCAATCCCGACGATGGACAGCCAGCGCTGCGCGTTGCAAGTTGCGGCCGAGTTCACCATGGACCCTGCCCCGCATGCGCATCCTCATTCTCGGCGGGACGACCGAGGCTTCGGAGCTGGCGAAGCTGCTCGCCGGCGACGACCGGTTCGCAGCGACGCTTTCGCTCGCCGGCCGCACCGCTTCGCCCAGACCGCAGCCGCTGCCGACGCGCATCGGCGGCTTCGGCGGCATCGCCGGACTGGAAGCCTGGCTGCGCGATCATGCAATTGACGCCGTCGTCGATGCCACGCATCCCTACGCCGACCAGATCTCGCGACATGCGGTTGCAGCCTGCCATGCGCTGTCGGTGCCGCTGGCGTCGATCCGGCGCGCGGCATGGCAACGTCAGGCCGGCGACCGCTGGATCGAGGTCAGCAGTGCCGACGACGCGGCTACCGCGCTCGGAGCAGATACGGCGCGTGTGTTCCTCAGCCTTGGTCGCCTGGAGCTCGCAGCCTTCGCAGCAGCCCCGCAGCATCACTACGTCGCGCGAACCATCGATCCGCCTGGCGACGTCGCGTTGCCGCCCGACATTCGCTTCGTCCACGATCGCGGGCCGTTCGACGAGGCGACAGAGGAAGCCTTTCTGATCCAGGAGCGCATCGCCTTCGTGGTGTCGAAGAACTCCGGAGGCGCCGCGACCTATCCGAAGATCGCAGCCGCGCGGCGGCTCGCGATTCCCGTGGTGATGATCGCCCGACCCGACAAGCCGCAGGGCGTCGCGCTGGACGGCGCGCGAGCCGCGTTGCAATGGCTGGAGGCACGACTGGCTCATGCGCCGCCCTCGACCTCGCGGCGCAGCGTATAGACGTAGGGCGCCTTTCCCTCGCGCGCGATCAGGCGCGTGGCGGTCGATCCGATCAGCACGAGCGTTCGCATGTCCGCCTTGCCGGGATCGACCTCGCCCAAGGTGGTGACGATCCGTCGGACATCACCACTGCCCGCGGCCCGCACCATGACGACGACGGTCGAAGCCGGCTTGATCCGCCGCAGCAGCGCGAACGCCTCGCCCAATTGATGAGGTCGCGCCTTGGACAGCGGATTATACAGCGCGATGACGAAGTCGGCGGCGGCCGCCGCCTCGAGGCGGCGGCGGATGGTCGTCCAGCTCTTGAGATTGTCGGACAGCGAGATCGCGCAGAAGTCGCCACCGAGCGGCGCCCCGACCTCGGCCGCCGCCGCCAGCATCGCGGTGACACCAGGCTCGACGCGAATGTCGAGGTCACGCCACGCCGCCGGTCCCGCCTCGACCGCTTCGAACACCGCTGCGGCCATCGCGAACACGCCGGGATCACCGCCCGACACCACCGCGACCTGCTTGCCGTCGCTTGCGAGCCCGAGTGCGTGGCGGGCGCGGTCGAGCTCGACGCGATTGTCGCTGGCGTGCCGGATTTGCCCCGGACTCGTCGTGGTCACCCTGTCGAGATACGGTCCATAGCCGATCAGATCGGTCGCGCCTGCGATGGCGGCCGCGGCGGCCGGCGTGATCAGTTCGGCCCGCCCCGGGCCGACGCCCACGATCGTCAGTGTACCCGTCATAGCCGGCGCCCTTGTCCGGGGATCAGGATCATCGAGAAATAGGGGCCGCGGTCCAGTTCTACCTCGGCCAGCGGCGCGACACGTTGCGCCTCCATCGTGCCGCGCTCGACATAGAGCGCGCGATCGAGCAATCCGGCGCTGATGATCGCGCGCTTCACTTTAGCAAGGTTGCGCCCGACCTTCATGATGACGGCGGCCTCGCAACGCGTCAGCCGGTCATGCAGGACGTCCTCGCCCAGCGTGCCCGGCAGCACGGACAGGACATCGTCGCCCCAGGTGATGGGAACATTAGCCTTGGTCCAGCAGCCGGACATGCCGGTGACGCCCGGGACGACCTCGACCGGATGATCGCGCTCGAGCCGCCGCCACATATGCATGAACGAGCCGTAGAAGAACGGGTCGCCTTCGGACAGCAGACCGACCGATCGCCCCGCCGCAAGATGCGCGGTGATGCTCTCCGACGCGCGCCGGTAGAAATCGGCGATCTGGGACTGATAGGACAAGTCGGCGACGGGCAATTCCTCCGTGACCGGATATTCGAGCCGCAGCTCGTGGCGGCCGGATTCCATCAACGGCGCCACGATCCGTCGCGCGTTGCCTTCCATGCCGCGCTTGGCAAAGAACGCCACCACATCGACGGACCGAACCAGACCAGCGGCGCGCAAGGTCAGATAGCGAACGTCGCCCGGACCGACGCCGATGCCGTACAGCGTACCCGGATCGGCCGAGCCCGCGATGGTGTCGAGCAGGCTCATTCGACGTCGCTCGCGATCGCATTCACCGCCGCAACCGCCATGGCGCTGCCGCCCTTGCGGCCCTTGACGATCAGATACGGTACCCGACCATCGGCCGCGAGCGCCTCCTTGGACTCGCGGGCTCCCACGAACCCCACAGCCGTTCCGATCACCGCCGCCGGTCGCGGCGCGCCCTGATCGAGCATGTCGAGCAGATGAAACAATGACGTCGGCGCATTGCCGATCGCCACCAGGGCGCCGCCGAGGTGCGGCCGCCACAGCTCCAGCGCTGCTGCGGATCGGGTCGTGCCGAGCTGCGCGGCGAGCGCCGGCACCTCGTGCGCATCGAGCGTGCAGATGATCTCGTTCCTCGCCGGCAACCGCGCCCGCGTGATCCCCTGCGCCACCATCTTGGCATCGCACAGGATCGGCGCGCCACGATCGAGCGCCTCCCGCGCCGCGGCGGCGAAGTGTTCGGACATCGCGATGTCGGAGGTGATCTCGACCATGCCGCAGGCATGGATGATGCGCACGGCGATCTTCTCTTCCAGTCCGCGGAAGCGCGACAGATCGGCCTCGGCGCGGATGGTCGCGAACGAGCGGCGATAGATCTCCGCGCCGTCCTTGATGTAGTCGCGCAGCTCAGACATCGGCCTTTTCTTTCGTTTCGAACAGCCCGTCGACGATCTCGGTGGGATCGAGCATGCCGCAGGGCTCGCTCTTCACCGTGCCGTTGCGGACGACGTGATAACCTTCGCCCTCGCCGACCAGCACGACGTCCGCGGCTGCCGAGCGTGCGCAGCCCTTGGCGCAGCCGGAGACGTGCAGCGTGCCGTTGAATCCGGTCCGAGCCATCGCATCCGCGAGCAGGCCGGCATGCTGTCGCGTCGCCAATCCGGTCGATGGACAGCAGCCGACGCCCGAGCAGGCGTCGATGCGCATCAGTGGATCGGCATCGTCGACGACCAGGCCGAGCCGGGCGGCATCCGCCGCCAGTTGCTCCGCGGTCACGGCACCCGCGGCGACATAAAGCGCGCGCCATGGCGACAAGCGGACCTCGGCGATATCATGCGCCGCAAGCATGGCCGCGAGCCGCGCCAGCGTGCCGCTATCAATGCGGCCGAACGGCACGCCGAGACCGACGGCGCAGGTTTGATCCGTCAGAGCGATGACGCCGCAACGTCGCTGCGAAATGGTTGCTGACGCCGTCGCGATGGCGTTTGAAACATCGAGGCCCAGTTCAGCGCGGATGGCAGCGCTCGCTTGCGGCTGCAACGTCGCGGAACGCCGCGTCGGGCTGTGTTGCAGCACCAGCCGCGCGAGGTGAACGGCCGTCGACGCCGCGTCGGTCACGGCTGCCGTTCCCAGCCACACATCGTCGTTCGAACCGGCAATGCCGACGGCGATCCGCCTTGCCTCAGTACCACCACAGGCGACGAGACGAACATCCGCGGCGAGCCCGGTCAGCGGCAGCCTGCCGCCGCCGTCCAGCGCAAAGCCGAACTTGGGCGGCAGCGCATGGAGCGCCTGATCCGAGGCCAGCAGCGTCTCCAGCTCGGCGGCGACGGGGCGCATGTCGACCCATTCGGCCGGGTCGAGTCCCGCCAGCGGGTTGACGACGATGTTGCGGATGGCCTCGAGCTCGGCGCTGTCATCGAGCAGGCCGAGCGATGCCATCAGTTCCCACAGCGGCGCGAGCGTCTCGGACGATACGCCGCGAATCTGCAGATTGGCACGGCGCGTGAGGTCGATCTGGCCATTGCCGTAGCGCTGAGCGGCCTCGGCAAGCTCACGCAGCGCCGACACCGGCAACGCGCCGCCATGCGGCCGGACGCGAACGATGAGCCCATCGCCGCTCGGCATCGGACGCCGCGCGCCCGGGCACCAGCCCTTGATCTCGACTGCGGCGGTCACGACACGTTCTCCGTTTGCGTCAGGCGCGTGCGGGCATGCGCAAGCTCATCGGCGACTGCATTCCGGCGCGGCACCCATAGCTGCCGGCGTAGCGCATCCTCAAATCGCGAGACGATCGCGGCGACCGCCGCGGGATTGCGCGCGACCATGTTGTCCAACACGGCCTCGTCGCGCAGCAGCGCCCCATGCGCCAGATCGAACAGGTGCTCGGCGACGGCGTCAGAGGTGGCGGCAAAGGCATAGAGCGCGTCGACGCCCTGTGCGATCTCGGCGACGCCGCGATAGCCATGCGCGAGCATTCCCGCAATCCAGCGCGGATTGGTGAGACGGCCCCGCACCACGCGGGCGATCTCCTCGCTGAAGCTCCGCGCCGCCGGCGCCTCCGGACGGCTGGTGTCGAGATGCAGCAGTACGGGCGACGCGCCGAGCGACGCTGCAGCGGCTGCGAAGCCTCCGACGAAATCGGCCACCTCCTCGCCATCGAGGAGGTCGCGCTCACGATCGTCCTGCGGATGCACGAGGGCATCGGCGCTGCGGACGCGGGCGCGGAACGTGTCGGAGGCCGACACGCCGTCATGCGCTCCGCCGAAACTGTAAGCGGTGCTCTCAAGATACGCTTCGCCGAGCTGCGACCGGCTCGTCCAGTCCATCCCGAGCGCGAGGTCGGCGGCAACGGCGCCGTAGCTGCCGGGTGCGCCGCCGAACACGCGCGCCAGGCTCTCGCCGCGCCGCCGTGCCGCGGCCAGCGGATTGTCGGCATCGTCCTCGTCGAGTGACGCCACCTTCTGCACGGCGAGATCAAACAGCGCGATCTGCGCTTCGAACAGGTCGCGGAACAGCCCCGAGATCCGCAGCGTCGCATCGATGCGCGGGCGGTCGAGCATCGCCAACGGCAGCACGTCGACGCCGGTGACCCGATTGGAGTTGAGGTCCCAGCGCGGCCGCGCGCCGAGATAAGCCAAGGCCTGGGCCAGATCGTCGCCGCCCGTGCGCAGCGATGCGGACGCCCAGAGATCGAGCATGAGCGCGCGCGGGTAGTCGCCATGATCCTGCAAATAGCGCCGGATCACCTCATCAGCCGCGCGTACGCCGACCAGGGCCGCGGTCCGGGTCGGGATCGCGCGCGGATCGGTCGCGGTCAGATTGCGGCCCGTGGGCAGCACGTCGAGACGGCCGCGGCTCGGCGCTCCGGCGGGACCGGCAGCAACGCGCCGGCCATCGAGCGCGGCGAGCAACGCGCTGCGCTCGGCCGCAGCGCTCGCGGCGATCCGTGCGGCGATGTCGGCGCGATCGACCGTCACCGCCTGCCCCATCGCCGCCGTGATCGCATCGGCCAGCAGGGCGGTCGCCGCCGTGTCGGGCGCCTCCCCAAACACATGCAGGCGGTCGCGCACCGCGAGCTCCTTGATGTCGCAGAGCTGCGCATCGAGCTGCGCGATCGCCTCGCGTCCGGTCATGGCACGGTCGAGCCCGCAATCGGCGGCCAGGCCGCCCTGCCAGGCCCGCGCGACGATTTCCTCCTCGAGCAGTTTCAGGCGGCGTTTGTCGAGGCCATCCGCCTCGGCATATTCCTCGACCAGCCCCTCCAGCTCCAGCAGGGATCCGTGCAGACCGGCCTGCGACAGCGGCGGCGTCAGATGCCCGAGCGTCAGTGCCGACAACCGCCGCTTGGCCTGCATCGCTTCGCCGGGATTGTTGACGATGAAGGGGTAGATCACCGGCAGCGGGCCCAGCACGGCCTCCGGCCAGCAGGCATTTGACAGCGCCAGCGCCTTGCCCGGCAGCCATTCCAGCGTGCCATGCGCACCGAGATGGATCAGCGCATCGATCCGCTCGGCCTCTCGCAGATATGCATAGAGCGCGACATAGGCGTGCCGCGGCGGCACGCTGGTGTCGTGATAACCGGACTTGCGATCGGCGCGACTGCCACGATCCGGTTGCAACAAGATTAGGAGTTCTCCCGCACGCAGCACCGGAAAATGGAAGGCGCCATCCCGGAACGCGGGGTCCGCTTCCGCCTCTCCCCAGATGTCATGTAGCGCACGCTGCAGATCGTCCGGCAACGGCGCCAGAGCACACCGATAGGCCGCGAGCGGCACCACGAGCTGATCTGCCTCGTCCCGCAGCAGCGTTTCGATATCGTCCGCAGTCGGCGCTACACGGCCGATATCGTACCCCGCCTCCGCCAACAACCGCGCAATGGCGGCTGCGCTTGCGCTGGTGTCGAGACCGACGGCGTAGCCGCAACGCCCGCCGCGCGACGGATAATCGGAGAGTACCAGCGCCACGCGCCGCTCGCTGGCCGGCAGCCCCCGCAATTGCGCCCATCGCGCCGCCAGTTGCGCGACGTAAGCAATGCGGTCCTGTTGAGGCACATAGCGCATCGCGCTGAACTGCAGACGCTCATCCGCCGGCGCCTCGCCCTTGAACGCAATCGGGCGCGCCAACAGCCGGCCGTCGAGCTCCGGTAGCACGACATTCATCGCAAGGTCCGTCGGCGACAGTCCGCGCACCGACGAGGCCCAGGCCTCTTCCGTGCTCTGCGCCTGGATGATTTGCAGAACTGGTGCATCGGCCACGTCGAGCACCGTGGTGCCGCCGTCGCGCAGCGCCGAGAACGCGGTGGCGTTCAAAATGATCGCAGGACGCCGGCGCTGGACGAGTCGCGCCAGTGCATCCCCAATATTGGGATCCTTCAGGCTGGTCACCGCGACCGCGACTGCCGCCAGCCCTTTGGCTTCGATCGCCCGCATCAGCTCAGCAATCCCGGCCGTATCGGCAGCGAGCAGGCTCGCACGGTAGAACACGATCAGCGCGCTCGGCCGCGCATCATCATGGCTGCAGAGATCATCGATGCCGACGGCTCCGCGATCGGGCATGAAGCCGACGATCGAACCGATCGCGATCGGTTCGGCAAACTGCGCGTCGCGCCCGAGCAGCGTCGCGAGATAGCGCAGCGCCTCGCGCGCATTGCCGACCCCGCCCTCGTGCAGATAACCGTAGAGACGCGAGGTCGCGTCCTGCGGCAAGGTCGAGAGCTCAGCAAGCCTGTCGTCGGCGCGATCGTCACCCGGCAGTGCCGCGAACAGGATGTGGCGGCTGCGGCAGACCGATGCGATGCGCTCCAGCCCGTAGCGCCAATAGTCGAGCCCGCCGAGACAGCGCACGACGACGGCGCGCGCGCCCAGCACGACGCGGTCGACATAGAGATCGACCGACATCGGATGCTTCAGCCGTTTCAAGCTGGCGAGGCGCAGGCTCGGCAGGTCATCCGACGACACGGTCCAGGCTTCGGCCAGCGCCGACAGGTCGGTGTCCGAGAACGACAGCACGACGATCTCGGCCGGCGACTGTGCAAGATCCACGGCCTGTTCGAGGTCGTCGAGATCCGCGCCCGTTGTCGCCAGCAGGTGCATCGGTGACTATCCTGTGATCAGGCTCTGGATGGCAGCGGCATCGAGGCCGCGCTCGCCGATGATCACCAGCCGCCCCTGCCGCGATTCGCCCGAGCGCCACGGGCGCTCGAACTGATGCTGGATGCGGCTGCCAACGGCCTGCACCAGGAGGCGCAGCGGCTTGCCGGCGACTTCCACGAACCCTTTCACCCGCAACACATCATGTGCGTCGACGGCGGCCGCGATGCGGTCGACGAGCGCATCGGGCGAAGCCTGCGCCGGAACGTCGAGCACGAAACTCTCGAAATCGTCGTGATCGTGCTCGGCCTCGTTGTCGTGATGCGACGGCCGGGCCGCGAGATCGTCCTCCGCGGCGGCACCGAGTCCGAGCAGCACCGAAGCCGACAGCCTGCCGTGCTCCGTCGCGATCACCTTGACGGCACGCTGCACCTTCGCCGCGATCTCGGCGGCGACATCCTTGCGCTGCTCCTCGCTCATCAGGTCGCTCTTGTTCATCACGACGAGATCGGCGCACAACAGCTGGTCCTCGTAGACCTCCTCCAGCGGATTGTCGTGATCGAGCGACGCATCGGTGGCGCGCTGCGCGGCGAGCGCTTCGGGATCATCGGCGAAGCGTCCCGCGACCACCGCCGGACCATCGACGACCGCAACGACGCCGTCGACGGTGACGCGCGTCGCGATCTCGGGCCAGTTGAAGGCCTGCACCAGCGGCTTCGGCAGCGCCAGCCCCGAGGTCTCGATCACGATATGCTCGGGCGGCTCCTTCTGATCCAGCAGGCTCCTGAGCGCCGGCACGAAATCATCGGCAACGGTGCAGCACAGACAGCCGTTCGACAGCTCGACGATGCGATCCTCCGGACAGTCCGGCACGCCGCAGCCTTTCAGGATGTCGCCGTCGATGCCGACATCGCCGAACTCGTTGACGATGATGGCAAGCCGGCGACCGTTCGCGGTCTCGATCAGGTTGCGCACCAGCGTGGTCTTGCCGGCGCCGAGGAAACCGGTGACGATGGTGCAAGGCGTCTTGGCGAACGACTTCGTCATGGCGATGCGAGCTCTCGTTTTCAGCGTGGCGCAGACAGCGCAGGCACGCGCGCGACGGTGTTCTTGCGAATGTATTCGGGACGCTCGCGCCAGGCCGGCAGACCGGCGTCATGGCGCTGATGCAGTTGCGCAAATGTCAGCACATCCCGCGCATGCAGATCCGGATCGAGCGCGCCGAGCACATAGGTCCATTTGCCCGGCGCCGTCACCGCAACCGTGCACGCACGATTGCAGTTCGACAGACACTCGACACCGACAACGGTGACACCGGCGCGCTGCGCGGTCGGCAACGTCTCGATCGCGGCGAGCAAACGGGCTCCGGCCCGCGGCTGATCAGGCGGCGTAGGTTCCGTCCCCTGCGAACGGCAAGTGACGCAGACGAACAGCGTCGTCTCACCAGTCTCCGATGCGGTCATCAATCAGCCGATCACGCCGGCCGCCGTCGCCGCGGCGACCCCACCCACCAGCACGATGGCAGCGCCCGCGAGCCGCAGCGCCAGCGGCGCAGCCGTCTTGGCCTTCGCCGACAGCAGCCTTGTGCCGAGGAACGCGCCGGCGGCGATGATGGTCTGGATCACGAGCAGACCGACGAGATAGGCCCCGAGCGGGGTGTTCTCGGCCCCGACGATCGATTCGCCCAGCGCATATCCATGGACGAGACCGGTCACGGCGAACAGGCCGGCGACGGGCAGCACACCGAAACGGCCACGCATCACCACCACCAGCCCAACCACGACGGTGGTCAGGCCGACCAGCAGCTCGGCAGCCGGGATGTTGGCCTTGGCCACATGAAGGCCGACGCCCGCGATCATCGCGGTGGTGAAGGCGAGCACCGGCGCGAAGCCGCGGCCCAGAAGCGCTGCAACGATGCCCGCGCCCACGATCGCCGCCAGATGGTCGATTCCGATGACAGGATGGCCGAGGCCGGACAGCATCCCCTGCGCAAACGTCTGCGGCAGCTTGCCCCCCATCATGTGATGCGCGAAGGCGGGATCGGTGGCGAGCAGCACCAGGCTCGCGGCTGCAAAGGTCGTGGTACGGGTCAACTTCATGGCCGTCTCCGTCGCTTGCCGGCTCCCCAGAGGACCGGACGATGCGCTGCATCCGACGGCACCCCGCCCATCCCGGCGGGATCAGAACCAGCATCGCGACTCCCCGCGCGACGGGTCGGCCAACAGCAATGTCGACGGCAGGTCTCCTGGCTCTCGGGTCACCGCACGAAGCCACCTTCCCGGTTTCCCAGTGGTGTCTTGGCCTCACACTCGCCGATTACAGTTGCGGGGGCAGCCACGGCCTTGGGTCAAGAACCCGCACCGTGTTCCCTAAATCTCTCCTTTCGGAGAACCGTCATCTGTTAGATACGGGTCGCACCAAAGCCCGTCAATCGGAATCGTCCCCATGGTCCCCGCCCCGCCGCATCCCGCCCTGCCGCGCCTGACGCTGGTGCTCGGCGGTGCGCGCTCGGGCAAGAGCCGCCATGCCGAGGCCCTCGTCACCGCCCTTCCGCCGCCTTGGACCTATGTTGCGACCGCGCAGGCCTTCGACGCCGAAATGACCGACCGGATCGCCCAGCACAAGGCGCGCCGCGCCAAGGGATGGCAGACGCTGGAGACGGCGCATGATCTCGCGGGTCTCGTCCGGGCAAGCGGAGAATCGGGCGTACCGATGCTGATCGATTGCCTGACGCTCTGGCTCAGCAACGTGATGCTCGCCGACATGAACGTGGCGGCAAGATCAGCCGAGTTGATCGACGCGCTCAGGAACGCGCATGGCCCGATCGTGGCCGTGTCCAATGAGGTCGGACTGGGCATCGTGCCGGACAACGCGCTCGCGCGCGCCTTTCGCGATGCCCAGGGGCGACTGAACCAGGACATCGCGGCCTTAGCGGATCGCGTGATCCTGATGGCGGCGGGACTGCCGCTGACGTTGAAGTGACGAGGAGACAATGCCGATGACCGGAAGCGCCGACGATTCACGCCACAAGGCGAAGATGGAGAACCGCAAGGCGGCGCAGGATGCCGAGGTCGCCTCCAAAACCGTGGAGAAGGGCCTGCTGATCGTTCACACCGGCAAGGGCAAGGGAAAATCGACGGCGGCGTGGGGCCTGATGCTGCGCGCACTCGGCCGCGGCTTTCGCATCGGCGTCGTGCAGTTCGGCAAAGGCGCGTGGGAAACCGGCGAGCGCAAGGCGATCGAGAAGTTCGGCGATCAGGTGTCGTGGCACACGCTCGGGGAAGGCTTTACGTGGGAGACGCAGGATCGTGCGCGCGACGTCGCCGCGGCCGAGCGCGCCTGGGCGAAGGCTAAGGAGCTGATGGCGGATCCGTCGATCCGGCTGCTCGTCCTCGATGAGCTCAACATCGCGCTGCGTTACGATCACCTTGATATCGCAGACGTCGTCGCCACGCTCGCAGGGCGCCGTCCCGATCTGCACGTCGTCGTCACCGGCCGCAACGCCAAGCCGGAGCTAATCGAGGCCGCCGATCTCGTCACCGAGATGAACCTCGTGAAGCATCATTTCGCGGCCGGCGTGAGGGCGCAGGAAGGCATCGAGTACTGAGTTCATGAGCGCGCGGGCCATCATGTTCCAGGGCACCGGCTCCGACGTCGGCAAATCGCTGATCGTCGCGGGGCTCGCGCGCGCGCTGACATTGCGCGGCCTCAAGGTGGCGCCGTTCAAGCCGCAGAACATGTCGAACAACGCCGCCGTCACCGCTGATGGCGGCGAGATCGGCCGTGCCCAGGCGCTGCAGGCGCGCGCGGCGCGGCGGCCGATGACGGTGCACATGAACCCGGTGCTGCTGAAGCCACAAAGCGAGATCGGGTCGCAGGTCGTGGTGCAGGGCCGCGTCATCGGCACCGCCAAGGCGTCGGCCTATCAGGCGATGAAGCCGCAACTGATGGCGGCCGTGCTCGACAGCTTCCATCAGCTCGCGGCGGATGCCGACATCGTGCTGGTCGAAGGCGCAGGCTCCGCCTCCGAGATCAACCTGCGCGGCGGCGACATCGCCAACATGGGCTTTGCGCAGGCGACGCAGATTCCGGTGGTGCTGATCGGCGATATCGATCGGGGCGGCGTGATTGCGAGCCTGGTCGGCACCAAGACGGTGATCCCGCCGGACGATGCCGCGCGCGTGGCGGGTTTCCTCGTCAACAAGTTTCGCGGCGACCCCGCATTGTTTGCGTCGGGCATGAACGAGATCGCGCAGCGGACGGGGTGGACATCGCTCGGGCTCATTCCACATTTTCCGGATGCGCGCCGCCTGCCGGCGGAGGACGCGCTTGGCCTGGCTGAACGCGGATCATCGGGAGGACAGCGACCGAAGGTCGTCATCCTCGCCTATCCGCGCATCTCCAATTTCGACGAGTTCGATCCGTTGCGGCTGGAAGATGGAATCGATCTGCAGTTCTTGCGGCCTGGCACGCCGATCCCCGGCGACGCATCGATGGTGATCCTGCCGGGCTCGAAGGCGACGATCGCCGATCTCGCCGCCTTGCGTGAAGTCGGCTGGGACATTGATCTCCGCGCGCATCTTCGCCGCGACGGCCGCGTGCTCGGCATCTGCGGCGGCTATCAGATGCTGGGGCGCGTGATCAGCGATCCGGATGGGCACGAGGGTGCAGCTGGTTCCGTCGCGGGACTTGGCCTGCTCGACGTCGAAACGACACTGACCGATGACAAGGCGTTACGCGAGGTCCAGGGCACGCTGACGCACGATAAGCTCTCGTTCCGCGGCTACGAGATGCACATCGGCCGCACGGAGGGACGGGCGACACAGCGCTCCTTCCTCACCTTCTCCGATGGCCGGCGCGATGGCGCCATCGCGCCTGATGGCCTGGTAGCCGGCTGCTACGTGCATGGCCTGTTCGCCGACGACGGCCTGCGCAGCCATTGGCTGCGCGGCCTCGGCGCGACGACCAGCGGCCTCTCCTATGAGATCGATGTGGACACGACGTTGGATGCACTCGCGGCGCATCTAGAGCGCTACGTCGACGTTGACCGTATCCTGGCATTGGCGAGCAAGCCCGCGCCGCCCGTGGCGGCTACAGGATCCTGACCAGGACGAGCCCTGCGACGACCAGGGCTTGAACCAGACAGGCCAGCCGATACAGCCGCAAGGCCTGCCGGATGTCGGACGCGTCGAGATCGGCGCGCCCGTCGCCCATCCAGGCATCGGTGACGAGATGACCGTGATAGACGCGCGGCCCCGCCAAGCGCAGTCCGAGCGCACCGGCCATCGCCGCTTCCGGCCAGCCGGCGTTGGGCGAACGGTGCTTCGACGCATCGCGTGCGACGGCTCGCACCGCGGCCGAAGCCGAGGCGCTCGGGATGCAGGCCGCGGCGGCTGCGATCCACAGCGCGGACAGGCGCGAGGCCGGCAGATTGACGAGATCGTCGAGCCGCGCCGCCGCCCAGCCGAACGCGCGGTGACGGTCCGAGAGATGACCGATCATGCTGTCGGCGGTGTTGAGAGCCTTGTAGATCAGGATGCCCGGCAGCCCGCCGACGACGAGCCAGAACACGGGTGCGACGACGCCATCGGAGAAGTTTTCTGCCAGGCTCTCGACCGCGGCCCGCGCGACGCCGGCCTCATCCAGCCGCTCGGGATCGCGGCCGACGATCATCGAGACGGCTCGGCGGCCGCCCTCGAGCCCCTCCTGCCCCAGTCCCTCTGCAACCGCGGCGACATGCGTGTCGAGACTGCGCTGGGCCAGCAGGCTGCTTGCCGCCACACCAAGGATGATGGTTGCGACCGGTTCGCCGACGAGCGCCTGCATGACCCATGTTGCGGCGAGACCGGTGGCCATCATCCCCGCGACGAGCAGGCACACGAGCGCAATGCCGCGCGCGCGTCGTGCGGCAAAGCCGTCTGCTGCCCTGTTCCAGCGGCGGTCCCCCCATGCTATCAGCGCGCCCACCCACATCACGGGATGACCGATCCGCTGCACCAGGACCTGGGGATAACCGACCGCCGCCTCGACGAGGAGCGCCGTGAGCGCGAGAGAGACGAACATCGATCTCCGCTGAAGGAAAGACATGTAAAGGAAAGAGATGGACGACAGAGCGACTAGCATGCGCGCGGACGAGCCGGAAGCGATCCTTCACGGCGGCGATCTCGCTGCGATCAGCCGTCGCTATCCGGATGCGCCACAGCCGTGGATCGATCTGTCGACCGGAATCAACCCGATCCCCTATCCCGTGCCGGCGATCCCGGCTGAGAGCTGGGCAATGTTGCCCAGCAAGCTCGACGAGCAGGCGCTGTTGTCCGCTGCTGCCGCACGCTACGGCGTGCGGACACCCGCATCGATCGTTGCAGCCGCAGGCACCCAGGCGCTGCTCCAGATCCTGCCGCGTCTTCGCGCTCCAAGTTCGGTTGCCGTGCTGGCGCCCACCTACGAAGAACATGAGCTCTGCTGGCGCAGCTGCGGCCACCAGGTGCGTCTGGTCGACAAGGTCGAAGCACTGGCCGAAGCAGACGTCGCCATTGTGGTCAACCCGAACAATCCCACGGGGCGATTGATGCCACGCGCCACACTCCACTTGCTGGGCGTGTTTCTCGCCCGTCGCAACGGTTTGCTCGTGGTGGACGAAGCCTTTGCTGATTTCTGTCCCGTTGAGGCAAGCCTGATACCGAATTTGCCGCCAGCCACGCTGGTGTTGCGATCGTTCGGAAAGGCTTACGGTCTGGCCGGATTGAGACTCGGTTTTGCCGTCACGTGCCAGGACCTGGCCGATCAACTGCGCCGGGCGTTGGGGCCATGGGCCGTGTCTGGACCTGCGCTCGCGGTTGGCTCGCTTGCTCTCGCTGACGACCGATGGCTGCAGGAGGCACGCGTGCGGCTGATGTCAGACGGACAACGCCTCGATACGATGCTGACCACGTCCGGCTGCAGGATTCACGGCCCCCCTACGTCCAGGGCTCTTGGAGGAACGCCGCTGTTCAGACTGGTCGAGAGCACGGATGCTGCCGCATTGGCCGAGCGGCTCGCCCGCCATGGCATCCATGTCCGGCGTTTTCCGGCTCAAACAAGCTGGCTGCGCTTCGGCCTGCCGGGCCATGAGACAGGCTGGCAGCGGCTAGCGCAGGCGCTCGGCAGCGCGTCCTAGCCGAGAACGCAGGCGGCCAGCAGCAGCGTTTCCGTGACCTCGATGCTGGCGCCGTGGCAATCGCCGGTGATGCCGCCGAGCCGCCATTGCCAATAGAACGCGATTCCCGGAACCAGAGCGATCGCGATCAGCGTCGGCACCGCACCGGCCAGCGCGCCGATCGCGAGCGCGCCGCCCCAGGCGACGATGACGTTCCAGCCGACGCTGTTCGAGATGCTCGCCCCCAGCCCTGGCTTCAACGACAGCAGGGTCTTATTGCAGATCAAAGTCCCCCAGCGTGCCCAGGCCGGGATCAGCACCAGCGCCCAGGCCGTCGGGCCCGTCGCCAGCTCGGCGATCAGCACCAGCTTGGCGGCGATCTGCAAGCTGATCGCGACGACGGCAAAGCTGCCGGCATGGGGATCGCCCAGCACGGCGATGAAGCGTTCCGGCCTGCCATGCGAGGCGCCGAACGCATCGGCGACATCGCCGAGCCCATCGAGATGCAGCGCGCCGGTGATCCCGATCCAGGCGACCAGCACGGTCAGCGCGACGATCCAGGGATCGGCATCATGAAAAAGGCGGCCGACCAGCGCCAGACAGGCGCCGATCACCAGTCCGGCTGCCGGAAACCAGACCGACGCCCGTGCAAGATCGTCCGGTCGCGACTCAGCGACCCGCGGTGTCGGCAGCCGTGTCAGGAACTGCAATGCGATCCAGAATTCACGCAGACTCATGGCTGGATGATCTCGACAATTTCGCCCCAAGATACACCATCACCGCCCTGCCCGGCTTCGAGCGTGATCCGCGTGCCGGGCCGGATGCGCAGGCTCCACAGCTGGCGCAGCGGCCAGCCGAGCAGATGCGAGAGCGCTGCGCGCATGGCGCCGCCATGCGCAACCACCAGAACCGGCGCAGGCTCGGGCCGGGCAAGGATACGATGTGTTGCGCGCGCCACTCGCGCCTGCAAATCGGACCAGCTCTCACCGCCCGGCGCCCGGACCTCAGCATCGGCATGGAAGGTGTCGAGCAAGGCTTCGCCTCCGGGCTCCGCGGCGATGTCGCGATGCGTCCGCCCGTCCCAGAGGCCGAAATCGAGCTCGCTCCAATCCGCGTCGATGTCCAGCGCGCAGCCGGTCAGCCGGGCATAATCCTCCGCTGCCGCACGTGCGCGCGCCAACGGCGAGCTGACGACGCTGCGCCAGATCCGACTCCGCGTCTGCCGCCGGAATTGATCCCAGCCGGGCTCGCTGAGCGGCGGGTCGGTGCGGCCGTCGAGATGGCCGTCCCGTCCTGTCGTCCCGTGCCGCAGCAGATCGATCCGCATCAGGACTTGGCTCCCGAGACGGCGGCCTCCGCGAAGGTGGCCATGCCGTTGTGGAGTGCGCAGGCGAGCCGGATGATCGGCAGCGCAGTGGCGGCGCCCGAGGCCTCGCCAAGCCGCAGATCGAGGTCGATCAGCGGACGGGCACCGAGCGCGTCGAGCACGATGGCGTGGCCGCGCTCGGCCGAGCGATGCGAGAACAGCAGCCACGGACGGCAGGAGGGATTGAGGCGGACGGCGACCAGCGCCGCGACCGAGACGATGAAGCCGTCGACCAGCACCGGCCAGCGCCGCTGCGCGGCGGCGACGATCGCGCCGGCCATCGCAATGATCTCGAAGCCGCCGACGGCAGCCAGGACGTCCGCGACGGCCGCTCCCGCCGTGAGCCCGTGTCGCCCCAACGCATCGGCAATCACCGCAGCCTTCCTCGCCCGCCCGGCGGCGTCGAGCCCGGTGCCACTGCCGACGATGTCCGCGGGCGCGCATGACAGCAGCGCGGCGGCGATGGCTGCCGCCGACGTCGTGTTGCCGATCCCCATCTCGCCGAAGATCACGAGCTGCGGCGCGTGATCGGCCTGCCGCGCCACCGCGCGCCGTCCGGCGTCGGCCGCGAACGCGACCTCCTCCGGCGTCAGCGCCGCCCCGGTGCTGAAGTCGCGCGTGCCGCGCCGCGGCTTGTCGACGACGACACCGGGCACCGGCTCATCCGCCAGCGTACCGACATCGACCACCTCGAGCGGACAGCCCAGGCTGCGCGCCAGCACCGAGATCGCCGCGCCACCGGCCGCGAAGTTGTGCAGCATCTGCACCGTCACTTCCGGCGGATACGCCGACACGCCCCGTGCCGCGATGCCATGGTCCCCCGCGAACAGCACCACCGGGACCCTATCGGCCCCCGGCCGCTCCAACGCCTGCAGCGCCGCCAGCTCGACCGCCACCTGCTCCAATCGCCCAAGGGCGCCAATCGGCTTGGTCAACTGGGCCTGGCGTTCCAGCGCCGCCTGCCGATGGAGCTCGGACGGGGCCACACAATCAAGGCTGATCCATTCGGGAAGCACCACGGATCCTTTCAGCATCACTCGGGTTCAGGACGATTGCCACTGCGAGGCGGCCGAGACAAGCTCCGTGAGGCGCCCTATTGTCATCGAACCGTCATCGAACGTGACGACAGGTGGCTGCCCACGCAGCCCGAAAGACTCTCATGGAATACTTCCGCCGTTTCACCTTCTTGTTCGCCGCGCCCGTCTTCGAGACCGACGACCTTGCGGGCGTCCGCTTCAACCAGATCATCGAGGAGATCCAGCGCTCGGGCTTCGAGGTGGTGCGCGCCCGCAAGCTGGAGGACGCCGAGATCGCCGTGCAGACGGATGCCGCGATCGGCTGCATGGTCGTCGATTGGGGCAAGAAGGGCCTGGAAGGCAAGACGGCGTCGCTGATCAACCTGATGCGCCGTCGCGGACTGGACTTCCCGATCATCCTCCTGATCCGCCGCAAGCGGTTCGAGGATCTGCCGGTCGAGGTGCTCGACTTCATCGACGGCTATGTCTTCCTGTCGGAGGAGACGCCCGCCTTCATCGCCAAGAACCTGGTCAGCCGGCTGAAGCAATATGCCGAGACACTGAAGACGCCATTCTTCGGCGCGCTGGTCGACTACGCCGAGGAAGGCAACCAGCTCTGGACCTGCCCCGGGCACAATGGCGGCGTGTTCTATAGCCGCAGCCCGATCGGCCGGGTCTTCGTCGAGCATCTCGGCGAGGCCGTGTTCCGGGACGACCTCGACAATTCCGTGCTCGATCTCGGCGATCTCCTGACCCATGAGGGGCCGGCGCTGCGCGCGCAGAAGGAAGCGGCGCAGATCTTTGGCGCCGAGAAGACCTATTTCGTCCTCAACGGTACCTCGACCTCCAACAAGGTCGTGCTCGGGGCCCTGGTCACCGACGGCGACCTCGTGCTGTTCGACCGCAACAACCACAAGGCCGCCCATCACGGCGCGCTGCTGATCTCCGGCGGAGTCCCGATCTACGTCCCAACGGTTCGCAACCCCTGGGGCCTGATCGGCCCGATGCGCTGGGATCTGCTGGAAGAAGAGCATCTGCGGCAGCAGATCCGCGACAACCCGCTGGTCAAGGACCCCGACGCCTGGCGCAAGCCACGCCCATTCCGCGTCGCAGTGGTCGAGCAGTGCACCTATGACGGCACGATCCACAGCGCCGAGATGATCCTGAAGCGGATCGGGCACCTCTGCGACTACATCATGTTCGACGAGGCCTGGGCGGGCTTCATGAAGTTCCACCCGCTCTACGCCGGCCGCTTCGCCATGGGCCTCGGCGATCTCGGGCCCGACGCTCCCGGCATCATCGCCACGCAATCGACCCACAAGCAGCTCGCGAGCTTCTCCCAGGCATCGCAGATCCACGTCAAGGACCGCCACATCAAGGGGCAGCGGCGGCGGATCGAGCATCGCCGCTTCAACGAAAGCTTCATGCAGCACGCCTCGACATCGCCGTTCTACCCGCTGTTCGCCTCGCTGGACGTCGGCGCACAGATGATGAAGGGCCGCTCCGGTGAGGTGCTGTGGGACGACACGATCCGGCTCGGCATCGAGTTGCGCAAGAAGATCCGGGCGATGCGCCGCGAATTCGAGGAGAAGGAGAAGGATCCGGCGCGGCGCTGGTTCTTCGAGCCATTCGTTCCGGATCGCGTATCGATCCCCGATGCGGCCAATCCCGGGGCTAGCCACGACGTGGCCTGGGAGGCGCTCTCGACCGACCAGCTCTCGACCGATGCCGCGCTGTGGCAGCTCGCGCCCGGGGCGGCATGGCACGGCTTTCCGGATCTCGCCGCTGGCTTCACCATGACCGACCCCAACAAGCTGACCCTGCTGACCCCCGGCTTCGATCGCACCACCGGCGGCTATGCCGATCACGGCATCCCGGCTCCGATCGTCGCGCAATATCTGCGCGAGAACCGCATCGTGGCGGAGAAGAACGACCTCAACTCGCTGCTCTTCCTGCTGACGCCGGGGGTCGAGGCGAGCAAGGCCGGAACCCTGATCAGCGGCCTGGTCGCGTTCAAGCGGCTCCACGATGACAACGTGCTGCTGGAGGACGCGATTCCGGAGTTCACCCGCAAGCGCTTTGCGCGTTACGGCAAGCTGCGGCTGCGTGACCTCTGCGCCGAGATGCACCGCTTCTACCGCGAGGCCGAGGTGAGCGCGCTGCAGGCGAAGCAGTTCCAGCCGCAGCACTTGCCCGAGATCGCGATGTCGCCGCGCGAGGCGGCGCGTGCGTTGATGCGAAACGAGGTCGACTACCTGCCGATCGACCAGATCGCCGGGCGCATCGCGACGACGCCGTTCGTGGTCTATCCGCCGGGCATCGCCACCATCGTTCCGGGCGAACGGCTGTCCGAACGTGCCCAGCCGATGATCGATTACCTCAAGATGTTCGAGCGGGCGTTCAACGCCTACCCCGGTTTCGACGTCGAGATCCAGGGGCTGTATAAGGAGCTCGACGAGTCCGGCCGGATCCGGCTCCATACCTATGTCTGCGCAGAGTAATTCGAACCATGGACAGCGCGATCACGGCTCGCGAGACCGAGCCGCCGGTCCTCGTCAGGCCGTCACGCGACGAAGATGTCGAGGCCATGCTCTCGATCTACCGGCGGCACGTGCGCCGCGGGGTCGAGGACAGCGCCGCCGGTTCCGGGGCGCCCGAGCCGGACGATCTCAAGCAGCGGCGCAAGAATCTGCGCAATCATCGGCTGCCACATCTGGTCGCGACATTCCGCGGCGAGGTCGTGGGCTATGCCTATGTCGTCCTGTTCAGGAAGCGGCCAGCCTATCGGTTCGCGGTCAAGCATTCGATCTATGTCCACCATGAGCATCTCGGCCGTGGTGTCGGCCGGCTGCTGATGCAGGCGCTGATCGATGCTTCCGCAGCGGCCGGATATCGCCAGATGATCGGCTATATCGACGCCGACAACGTCGCCTCGCTCGGCATTCATGAGCGCTTCGGGTTCGCCAGGGTGGGGCTGCTTCCGGGCGTCGCCTACCGTTACGGCCGCTGGTGCGACACCGTGATGGTGCAGCGCTCGCTGGGCCCCGGGGCTAGCGACGCACCGGCTGGGCTGCGCCGCTGAGCCGCAAGGTCAGGAGGGAAAGTCGGCCGCCTTCACCTCGATGCGGTCGGCATGCAGCGACCAGTCGCGCAGCTCCTGCTGTTCGCAGAACCGGGACTTTGCGATCTCTGCGGCTTCGTCTTCGCTCTCGGCCTCAACCTCCAGCGTGCTCTGGCAAATCTCGCACTGGCGGCCGTTCTCGCCCAGCACGTCCTTCATGAAATGGATGACATAGCGCGACATGCAACCTCCTGTCTCTCACGGAGTGCTCGGAGGTGATGTTACCGCGCTTCCCAGCTCGCTGTTGACCGATATCAAGCGGTCGATGCAAATATTTGACGCAGCTCGTGGAACCGGCGCTCAGGCGCCGACCGAAGGCAGGCTCGCCGCGGCGATTGCGACGAACTGCGAGACGGCGCGACGGACGCGGCCGTGGGTCGACTTCAGGATCGCGTTCAGCCTGCGCATCGGACCAACTTCCCTTCCGCGCCGAGCGAAAAACGTGGCCTAAGCTCATGGCGCCACAGGAAAAATGATCAGCCTCCATCGTGCTGTCGAGACAGCTCGGAAAATAGCAATGTCCGCTTCGCGGAAGCCGCCCGGGAGAGAAGATTTGTCGCCACCTCGCGGCTTGCGACGCATGAAATCTTCTCCTCGCAATTCCCCTCTCCCGGCTAGGCGGGTGTCACTCCGAATGCCTCGCGGAAACGGGCGCTGTAGCGCGGCCAGGCCTCGGGGTTGATGAGGCGCGGCGGCCGCCCGCCGTCGAGCGCGGCGAGCAGTTGCTCGGCGGCGATCCGGCCCATGTTCTGCCGCGCCTCGCGAGTCACGCCGGCCGTATGGGGACTCGCCAGCACGTTGTCGAATTGGAGCAGCGGATGGTCCGGCGGCGGCGGCTCCTTGGCCCAGACGTCGAGGCCGGCGCCGGCGATGCGCTTTTCGCTGAGGGCGGTGAACAGCGCCTCCTCGTCATGGACGAAGCCGCGGGCGGTGGTGACGAAATAGGCGCTCGGCTGCATCAGTGCGAACTCGCGGGCACCGATCATGCCCCGGCTCTCCCTCGTCAGCGGGCAGTTGATCGAGACGAAATCAGAGCGCCGCATCAGGTCATCGAGTTCCACCTTCTCCGCGCCGCGTGCCGCGATCTCCTCCGGCGAGAGATACGGGTCATAGGCCAGCACCGTCATGCCGAGGAGGCCGCGGCACAGCTCGGCAACCCGGCGGCCGACATGGCCAAGCCCGACGATCCCGATCGTCCGCCCCTGCACCTCGTTGCCGATCAGATCGTTGCGGTTGACGTCGCGCTCCCGCCGCAGCCGGCGGTCGGACTGGATGATGCGTTTCGACAGGGTCAGCATCATGCCGAGCGTGTGCTCGGCCACCGAATGCGCGTTGCCGCCGGACTGGTTCACGACGAGGACGCCGGCCCCGGTGCAGGCGTCGACGTCGACCGGGTCGTATCCGGCCCCGTTGCTCGACACGACGAGGAGGTTTGGGGCGCGGCGCAGCAGGTCTGCATCGACATGGAAGCGCGGCGCGAGCTCGTCGCGGGCCGCCCCGATCTGGTAGGCGTGAGCCGCCGCGAGGATCGGCGCCGTCTCGGCCTCGGAGCTCTCGTTCTCCAGCCGGTCGAGCCGGACGTCGGGGCGTGCGGCGAGCAGCTCGCTGAAGATCGGGTGGGCCAGATATTTGACGTAGAAGACGCGCTTGGAATTCGCGGCCATGAACAGGCGACCTCCCGGTGTCTTGGTTCTTGATGTCGGACTTGAAAGGCGGATGCCTGACCGGCCGGGCCGTCATGTTGACAATCGTCCCGGTGCCGTCAAGCTCAGCGCCAAACAGCGCCCCCCATCAGGGACGACCGGAGGAACAGCAATGGCCGCCGATGCCGATGCGGCGCGATCCGCAAGCACCGTGCCGAATTGGCACGAGATCGTGCTGCAGACGTTCAAGCGCAACGCCGTCGACCTCATCCCCTACGTTCCCGACCGCGTCCTGACGCCGCTGATCCACAGCCTGCACGACGATCCGTTCTTCACGACGTTTGCGACGGCGCGCGAGGAGGAAGCGGTCGGCATTCTCGCGGGCGCCTGGATGGGCGGGCGCCGCGGCGCGCTCCTGATGCAGACATCGGGCTTCGCGACCTTGCCCAACGTGCTGGCCTCGCTGGTCGTGCCCTGCCAGATCCCGCTGATCATGATCGTGTCCGAGCGTGGCACGCTCGGCGAATTCAACTACGGCCAGTCGCTGGTGTGCCGAACCATGCGCCCGGTGCTCGATGCGCTGGCGATGGAGCATCACACCATGACGCGCCTCGACGAGCTCGAATTCATCATGGACCGCTCGATCAAGCAGGCGGTGGCGACGCAGGCGCCGGTGGCGCTCATCCTGTCGCCGCTGCTGACCGGCGGAAAGGTGTTCGCATGAGCGCGACCATCAGCAACACCAAGGTCATGAACCGCACCGACCTCACCTGCCGGCTGGTCGCAAAACTCAAGCACGAGGAAGCTGTCATCGGCGGCATCGGCAACACCAATTTCGATCTGTGGGCGGCGGGCCCGCGGCCGCAGAATTTCTACATGCTCGGCAGCATGGGGCTTGCCTGCCCGATCGCGCTCGGCGTCGCCCTGGCGCAGCCGCAGCGCCGGGTGTTCGCGCTCGAGGGCGACGGCTCGCTGCTGATGCAGCTCGGCTGCCTGACCACGATTGCGACGCTGGCGCCGAAAAATTTGGCCATGATCGTCATGGACAACGGCATCTACCAGATCACCGGCAGCCAGCCGACCTCGGCCCGGCAGGCCGACATTGTCGCCATTGCCGCCGGCTGCGGCATTGGCGCCAGCCATTGGGCTGTAGACGAAGAGGATTTCGAACGCTTGATCGATCTTGCGTTCGAGGCGCCCGGTCCGGTGCTGATTGCGGCGAAGATCGACGACAAGCCCGGGATGGGCGCCACGAGGCGCGATCCGGCCCAAATCCGCGAGCGCTTCATGCAGGGTCTGGGAGTCCGGCAGCCGATCTGAGGCGCCTGACGAAAGCTGTCTGCGGTACGATGGGAAGGCCAACGTCCGGCTTCCGAGCCGCATTAACTACACCGGTGCCTCAAGCGACCGTGACCCCGGTTCGTGGCCCGGAACGTGCTAAGCAGCGTCCATGAAGATCGCGATCCGCCTCTCGGCCTGGCTGCTCGCCGCAGCCGTTGCCTTCGCAACGCTGGGCCCGCCCAGCTATAGGCCCCATTCGCAGCTTGGACAGGACGGCGAACACGCCCTCGCCTTCATCCTGATCGGCCTTGCGTTCGGCCTCGCCTATCGCAGTCATCGGCTGCTGACCACCGGGATTGCGGTGATCCTGATCGGTGCACTCGAACTCGCGCAGTTCCTGGCGCCAGGGCGTCACGCACGGCTGGAAGACTTCGTCGTCGACGCCGCGACCGCCTGCATCGGATTCGGCCTGTCCGCGGCCATCGACTGGCTCATCCGACAGATCCGCACGCAAACCGCATGACAAGAGGCCCCGCCGCTGATGCGACGAGGCCCCTGCCTGTCAGAATGTCAGATCACTCGATGATCTTGATGACGCGGCGGGTGCGCGGATCGACGATCACGCGGCGATCGTTCACGACGGCATAGCGATACTCGGTGTAGCGCGGTACCGGACGCAGTTCGACGGTGGCGGGCAGCGGCTCGCCGACCACGACACGCTCATGGACGACCACCGACGGCGCGCGCTCGGCCTCGATCGAGTTGATGACCGCGTTCGGAATCTCCAGGCCCGCACCGACGGCAGCGCCGACCGTGCCACCAACCATGGCGCCGACCGGACCGGCAACGGCGCCGCCGGCCGCAGCACCATTGGCGGCACCTTCGACGGTCGTGGACTGGGCGAACGCAGCGGTCGACGCCAGCAGCGAGGTGGCGATCAGCGAAACGGCAAGACGGGTTCTCATCATTGTCTCTCCTCCAGTGCTTTCGAGATGCCGTTCAACACCAAGGGATCGCCTGCAGTTCCGGTTCCAAATGGCCGAAACTTCATCATGCCAAGGGAACCATCATGCCAAGGGAACCAAACCTCGAACTCTTCACCATCGTCGGAGATGATGGAGAGATTGCTCAGTTGCTATCCACGTTTCAAACAACCGCGCGCAGGTTCGCACTCTCGCGGCGGATCACGCCCGAGTCCCGCGATCGACGGCCCTCCGATGAATCGAGAGGGCGCAGGGAATGCCGGGTGAAGGCCTCACCCATGGCCCGCCTGCTGAAAGAATGCAGGCGGCAGGTACCACAGGTTCAGCCGATCAACCGGCATTCCCTGCGCGGCAGTCTTAACGCTTCTTTCGCGCTCTCCTCGGGGACCGGCTGATTGACCCCGTCGCCCGCGCGAGGGCATGAGCCCTCGTCGCGCGCTTGACCTCGGCACCGGGAGGCCAGGACCACACGACTTCGCGTCCGTGCTGCGTCGTTCGTCCACATGCGCGTAAGCGCATGCTGCGACACCTCACGGCCACCGCATCCCTGCCCCACGTGTCGTGACGATCGCGCGCTACGCCCCTCTCGGCGAGACAGGATGCGCACATCATGCACGATTTCTGAAAAATGGAAAGCGATTTCTTGGCGTCGCAGCGATGTGCGCGAGATCAGCTTGATTTCGTGGACGAATTCGATTCGTCCGATGCGGCGTGTCGTAGCCCTGACGGCGCGCGTTTCAACCACGTGCGCACAAAGTGCCCAGACTGATTTGCCCGACGAGCGCGTGCAACCCTTGTCCTTCGGATCGCTTCTGGCCCGTCACGACCTTCCCGGTCGATGGCGGCGATGTCCGCGCTGGAGGCCACATCGGAGCAAATCGTGGAATGGTCGGCAGACAGCTCTTGACCAAAGTGGAACCGGCAGCCGTTATTGCGCAAGGCGATGGAGTTCGATCGATCGGATGATGGACAGATGAAGCTGGTGAGGGTGACGCTGGTCGCAGCGTTCATGCTTGGGAGCATGCAACCGAGTCATGCCGCCGTGCGCATTGTTTTTGATCAGGGCGGGCGGATCGGAAACTACATCGACAGGTTCAAGGTTTTACGCGACTTCGGCGCGTCCGTCATCATCGACGGGATCTGCGCCGGCGCCTGCACGCTCGTGCTGGCGTACATTCCCCACGACAGCATCTGCGTGACCCCAAGAGCCGTATTCGGCTTCAGGGTCGCCGACAATCCTGGGCCCGATGGGAAGGCTATTCCCAACCCTGAAGCCACGCAGATGCTCTATGATCGTTACCCACCCGCGGTCAGGCAATGGATTACGCGGCACGGCGGCATGACCGCGCGCGCGATCTACCTCCGCGGCCGGCAACTCCAAGCGCTGTATCGGCCCTGCACCACCGATGTCGAAGGTGGACGCGGCCAGCCACGGTAGCCAATGCCCACGGATGATGCTGCGCCGGGTCACCATGACGAGGCGATCCCGCAGTGGCCGGGCTCGAGGCCACCCAAGAGTTCTCGGATTCAAATCCCGACTCTGAAGCCGAGCCGCGTCTTGAATTGCTAGAGGACTGTAAACGCGCCGGTGATTTTGACGGCTTTACGCCTCAACGGCAGCTTGCGTTTTGTCGGCGATATTACGGGCTCACCTCGTGAAGCTGCCATGTCTGCTTCGGACCATGTCGGACCTTCCCGTCTGCGGGGCAGGTCCGTTGTTAGGGTCGAATCGGAAGCAAGCGGTCGGGCGCGTGGAGGGCGCGTTTGACCCATTGCCGACATCAATGATGGCTGGCACTATTGTCGTAATGACGAACGACTGGCTTGCAGACATTGTGATTGTGAATGAGAGCCGCGACGAGGCCACGGCTGGCGACGTCTCCGTCTTTCGGAGCGCGGGAGAGGCTCGCAATTGTCTGGAGCATTGGTGGGTCGATCGCAGTGAGGGATTTGCGTTCACCGCCGCCGGACATCGCCTCACACTTGGTGTGGACGAGGAGAGAAGAGTAATTGTCACCCGCCAACAAGACGCGCCGGCCGGCACGGAGCTGGTGCGGGGTTGGCTGCGCGCCCAAGCCGCTGCCGTTTTGGATGTGCGAAGGAGCCGGGCGAGAGAAGGCAAAGCGACGCTTAGCCGTTCCGAGGAACAAGGGCTGCTTCCCACGTCCGTTGAGGGACTAATCGCCTACATCGGATTCAACACGTGACATCCGCTCATGACCCACAGCGGTCATTTGCCATTGGCCATGATGGATGGCAGGATTCGCCACGGGGTCGCGGTGTCCGTATTGCCTACCTGAGAAAAGTCCGATGGTAGATGACCTTCAAGTGGAAATGTTACCTCCGATCCGTGGGGGAATGGTGCTGCGGTTCTCCTCGGGCTCGCAAAAATTCGAGGCCGACTTCACAACGCGCGTTTTTCCTTTCTTCGAAGCATTTTGTGATGCGATTCGCGTTTTGTATGATGGCTTCCTAGACGATAGAATCCGCCTTCTAATAGGCGCATCTGAGTGCGATCTGTGCCTGCAAGCTGCGGCTCAATCCTCGCAGGCTGTCCTGAAGATAAATCTCTGGCCGGATCACAAGCGCAGCGCCTTAGTCCCGGAGCCGACTGTGTTCAAATTCGCCGGTGCGCGGCAGGAAATTATATCGCCGTTTGTCGCAGCTCTCAGGCACGTGCGAGCTAATATAACCGATGCGAACTTTAAGCGGGAATACGGGGCGCCCTTCCCAACATCGGCGTATGCCGCTTTGATGCAGCGTGCACAATGACCGAATTTGGCCCTTTCCGGACCTTCCGGAGTGGCGCTGAGAATGTCCGCTCTCGGGCCCGATCGGAAGTAGGCGCCGGAGTGCCTAAGGGCCCCTTTTGACCCCAAGCGACCCACCAAGGCTTGCTTTCATCAACTCTCGCCAGCCGACGGAACATTCCGGGTTGACACCGGTTCGCCCAAGTTCCAGTGCGCTTGGAGCCGACACGCGTTTTCTCAAGGGGTCCGCTGATGTCATCGTCCGATGTGGTCAGGAGTGCTCACGACCGCCGTCAACGAAGGCTGCTGATCGTGTTGGCCTTGGGATTTGTCGCCTTTGGCGCCGCTGCGGCCGGCCTGTTCTACGTCTTGCAACCCGAGACTCTCCGGATCGCCGTCGGACCGGCGGCGAGCGACGACCACAAGGTGGTCCAGGCGATGGCCGACGCCTTCGGTGAGGAAAGCAGGACCGTCCGGCTCTCCCCGATCACGACCGGCGGAGCGGCTGAATCCCTGGCCCTGCTGGCCGCCGACAAAACCGATCTGGCCGTCGGCCGCGGTGACCTCGGCATGCCGCCCGACGCGCAAACGCTGGCGGTCCTGCGCAAGAACTATGTCGTGCTGTGGTCGCCCTCCGGGCGACGCGGCAGCGAGCCCAAGCAGAAGGCCGGCGGCAAGATCGCAGATATCGCCCATCTGGCAGGTCACAAGGTCGGCATCATCGGGAGGACCGGAGCAAACGTCGCAGTGCTCCAGACCATTCTGGAGGGGTCCGGCGTGCAACCCGATAAGGTTGCCACGGCTCAATTCGGGACAGACGAGATCGAGAAGCTTGCGCAAGACCCCACCCTCGATGCGTATCTCGCCGTCGGTCCGCTCGACAGCAGGATCACGGTGGACGCCATCACCGCGACCTCCCGAGCCCGCGGAGCTCCGACGTTTCTTCCGATCGAAGCATCGGAGGCCATTGCCCTGAAGCATCCGCGCTACGAGGCCGAGGAAATTCCAGCCAGCGTCTTCAACGCGAAACCGGCCTGGCCGGAGGACAAGGTCGACACGATCAGCGTCAATCACCTGATCCTGGCCAAGAAGGAGCTTTCAGAAGCCAAGGCGGCGGCCTTCTACCGGCAGCTTTTCGCGGTCCGCGACACGATCACGCAAGGCCTCGCCGGCGCTTCGCACATCACGAAGCCCGATACCGAGAAGGAGACCGAGCCTTCCGTACATCGAGGCGCCGCGGCGGTGATCAACGGCACGGAGCGAACCTTTCTGGACAAGTACAGCGATTATTTCTGGTTCGCCTTGCTCGTACTTTCCGGCATCGGTTCGGCCGCCGAATGGCTGCGCCGCTATCTGAACCGGGATGAACTGGAGGACGACACCAGCGGCCGCAACCGCATTCTTGCGGTGGTTTCGGAGGTGCGCAATGCCGGCTCGGAACACGATCTGCTGAGCTGGCAACGAGAGGTCGACGGGATCGTCGCCGAGACACTCAAGGGCTATGACGATGGAGCCATCGAACCAGAGGACTTGGCGGCATTCGGCTTGGTCCTCGAACTCTTCAACCATGCCGTCGCCGAAAGGCGAGCGACGCTGCCGAGCGGCGCCCCCGATCAATCATGGACGCCAAGTCCAACCCTCGCCTCTCGGCGATAGGCTCGGCTCATGAGGAGGAGATTTCGTGCGTCGACACCAGTTCGAACGCACCTTGCCACCGGACTTTTTCGATGTTCTGGACGGAGGGCGCCGCGTGGCGAGCGCGTCGCAGCATCCGCAAACAGCCATCGGGCGCGACGGATCGACGGCAGTGCGATGCCGCCGCGCCGTTCAGTCGATGATGCCCGGCCCTTCGGTCATTGCGCGCGCAACGCCCTCCTTCATCTGCCTCACCACATCCGGCGCGTGCCCCTGCCAATGAACGACCTCGGCAATGACGCGCAGCGGCGCGCGGGATCGATGAGACCGCGTCGGATTCCCCGGGAACTTCTTGTCCGTTAGGTTCGGGTCGTCAACGAACGGACCTGTGGGCTCGACGACGTAGATCCGTCCCCGTCCGTCACCGGCAGCCAACTCGGCGCCCCAGATCGCCGCATCCAGCGTGGCCGTGAAGTAGACCCAGGACATCGGCTCCGCCTCGGTGAAGTTGGACGTATGGCCGACAGCGATCAGGTCGCCCGGCCGCAGATCGGCGCGCGTGCCGTGGAAGAAGGATTGCGCAAACACGGTCGCAACAGATGACATCGGTGACCTCGGATCGGTTTCCAGCACTCGTCATCTGCCGCGGAGCGACGGTCGAATGCAAATGATCGTTTCGTCTGTTGAAGACATTGTCGGCGACCTACTCGCCTCTCTCGTTCCGCAACCTAGCTGGTCCACCAGCGCCGCGTGGCCTGGCACGTCTCCAGCGCCCGCTGGTAGCCGGCGCGGACTCGCAGCCGGGTCATGTATGCTTGCTCCGCATCACCGAACACCACACCGACGTTCTTCCGCGCCATCTCGAGCGCGTAGCCCACCGAAATGTCCGCCGCGGTGAACGCATCGCCGGCCATGTAGGGCCCGCGCTCCAGCCGTCGCGTCACCAGGCTCAATCGGGTCGTGAACACGTCCATCGCCTGCCGCGCGCTCCAGTTGTTGCGCTCGCTTTCAGGCGCAAGGTGCCGGGCTCCCGAAACGAAATAAAGCGAGGCTGCGAGGCCCGCCTCACCGAGGTGGAGAAACTGCTGATAGGCAGGAAAAGCAACATCATGTGCCGTGGGCGCCAGCGCTGTCGGCCCATACCGCCCCAAGATGTACTCCATGATCGCAACGGACTCGACCATCGTGACGTCGCCATCGCGGATCGCCGGAATGAATCCGGCGGGATTGATCGTCAGGAACTCGGCGTCGTTCTCGACCCCGGCCAGGAGATCCACGTCCCGCAGCCGGTACGGCAGCCCCATCTCTTCGAGCAACCAGACGACGCGGAAGCCTCTGCCCTCTCCGAACACAGTGATCATCGCTCGCAATCTCCTCCGTTGTCCGCTCCCAGGACGGCCCTCCGTTCGTCAGCCCGACATGCGGCCGGAGATTTTCTCAGCGGCTCCTCGAACTCCGGCTTGGCGCAGCACATCGTGATCAGACTCGAAGATGAAAAGACGCACTAAAGATGTCGGCGGCTAGCCCATCCCAAACCGTCCAAACAGGTGGGAGCACAGCCCGCTTTCAGGTCTGAAGCAGAAGCAGGCGACCAAGGCCCTCAATGGCTGCATTTGGCCCGCAGCGGGCATCCTAAGCCTACGAAACGAGCTGGGATCAGCGGCTCGAAAGTGTTTGGATAGCCCGCCAGGCTGCCTTTCGAACGTGACCGTCGACGTCCGAGGACAGCTGTGACAACACTGGTAGAATGTCAGGGACTGAAAACTTCTCGGCTAACTCGCAAGCCCATTGCCGGTGTCGGGCAAGCTCATCAACTTGGAATGCATCGAAAAGCGTTCGCCAATGGGCAGACTGGGCTCGCTGCCGCAGGACCCAAGCAGCTTCGCGCCGAATTTCATTTTCCGAGGCGTCGTTGTAGATGCGAAACACCGTCGGAAAATCTGCATCGACCCAGATTGTACCCAGCGTGCGAATAGCGGTTTGCCGTGTCGCTTTGGATGGATTTGCCAGTAGAGCTACCACAAGCTCGTGCGCCTCTTGCAAATCCCATTGTGCGACGACTTCACACGCTGTGCGCACAACGTATTCTGATGGATCACGGAGAGCCCTCAAAATGATAGAGCGCAACTCGCGCCCATGTGGGTGACGTCCGATTGCATCAATAGCCGCCCGTCGTTCAAATTGATCTTCGAGTCCGGCTGCGTTGGCCAGTGCCTTTAGTGCCGCCGCACCTTCTTGCAAGGCGAGTTTGCGTATGACTTGGTGGGTAGTCGGCGGGTGCGCGCCGGAGGGCGAATTGCAGGACACGACAGCGTTCCAATGTAGGATTGTTCTACTGTTGCACCAAGCGGGGCAGTTCTGCAATCGGCCCAACGCGGACTTTTCAGCCGACGCCGGCGACGTCGGCTCGCAGACATTAACTGGAAAAGGCCGGTGAAGGGACCAAGGAATCAAGCTCAGCTCGCGGGAACGACCGCGCGGTCCGTCAGCCACCCCAAGCCCTCTCCCGTCGTCGTCTGCGGCTTGTACTCGCAGCCGATCCAGCCGGGATAGCCGATCGCATCGAGGTGGCGGAACAGGAAGGCGTAGTTGATCTCGCCGGTGCCGGGCTCGTGGCGGCCCGGATTGTCGGCGAGCTGGATGTGGGCGATGCGGGCGAGATGCTTCTGCATCGTGCGGGCGAGATCGCCCTCCATGATCTGCATGTGGTAGATGTCGTACTGGACGAACAGATTGTCGGACTCGACCTCCGAGATCAGCTGAAGCGCTTGTGCCGTGCGGTTGAGGACAAAGCCGGGAATGTCGAGCGTGTTGATCGGCTCGATCAGCAGCTTGATCCCCTGCGCTTTCAGTGCGGTCGCGGCGAAGCGCAGGTTGCGGACCAGCACCTGGTTGAGCTCGCGCGGATCGGCATCGTCGGGCGCAATGCCGACGAGGCAGTTGAGCTGGCGGCAATCCAGCGCCTTCGCATACTCGATGGCGCGGCGAACGCCGTCGCGGAATTCGTCGACACGATCCGGCAGGATCGCGATGCCGCGCTCGCCCGCGGCCCAATTGCCGGCGGGCAGATTGTGCAGCACCTGCGTCAGCCCGTGACGCGCGAGCTGCTCGCGCAGCTCGGCCTTGTCGAAATCATACGGGAACAGGTATTCGACGCCGCCGAAGCCGGCCGCCTTGGCGGCGGCGAAGCGGTCGAGGAACGGCAGCTCGTTGAACAGCATCGTGAGGTTGGCGGCAAAACGCGGCATGTCATGGGTCCTCGACTGAGTGCGATGGCTGCGGTCAAGCCGGCTGCAAGGTGCGCGCCGGCTCGGCCGGCGTCTCGTCGACCGGCAGATCGAGCACCTCCTCGAACTCCACGACGTTGTCGATCTCGGTACCCATCGCGATGTTGGTGACGCGTTCGAGCACGAACTCGACCACGACAGGCACCTGGTATTCCGCCATCCATTCGCGCGCGGTCGCGAACGCAGCCTGCGCCTGGCGCGGGTCGGTGACGCGGATCGCCTTGCAGCCGAGGCCCTGCGCGACCGCGACGTGGTCGACGCCATAGCCGCCGACCTCCGGCGCGTTGATGTTCTCGAACGAGAGCTGCACCTGATAGTCCATCGAGAAGCCGCGTTGCGCCTGACGTATGAGGCCGAGATAGGCATTGTTCACGACGACGTGGATGTAAGGCAGGTTGAACTGCGCGCCGACCGCGAGCTCCTCGATCAGGAACTGGAAGTCGTAGTCGCCGGAGAGCGCGACGATCTCGCGCCTGGGATCGGCGGCGCGGACGCCGAGCGCGGCCGGCAGGGTCCAGCCGAGCGGCCCCGCCTGCCCCGCATTGATCCAGTGGCGCGGATGGTTGACGCTGAGGAACTGCGCGCCGCCGATCTGCGACAGGCCGATGACGCTGACATAGCAGGTGTCGCGGCCGAACGCCTTGTTCATCTCATGATAGACGCGCTGCGGCTTGATCGGCACCTGATCGAAATCGCTGCGCCGGAGCATCGTGTGCTTGCGATCCTGGCACGCCGCCGGCCACGCCTGCCGTTCGCGCAGTCTGCCCGCCTTGCGCCACTCGCGCGCGACGGTGATGAACAGCTCGAGCGCCGCCTTGGCGTCCGAGACGATGCCGAGATCGGGATTGAACACGCGGCCGATCTGGGTCGGCTCGATGTCGACATGCACGAAGCTGCGCCCCTTGGTGTAGGTCTCGAGCGATCCGGTGTGGCGGTTGGCCCAGCGGTTGCCGATGCCGAGCACGAAATCGCTCTCCAGGAAGTTGGCGTTGCCGTAGCGGTGGCTGGTCTGCAGGCCGACCATGCCGGCCATCAGCACATGATCGTCGGGGATGGCGCCCCAGCCCATCAGGGTCGGCACGACAGGCACGTTGACGGTCTCGGCGAAGGTGACGAGCAGATCACTGGCATCGGCGTTGATGATGCCGCCGCCCGCGACGATCAGCGGCCGCTCGGCGGCATTGAGCATTTCCAGCGCCTTCTCGATCTGCTTGCGGCTCGCCGCGGGCTTGTAGACCGGCAGCGGCGTGTAGGTCTCGTCGTCGAACTCGATCTCGGCGAGCTGCACGTCGAGCGGCAGGTCGATCAGCACCGGGCCCGGACGGCCCGAGCGCATGATGTGGAACGCCTGGCTGAACACCCGCGGCACGAGCCCGGGCTCGCGCACCGTCACCGCCCACTTGGTCACGGGCTTGGCGATCTGCTCGATGTCGACGGCCTGGAAATCCTCCTTGTGGAGCCGCGCGCGCGGCGCCTGGCCGGTGATGCAGAGGATCGGAATGGAGTCTGCAATCGCCGAATAGAGCCCGGTGATCATGTCGGTGCCGGCTGGGCCCGAGGTGCCGATGCACACGCCGATGTTGCCGGCCTTGGCGCGGGTGTAGCCCTCGGCCATGTGCGAGGCGCCCTCGACGTGGCGGGCGAGAATGTGGCGGATCGAGCCGCGCCGTTGCAGCGCGGAATACAGCGGATTGATCGCCGCGCCGGGAACGCCGAAGGCGCAGGTGACGCCTTCCTTCTCCAAGATTCGCACCGCAGCATCGATCGCCCGCATCTTCGCCATCTCGCGCTTCCTCTTTTGGTTGATGCGCGAGGATCGCTGCTGACGGCTGCGATCTCAATTCAGTCGTCGATTTTTCCCACGATGCGGCACGCTCGGCAAAACACGGGTGGCCTCAGTTAGTTAGGACGACAAACAGCTGACATGTCCTAACAGCATGACGGTTCGATGGTGCTATTCGAACAGCGGCGCGAGCTCCATCTGCGGCACCAGCACGAGGCCCTTGTCGGTGATACGAATTTCCGGAATGACCGATAGAGGAATCAAATTGAAGCCCATGTAGGGAATGGTGCAGCCGGCTTCCGCCCATTCCTTCTTGAGCAGCTTCACCTCCTCGGCGACCTCGGTGACGCGCTTGTCCGACAACAGGCCGGCGATCGGCAATGGAACCATCGCCCGCACCTTGCCGTCGGCCACGACACAGACGCCGCCCTGCTGCGCGCCGATCGCGGCGACGGCGGCCTGCATGTCGGCCTCGTTGGTACCGGCGACGATGATGTTGTGGCTGTCATGGCCGACGCTGGAGGCGACGGCGCCGCGCTTGAGGCCAAAGTCCTTCAAGAGCCCGTGCGCGACATTGCCGGCCGACTTGCCGTGGCGCTCGATCACGGCGACGAAGCAGAGACCGTAGCGCGCAAACAGCGTCTCCCAATCGTTGGCCGGCTCGATCGCGACCTTGTCGTGGATCAGCGTGATGCCGGGCAGCGCCGTCTTGATCGCATTGACGGTGCAGGCCTTGGTGGGCAGCTCCGGCGTCAGCGTCATCTGTCTTGGCAGCTTCACCGTGGCATAGGCGGCCTTCGGGTACTGATAGCGCTGCGACAGCGCCTGATCGAGCCGCGGCGTGATCTTGCCTTTGTCCACCACCAGCTCGCCGCCATACCAGGTCGATTGCGGCTTCAGGCCGTCGTCGAGCAGCACCAGATCGGCGCGGCGGCCACCGCCGAGACCGCCGATCTCGCCATCCATCGCAAAGCGCGTCGCGCCGTGCAGCGAGCCCATCGACCACGCCTGCTCCGGCGACAGCCCCGCCTTCACCGCCTCGCGCACCACCCAGTCGAGGCCGAACAGCATGAGATCATCGGCATCGCGATCGTCGGTGCACACGGCGGTGCGCTTGTGCGAGGCGCCGAGCTCGGTGACGGTGCGGATCGCCTGCGGCAGGCTGTGCCACGGCGTCGTCGGCGGACCACCGCGCAGAAAGATCCAGACGCCGGCATCGAGCAGGTCGTCGGCGATGTCGCGGTCGATCGCCTCATGGGTGTCGGTGACGCCGCTCGCCGCATAGGCGGCGACGAACTCGCGGCCATAGACATGGCCCGACACCGGCCGCCCGCGCTGCAGGGCCGCGGCGAGGATCGCATGGCTGCGCTCGTCGCCCATGCAGACCGGCACGAAATCCATCTTCTCGCCGAGCGCGACCGCCTCCGGCCAGCGATCGAACAGGCCGGCGATCTTGTCCGGCGTGAGATCGCCGCCCGCCGTCTCCAGCGCCGCCGAGGTCGCCGGCACGGTCGAGGGCACGGTGAGGAAGATCGACAGCGGCGCCTGCCGCGCATCCTCCAGCATCGCCTCGACGCCGGCGACGTCCATCACGTTGCCGATCTCGTGGCTGTCGCAGAAGATCGTCGTCGTGCCGTTGAGCAGCGCGGCCTCGGCATAGGCGCAGGCCGTGACCATCGAGGATTCGATGTGGATGTGCGGGTCGACCAGCCCCGGCGCGATGATGCCGCCGGCCGCGTCGTAGATGGCGAAGCCGCCGGGAAGCGCCTTGTGGGCGCCGGCCGGCTTCACCGCGGCCACGCGCCCGCCGGTGATCCACAGCTCGCGGCCGGGGAGAATGCGCTCCGAATAGGTCGACAGCACACGCGCCCCGGTGATCACGAGATCCGGCGCGACACGGCCGGAGGCGACGTCGGCGAGGCGCCGCGTCATACTGTGCAAAGGGGCGACCGAGAAGCGGGTGAGTTTGGACATGGCACAACTCGCTGGACGTGTTCGGGTGATCCGCCACGATGCTCACGTGCGGCGCGCCCGACTGCAAGTCCAAATAGGCCATCTCCCCGATCACGGTTTGGGCAGCTGGGCGAGGCCTGCCCTCCCCTCGCTACCGCTGCGCCGACCGTAGGCCTTCTTCAATCGAAGCATTCTCATCTTCGAGGAATGAAGCACTTCCTCAGTTAGGTCCTAGTGTCGACCCTTAGAATATTGTACTGCTCCTTAGCGCTCGCCGCGTCGCTGCCAATCTGGGTCAAAGTTTCCAAGAATTGGTTGAACGATGCCCCCGCAGGAAGATGAGCAAGAGCCGCATTCTGTTCAATAATTGCATCAAGCAAACCGACGTAATCAGAACGGCGCGCGACAAATGCTTCGCGCTCATCGAGATAGGACTTGTATTCTGCTGCGAACAAGAGCGTCGGCGACCTAGTCTCGCCTGCAGTGTTCTCAATCAAGCCCTTTCGTTCAAGATAAGACGGAGGCATAGAGGGGTTGTATTCACGATAGAAGAACAAGCGGTCTAGCGCGCAAGACTCCCACTCCTTGAACGCCTGCGCTTCGTCATCCGTCAAGTCCTTCAACAATGCTTTGGATAAGACCTTCTCTCTTGCCTTCTTCAAAGGCTCTTCCGCGAAGGCCGCGGTCTTTATGACAGCAACTTGGAATGCGTATTGGTCGCCAATTTGCGCGAGACCAACAGCATCATTCATGACCTTTAGCACTAGAGCAAATTCGCTCGGAACAAACCCTTGATATGCCGCAATCAATTTCTTCAGATTTGCGTATGCCTTGACACGCTCATCCCGGGCTTTGGTGAGCGCCGACAAAGCTTCTCCGTAAGCTACGATCGTTTCGAAGTCCGCGTACTTGTTGCGGAGGTACTCTAATTTCTTCTTCTTTACCGCCGCAATTACTACGGCTTGTTCGCGCGCAATTTTTGGCGTGATATCGGTGTACACGGTCACCTTTTTATAGTCGGCGCTATCTGGACCGCACGAGTAGGTGCCGTACGATATGAATTCCAGCTCAGCATTTTTGCGCGCGATATTGCGCCGCAATGCTCCCTGAAGGTCGATGTCAGCTCCGAGTTGCGATCGCAGCCGATCGGAAGCCGTCTGCGAATTTGTTAGCTGCTCCGCTAAACCGGCGCAGCCAGACAGAAATATCAGCGGTGCAATAAAAACGAGACGCATGCCCTCCCCCCTTAAAAGAGCAATTGTGGTCAAGTAATTAGCGCAACACCAAGTTGATTATCTATGTTTGTTCAACTTATCCCCACAATTTCGCTGGGATGATTTTCGCCCTTGCGATTGGGCCCGACTAGATCACCCCAAATTCATGGCCCCGATTCTGAATAGACTTTCGGCTTAGTTAGTGACTTCCTTTCCCCCATATGCCGAATTTTTGGCCATACTCCGGAGTGACGACGAGGATTGTCGACACGATGTGGGCTCAGTCATCGGCCTGTCGACCCTCATTGCCGCTGGACGGCAGCCCCACCGAGCGCCGCTGTCAACTCCGCGGCAATATCCCGCACCATGCCCCCGACCACCGGCACCCGCTCCTCCGTCAACCGGCTCGCCAGGCCGGACACCGAGATCGCGGCCACCGGCTCGCGGCAGGAATCGTGGACGACGGCGGCGATGCAGCGCAGGCCGAGCCTCGCCTCCTCGTCGTCGACGGCGTAGCCCTGGCGGCGGATGGTTTCGAGCTCGCGAAACAGGTCGCTGGCGCGGATGATCGATTTCTCGGTCAGGCGCGGCATGCCCTGGCGGTGGATGATGCCGTTGACGTCGTCATCGGAATAGGTCGCGAGCACCGCCTTGCCCATGCCGGAGGCGACCATGGCGAGGCGGCCCCCGACCTTGGTCAGCGAGCGCATGATCTCGCGGCTGTCCAGCCGCAGCAGAACCATCAGCGATTCATCGTCGACGACGGCGAGATTGGCGGTCTCGCGCGACTGGTCGCGCAGCCTTCGCAGATAGGGAATCGCCAACGCGACGAAATTGCGCCGACGCGTGAAGGTCGCGCCGACGGCAAAGCTCTGCGCGCCGACGTGCCATTTCGATTCCATGCGGTCGAACTGGACGAAGCGGCGCTTCTCGAGCGTGGTCAGCAGGCGATGAACGGTCGAGGTCGAAAGCCCGGCACGGACGGCGAGATCGCTGAGGCGATAACCTTCGTCGTCTTCGGCGAGAATCTCCAGGATCTGGAGCGCGCGGCCGACGGATTGCACGCCGCCGTCGCGGGGTTCGGCCGCAGCATCCGCGCGTGGCTCGATCGTCTTGCGACGGATCACGTGGCGCCTCTCTGCACCGCCCTCACAGGCGGCGCCGTTGCCGGACGGACGGATCTTGCTTCGTCACGCTATCAAAGAAAGTGCCGCCCCGGCGAGACGCCGGAGCGGCATTCGCATCGATTTGACTTAGAGCAGGCCCGCGCCGCGCGCCCACTTGTACTTGGCGCCGAGCACCTCGACCGGCAGCTCGGTCGAATAGGCATAGGCCGGGATGCCGTTCTGGTAGAGATATTCGGCGGCCTCCTCGACCTCGACGTCGCCGGCGAGCGAGGCGACGATCGGCTTGACGAAGCCCTTGGCCTCCATCTCCTTCTTCACCTCGACCATGTTGCGCGCGAACACCATCGGCGGGGTCACGATCGTGTGCCAGTAGCCGAGGATCAGCGCGTGGATGCGCTCGTCCGACAGGCCGAGCTTGACCGTGTTCACATAGGTGATCGGCGGCTCGCCGCCGGTGATGTCGACCGGGTTGCCGGCGGCACCGAACGGCGGGATGAACTTGCGGAAGGCGGCATCGAGATCCGGCGGCATGGTCATCAGCGACAGGCCGTTGTCGACGACGGCATCGGACAGCAGCACGCCCGAGCCGCCGGCGCCGGTGATGATGAGGACGTTCTCACCCTTCGGCGTCGGCAGCACCGGCACGCCACGGGCAAACTCGAGCAGCTGGCGCAGCGAGCGGGCACGGATGACGCCCGACTGCTTCAGCACGTCCTCATAGATCTTGTCGTTGCCGGCGAGCGCGCCGGTGTGCGACGAGGCCGCCTTGGCGCCAGCCGAGGTGCGGCCGGCCTTGAGCACGATGACCGGCTTCTTCTTGGAGACGCGCTTGGCGGCTTCCGCAAAGGCGCGGCCGTCCTTGAGGTCCTCGCAGTGCTGCGCGATCAGGTTGGTGTTGGGGTCCTGCTCGAAGAAGGCGAGCAGATCGTCCTCGTCGATATCGGACTTGTTGCCGAGGCCGACGATGGCAGACACACCCATTTTCGCCGAGCGCGAAAAACCGATGATCGCCATGCCGATGCCGCCCGACTGCGACGACAGCGCCGCGTGGCCCTTGACGTCGTAGGCGGTGCAGAAGGTCGCGCAGAGATTGGCCGGCGTGTAGTAGAAGCCGTAGATGTTCGGCCCCATCAGGCGGACATTGTACTTCTTGCCGATCTCGACGATCTCAGCCTGCAGCTCCGGCTCGTTGGCTTCGGCAAAGCCCGAGGGAATCAGCACCGCGCCGGGGATCTGCTTCTCGCCGCATTCGGTCAGCGCGCCGGCGACGAACTTGGCGGGGATCGCGAACACCGCCGTGTCGATCACGCCGGGCACGTCCTTGACGCTCTTGTAGGCCTTGTAGCCGAGGATCTCGGAGGCCTTCGGGTGGATCGGGTAGATCTGGCCCTTGTAGCCGCCGTTGATCAGGTTCTTCATCACGGAGTTGCCGATCTTGCCGTCCTCGGCGGAGGCGCCGATCACGGCGACCGCCTGGGGCTTCATGATGCGGTTCATCGCGGTGACGATTTCCTCGTTCGAGCGCGGCGCCGGACGGGGCTTGTAGTCGAAATCGACGACGATGCGGACGTCGGCCGCAATCGCGCCGGTCTTGGTCGCGAACACCGGATTGAGGTCGAGCTCGACGATTTCAGGGAAATCGCTGACCAGCTTCGACACCTTGACGATGACGTCCGCCAGCGCCTCGCGGCTCACGGCATCGCCGCCGCGCACGCCCTTCAACATTTCGTGGGCTTGGATGCCGTCGAGCATCGACAGGGCATCGTCCTTGGTCGCGGGGGCGAGGCGGAATGTCACATCCTTCAGCACCTCGACCAGCACGCCGCCGAGGCCGAAGGCCACCAGCTTGCCGAACGAACCGTCGGTGATCGAACCGACGATCACCTCGGTACCGCCGGTCAGCATCTGCTGCACCTGGATGCCTTCGATCTTGGCGTCGGCCTTGTACTTCTTCGCATTCGCGAGAATGGTCTCATACGCTGTCTTCGCATCGTCGGCAGTCTTGACGCCGACAATGACGCCGCCGGCTTCCGTCTTATGCAGAATGTCCGGCGAGACGATCTTCATCACGACCGGAAAACCCATGTCGCCCGCGAGCTTGGCCGCCTCGGCCGCAGACTTCGCCAGGCCCTCCTTCGGCACCGGAATGCCGTAGGCGTCGCACACGATCTTGCCTTCGGGCGCGGTGAGGCTGGTGCGTTTATCCGCCTTCACACGATCGAGAACGTCTCGGATCGTGGCCTTGGCATTCGGGATGGCGTCAGACATCGGGGCTTCCTCCTGGAGATTGCTGGTCGTTTATGGCATTTGGTATGCCAGACGCAAACTTTGTCAAGCGCGACGAAGATGTGGACACGCTGAAAAAGCTCGCAGCTTGACATCCTGGCATCTGGTATGCCAAAAAACTTGGACGCAAAATGCTGTAAACAAGCATCTCCCAAGGAGAGGAGACGGTCTTGTCTACAGAAAAAACGAACAAGGCATTGCCCATCATGGCCGAGGCCGACATCGCGATCGCTCGCATCGCCCCGGAGACGAGCTTCAAGAATAAGGCCTATGAGGCCTTGAAAGAAGCCATTCTGAAGATGGACATCTACGCCTCGCCCGAGCCTGTCATGCTCGACGAGCGCGCTCTCTCCGAGCGCCTCGGTGTCAGCCGCACGCCCATTCGCGAAGCGATCGCGATGCTGGAGCAGGACGGCTTCGTGAAGACCGTGCCGCGCCGTGGCATCGTCGTGGTGCGCCGGACCAAGAGCGAGATCGTCGACATGATCCGCGCCTGGGCGGCGCTTGAGAGCATGGCGGCGCGGCTGATCACGACGATCGCGCGCAAGAAGGACATCTCGGCGCTGCGCGACTACTTCAAGGACTTCGGCAAGGACCGCCCGCCGCAGGAGCACGTCGAGGAGTATTCCAAGGCGAACATCGCGTTTCATCAGGCGCTGATCTCGCTGTCGGAATCGCCCGTGTTGGTCGACATGACCAACGACATCCTGCTGCACGTGCGCGGCTATCGCCAGCTCACGATCGGGCGCACCGATCGTATCGCGGCCTCCCTGCCCGAGCATCTCGCGATCATCGAGGCGCTGGAGGAACGCAACACCGAGCTCGCCGAGAAGCGCGCCCGTGATCACACGCTGGGCCTCGCGACCTATGTCGAGACGCACGGCCAGGAATTATTCAGCTGACAGGTTCAAACAGAAGAAGACGCCGCAAAGCGCCTTCGTAGACGACCAGGGAGAGAGGCGCATGGCGCAGACTGCTGTTAAGACCGAGGCACCCGACACGCACGAGGAGCTCACGGACGGTTTTCATCTCGTCATCGACGCGATGAAGCTGAACGGGATCGACACGATCTACAACGTGCCGGGCATTCCGATCACCGATCTCGGTCGCATGGCGCAGGCTGAAGGCATCCGCGTGCTCTCCTTCCGTCACGAGCAGAACGCCGGCTACGCCGCCGCGATCGCCGGCTTCCTCACCAAGAAGCCGGGCGTCTGCCTCACCGTCTCCGCTCCCGGCTTTCTCAACGGACTCACTGCGCTCGCGCATGCGACGACGAACTGCTTCCCGATGATCCTGGTCTCGGGCTCCTCGGAGCGAGAGATCGTCGACCTTCAGCAGGGCGACTATGAAGAGATGGATCAGCTCGCGATCGCCAAGCCGCTGTGCAAGGCGGCGTTCCGCGTGCTGCACGCCCAGGACATCGGCATCGGCTTCGCCCGCGCGATCCGCGCCGCCGTCTCGGGACGTCCGGGCGGCGTCTATCTCGACCTGCCGGCAAAGCTGTTCGGCCAGGTGATGAACGCGCAAGCCGGCGCGGCCTCACTGGTCAAGGTGATCGATCCGGCCCCGGCGCAGATCCCCTCGCCCGACTCGGTGAAGCGCGCGCTCGATCTGTTGAAGAACGCGAAACGTCCGCTGATCATCCTCGGCAAGGGCGCGGCCTACGCGCAGGCCGACGAGGCGATCAAGACCTTCGTCGAGAAGAGCGGCGTGCCGTTCCTGCCGATGAGCATGGCCAAGGGCCTGCTGCCCGACCTGCATCCGCAGTGCGCCGGCGCGGCGCGCTCGACCGTGCTGAAGGACTCCGACGTCGTCATGCTGATCGGCGCCCGCCTCAACTGGCTGTTGTCGCACGGCAAGGGCAAGAGCTGGGGCGAACAGCCGAAGAAGTTCATCCAGGTCGACATCGAGCCGAAGGAGATGGACTCCAACGTCGAGATCGCGGCCCCCGTGGTCGGCGACATCGGCTCGGTCGTCACGGCTTTCAGCGAGGCGATGGGCAGCAACTGGCCCAAGGCTTCGGTCGAGTGGCTGAGCGCGGTGCAGAAGAAGCGCGAGGACAACGTCGCCAAGATGGCGCCGCGGCTGATGAACAACAACTCACCGATGGACTATCACGGCGCGCTCGGCGTGCTCCGCACCATCATCAAGGAGCGTCCGGACGCGATCCTGGTCAACGAGGGCGCCAACACGCTCGACCTCGCCCGCGGCGTCATCGACATGTACCAGCCGCGCAAGCGCCTCGACGTCGGCACCTGGGGTGTCATGGGCATCGGCATGGGCTCGGCGATCGCCGCCGCCGTCGAGACCGGTAAGCCGGTGCTGGCGATCGAGGGCGACAGCGCCTTCGGCTTCTCCGGCATGGAGGTCGAGACGATCTGTCGCTACAATCTTCCGATCTGCGTCGTTATCTTCAACAACGACGGCATCTATCGCGGCACCGACCAGAACTCGGCGGGCGACGACCCGGCGACCACCGTGTTCGTCAAGGGCGCGCGCTATGACAAGATGATGGAGGCCTTCGGCGGCGTTGGCGTCAACGCGACCTCGCCAGACGAGCTGAAGCGCGCCGTCAACGAAGCGATGGATTCCGGCAAGCCGACCTTGATCAACGCCGTGATCGATCCTGCTGCGGGATCCGAGAGCGGCCGTATCGGCAACCTCAATCCGCAGAGCGTGCTGACGAAGAAGAAGTAAAGGCCACCCGCAAGGACATCAGATGCCCGCTGTCGCGGGATGACCAATCGTTACGGAGAGCAAGACATGACCAAGGCGCTCGAGGGCGTTCGCATTCTCGATTTCACCCACGTCCAGTCCGGACCGACCTGCACGCAGCTGCTGGCCTGGTTCGGCGCCGACGTGATCAAGGTCGAGCGGCCGGGCGTGGGTGACATCACCCGCGGCCAGCTTCAGGACATTCCCAACGTGGACAGCCTCTATTTCACGATGCTGAACCACAACAAGCGGTCGATCACGCTCGACACCAAGAACCCCAAGGGCAAGGAGGTTCTGACCGAGCTGATCAAGAAGTGCGACGTGCTGGTCGAGAATTTCGGCCCCGGCGTGCTCGATCGCATGGGCTTCCCCTGGGAGAAGATCCAGGCGATCAACCCGAAGATGATCGTCGCCTCGATCAAGGGCTTCGGCCCTGGTCCCTACGAGGACTGCAAGGTCTATGAGAACGTCGCGCAGTGCACCGGCGGCGCCGCCTCGACCACCGGCTTCCGTGACGGCCTGCCGCTGGTCACCGGCGCGCAGATCGGCGATTCCGGCACCGGCCTGCACCTCGCCCTCGGCATCGTCACCGCGCTCTATCAGCGCACCCACACCGGCCGTGGCCAGCGCGTCACCGCCGCGATGCAGGACGGCGTCTTGAACCTCTGCCGCGTCAAGCTGCGCGACCAGCAGCGCCTCGAGCACGGCCCGCTCAAGGAATACAGCCAGTTCGGCGAGGGCGTGCCGTTCGGCGACGCCGTGCCGCGCGCCGGCAATGATTCCGGCGGCGGCCAGCCCGGTCGCATCCTGAAGTGCAAGGGCTGGGAAACCGACCCGAACGCCTACATCTACTTCATCACCCAGGCTCCGGTCTGGGAGAAGATCTGCGACGTGATCGGCGAGCCGACCTGGAAGACCGACCCGAACTACGCCAAGCCCGCTGCCCGCCTGCCGCGCCTGAACGAGATCTTCGGCCGGATCGAGCAGTGGACCATGACCAAGACCAAGTTCGAGGCCATGGACATCTTGAACGAGTTCGACATCCCCTGCGGCCCGATCCTGTCGATGAAGGAGATCGCCGAGGACGAGTCGCTGCGCAAGACCGGCACCCTGGTCGAGGTCGACCACCCGACCCGCGGCAAGTATCTCTCGGTCGGCAACCCGATCAAGCTGTCGGACAGCCCGGCCGACGTCACGCGCTCGCCGCTGCTCGGCGAGCACACCGACGAGATCCTGCGCCAGGTGCTGGGCTTCAGCGACCACCAGGTCGCCGAGATCCACGACTCCGGCGCCCTCGATCCGCCGCGCAAGGAGGCGGCGGAGTAAGCGGCGGTTAGCGCCAGAGAAGACAGGTGCGGCGCGATTGCCGTCGCACATGCCTCCCATCGACATCAAGCCGCCGGCATCCTCCGGCGGCTTTCGATTGTCGCATTCGGCGAGTGAACCTCTCCACCCCACGGTAACCTTGGTCTCGGCCTCCGGCGATGATCGCGCCCAGATCGAGAATGTCTGCTAGCCAGAACGCCGCGGACGTGGCGCAGTCGTCGGCGGCTCGACTGCTTTTGACCCTGGCTATGTGAAAACGCTGCGCGGCTGTTATGATTCTCCAGTGATTCTTTTGGGGGAATCGATGAGGCGCTTCGTTGAAGAGG
>NZ_JAUEUK010000020.1:0-81231 GCF_032487555.1 Bradyrhizobium sp. SZCCHNRI1029
AACTCCAGCAGAAGCGCTTGACGAGCTGCTGTCACGAATGAAAACACTTGGTGTTGCGACCACCGATTGAGCCCGCCGGGTGTGTTCGGCCGGACCTGTGGTACCTGCCGCCTGCATTTCTTTCTGCAGGCGGGCCACGGGCGCGGCCAGCGCCCGGCCTTCCCTGCGCCCTTCATCTCGTGAGGGCGGCACGATGAGCAAAGCTCGGACGCAGAATGCGTCGCGAGATCGCGGAGCTGCATCTCCAGATGTCGGCAGACAATGTTGCCATGAAAGACACCGCGGGCGTCGCTGCGCTCCTCGCAATGACGGCGTACGGGGCAAGCTGCCCACCCTCCCCTGGAGGGGGAGGGTCGCATCACGACGAGCGAAGCGAGACGTGAGGCGGGGTGGGGTGATCTCTCCACTTGCACCAGAGCCTGCGGAGAGATCACCCCACCCCGCTCGCCCGCTTCGCGTGCGATCGACCCTCCCCCTCCAGGGGAGGGTGGGCCAAATCGAGTTCTAGCGCGAGAAGGATGAGGCGACGTTCGCAGACAACCGAGGTCAGTCGAAAAGGCTCGACACCGATTCTTCTGCCGCGGTGCGGCCGATCGCCTCGGCGATCAGCGGCGCGATCGCCAGCGTGCGGATGTTGGGGGCGTTGCGGACCGCTTCGGTCGGCATGATGGAGTCGGTGATGACGAGCTCCTTCAGCCGCGACGAGGTGATGCGGGACGCGGCACCGCCGGAGAGCACGCCATGCGTGATGTAGGCGTAGACGTCCTTGGCGCCGTATTTGAGCAGCGCATCCGCCGCGTTCACCAGGGTGCCGCCGGAATCGACGATGTCGTCGATCAGGATGCAGGTGTGGCCGGAGACGTCGCCGATCACGTTCATGACCTCGGACTCGCCGGGACGTTCGCGGCGCTTGTCGACGATGGCGAGCGGCGTGTTGATGCGCTTGGCCAGGCCTCGGGCGCGCGCCACGCCGCCGACGTCCGGCGAGACGACCATGAGGTTGGAGAGATCGAAGCGATCCTTGATGTCGCGCACCATCAGCGGCGAGGCAAAAAGGTTATCGGTCGGGATGTCGAAGAAGCCCTGGATCTGGCCGGCGTGCAGATCGAGCGTCATGACGCGGTCGACGCCCGCATGGGTGATCAGGTTCGCGACGAGCTTGGCCGAGATCGGCGTGCGCGAGTTCGATTTGCGATCCTGCCGCGCATAGCCGAAATAGGGCACCACGGCGGTGATGCGGCGCGCGGAGGCGCGGCGCAGCGCATCGGTGATGATCAGGAGCTCCATCAGCAGGTCGTTCGCCGGATAGGACGTCGATTGAATGATGAAGACGTCGGAGCCGCGGACGTTCTCCTGGATCTCGACGAAGATCTCCATGTCGGCGAAGCGCCGGACCACCGCTTTCGTCAGCGGCAGCCCAAGTTCAGCGGCGATGCCGGCGGCGAGAGCCGGATTGGAGTTGCCGGCGACGAGTTTGATGGAGCCGTTCTTGGCCGACATCGTGAATTCTCCTCGCGTCTCGCTGGAGACCTTGTTCAGCATATCGGGCTATCCATGGAACCGGCAGTTTTGCACGGGCGAGGTGATATCAAGGACACCGCGCGCATGGCAACCCGCCGCAGGTGTTTTTCCCGGTCAAAAACGGCGCAAAATGCGCCTCTTTGCCTAATGGTCGGTGTAGCCGAGGGCCGCGACGCTGGTGCCGCCGGACGCCGGCGACGCGGGCTCGGCCACGGCGACCGCAGGGCCGCGGGTGGCCGGTGCCGCCGGTGGCGCGCCGTCGGCGGGCGCGGTGCCGTTCAGCATGTTCGAAAGTCCGCTGAAGCCCGCCTGCGCGATTTTCCGAAGCACCATGTCGTCGACATTGTTCCACGGATCGCGGCCGCCGCGTCCGACCGGCTCTTCGCCCGACAGCCGCAGCGCGCGCTGCTGATTGCGATCATAGACGTCGAACACCCAGGCGATCACGCTCTTGCCGCTGACGACCTGGGCGGAGAGATAGGTGCGGACACGATACGCTGCAGGGGCCTCGCGCGACACGATGGCGAGGCTGCGCAGTTTGGACTCGCTGTCGAGCACGCTGACCATGCGGTCGAAGATCTGCGGCGGCGGGCCGTCGATCTGCTCGAAGGCGATCGTGGCGCTATCCGATGCAGGCGCCATCGCATAGGCGTTGGACGGGCCACCGCTGCTGGTCGCGCAGCCGCCGAGCGTTGCAGCGGACGTCATCAGCAAAACGGCAACGCAGGCGTGCTGCGCAGCGCGGCTGATCCGTCGAAGTGGTGTCGGCGCTCCCCTCATCGTCGGGAGCGATATCGTTAAAATCGATTAACGTCTAGGTCGCGGCTGCCACAGATTGGGACAGAGTGCACTCAGTTGTACAGAAAGGGTTAAGCAATCCACATGCGGCCACAATGGCGCCCCGCTTCAGCCTTCGAGCATGATGGCATGGACGTGCCGGCCATAGTCCGGCTCCCTGCGATGCACAGAGCGGCGGTAACTGAAGAAGCGCTCATCGGCATAGGTGTCGAGGCCGAGGTCGTCGATCAGCAGCACGCCGGCGTTTTCCAGCCGCATCCGGATGAAGCCGGCGAGGTCGAACATTGCGTGGCCGTCGCGCGTCGAGGGCAGGAAGAAGCGCGCGTGCTCGGCGTCGTCGTCGAGGAAGCGCGTGACGAACTCGGCGCCGACTTCATAGCTCGGCTGGCGGATCAGGGGTCCGACGGCGGCGATGACCTGCCCGCGCTCGGCGCCAAGCTCCTCCATCGCCTGCAGCGTGGCTTCGAGCACGCCGGTGAGCGCGCCTTTCCAGCCGGCATGGGCGGCGCCGATGACGCGCCTCTCGGGGTCGGCGAACAGGATCGGCCCGCAATCGGCCGTGGTGACACCGATCGCGAGATTCGGCGTTGCGGTCACCAGCGCATCGGCCTTCGGCCTGACGGGGCCGTCCCAGGGCCCGGTCGCAACCACGACGTCGGGCGAATGAATCTGGTGCAGGCTGAGGAACTGGTCGGGCGCGACGCCGAGATGGGCGGCCATGCGGCGGCGGTTTTCCCGGACGTTCTCCGGCACGTCATTCGATCCGAGCCCGCCATTGAGGCCGGCATAGATGCCGTCGGAAACGCCGCCCTCGCGGGTGAAGAAGGCGTGGCGCAGGCCAGGGATCGCGGACATCACATCCGATGATACCAGCATCACGCGCCTCCCGTGTTCTCGTTGGTGTGTTCGTCGCTGATGCCCGCCAGCACCGGAATGGCCGGATCGGAGATGCCGAGCACCTTGAACAGCGACCCCATTCCGCCGCGGCCGCCGCCGGTCAGGCGCTTCAGCCCGCTCGCGATGTCCTGCGAGACTTCCGGCGACGCCTTCTGCATCAGGGTCAGCGCGCGGGTTTCGATGCCGAGCCGCTGCAGGAACTCGCCCTGCGTGACCGGGCCGTGAACGCGCGCGCCGACGGCTTCCGCGGCCCGCGCCAGCGCGTCGAAATCGACGTGGGCGGTGATGTCGGCAAGCCCCGGTGTCTTGAGGGGATCAGCGAAGCTATGACGGGCGATGGCCTGGAAGGTGTCGCCGACATCGCTGCGCACATGCCCGTAATCGATGATGACGGCCGCGCCGCGCTGCTCGCGCAGGCGCTTGGCGATCCCCATCATCTCGGTGTTCGGCCGCCACTCGAAGATGGCACCGGCCGGCGCGGCGCGCACCAGCGGCGGCAGCAGCAGCTCGAAGCCGGGCGTCGGATCGGCGGCCGCGCCGTAGACGAAGTTCTCCTCCTCGTCGAGCTCGACGACGCGCTCGTGCCAGCCGGTCTCGCGCCTGATCATCTGGTGGATCGGCAGCACGTCGAAATACTCGTTGGCGAAGATGACGCTGGGGCCCTCCGGCACCTCGTCGAAGCTCTCGTGCCAGTTGACGTTGCGCAGGCCGGTCAGCGTGGCCTTCTGCTTCTCACGCAGGACAGGATTGACCTCGACCAGGTGAACCGAGATCGTCTGGTACAGCGGCGGCAGCACGCGCAGCGCCCGCAGCGCATCCGACATCATGGTGCCGCGGCCGGGTCCCAGCTCGATCAGCCGGAATTGCTGCGGCGATCCCGTCGCCTTCCAGATCGAGGCCGCCCACAGCCCGAGCAACTCGCCGAACATCTGGCTCACTTCGGGGGCGGTGGTGAAGTCGCCCTCGCGTCCGAGCGGATCGCGCGAGATGTAGTAGCCGTGCTCCGGATGCATCAGGCACAGCTCCATGTAACGCCAGACCGGCATCGGTCCGGATGCCTTGATCAGCCGCTTGATCTCGGTGTGGAGCGGAGAGGTTTCGATCACGGATTGGCCTGCAGCGGGGGAGTGGCTTGATGTGTCCCGGGCTTGCGCAGCGCCCGCGCCACCAGGATGGCGCCGATGATCAGCATCGGCACCGACAGCACCATGCCCATGGTCAGGCCACCCCAGAGAAAGCCCAATTGCTTGTCGGGCTCGCGGAACAGCTCGCTGGTGATGCGCGCCACGCCATAGAGGGTGATGAAGCTGCCGAGGATCAGGCCGGGCCGTTTCAGCGCGCCGAACCGGATCATGATCGCCAGCACGATGAACAGCACGATGCCTTCGAGGCCGGCCTCGTAGAGCTGGCTCGGATGGCGCGGGAGATGGGTCGGATCGCGCGGGAAGATCATCGCCCAGGGCACGCTTGCATCGGCGGCACGGCCCCACAGCTCACCATTGATGAAATTGGCGATGCGGCCGAGCAGCAGGCCGATGGGCGCGACCGCGGTGGTGACGTCGCCGAGCGAGAGGATCGGCAGGCCGTTGCGGCGGGCGAACCAGATCACGGCGAGCACGCAGCCCATGAAGCCGCCATGGAACGACATGCCGCCGTTCCACAGCTCGAAGATCTCGATCGGATGATCGATGAAGAACGGCAGGTTGTAGAACAGCACGTAGCCGGTGCGGCCGCCGAGGATGATGCCGATCGTGACCCACAGGATGAAGTCGTCGAGCTGGACCAGCGACACCGGCGCCGGGCCGCCCCACAGCCGCTCCTTCTTGAGCAGCGAGCGAGCGTAGAGCCAGCCGATCACGATGCCGCAGATATAGGCCAGCGCGTACCAGCGGATCGCGAACGGGCCGATGGCGATCGCAACCGGATCGAACACGGGGAAATCGATGAGGAGAGGCGTCATTCACTGGCTTTCGTGGACACGGCGTCCCGCTTCCGGAAGCCCCCGGGCGATGCGGGCTTCGAACGAGCCCCGCCACATGAACGGGCGCGGCGCGATGTGATCTCAGGGCTGCTCATACCAGCGCCGCGGGCCGGCGCAACAAGTACGATGACAAGGAAACCAAGGCATGACAAGACGGCCCATCTTGCGGGCGGCGACAGGGATCGCCATTCTGTCTTCCATTATCTTGCTCGTCGCGGGACGCGGAGTTTCTCACATGACCCAGACCAACAACCGGTTTTTCGACGAACTCGGCCGCCTGATGAACGATGCCGCAGGTGCCGCCCAGGGCATGAAGCGGGAGGTCGATTCCGTCATCCGCAACCAGGCGGAAAAGATCCTGAACGACCTGGACATCGTGAAGCGCGAGGAGTTCGAGGCGGTCAAGGACATGGCCCGGCTCGCCCGCGAGGAGAACGAGGCGCTGAAGGCGCGGATCGCGGCGCTGGAAGCCAAGCTGGGTGGTGCGGCCGGCACGCCGCCGGGCGCCGGCAGCGCGGATGGCTGACGCCGCGGCCGGGTCGCCCTGGGACGGGAGGGGCAGGCGGCCCCTTCATTTCCTTGTCATTTCCCGGGTTTGCCGCTAGAACGCCGCCACGTCCGCGGCCCCCGCACCCCTGGAGGCTTGCCGAAGGACGTCCAGCAACGGGCCGCATTGCGGCCTTTAACTTTTTAAAACAAGGACTTAACACGATGGCGACCGTCAGAGAACTGAAGGCGACCGCCCGTCCGTCAGTCGGCAAGGGGGCCGCACGGGCAGAGCGTCGCGCCGGGAGAGTGCCCGGAGTGATTTATGGAGACAACCAGCCCCCGCTGCCGATCTCGGTGGAAGACCGCGAGCTGCGCCAGCGCATCCTTGCGGGCCGGTTTCTGACCACGATCTTCGACGTCACCCTCGACGGCAAGAAGCACCGGGTGATCCCGCGCGACTTCCACCTCGATCCGGTCAAGGACTTCCCGATCCACGTCGACTTCATGCGGCTCGGCCAGGGCGCGACCATTCGCGTCAGCGTGCCGCTGCATGTGGTGGGTTCGGAAGGCGCGCCGGGCGTCAAGCGCGGCGGCACGGTCAACATCGTGACCCACACGCTCGAGCTCGAGTGCCTCGCGGAGAACATTCCGCAGTACATCGAGGCCGACGTCAGCGCGCTCGAGATCAACCACTCGCTGCACATCTCCGATGTCAAGCTGCCGACCGGTGTGAAGACGCTCTCGCGCGACGACGCGACGCTCGTCACCATCGTGCCGCCGTCGGGCTATGGCGAGGAGCAGAAGGCGGCTGCTGGCGCCGCAGCGGCGCCCGCTGCTGCTGCTCCGGCTGCCGCTGCGAAGGCTCCCGCGGCCGCTGCCAAGGCGCCGGCTGGCGGCGACAAGAAGAAGTAAGCCGTTCCGCTTCTGGGAAGCACGGGCGGGTCCCGTGCTTCTCGAAGCGACGGCGGGGGCGGATGCCGCGTCATGCTGCTGTTTGTCGGCCTCGGCAATCCCGGCGCGAAATATGCGCGCAACCGGCACAATATCGGCTTCATGGCCGTTGACGAGATCGCGCGGCGTCACCGCTTTTCGCCGTGGCGACGCAGGTTTCAGGGCGAGACCTCGGAAGGCACGCTCGACTCCGAGCGCGTCATCCTGCTCAAGCCCACGACCTATATGAACGAATCCGGCCGCGCCGTGCAGGAAGCGGCCAGCTTCTTCAAGCTCGGCGTCGGCGACGTCACGGTGTTTCAGGATGAGCTGGAATTGTCGCCGGGCAAGCTGCGCGTGAAGGTCGGCGGCGGCATTGCCGGCCATAACGGGTTGCGCTCGATCTCGGCGCATCTCGGCAACGACTATCGCCGCGTCCGGCTCGGCATCGGTCATCCCGGCGTCAAGGAATTGGTGCACGGCCATGTGCTGTCGGACTTCGCCAAGTCCGAGATGCCCTGGGTCGAGGCGCTGTGCGAGGCGGTGGCCGACAATGCGGGTTTGTTGACGGGCCGGCGCGACTCCACCTTCGCCAACAAGGTGCATCTGGCGCTGCAGGCCAAAGGTTTTCTGGACAAGGGCGATGTCGGCGCCGCGTAAGGCGCCCCGGGCCCTCGCCTCAAGAGGATGCGAGACGGATCATGGGATTCAAATGCGGGATCGTCGGCTTGCCCAACGTCGGCAAGTCGACGCTGTTCAACGCGCTGACGGAGACGGCGGCGGCGCAGGCCGCGAACTATCCGTTCTGCACCATCGAGCCGAATGTCGGCGAGGTCGCCGTTCCCGATCCGCGGCTGGAAAAGCTCGCGGCGATCGCCAAGTCGGGCCAGATCATTCCGACGCGGCTGACCTTCGTCGACATCGCCGGACTGGTGCGCGGCGCCTCCAAGGGTGAAGGCCTCGGCAACCAGTTTCTCGCCAACATCCGTGAGGTCGACGCGATCGCGCATGTGGTGCGCTGCTTCGAGGATTCCGACATCACCCATGTCGAGGGCAAGATTGCCCCGCTCGCCGACATCGAGACCATCGAGACCGAGCTGATGCTGTCCGATCTCGACAGCCTCGAGAAGCGGGTCGACAACCTCGCCAAGAAGGCCAAGGGCGGCGACAAGGACGCCAAGGAGCAGTACGAGCTGGTCACCCGTGCTCTGGTGCTGCTGCGCGACGGCAAGCCCGCGCGGCTGCTGGAGCGCAAGCCGGAGGAGGAGCGCGCCTTCGGCATGCTCGGACTGCTCACCTCCAAGCCCGTGCTCTACGTCTGCAATGTCGAGGAAGGCTCGGCCAAGGACGGCAACAGCTTCTCAAAGGCGGTGTTTGAGCGCGCCAAGGAGGAGGGCGCGGTCGCCGTCGTGATCTCGGCCAAGATCGAGTCCGAGATTGCGACGCTGTCGCGCGAGGAGCGGGTGGATTTCCTGGAGACGCTCGGGCTCGAAGAGGCAGGTCTCGATCGGCTCATCCGCGCCGGCTATCAGCTGCTCGACCTGATCACCTACTTTACGGTCGGTCCGAAGGAAGCGCGCGCCTGGACCATCCACCGCGGCACCAAGGCGCCGGCGGCGGCCGGCGTCATTCACACCGATTTCGAGAAGGGCTTCATCCGCGCCGAAACCATCGCCTATGCCGACTATGTCGCGCTCGGCGGCGAGGCGGGCGCCCGCGAGGGTGGCAAGCTGCGCCTCGAAGGTAAGGAGTATGTCGTCGCCGACGGCGACGTCATGCACTTCCGCTTCAACAACTAAGGCCGTGCGGGGCGGCTACATCCGCCCCTGCTCGCGGATCGCGCCGAGATGCTCGTTGATGCGGAAGACGATCAGCACGAACTCGGCGATGATGCGCGAGAACACCATGCCGACGATGATGCCGGCGAGCGACGACAACAGCATCAGGAAACCGCCGAACGGGCTGATCGCCATTTCGGAGAGGCCCGTGAAAATGCCGCGAATTCCCGACAGGATGATCAGCGCAATCACGAGCCAATAGAACGTCTTGATGATGGTGGGCGTGATGAAGCGGTCCCACTGGAACAAATCGCGAAATTCCAACATCCTGATCCCCCGGCCACGTCCGAATCGGTCGTCAAATCCGTCTTTAAGTCGTGCTCGAATTGCGCGCCAGACGGCATCGGCGGCAGCCGAATTCGTTCCGGTATATGGCGCCTTCTGGCACTCTCTTGCGACTGGACCGGGCGTCAGCCATGCGAGCGGCCCGGTTGTGATTGCTGCAAAGTGCGGCCACAATCGGGCTTCTTTCAGCCATTCCCAGCCTCATGACCCTCACCTTCGAAGATTTTCCGCAAGGCCCGTTCGGCAGCTTCGGCCCGCGACACGTCACCCGCGACGAGATCATCGCCTTCGCGTCTGAGTTTGATCCGCAGCCGATGCATCTGGACGAACTGGCTGCCTCGCAGTCGATGCTCAAGGGTCTGTCCGGCTCGGGTTGGCACCTCTGCTCGCTGATGATGCGCATGATGTTCGACGGCTTCATCGGCCGCACCGCTTCGCTCGGCTCGCCGGGCGTCAACGAGGTCCGGTGGCTGTCGCCGCTGCGTCCTGACGATGAGCTGATGCTCGATGTGGAGGTTCTGGAAGCGCGGGTGTCGCGGAGCCGTCCGTCGACCGGGATCGTCACCTTCAAATGCAGCGTGCGCAACAAGGCTGGCATGAGACTTTGCGAGATGGTTTCTCCCATCATCGTCGAGCGCCGTGAGAGCCGCGGGCAGGTGGGCTGATGCGCTTTTTCGAGGATCTTCAGGTCGGCCAGCGCCGCGAGCTCGGCTCCTACACGTTCACTGCCGAAGAGATTAAGCGCTTTGCCATTCAATTCGATCCGCAGCGCTTTCATCTCGACGAGGAAGAGGGCCGCCGGTCGCTGTTCGGCGGGCTCGCGGCATCGGGATGGCACATCGGCTCGGTCTGCATGAAGCTGATCATCGCGGACAATCAGCGACTGCTGGAGATCGCGCGCATGCGTGGCGAGCCGATCGCTCTCGGAGGTCCTTCTCCCGGCTTCCGTGATCTGCGCTGGCACAAGCCGGTGCTTGCAGGAGATACGATCAGCTTCTCGAGCGCGATTGATTCGCTTCGCGAGTCGGCCTCGCGCCCGGAGTGGGGCATCCTGCAGGCGCGCAATACCGGCATCAATCAGCGCGACGAGCTGGTGTTCTCTGTGCTTGCGTCGGCCTTCGTCCCTCGACGGAACAACGGTTGAGGCGAAAAGGTCACGCTTCGTAGGATTGTCGGCGCGGAACGAACTTCGCGCTAACGCATTCTGAACTCCGACTCTATAAGACAGCCAATCAGGGATCAGGATGTGGGGGATGAGTATGGCAGATCGCGGTGGTCTGAAACTCCTCGGCTTTATCTTTGCCAGCGTGACGCTCGCGGTGATGCTCGCGACGGGAATGGTCGTGAAGGGCTACGCGGACGGATCGTATTCGCTCGAGACGTCAGCGACGATCAACGAGTGACGGTTTAACTACTCGTTAAACAGAACGGACCACGCGGTCCTGTTCGTAGAGGCGATCTAGCGGCTCCAGATGAGCACCATGATCGCCATCGCCACCACCAGCAAACCGACGAAACGGACCATGATGGTCCCGATCCGCTGAGGCTTGGGCCGCAGAGGAATCGGATCGGTGTTGTGCGGCCGGATCGTTTCCATGAGAGCGACATCCCCCTGACGCAACCTGCCCGCCACGAGAGCGGCGGAAGTTGGTCGCGGGAGGGCCGGAGCGCGTTCAAGGACGCGGCGCTGCAAAGACGAAAACCGCCGCGCGATGCCTCGCACGGCGGCCCTCTTCAAGATCCGGAAAGAATGTTCAGCTGCTGCGCAGGCCGTCGGCGGCGCGCTTCCACTGCGTGACGTTCTCGGCGATCGCCCGGGTCGACTTCATCGCCGCCTGGCTGAGCTGTGCATAGCTCGCGATCTCGCGCTGCACCCGCTGGCCCTCGGCATGCAGCAGTTCGCGCAGGCTCTCGAGCTCTCCGATCAGGTTCTCGATCTCCGACAGCGAGGTGCCGGCGACGCGCTGGATCAGCGTGGTGACGCTGTTCACTGCTGCATCGGCATCGATCGAGGCCTCGGCCGTGGCGGCCGCATTGGGGCGGCGCAGATAGGCGATATCGTTACGGACGAAATCACGAATGCCGGCCTCGACTTCGGAGACCGCGGCCAGATCCGTATCCAGCTCGGCTTCAGTTCCATCGATCTTGTCCGGACGAATGACATTCATCGGCTAATTCCTCATTTCGCGTTCAAGCGAGCGCGGTGTCCCCGCACGACGAACTTCTCAAAGCCTATCAGTGCGGCCAAATTGGGCCGCACCGCGGCGAAGCTGCGGCGAACGTTCGATCATTCGTGGCGGGCTGCCGCAATGGTGAACGTCACCAGCTCCGCTTGAAGCCGGCCGAGATGCTCTTGCTGGTGCCGCCCTGCGCGGTCTCGCTGACTGAGCCGGAGATGCTGAGACCATCCGACAGCTTCTGCTCCGCGCCGACCTTGCGCAGCCATTTGTCGTCGCTCGACGACAGGGTCTGGCCGGCGGTGACGCTGGTGCCGGTGTCGCCGATCGAGAGCTTGGCGGACTGCTCGGTGTCGAAGCTGCGGCTGGTCTTCGGCGCCGCGCCGGGAATCGGCACCATGCCCTGCTGGGTGACGTTGTAGCCGTTCTGCAGGGTCAGATTGTAGTGATCGATCGGCACCGCCTTGGTGATGGTGGTGCCGAGCCGGCTGTGATCGGATCCGGGATCGACGCGGGCCTCGATGGCGGTCTTGTCCCAGATCGAGCCGGCCCCCGGCGCGGTGACGGCCGCCCAGGCCGAGCCGCCGGATTCCGGAGCATTGCCGCCGTTCTCGGCCTTCTCCGCCAGCAATTCCGACATCGTGGTCGGCTGCCGCGCGACCGTCATGTCGGCGCCGACGCGGGCGTCCCAGAACGGCGACACCGACTGCTTGACCGACACGCCCGAGGCGAGGCTGCCCTTGTTCTGGTTCGACCAGTCGAGCGCGGCGGCCTTCTCTGCGGCGGCCTTGCGCTTCGCCGCCGCGGCCGCTTCGGGACGGTCGAGGAAGGTGGTGTCGTCGATCGCGAGCTGGCTCCAGTCGAGCTTCTCGACGTCGATGTCCTTCATCGGGTCGGCCGCTGCCTGGTCCTCGGACTTGTCCTCGTCCTCCGGCTCCGGCGCGATCTGCTGCCAGGGTGTGATCTGCAGCGGCTGCGGCGCCTGCATCAGCGTCTGGGCCGGCGCGGCGGACGCAAGAAGGCCGAAGCCGGCCGTGAAAACCGCCAGCGCGCAACCATACGATGTCATGAGAGCAACCCCCGCCGCCCGAACCTGTGTGCCGGAATATGGTGGAATCTTGGCGCAAAATTATGGCTGCGCCAGTCACGATGTGTTGGGTTGCCGGTGAGTGTGACCACAATCCAACACGCCGGCGGGCTCAGGCGAAGCTGCCGATGCGCGGCAGGTCGATGGGGCGGCCGAGCGTCTGCTCGACCAGATCGAACGTATCGATCAGGATCCGCAGCCGCGCGAGCTTGCCGGCGCGGAATTGCATGAATTGCGCGAGCCGCGCCGTGATCGGCTTGTCGGAATCCTGCGCCGTCATCGCGCAGCGGACCATGGTCGCCGCGCTGGTCTCGTCCAGCATCAAGGTCTCGCGCTCCAGCCGGCGGATGCTCACATTGTCCGCGATCTGCCTGACGGCGTCGAGCACGGCGGCGCGGCCGTGCCGCGCGCCGAGGAAGGGAAACATGTCGATCGGGCCGTAGATGGCCCAGTCGATGTCGTCATCGAGAAGTTCGGCGAAATCGTCGAAACGGCGGTCGTTGATCGCGCCATGCAATGCGCGCGACAGACGCCAGAGGCTGTGCTCCGTCATCGGCTCGGGATCCTGAACTGGCTTGCAAGGGGGCGCGCCGGCCTCAAGGCGACGTCGCAACGGACATCGCGCGCCGGGGCGCCGAATCTATCTCTCTTGAGCCTCACATAAATCAACCACCTGCGCGCGCAACGGCTGTTTTTGCATTGCACAAATGCGCGCGACCGCCGGTCGCCGCGCCCTAACGCCCTTCGTGCTGCATGCGCTGCTGCGCGATCGCGACCTCGTGGTCGCGGAAGGCGGCCATGCCGAACAGGGTGGCGCCGGCGAGGCCGCCGATCAGGGCGCCGAGCGGCATGAAGGTGAAGAACACCAGCATGCCCGCATAGCCTTCGAATTCGCTGGTGTTGAACAGCTCGATCCAGGCCAGTCCAAGCCCTACTCCGATCGTCGCGCCGCCGACGACGCCCATCACCAGTCCGGCCATCGCCAGGAATGCTATTCTCATGTCACCGATGCCCCGTATACCACCGCTGATGGGGTGCGGAGCCCGGGCCACAGGTTCAAGGCGACGAGGCGGCGGGTGGTGACGTTTGCGTGATCGGCTGGTCCAGGCCCTGGTCCGCTACGGCCGTGCCGGCCTCAGGGCCGGGCGGCGCCCGCGATCAGCAGCCGGCTGAGATCGCATTCGAGCACCTGCTGCACCAGGTCGTAGGTGTCCATGATCTCGCGGATGCGGGCGACGCGGCCGTCGCGCAGCGTGTAGAAGGCGGCGAGGTCGTACTGCACGATGCGGTCGTTGTCGCGCTTGCGCAGGAAGATGCGCAGATCCACGGCGACCTGGTCGCCTTCGCAGATCATGGTCTTGATCTCGTGCCGGACCTCGGCATAGCGGCTGCGCGCCGTCTCCCACATCTGCCGCACCTCGGCCTTGCCCCGGCGGCCGCCGAGATGGGGGAAGATGTCGATCGGCGCCGAGGCGAAGTGCTCGAGGTCGTCGGTGCAATGCGCCAGCACGCTGTCGAAATCGCCGGCGGCATGGGCCTCGAGCAGCTTGCGCACGCGCTGCTTGTTGATGTGCTCGATCATCCTGTCTCCACTGACGGGAATGTCCGCGTCGGCGATCTCGTTCTGGAGATGCCGGCGGACGGCCGTCAACCACCTGTGTGACCGTCGGCCGGCTCAATGCGCCGGTACGGTGAACGGAAGCTTGGCGAGTGATCGCGTCACGATCATGTCTCAGTCCACTCTCGGCTCATCTCTCAGCTCATTTCTCAGCTCTTGGGTCATCACCGCGCGCGATAAGGTTCGCGCAATGCGTCATGCCGGTTGCGAGGCGGGAACCGCCCCGCCGCGTCGCCGTTACCTCGCACCATTCTTGCGGAGCTCGATCATGACGATGTCGATCACGAAGACCATGCTTGCCGCCTCCGTCGCAGCGCTGGCGCTGCTGTCGACGCAGGCCGCCGAGGCCAAGGGGTGCATCAAGGGCGCCATCGTCGGCGGCGTGGCCGGCCACTATGCCGGCCATCACGGCGTGCTCGGCGCCGCCGCCGGCTGCCTCTATGGCCGTCACCGCGCCAAGGAGCAGGAGCGTCAGCAGCAGCAACAGGGCCAGGTGAACGGGCAGGGCCGGACCTAGTCGATGCCGCGCGTCGACCGTCCTCGGCGTGCCCTCATCCCAGCCGGCGGCGCTGGCCTCGCGTGACGGGGCTCACGGTCCTCATCCGGCGGGCCGGTTAGACGGGAGCGGTCCGGTCCTCGCCGAGGACCGCCGCAACCGGATGTCCGGGCCATGCTCACCGTCGCCTCTCCCAGCCCCTCCGCGCCGAAGGCGGCGCTGCTCAACCTGTTCGAAGGCATGGCGCTGACCGCGCTGTTCCAGGCCATTCCAACCTATGCCGGCGCCGCGCTGATCCTCAAGCTGGCGCACAGCACGGCGCTGCGGCCCGGCATCATCGGCTTCGTCGCGAGCGCGACCATCATCCACGTGCTGATGACTTCCGCTGCGGGGCCGCGCTTTCAGCGCGTGCTCAAGCAGGCCTACGCGCCGGTGTTCTACGACGCGACCCTTGGTCTCGCCGACAAGGTGCTGCGCTGGCGCACGCAGCCCGAGGCATCGCTGCAGCTCCTGGGCTCGACCGTGATGCTGGCGCTACTGTCGGTCGCGGTGCTGGCGACGGGGTGAGGCGGGCGCCGTCCCGCGAAGCATGGCGTCAGCTTCGGCGCAGCGCTCGTGTGCGCCGCGGCTCGTCCGACACGTCGGCGAGGATGGCGCGCGTCTGTCTCAACCAACTCCATCGTCGTCCCGGCGAACGCCGGGACCCATACCCCCAGGGAGCGGTTTGAGGCAAATTGGTCATGGGCATTTTGCCCATCACGTCCGCTGCGGCGTATGGATCCCGGATCGGCGCCATGCCGCGCTCGCGCGCGTCACGGCTTGTCCGGGACGACAGCGGCGGGTTTGGCGGATTTACGATTCAAACAGCGATCGAGTTGAAGACATGAGAACGTGATCTCGCGGCGAGACTCGCCCGAGTGATGCATCGAACACGTCCCTCGCAAACCATGCAGAGGGCGCAGGGAATGCCGGGTGAAGGCCTCACCCATGGCCCGCCTGCGAAAAAAATGCAGGCGGCAGGTACCACAGGCAAAGCCGATTCAACCGGCATTCCCTGCGCGACGGTCTTCACGCTTATACGCAGTCTCCCTGGTGCGCCGGGCTTGTTGGCCACCATCCCCACCGCCATGCGCTCGCATTGCGCCGGGTTGATACCAGCGTCGGGGTATCAGGACGCTGCGACTTCACGTCCGCAAGCGATCGTTCGTCCGCGCCTTCGTGAGAAGACGCTGCGATCTCTCGCGGCCATCGCATCCCCGCCTCGCGTGTCGTGACGATCGCGCGCTACGCCCCTCTGCGGTGAGGCGGGATGCGGGGAGATAATCATGATTTCCGAAAATGCGCAAGAGATTTATTTTTTTCGGAAGGTGTACGGGTTGTCTCGCGGCTTGTCCGGCGGCCGTCTGATGGATTTCGTGAAGGGCACCCCTAATTTGGGTCTGACGCCGCGAGAAATTCTTCCGCTTTGGCTCGGCTCGAGAACCGCCCGAGCTCTTCATAGGACGGCTCGTCCTCGGCGTCATCAGCCGATCGCAGGACGACAAAGCAATCCTCATTTCTCAAAATCAGCTCTGTCAGGTCCTCGCTCCGGGACGGAGACATGTCGCGGGCGCCGCAATGAGGACACTCGTCGTCGCACATGCACGACCATTCATCGGTCCAGGCCTGCGCGCAACGTTCACAACGATAGAAGTTCAAGAACCAGGCCATTGCCCGACCTCACGTCTTCAAACGATAGCGGCCGCGCGCTATGAACTCCAGGAATCCCTGATCGCGCAGGAGCTGGAGCTGCTGGCGGATTTTCGGTCGGACGTTCTGGTTGCCGGGATAGAGCAGGCTGAGATGGCGGTCGAAAGCATAGACATCGTCGAGCGTGAATTCAGGCTTGCCGAGCGACTCGACGCATTTCAAGACCTCGATCAGCCATCCGCGTGCATCCAGGGATTCCTTGCGGAGGAAGAGCGTCCTGCTCCACTCCTGCAGCACGACCTCCTTCGAGCGGACGACGCGATTCCGGACGATGTGAATCTTGCCCGACTCGGGAACGCGATCGAGAAGAATGTTCGACCCGACCCATCCGGCGCGGCGCGCGGTCGCCGCAAGCGGCTTGCGCTGCTCGATGATGTCGCGGATGAAGAAGTGCTTCGGCACGACGAAGAGGTTGATGACCGACCGGGTGTCACGGTCATAATTCATCAGCAGGAGATTGGGATTGTTGCTGGCGGCCAGCCGCTCGCACTTCGTCCCATAGGCGCCGTCGGCGACCTTGGCGCCGAATGCCTTCTTCTGGCTCTTCAGCTCGAATTCTTCGCTGCAGGCTTTACAGAGAAAATCCGCCAGCGGGCTGTTGTTGGGAAACTGCGTCATGTTCGACTGGCCGCAGTTCGGACAATAGGCTTGCGCGCCAACCCACGCCTCGGTCCACGCCCGCGCCTTCTGCGTGCCGCTGGTGTAGGCGGTCTGGGATTCTTCGAAGCCGAGTTTCATGTGAGCAGAGTAGCTCAACATGATTTGTTTTCCAGTAGAGATCGCGGGGCCGGACGTCATTGCGAGCGAAGCGGCGAAGCGAAGCAATCCAGATCAGGCCAAGTGCATAGACTGGATTGCTTCGTCGCTATCGCTCCTCGCAATGACGCGGCGAGAAGGTTTACACCTCACCGCTTCTTCCACCCGCCGCGCTTTCCCGGCGCGCCACCGGTCGAGCGCGGAGCCGGGCCGAATTCGGGGCCGGACTCGCGGGAGTTGGTGGGCTGGATGATCTTGCTGCTGCTGCCGAATGGCTTTGGCGGCAGCTTGGCGTTGGGGCGGTAGGGCAGGGATTCCGGGCCGTGCATCTCGTCGAGATGCGGCTTGTGGACTTTGGAGCCGGTGCTTGGGCCGCCGCTGATGATGTCGTCGAGGGACGGCGCGAGCGGGTCGCGGGGCTTCACCCCACCCCGGCCGCCTTTGGCGGCCGACCCTCCCCCTCCAGGGGAGGGTGAAGAGGAGCCGCCAGCGCGTGCCGCAGCGCCACGGCCCTTCATCGCCGTGGTCGGGAGATTTGCGGCGTCGCCGTATTTCTTGGTGCCGGCGTAGGCTCCGGCCTTGCCTTGCACGGTGCGCTGCTTGGCGGTGGGGTCGTCGACGACGGCGAGCTCGGTGGCGCGGAGGCGCTTGACTTCGTCGCGGAGGCGGGCGGCTTCCTCGAAGTTCAAATCGGCGGCGGCTTCGCGCATGCGGGTTTCGAGATCGGCCAGCACCGCCTCGAAATTGTGGCCGATCGAGATGACGTCGTCGGTGGTGGTGCCGCCGCCGGTCTCGATCAGCACGTGGTCGCGCTCGTAGACCGAGTTGAGGATGTCGCCGATCGACTTCTTGACGCTCTCCGGCGTGATGCCGTGGGCCGTGTTGTATTCGACCTGCTTCTCGCGGCGGCGGTTGGTCTCGGCGATGGCGCGCTCCATCGAGCCGGTCATCTGATCGGCGTAGAGGATCACCTTGCCGTCGACGTTGCGCGCGGCGCGGCCGATGGTCTGGATCAGCGACGTCTCGCTGCGCAGAAAGCCTTCCTTGTCGGCGTCGAGGATCGCGACCAGCGCGCATTCGGGAATGTCGAGGCCCTCGCGCAGCAGGTTGATGCCGACCAGCGCGTCGAACGCGCCGAGGCGCAAGTCACGGATGATCTCGATGCGCTCGATGGTGTCGATGTCCGAATGCATGTAGCGGACGCGGATGCCCTGCTCGTGCAGATATTCGGTGAGGTCCTCGGCCATGCGCTTGGTCAGCACCGTGATCAGCGAGCGGTAGCCGGCCTGCGCGGTGGCGCGGACCTCGCCGAGGAGATCGTCGACCTGGGTGCGAGCGGGGCGGATGTCGACGGGGGGATCAATCAGCCCGGTCGGGCGGATGACCTGCTCGACGAACACGCCGCCGGCCTCGTTCAGCTCCCAGCCGCCGGGGGTCGCCGACACCGCCACGGTCTGCGGCCGCATCATGTCCCATTCCTCGAAACGCAGCGGGCGGTTGTCCATGCAGGAGGGCAGGCGGAAGCCGTATTCGGCCAAGGTCGCCTTGCGGCGGAAGTCGCCGCGGAACATGCCGCCGATCTGCGGCACCGTGACGTGGCTTTCGTCGGCGAACACCAGCGCATTGTCGGGGACGTATTCGAACAAAGTCGGCGGCGGCTCGCCGGGCAGGCGGCCGGTGAGGTAGCGCGAGTAGTTCTCGATGCCGGCGCAACTGCCGGTCGCCTCCATCATCTCCAGATCGAAGGTGGTGCGCTGCTCCAGCCGCTGCGCCTCGAGCAGGCGGCCCTGCGCGTGCAACTGGTCGAGCCGCATCTTCAGCTCGGACTTGATCGACTTCATCGCCTGCACCAGGGTCGGGCGCGGCGTCACATAGTGCGAATTGGCGTAGACCTTGATGAACTCCAGCTCGTCCTGCTTGTGGCCGGTGAGCGGATCGAACTCCTCGATGTTCTCCACCGTGTCGCCGAACAAGTTCACGCGCCAGGCGCGGTCCTCATAGTGCGCCGGGAAGATGTCGATGACGTCGCCCCGCACGCGAAAGGTGCCGCGGGTGAAATCGTGCTGGGTGCGCTTGTATTGCAAAGCGACGAGGTCGGCGATGAGTTGGCGCTGGTCGATGCGCTCGCCCTTCTTCAGCGCGAAGGTCATCGCGGTGTAGGTCTCGACCGAGCCGATACCGTAGATGCACGACACCGAGGCGACGATGATCACGTCGTCGCGCTCGAGCAGCGCGCGCGTCGCGGCGTGGCGCATCCGGTCGATCTGCTCGTTGATCGAGGAATCCTTCTCGATGTAGGTGTCGGTGCGCGGGACGTAGGCCTCGGGCTGGTAATAGTCGTAGTACGAGACGAAGTACTCGACCGCGTTGTCCGGGAAGAAGCTCTTGAACTCGCCATAGAGCTGCGCGGCGAGCGTCTTGTTCGGCGCGAGGATGATGGCCGGGCGCTGCGTCGCCTCGATCACCTTCGCCATGGTGTAGGTCTTGCCGGAGCCGGTGACGCCGAGCAGCACCTGGGTGCGGTCGTTGCGCGCGATGCCCTCGACCAGCTCCTTGATCGCCTGCGGCTGGTCGCCCTTCGGCTCATAGGCCGACTTGATCTCGAAGCGGACGCCGCCTTCCGACTTCTCGGGGCGCGGCGGCCGGTGCGGCGTCCACACCTTGAGCGAGCCGTCGTCCTTGCGGAACTCGGGACGACCCTCGCGGATCAGCGACTCCAGCGCTTCCGCCGTGGCCTTGACGCCGAGCGCCTCCATCTTGTTGCGCGGCGGGCGGGCGAGCGCCTCCTCGTCGTCCTCGGCGGTGGGCAGGCCGAGCTGCCGCGCCAGTTCCGGATCGAGCGTCGGGATGGTGGCGGCGGTGCCGTAATTGGCTTGCGGCGCTTCGGCGAGTCCGGAGGCTGAGGCGGCGTCATCCGCCCCGAGGGGGTGATGCTGCGGAGAGAGGCCCCCACCCTGGCCCTCCCCCGCACGCGGGGGAGGGGACGCTAGCGGCGCAGTCTCGGCATCATCGCTGGCGCCGGCACTCGGCGCCTGCCGCCTGGAGCCCTCCCCCGCGTGCGGGGGAGGGTTGGGTGGGGGCGGGCCATGCGACGGATCGTTGTTTGACGATGAACGTCCACCCACCGGCTGCGGATTCGGCCGCAGCGGGATCGGGCGATCGGACGTGTCGCGGGCCGCAAGCTCAGCGCTCTTGCCGCGCGTCGACGCCCGCGCGCGGTGCGCGGCGGCCTCGCCGCCGCTGCGGCGGTCCCAGGAATTGTCCGGCGGAGGCTTCAGTCCCGTTGAGGAACCGATGCCGCTCTCGCCGCGGTTGATGGCGGGATTGAGCAGCTCGGCGAGCGCGGGCGCGATCGGCTGCACGTCGGGCCGGTGCGCTTTCGATTTCGGCGGTCGGCCTGGCTTCTTGGGAGTGTCGGGGGTCTTCGCCATGGCCCGAATATGGGACGGATGGCGCCGAGTTGAAAGAGTGATCGGGCGCCGCGCACCAGCCTTGCTGACAGCATGGTGGCAGCAGCAGGCATCGAGACGCACTGCTCCCGAAAGGCCACACGAGATCAGCGGGCGACTCGCGAGCCATGGCGCGCACGATGGCGTTGCCGCGACGCCACGCTGCCGTTCAATGCCGCGTCGGCTGCTCGACGATGTCGAGATGCACGCCGTGGCAGGCGACGCATTGCAGGGCCCAGTACTCGGAACCGCCGCGGCCGTTGATGACGCTCAGGACGCTCAGCTCCGCATCGCAGTCCGGGCATCGCGTACGCACCGAAAAAGCGAGGTGTTTGACGGCAGGCTCAGCCATGAATTGCAGTCCGCATTACGAATACACTCGGCATTTCGAATTGGCGTTTGATGTTGGCTTGGAACCGTCTGGCCGCGCGAGGGGACTCTCGGGGACTTCACTCTCGGAGATTGTTCCACGTCGCGCTATCCGTCTTTTCCCGGGGGTCGGTCGATATCCTCCGTCGCGTGCTTCAAAGTGCTGCGATTCGGTCTGCAGCTGTCAGCGCCACCGCTTGCGAAAGCGGTCGATATGGCTTTTCGCGTCGGCAATCGCCATGTCCGCATCGGACCAGGCGAAGCCGACTTCGAGCGAGGGGAACGAAACGCCATTGATCACCACCGGGGTCATGTCCGCGCGGCGGATCCGCGCGTGCCACAAGCCGCGTCCTGCTTCGAACGGCTCGATGGCGAAGTCCTCGTACAAATACGTCATTGCGCAGTCCTGATGTCCCGAACGGCAACGACAGCATGAATTGGTCCGGGCATTTGTGAACGGGTTCACACGTCAGCGTCTTTTTTGATGGCGTCCCTGCGCTGGGAATTCCGGGTCGCGGGCTGTGACGCCGCACGCATGATCCAGCGTCGGAACGCGGCGAAATCACGTTGGCCGGCCTGGAAATGGCGGTAGACAAGATACCAGCGCTCGCCTTTTGGGACGGTCAATGCGAACGGTGCAACCAGGCGTCCCGCCGCGAGGTCGTCGTCGATATAGGGACGGATGCCCATGGCGACGCCGAGCCCGTCGATCGCAGCCTGCAGCGCATGTCCATAGTACTGGAACTCGGTGCCGCGCGCGCTGACGCGCGTGACGCCCGCGGCCTTCAGCCACAGCGCCCAGTCCTCGGCGGCATGCGAAACCCGCAGCAGGCTCGAGCCCTTGAGATCGGCAGGCTTCTTCAAGGTCGCGGCGAGCCGCGGCGTGCACACCGGCACGAGATCCGCGGCGAACAGCGGCTCGGCGACGAGGCCCGGCCAGGCGCCGTGGCCGAGCTTGATGCCGCAGCTCCAGTCGTCGCCGAACGGCACCGCCGCCCCGCCGGTGGTGATGCGGACCTCGATGTCCGGCTGCTCGGTGCTGAAATCGGCCAGACGCGGGATCAGCCATTTCATCGCGAACGTCGGCCCGACGCCGAGCGTCAGCACCCGCATCGATGACGGCGCCATGATCTGCGCGGTCAGGCTCGACAGCGCATCGAAGATCGGCGTCAGTCCGCTCTGATAGGCGCGGCCGGCGGCGGTGAGCGCCAGGCGGTTGGCCTTGCGCTCGAACAGCACGACGCCCAGCCGCTGCTCGAGCAGGTTGACCATGCGGCTGATCGCGGCCGCGGAGACGTTGAGCTCGCTGCCCGCCGCGGCGAAGCTGCCGGTGCGCGCCGCCGCCTCGAACGCCTTGATGCCGTTGAGGAACAGCAGCCGTCTCATCGCGCCCTCAGGAAAACTGATGGAGGGCAAGATAACTCGGTTTGTGCGGATATCGCCAGTGCGACAAATTGCATGGCGAGGAGATCAGCCATGACACCCGCCCTGATTGCAGCGCTCGGATTGCTGATGGTGGCGACGGCGTTCCTGTCGGGCCTGTTCGGCATGGCGGGCGGGCTGATCCTGATCGGCGTGCTGCTGGCGATCATGCCGCTGCCGGCGGCGATGGTGCTGCACGCGGCGACGCAGATGGCGTCCAATGGCTGGCGTGCGGTGCTGTGGCGCCGGCACATCCGCTGGCGGCCGGTCGCGGTGTATCTCGTCGGCTGCGCGCTGGCGCTCGGCCTGTGGGCGCTGGTGCGCTACGTGCCGGACAAGCCGGCGGCGCTCTTGCTGCTCGGCGTCACCCCGTTCATGGCGCGGCTGATGCCGGCCGGCCTCAAGCCCGATCCGGACAGCGTCTGGCAGGGCGCGATCTACGGCACGATCTGCATGGGGCTGATGCTGATGACCGGCGTGTCGGGGCCGCTGCTCGACGCGTTCTTTCTCGGCGCGCGGTTCGACCGCCGCTCGATCGTCGCCACCAAGGCGACGTGTCAGGTCGCGAGCCACCTCACCAAGCTGATCTATTTCGGCGGCATCATCGACCAGGCCGCGGGCCTCGATCCGGTGCTCGCGCTCGTCGCCGTCGGCGCGTCGATGCTCGGCACGAGCCTGGCGCGGCGGCTGCTGGAGGCGATGAGCGAGCAGCAGTTCCGCATCTGGGCCAACCGCATCATCACGGCGGTGGCGAGCTACTACATCCTCTATGGCGGCTGGCTGCTGCTGGCCGCGCAGAGCTCGGCGGCGGCAGAGTGAGGCGAGCATGGCCGGATCGGCAGACCCCCTGGTGCTGGACTTCGTCGAATGGGTCGCGCGCGCGCCGCGCAGCCATGCCGAAGTGGTGGCGACCTGGCGGACGAGCTGCCCGCGCCTGACGGTGTGGGAGGATGCCGCCGATCTGGGCTATGTCACGCGCGAGGCGATCACGGGCGCCGGCCTCTTCATCATCGTCACCGATGCCGGCGCGCGGCTGCTGCGCGACAACGGCCGCGTCGTGCGCTAGAACGGTCCGGACTTGGAGGAAGGACCGGGAATGGCCGTGAAACTGTATGAACTCGTCGGGACCGATGCGAGCCGACCGTTCAGTCCCTATTGCTGGCGCACGCGGATGGCGCTGGCGCACAAGGGGCTGAGCGCTGATACGATTCCGTGGCGCTTCACCGAGAAGAGCGCGATCGCGCCGCATGGATCGGAGAAGGTGCCGGTCATGCTCGACGGCGACCGCGCGGTCGCCGATTCCTGGGCGATCGCCAACTACCTCGAGGACACCTATCCGGACCGGCCCTCGCTGTTCGGCGGCGCCGGCGGCCGCGCGATGGCGCGCTTCCTCAATGCCTGGGGCGATATCGCCATCGTCGGCGGCATCTTTCCGCTGATCATCGCCGACATCCCGAAGAACCTTGCCGCCGAGGATGCCGACTATTTCCGCAAGTCGCGCGAGGCGCGGTTCGGCAAGAGCCTCGAAGAGGTCATGGCCTCGCGCGACCAGGCGGTCATCGGCTTCCGCAGATCGCTGGAGCCGCTGCGCCAGACCCTGAAGACGCAGGCCTTCATCGGCGGCGATGCGCCTGACTATGCCGACTACATCGTATTCGGCGGCTTCCAATGGGCGCGCGTGGTGAGCCCGTTCCGGCTGCTCGAGGAGAGCGACAGCGTCCATGCCTGGCGCGAGCGGCTGCTCGATGCATTCGATGGGCTGGCGCGCAAGTCGCCGGGCCATCCGGTCTAGCAACGCGGCGGCCGGCGCTCGCGCCAGGCCGCCAGCCCATCGGTGAGATCGCGGCTGCCGACCAGGCTCGCGAACTGTTCGCTCTCGACCTGTAGCCCTTCGCCGATCGCCATGTTGAGCCCGCGCGTCGCGGCGGTGATGATGCCGGCGACGGTGTCCGGCCCGTGGCGGATGATGCGCTGGGCCAGCGCGCGCGCCGCCGGCAAGAGCTCGTCATGCGGCACGACGGCGTTGACGAGGCCGATCTCCAGCGCGCGCGGCGCCGGGAAAGAATCGCCGGTCAGCAGCAGTTCGAGTCCGCGCTTGCGGCCGACCAGCCGCGGCAGCCGCTGCGTGCCGCCGAAGGTCGGCGGCATGCCGAGCCTGATCTCGGGCTTGGCGAAGCTGGCGCGCTCGCTCGCGACCGCAAGATGCACGGCCTCGGTGATCTCGCAGCCGCCGCCGAAGGCGAGCCCGTTGACGGCGGCGATGACCGGCTTGCGGAACGCCTCCAGCCGCGCCGTCATCGCCTGGCCGCGCCGAACGAAGTCGCGCAGCGCGGCAGCGCGCCCCTGGCGGACGCTTGCGGTGAATTCGTCGATGTCGGCGCCGGCCGAGAAGGCGCGTTGTCCCGCACCGGTGAGGACCACGGCCCTGACGCCGGCATCGGTCTCGATGCGGTCGAGCGCGGCCATCAATCGATCGATCAGCGCGTAGCTGAGCGCGTTCAGCCGCTGCGGCCGGTTCAGCGTGATCACGGCGATGCGGTCGGAGATGTCGAGCAGGATGAGGTCGGTCATGGTGTCTCGCAGGCTGGCGGTTGGAGCAGGTGAAGACTAGGCGCCGCGGCAGCCGAGGTATATTCACTGGTCAGTATACATTGACCGAGCGCCGCCATGCCCCGTTCCTCCGATCCCACGCCCGCCCGCATCATCGCCGCCGCGAGCAGGCTGTTCTATGCCGAGGGCATCCGCGCCGTCAGCGTCGACGCGGTGGCGGAGAAGGCCGGGGTCACCAAGAAGACGCTGTACTATCATTTCCGCAGCAAGGACGATCTGGTCGCGGCCTATCTCGCCGCGCGCGACCAGCCGAACCTGACGCTGTTCAAGCGCTGGTTCGACGAGACCGAGGGCGGGCTGCCCGACAAGATCGCCGGGATATTCAACCAGCTCGCGCGCGCCGCGCGACATCCGAAATGGCGCGGCTGCGGCTTCCTGCGCACCACCGCGGAGCTCGCCAATCTGCCCGGCCATCCCGCGATCAGGATCGGCGCCGCCCACAAGAAGAAGTTCGAGGCCTGGCTCCAGGCGGTCTTCGAAGAGCAGGGAATTGCCGAAGCCGGCGGGCTCGCGCGGCAGATGCTGCTGCTGCTCGACGGCGCATTCGCGGTCGTGCTGCTGCATCGGGACGCCAGCTACATGGAAACCGCGGGCGCGGCGGCGCGGACGCTGGTCGCGGCGGCGCTGCCAAAGGGGAGGCGATATGCTTCCCGCAGGACCGTCAGCCGGCGCAGCCGCGTCCCCTGACCTGCTCGCCGCGAACGATCGTTGCGACCATCCGGCTCGCCATGCCGTCGAAATCGGATGGCTTGATGTAGCCGGCGGCGTAGGCTTCCTGGGTGAGCCGTTCGATCCTTCGATCCTCGGCGGTGGTCCATACGCCCGCGATATAGGCGGCGCCGGCCGGACCATAGGTCTCGGGATAGCGCTCGTTCTGGTTCTGCCGGTGATAGTAGTAGTGGTTGAGGCCGCTGATGAAGCTGTCGCGCTTGGCGCCGCAGCGGTCGCTCCAGGCGAGGTCGAGCGACTTCAGCGCGTCTTCGCGCTGCGAACGCCGGGCGTCCTCGGTGTATTTCTCGTGGTCCTGAAACTCCGCGCCGGTGACCGGCGGAAACGCCGCCGCGGTCGGCGCTTCGGTCAGGAACAGGCGTCCGCCAACCTGCCAGACGACGATGGCCGCAATGATGAAGATCAGCCGGTTCATGGCAGCGCTCGTTTGCTATCGCCGGTCCCGTTGCGCCTGCCGCGTCCGGCACACCGCCGACTCGTCGGACCAGAAGGCGGGTCCGGCGAATTGCGGGACCTCCTCGCGCACGTCGGCCGGAAAGTCCGCCTTGGTGATCCCCCTCTCCTCGAAGGCTTCGAACAACGCCTCCTTCACGCGCTGATCGAGCGGCGTGCCGACGCTGTCGGCCGCCTCCTGGAGCGATTTGTCGGTGCAGATCTTTGCGCCCCAGAACTGCCGCTTGCAATCCAGCTTGGCAACATAGGCGCGGGTGTAGGCCGTCAGTGCGTCCACCAGGTTCTGCTTCATGGTCTGGTCGCACGGCGACAGCTTGTAGGCCGTGGCGGCCTGCAACGCGTCCATGCGCAACGCGTCGAGCTTGGGATTCTTGTCGCTCTGCGAGGTGTGCTGCGCGAGCCACGCCTTGCGGTCGAACTCCTTTGCCTCCGGGCCGCCGAAGGTCATGTCGACCGTGGGGGATAGGGGAGCCACGACAGCCACGCCCCCCGGCGCCGGCGCAGCAAGGTTCGAGACCGTTTCAATCGAAGCTGTCCGCATCATGCCCCGCCACGGTCCATCCGGAAGCGGAAATCCCCTGACCGCCCAACTCATACCTGCGAACGCAGCCAAAAATGCCGCACCCGCGGCGCCAATGAATCGCAACATGAAATAGGCCCATCCGCCAACGCCTGCACGGTAGTGCGTGCGGGTTAATGCATCCGATAGGACCGCCGGCGGCGCGCAACGACGTGAACCGATCGTGACCGTGTTCGGCCGCGTTTGAAGAAAATGGCTCATGAGAAGGCTGCACGGCGATTCACAGCCTGCCGAGATGACGTCACGTCCTGAGGGGCAACACCGAACGGCGCGCGAGCAGCGCGATGGCGGCATCGAGATCCGGCAGCACGGCCGCCGCATTCGCCCGCGAATGATCGTTCGGCGGCACGATGTCCGGCACCATCAAGGTGATCGCGCCGGCGGCGTGCGCCGAGGCGACGCCGGGATTGGAATCCTCGATCGCGACGCAGGCCGGCGCGTGCGTCCGCAGCCGTTCCGCGGCAAGCAGATAGAGGTCCGGATGCGGTTTGGCGCGGGCCACGTCGTCGCGCGTCAGGACCGCATCGAAGCGGTGATCGATGCGGGCGAGGCGGAGATGCTCCGCGGCCGTGCGGCGCGAGGACGAGGTGACGACGGCCTTGGGCAGGCCGACCGCGTCGATCGCATCGAGCAGCGCGATGACGCCGGGCTTCAGCGGCATGCCCGCCTGCAGGATCTCGACGGTCTTGGTCGCGAACAGGCGGTTGACTTCGGCCAGCGGAAAATCGTCGCCGAAATGGTCGCGCAGGGTCTGCTCGTTGTCGGGTCCGGGAATGCCGATCATCGCATGGCAGAGCTCGACGACGCCGTCGTTGTAGCCGAGCGCATTCAGCGCCGCGATCGCAGCTTCGAGATAGACCTTCTCGGTGTCGAGCAGCGTGCCATCCATGTCGAGCAGGACGGCTTCGACGTGCCAGCGCGTCACGAGCCCGGCTCCGGTTTGCCGGCCAGTCTCTTGAGGCAGCTGGCGCACAGGCAGTCCTTGAAATTGCTTTGTCCGGTCTTGGGCAGCGGCAGGCGCACGGTCTCGTCGAAGCACCAGCAGGAGCCGCCCGGATCGCAGCTGAACGCCGTGCCGCACGACTCGCAGATGAGTTGCCGCGCGGTCATGTCCGCTAAACGATTTGTCACCTTCGGAACCACGTCCGACCAGCCCTTTTCATGTCCGGTTCATCTGCAGGGGCAAGTATAGTGCGTGACAATCTGCCGCGCCATCGCAGTCTGCGGTCGCGGCAACACAGCGTTTCGGGAGCTCCCGCGATGACGGGCTCGAGGATGTGGCATGGCGCGTGATGCTCGAGCGGCTCTTGTCGCATTGAATCGCTTCGGCTTCGGCGCGCGTGGCGGTGCCTCGGGCGATCTCGTCAATGCGGCGTCGGACCCGCGCGGCTTCGTCAAGGCCGAGCTCGGCCGTCCCGATGGAGCGCTGCTGGAGGCGCCGGGTCTGCAGCCGACGGCAGCACTCGCCGCTGCCGTCTTCACCTATCAGGACGAGGTCAAGCGGGCCCGCGAGGCCGCGAAGCCGGAGGCTGCGCCGCAGGATCCGTCCAGCCCCACGCGCGGCCTGTCGACGAACGGCGCGGACAAAGCCATGGCCGCAACGCCCTCGGCGGCCCCAGCGGCCGGTGCCGACCCCGCACCCGCGATGCAGGGAGCGCCGGCAAAGCCCGCGCAAGCCCAGCAGCCGCCCAACGTCGTCCAGAAGACGTTCCGTGCCGAAGCGCTGGCGCGGCTGCAGCGCGCGGTGCTCGCCGACTGCGGCTTCACCGAGCGGCTGGTGGCGTTCTGGTCGAATCATTTCTGCATCTCCGCCGGCAAGGGCGAGTTGGCGCGGATGTGGGCCGGCGCGTTCGAGCGCGAGGCGATCCGGCCGCACGTGCTCGGGCGCTTCGTCGACATGCTGAAGGCGGTCGAGCAGCATCCGGCGATGCTGTTCTTTCTCGACAACCAGGAATCGCTCGGACCGGACTCGCGTGCCGGCCAGAACCGCAAGCGCGGCCTCAACGAGAATCTCGCGCGCGAGATCATGGAGCTGCACACGCTGGGTGTCGGCGGCGGCTACAGCCAGGAGGACGTGACCTCGCTGGCGCGCATCATCACCGGCTGGAGCTTCGCCGGCCGCAACGCCCGCAACGCGGCGCCCGGCAGCTTCGTGTTCAATGCCAATGCGCATCAGCCGGGGCCGCAGACGTTGCTCAGCAAGGTCTATGCGGATGATGGCCTCGCCCAGGGCGAAGCTGCGCTCGCGGACATCGCACGGCATCCGTCGACCGCGAAGTTCATCGCCGCCAAGCTCGCACGTCATTTCATTGCCGACGATCCGCCGCCCGCGCTCGTCGCGCAACTCGAAGCCGTGTTCAGGAGGAGCGATGGCGACCTCAAGGCGCTGACCTTGGCGCTGGTGGACTCCGACGATGCCTGGTCGGCGCCGCTCACCAAGATCCGCTCGCCCTATGAGTTCCTGGTCGCCGGCGGCCGGCTGCTGGCGCGCGTGCCGGAGGATCCCGGCTTCTATCTCACTTCCCTGAACACGCTGGGCCAGCCGTTGTGGACGCCCGCGGGACCAAACGGATTCGCTGATACCAATGCGGTGTGGGCCGCGCCGGAAGGCATGAAGCTGCGGCTGGACATCTCGTCGCAGCTCGGCGGCCGACTCGGCAACAATCTCGATCCGCGCGAGCTGCTCGAGCTCGTCGCCGGCGATGCTGCGTCGACCGAGACACGCCGCACCATCGAGCGCGCGGAGTCGCGCCAGCAGGCGCTGGCGCTGCTGTTGATGTCGCCGGAATTCCAGAGGAGATGACGATGGACCGGATCGCGACCTCGCTGTTGACCTCGCGACGCCACTTGCTGCTGGCAGGCGCGTCCTTCGCCGCGTGGGGCTATTTGCCGAAATTCGCCCGCGCCGCCGACCAGCGCGATCCGCGCCTGATCGTCGTAATCCTGCGCGGCGCGCTCGATGGCCTCGCCACCGTCGCGCCGGTCGGCGATCCCGACTACGCCGGACTGCATGGCGCGATCGCGCTGACGACGGCGGGACCAACTCCGGCGCTGCCGCTCGACTCGTTCTTTGCGCTGCATCCGTCGATGCCGGAATTCGCGCGCATGTATCGTGACAAGCAGGCTGCCGTGGTTCACGCGGTCGCGACACCATATCGCGAGCGCTCGCATTTCGATGGCCAGGACGTGCTCGAAAGCGGCTTCGCCGGTCCCGGCCGCGTGCAATCGGGCTGGCTGAACCGCGCAGTCGAGGCGCTGCCGCGCGGCCCCCGCGTCACGGGCGCGCTCGCGGTCGGTCCGACGGCACCGCTGGTGCTGCGCGGCGCAGCGCCCACCGTCGGCTGGGCGCCGGTAACCTTGCCGCAGGCCGATGACGACACCGCGACGCGGCTGGTCGACCTCTATGCGCATCGCGATCCCGCATTGGCGGCTGCGCTGTCGCAAGGGCTGAAGCTCGAGAAGGTCGCGTTCGGTGACGACATGAAGCCCAAGCCGGGCGGCAACCAGATCGCGGCGATGCGCCAGGTCGCGCGCGGCGCGGCGAAGCTGATCGCGGCGGATGATGGTCCGCGCATCGCGGCGCTGGCCTTCGACGGCTGGGATACGCATGCCAATGAAGGCGGCGCAATCGGCCGGCTGGCGCAGCTCCTGTCGGGCCTCGACGGCGCGCTCGCCGAGTTCGAGAGCGGTCTTGGCCCGCGCTGGCGGGATACGGTCGTGGTGGTCGCAACCGAGTTCGGGCGCACGGCGAAGATCAACGGCACCCAGGGGACCGATCATGGCACCGGGACGATTGCGCTGCTCGCCGGCGGCGCGGTGAAGGGCGGGCGGGTGATCGCCGACTGGCCGACGCTGAAGATGGCGAGCCTCTACCAGGGACGCGATCTTGCGCCGACGACGGATCTGCGCGCGGTGTTCAAGGGCGTACTCGCCGATCATCTCGGCATCGGCGAGCACGCGCTCGGCGGCGCGGTGTTTCCGGACAGCGCGGCCGTGAAGCCGATCAAGGGGCTCGTGGCCTAGGGCTCGCTTGCGCCCTGTCCTGATCGGGGCTCTGAAGCATTCCACATCGCGGCATCAGCGGCCACCGCCGCTGGCGCATTGCACCGCGAAGTCTGCTACTCCTCGACCTGCGGCATTCACCCCTCAGGAGATCAGCATGTTCATCGCCATGAATCGTTTTCGCGTCGCCAAGGGCTCGGAGGCCGCCTTCGAGCAGGTCTGGCTGTCGCGCGACAGCCATCTCGACAAGGTACCGGGCTTCGTCGAGTTTCACTTGTTGAAGGGACCGGAAGCGGAGGACCATACGCTGTATGCCTCGCACACGATCTGGGCGTCGAAAGCTGCGTTCGAGGACTGGACCAGGTCCGAAGCCTTCCGCGCCGCGCACCACCGGGCCGGCGACACCAAGGTGCACTATCTCGGCCCGCCGCAGTTCGAGGGGTTCGAGGTCCGCCAAACGGTGGGCAGCAAGACGTAGGACAAGGACAGAGTCCACCATTCAGACGAGATCCGTCTCCGCGGCCCGTCTTGGCTGAGCACGGCCGAGCGGACGCTTGATTTGCGCTGAACGACACGGCGGCCGACAGGACCCGGACGGTCGCCGGTCGTGCGCCCTCGGAAGCTGCTCGCGCCGGGCCTCGCCGGGCAAGCCGTACCGCCGAACCTGCTGACATCAACAAGGACGACGCCCCAGTGAAGCTCCGGCTGAGTCGCGGAGATGCGACGGTGTGCCGACGCTGACCAGTCGTCGCCGTCGGCAGACGCGCATGCGACCTCAGGCGCTCTCGGGAACTGGAGCCTCACGAGGCTGTTATCGCGTGTCTGAAACAGGAAGCCGAATGTCCGGCAGGGCGGGCAGCGCCAGCCAGCGCCCTCGGTCGTTCTGTTCTAGCGAAGGCCCGGATGGTTGCTCGGATCGAGGACGAACCTTCCGGCATATGACCACCGGCGCCGGCGACATCGTCAGAAGCTTCCCTCCGTTGCAACGCGCCACCTTCGTCGACGTTGACAGCCTGACCGCTTGAGCGACGCGCGCCGCCCTTCCTCGTTCGGAGAGAGATTCGATGATCATCAGACAGCCGCTCAAGGTCCGCACCCCAGAGGAAGTTCTCGGGCTGATCAGCGCGCTGGCCGTCGCCATTTTTGCGGTCATCATCATCGCGCTGCTGTATTTCGGTCGCGATATCCTGGTCCCCGTGGCCCTGGCCATCCTGCTCAGCTTCGTATTGGCGCCATTGGTCGCGCAACTGCAGCGGCTTCGTGCCCCGCGCGGACTGGCCGTCGTCAGCGTGGTCGTTCTCGCATTCGTCGTGATCTTTACACTGGGCAGCCTGCTCGCCACCCAGCTCACCCAGCTTGCCAGTGAGCTGCCGAACTATCAATCGACGATGAGCAACAAGATCCAGTCGTTCCGCGACACCAAAGCCGGCAGAGGGACGCTCGAGCGTGCATCGGACATGCTCAAGGATCTGGGCAAGGAACTCGACAAACCGAATGAGCCGGAAGCGGCTCGGCCGCCGAGCGGACTGCGAACGAATTCCTCAGTCCCTGTGACCCCGATCCCGGTGGAGGTCCGGCAGCCCGATCCCGGAGCGCTAGACAGTCTCCGCACGCTGATTTCGCCGCTCATTCATCCGCTGGCGACGACCGGCATCATCATCATCTTCGTGATCTTCATATTGCTTCAACGCGAGGACCTGCGGAATCGGCTCATTCGCCTTGCGGGCTCATCCGACCTGCAGCGCACCACGGCGGCGCTCGATGATGCGGCTTACAGGCTCAGCCGGCTGTTCCTCACCCAGCTCGCCCTGAACGGCGGATTCGGCGTCGTGATCGGCGTCGGCTTGTGGTTCATCGGCATCCCCAGCGCCCTCCTTTGGGGGATCCTCGCCGCAGCGCTTCGGTTCGTGCCCTATATCGGCGCCGTCATCGCCGCGGCGTTTCCGCTTGCTCTGGCGGCAGCGGTCGACCCTGGCTGGTCGATGCTGATTTGGACCTTGGCCCTGTTTCTCGTGGTCGAGCCGTTGCTCGGCCACGTCATCGAACCGATGGTCTATGGGCGCAGCACGGGCCTGTCCCCCGTGGCGGTGGTCGTTTCAGCCGCGTTCTGGACCGCGCTGTGGGGCCCAATCGGGTTGGTGCTCGCGACGCCGCTGACGGTCTGCCTGGTCGTCATCGGACGACATGTGGAGCGCCTGGAGTTCCTCGACGTCATGTTCGGTGATCGTCCAGCGCTGTCTCCTCCCGAGATCTTCTACCAGCGCATGCTTGCGAACGATCCGACGGAAGCGGCCGAGAAGGCAGAGGAGTTCTTGAAGGAGCGCTCGTTGATTGCCTATTGCGACGAGGTCGCGGTGAAGGGACTGCAATTGGCCCAAGCCGACGCCGACCGAGGGGCGCTCGCCTATGATCGCCTTGCAACGATCCGTGACGCCGTCGCCGAGTTGACCGCCGATCTTTCCGATCAAAATGATGGTCCGCTGGCGAAACGCGAGACCACCAGCGATCCGGAAGCTGCATCGGCCGTCGACAGCTCGGCCAGCAGTGGGGCAATCGACACGATACCCATCCTCAGCAAGGACAATCTCGCCGAAGGATGGCGGAGCGAGCAGCCGGTCCTGTGCGTGGCCGGGCGAACCCCGATCGACGAAGCGGCGGCGGTGATTCTCGCGCAACTGTCGTCGGTGCACGGGTTGGGCGCGAAGGTCTCAGGAGCGGAGGCGCTCTCGACGGCGAACGTCATCAAGCTCGAGCCCGCAGGTGTTGCGATTGCCTGCCTGATCTATATCGGCAATTCCGGCGTTGCACATATGCGCTACTCCGTTCGTCGCTTGAAGCGACGACTCCCCAAGGCAAGAGTGATGTTGGTCTGCTGCGCGGCCGACGTCGATCAGGAGGCCGCGAAGGTGCTGCAGGAAGCCACCAAGGCCGATCTGGTCGCGGCGAGCATGGGTGAGGCTGTCAGAATGTGCGTCGAAGTCGCGCAGGCGAAGGCTTCTCAGCAGGTCCCATTGAAGCAGCAGAACACGACGACCAACGTAGCGTGAGACGCGCCACGTCCAACGACCAAGGCCAGACAAAAAAATGCGGCCCCGGTCAGAGACGGCGACTGACGGGGACCGCTGAAACGCGTGACCGGTGACGGGGGATGATCAGGCGCTCGATGGAGCGTAGGCCTGCCCCGTGACGGCGGCGTGACACCGCCCGTTCACAGCGCCTTGCGGTAGACGATGAAGCCCGAGCGCTCGGCGATCTTGTCGTAGAGCGCCTGTGCCGTGGTGTTGGTCTCGTGCGTCTGCCAATAGACCCGCGGCGCACCGGCCTGACGCGCTTCGCGGTAGACCGCCTCGATCAGCGCCCGTCCGACGCCCTTGCCGCGGGCGGCCTCGCTCGTGAACAGGTCGTTGAGATAGCAGAGCGGCCCGATCGTGGTGGTGGCGCGATGAAACAGGTAGTGCGCCAGGCCGATCAACTCGCCACCGCTCTCGGCGACCAGGGCATGGACCGGCTCGTCGGCATCGAAGAAGCGCGACCATGTCATCGCGGTCACCTCGGCCGGCAGCGCCGTCGGCCCCGAACGGCCGTAGAAGGCATTGTAGCCGTCCCAGAGCGGCAGCCAGTGATCATGGTCGTCGCGCGCGATGGCGCGCACAGTGAGTGCTTCGTGCATGAAGGCTTCGCCGTCCGTTTGAATCTCGACGGACCTTCGATACGCGCAGCCGCGTTGGCGATCAATCCGGGACGGGCTGCACCGGTTCGGCGGCGGGCGGCCGTACCAGCTCGACATAGACGGACCGATCTTCCTCGGTCAGCGGCGAGAGCGAGAGCTCGCCCCGCCGCTCGATCAGGATCAGCAGTGACGCCGCCAGCAGGATCGCGAGTGCCAGGGTCACGGCAACGATTACGACCGTTGATTTCATCGCCATTTTGTGCGCGAGACAATCATCGCCTGTTGTCGCGAAAACCGCGAAGGGTTGTCAAAATGGCTTCCTGTTAAGCGGGCATCGACAAGACGGCGCGGATCGACACCACCGCGATGGTGACGCTGACACCCAACGAGAGCGTGCTGGCCGCGATCGTTGCGACCACGGCGGTGGTCAGGCTGGGCGAAAGGGTGAGCGTTGCGTGGTCGTGAAAGCCGCTGACGGGCGTACGGAGCCCTCTACGGTGGTTCGACTCCTGCGGCGACGCATGGCCGCGGACCCAACTGAACCTCGGAACGGAAGCAAGACGCCACCCGGACATGAAGTCGAAATCCCTTACCCATACATCCGCGAGCGAATCACTCGCAGAGGTAAATTCTAAGGTCGCGCTGGGCAGGATTGCGGCGGCAAATCGGAAAAAAAGGCAGGAACATGGCGCTGGCGGTGTTTGTTCCCGCCGAAGCGTGTATTTTCCCCGCTGTTCTACGGACGGTCCGTAGTCTTACGGTGAATGCCTCACCCGTAGTCGGCGGCGATGCCGGCCGAATCGATCAGCGCCGGCTGCCAATCCATCGCGACGAAACCGGGTGTCTGTTCGACGCGGCGCAGCCAGTTGCGGATCTTCGGGAAGGTCGACAGGTCGAAGTCGCAGCGATCGGCGACGTGGGTGTAGCCGTAGAGCGCGATGTCGGCGACCGTCAGCTGCTTCGCGGCAAAGTAGTCGTTGCTCTTGAGATGATTCTCCATCACCTGGAGCGCGGCGTAGCCGCGCTCCATCCAGTCCTCGAGCGCATGTGTCTGCAGGTCGCGCCCGCCCTTGACCAGCAGCAGCCAGAAATAGGCGGCGCCGATGTTCGGCTCCAGCGCATGCTGCTCGAAGAACATCCACTGCAGCGCTTCGGCGCGCTCGATGCGCTGCTCCGGCACCAGCGGCGTGCCGCCGGCGACATACCAGAGGATCGCGTTCGATTCGGCGATGAAGCGGTCCTCGCCGACCTCCAGCAGCGGCACCTGGCCGCTGGGATTCTTGGCGAGAAAATCCGGCGTGCGGCTCTCGCCGCGCAGGATGTCGATCTCGATCGCCTGATAGGGCGCGTTCAGAAGCGCGAGCGCAAGGCGGACCTTGTAGCTGTTGCCTGACCGCTGCATCGAATAGAGCTTGTACATCCGGCCGATTTCGAGTTCGAGGAATCAAAGGTTGGACGCATCGCACATCCAGACGCCAGATCGTCCCGCAATGCGGCCAGACAATGATGCCGATGGGCGCAGGCTGCAAGAGCCGGCGGATGGAAAAAGTCGAAATGCGCTACTGCACTGCACTCTCGAATAACAACTTTCCAATAGATTCAAACAATCGAGATCACGCCTGCGCGATGCGCGCGTGTCCACCGATCTCGACGGCGCGATCGGTGAGTGCGCGGCGCAGGGTCAGCGCGAACAGGGCCATCAGAACGATGAGGCCCAGCGGTATCGTCGTCAGCCCGGCGACGCTGCGCGAGAGCAGCGGCACGATCCAGGCGGCCGCGAGCACGCTGAGCTCGTAGTCGCGAAAGCCGTTCGCGAGGCCGTGCCGGACGAAGAAGATGATCGCGACCGCGACGACGACGAGGTCGTAGTCGAGCACATAGGGCGTCGCCAGCAGGCTCGCGCTCGCCAGTGCCGAAGCCTTGAGATCGAACGCGGCCTCGCTCTGCCACAGCCATGCAAGTCCGGCCGCGAGCGACAGCGCCAGCAGGCTCTGCAGCGCATAGGCGGACCTGATATCGGCGCCCCAATGACGCGCGGCCGAGAACACCGACTGGATCTTCTCCCAGCCGGTGCCGCCTTGCTCGAGCACGACGCTCTGTGTGAAGGTCATCGACTGGAAGAAGGCGTGCCAGACGTCGCTGCCGAGCGCGGCGAAGCTGATCGCGACCAGCGCGGCCACCGTGGCGGCTGCCGCAGCAATCGTCGGCCAGCGCGTGCCTGCGAGCAGCGCCACGGGAATGAGCACGCCGAATTGCGGCTTGTAGGCGAGCAGGCCGATCAGGACGCCGGCCGCCCACGGCCGGCCGCGCTCCATCAGCAACAGCGCGCCGCCGAGCAGCGCCGCGGTGAAAAACGCGTTCTGGCCGTGACCGATGTTGACGAACACGGCGGGAAAGGCGGTCGCGACCAGCAGGGTCCCGGAACGCGGCAGGATTGCGCGCATGACCGCGAGGTATGCGAGCAGGCTCGACACGACCCAGAGCGCGAGCCCTCCGGCATAGGGCAGCAGGGCGGTGATGGCGGCGATCGCGAAGAAGAACGGCGGGTAGTGCCAGCCGAAGAACGGCACGTCGCGGCCGTCGAATACGGCCTTTTCCGTCGCATGCTGCAGCGGCGGATCATAGGCGTCGGCCGCCTTGCCCTGAAGGGTCAGCACGCCTGCCGCATAGACATTGGAGAAGTCGGTGCCGATCGGCTTGCCGTTGCGGTCGACCAGGCCATCGGACAGCGCGATCCAGCCGGCGATTGCCGCGATCGTGACCGCGAGCAGAATCCAGCTGTAGGACTTGATCCGCGCGGCCGTCAGCCAGTCGCCGGATCGCAGGGCGTACCCGATAGTGGTCATTTCGGCCTGAGACTCTGGATAATCGTCGGTCCACGCTAACGGGGCGGCTTTAACGTTCTCTAAAGTCTTGGGAGCCATGTGCCCAAGCTTCTTGCGATGCAGCGCTGGGGGCCCTACAAATGGGCGTTTCCCTGACATGACTGGTCGTGGCCCCGAGGGGGTGATCCACGACGCCTGCATAGGAGCTGATGATGTCCTTTCTCGCCGCTGCGCTCGACCGTGTGAAGCCGTCCGCGACCATCGCGGTCACGGATAAAGCGCGCGTCCTCAAAGCGGCGGGCCGCAACGTCATCGGCCTCGGCGCTGGCGAGCCGGATTTCGATACGCCCGACAACATCAAGCAGGCCGCGATCAAGGCGATCCAGGACGGCAAGACCAAGTATACCGCGGTCGACGGCATCCCCGAGCTGAAGGAAGCCATCATCGGCAAGTTCCAGCGCGAGAACGGCCTCACCTATAAGCCGAACCAGGTGATCGTCGGCGTCGGCGGCAAGCAGGTGCTGTACAATGCGCTGATGGCGACCATCAATCCCGGCGACCAGGTGATCATCCCGGCGCCGTACTGGGTCAGCTATCCCGAGATGGTCGCGCTCGCCGGCGGCGAGCCGGTGCCGGTGGTCTGCACCGCCGCCCACGGCTTCAAGCTGCAGCCGGAGGCGCTGGAGAAGGCGATCACGCCGAAGACCAAGTGGCTGATCCTGTGCTCGCCGTCGAACCCGACCGGCGCGGCCTACACCAAGGCCGAGCTGAAGGCGCTCACCGAGGTGCTGGTCAAGCATCCGCATGTCTGGATCATGACCGACGACATGTACGAGCACCTCGTCTATGACGACTTCGTGTTCACCACGCCGGCGCAGGTCGAGCCCTCGCTGTTCGACCGCACGCTGACCGTGAACGGCGTCTCCAAGGCCTATTGCATGACCGGCTGGCGCATCGGCTATGCCGGCGGCCCGGCGCACCTGATCAAGGCGATGGCGACGATCCAGTCGCAGTCGACCTCGAACCCGTGCTCGATCGCGCAATGGGCGGCGGTGGAGGCCCTGAACGGTCCGCAGGACTTCATCCCGGCCAACAACAAGGTGTTCAAGGAGCGCCGCGACCTCGTGGTGTCGATGCTGAACCAGGCGAACGGCATCGAATGCCCGCGGCCGGAAGGCGCGTTCTACGTCTATCCGTCCTGCGCCGGGACGATCGGCAAGACCGCGCCGTCGGGCAAGGTGATCGACAATGACGAGGCCTTCGTCACCGAGCTGCTGGAGACGGAGGGCGTCGCCGTGGTGCAGGGCTCGGCCTTCGGCCTCGGCCCGGCCTTCCGCATCTCCTACGCGACCAAGACCTCCGACCTCGAGGACGCCTGCAAGCGAATCCAGCGCTTCTGCGGCAATCTGAGGTAATCGGGCAACATCCTTCTCGAAACACCAGAAGCCAATTTCCAGGCCGAAAGGCGCCATGTTTTGAACATGGCGCCTTTCTTTTGTCGGCCGACAAGTCTGGTGGCGTAGGGTTGGAGTTCGATGCGGCTGCTTCTGCTGTCGATCGCGTTGATGGTGATGATCGTGCCGCTCGCGCAGGCCCATCAGGGGCGGCCGATGCGCGCCGGCGTGCTCGAATGCGAGGGACGAAAGACCTCCGGCAGGCTCGTGATGTCCCAGTCCCGCCTGCGCTGCGTGTTTCGCAGTCAGGGCCGCCAGCCGGAGCGCTATGTCGCCAAGGTCCGGCGTTACGGCCTCGATCTCGGCCTGACGGATGTGACCAGGATGGCGTGGGCGGTCAGCGCACCGGTCAACGATTTCGGCCGCAGCGAGCTGCGCGGGCGCTATGGCGGATTGTCCGCCAACGCTGCCGCTCTGGTCGGCTTCGGCGGCAGCTTCCTGGTGCGCGACACCGATCGCGCCGCGGCGCTGCAGCCGATCAGCCTGCAGGGGCAGACCGGCTTGAACCTCGCTGCCGGAATCACCGAGGTCGAGCTGGTGCCGCTGCTGCCGATCCACCCGAGCCCGAGCCGTTCATCGTCCTACTTCTCGCGCTTCTATCGCTGAGACCCTCGATCGGAGAGACTCGGACACGTCCAGGCGAACGCGTCGCAGTCGCTGCCTGCGTCGGCGCGCCGGCTCGTGCCGACGGCGCGGCGAATCTGGTGCGACTGTAAGGCTTGTGGCATAGATGTGGCGCCCTGTGATCGTGCGTCCGATCGACGGGTCTGCATCACACGTTCATTTCAGCCGGAGTTCTATTCATGCGCTCGACCATCCTCGCCGGGCTCGCCGCTGCGATCGTCCTCTGCACCGGCGCTGCCCAGGCGCAAGATCGCGTGCGGGTCGGTGTCCTCGAATGCCGCGGCGGCGCCAGTGTCGGCTTCATCGTCGGCTCGGTGACCCATCTCGGCTGCGTGCTGCGCGCCGACGGCCTGCCCGAGGACCGCTACGTCGCGACCATCCGCAAGGTCGGCCTCGATCTCGGCATCACCCAGGAATCGCTGCTGGCCTGGGTGGTCTATGCACCGGTCGCGCGGCTCGGGCCGGGCGATCTCTCCGGCGACTATGCCGGCGCCCAGGGCTCGGCCGCGGTCGGTGTCGGTGTCGGCGGCAACGTGCTGGTCGGCGGCTCCGCCAACTCGATCGCGCTGCAGCCGCTCAGCGTCCAGGGCCAGGTCGGCCTCAGCGTCTCGGCGGGGCTGCAAAGCCTCGAATTGCGCCCGGGGCGGTGATCTTCCCTTTGCCTTGAACAGCGCTCTTCCCGCCATCGTGCGGGAAGACGGCGCGATCCCCCGCACTGCAGCAACGTTTTTCGCAGGCCGCCTGCTTGCCAAAGCGGCAGCCGAGGCAGAGCATTCGGCTTTGCCGACCCAATCAAGGGCCGAGCTCCACAACGAGGAGGCGGCGAATGGGACAAGACCTGAGAAGTCCCCGAGGTCCACGGTGCATCGCGCTGGTGGGCCCTTTCCAAAGCGGTAAAACCACTCTTTTGGAGGCGATCCTGGCGCGGACCGGCGCGATCCCGCGCGCGGGCAGCGTCGACGCCGGCACCTCCGTCGGCGATGCCAGCCCGGAGGCACGTCAGCACAAGATGAGCGTCGCCATGACGGCGGCGACCACGACCTTCATGGGCGACAGCTACACCTTCCTCGACTGTCCTGGCTCGATCGAGTTCATCCACGACATGCGCGCCGCGCTGCCGGCGGTCGATGCCGCCATCGTGGTCTGCGAGGCGGACGAGAAGAAGCTGCCGCAATTGCAGATCATCCTGCGCGAGCTCGAGGAGCTGCGCATTCCGCGCTTCCTGTTTCTCAACAAGATCGACCGCGCCAATGCGCGGATCAGGGAGACGCTTGCCACATTGCAGCCGGCCTCGCGCGTGCCCCTGGTGCTGCGCCAGATCCCGATCTGGAACGGCGAATTGATCGAAGGGTTCGTCGACCTCGCGCTGGAGCGCGCCTTCATCTATCGCGAGCATAAGGCCTCCGAGGTGATCGCGCTCGAAGGCGGCGATCTCGACCGCGAGAAGGAGGCGCGCTTCTCGATGCTGGAGAAGCTCGCCGATCACGACGATTCGCTGATGGAGCAGCTGCTGGAGGACATCCCGCCGCCGCGCGACGCCGTGTTCGACGATCTGGCGCGCGAATTGCGCGAGGGATTGATCTGCCCGGTGCTGCTCGGATCGGCGTTGCGCGAGAACGGCGTGCTGCGGCTGATGAAGGCGCTGCGCCACGAGGCGCCCGGAATCGCCGAGACCGCGCAGCGGCTCGGTGTGAAGGACACCAAGGAGGCGCTCGGCTATGTCTTCAAGACGCTGCATCTGCAGCATGGCGGCAAGCTGTCATTGACGAGGGTGCTGTCCGGCCATCTCGACGACGGCGCGACGCTGCATGCCGCCTCGGGCGAGGCGGCGCGCGTGTCCGGCATCCTGGCTGCCACCGGCGCCTATGACAGCAAGCGCGCGGGCGCCCAGGCCGGGGACACGGTGGCGCTCGGCAAGCTCGATGCGGTCAAGACCGGCGATACGGTTGCGACCGGCAAGACGGCACCACCGCCGCTGGCAAAGGTGGAGGCGTGCCCGCCGGTGCTGGCGCTCTCGATCGCCGCCGTGGACCGCAAGGACGACGTCAAGCTCGGCCAGGCCTTGCAGCGGCTCCACGAGGAGGATCCGTCGCTGACCATGGTGCAGAACCCGCGCACCCACGACACGGTGCTGTGGGGGCAGGGCGAGATGCATCTGCGCGTCGCGCTGGAGCGGCTGCGCGACCGTTTCGGCGTCAACGTCAAATCGCACCAGCCCGCGATCGGCTACCAGGAGACCATCCGCAAGCCGATCACGCAGCGCGGCCGCCACAAGAAGCAGTCCGGCGGCCACGGCCAGTTCGGCGACGTGGTGCTCGACATCAGGCCGCTGCCGCGCGGCGAAGGCTTCCGCTTTGCCGAGAAGGTGGTCGGCGGCGCGGTGCCGCGCAACTATATCCCGGCGGTGGAGGAGGGCGTCGTCGACGCAATGGCCCGCGGCCCCCTGGGCTTTCCGGTGATCGACGTCGAGGTGACGCTCACCGACGGCTCCTATCACAGCGTGGATTCGTCCGACCTCGCGTTCCGCACCGCGGCGCGGGTCGGCGTCGGCGAGGGGCTGCCGCAATGCCAGCCGGTGCTGCTGGAGCCGATTCACACCGTCGAGATCGTCTGCCCAACGGAAGCGACCGCCAGGATCAACGCGATCCTGTCGGCGCGGCGCGGCCAGATCCTGTCCTTCGATACCCGTGACGGCTGGCCGGGCTGGGACTGCGTCCGGGCGATGATGCCGGAGGCGGAGATCGGCGAGTTGATCGTCGAATTGCGTTCGGCGACGGCCGGCGCCGGCAGCTTCACCCGCCAATTCGACCACATGGCCGAGGTGACCGGCCGCGCCGCCGACCACATCATCGCCTCCCATCGCGACGCCGCCTGAGCCGAACGCTCCGCGCCGAACAGCGCCGGCCCGTCATCCTCTCTCGGGATGGCGGGCCGGATCGCGTCGGGACCTTTGCTCGCGCGCGCAGGGAACAAACGGCGAGGGCCGGGTTCCAGCTTGCGTCCGAGATCAGTTTGTGATGTATTTTACATCATTGTCTTTGTCTCAGACATCATTTATGGTGTCTGCCACGTGAGGCCAGCGTGATCACGTCGTTCCAGATGCGGGCAGCGCGAGCGCTGCTCGGGATAGATCAGAGAACCTTGGCCGAGCTGGCCGGCGTGTCGCTGCCGACGATCCAGCGGATGGAAGCCTCCACGGGCAACGTCCGCGGCGTGGTGGACTCGCTGACCAAGGTCGTCGATGCGCTCAATCGCGCGGGCGTGGATCTGATCGGTGAGCATTCCCGCAGCGAGAACGGCGGGCGTGGTGTTCGCCTGAAGGACCCGGGGCCGCCCCGCCGCATGGGCCGTCAAACTGACATCGCGCGCGATGACGCAAGCTAGGCTCATCGCGCGGGCACGGGGCCCCTGGGCGCTTCGTGTGGGACGCATCGTCGGCTGCGCCGCGGCCCGATGAGGCGACGGGAGCGTGATGGGCATGAGCATCGCAAACGAACACCGTTCGCACGGGCGGGTCGGACATCATGAGCCGACCTTCGCCGAGCTTTATTCCCCCAAACTCCTGACGGTCTTGCGCGAGGGCTACGGCCTCAGCGACTTTCGCGCCGACGCGCTGGCGGGCCTGACGGTGGCGATCGTGGCGCTGCCGCTGTCGATGGCGATCGCGATCGCCTCCGGTGTCTCGCCGGGGCGTGGTCTCTACACCGCCGTGATCGGCGGCTTCCTGGTCTCGCTGCTCGGCGGCAGCCGCTTTCAGATCGGCGGTCCCGCGGGTGCCTTCATCGTGCTGGTCGCTGCGACGGTCGATCGCCAGGGTCTCGATGGCCTGCTGATCGCGACGATGATGTCCGGCGTGATGCTGGTGATCGCCGGATATCTGCGGCTCGGCACCTACATCAAGTTCATTCCCTATCCGGTCACAGTCGGCTTCACCGCGGGCATCGCCGTCATCATCTTTGCCAGCCAGCTGAAGGATCTGTTCGGTATCACGCTTGCGGGCAAGGAGCCGGGCGAGCTGCTTCCGAAGCTCACGGCGCTCGCGCATGGCGCGCCGACCGCGAGCATGTCTGCGGTCGTGACGGCCGCGCTGTCGATCGCGATCATCATCGGCCTCAAGCATCTGCGGCCGACCTGGCCCGGCATCCTGATCGCGGTGGTGGTCGCGGCCATCATCACCTTCGCGCTGCAGCTTCCGGTCGAGACCATTGGGACGAAATTCGGCGGTATCCCGCGCGAGCTGCCGGCGCCGGCGTTGCCGGCGTTCTCGCTCGCCAAGGTCCAGGCGGTGTTCCCCGACGCGATCGCCTTCGCACTGCTCGGAGCCATCGAATCGCTGCTGTCGGCCGTCGTCGCCGACGGCATGACCGGCCGTCGCCATCGCTCCAACTGCGAGCTGGTGGCGCAGGGCTTTGCCAATGTCGGCTCGGCCTTGTTCGGCGGCATCTGCGTCACCGGCACCATCGCGCGCACCGCCACCAATGTTCGCGCCGGCGCCCGCGGACCGGTGTCGGGCATGCTGCATTCGCTGTTTCTTTTGGTGTTCATGCTGATCGCGGCGCCGCTGGCGAGCTACATCCCGCTGTCGGCGCTCGCCGCGGTGCTCGTCGTTGTCGCCTGGAACATGGCCGAGAAGCACGAGTTCGCCACCCTGATCCGATCGTCCTGGGGCGATGCCACGGTGCTGCTCGCAACCTTCGGGCTGACGGTCTTCCGCGATCTCACCGAGGGCATCCTGGTCGGCTTCGCGCTCGGCGCCGTGCTGTTCATCAACCGGATGGCGCAGATGACCGGCGTCGAGGACGGGTCGCCTCTGGTCGCAAAGGACCGCGCCGACTTCGAGGATGAGGCGCGGGTGCCGTACAATCCGCAGCTCAGCGCCGACAAGGACGTGCTGGTCTATCGCATCACCGGTGCGTTCTTCTTCGGCGCCGCCTCGACCGTCGGCACCGTGCTCGACTCGATCGCCGACCGCCGCAAGGCCTTCGTGGTCGATTTCGCAGCGGTGCCGTTCTTGGATTCGACGGCCGCCAACGCCATGAGCCGCGTTGCCGCCAAGGCCAAGCGCCAGGGCATCCGCCTGTTCATCACCGGGGCGTCGCCGACCGTGCGTCGGGCGCTGCTGACCCATGGCGTGCGGCCGCCGCTGGTGCGCTACCGCGAGACCATCGAGCGCGCGGTGGCCGACATCAAGGGCAAGGAGACGGCACCGGCGGACGTCGCCGATGGGCTCGCCGCGAGCTGACACGCGGCCTCAACGCCGCGTCGCCGTTTGGGCCATGGCGCCTGGGGGCGACTGCCGAGCCCCAGCATTGACTCCAGCCGGGGCTTGTCCGATGTCACGGCCATGACCCTTGCCGCCAAACCCCGCGCTGCGTGCCTGATCGGCTGGCCTGCCGCGCATTCGCGCTCGCCCTTGATCCATCATCATTGGCTGCACGAGCTCGGCATTGCCGGCGGCTACACCATCGAGGCGGTGCCGCCGGAAGAGCTGGCGGACTTCGTCATGCATCTCGACCGTCGCGGCTTCGTCGGCGCCAACGTCACGATCCCGCACAAGGAGCGCGTGCTGGAGCTGAGCGAGCCGGACGCGCGTGCCCGCGCCGTCGGCGCGGCCAACACGCTCTGGTACGAGGACCACATCCTGCGGGCCACCAACACCGACGTCGAAGGCTTCATCGGCAATCTGGACGCCGCTGCCCCAGGCTGGGACCGCACCGACGAGGCGCTGGTGCTCGGCTCCGGCGGCTCGGCGCGGGCCGTCGTGTTCGGCCTGCTCGAGCGCGGCATCGGCCGCGTCCACATCATCAACCGCACCGCGGCGCGCGCACAAGCCCTGGCTGATCAGTTCGGCAGCCATGTCGTTGCCGAAGGCTGGGACCGCGTCGGCGCGCTGCTGCCGCGCGCGGGCCTGTTCGTGAACACCACCTCGCTCGGCATGCACGGTCAGCCGCCGCTCGAGCTCGACGTCGAGCTGTTGCCGCAGCAGGCCGTCGTCGCCGACATCGTCTACGTGCCGCTGGAGACGCAGTTGCTCGCGGCGGCGCGGGCGAGGGGGCTGCGCACTGCCGATGGACTCGGCATGCTGCTGCACCAGGCCGTGCGTGGCTTCGAATTGTGGTTCGGCCGCCGTCCGCAGGTCACGCCCGAGTTGCGCGCGCTGGTCGAGGCCGATCTCACAAGGGCTTGAGCGCGGAATAAGCGCAGATGGTCGGCGTCTCATTGATCGAGCGTCCGCGTAGCCCCGCATTGGACGCGGATGATCTTCTCTCGCCCTCGGAGCCATGCATGTCCGCTCGTCTCATCCTGTTCCGTTCCGTCGCTTCACTCGCCATGGTTGCGACTGTATCCGCGCTCGCCATCGCCCAGCAGGCGCCGGTGCCGACGCGCGTGCGCGGCGCCATCGAAAGCGTCGACGCCAATACGATGACGGTGAAAGCCCGCAGCGGCGAGATATTCAAGCTGCGCATGGCCGGTGATCTGCGCGTCTCGGGTGTCGTCAAGGCGCAGCTTTCCGACATCAAGCTGGGCTCGTTCATCGGCGCCACCACGGTGCCCGGCCCGGATGGCGCGCCGAAGGCGGTCGAGATCCACATTTTTCCCGAGGACATGCGCGGAACGGGCGAAGGCTCGCGGTCGTGGGACCTGAAGCCGAACTCGAGCATGACCAACGCCACCGTGTCCGAAAGCTCGGTCTCGACCGACGGTCACTCGCTGCTCGTCAAGTACAAGGGGGGCGAAAAGCGCGTCGACATTACGCCGGACACGCCGATCGTCACCTTCGTGCCCGGCGACGAGTCCGAGCTGAAAGCCGGCGCCAAGGTGATCGCCACCGTCAAGCAATTGCCTGACGGTTCGCTCGAGACCAGCCGCGTCAGCGTCGGCCGCGATGGGCTGACGCCGCCGATGTGACCTGCCTTTCTCTGTGTGCTCAACTGCGTCTCCGTTGCCGGTGTCGTTCCTGCGAACGCAGGGACCCATACCCCCAGGGAGGAGTTTAGGGCGCAGTGGCAATTGGGCTTTTGCCCAACACGACGGCCGCGGAGTATGGGTCCCGGATCAGCGCCGCGCCGCGGTGACGCGCGTCACGGCTTGTCCGGGACGACAGCTTTTGCATGGTGGAAGTCGGGGGCGCGTAAGCTGATTAGTCCGAGCACCTTGCTCGCCGATTCTCGAGCTAATCCGCCAGCACCTTCCGGTCGATCTCGGCCACCGTGTTGACGCCGCACAGGCCCATCGTCGTCAAGAGCTCGTTGCGGATGATGTCGATGGCCTTGGCGACTCCGGCCTGGCCGCCGGCGCCGAGGCCGTAGGCATAGGCGCGGCCGAGCATGCAGGATTTGGCACCGAGCGCGAGCGCACGCATCACGTCCTGGCCGGAGCGGATGCCGCCATCGAACATGATCTCGATCTTGTCGCCGACCGCTTCCGCGATGCCGGGCAGGACGTGGATCGAGGACGGCGCGCCGTCGAGCTGGCGGCCGCCATGGTTGGAGACGACCATCGCCTGCGCGCCGGTCTCGACCGCGAGCTTGGCGTCCTCGATGTCGTGGATGCCTTTGATGATCAGCTTGCCCGGCCAGATCGAGCGGATCCAGTCGACGTCCTTCCAGTTCAGCGAGGTGTCGAACTGCGCGGCGGTCCAGGCCGAGAGCTTGGTGAGATCCTCGGTGTTCTTCACGTGGCCGGCGATGTTGCCGAAGGTGCGGCGCTTGCCCTGCAGCACGCCCTGCACCCAGGCCGGCTTGGTGGCGAAGTCGAACAGCTTCGACAGCGTCCATTCCGGCGGCACGCTCATGCCGTTCTTGATGTCCTGGTGGCGCTGGCCGATCACCTGCAGGTCGACGGTCAGGCATAGTGCGCTGCACTTCGCAGCGATCGCGCGCTCGACCAGGGCCTTGATGAAGCCGCGGTCCTTCATGACGTAGAGCTGGAACCAGAACGGCTTCTCGACGCTGCCCGCGATGTCCTCGATCGAGCAGATCGACATCGTGCTCTGCGTGAACGGGATGCCGGCGGCCTGCGCCGCGCGGCAGGCGTGAATCTCGCCGTCGCCGTGCTGCATGCCCAGGAGGCCGACCGGCGCCAGGATCAGCGGCATCGACGAGGGCTCGCCGAGGATCGTCGTCGACAGATCGCGCTTGGAGACGTCGACCAGGATGCGCTGGCGGAACTTGATCTTCTGCAGATCCTCGCGATTGGCGCGCAGCGTCTCCTCGGCATAGGAGCCACGATCGGCGTAGTCGAAGAAGGCTTTGGGCACGCGGCGCTTGTGCAGCAGGCGCAGGTCTTCAATGCAGGTGACGTGTTTCATCGCGGTCTTCGGCTCCCCACCGGCGTCTCGTTTCTTAGGGCTGGGGCAGTCATCTAGCATCTTTGCGGCGGCTGCCAAATCCAACTTGGGAACCGCCACGGCGTCTGGGCAAAGCAGGGCGAACTGCGAGCGTCCCGCAACAACATGACGTCAGGGCTGCCGGAGCGAGCACCTTCCTGCTGCGGCGGGGCTCCGACGGGTGAGCCCTCCAGAGCCGTCAGGTCGAATGAAAAATTAGTCTTAACAACGGCTTACAGAGGTCATGGCGGTTTCGTGGTAATGATTCATCACATTTTTTGAAGCCATCTTAGCCTTAAGGCGACTATAACCCGCGGGCTGACCGGCAGGGCGGGTCCTGTGATTCGCGCTCGCCGGTAACGAAATCCAGAAGCCGTTGCTGGGGGTCATATGAGCCGTAACTATTTCGGGACCGATGGGATTCGTGGCCGCGCCAACGGCCTGATCACGCCGGAACTCGCGCTCAAGGTCGGGCAGGCCGCAGGTCTTCTGTTCCAGCGCGGCGAGCATCGCCACCGGGTGGTGATCGGCAAGGATACACGCCTTTCCGGGTACATGATCGAATACGCCATGGTGGCCGGCTTCACCTCGGTCGGCATGGACGTGCTGCTGGTCGGCCCGATGCCGACGCCCGCGGTCGCCATGCTCACCAAGTCGATGCGCGCCGATCTCGGCGTCATGATCTCGGCCTCGCACAATCTGTTCGAGGACAACGGCATCAAGCTGTTCGGGCCGCAGGGTTTCAAGCTGTCCGACGATGTCGAGAGGCAGATCGAGCAACTGCTCGATGAATCGCTCGACAAGAAGCTGGCGCAGAGCGCGAGCCTCGGCCGCGCCCGCCGCATCGACGGCGTGCACGATCGCTACATCGAATTCGCCAAGCGCACGCTGCCGCGCGACCTCTCGCTCGACGGCCTGCGCGTGGTGGTCGATTGCGCCAACGGCGCGGCCTACAAGGTCGTGCCCGAGGCGCTGTGGGAGCTCGGCGCCGACGTGATCTCGATCGGCGTGGAACCGGACGGCTTCAACATCAACAAGGAATGCGGCTCGACCTCGCCGGAGGCACTGTGCCGGAAGGTACGGGAAATGCGCGCCGACATCGGCATCGCGCTCGACGGCGACGCGGATCGCGTGATCCTGGTCGACGAGCGCGGCCACATCGTCGATGGCGATCAGCTGCTCGCGGTCATCGCGCAGAGCTGGAAGGAAGACGGCCGCTTGGCGCGCGCCGGTATCGTCGCGACGGTGATGTCCAATCTCGGCCTCGAGCGCTTCCTGCAGGGGCAGGGGCTCGAGCTGGTGCGCACGCCGGTCGGCGACCGCTATGTGCTCGAGCGCATGCTGGCCGACGGCTACAATCTCGGCGGTGAGCAGTCGGGCCATATCATTCTCTCGGATTACGCGACGACGGGCGACGGCTTCGTCGCGGCGCTGCAGGTGCTGGCGACGGTGCAGAGGCTGCGCCGTCCGGTCTCCGAGGTCTGCCATCGCTTCGACCCGCTGCCGCAGATTCTCAAGAACGTCCGCTATCGCAGCGGCAAGCCGCTCGACGCGGACGAGGTGAAGTCGGCGATCGACACCGGACAGAAGCGCCTCAACGGCCATGGCCGACTGCTCGTGCGCTCCTCCGGAACCGAGCCGGTGATCCGCGTGATGGGCGAGGGTGACGACCGCGATCTGGTCGAGGAGGTCGTCGACGAGATCGTCGCTGCCGTCGGCAACGCTGCGGCTGCTGCTTGATCGCGGACGGGAATTTATCAATCTCTGCGGCCTGCCATCGACGTCGGATGGCAGGCCTTTTTGTTGGTCCCTTCTCTGTTCGCAAGCTGATGGGAGCGGATGTGCCTGATCGAGCAGGGCGCGTCGGACTGCCGGACGCGATCGCCTGCGCGCCAGCGCCTTGGCTGCGACCGATTGAGATGGGACTCAACTAATTAGTTGTTCTTCATCCTGCGGTCAAAATTGTCGCTAACGAATTGTTAGGAGGGGTTGCTTGGCCGTTAACGACTCCGCGCGCTCATGAAAAATCAACCTTAATTATTAGGGTTAAGCGCTGCTTAAGCATTTGGCGTGATAGTGTGGCATCAGCGTGATGTGGAAGCAATTCTCCGATTGCTTCACCGGCCAAAGGGACGAAAAAATGCGTAGCGTTAAGTTTCTGATCGCCGCCGGAGCGGCCACTCTGTTTTCCACTTCGGTCTTCGCTGCCGACATGCCCATCATGCCCCCTCCGGTCTACGCGCCGCCGCCGGCGGCCGATTTCGGTGGCTGGTATCTGCGCGGCGACATCGGTTTCAGCAATCAGAAGGTCAAGGACGTCCATTACTCGCGCGAATCCGCCTACACGCCGATGACGTCCTTCAACCAGACCTCGGCGTTCGATACCGCGGGCATCTACGGCGTTGGCGTCGGCTATCGCTTCAACAGTTGGTTCCGCGCCGACGTCACCGGCCAGTATCGCGGCAATGCGAACTTCAAGGCCACCGACCGCTTCAATGCAACGGCGGGCGGCGTGCCCTACAGCGGCATCGACAATTACAGCGGCAGCAAGTCCGAATGGCTGGTGCTCGCCAACGCCTATGTCGATCTCGGCACCTGGTGGTGCGTGACGCCGTTCATCGGCGCGGGTGTCGGTGGTGCGCGGGTGACGATTTCGAATTTCACCGACACGGGCATCAACAACCTGCCGTTCACGACCACGAGCTTCGCGACGGCGCCGACCTCCTCGAAATGGAATTTCGCATGGGCGGCCCATGCCGGTCTGGCTTACAACGTCAATCCGAACCTGGTGCTGGAGCTGGCCTACAGCTACGTCGATCTCGGTCACGGGCAGACCGGTGTACTATCCGACTACGTCGGCAACACCACCGGCAACGTCTTCAAGTTCAAGGACATCACCTCGCACGACCTGAAGCTCGGCGTGCGCTGGAATTTCGACAATCCTCCGCCGCCGCCGATGCCGGCGCTGATCCGCAAGGGCTGAATCGAGCGCTCGCCCTCACTGCAAATCGAACGAACGGCGCGGGCCTCCCGCGCCGTTTCGCGTTTCTGATCGGGCGAAGCGCGCGCTTTCGCTGAAAGAATTTCCGTGCAGAGCGCTGCGACAACGAATGATTAAGGTTAACGCGCGATGATCGGAACAGAGAGTCAAGTGCTGATTGGAGCGTTGCGATGCGTAGCCTGGTGGTGGCGGTTTCGGTGTGCGGCATGGTCTCCGCGGCCCAGGCCGCGGACTTGTCCGACCTTCCGATCCTGCGCGGTGGCCTGACCGAGGGCCTGAACAATTCGCGGGTCAACTGGGACGGTTACTATGTGGGCGTCCAGGGCGGCTACGGCTCGTCCGATGAGAATTTCAACGGCTCGACCAAGAACATGACGGCGGCGGTGTTGGCCAACACGCTGATCGAGAGCCAGATGCAGGTATCGTCCTGGAACCCGAATCTCGGCAAGCAATCCTCGCGCGCATCGGGCTTCGGCGCCTTCGTCGGCTACAACAGTCAGTGGGACGACGTCGTGCTCGGCGTCGAGGCGAGCTATCTGCACGGCAAATACGGCGGCATGGCCTCTTCGAGCCGCACGCTCGTCAGCACGGCCGCACTGACCGACGGCAACTTCCACGCCGTGACGTCGACGCAGTCCTCGCAGATCTCGATCACCGACATGGCGACGATCCGCGGTCGTGCCGGCTATGCGATGGGTTGCTTCCTGCCCTACGCATTTTTCGGCCTTGCACTCGGCAACGCAGATATCGGCCAGTCCGTGACGGTTCAGGACCGGGTCAGCACGACATTTCTCGGCACCTACACGCCGCTTGCGCCGCTCAGCGCCAACAACCTTCAGCACAATCACCTGATCTACGGCTACAGCGCCGGTCTCGGCGTCGACGTCAATCTGGTCGGCGGCCTGTTTGCGCGGGCCGAATACGAATACGTCCGCTTCACCTCGACGGTCGACACCAGCATCAATACGGTGCGCGCGGGCCTCGGCTACAAGTTCTGAGCTGATTGCAAGCCTGTCCTGTATGCCGATGTCCGTCAGCATCCGTCCTGCGCAGCGCGACGACGTCGCTGCCATTGTCGCCATGCTCGCCGACGATCATCTCGGCCGGGCGCGCGAGCGCCTCGAGCAGCCGTTGCCGCAGTCCTACTACGACGCGTTCGAGACGATCGCGCGGGATGGGAACATCACCCTGATCGTTGCCGAGGAGGCGGGCCGGGTGGTCGGCTGCCTGCAACTCTGCATCCTGCCCGGGCTCAGCTCGCAAGGCGCGTCGCGCGCGCTGGTCGAGGATGTTCGGGTCGCCACCGACCGCCGCAGCCGCGGCATCGGCGAGCAGCTGCTGCAATGGGCGATCGCCGAGGCGCGCAAGCAGCGCTGCAATCTGGTCGAGCTGATGACGCATCAAAGCCGCACCGACGCGCAACGCTTCTACGGGCGGCTCGGCTTCGCCAAGAGCCATGTCGGCATGGTGATGCGGTTCTGATCAGCGCGGCAGGCGGTAGGCCGCGACGGCGTTCGGGCCGAACGCCTTGTCACGGATGTCCGAGCCGAGCTGTGTCAGGCAGCGCTCGAGCGCCTGCTTGATTTCACGGTAGCTGCCGGCGAGCAGGCAGACCGGCCAGTCCGAGCCGAAGATCAGCCTGTCGGCGCCGAAACAGCGCGCCACATGTGTCACGTAGGGCTGCAGCCGCTCCGCGTCCCAGTCGGTCCAGACGGCTTCCGTGGCGAGCCCCGACACCTTGCACCAGACATTGCCGCAAGCCGCGAGCTCGGCGATGCGATCGGCCCAGTCCTGATCGAAGCCGGTTGCGATCGGCGGCTTGGCGGCGTGGTCCAGCACGAAGCGCGCTCTTGGAAAGGCGCGCACCGTCGCAATCGCCGCTGGCAGCTCTCGCGTGCGCACCAGCAGATCGTACGTCAAGTCGTGCGCGAACACGCTGTCGAGGCCGCGCCTGACGTCGCCGCGAAAGATCCACGCCGGATCTGCCTCGTCATGGACCTGGTGGCGGATGCCGACCAGCCTGTCGCCGCCGGGCAGGCCGCGCAGCCGGTCGATCGTCGACCCTACCGACGGATCGGTCAGGTCGACCCAGCCGACGACCCCGCCGACGAATGGCGTCGCATGGGCGATGCGCAGGAATTCCTCGGTCTCGTCGAGCGACGAGCGGGTCTGCACCAGGATGCTGGCGTCGAGAGCGTTCTCGGCCAGCAGCGGGGCGAGGTCGGCGGGACCGAACGGACGGCGGATCGGCGCCAGCGCGTCGCCGGCCATCCACGGATAGTCGGCGCGACCGGGATCCCAGAAGTGCTGATGCGCATCGATGGCACGGCTCATGGCGCGTCTCCCGGCAGCGGCGCCCGGGCATCGACGAGATTGCTGGCACGCAGGTCGCGCCAGAAGGCGGGCGGGATCGGAGCTTGCGCCATCGCGATGTTGTCGGCCGCCTCCTGCGCATTGCGGGCGCCCTGCAGGCCGACGGTCACGGCGGGATGGGCCAGGCAGAACTGGATCGCGGCAGCCTTGAGCTCGGTGCCGTGCTGTCTGCACAGCGCATCGAGCTGGCGCGCCCGCGCCACCAGCGCGGCATCGGCATCTTCGTAGTTGAACTTCGCCGGCCCGTGAGGGTTGGCGAGAATGCCGCTGTTGTAGATGCCGCCGAGAATGATGGCGATGTTGTTCTCGCGGCAGATCGGAAAGAGCGTCGTCAGCGCGCCCTGGTCGAGCAGCGTGTAACGGCCCGCCAGGAGAAAGCAGTCGACCGGAACGGCCTGCGCAAAGCGCGTCAGCATCTCCGACTGGTTCATGCCGGCGCCGATCGCCTGGATGCTGCCGTCGTCGCGCAGCCGCTGCAGCGCGCGAAAGGCGCCGGCCACAGCCTCGTCATAGTGATCGTCGGGATCATGCACGAGCAGGATGTCGATGCGATCGAGGCCGAGCCGGACCAGGCTCTCCTCGACCGAACGCATTACGCCGTCATAGGAGTAATCGAACCGCGGCCGCAGCGGCGGCGTGCCCTTGTAGTGCGGATCTTCGCCCGAGGCGGTCGGGTCCGGCCGCAGCAGCCGGCCGGCCTTGGTCGAGATCACATAGCTGTCGCGCGGCTGCCGGCGCAGAAATGCACCGAGCCTCTGCTCGGCGAGGCCGAAGCCGTAGAGCGGCGCGGTGTCGTAGAAGCGCACGCCGCGCGCCCACGCCGCGGCGATCGTGGCTTCGGCATCGCCGTCGCTGACCGGCTCGAAAAGACCGCCGAGCGGCGCCGTCCCGAGGCCGAGTCGGGTGATGTCGAGCGGGCTCCTCCCGAGACGGACGCGTTCCATTCTTCTATCCTTGTTGTTCGGCGCGTGCAGATCGCGTCATTGTGCACGGATGCGTTCGACGAAACAATGACGTCGCATGGTGCAGTACAACGAAGAGGAGAGGACGATGTCGGCGATCAATCCACTGACGGCCTTCGGTGTCGTGCTGGCGACGGCTGCCACCGACGCGGTCTACGTCATGTTCACGTCGGCGGTCGTTGCCAAGCGACGGTTGTCAGCGGCGACCTGGAGCTCGATCTGGTACATGCTGTCGTCATTCGCGGTGATCAGCTACACGGAGAACTGGATCTACGTCGCATTCGCGGCGGTCGGCTCCTGGATCGGCGCCTACGGCTCGATGACCTTCCTGCATCGTCCGCCGGCTGGTCAGGCACCGGTCGGCGCCGCGCCGGAATGAATTGCATTCGCTTGCATGCCAGCACGACCGCGTGAACGCAGACAGAAGGCGCGCGAAGTTCCTTGACGCGGAACGACCCTTACCGTATTCACGCCGGCGGGACACCTCCCCCCAACGGGAGGCTTACTATCTGGAAGGATAGACGATGACTGCAGCGAAACCCTCGCAGCGGCCTGCCGTGCCGCACTTCTCCTCCGGCCCCTGCGCCAAGCGCCCCGGATGGACCTCCGAAAATCTCAAAGACGCTCCCCTCGGCCGCTCGCATCGCGCGAAGATTGGCAAGGCGAAGCTCAAGCAGGCCATCGAGCTGACGCGCGACGTCCTCGAAGTGCCCGCCGACTACAAGATCGGCATCGTGCCCGCGTCCGACACCGGCGCGGTCGAGATGGCGCTGTGGTCGCTGCTCGGTGCGCGGCCTGTCACCACGATCGCCTGGGAATCCTTCGGTGAGGGCTGGGTCAGCGACATCGTCAAGGAGCTCAAGCTCAAGGATGTCACCAAGCTGCACGCCGGCTATGGCGAGATCCCGGATCTGTCCAAGGTCGATCCGGCCAGTGACGTCGTCTTCACCTGGAACGGCACCACGTCAGGCGTGCGCGTGCCGAATGCCGACTGGATCAGCGCGAGCCGGGAAGGCCTGACGATCTGCGACGCCACCTCGGCCGCATTCGCGCAAGCCCTCGATTGGCCGAAGCTCGACGTCGTCACGTTCTCCTGGCAGAAGGCGCTCGGCGGCGAGGCCGCGCATGGCATGCTCATCCTCTCGCCGCGCGCGGTGGCGCGTCTCGAGACCTACAAGCCAGCCTGGCCGCTGCCGAAGATCTTCCGCCTCACCAAGGGCGGCAAGCTCAACGCCGGCATTTTCGAGGGCGAGACCATCAACACGCCCTCGATGCTGTGCGTCGAGGACTATCTGGACGCGCTGAACTGGGGCAAGTCGATCGGCGGCCTCAGGGCGCTGATCGCCCGCGCCGACGCCAACACCAAGGTCCTCGCCGACTGGAAGGCGCGGACGCCGTGGATCGACTTTCTCGCCCAGGATCCCGCCATCCGCTCCAACACCTCGGTGTGCCTCAAGGTCGTCGATCCCGCGATCACATCGCTGTCGGCCGATGCCCAGGCGGAGTTCGCCAAGAAGCTCGTGTCGCTGGTCGAGAAGGAGAATGCAGGCTTCGACTTCGCGCATTATCGCGATGCGCCGGCCGGCCTGCGCATCTGGTGCGGCGCCACGGTGGAGGCCAACGACGTCGCGCTGCTGACGCAGTGGATCGACTGGGCGTTCGCCGAAGCCAAGGCCGCGCTGCCGAAGGCGGCGTGACGCACGCTCTTCGTGCCGTCATTGCGAGCGCAGCGAAGCAATCCAGGGCCACGAAGAAAGTCTGGATTGCTTCGTCGCTCCGCTCCTCGCAATGACGAAATTCAAGACGCGTAGGGTGGGCAAAGGCGCGAAGCGCCGTGCCCACCATCAACGTCAACCGACGCGAAAGACGGTGGGCACGCTGCGCTTGGCCCACCCTACGATTCGATTGCTTCCACCCATTCCGGCGCCGATGCGCTGTCCCTCTCTCGCGAGAGGCGTGAAGGAACATCGTCATGTCCAAACCCAAAGTTCTCATTTCCGACGCACTTTCCCCGGCCGCCGTGCAGATCTTCAAGGATCGCGGCATCGAGGTCGACTTCCAGCCCAATCTCGGCAAGGACAAGGACAAGCTCGCCGACATCATCGGCGACTATGACGGCCTTGCGATCCGCTCCGCGACCAAGGCCACGGCCAAGATCATCGAGCGTGCCAAGCGGCTCAAGGTGATCGGCCGCGCCGGCATCGGGGTCGACAATGTCGAAATCCCCGCGGCGACCGCCAAGGGCATCATCGTGATGAATACGCCGTTCGGCAATTCGATCACGACCGCCGAGCACGCGATCACGATGATGCTGTCGCTGGCGCGCGAGATTCCGCAGGCGGACGCCTCGACCCAGGCCGGCAAGTGGGAGAAGAACCGCTTCATGGGCGTCGAGATCACCGGCAAGACGCTGGGCGTGATCGGCTGCGGCAATATCGGCTCGATCGTCTGCGATCGCGCGCAGGGCCTGCGCATGAAGGTGATCGGCTTCGATCCGTTCCTCACCGAGGAGCGCGCCCTCGATCTCGGCGTCGAGAAGGTCGAGCTCGAGGAGCTGCTGAAGCGCGCCGACTTCATCACGTTGCATACGCCGCTCACCGACAAGACCCGCAACATCATCGATGCCGCGGCGATCGCCAAGATGAAGCAGGGCGTGCGCATCATCAATTGCGCGCGCGGCGGCCTGGTCGACGAGCAGGCGCTGCTGGAGGCGCTCAACTCCAAGCATGTCGCGGGCGCGGCCCTCGACGTGTTCGCCGAGGAGCCGGCGACCAGCAATCCGCTGTTCGGTCATGCCAACGTGATCTGCACGCCGCATCTCGGCGCCTCGACCACGGAAGCGCAGGAGAACGTCGCGCTGCAGATCGCCGAGCAGATGTCGGACTACCTGCTCACCGGCGCGATCTCGAACGCGATCAACTTCCCGTCGATCACCGCGGAAGAAGCGCCCAAGCTGAAGCCATTCATCGCACTCGCCGAGAAACTCGGCTCGTTCGCGGGCCAGCTCACCGAAAGCAGCATCACCAAGATCCAGATCACCTATGAAGGCCACGTCGCCGAGATGAAGACCCGAGCGCTGACCTCGGCGGTGCTGGCCGGGCTGCTGCGGCCGATGCTGGGCGAGGTCAACGTCGTGTCGGCGCCGGTGATCGCCAAGGAGCGCGGCATGATCGTCGACGAGGTGCTGCGCGCCGGCGAGAGCGACTATGAGAGCCTGATCACGGTCGCGGTCACCACCGAGCATCAGGAGCGCGCGGTATCGGGCACGGTCTACGCCGACGGCAAGCCGCGCCTCGTCGACATCAAGGGGATCCGTGTCGACGCCGAGTTCGGCAAGTCGATGATCTACGTCACCAACGAGGATAAGCCGGGCTTCATCGGCAAGTTCGCAAGCCTCCTCGGCGACGCGAAGATCAACATCGCGACCTTCCATCTCGGCCGTGTCGCGCCGGGAAGCGACGCGATCGCGCTGGTCGAGGTCGACGGTGCGGTGCCGGCGGATCTGCTCGCCAAGATCCAGGCATTGCCGCAGGTCAAGCAGGCCAAGGCGCTGGCGTTCTGATGACGCGCTAGCGCGCGCGGTGCTTCTTGGTTGAATCGACTTAGCCGCTGGCTCGGTTCACCTCTCCCGCTTGCGGGAGAGGTCGGCGCGAAGCGCCGGGTGGGGGCTTGCTCCACTCGGGCAGCCTCAATCGAGGAGGCACCCCCACCCCAGCCCTCCCCGCAACTGGGAGAGGGAGCGCACATCCTTCGCGGTTCGCAACCAGACCTCAACTCTTCGCGCGCTGGGCCAAATTGGCCGACCGAAAGGGGCAGCACGGCACCGTGGCCGTGCTGCCCTTTTCTGTGCTCGTCTGTGCTCGGCGGAATTTCAACGGCAAGCTTTGCGGTCGCACGATTTGAACCCGCGGACCTCTCGTGGCGTCTAACGCCCCGCAAGGGACCGGCTCATCCGGTTCTCAGGGGCGCTGGGATACGGAGAGATCGATGGCAATGCGAACGACGTGGCTGGTTACGACAACTCTCGTTCTCGGTGCCTCGCTGGCGGCGGCGCCGGGTCGTGCGGCAAACCTCGACGCGACGTCCACCGTCGATGCCGTCACCGTGTATCCCGACGGCGCGACCGTGACCCGGGTCATCTCGCTCGACCTTCCCACCGGTGACACGACGGCGATCGCAAAGGACTTCCCGCTCGGACTCGATGCGTCCTCGCTTCGTGTGGAAGGCGAGGCCGGCGCCAAGCTCGTGATCGGCACCGTCGACGCCAAGCCACCGCGTGCGGCGCCGCCCGTCAACCTGCCCGACATCGACAAGCGCATCGAAGCGCTGAAGGACGAGCGCGCCAATCTCGATGGCACGATCGCCGCGGCCCTGGCGCGCAAGAAATTTGCCGAGCGTTTTGCCGAGGCATCGCCGGCCGGGCTCGGCGAAAAGGGCGAGGCGCGTCCGATCACGGAATGGCGTGCCGCGTTCGCCGCCGTTGCGGACGAGGTTGGACAGGCCGACGCGGCGATCCGTGATGCCGAACGCAAGCAGCGCGAGATCGATCGCGAGATCGCGCGCCTGCAGGACAATCTCACGACGAAGCCCCCGAGCAAGCTGGAGGTGCGGATCGAATTGTCGGCTGCGGCAGCGACCAAGGCGACCTTGCGCGTGACCTACGCGGTGCGCAATGCCCGCTGGGTGCCGCTCTACGACGCGCGTCTCGACACGACGGCGAAGGACCGCAAACCGGCTCTCGAACTGGTGCGACGCGCCGAGATCCAGCAGGCCACCGGGGAGGACTGGTCCGAGGTCGCGCTCACGGTTTCGACGGTGCGCACCGGACGCGGCGGCAGCGCGCCCGAGCTCAGGACGATCATCGCGCAATATCCGCCGCCGCCACAGCCAGCGCCGAAGCCGGCGGCCGTCAGCGCGGCACGAGGACTCATGGAGAGCCGGCAGGAGTTTCGCTTTGGCGGAGGGACGACGTTCGGAGATGTCGCGGACAAGGCCGTCGAGCAGCAGACGGTCGCGGAGATCAGCGCCTTTCAGACCGTCTTCCACCTCCCCGGACGCGTCAGCGTCGGTGCCAATGATGGCGCGAAGAGCCTGCGTATTTCCACCGCGACGATCACGCCCGAACTGACGATCCGTTCGGCGCCCGTCATCGATCCCACCGCCTATCTCGAAGCGAGCTTCCCGCAGAGCGAGGAGGCGCCGCTGCTGCCGGGCAAGGTCTCGATCTATCGCGACGGCATGTTCGTCGGCACCAGCAGATTGGCGTCGGCCGGCAAGGACGAGGTCGTTCATGTCGGCTTCGGGGCCGACGACGAGGTCAAAGTCGAGCGCAGTGTCGTCAAACGGAACGAAGGTTCGGCCGGTCTGATCGTGACGACGGCGAAGATCGACGAGCGCGCCTTCAAAACCACGGTCCGCAACGCGCATGAATTCCCGATCAAGGTCGCGATCCAGGATCAACTGCCGGTCAGCGAGAACGAGGAGATCACGGTTGAGATGCTTCCTGCGACCACGCCGCCGGCCTCGACCAACGTCCGCGACCGGCGTGGTGTCGTCGAATGGGTGATCGACGCCAGACCCGGCGAGGCCAAGGATATCGCCTTCGCCTGGCGTGTGCGCTGGCCTAAGGACAAGTCGATCGTGTTGCAGCCGTCGGGCTGATTGCCCGGCGTGGGATCGGCGCCGTTTGATCCATGACAAGCCGCCCGGTCCCGGCCCTGTTATGCGCGAGTGGGACCCCGTTCGATCACGTCCTGTCCGGCCGTGATCGATCTCGACCGAGAGCGCCGACATGGAATCCGACCCGAACACCCGCAAGCAGGCCGTCGCCGTCGGCTACATCTTCCTCGCCGCCGTCGGCATGCTGCTGCTGCAATGGCTTCTGACGACCTACAACACGGTCGAGACGATTCCCTATAGCCAGTTCGAGCAGCTGATCGAGCAGGGCAAGATCTCCGAGGTGTCGGTCAGCCAGGACACCATCCAGGGCAAGTTCAAGGACAAGCAGTCCGACGGCAAGACGTCGTTCATCACCGCGCGCGTCGATCCGCCGCTGGCCGCGAAGCTTGCCGCGAAGGGCGTGACGGTGACCGGCGTGCCCTCGGGCGGGCTGATTCAGGCGCTGCTGTCCTGGGTCGTGCCGGCGCTGATGTTCTATCTCATCTGGGTGTTCCTCGGCCGCAAGGTGATGGATCGCCAGGGCTTCGGCGGTCTGATGTCGATCGGCAAGTCGCGCGCCAAGGTCTATGTCGAGACCGACACCAAGGTCACCTTCGCCGACGTCGCCGGTGTCGACGAGGCGAAGTTCGAGCTGCAGGAGGTCGTGCAGTTCCTGAAGGATCCGAAGAGCTATGGCCGGCTCGGCGCGCACGTGCCCAAGGGCATCCTGCTGGTTGGCCCGCCCGGCACCGGCAAGACCCTGCTCGCCCGCGCGGTAGCGGGCGAAGCGGGTGTGGCGTTCTTCTCGATCTCCGGATCCGAGTTCGTGGAGATGTTCGTCGGCGTCGGCGCTGCCCGCGTGCGCGATTTGTTCGAGCAGGCCCGCAAGGCCGCGCCTTGCATCATCTTCATCGATGAGCTCGACGCGCTTGGCCGCAGCCGAAGCGTCGGCGGCCAGTTTGGCGGCTACGACGAGAAGGAGCAGACGCTCAATCAATTGCTGGCGGAGCTCGACGGCTTCGACCCAAGCTCCGGCGTCATCCTGCTCGCCGCGACAAACCGGCCGGAGATCCTCGATCCCGCGCTCATGCGCGCCGGCCGCTTCGATCGTCAGGTGCTGGTCGACCGTCCTGACAGGGGCGGGCGGCTCGCAATCCTCAAGGTGCATGTCCGCAAGATCACGGTCGCCGACAGCGTCGATCTCGACAAGGTCGCGGCACTGACGACCGGCTTCACCGGCGCCGACCTCGCCAACCTGATCAACGAGGCCGCGATCGCGGCGACCCGCCGCAAGGGCCACGAGGTGACGTTCGACGATTTCACGATGGCGATCGAGCGCATCGTCGCCGGCATCGAGAAGAAGAGCCGCGTGCTCAGTCCCGCCGAGCGCCGCCGTGTCGCCTATCACGAGATGGGTCACGCGCTGGTCGCGGCCAATCTCGTCGGCGTTGATCCGGTGCAGAAGGTCTCGATCATTCCGCGCGGCGTCGGCGCGCTCGGCTACACGATGCAGCGCCCGACCGAGGATCGCTTCCTGCTCGCGGTCAGCGAGTTGAAGAACCGCATCGCCGTGCTGATGGGCGGGCGGGCTTCCGAGCAGCTGATCTTCGATGGCGATGTCTCGACCGGCGCCGCCGACGATCTGCAGCGCGCGACCGAGATCGCGATCGAGATGGTCACCAAATACGGGATGGATGCGACCGTCGGGCAGCGCACCTACGCGCCGCGTCCACAGGTGTCGTTCCTGCAGCCACAGGATCAGATCGTGTCGGCGGCGGAGGAGACCGGGCGCGAGATCGACCTCGCCGTACGGGATCTGATTGCAGACGGCGATGCCCGTGCCAGGGCGATTCTCGAAAGCCATCGCCCGGACCTCGAGCGCGGCGTCGCGCTCCTGATTGCCAAGGAGACGCTGACCGCCGATGAGTTCGCGCCGTTGCGGCCGGCCTCCGCTGCGGTCCCGGTCCGGGATGCCGTTGCCCCGAGCTGATCCGGGATTCTACGGAGGGCGTTCGCAACCGAACTCTAACCATCGCCTGATCAGTTAACCAGCGGCTCACCTTGACAGATCGAGGTCGTCGATCGGGGACCGGGCGGAGTTCGTTGCGTGCTGCTGAACAACCTGAAGATTGCCCCCAAGCTCGCCATCGTCGTCGGCGTGGCGATGCTGGGCCTTGCCGCGGCCGGTACGTTTGCCGGCACTCTGATGCAAAAGGAGATGGTCAATGCCCGCATCGAACAGTGCCGGGCGATCGTCGAGACCGCGCGTAACATGGCCCTCGGCCTCATCAAGGATGTCGAAGCCGGCAAATTGACGAAGGAGGCTGCGCTCGACGAGTTCGTCAATCGCGGGAGAACGATGACCTTCGACAAGGGCACGGGCTATCTGTTCGCCTATACGATGGACGGCAATGTGGTGCTTTCCCAGGATCCGAAGCAGCGCGGCTCGAACGTGATCGATTTCGAGCTCAACGGCCGCAAGCTCGTCGTCGAGCTGCGCGACGGCGTTGCCAAGGATGGCGAAGTCACCTTGCACTACGAATACCTGCGCCCCGGCCAGGAGCAGCCGACCCGCAAGATCTCCTATGCCGTGATGATTCCCGGTTGGAATACGTTCGTGGGCACCGGCGTCTATGTCGACGATCTCGACGCGAAGATGAAGCCGCTGAAATGGCTGATCTGGATGGCCTGCGCAGGCATCGCGGTCGTCGCCGGCGGGATCGCCTGGCTGATCAGCCGCAGCATCAGCGTGCCGCTCGATCGTCTCGGCGTCCGCATGCGCGAGATCGCCGATGGCCGGCTCGAGGGCGAGATTCCCGGTGTCGGCCGCGGCGACGAGATCGGCGGGATGGCCTCCACTGTCCAGATCTTCAAGGACAACGCGCTGCGGATGCGCGAGCTCGAGCAGGCCGAGGCCGCCACCCAGCAGCGTGCGGCCGCCGAGCGGACCGCGGCCATGCAGAATTTGGCCGCCGACTTCGAGCGCAGCGTCAACGGCATCGTCCGCTCGGTGGCGTCGGCGGCCGAGGGCATGCAGCACACCGCGCAATCGATGACCTCGACCGCGAGCGATGCCAGCTCGCGCGCCTCGACCGTCAGCGCCGCCACCCAGAGCGCCAATGACAATGTCGGCACGGTCGCGGCCGCGGCCGAAGAGCTGTCGAGCTCGGTCAATGAGATTTCGCGCCAGGTCGCCCGTTCCAGCGAGATTGCGAGCAAAGCCGTGGGCGACGCGGAGCGCACCAATGCCACCGTTCAGGTGCTGTCGACCGGCGCCGAGAAGATCGGCGAGGTCGTCAAGCTGATCCACTCGATCGCGGCGCAGACCAACCTGCTGGCGCTGAACGCCACCATCGAAGCCGCGCGCGCCGGCGAGTCCGGGAAGGGCTTTGCCGTCGTCGCCTCGGAGGTGAAGGCACTCGCCAACCAGACGGCGAAGGCGACCGAGGAGATTTCGGCGCAGGTCGCGGCGATGCAGACCTCGACCCAGGATGCGGTCACCGCCATCAGCGGCATCACCCAGACCATCGCGCAGATGAGCGAGATCACCAATTCGATCTCGACCTCGATCGCCCAGCAGGGCGACGCGACGCGCGAGATCGCGCGCAACATCCAGTCGGTCGCCGCCGGCTCGAACGAGATCAGCGCGCACATCGGCGGCGTGACCAAGGCGGCGGAAGCGACAGGCATGGCTGCCGCCGAGGTGCTGTCAAGCGCACGTGAGCTCGACAGCCAGTCGAGCCTGCTGCAGCAGGCCGTCGATGGCTTCATGGCGAAGGTGCGCACGGCCTAGTCGCAGCGGTGATGGACCGGGCCTGGCCTTGAAAGCACGGCGTGAGCTTGCAGGCGCTCACGCGACCTTGGTGCGGCCGGTGCGGGAGGCGATGATCACGCCGGCGATGACCAGCGCGTAGCCGATCAGATGAAACGGCTTCAGCTCCTCGCCGAGCAGCAGGATCGCCAGCACCGAGCCGAACAGCGGCACCAGATGTAGAAACGGCGCGGCGCGGTTCGGCCCGATCAGGCCGATGCCGCGATTGAAGAACAGATAGGCGAGCGTCGAGGCGAACACCACGACGTAGCCGAGGGTCAGGAGCGATAGCAGATCGAGCTGCAGCACGAAGCCGGACGCGTATTCCCACGCGGCCAGCGGCAGCAGCAGCAGGGCGCCCAAGGCCGTGCAGCACGAGATCAGCGACAGCTGGTGCACGGCCGGCCGCCGCGTCATGACCGCCGAGTAGATCCCGAACACCAGCAGCGCCCCGGCGAACATCAAGTCACCGCGGTTGAACTGAATGGCGGCCAATGCGCCGAGGTCTCCGCGCAGCAAAATGACCAGCACGCCGGTCAAGGATATCGCGATGCCGGCGAACTGCGCCGCCGTCAGCCTGACCCCGAACAGCACCAGCGACCATAGCGCTACGAACAGGGGGGCCGAGGATTGGATCAGCAGCCCGTTGAGCGCCTGGGTGTACTGCATCGCCCAGTAGGACAGCGCATTGTTGATGGCGAAGCCGGTCAGCGCCAGCACCAGCAGCAGCGGCCAGCTGGCCAGCAAGGTACGCCAGTCGCGTACGAGATGCGTCCGCGCGAACGGCCACAGCATCAGGAAAGTTCCGATCCAGCGGATGCAGGACAGGGTCAGCGGCGGCACGTGCCCGGCGACATAGCGCGCCAGCACGATGTTGCCGGCCCAGAACAGCGAGGCCAGCGTCAGAAGCAGATAGGGCTGGTTGTTGAGCCAGGCCAGCGGCGAGGTCGGATGCGATGCGGTGGGCAAGGAATCGGCTTCTCTTGTTGACCGGAGCTTGTGCCCGAAATGGCGGGCGGGACAAGAGCGCCGGGCGGAAGGCCGCCATGTCGAAACACCAATGGGCCTCCTTTACAAAACGAATATTCGTTTTGTATGCTCATCGCAGACGGGAACGCCATCGAGCCGACAGCCGCAACCCTGCAACGGCTCGGCAGGAGCTGCGCATGCCGAAACTCAAGCCCGAGACGATGGCCGCGCGCCGGGACGAGATCCTGCAGGCCGCCGAGGCCTGCTTTGCCCGGCAGGGATTCCATCAGACCACGATCGCCGATGTCATTGCGCAATCTGGTTTGAGCGCGGGCTGCATCTACGGCCATTTCGCCAGCAAGGAAGAGCTCATTCAGGCGATCGGCGAGCATCGCCATGCCCGTGATGCCGCCCTGTTGGCCACGGCGCGTGAGATTTCTGATCCGTTGGAAGCGTTGCGCGCCATTGCGCGCGCCTCGTTGGCAGACATGCAGAAGGAAGAGGGCCTGCGCCACCGCCGCATCGCGCTGCAGCTCTGGGCCGAGGCGCTGCGGGACGATGACATCCGCGCGCAGGTGACGGACGGTGTGCGCAAGCCGGCCGTCTTGATCACCGAGCTGCTGCAGCGGGGCCAGCGGCTCGGCGTCATCGACCGCTCCGTTCATCCACGCAGCATGGCCCGCACGATCGTCGCGATGTTCCAGGGGTTCGTGCTGCAGCGATTGTGGGGCGAGCCGTTCTCGTCATCCGAAGCGATGGCCGCATTCGAGACGCTGCTGACGGGACTCACGGCGCGGCGATGACCTGAAGCGACTGCCTCTCCAACCGTACCGGGCGGGTCTCAATGACGAGCGTTCCTGATCTCATTGGCGGTCTCGGCACCGGGCTGGTCGGCGGCTTCACTTCGGGGCTGCTCGGCGTCACTCCCGGTGGTGGGCTCGTCGTGTTCGCGGTCATGCTGCTCGGCGCCGAGCAGCACGCCGCGCAAGGGCTCTCGCTGGTCGCGCAGATCCCGCCGACCAGCGCGGCCGGCATCAGGCGCTATTGGGATAGCGGCAATCGGGTGACCGCGGCGGTGTTGCTCTGGCTCGGCCTGGGATTCCTGGTCGGCGGCATCGTCGGCGCACTGATCGCGAACTGGACGACGGCGGCGGTCCTGCAATGGGCCTATGTGATCTACCTATTCTTGCTCGATGCTCTGCTGCTGCGCAGGCGACGGGCGAAGGAGTCCGCCGAAGCAACCGGCGCCGCGCCGGATCCACATCGAGCAGCGCTCCTTGCAGTTGGCTGCGCGGCCGGCGTGTCCTCAGGCTTTCTTGGGATCGGCGGCGGGCTCGCCACGGTGGTTGGCTTGAGCGCGGTGCTGGGCATGGCACAGCACCGCGCCCAGATGATCAGCCTGGCGCTGACGCTGGTGCCCACGACGCTTCCATCCGCCTGGATCTACTGGCGGCACGGCGCCATGCCGGCCTGGCCCACGCTCGTCGCGGTGATCGTCGGCCTCGCGGTCGGCACCGATGTCGGCGCGCGTCTCGCGAACCGCGTTCCGCCGGAACGGTTGCGCGTCCTGCTGGTGGGCTTTGTGTCGCTGATGGCCGTGTGCATGACGCTCAAGGCGCTCGGATGAACCGTTCGCCTCATGTCGCCTGCTTGCGCGAGGCCGCGTAGACGCCGCTCAGCACCAGGGCGAAGCCGATCACGTGGAAGATCTGCGGCCGCTCGCCGAGGAAGACGAACGCCATGATCGAGCCGAACACCGGCACCACGTGGAAGAACGGCGCGGCGCGGTTGGCGCCGATCAGAAGAACGCCGCGGTTGAAGCACAGATAGGCGATGGTCGAGGGAAAGATCGCGACGTAGAGCAGTGACAGCAGGTTCTGGGTGTCGAGCGCCATCACCGGGCGCGTGTTGAGCTCCCAGATCAACAGCGGGATCAGGCTCGCGGCTCCGCAGCCGAAGGTGAAGGCGACCATCGACAGGCCATGGATCTGCGGCCGCTTGATCGTCAGCACCGAATAGAAGCCGAACACCGCCATCGCGACCAGGAAGATCAGGTCGCCCTTGTTGAAGCTGATGTCGGTGAGCGCGGCCGGATGGCCGCGCGTGAGGATCAGCAGCACGCCGACCATCGACAGCACGATGCCGATGGCCTGCGCCAAAGTGAGATGCACGCGCAGCAGCAGCATCGACCAGAGCGCCACGATCAGCGGGCCGCCGGATTGCAGCAGCAGCGTGTTGAGCGCCTGGGTGTATTCGAGCGACCAGTACTGCAGCGTGTTGAAGGCGCCGATGCCGGTCACCGACAGCGCGATCATGACGCCGAGCTTGGAGCGGATCGCCGGCCAGTCCTGGCGAAGCTGCTTCCAGGCCAGCGGCAGAATGATCAGGAACGCCAGTGACCAACGCAGGAACGACAGGGTGACAGGCGGAATGTGCCCGGCAGCCAGCCGGCCGACGATCGCGTTGCCGGCCCAGCACAGTGCGGTGATGCTGAGCAGCACATAGGGTTGGTTGGCGATCCAGGCGCGCGCGGGCGCGGCGGACGCGGTGGGATCGGCGGCAGACATGCGGCGGTGTTGGCCCCGGTTCGTGCGCCGCGGCATCCGGCCCGGTCATCCCGGCCGCTGGTCCTCCCCGGCCTCGTCGACAGACACCAATTGCAGCTGCCTATCAAGAGGGCAGATGCATCGCGACTATGCAGCGGCGCTGGTCATGAACCGCGGTGGTGATGCCGCCGGTGAGTTCGCAAGGTCGTGGACTGTACGGCGACCGATTTGAGACCTTCGGCGCAGACCAGATAGGCGATAACGAGAGCCGCGATGGTGGCCAGCACGGCGATCGGCGGCACCACGAAGCCGAACCAGGCGCCGGCCGGGGTGAAGGGCACGACGAGCGCGACGGCGAGCGCGGTCAGTGACGACGCAGTCAGCATCGGATCGGCGCGGTTGCTCCATGGCCGTCCGTTGGTCCGGATGATGAAGATGACGAGGATCTGGGTCGCCATCGATTCGAGGAACCAGGCGGTCCGGAACTCGTCGGGCGTCGCATGGAACAAATAGAGCAGGGCGCCGAAAGTGAGAAAATCGAACAGCGACGACAGCGGGCCCATGATCGCGGCAAAGCGCAGCAGCCGCTTCATGTCCCAGCGCTGCGGCCGCGCGGTGGCCTGCGGACTCACACGATCGAACGGGATGCCGAGTTCGGAGAGATCATAGAGCAGGTTGTTGAGCAGGATCTGCGTCGGCAGCATCGGCAGGAAGGGCAGTATGATCGAAGCGAGCGCCATGGACAGCATGTTGCCGAAATTCGAGCTCGCGCCCATTCGCACGTATTTCAGGATGTTGGCGAAGGTGCGCCGCCCTTCCTCCACACCGTTGGCGACAACCTCGAGATCGGAGGCGAGCAGGATGATGTCGGCGGCGGATTGCGCCACGGCGGTGGCGCCGTCGACCGACAGGCCGATGTCGGCCACCTTCAGCGCCGGCGCGTCGTTGATGCCGTCACCCAGGAAGCCGACGACGTGGCCCGAGGCCTGCAGCGCCTTGACGATGCGCGATTTCTGATCGGGGGCGAGCCGGCCAAACGCGTCGGCCGAGCGCACCTGCACCGCGAGCGCGTCATCGCTGAGTTCGGCGATGTCGCTGCCGGACAGCACGCGATCCGCCCTCAGTCCGACCAGCCCGGCCAGTCGCTTGACCACGACCGGATCGTCGCCGGAAAGGATCTTCAGCGCGATGCCGGCGCGCGCAAGCTGTGCGATGGCCGCGGCTGCGGTCGGCTTGGGCGGATCGGCGAACGCGCACAGACCCTCGAAGATCAGTTCCTGCTCGTCATCGGTCTCGATCTCGCGCGGCGCGCCGGTCCAGGGCCGTGACGCGATTGCGACCGTGCGCAGGCCCTCGCGCGCCAGCGCGTGAACGCGCGCGCACATCTCGTTGCGGCCGCTGGTGTCGATCGGCGTAGTCGCGCTGCCCTGCCGTTGCTGCGTGCAGAGCTCGATCACCGCCTCTGGCGCGCCCTTCACGATCAGGATCTGATCTGCCCCGCGGATCGCCAGCACTGAGCCGAGCCGGCGCGAGAAGTCGAAGGTCTGCTGTCCGCCCAGGGTCCATCCTGCTGCCGCACGGTCCGCGCCGGCGATGAGCGCGGTGTCGAGCGAGCCCCGATCGCCGCCGAGCGCGGCAGCGATCGCGCCGAGCTCCGCGGCTCGCGGGTCGTCGCTGCCGTCGGGCGCGATGCTTCGGGCGAGCGTGATCTCTGCTGAGGTCAATGTTCCCGTCTTGTCGGTGCACAGCACCGACATCGCGCCGAGATCATGGATCGCCGCGAGCCGCTTCACGATCACCTTGCGGTTGGCCATGCGAAGCGCGCCGCGCGACAGGGTCACGGTGGTGATCATCGGCAGCAGCTCGGGCGTCAGTCCGACGGCCAGCGCCACCGAGAACAACAGCGAGTCGAGCACATCACGGCCGAACACGACGCGCACCGCGAGCACGATCACGACCAGCGCCAGCGTCAGCCGCGCGATGACGAGGCCGAACTCGTGCAGGTCGCGCTCGAACGGCGTGCGGGCCTGCGCTTCGGCCAGCGCCGAGGCGGCAGCGCCGAACATCGTGTTCGGCCCGGTGTTGACGACGAGCGCGACGGCCTCTCCGGTCTGAGCCACGGAGCCGCGAAACAGCGCATTCGACGTGTCGTTCTCATCGCTGGGAATACCGGCCTGTTTCGTCACGGGATAGGGCTCTCCCGTCAGCGCCGCCTCGCCGGCAGTGAAGGCCTTGCTTTCGATGATCAGCGCATCGGCAGGAACGATGTCGCCCGCGCGGACGCGCAGGATGTCTCCGGGAACGACGGCGTCGACGTCGATCTCGCGATAGGCGCCGTCCCGCTTGACCTCGGCCTTCAGGGCCACGGAGCGGCGGAGCTCCTCGGCCGCCTTGACGGCATGCCCCTCCTGAACCGTATCGAGTCCGATCGACAGCGTGAGGATGAGGACGATGATGGCGCCGCCGATCACGTCGCCCGTCACCATCGAGATGATGCCGGCCACCAGCAGGATCAGCGATAGCGGCTCGAGCAGGCGGCGGAGCACGGCGCGCATCGGCCCCACGACATGCGATGGGGAGTCGGCATTCCGGCCGTAGCGTTGCAGCCGCTGCTCGGCGTCGGCTCTGCCGAGGCCGTCCAGGTCGCAGCCCAGCGCTGCGCCTGCCTGCGCAGGCGACAGGCGCCAGAACCGGTGTAGGCCGGGGGTCGTATCAGTGCTCACATGCGTCCGTTCATGTTCGTGGATGATTGGTAATGGTCATCATGCCTGATTTGCATGAACGATCGTCCGCCGGTTGACCTAGCGCAACATCCTGCTGTCGCGATCCCCTAGCTTTGTGTGCAATGCGCCGCGGGCTGACGGCCGCACTCAAGGAATGGATGGCGCGTCACTGGGCATCATCCGCATTGACGAGTTTGTGTTGACGACCATGGCCGATCATGCCGCAGCTCTCCCGTCCCCTACGAAAGCCGCCGTTGGTCCGACCGTCCTAGCGGCGGTCTGGGCGCATCGCTGGTTCGCTCTCGCCATCATCGTGCTGCTCGGCCTTGGCGGCTGGCAAAGCGTCCGGGTCATGCTTGGGCCTGCCATCGTGGTCGATCAGGTCCGGCGCGGCGACCTCGTCGAGACCGTCGTTGCCAGCGGTCACGTCGAGACGCCGTTCCGCGTCGAGATCGGCAGCCAGATCACCGGCACCGTCGAGGAGGTGCTGGTGCTGGAAGGCCAGCACGTCACCAAGGGCCAGCCGCTGATCTCGCTGGAGTCGCGCGAGCTGAAGGCTGCGGTGGTGCAGGCACAAGGGCAGGTGGCGCAGGCCGAGGCGCGGATGCGCCAGCTCGCCGAGCTGACCTTGCCGTCGGCGAAGGAGGCTTTGCGCCAGGTGCAGGCGACCTTGCTCAATGCTCAGCAGACCTATGACCGGACGTCGCAGCTGACCGGCAACGGCTATGCCACGCGCGCGGCGCTCGACGAGGCCCAGAAGACGCTCGACGTTGCGCTGGCCCAGAAGCGTGCCGCCGAATTCCAGGTCTTCACGGCGAGCCCCGGCGGCAGCGACTACGTCATGGCCGAGACGCAGCTGAACCAGGCGCGCGCCAATCTCGACACGGCGCAGTCGCGTCTCGGCTATGCGACGATCTCGGCGCCGCGCGACGGCGTGCTGATCACGCGCAGTGTCGAGCGCGGCACCGTGGCGCAGCCCGGCAAGACGCTGCTCGTCCTGGCGCCTGCCGGCGATCTCCAGCTCGTCCTGCAGATCGACGAGCGCAATCTCGGCAAGCTGGCGCTCGGCCAGACGGCGCTCGCGTCGGCCGATGCCTACCCCGACAGGCGCTTCCCCGCTGTGGTCAGCTACATCAATCCCGGCATCGATATTTCCCGCGCGTCCGTCCAGGTCAAGCTGATCGTCAAGGACCCGCCCGACTATCTGCGCCAGGACATGACGGTGTCTGTCGACATCGAGGTCGCCTCCCGCAAGGATACGCTGGAGCTGCCGGTGCGCTCGGTTCACGATATCACCTCGGGACAGCCCTGGGTGCTCGGGGTGAAGGATGGCCGCGCCGCCAAGCAGCCGGTGCGCGTCGGCATCCGCGGCAACAGCCATGTCGAGATCGTCGACGGCTTGAACGCCGGTGACATCGCCGTGCCCCAGAGTTCCGGCATCCTGACCGGCCAGCGCTTCCGCCCGGTGCTGCCGTGAACCGCTGGCTGCCCTTCGAGTGGATCGCGGCGGTGCGTTTCCTGCGCGAGGGCCGGCTGCAGACCTTGTTCATCATCGGCGGCATCGCGATCGGCGTCGGCGTCATCGTGTTCATGTCGGCGATGCTGGCCGGCCTCGAAGCCAATTTCATCAAGCGGGTGCTGACCTCGCAGCCGCAGATCCAACTGCTGACGCCGGATCAGGTTGCGCGTCCCCTGCGCAACGACAATGGCGTGATCGAGGATGCCATCGTGCAGCGTCCGAGCCAGCGCGTGATCTCGATCGATCAATGGCCGAAGATCCGCAATCAGATGCTGGCGATGCCGGAGATATCGGCGGTGTCGCCGACCATCTCCGGCTCCGCCCTCGCCATTCGCGGCGACGCCAGCCGCGCCGTGACGCTGTCCGGCATCGAGCCGGAGAGCTACTTCACAATCGTGCGCGTGCCGGACTACATCGTCGCCGGCGAGCCGCGGCTGACCAGCGAGGACATCATCATAGGTACCGAGCTCGCCAGGGATCTCGGCGCGATCGTCGGCGACAAGCTCAATGTTCAGGCGGCATCCGGCGCCAACCGCGTGCTGATCGTGACTGGTCTCGTCGATCTCGGCAGCAAGGGCGCCAATCAGCGCTCCGCCTATGTCGCGCTGCGCACGGCGCAGTCGCTGCTCGGCATGGTCGGCGGCGTCACCACGATCGACATCACCGTACGGGACATCTATGCCGCTGAGGACATTGCGCAGCGCATCCAGGCCGCCAATCGCGTCAAGGCCGACAGTTGGATCAAGACCAATGCGCAGTTCTTCACGGCGGTGCGCGCGCAGGCGACATCCAACACGCTGATCCGCGTCTTCGTCGCGCTCTCGGTCGCGTTCGGCATCGCGGCCGTGCTGATCGTCTCGGTGATCCAGCGCTCCAAGGAGATCGGGATCCTGCGTGCGATGGGCACCTCGCGCGGACAGATCTTGCGCGTGTTCCTGCTGCAGGGCGGGCTGCTCGGCTTCGTCGGCTCGCTGTTCGGCGCGGCAATGGGCGCGGGTGCGCTGATCTATTGGCATGCGGTGCAGCGCCAGGCCGATGGCTCGGAGTTGTTTCCGTTGATCCTCGAACGCCGATTGTTTCTCATCACGGCCCTGCTCGCGACGGTGACGGGCCTGCTCGCCGCGACCGCGCCGGCGCTGCGCGCGGCCAAGCTCGATCCGGTGGTGGCGATCCGTGGCTGAGGTCCTGCTGCGACTGGAGAAGGTCTGCAAGGCCTACAATGTCGGGCTGCCGACCGAGACCGAGGTGCTGCACGACATCGACATCGAGGTCGACCGCGGCGAGTTCGTCGCGCTGATCGGTCCGTCCGGCTCCGGCAAGAGCACTCTGCTGAACATCGTCGGTCTCTTGGACCGGCCGACCTCCGGCCGGTTGGCGATCAAGGGCCAGGATACTGCGTCGCTCAGTGATACCGAGCTCACCCATCTGCGCGGCCATACCATCGGATTCATCTTTCAGTCTCATCTCCTGATCTCTGCCTTCACGGCCAAGGAGAACGTGATGATGCCGCTGCTGGTCGATCGCGGCTTCCCGGGCCCCGAGATCGAGGCGCAGGCGTCGAAGCTGCTCGACCAGGTTGGGTTGGCGAAATTCGCCGACCATCTCGCGAGCAACATGTCGGGCGGCCAGCAGCAGCGGGTCGCGGTGGCGCGGGCGCTGGCGATGAACCCCGATCTGGTCCTGGCGGACGAGCCGACCGGCAACCTCGACACCAAGTCTGCCGAGGCGGTCTTTGGCCTGATGCGCGACGTCAATCGGGAGGTCGGCACGAGCTTCCTGCTCGTCACCCACAACCTTGATCTGGCCCGGCGCTGCGATCGCATCATCGAGGTTGTCGACGGCCGCATCCAGAGCTGAGGGCGGGCCGCTTCGATCGTAGATTCGCCGCCGTTCGGGGGCTCAATGGAACTGCCCGGGTCGATGCGCCGCCAGAAGCGCACGGCCGGGTCGCCCGATCCGCAGCCGGGGCGGCTTGAAATTTTGGGGCTTATCAAAGGCTTGGTGGCGCTCTTGTGTGCTCCGAAGGCCCGTTCTCGCTTGCCTAGCCCGGCGGCTTCCTTTATCCGGTGGGTCGCCTCGCAAGCGAGCGGTCCTGGCCGCGATTTGGGCTGGGCGCATGGTTGGCCAGGCTGGCCCCTCATCGGAAGCGATTTCGTCCGAACCGATCGTGCTGTTTTGGATCTTGGCAGAGGAAAGAGCTGCGAATGGCTAACGTCGTCGTCGTCGGCGCCCAATGGGGTGACGAGGGGAAGGGCAAGATCGTCGACTGGCTGTCGGAGCAGGCCGACATCGTCGTTCGCTTCCAGGGCGGCCACAACGCCGGTCATACGCTTGTCATCAACGGCGCGACGTACAAGCTGGCGCTGCTGCCGTCGGGCGTGCTGCGCACCGGCAAGCTGTCGGTGATCGGCAATGGCGTCGTGTTCGATCCGCAGGCCTTCCTGGACGAGGTCGGCAAGCTCCAGTCGCAGGGCGTCGCCATCAGCCCGGACAATCTGCGCGTTGCCGAGAACGTCACGCTGATCCTGCCGCTGCACCGTGAACTCGACGCGCTGCGGGAATCCGCGAGCGCGGCGACCGCGATCGGCACCACCCGCCGCGGCATCGGCCCGGCCTATGAGGACAAGGTCGGCCGGCGCGCGATCCGGCTGATGGACCTCGCCGATCTCGATACGCTGCCGCACAAGATCGACCGCCTGCTCGCGCACCATAATGCGCTCCGCCGCGGCCTCGGCCTCGAACCGATCGACGGCCAGCAGATCCTGCGCGAGCTGACCGCCTTCGCGCCGAAGCTGCTGCCCTATGCGGAGACGGTCTGGCGGCTGCTCGACATCAAGCGCCGCGAAGGCAAGCGCATGCTGTTCGAGGGCGCGCAGGGTGCGCTGCTCGACGTCGACCACGGCACCTATCCCTACGTGACCTCGTCCAACACGGTGGCGGCGCAGGCGGCCACCGGCGCCGGCCTCGGGCCGGGCGCGATCGGCTATGTGCTCGGCCTGTGCAAGGCCTACACGACCCGGGTCGGGCAAGGGCCGTTTCCGACCGAGCAGGACAACGAGACCGGCCGCAAGATCGGCGAGCGTGGCCGCGAATTCGGAACGAATACCGGCCGGCCGCGTCGTTGCGGCTGGTTCGATGCGGTCCTGGTCCGTCAGGCGGTCCGGACCTGCGGCATTAACGGTCTTGCGCTGACCAAGCTGGACATTCTCGATGGTTTCGACACCATCGATGTCTGCACCGGCTACAGACTGGACGGCAAGGAGATCGATCATTTCCCGGCAGGTGAGGGCGCGCAGTCCAGGGTCGAACCGATCTACGAGACGATCGAAGGCTGGAAACAGCCGACGGCGAACGCGCGCTCCTGGGCCGATCTGCCGGCACAGGCCATCAAATACGTCCGGCGCATCGAGGAACTGGTGGGTTGCCCGATCGCGCTGCTTTCCACCAGCCCCGAACGCGAGGATACTATTCTGGTCCAGAATCCCTTCGAGGCGTGACGGGACCCGACAGCTGAGCGCGCGAATTGAGTTGATATGGCCGACTACTACCCGCTGATAGCCCGTGCCATTGCCGGATTGGACCCCAACGCTCCCGGGGAAAGCCGGCGTGCGCTTTACGAGCGGGCGCGGGCGGCGTTGATCGCACAGTTGCGCAGCGTCCAGCCGCCGCTCAGCGAGTCCGAGATCACGCGCGAGCGGCTGTCGCTCGAGGAGGCCGTTCGCAAGGTCGAGGCGGAAGCAGCCCAGCGTGCCCGCGAGGCGCAGCGGGCGTCCAGTGGCGCTGCCCGCCCAGGCGATGCGCTCCGGCGGGCCGGTGCGCGCAATTCGGATGCTCCGGCACCCCCCTCGGCTCAGCCCACTCCGACTCCAGACCAGGCCGTCACTGCCGCCCCCCGGCCACGACCGGCGGGCCCGGCTGCTGCCCGGGCCGAGCGGCCGCCGCTCGGCGCCGAGACGGCCGAGCTGCGTCCGGCGCGCAATCCGCGACCGGAAGCGCCGCCGGCTGCCGCTGGCGCACCAGCTGTGCCACCGCGGCCCCAGCCGCCTCAAACGCCTCCACAAGATGGGGCGGCGCCTCCCGCGCGCGAACGTCCGGCTGCCGCCCGCCGCGGTGCTCAGGACAACGGCAATCCGGCAACGCCGCCCGCCATGCGCGGCTTCCGCGACATCACCGCTGATGTCGACGATCTCGGCAAGGCCACCGCGCAGGCCAACCGCGCGGCGCGCAAGACCTACGCCAACGTTCCGGCCACCGATCTCGATCGGCTCGAGGGCGACGACGATGACCGGCCGCCGCTGCCCGAGGCGCCGTACTCCTATGACGAGTCGGTCCAGGAGGCCGAGCGCTACGCGCTGCCGGCCACCTCGACCCGCCAGCGTGGCGCCGCTCCGGATCGCGAGGGCAAGAAGAAGCCGGAGCGCAGCGGCTCGACCTTTCCGTTCAAGGCCGCCATCGCCGCCGGGATCGTGCTGATCCTGATCGGCGCCGGAATTCTGTGGGGCCGGCCGCTGGTCGGGGTGGTCAACGGCCTGTTCAAATCTTCCTCGACGGTCGAGGCGCCCAAGGACACCGGCGCGCCGCTGAGCAAGCCGAAGATCACCGACCGCGTCGGCCAGTCGCCGTCCTCGGACCAGATCGCGCCGGTCGCACAGCGCGTCGTGCTGTATGACGAGGATCCCGCCGATCCGAAGGGCAAGCAGTACATCGGCTCGGTGGTCTGGCGTACCGAGCAGATCAAGGCGACGGGCACGCAGAAGGCCGATATCGCGGTGCGCGCCGACATCGAGATTCCCGATCGCAAGTTCAAGATGACGATGTCGTTCCGCCGCAACACCGACACGTCGCTGCCGGCGAGCCACACCGCCGAGCTCACCTTCATCCTGCCGCAGGACTTCTCGGGCGGCGGCGTCGGCAACGTGCCGGGCATCCTGATGAAGTCCAACGAACAGTCGCGCGGAACGCCGCTGGCGGGCCTTGCGGTGAAGGTCACCGACGGCTTCTTCCTGGTCGGCCTGTCCAACGTCGACGCCGACCGGACCCGCAACGTGCAGCTCCTGAAGGAGCGCTCCTGGTTCGACGTTCCCTTGGTCTACACCAATCAGCGCCGGGCCATCATCGCGATCGAGAAGGGCGCGCCGGGCGAGCGCGCGTTCAACGACGCCTTCGCGCTGTGGGGTGACTGAGCAGGCCGCACGCGCCTCGCGCGTTCGGCGAATCGCCGAGGCAGGAGATTGGGCATGAAGCGATATCTCATCTTCGTTGCCGTAGGCCCGGCGCTGGGCGGCTTCGCGCTGCTCCTGGTCACGACCTACATGTCCGGTTATTGGACCAACACCAATCCGGGCGAAGTGGCCAAGCTGTTCAAGGTCTTCGTCACCTCGCTGCAATACAGCTACCTGTTCGGCTTCTTGCCGGCGCTGATGATGTGCGCGATCGACGACATCCTGTTCCACGTCAGGCGCATCGGGCCGACGTTGCGGATGCTGCTGGTGGGCGGCATCGCCTTCCTGCTCGCGGCCTTCAACTACGCCTCGCATGGCTCCGAATACGGCATCGTGCAGTGGATCCTGTACGGGCTGGTCGGCTTCATCCCGGCGACGGTGTCATCGTGGCTGGTGCACAGATTCGTTGAGGAGCCGCAGCCGGCGGTCGCTACTGAGCCGCCGACTGCGTAAGCCGATCGCACGAGCCGATCAGCCCTACCTGCCGTTGCCGCGGCAGCGGCCGCCGGGGCCGATGTGAAAGCCGCGCGGGCAGGCGTGCGCCGCCGGATTGGCGTAGTTGCGCAGGCATCCGCCATAGGGACCGCGGTGCCAGCCCGGGCCGCAGCCGCCGGCGACCTGGATCACCTCAGGCTTGGATCCGGCGTCGATCGGCGCCAGCTGCATCGCAGATGCGCCGACGGTGAGAACTCCCAACAGGAGCGCGCTGGTGAGGATGGTTCGCATCGATGGTCTCCCTGGTGTGATTTGCGAAAGGGTCAGCCGCCGGCAGCGAAGGCGATGCCGGCACGCACCTCGGTGATGGCCTGATCGATCAGCCCCAGCGCGCGCTCGCGATGGCCGCCCTTGTTCGGTGTCGCCTGAGCCAGCTCGGCCCGCGCCGATTGCAGCATGGTGATAGTCGCGGTCATGTGCGGCTGCGCGCCGAGCGCGTAGCCGATCCCGATGCAACCCGCGAGGGCGGCGCCGAGGCAGAGCTTGCGGGCCGCGGAAGACATGGTCATTTCAATCTCTCCTCGTACTCATGGCTGTTCGACTTGAAGGGGGCAGGCCGCAACGCATGTCCGCGTGCGTCCATCGGCATCGCTAGTTGAACCCGTTGCCGCTGTCTTGGACTCATCGGCATGAACGGTCGCGCGACTTGGACTGATCGGCGCTCCCGATCCCGTCTTGATGAGCTCTGCCGACTTCAGCGGCCGTTCATCCCGCCGCTGCCACATTGATCGCCTTGCCTTGGAAATTCCTTTGCCTCGGGTCCGATTTCGATGACCATCGTCAGGAAAATGCTGTCGACCGACATGCTGCCGAAAGGGCTCGACGACAGGCAGCGCTTCTTGTGCTTTGCGGAATTGTTCGAGCACTTCTCCAACACGGGCGAGCTCGATCCGGCCGAGGACGTGCCGTTTCGCGCCGCAATGAACGCGATCCACATCGGGACCACCTTGCTCGGGCGCTGCGACGGCACCTTCACCCGTGTCAGGCGCGAACGGCGCCAGGTGCTCGCGACCAATGACGACCGCTATTGCCTGGCGCGCAACGCCGGCAGCCGCGAGGCGATGGTCGTCCATCGCGGACGCGAGTTCGTTCTGCGTCCCGGCGCAATGGTGCTGCTCAAGCTCGATGAGCCTTTCTTCAGCGCCGACGGCGCCAGCCACAAGCGCTTCGTCAACGTGCATCTGCCGATGATGACGCTGCGCTCGATGGTCTCCGGTGTCGATGATCTGGTCGGACGCGAATTGGCGCCGGGCGGCGCGCTGTCGCTGGCGATGGATTACAGCGAGCTGCTGCTCGCCTATCCCGCCGCGGCCGACGAGGCCGGCCCGGCGATCGCGCAGCATCTGCTCGATCTGGTGGCGCTCGGGCTCGGTGTGCGCGGCGACGCGATGCGCAAGGCCGGCCGCGGCGGCCTGCGCAGCGTTCGCCTGGCGGGGCTGCTGACCATTCTGAACAGCCGCTTCACCGAACCGGATTTTTCGGCGCAGAAGCTCGCCGTCGCGGCCGGGCTGTCCGAGCGCTACGTCAATGACCTGCTGCATGAGGCCGGCGCCGGCTTCTCGGCCCGGCTGAACGAGCTGCGCCTGCGCAAGGCCATGGACCTGCTGGCCGGCGGCGGACGCCGCATCAGCGACATCGCGTTTGCCTGCGGCTTCAACGACCTGTCCTATTTCAACCGCTGCTTCCGGCGCCGCTTCGGGCTGACGCCGACCGGCGCCCGGGGCCGCTAGGCGAGACAAGGCGACGGTTCGACGCAACTTGTGCCGAGCCCCGCGCGTTGCCATCTCATGGGTATGCAAGACCACATGGCTCCCTCGCCCCGCCGCGGACGCGCCTCGCAGGCGCACTTCGACGCCAATGAGGCGCGCGGACCGATCATCGACCAGGACGGACGTGAGATCCCGCAGGGCTCCTTCCGGTCCTCGTTCAACGGCGCCTTCGTCGGTCCGGACGGTGTGCGCTTCGATTTCAACACCGCCAATCCCTTCGGCAATCTGACCCGTGAGCAGCGCATCGCGCGGCTGGAGGCCGTGGCGAAGCTGCTCGACGTCGCCTTCGTCCTGCCCGGCACCAACATCCGTTATGGCATCGACGGCATCATCGGCCTGATCCCGGTGGTCGGCGACCTCATCGCGACCGCGCTGTCGCTGTGGCTGGTGCGCGAGGCCCGTGCGCTGGGCGCGCCCTGGCACGTCATTACGCGGATGCTGGGCAATGTCGCGGTCGAGGGGGTGATCGGCATGGTCCCCGTCGCGGGCGACGCCTTCGACGTGCTGTTCCGCGCCAACATGCGCAACGCCAAGATCCTGCGGCGGTGGCTGGATACCCAGTCGCGTTGAGGCGCTGCGAGACCGGGCCAAAACCTCGCAAACCGACCCCCATAAAAAAACTGCCCCGCGCGAGGCGGGGCAGGGTGTTGAAGACTGGTCTGGCAGCCGTCAGGCCGCATCGGCGTCCTGCGCCTTGTCGACCCCCCGGCGCGGCAACGGAAACGCCTCGCTCTCATACAAGGTGCGGATGCCGTTCTGGTCGAAGCGGGCTTCCTCGACCTGCAGGTAGGCGCCATTCAGCGAATCCGCAGGCAACTCCTCCATGGCGAAGCGCACGGCTTCAGCCGCGGTGCCGAACCGCCGGTAGGCGAAGCCCGCCCGCTTCTTCTTGCGGATGGCGGCGGGAAACAGTTCGGCAGAGGTGTTGAAGTTGAACGGACGCAGTGGACGCATGGTCTGAGACCTCTTCTTGTCGGCTGGAAGCGCTGACGCGAGCTTTCAAAACATTCAGCTTGGCAATGACGCCAGCGATTGCGGGGGTGGAGGGCGGGATTTGCCGCTCCAGGCGGCCCGGCCCTGCATAGTCAGTTACGGTCTCTAATATAGGCCGATTTGGCAGAAATGCGAATCCTGCACGCTCACATCGTAAATCCGGCCTGGTTCGGGGCCTACTGAAATATCCTATTTTTTCAACGGCTTAATCGATCCACAACTTGTGAATGCAGGAGAGCCCGATCTGCACGGCTAAAATCTCGCCCCTGGTGGCCGGTTTTGGCCCCCGGCGCCGCGCCGGCCGCCAGCCCAGCGGCCCCGATTACCGTCCGTGACGGAACCGAGGCCGATGGAAACGTCAGCGCGGCTTCAGCTTCAGGGCCGCCGAGTTGATGCAATAGCGCAGGCCGGTCGGCCCCGGGCCGTCGGGAAAGACATGGCCGAGATGGCCGGAGCATTTCGAGCACAGCACCTCGGTGCGGACCATGCCGTGGGTATGGTCGGTCTCCTCGTCGATGTGGCTCTCCGTCGCCGGCTGGGTGAAGCTCGGCCAGCCGCAGCCGGAGTCGAATTTGGCGTCGGACTCGAACAGGGTCTGGCCGCAGCCGGCGCACACATAGGTCCCGGCGCGATGCTCATGCTCGTATTCGCCCGAGAACGGGCGCTCGGTCGCCTTCTCGCGCAGCACGGCGTACTGCATCGGCGTCAGCTCCTCGCGCCATTCCGCCTCGCTCTTGATGACCTTGTCGCTCGTCTTGGTGTCGCTCATCCCGTTGTCCTCCGGGCGGACCGAACTGGTCCGCTCCCTGTCATTGCGCTGATCGGCCTCGGTCGCGGCCGCAGGTCGTCGCCTCAGTTCGTTACCCAGTTAGTTCGTCGCCTCAGTTCGTTGCCTTAGTTCATTGCCTTGGCCTCGCCGACCAGCGTCGGCTTCTCGACATAGTTCTCCGCGAAGATCTTCTTCAGATTCTCGATCTTCGGCAGGTCGTTATAGGCAATATAGGGCTGGCTCGGGTGCAGCGTCAGGTAGTCCTGATGATAGGCCTCGGCCGGATAGAACGCGTCGAGCTTGCCGATCTTGGTGACGATCGGCTTGCCGAACACCTTGGCCTTGTCGAGCTGGGCGACATAGGCCTCCGCGACCTTCCTCTGCGCCTCCGAGGTGGTGAAGATCGCCGAGCGATATTGCGGTCCCGAGTCCGGGCCCTGTCGGTTCAACTGGGTCGGATCGTGCACGACCGAAAAGAAGATCTGCAGAATCTTGCCATAGGAGATCTTCTTCGGGTCGTACTTGATCTGGACCGATTCCGCGTGGCCCGTCGTGCCGCTCGAGACCGTGCGGTAATCGGCCGTGGCCTTGGTGCCGCCGGCATAGCCGGACACCGCGCTGACCACGCCGGCCGTGTGCTGGTAGACGCCCTGGACGCCCCAGAAGCAGCCGCCGGCGACGACAGCGGTTTCCAGCGCGTCGGAGGCCGCCTGGTCCTGGGCCGGCGGCGGGATCACAACGGCCTGCTCGGCGGCGTGCAGCGGCTGCCAGGCCAGGATGCCGGCCGCCATCGCACCGAGCACGGCTGTCTTGACGAAAAGGGAGCGGGTGAGGCGCATCTTCGGATCCTCGTGAGGTGGGCTTGTCTCGTCTCGCCGGCCGGAAACACTGGCCCGGTCCGGCCTCTGCTGCAAGATACGTCGGTGCCCGGCCGGCGTTACGGGGGACGTGACACGACTGCGTGAACAGGCGGGTGGCGCGAGGCGTGCGCTATCGCCCAATGGGTGCCGGGACGGCGCTGGGAGTTGTGGCGAGAGCGTTCCAGGCATGGTGATCTGTTCTCGCGGCCCGAATTGCCCGAGGGATGCCGGTTCATTGGCCCTCCGAAAGCGGAGGGCGCAGGGAAGGCCGGACCTCGACTGAGGCCCGTGGCCCGCCTGCGGAAAAAATGCAGGCGGCAGGTACCACAGGTTCAGCCGGACAGATCCGGCGGGCTCAAGCGGTGGTCGCAACACCAAGTGTTTTCATTCGTGACAGCAGCTCGTCAAGCGCTTCTGCTGGAG
>NZ_JAUEUK010000021.1:0-63243 GCF_032487555.1 Bradyrhizobium sp. SZCCHNRI1029
GTGGTACCTGCCGCCTGCATTCTTTTGAGCAGGCGGGCCACGGGCCTCAGCCGAGGTCCGGCCTTCCTCGCGCCCTCCGACTTGATGAGGGCAAACGAGATGAGCATGACTCGGGCAGGATCTGTCGCGGGAACGAGAAAGCGCGGCTTTTGCAAGAGGCCGACCACGCACTCAGATGTCATCGCCCGGCTTGAACGGGCGATCGAGTACGCCGCGGCGTCTCGATTCAATCGTTGCGATCCCTGGACGACTGGACGTCCGGTCAAGCCGGACGATGACAGCATGGGCGCTGTCGCTTGCAACGTCGAAATATGTCGCTGGGGTGCGACCATCTCCACCCTGCGGAATATTTTCCACGCTTGCCAAGCTCTATCCAACGGTCCAAAAAATCTCCAACCACCTGGGACGAAACGACAGGAAGCGGAGACGGAGTTGACCATCAAGGGCAAGGCCTACATTGCCGGGATCTATGAGCATCCGACCCGGCATGCACCCGACAAATCCACCGCGCAGCTGCATGCCGAGGTCGCCAAGGGCGCGCTCGAGGATGCGGGTCTCAGCGCGAAGGATGTCGACGGCTATTTCTGCGCCGGCGACGCGCCGGGCGGCGCGTGGCCGATGGTCGACTATCTCGGGCTGAAGGTCCGGCACATCGACTCCACCGAGACCGGCGGCTGCTCCTATCTCATCCATGTTGGCCATGCCGCCGAGGCCATCGCCGCCGGCAAATGCTCGATCGCGCTGATCACCTTGGCCGGCAAGCCGCGCACCGGGCCGATGCCGCCGCGTGCCGCTGGCGCCGAGGCCGATTTCGAGATGGCCTATGGCGCCACCACCCACAACGCCTATGGCATGTGCGCGATGCGCCACATGCACGATTACGGCACCACATCGGAGCAGCTCGCCTGGATCAAGGTCGCGGCCTCGCATCATGCGCAGTACAATCCGCATGCGATGCTGAAGGAGGTCGTCACGGTCGAGGACGTGATCAACTCGCCGATGATCTCCGATCCGCTGCACCGCATGGATTGCTGCGTCGTCACCGACGGCGGCGGCGCGCTGATCGTGACCACGCCGGAGATCGCCAGGAGTCTGAAGAAGCCGCTGGTGCGTCTCATCGGCCATGGCGAGGCGATGAAGGGGCCGCGCGGCGGCAAGGACCTCGATCTCACTTATTCCGCCGGTGTGTGGTCCGGCCCGCGCGCCTTCGCGGAAGCGGGCGTGACCCCCAAGGACATCAAATACGCCTCGATCTATGACAGCTTCACCATCACCGTGCTGATGCAGCTCGAGGATCTCGGCTTCTGCAAGAAGGGTGAGGGCGGCAAGTTCGTCGCCGACGGCAATCTCATCTCCGGTGTCGGCAAGCTGCCGTTCAACACCGATGGCGGCGGCCTCTGCAGCAACCATCCCGTCAACCGCGGCGGCATGACCAAGGTGATCGAGGCCGTGCGCCAGCTGCGCGGCGAAGCCCATCCCAAGGTGCAGGTGCAAAACTGCGATCTCGCCATCGCCCATGGCACCGGCGGCCTGCTCGGCGTGCGCCACGCCGCCTCGACCTGCATTCTGGAGCGCGTCTGATGTCCGAAGCGAAGAAACTGCCGGCCCCCATCACCAATCCCGAGACCAAGGCGTTCTGGGATGCTGCGGCCGAGGGCAAGTTCATGATCAAGCGCTGCACGGCCTGTGGCGAGGCGCATTATTTTCCGCGCTCGATCTGTCCGTTCTGCTTCTCGGACCAGACGGTGTGGGAGCAGAGCGCGGGCGAGGGGGAAATCTACACGTTCTCGATCATGCGGAAGTCGCCGACCGGCCCTTACGCGATCGGCTACGTCACCTTGAAGGAGGGCCCGTCGCTGCAGACCAATTTCGTCGATTGCGATTTCGACGCGTTGAAGATCGGCCAGAAGGTGAAGGTGGTGTTCAAGCCGACCGACGGCGCCCCGCTGCCGTTCTTCACGCCGGTTTAGGAGAGGGAGCAAAGATGCATCCACGCGTCATTGCGAGGAGCGAAGCGACGAAGCAATCCAGAGTCCTTGCGCAGCCCTGGATTGCTTCGCTCCGCTCGCAATGACGGATGCGGAACGAGCGGTGTGCTCCACGACGAGTGCGTAGGGTGGGCAAAGGTGCAGAGCGCCGTGCCCACCGTTCTACTAAGAAAGGCGGTGGGCACGCTTCGCTTTTCCCACCCTACAAAGAACGAGGTTTGGGGAGGCAACATGCCGATCAACTACGATGAGCTGATGGCGATGAAGGCGATCGGGCAGAACTACGCCTACACCGATCGCGAGGTGATGCTCTACGCCTACGGCATCGGCATGGGGGCCGATCCGATGGACGAGAAGGAGCTTGCCTTCGTCAACGAGGCCACGGCCGAGCCGCGTCCACTGAAGGTGGTGCCGACCTTTGCCTCCGTCGCCGCCTGGGGCGCAAGCCCCGGCGACATGAAGCTGAACCGCGTGCTGGTCGTCGACGGCGAGCGCGACATCACCTTTCACAAGCCGCTGGCGACCGCGGCGAAGATCACGGCCGACTCCTCCGTGCTCGCGGTGTCCGACAAGGGCAAGGACAAGGGCGCGGTCATCCGCCATCAGACGATCTTGCGCGACGAGGGCGGCGCTCCGCTGGCGACCCTGGTGGCCTCGCGCTTCGCGCGCGGCGACGGCGGCTTCGGCGGCCCCTCCGGCGGCATCCCCGACCCGCATCCGGTGCCGTCGCGTGCACCCGACCGCAGCGTCGAGATTTCGACGCGGCCCGACCAGGCGCTGATCTACCGCCTCTGCGGCGACCGCAACCCGCTGCACTCGGATCCCGAATTCGCGCGCCGCGCGGGCTTCCCGCGGCCGATTCTGCACGGCATGTGCACCTATGGCCTGACCTGCCGCGCCGTGCTGCAGACCTACGCCGACTACGATGCGTCAGCCTTCCGCCAGCACGCCGCGCGATTCTCCTCGCCGGTGTTTCCCGGCGAGACCGTGACGGTCGATCTGTGGAAGGACGGCGACGTGATCTCGTTCGAGGCGCGGGTGAAGGAGCGGAACGTCACCGTGATCAAGAACGGCAAGACGGTGCTGGGTTGATTATTGCCATGTGAGGCACGTCTGTTAGTTGCCGTCATGGCCGGGCTTGACCCGGGCATCCATCCTCTTCCGAAGATGGATGGCCGGGTCAAGCCCGGCCATGACGGGCAACAAAAGACACGGCGCAGGAGGAGACACCCATGGGACTGCTCGACGGCAAGGTGGCGCTGATCACCGGCGCAGGTGGCGGGCTGGGAGAGGCCTACGCAAAACTGTTTGCACGCGAGGGCGCGGCTGTGGTGGTCAACGACCTCGGTGGCCCGCGCGACGGCTCCGGCTCGGACCTGTCGATGGCCGAGCAGGTGGTGGCGGCCATCACCGCTGAAGGCGGCCGTGCCGTCGCCAACGGCGCCGACATCTCGACCATGGCCGGCGGCCAGTCGGTGTTCGACGATGCCATCCGCCATTTCGGTCGCGCCGACATCCTGGTCAACAATGCCGGCATCCTGCGCGACCAGACCTTCGCCAAGTCGAGCGAGGCCGACTGGGACAAGGTGGTCCAGGTGCACCTCAAGGGCACCTTCTGCTGCACGCTTCCCGTGTTCCGCTGGATGCGCGACAATGGCGGCGGCGTCATCGTCAACACCTCCTCGACCTCGGGCCTGATCGGCAATTTCGGCCAGTCCAATTACGGCGCCGCGAAGGGCGGTATCTGGGGCCTGTCGAACGTGCTGGCGATCGAGGGACGCAAGTACAACATCCGGGTGTGGACCTTGGCGCCGGGCGCACTGACCCGCATGACCGTGGACCTGCCGCGCTACAAGGAAAACCCGGGCGCGGCGCTGACGCCCGAGGGCATCGCGCCGGCCGTGCTCTACATGGTCAGCAGACTCTCGGGGGATCAGACCGGCAAGGTGCTCGGCGTGTCCGGTCCACGCGGCGTGCGCGAGTTGCGTATGATGGAAATGGACGGCTGGAAACCGCCGTCGTCGGCGTGGAAAGCGGAGGACATCGCCGCCCATGCAGAGGAGATATTCTTTTCGGAGGCCGATATAGCCAAGTCCGCACGGCGGTTTTGATGTATTCAGGTCGTCATTTCGGGCCTGCGCCTGGCGCGTCCGGAATGACAGAGAGGTTGGAGACCAGACCAGATGAAGCTCACCGCCGCCGCCAAAGGCACCTTCGCGATCGCGCCGACGCCGTTCCATGATGACGGTCGCATCGACGAGGCCTCGATCGACCGGCTGGTCGATTTCTATGCCGAGGCCGGCTGCGACGGCATCACCGTGCTGGGCATCATGGGCGAGGCGCCGAAGCTGGACGCCGCTGAATCCGAGCAGGTTGCAGTGCGCTTTGCCAAGCGGGCCAAGAACCTGCAGATCATCGTCGGTGTCTCCGCGCCGGGTTTTGCCACCATGCGCGCGCTGGCGCGCGCCTCGATGGATGCGGGCGCTGCCGGCGTGATGATCGCGCCGCCGCCGAGCCTGCGCACCGATGATCAGATCACGGGCTATTTCAAGCAGGCCCAGGAGGCCATCGGCGAGGACATTCCGTGGGTGCTGCAGGACTACCCGCTGACGCTGAGCGTCCAGTTCACGCCGGCCGTCATCCGCAAGATCGTCATGGACAGCCCCTCCTGCGTGATGCTCAAGCATGAGGACTGGCCGGGCCTGGAGAAGATCTCGACGCTGCGCGCGTTCCAGAAGGACGGCTCGCTGCGGCCGCTGTCGATCCTGTGCGGCAATGGCGGCCTGTTCCTCGACTTCGAGATGGAGCGCGGCGCCGACGGTGCCATGACCGGCTACGCCTTCCCTGAAATGCTGGTCGACGTGGTCAAGCTGTCGCAGGCGGGCAAGCGCGACGCCGCGCATGACCTGTTCGACGCGCATCTGCCGCTGGTGCGCTACGAGCAGCAGCCGGGGGCAGGGCTGGCCGTGCGCAAATACGTGCTGCAGAAGCGCGGCGCGATCGCCTCCAGCGCGCAGCGCAGGCCGGCCTCCGCGATCACGGCCGCGGCCAGGGCCGAGGTCGACTATCTCTTGTCGCGCGTGGCGCGTTACGACGCGCGTGCCAATCTGCAACCTCGTGCCACCGCCGCGGAGTGACCATGGCTGACGCTGCCGCCGTCCGTCCCGCCTCGACCGTGCTGCTGCTGCGCGACAGCGCAGTCGCGCGCGAGATCGAGGTGTTCATGATGGTGCGTCACCATCAGATCGAGTTCAACTCGGGCGCCCTGGTGTTTCCCGGCGGTAGCGTCGACAGAGGCGATCAGGAGATCGCCGGCAGGCCGGAGCTCTATGCCGGCGACGAGGGTCTTGAAGCCGAGGCGCTCGGCTTCCGCATCGCCGGGGTGCGCGAGACCTTCGAGGAGAGCGGCATCCTGCTGGCGCGGCTGCGCCGATCGGACGCGCTGATCGATGCCGCTGCCGCTCGCGACATCGAGGCGGCGCATCGTCTGGCACTGTGCGAGGGCAAGATCAGCTTTCTCCAGGTTCTGGAAGCTCACGGTCTGGTGCTGGCGCTCGATGCGCTCGTTCCCTACGCCCATTGGATCACGCCCGAGGGCATGCCGAAACGCTTCGACACCTGGTTCTTTCTGGCGGCGGCGCCGCCGGACCAACTCGGCGCCCATGACGGCCGGGAATCGACCGACTCCGTCTGGGTCTCGCCGCGCGAGGCGCTGGCCGGCGGCGAGGACGGCCGGTTCAAGCTGCCGTTCCCGACCACGCGCAACCTGATCCGGCTCGGCAAGCAGCCCGCGGTGGCCGACGCCCTGGCGGCGGCGCGGGACATGGACATCGTCACCGTGATGCCGGTCATGACCAAGACCGCCGAGGGCGGTCGCCAGCTGCGCATTCCGCGCGAGGCGGGCTATGATGGGGAGGTGTTCGAGTTCGGTGCGGCCGGTTAACCGCACAGGCTATTTTTCGTCCGGCGGATGATGCGCGGACGAAAATTGTTCTCTATATGTTCATTTGGCCGCCCAGCGGCTCGTATATAGTGCGGTTCCGACCATCGGATCCCATGAGTAGATTACCGGACCTCGACACGGCCTGCAGCAGCCTCCGATCGATGACGATCGGGCGGATGATCTTTGGCAGCTTTTTGCTGCTGCTTGCCGTCATCACCGCGACCAGCATGGCGAGCGTGATCGCCATTCGGCATATCGATTCGACCTTTGCCGAGTTGCAGCGGCTGCAGGGCGTCGGCGATCTCGCCGAGGAGATCGACCAGCGCATGAACGAGCTGCGGCTCGCGGCGCGCGATTTCGTCACCGATCCCGGCTCGCGCTCCGACCGTGCCATGGAGGCGGCGACGGAGCTCAGCGCGCTCCTGAAGAAGACGCGCCTGCAGCTCGCACCGGAGCAGCAGGCGACCATCGACGGCGTTGCCCAGCGGCTCGCCAATTACCGCGAAGGCATCGACCGCATCAGCGCGCTGATCGCGCGGCGTGCCGAGCTGCTATCGGGTTTGCCGGCGGCGCGCGAGAGCTTCGAGGACGCCATCGCCGGCCTGACTGATCGCGCCACGGCGCGGGCCTTGTTCCAGGTGCAGAATCAGGTCGGCGCGGCGCTGCTGGCGCGCGACCCGGCTGGCGCCGAGCAGGCCGCCCGCAGCATGCGCGCAATGCCGATCGAGGACAGCGCGCTTCGTGCGGCCGCCGACCGCTATGCCGAGGCGATCATCGCCATTGCCGGCACCGAGGACGAGATCGCGCGCCTCGACAAGGAGGTGCTGGGCATCGAGGGGCGGCTGATCGGCCGGGTCACCGAGTTGCTGCGCGCCCTGAGCGCAAGCCAGGGCAAGGTGCTGTCGCGCGACTTCGCCCGCACCTTGGCGGAGACGAAATGGCAAAGCATCATCTTCGGCACGGCGGGCGTTCTGATCGGCATCTTCGCTGCGTCCTTCGTGGTCCGGCGCACCGTGCGGCCGCTGGCCTCGATCGCGCGCTCGATCAGGGCGCTGGCGGCGGGCGAAAAGGCGGCGTCGATCCCGCAGACCGACGTTCAGAACGAGATCGGCGACATCGCGCGGGCGGCGGAAGTCTTCCGGCAGACTTTGCAGGATGCCGACGCGGCGCGTGAGGCGGCGGTCCGCGCGCTGGCCGAGCAGCGGCTGGCCGAGGAGAGCTATCGCAAGCTGTTCGAAGCTTCGATCGACGGCATCTATGTGACCACACCGAGTGGTCTCGTGCTCAATGCCAATCCGGCGCTCGCGCGCATCATGGGCTACGAATCCGCGAGCGAGCTGATCCAGAGCGTCAACGACATCGCGGATACGATCTATGTCCATCCCCTTGCGCGCGAACGCTATCAGCGGCTGATGCGGCGCGACGGCATGGTGCGCGAGTTCGAATACCAGGTGCGGCGGCGCACCGGCGAGATCCGCTGGCTTTCCGACAGCGGCACGGTGGTGCGGGATGAGAACGGCGAGGTGGTTCGCTACGAAGGCGTGGTCCGCGACATCACGGATCAGAAGCGCGCCGAGGACGCGATCGCTGAAGGCCGGCGATTGCTGCAGCAGGTCATCGACACGGTGCCGGCGGTGATCAACGTCAAGGATCGCGAGCTGCGCTATGTCCTGATGAACCGCTACATGGCCGGCATCTTCAACGTCGAGCCCGAGGATGCGCTCGGCCGCACCACGGGCGAGCTGATGTCGCGCTACGGCGCGAACAAGACGGACTCGAACGACAAGCGCGTGCTGGCGACGAAGGCCGGCCTCGGGTTCTACGAGGAGGAATACCTCGATTCATGCAACGTCATGCGGCAATGGCTGGTCAACAAGCTGCCGCTTCTCGACGCCGACGGCGAGGTCGACAAGATCGTCACGGTGGCGCTCGACATCGGCGAGCGCAAGAAGAGCGAACTGGAGATGCGCAAGGCCAAGGAGGCCGCCGAGACGGCGCTCCGGAACCTGCGCGACACCCAGGCATCGCTGATCGAAGCCGAGAAGCTCGCGGCGCTCGGGCGGATGGTCGCCGGCGTTGCCCACGAGGTCAACAACCCCGTCGGCATCAGCCTGACGGTCGCTTCCGCGCTCGAGCGCAAGACCGAGCGCTTCAGCGAGGCGGTCACGCGGGGTGAGCTGCGGCGGTCGAGCCTCAACGAGTTCATCGAGATGAGCCGCAGCGCCGCGGGGCAGCTCGTCGCCAACCTCAATCGCGCGGCCGAACTGATCCAGTCGTTCAAGCAGGTCGCAGCGGACCGCAACTACTCCGACCAGCGCACCTTCGATCTCGCCGATCTCACCGAGCAGGTGGTGATGAGCCTGCGCCCGGGTGTGCGGAGACAGAACCTGACGGTGAACGTGGATTGCCAGCCCGATCTGGTGATGAACAGCTACCCCGGGCCTTACGGGCAGGTCTTGACCAATCTGTTCCTCAATGCGGTCGCGCACGCGTTTCCGGACGGCAGGAGCGGTGTGATCGAAATCAGGGCGCGGGAGTCCGGCCGCGACAATGTCGAGATCGTCTTTTCCGACAATGGCTGCGGCATGTCGCTCGACGTCCGCCGCCGCGCCTTCGATCCTTTCTTCACGACGCGCCGCGACCAGGGCGGCACCGGCCTGGGCCTTCACATCGTCTACAGCATCGTGACCAGCCGGCTCGGCGGCCGGCTCGATCTGGACTCCGAGCCTGGCGCGGGCACGCGCATCCAGATCATTCTGCCGCGGGTCGCACCTCTCGAGCAGGCGGCCGAGTAGGGAGATCTGCGTAACCCCCCGGATTGACTCTCACGAAGCCGAGATCGAATCGAAATCTGGCCCGGTTGATGCATTTCCATCCCGCGCACCCTGGGGTGGTGCAGGAGCCAGATGGAAATGAGCAGATGGATCGGGTCCCGCGGCCATGGGCCGCATCGCGCTGATCGTGCCGACATAAGCAACACGGGTTCGAGGCGGCAGGCGGTCGCGCGATGGAAGCCGCCTGTCCAAGTCAGCAGTGCGGCGCTGTTGATCGCACTCGCCGCGCCACCGTCACTGGCGCGTGATCGCGGCCAGTATGCGAACTCGTCGCCGGAGATCAAGGCATGGTTCGACGGTCTGCGCAGCGGCAAGGGCCCATGCTGCTCTGACGCCGACGGCAGCGCCGTCAGCGATGTCGACTGGGAGAGCAGGGGCGGTCACTACCGCGTCCGTATCGAGGGGGAATGGCTCGATGTTCCCGACGACGCGGTCATCACCGAGCCCAACCGTGTCGGCCGTACCATGGTATGGCCGATGCGCGGCTATCAGGGCCTCCAGATTCGCTGCTTCATGCCGGGCAGCATGACGTAGCCGTGCGGGACGGCGGTCAGACGTATTTCTTGTCGCGCTCCAGGAGCTCGATGGAAATGCCCTGCGGCCCGCGGATGAAGCAGATGCGAACACCGGGGCGGATCGTGGTCGGCTCGGTCGTGAAGGTGACGCCTTTGGCCTTGAGCTCGGCGGCCGCGGCGTCGATGTCCTTCACGGTGAGGCCGAAATGATCGAGGCCCTGGTGCGGCGTCATAGGCGGCGCGTTGACGCCGTCGCCCGGCTCGACCTTGGCGATGAACACGCTGGCACCGCCGAGCCTGACGTCGATGCGGCCGGGATTGCGGATGATCTCGCCGCCGAGAATGTCGTGAAGCCAGCTGGCGGTGGCTTCCGGGTCCGGACTGCGGAGATGGATGTGGTCCCACGTGACATTCAACATCGTCGAGATCTTTCGAAAGAGTGAACCGCCCGCGGCGCGGCGGCGTTTCTTGAGGTGTCGGCAACTGTGCGGATGTCTACCGCTCTGTCAGCGGCCGCGCCAGCCCGGCCGACCGACCGGTATCCGGGCCTGCCCTCCAATTGTCGGCTTTGCATGCAACCCTATCGATGTTTGCCGATTGAAGCTTCCAGATGCCCCCGCCGGGCAGCCGATGGTGCAGACATGAGCGCGGGTCTCTTTCGTTTGCTGGGACGCAAGCCCGATGCCGCGGCGTCGCTGGCCATGCGCCGAAGCGACGGAGCGTCCATCCCTTTGGGAGCCGCCGTGTCGGGGTTGGCGATCTTCGCGCTGGTCATGTTCAGCACGGTCGGGTGGCTGATCATGTCGGTCGAAGAGGAGGAGGTGGCCGACCCCAGCCTCACGCGGGTCGGATCGGCCCCCCCGAGCAGCGGCTACGAAGGAGACGAAGACGGGACTGAGACGTCGCGTCGGCTCTCGCCCGTGGTGCCCAGTCTGGCGGATGCATCCAATCCGCACCCCGATTCGTCCCCCGTGGTCGGCTCCGGCCGGAACGTCATGGACGCGAATGCCAGCCTGTCGCCGACGATGCCGCCTGCGTCATCCCCTGCGCTCGACCCGGCGGCTCTGTCCGGCCTGCGGATCAGTTCCCAGTCCTGGCGGCGCGGCGGTCTTGGATCGAAGGCGCTGGTGACCTTCACGCTACGGAATGCCAACAGTTTCGCAATCAAGGACATCGAAATCACCTGCGCCTTCAGCCGGCGGGACGGTGGTCACGTCACCGACCGCCGACGGATCGTGCCCGGCCAAGTCGGGTCGCGCAGCCGGAAGACCTTCGTGGCGGTCCATGTCGGATTCGTCAACGTTAACGTCAGCGCGGCCAAATGCGCGCTGGTTGCAGCGACGAAAATCTAATTATGTCGCGCTAGTCTCCCGCGGTCTTTGAACCCGAGCGTTCGACGCGGGAACATACTGTCATGATCCTCCGTTAGGTGGATGTCGGCGCAGGTGCCGACGGAGCGGTAAATTATGCCCATTCTGCGTTACTTTATGTTCGTCGGTGGAACTCTGCTGGCGCTGCTCGTCCTGGCGGATGCCGTGCTTCCCAGCGTGCCATTGCCTGCAAGCCTGTCGTCTGCGTCGGATCTTCCCCCGGTGCGCATTCAGTCCACGAGAAAGTGGCCGGAGCGGATCGTGATGGACACCTCGATCGCCACGCCAGCTCCGGTGAAGCTCGCGAAGGCGGAGCAGCCTGCAGCAGAAGTCGCCAAGAGCAGTCCCCGCGACGCCTTCGCGCAGATGAGCGCCGTCGAGGCCAACCCGCAGGTTGCGGCAGTGAAGGCCGCCGAGAAGCCTCGCGCGACGCGGATTGCCGACACAGGCAAGCCGGCTGCAGAGGTGAAGAAGCGAAGGACCGCAAGAGCTCATCCGGGCAGACCGATGATCCTGGTCGCGCAGCAGCCGCGTGTCGGCTCTTTCGATTGGACCTGGTAGTATCGATCGCCCGCAGCCCCTGGTCGATCCAAGCAGTCCCGCTGCAATCGCGCCACGGGGCGGTTGAACTCGCGCGGGCTGTTGCGCCGTTTTTCACGCCGCCACGCTGCCTTGATCTTGCGCAAAGTGCGCTCCTTCCGGAACGCCTAGCGTCTCTGCATGGGACCTGGGAGCGTTTGCCCGGGGACCCAGGAGACGCTGAATGACGACTACCACGCCCACCCTCTCAATCTCGCCGGAGAAGGTCGCCTTCGTCGTGACCAAGATCCACAAGCACGAAATGGAAGCGACCGAACCCGAATTGCTGGCAGATTTGGCAGATGACGACGCGGCGCCCGGTACCGCTGGGCGGGGCCTGAACACGGACAGGTCGGAGCTCGTCAGCTTCATCAGGGGCCTCAATGTCGACGAACAGATCGATCTGGTCACGCTGATGTGGCTGGGCCGGGGCGACGGCTCGCTGGACAATTGGGATGAGCTTCGTGCGCAGGCCGCTCAGGCGCACAACAATCGCACCGCGACGTACCTGATCGAAACTCCGATGCTCGGCGACTATCTGGAGGAGGCTCTCTCGGAGTTCGGCCTTTCCTTGGAAGATTTCGAAGAAGGCATATAGCTGGGGGCAGTTTCTCCCGATGGGCTCGCCAGCACATTCTTCGCTGCAATTCGGATGATGGAGTAATCTCATGGACAAGATGAAGGTCGGAACCGGTGATTGGATCGTCGTGTGCGACGGGCGCAAGGCGCTGATCCTCGAGAACGTCGGTGACAGCATGTTTCCGAACCTGCACACCAAAGAGGTCCGTGAGCAGGAGAACGACCGCACGAGCGCTCAGGGCACCGACGCTCCCGGCTCGGTGCAGCAGTCATTCGGCAATGCTCGGAGTTCAGTGGATCAGACGGATTGGCATGATCAGGCTGAGCGCGCCTTTCTCAAGCAGCTTGCTGATCGCCTGCATCATGCTGTCATTTCAGGCGAAACCAAAGCCGTCACGATGGTGGCGTCGCCGCGCGCGCTCGGGATCATCCGCGCCGACTATTCCGACGCGGTACGAAAGGCGCTGCATGGCGAGGTCCACAAGGATCTGGTCAAGCTTCCGGTCTACGAAATCGAAAAACAACTGCTCGCCTGAGTCGGGCTTTCTCATGCCAATGACTGTCCGGAGACCCTGTTCGCGGTCTCGGTGACCGCGACGGGATCAATGTGTGCTTTCATGCGACGGTGTCGATTCCGGCGCAGCAGGCACCAAGCTTGCGCCCAGGTGCGCAGCTCCTTTTTCGACGATCTCGTAGCCGCAATCATCCAGCCAAGCGATCAGGCGATCGGCCATGGCGTAATCCCAGGTCGGGTAGGAGCGTGCGATGACCTGGCGTGGTGTGAGCTTGCGAGACATTGGTGATCCTTCCCTGATCTCATGGTGCTCGATGAAACGTCGAGCGTTGGTCTTGTCATCTTGAACCCCAGAACGGGATGCGCAGTTCCTGCGCCGCCCGAGCGCTGCCACTTGAGGAGCGCCGATCGTTCACAGCGCCCCGGCGGAAGGGGCTCCATTCATCGAGCGCCGATCAGGTGTGGCCGCGCGTCATCGGTCACGAGAGCCGCGGTGCGCTCCGGCTTCTTCTCCACGATCTCGTAACCGCAATGATCGAGCCATGCGATCAACCGGTCCGCCATGGCATAGTCCCAACTGGGATAGGATCTGGCGATGACTTCGCGGACTGAAAGCTTTCGTGTCATGATGTCGATCTATCGCTCCCTGCATTCGCCACGGCCCGTCCGGCACGCATCCGGACGATCCAAGGCTGGCCGGCAGTTCGTGCCGCCGGCTCCTGATGTTGTTTGGCTCGTCACGTTTCTAAGCGCGCGCGCCCCAACGCCTTGATCAACTGGCGTGGAGAGGTGACTTTTTCGCTTCCGGCTCGCCCAGGCTGCGCAATCATCGCCCAACATGGTGAAAACCTTCTCGCTACATGGTTTCCCATTCCCGTGCACGGATATGGCGCAGTCGTGCGCGTAGTAGGGCTGGAGTGTGGTGGCGGCGCGGTGTTTCGTCACAGGCTGGCGGCGACGATCTCCGACGAAATCTCAGCCCGAGCAGGCGGGGACAGTCGGAGGAACGGTTTGGCACCTTCATGGTTTCCGCTGGGGCGCGGTCGCAGGGGCTCGTCGCCTCAGAGCCAATGGAGCGAAGCGATGAGGCTGATGTTTTGGGTTGTGCTGCTGACCGGCCTTGCGGCAGGGGCGGGCCGGTTGGTCGCCAATGAGTCGTGCGGCCCTGGGTGCCACGTCGCGCCGAATGGCGGCTGCGTCGTGAATGGCTGGGAGGTAGGAGCGCCGGTGTGGAACGAATGCCCTGCGGGCGCTCGGCCAAGGCCGCCGTGCGGAACCGCGTTCAAATGGAGCAAACAGGCGAAGGCCTGTGTCAGCAGGTGAACATACGATGGCTGATCATCGGCGCGGGAGCGTGGATCGGACTGCCGGCTGCCGCGAGCCTTGCCGTGCCTTGTATCAGGAGGCAGACGAAGCTGCTGCCGTTGGCGACACGGGCGAGACGTCCAAAGTGAACAGGCGCTGATCCCCAGCGGTCTCCGAATGCGCCAGCACCTGTTCGAGCAGGGCGATGACCGCGACCGCCCGCGCCCGTTCGTTGGTATCGTCGTAGCTCGTTGTCGCAAGGACGGTCCCGTTGGCTTCGCACATCGCCTTGATCTCAACAATCATCGTTGCATCCCTTGCCGTTCCGGAGGCCTGAGATTGGCGGCAATCATGTTAAATTGGTGCAAAATGGTCCGAATAAACCGCTGGTAGAAAGGCACCGCGAAGCACGGGCCGGCCGATGAGCCGGCGCGCTCAGACCGGGCTCGCATGGATCACGTCGCGCGGTGCGCTCGTGCCGAAGGCTCTCCGTAACCATGTTCGCGAGGGCGCCTCGATGAGCATGTAGGTGACCCAGGCCATCGCCGTCGCAATCGCAACGAACAGACCGAGCCGCAGTGCGAGCTCAAGAGCGCCAGGAGCATCTGACTTTCCGATCATCGCAAGCCGAATGAGAAAGGGATGCAGCAGATAGATCGAATAGCTGCATTCGCCACCAATGATCAGGGCTCTGGACGACAGCCAAGCGGCATGACCGTACCGACTGGCTGCGACGAAGACGATCGAAAATCCCGAGATCTCGATGAGACGTACGGCAAGTTCGATCGCGAACGACCAGCCGGGCAGACGAGGCTGCAGAAACAGCAGCACAGGCGCACAGATGAGGCTCGCCAGCGAAAGCCAGAACAGGAGTCTCACGCAGCGTCGCTCCCGATCACCGACGCCGGCATCCGCGCGGTTCCTGTAGATCATGGCGGCAAGGCAGCCGGCCAGGAACTGAGCGATGTGAAGATAGGGAGAGTAGTAGGTGAGCCACTGCATCCCGTTTTGCGTAAGGCTCGGCGCGGCGGCCCGTAGCAACGCATCGCCGAAGGTGAAGGCGGCCGCGATCGTCAGCGCGAACGTCACGATGTTCGCCAGCGCGATCCAGATGATCGTGGGCAGCCGGACGACGGCTGCAAACAGCAGGCAGACGAATGGAAACAGCAGGTAGAAGAACAGCTCCACGCTGATGGACCAGAGGTGCTGCAGCGACGGCACGACTGCGACCAGCATGGTGCCGTTCTGCACGGGAAACCAGGCTTGCGTCATCGTGAGGATGAAGCCGAGCGACGGGGCCGAGAGACCTCGCGCGATCACGACGTATGCGACGACTGCGAGCGTAATCACGGCGTACATGGGGTAGAGCCGGGCGAAGCGCGCGATGGCAAATTCGCGAAGAGCGCTTCCGAGCGGTTGCGACTGGAAGCGTGCGGCATAGTTGAGCCACAGGACGAATCCGCTCAGCACGAAGAACATTGTCATTCCGATGCTGCTGACTTGTGCGATGAGCTCGGGCAGCAGGCCTTGCGCCAACGACGGGGCGCCATGGCCGACGGCGACCGTTGCGGCCGCGACGAAGCGTAAGCCGGTCAGCGAGCCGATGAAGCGTTGCTCGTTCACTTTGAGGGATGGTCCTGATGCTTGGGAGGCGCTCCGGCTGTTGTAGAAACAGCAGGGCCTGGAGGCAACCCGACGCCGGCCGGAGACGGGGATTGCCGCCCGCTCGAGCGACGATCTGGCGTTCAGGCCAGAGATGACTCTGCACCGTGATCGCTCCGACGTCCGCCGTGGCGGCGTTGCACGTTGCTGTCAACGAACTGAAAAATATAGAAAAATTAGCCTTGGCATCGGCGGCCAACGGTCGAGCGATTTCCCGGCGCGGCAGACGATCGGCGGGAAGGTCGGGCAACAGGCCGACAGAGTTTGAAGAAATCCGGGTAGAGCAGCTCCTGCAGCGGATCGTGCCTGTTGCGAAAAGCCGCCGGGACTCCTCGATCCGCGGGAGGTGACGGCCAGGGCCATGGTCGCACCTGCGTGGGGTGCGGAGCCCCCGTCCGGGCGGGGGCCGGGACCGGATTGCAAATGGACTCGCAAACCGGCGGCGGCTAGTTATTTGTCACCCTCCGGCTGGTCATTTTGCATGACGCTGAGCGCTTGAACGAGGACGGAAGCCGCCTTGCCCGCTGCGCCATCTCAGCTCACCGATCAAACCGTCAACACCCAGCTGACGACGAATTGCAATGCGCAGGTGGCTGCAACGTTCGACACGAATGACAGCACCTGGGTGACCTTCTTTTTCAACGGTACGATCCCGTGCTGGAGAGCGCTGGTGTCGATTGGCGAAGTAGAGGTCGAACTGACCGAGGACATTGCAATTGCAGGCATTGTCCTGCGCAAGGGGCTGACGGTGACCATGCACCCGATGGGTCGCTACTACACGGTCACGATGAGCGGGGAGATTGTCGATTCCGGAAAGGAGAGCAGCTTTACCGGATTCGTGCTCGGCTCGTTCATCCGGTCCGCAGCGATGAAGCGAGCGATGCAGATGCTTCGGAAACAAGTCAGCCGCTGAGCGACGCCCGGCTTCGCCCGAAATGTAAACACCAGAATGTGACCGGGCGTTGGGGGAAGACTGTGATCTGGCCCGATTGACCACCGTCGCGAACCCTGTTACACGCCACAACCTCTGATAGATTTCAATCATTGGTAGCTTAGTCGATTTTCCATTCGTTTCAGCCGCGCCGGCAGTTGCGTACTGCGGGTTTTGATCTGTGTTTTATAAAAGGAGATAGCCATGGCTCATCATGAAGGCGTGCGTTTTTCGGCTCCTGCCGTCGTTACCACTCCCACAAGCCCCAACACCGAGGTCGTCGCGACGCCGACGGGCGATCAAAACAACACGACGCAGCTCGTGTTCGAGTATCAGGGGCGCATTCCGGTCTGGACGCCGGTGGTCTCGCAGGCACAACCTCAAGTCGTTTTGGCGGCTGACATCACGATCGGCGCAACGACTTGGCGCAAGGGCATTACGATCCAGTATGCGGCGCTGGGATCGACCCAGTACACCGTGACCATCATCTCGGGCGAGATCGTGGACGATCGTGGGCTCTACTTGCTCCAGGGCGTGACGCTCGGCATCTTCCCGATCGGTTTGGATGTCAAGGCAGCGCCATCCGCGACCGCACGGACCGAGGAATATCCGCGCGCGGCCTTCACGGCGCTGCCGACGGTGAACACCCCGACCAGCCCGAACAGCAACGTGGTGACGACGCCGAGCGGCGACACCAACAACACGACCTACGTCTCATTCCAGTACCAGGGACGAATTCCGGTCTGGACGCCGATCGTCTCGCAGTCCCAGATCACTGCGGTCCTCGCCGCTGATATCACGATCGGCGCGACGACGTGGAAGGCGGGCATCACGGTGCAATATGCTGCGCTGGGCTCGGCCCAATATACGGTGACCATCATCAAGGGCGACATCATCGACGATCGTGCCCTCTATTCACTGGCGGGCACCTTGCTCGGCATCTTCCCGATCGGGTGATACGAGCATGGACGCGTCCGCGTCAGCGCAGTTCGAGCAGGTCGACTCCTCTGCGATTTACGAGACCAAGGTTGCCGGCTCGGTTGGCTGGGCCGGCTACCTTCTCGGCACGGGCTCGTCTCTGCCACCGTTCATCAATTACGACGACTCGCTGAAGAAGTACGGTGGCAGTTATCTGTTTGCGACACAGCGGCCCGCCGATCTCGATCGGGATCCCGGCGGGTTCGCCGAGCGTGTCCGGGCCTATATCAGCAAGGCGACGCGCAATCGTGCTGTCGTCTGGCTCGCGTCTGCCAACCCGGTCGCGTTCGGCGACTTCGAGCGCTATGGCGTCTCCTTCATCAATCTGCCGCCGGTCTACCAGGTCTCGGGCAACCTGAACCTGTGGTTTGCCAGCAACGCCAAATTCTACATCCTCGATCAGAGCCGGATCGATATCGAGGGTGGGGCGCTGCGCCTGTCGGGCTCGGCGCTGAGCTCACCTCCGTTCATCGGCTTTTCGGGCAAGGGCGACAACCCGCTGGGCATTCGCCTTGCGCCGACCTCCAACAATCGCATCTACGCCTATGTGCCGTTCGGCGGCGCCAACACCGGTTGCGTAACCTTCGATGGGCTGCTCGATTCGAAGCAGGCGTTCGTCAGCCAGGGCTTGGAGCAGGGCATCCGCTACGTCATCAACAACAGCGCGACGACGTCGCTGCAAGCTGCGCAATATGCAGCCATGACGGTGGCGGCGTTGCCGTCGCAGCTTTCGATCGCAGGTGCCTTCGACCTCGGCGATCCGGCCAACCGCGTGATCGGCCGAGAGCAGCTCGAGCAGGGGTATCTGCGTTCGGGGTTCGCCATCAAGGGGGCGCCTGCGCTGACGAGCGAATTCCGCACGACCGGCGGGCGTGTCGTGCAACTGACGCCGGTCGGGGCTAGCAGCACGGACACGGCGCCGGCGCTCGGAGCAGGGGGCTTCGCCTTTGCGACCAGCGCCGCGAAGACGGCCGCGGTCGACACTGGCACGACCTATCTCAGCCTGGCCGGCCACTATGCGCTCGGCGCCGATGGCAGTTCGGCGGGGCAGCTTGCGAAACTGATGGGTGGACTATTCGGATCGGAGGCGCTCAGCTTCAAGGCGTACGACGCCAGCCAGCCCGCAGCGCAGAACGATCGTCTCAACGCCATTCCCTCGAAGCCCGGCTACGCGCCGGTGTTCCCATTCGAGACTGCGGATCTCAACCGTCCCGCGAGCGGTGCCGTTGCGCCGCGCCTGACCGACGTCCACCAGACCTCCTGGGTGACCATCGTCGCCGGGGGCGGGGCCGTCGACTATCTGGCCGAGCCCGAGGGCAGCGCGATCTATAGTACGGCCGCGGCCGGCGCTCCGAATGCGGAGATCCTGCAATCGGCACCGCCATTCATGCCGCTCGCCCAGGGCAGCGACAAGACGTTTCCGTTGGCGCCTTATGGAGCTGCTGCGAGCAGCGGCCTCGATGGCGCGACGCTCGTCCAGTTCGAAAGCCAGATCGTGGCTGCGACCCGCAAGTCGCTGATCTCGAGCTATGGCAGCAAGACGTGGTCGACGCGTGTGCAGGCGGCGCGGGCTCACGCGTTGCGCGGCACGCTGCCGGACGGCCCGAGCACCGATGGGACGACGCCGCAGGGCTTCATCATCGAGCGAGATCCGACGACGGGGGCCTATCTGAAGGTCAGCATGGCGCAGTCGATCGACCGCGACGGCAACACCCTGCCATTCGCGCTATCCGCTCCCTCCCAGGCGATGCAGGACGCCTTGCAGACCAACCAGCTCTTTCTGGTCGCCGTCAATCCGGAGCCGTTCGGCACAGGCGCCCAGTTCGCCAACACCGTCAATATTGCGGGCTGGACCATGACCGCGGCGGTCGGCGCCGGCGCCTCGGCCACCGCCTACCGCAACGTGATGATCATGAAGTTCTGCTCTGGCTCGTTGCTGGAGCGGGTCACGAATGCCAATCGGTGGACGTCCGCGGAGCAGTTCTCTTTGTTGCCCGGCACACCGCCGGTCACCGCTGCGCTGTCCTACACAGGCCTGTCGCAATGGCTACAGGACTACATCGCGGACGCCATCGCACGCTCGAAGGGACCGTCCGGCCCATTCTACGAGAATTTCGCGCGCATCGCCCAAGACCCGAACTGGACCGGCGTCATCGTGCTCGCGGCCGACCTCGGCCAGCGTGACATGCCGCCCGAGATTGCGGGGCTTGCCGCCGGCATCGACTTCACCCGCTTCAACGCCCATCATTTCGGCTTCACCGTCAGCCGCGTCACGGTCGACGGCCGGAGCGGTCGGATCACGATGCCGCAGGGCAATTCGAGCCTGTTCGGCCTGATCGACTACGAAGACCCGCGCTATGCGATGAACATCTCCAACGGCGTTGCGCCTGACGTGCCGGTGGCGGTGCAGATGAGCGGCGAGTTCGATTTTACCGTGCTGCAGCTGCAGTCGTTGTTCGAGAACGCCAGGCTGACGCGGTTCGACAGCCACGTCCAGCTCTCGGTCGCGGCGCTGTTCGGCGCGCCGGTGGCGCGGCTGTACTCGCGCGGCAAGCCGCAGCCTTTCACGGGAATCGTGCTCAAGGGCAGCTATGTCGATCAGGGCGGCCGCGGCGCCTATGTCTTCGAGCAGAACACGACCAACGTGCTGACCAGCCCGTCGAACGTGCTGCCGGCCGTGGCCTTCGACCGGGTGCAGTTCAACACGATTGGCACCCAGGACCAGGGCGCCACGGTGGCGAGCAACTTCCTCGTCTGGGGGCAGCTCGATTTCACGGCGCTTCAGAGCACCATCGGAGAGACGCTCGACCTGCTGTCGTTCGGCAGTCCGCCGGATACGCCCGAGGAAGCGCTCGGGGTCGGGCTCGCCTTCTCCGGCCTCGTCATCGGCATGACCTATCCGCAGGCGACGCCCGGAGCCAAAAGGTTTGGGGTCGCGACCGGCAACCTGGCCTGGAATCTCAACGGCTCGACGATGCGCGACACCAGCCTGTTCCGCGGCTTCGCGCTGCAACTGAAGAGCTTCGTCAACGCGACCGGTGATCAGAAGCCGTCCGATCTCGGCTTCCTGCCGGTGACGTCGCAGCTCAACCTCACCGAACTCGAGGGGCCCTGGTTCGGCGTCGTCTACGACATCACACTCGGCGGTCCGGGGGCGCTCGCCTCTGGCGTCGGCTTCCAGTCGCAGCTGCTCGCGGCATGGTCGCCGGTCACCACCGGATCGGATGCGCAGCATGCGGTCTTCATCGGCATGAGCCTGCCGGGCGCGGCGCCCGGCGCCAGCCTGTTCAGCATCCAGGGCGTCATCAAGGTTGCGGTCGGGGCGATCTCGATCCTGCGCCAGCCGGTGCCGACCGCATCGGGACGCAAGCTGTCGGATGACGGTCCGAAGTGGTTCTACTGCCTGCGGATCGACGATATCGCCATCAAGATATTCGGCATCGCCAAGCTGCCGCCGTCCGCCAACATCCAGTTCTTCCTGTTCGGCGATCCCGACAACACCGGCAGCCTCGGCTGGTACGCCGCCTATGTCGCCGACGACAATCCGGGCTGCGAGCAGTCGCTCGCATTCGCCGCACGCAAGCCCGAGCTTCAGGAGCCGTCATCATGACGCGGATCCTGTTCTGGAATATCGAGAAATTCTCGATCAACAAGATCTTTTCGGCCTCGATCAAGCGGCAACGCGGGCATGGCGGTCTCAACGACATGCAGAGCGCGATCCAGCGCCGCGCGGTGATCAATGCCGTGCTGGCGGCCGTGCAGCCGGACATCATCGTCATCATCGAGGTGAGCTCGGGCGACAATGCGCCCAACGCTCTGGCGAGCCAGACCGGCGGCATCAATGCGCTCGCCATGGTGCAGTTCGGGCTCAACAACCCCGCCACGATGGTGGCGGGCGGATGGAACGCCGTGCCGCCGCTCTACACCGGGGTCGGTGGGCGCTCAGAGACGGTTGGCATTCTCTATCGCCGCACCAACACCGCTGGCACCCTCAACCGCTACTTCACCGGGCCCAACATCTGGACCGGCGGGCATGGCGGCGTGTCGGTGCCGCCGGGCGGCGGCGTCGCCACGCCGTACAATGGCATGGTGGTGCCCCTCGGTGCCGTCAACGTCAATGGAATGCTGGTGCCTCCGGGCCTGGGCGGGGTGCGCCAGATCCCTGCGGGTGCCCAGCACAATGGCGGCCTCAACGAGGACGTCGTCGCGGCGCGGATCGCCTTCACGACCACGCTCGGCGCTCCTGTTGCCTTTGCCGGACTGCGCGAGCCGTTCATGGCGACGTTCACCGAGGCCGATAATCTCGGCGTCGTGCAGCGAGACCTCACCATCTTCGGCATCCATTCCCCGCCGAACAATCCGGCGGCGGCGAACTACATCACCACGCTGTCGACGATCAACGACGTCGTCGGCGCTCTGGGCGTAAACGAGACGCGGGTGATCGGCGGCGATTTCAACGTCAACCTGTTCGCCGTCAATGGTACCGCCTCGGGCCTCTATAATCCGCTCACCGGCGGTCCCGGTGCCTACACGCTGCTCGTCAGTCCGACGGCGGTGGGCGTTCCTGTCAATCTCGACCAGTACAAGGGTTATTTCTCCACCCATATCCGCGGCAAGGACAAGACGGCGGCGTCCAAGTTCCTCTGGTCCAACGGCGGCGGGCCGGGACAGAGCTTCTATCCCGGCTACGGCTATGTCGGCTCGAACTTCGTCGCCGCGCCGTTCTACTCGATCGACAACGTCCTGGTCTGGCCGCACAACGGCATGCACAACTATCAGACCACGATCATGAACACGGTGACCGGCACGCCGATGAACGGGGTCATGGCGCCGCCGGACAATCCTCCCCCCGGTGCGATCGCTTTGGCCAACCAGTTCACCGCGCCGCCGATGGGGTGGCCGGGCGCACCGACGGCGGCGAACTATCCGGGGATCGGCGGTGCCGGAAATCTGACCGGCTGGAGCAACTACGGACGCGTTCGCAACACCAGCGATCACTTCGGCATCTCTGCCGACATCTGAGGGAGCGCCGGCTGATGAGCGCTATCGACAATCTCCGCGCCGCTGTCGAAGCCGCCGCCGGCGACACCGCCTTCGCGCTCGATGCCGCCTTCCTGACGGCGGGCCTCGCCGATCCCGCCGTGAAGGTCCCCGCCGACTACGACGCCTGGCTGAGCCAGGCCTTCTTCCTCAAGGCCGCGGCCGACTTCAAGGTGACGGTGGCAAAATCCGATGTCGGGCCCGTCGAAGGGACGGCGTTCACGGTGCAGTCGGCGACGATCCCGTTCATCGGCGCCGCGACCCCGCTGGCCGCGAAGGCCACGCTTGTGTTCACCGTGGACGGCGACCAACTGATCGTGCAGGCCGAGGCGACGCCGTCGAACTGGACCTGGACCAGCAGCTTCGCCTTCATGGGCGGCTTCCCGTTCAATCAGTTCGGCACCCTGAAGAACGTCAGCTTCGTGTTCTCGACGGCGACCGGCACCTACCCGTATGGTGACTCCGCAGGGCGTGCCGTGAGCGGCGGCGCGGTGCAGAATTTCGTTGCCAAGGTCGCTCTGCCGGATGTCGCCAAGCCGTTCCTGCTGCTGTTTCCAGGCCTCACCGCGCCGACCGGCGATCTGCTGCTGAGCGGCGCGCTCAACATGGACATCTTCAACGGCGAGACCGTGCTGTTCCCGCCGGGGCAGCTGCGGGCCGCGATCCAGGACGGCACGTTCAAGCTCGCGTCGCAGTTCACGGTCAGGGATCCGAGCCTCGCTCTGACCATTCCCGCGCCCGATGGCGCCGATGAGGTCGACGGCGTGCTGGTGCTGGCCGATCCCGCCGATCCGGATGCCGGAGATCAGGCGCCGACGCTCGCGATCTCCTCGCAGTTCGACGTCGGCAGCACCGGCTCCTATCAGCTCGACGTCGAGATCACACCCGGCGCCGATGCCAACTATTCGGTGGCACTTGCCGTCGTCGAAGGCGGCGCGCCGCTGACGCCGGCCACGGTGATCGAGGTGATGGGCGGCAATGGCGGCTATCTCGCCGCGACTCCCGATGTGCTGCAGCAGTTCCTCGCCTTTGTCGGTCTCAACGGCTTCTCGATCGCCGGCACGCTCGGCCGCTCGCCGACGATCACGGCGGTCTCGATCGAGATCGGCAGCTCGAAGGATACGAGCTGGCAAATCCTGCCGCCGACCGGGGTGCTCGACTTCAAGATCACGAGCTTCGCGCTGCAATGGTCGATGGCCTATCCGTTCGACGGCACCAAGCGGCAACAGACCTACGACTTCACGACCGAATTCGTACTGGCGCCGAGCGTCTTCAAGGGGCCCGACGGCGAGGGCGACGGCGTGTTCACCGTCCAGTTCACCTCCGCGAAGCAGTTCTTCGCATCCTTCGCCGGGACCGCGAAGCTGAGCGACTTCCTGACGGCACTGTCCGGCGGTGCCGTCGTGCTCGACGTCGAGAATGTCGGCGATTTCGAACTTGGCGACATCGCGGTCGCGGTCGACTACGGCGCGCAGAGCTTTCAGTTCGACGCCGGCTTCAGCCTCACGCTCAATCTGCTCAAGATCAACAACCAGCCGATCCTTGCCGTGCGAGAGGGGACGGTCTCGATCGCGGCGCAGACTCCGACGCAGACGCCAGACGGGGGCAATGCGACGACGCTGCTGCGGGCGGCGCCGCTGCCGATGCTCCGGACCTCGCGAGGGGGCGCGCTGCAAACCGCCTCGCAGACGCAATGGAAGTCGAGCGTCGGAGGCTTCCTCGATGTCGGCCCGTTGCACACCAAGGTCAGCGTGACCTATGACGGGTTCGAAACGCCGAAGCGGTGGGACCTCGCCGCCTCGCTGGAGGAACCGCTCGAGGTCTCGGACCTGATCAACCAGTTCTTTTCGCCCGGCAGCGCCTACGGTTTCCCGAGCTTCCTGCCCGGCGACCTCATCATCTCCGAATTCGCGATCACCGCGACCATTCCGGCCGAGCAGGGCGAGCTGAAGACGAGCTACGACATCACCGTCGGCTTCAGCTGGACGTTCGCCTTCGGCGATCAGACCGTCGGCATCGATCCGGCGCGGCTCGGCGTCAGCTATGACGGCCAGAAGCCGGCCCAGCAGCAGTTCTCCGGCTTCGCGCAAGGCACCTGGATCTACTCGGCGATCAACCTCAAGCTCACGATGGGCTATGAGTTCAGGACGACGGAGGCGGGCTCCAACAACATTCTGTTCGTCGAGTGGGAGGGTTTTCGAGCGGATTGGGAGAGCGGCAAGGAGCTGGTCACGTTCAGCCTCAAGGGCTGGAGCATCGGCTCGCTGGTGCAGGCGCTGGTGCGTACGCTCGGCAATCCTTACTTCACGCTGGATTCGCCATGGGACCTGCTCAACCAGATCTCGCTCGATGCGCTGCGTGTCAACGTCTCGCTCAAGAGCGGCGAGAGCTTCTCGCAGCGCCTGTCGGCCAGCTACGAGCTGTCGAGCCCGATCAATCTCGGCTTCATCAGCATCACCGCGCTGACCTTCCGTCGCGGCACCGACGGCAAGGTGACGCTCGCCATCGAGGGCTCGAGCCCGCTCGTCGCCGATGATCCGGCATTCAAGAATCTGCTCGATCCCGCCAAGGGGCAGGACGTGCAGAACCTGCCGTCGGTGCCCGGCCGGGGCGAGGAATGGTTCAAGCTGTTCCTGCTGGTGCTTGGGCAGCGCATCGGCATCACCGGCCATTCCAGCTTCAACAGTACCAAGGAAGTGATCTGCGCACTGCAGTCTGTCCCCAGCACGACGGGCAAGATGAATCCGGTCGATCCCAATGCGGACGACGGCGGGACGCCCGGACTGCCCTATTACGACCAGTCCAACAACTGGCTCATTGCCGGGCATCTCGGCCTGATGAAGGTGGCCGGCGCCTGGTCGATCGATGCCATGCTGGTGTTCAATGACCCGAATCTCTACGGCCTGCGGCTGGCACTCGCCGGCGAGAAGATGGGCGGGCTCGCCAACCTCGTCGTCGACATCCTCTACAAGAAGATCACCGACGACATCGGCGTCTACCAGATCGACTTCACCTTCCCGGACATCATCCGCAACCTCAATTTCGGTGCGGTGTCGATCACGCTGCCGCAGCTCGGGATCAAGGTCTACACCAACGGCGATTTCTTCATCGACATCGGCTTCCCGTACAATCTCGATTTCCGCCGCTCCTTCTCGATCTCGGTGATCGTGTACGGCGTGCCGGTGCTGGGCGCGGGCGGCTTCTACATCGGCAAACTGTCTAACGCGACCTCGACCAAGATCCCGAAGACCAACCTCGGCACTTTCGATCCCGTCATCGAGTTCGGCATAGGGCTGCAGCTCGGCCTGGGCTACAATTTCGAGAAGGGGCCTCTGAAGGCGGGCTTTGCGCTCACCGTCTTCGGCATCGTCGAAGGCGTCGTGGCGCCGTGGCATCCATATGACCCCGCGCGCACGCTGGCATCGCGCGCCAGCAGCGGCGCGCTGCAGAGCGACTATTATTTCAAGCTGTCGGGAACGGTCGGCATCATCGGCCTGCTGTATGGCAGCGTCGACTTCGCGATCATTTCAGCCTCGGTCAATGTCAAGATCGTGCTGTCGATCCAGCTCACCTATGAGAGCTATCGCGAGATTCCGGTGGTCGCCAACGCGAGCGTGACGATCAGCCTCAAGGTCAAGATCAATCTCGGCCTGTTCTCGATCTCCATCAGCCTGTCGTTCTCGGCCCAGGTCTCTGCGACCTTCGTGATCGGACAGACCAGCACGGCGCCATGGGAGGTTCAGGGGGCACGCGCCGACGCGCTGCTGATGCAGCGGGCTCACGCGCGCGGACCGGACGCGGCCATGCGGCTGGCGCGCAGCTTGAAGCCGCGACCGAAGCGGCTCGGGCCCGCTAGCGCCCGCCGGATGGGCCTTGCCGCCGCAGATGGCAACAAGCCGAAGCTGTCGCTGATGGCGGGCGCGCAGTACACCGTGCTTGCTCCGGAGGCAGCCACAGACGCAGCCTCGAACCAGGGGGCATTCGTGCTCCTGCTCGCAATGGACGCGCCGGATGCCGCGGCGAGCGCGCCGTCCGCCACCAAGACGTCCTTCGACGTGCTGGCCGAGGTCTACTTCCCCTGGATCATCGACGCACTGGGAAACGAGAGCGGGGATGCGGCCGAGCTCGCCGAGACGCTGGCCATGTCGGTGACGCTCACCCAGCTCGAGGCCTATGTCGCGCGTCTCGCCGACACGGCCGATCCGTTCCTGTCGATCAAGGGCCTGCTGCAGTTCCTGGCCGACGGTTTCACGCTCGACATCTTCAATCCGGCGACGGCGCAATCGTCGGGGCTGAAGACCAAGCTCGATGCCGGTTCGGTGCTGTTTCCGGTGTTCGACGGATTGAAGCTGCAGGTCCCCGGCATGTCCGGTGGCGAGACCGCGCCGATTGCGTTCGAGACCTACACCACGGCCACGCCCGGCTACGCGACCGCGGTCAGCAAGATATTCGCGCAGGTCGCCGCGAACATCGAGGCCCAGAACAAGGAAACGCGCCGGCTTGCCGCGGAGACCGATACGAGCTCGGCGGAGTCGATGGCGGCCCTGGTTTTCGTCGATACCTTCACGCTGATCGCGCGCCAACTGCTCCAGGCCGCGGCCGACGCGCTGCAGAGCTATGCCTATCCGCTGACGCCGACGAGCAGCATCGGTGCCATTCTCGATGAGCTCAACGGGATCGCCGGCAATGCCTTGACGATTGCGGATATCGTACAGCCCAATGTCGACCATGCCTTGGGGGCCGGGCTGTCGCTGCATATCGACGGCCTCGAATATGTGGTGCAGAGCGGGGACACCCTGCAAGGCATCGCCGGCCGCTATTCCGATGCGGCGTTGCCGCCGCGCTGGATCACGACGCCGGACCGCCTGATCGTGGCCAACCGGGCCCGTCACATGCTGCAGGGCGGCGTCGTCCTGCTGCTCACCAACAGCCACGGCCAGGAGCAGATCTGTGTGACGCGGCAGGGCGACAGCTTCGACGACATCGCGCTGCAGCTCGGCGCGATCTCGATCGACGCGCTCGCTGCACAGAGCGTGCTCTACGGCGTCGCCGGCCTGCTGCAGCCGACCTTGCCGCTCGCGATCTGGCCGATCGCCTACAGGACCGCAGGGACCTCCGGCCCGTCATCCGATACCTTGTCGACGGTCGCGAGCCTGTTCCAGACCACTGCGGTTGCAGTGGCGGACGCCAATCGCGGCGTCGCCGGCCTGTTCTCGGTGCAGGCGGAGCGCGGCCTGCTCACGGTCGGCAGTCTTCAGGCCCTGTCGGTCGGCGCGTTGTGGTCGGCCATCGCGGCCACGGGCCAGGTCGGGCAGACCGCCGGCATGGTTTCGCGCTTCCTGGTCTATGGGTTGCGGCTGCCGGTCCGGGATGGACTGACCCTGTCGCCTGCGTTCCTCTATCCGAGGACGCAATCGGGCTACGGCGTCTATCAGCTCACCGGCCAGCAATTCCCGACGCCCAGTTCTGCCACGAGCTACAAGGTCGGCTTCGCACGCGAGACTCAGAGCCACGGCGTCCCGCTCGATTTCATCTTGCTGAACGACACCACCGACCTCAGCATGGACGTCGATCTGAGTCAGGCCTATGCCGCGCTGAACGTCGTCGTCAGCTGGGCCAGGGCGCCGGGCAATTTCGTCCCGAGCCCGACGTTTGCGGCGCTGCCGCTCGCCGAGCGTCAGCCGCGGCCGTTTACCGCCAGCGGCTACGCGCGCTGGTCGAGCGGATCCGTCGCGAGCCTGTTGGCTCTGACGAACCGCAGCGGCGTGGCCGCGGCGGCCGATGCCGGCGCGCAGGTGCAGCCGACGCTATGGAGCCTGCCGCCGGCGCAGACCAATCTGGTCGCCACGCGGGAGCAGTCGATCCGCGCGGTCATGCCGGATCTCCGCTCGACCTTCGCGCTGCTGCCGAAGTTCCAGCCGCAGACCGGGCGCAGCAATCCCGCGACCGGACGCACCGACTATGCGGACCTGGGGCGCTGGGCCTGGTGCACGCGGCTCGATATTGAGATCAAGCGTCTGCCGGACACAACGGCGCTGGCTGCTCAGGGCACCGGCGCAGGCGATCTGCCGAGCGGTCCGGCATCGGCGCCGTCGCTGCCGTTCGTCTATGAGCTCGTCGGACCCAGCTCGGAGGACGCGGTGCGGCTGCAGCGCATCCTGACCGCCATGGATGCGCTGGGCGAAGGCATCGCCTCCGCCGTCTTCCTGCTCTACAACCAGTCCGGACCCGGCGCGCCGATGCTGGTGACGCCTGCGGACGCCGACTTCCTCGCCTTTATCACCCAGACCAACCTGTCGACCGAGACCAATCCTGCGGCGGCGCTGCGCCTGATGCTGAGCGCCGAGGACGCTCCGCCGCGCGGCATTGCCAATTCGCCGGCGCAGTTCATCCGCCTGATGTGGGAGCTCAGCACGGTCCGCAGCGGCGGCTACTATCTCTACTACGAGAACGTCGAAAGCGAGGAAGGCCTGCCGGCGGCCGTCTTCGATTCCTCCGGCTCTGGCATCGTGACAATGGTCGTGACGTTCGCGGCGCAGGGCAGCGAGTCCTTCGGCACCACGCTTCCCGACTTCGTCAACGCCTTCGTGACGACCGACGCTGTCGATCCGCAGAGCGATCTGGTACAGACGGTGTCGCTCGCCTCGACCGCCCAGACGGCACCGGTTGCGGCGGGAGCATCGCTCGATGCGCTCGCGGCGATCTACGGCCCCGGGCCCGGGCGGATCGCCGAGGTCAACGCGACCAAGCCGCTCGCCGCGGGCGCGCTGGTGCCGATCGTGGGCGCGGTGCGCCAACTGACCGACGCGGATCTGGTTCGCGGCACCGGGGCGGCCATCGACGCGCAGGCCACGCTCGACAAGCTCGCCAGACTGTTCTCAGCCGGTGCAGTCCATCCGATCACCGGCCAGGACATCGCCACATTCAATCCACAAGTCGCTGTTGCGCTGGCCGCCGTGTTCTACATCCCGCCGCTGGCCTATCAGGTCAGTTCCTCGGCCGCGCCCGGGATGAGCTTTGCCAGCATGGCCTCCTATTACGGGTTGGATGTCGACCTGATCGCCCGTGGCGCCAGCGCAGCGCCCGGGCTGTTCCCGGTCAATGCCGTGCTCGATCTCGATCCGCAGCTGTTCTCCCTGCGCGACCAGTTGCCACCGCAGAACATCGGGTTCTCGTTGACGCGCGACAATCTCGGCCTGCCGCCGGACGATCCAGCGGCGCCGGACTTTGCCAAGAAGACGATGTATCAGCTCTACACCTCGCTGGCCGCGGGACTCGCGGGCAACGTCTTCTACAAGGCTACTCCGCTGGGCATGCCGTTCGGTCCCCAAGACCATGACGACGATGAGTCCAGCGCGTTCGAGAGCCATGCGCGCTCGGCGCGGACGCGCGGCGACCGCCTGGCGCAGGTCGCGATCGCCGATCTCGACTATCGCCAGTCCATCGGCATTGGGGCGCAGTTCGCGCTGGTCAACGCCGCGCCGGACCCGTCTGATCCGGATCTGCCGCCGAAGGCGGCCAATCCCTATCTCGGCGTCGGCACCATGGCGCAGGTCGCGCTGCAATGGCGCGATATCTTCGGCAACACCACGGTGACACCGTTCGAGGCGCCGCCGCAAGGGTACCGCGGCGCGCTCAACGGGGCTGCGGTGTCGATGCTGTACCGCGATGAGCTGATCGGGCTGGGGTCCTGGATCAATACCAATGCCAGCTACAGCTATGACGCGGCGGGCGGTGCCGCGTTCAAGCTCGCATTATCCCTCAACGCCGCCGCCTATGCCGGACCGGACGGAGCGGCGCGGGCCGCCGACGATCTCTCGCTCTACACCCGAATCTACTATCAGCTGCATCAGGATTATTCCGCCGATGTCGCCGTCCCCGTGCCGGGTGTCTCCGGTAACGCGGTGGCGATGCGGCTGTCGAATTCGCTGATGGCAAAGCCCGATGTGGATCTTGGCGATGCGCAGGCGGACATCATTCGCGGCTATGTGCGCGCGTGCGTGCTGTATCTGAAGCTCGTGACGCGCGGCCAGGCGCCCGCAGCCCCGGCTGTGACCTTGTCGCTTCCGGTCGACGTCAATGCGATCGCCGCCGGCAACATCCTCGAGCTCGATGTCACGCTCACACTCAGCCGCAATCCGCTGCTGGTCGACCCGGCGGTGGCGGCGTTGCAGGGCGGCACCGGCGTGGCCGCGGCGATCCTGCCGCGTACCGACGGCGACGGCAATGTATCCTACACGGAGTTCAGCAAGATCGTCGAAACGGTCTTCGTCACCGCCGACTGGTATCTCAAGGTCGGGCAGGGCCTGTCCCGCGACGGTGAGGATGCGGCCGACGGCGCTCAGCAGCTCTGGGCCGTCCGCTTCGGCAAGGCGGCCGGGCAGGGCATCCATTTCAAGCTGGGCACGTCACCGAGCTATTTCGCGCCGAAGCCGATCGCCAAGGCGCTTGCCAGCGGCGATGCGACGATCACGCGCTATGACAGCGGCGACACCGACACGCTGCATCTCGACGGTGTCGATCTGAACCAGTGGTTCCAGAGCGCGCTGGATGCCATCGATCAGTTCCTGTCGGCCGACTACGCGCCGCACGCGTTCATCCTCGACCGGATCGACGGGGTGACCGATCCGCTCAAGGACGGTTCGCTGGGAAGCGTGCTGTCGACCAAGGAATCGCTGGCCGATACGATCAGCCTGAAGACGCTACCGGTGCTGTCGACCAGCGCGGGCGATCCTTCAACCGGATTCGCCGCCAGCGAGAAGCTGCGCCAGCAGCTGCTCAATCAGCTTGGCGCAGCCTATCGGGCCGGTGCGGCCGTCGTTTTCGGAGTGACCGAGGTGACCGGCGGAGGCGATAGCAACCCGGCCGGTCCGCCGAACCTCTACGGTCAGCCGGGCGGCAGCATCAAGGGCGCCGCGGACAATCAGAATTTCACGCTGACGCCGACGCGCGTCCCGCTCGGCGAAGTCTACGATCCCGCCAGCAAGACCTGGTACGATCCGCGGCTGGCCTTCGTGTTCGCCACCAAGAACGTCGTCGACCAGGCCTATGTGCCGCTCGAGCTCACGCTCTCGCTCACTCATCTCGAATTCGAGCGGCGTACCGTCCCCGGAATCGACGGCTATGTCGATTCGCGATGGCTCGCCTTCGTCAACGGGCCGTTCAGCTATCCGCTGGGGACGCAGGTCACCAACATTCCCGTGGTCAACCGCGATCTGCCGACGCCGCCGACGGTCTCCGCGCAGCAGGCGCGGCAGCTCACCGGCGAGGGCACGACCGATCCATCGAAGCTGAATGCCTGGGGTTATTCGTTCGACTACCTCTATCAGCAGGCGGCAGCCGACGCAGTGTCCTGCACGATGGAGTTCAACCGGCCGACCGAGCCGACGCTGCGCGGCTCGGCCAGGTTGAGCGGCGAGCCCGACCTGTTCACCGCGCTCGCTCAATTCGTCACCAACTATCCGGCGATCCTGCGCGACCTCAACCAGTATCTGGTCGGCATCGATGGCGCTGAGCCGGATCCGGCAAAACTGGCCGCCGCGCGCAAGGCGACCGCCGCCTTTGCGCTGGAGACCAGGCAGATCGCGGATGCCTATGTGCGGGAGACGGTTGGAGCCGCCAAGCTCGCGACGGCGCCCGCGCATGTGATCGTGAAGTTTCTGTCGACGCTCGACAGCACCAGCGACGGGCACGCGCGCACCAATCTCGTCAACATCACCATCGATGGAACGGCGGCGAGCTGGAATGCGGCGGCCAACACGATCTCGAACGGCACCACCACGCTTCCGGCGCCTGCGATCGCGATTGCACCCGAGCTCTATACGCCCCAGGCCGTGCCTCCGGCAGAGCTGCCCGTCGGCGTGCAGATCGCCTACGTCTATGCGCGTCAGGTCGACGGCAAGACGGTTTATCTTGGCGAAGAGGAGGCACGTGGGTTGCCGGCCCGAACCGTTTCGATCGCTCCGCTCGATGTGCTGCTATACCAGAGCGGCTGGGCGTCGGTGTTCGTGCAGCGCAATCTCGCGCTGTTCCCGCTGGCAGATCTCAAGACCACCAGCACCAACCCGGCGTTCCTGTTCCAGACGCCGGAGGTGCGGTTTGCGTCCACGGTGGTTCCGCAGCTGAACTACACGGCGTTCTCGCTCGACGCGATGTCGGGGGCGACCGGTGACCTCGATGCGCGCCTGACGACGTTCTTCGCGGGGCTCTATGCCGGCGGCAATGGCGGCACCAGCGACGAGGTCGCGATGCAGGGCATGTACAGCTATGAGATCGTGGCCGGCCAGCCGTCGATCCCGCGCGTACGGCTGCCGATCAACCTGCTGACGCCGACCCCGTCAGCGGTCGATCCGGGCGTGAAGCCGCCCTTCGTGGCCCCGTTCGCGCAGATGATCGATACGTGGCGGGCGACGACGAAGCCAACGACGTCGGGCCGGCCCCGCGTCGAGATCGAGCTGAAGGTCTTCGGTGGCGTCGGCGATGCGACGCAGCCGTTGATCCAGGTCGGCCGGCTCACTCACGAGGTCACGAGCGCCTGAAGGCCGCCGGTCCCGGCATCGAAACTGCGGCGGTCGTGGGAGATGCTCTCGACATGCCGCCCGCAGCGTCAGAACGTACTGGCTCAAGGGGCAGGAGGTGGGTTGGTTGATGGCTCTGGCGCGCCACGGTCAATGAAGATGGGCACTACTGTTTCGCCGTGGCGCTATGATATCGGAGCAGGCTGCGCAATCCCGCCGTATATTCGGTGACAGACTACGATCTCGCGCGACGCCTCATGGGTGGCTGGTTCGGTTCCCCTTTGATGGCGGCCCTTTCGATCGATGGCAAGATCGACGTGGAGCCCCGGGGCAATCGACGTCGAGCCATTTGAGATGCGCTGCCGTAGGCGGAAGATCGATGGCAGCCGCATGCATCTGAGGATCGACGTGCGCGCCTTGCAGTCGCGTGAATGGCGCAGCGCCAATGCGGCTCATGTGCTCGCTTGGCCTTCCCTGTCCTTCCGCAGAAGCATCGCGCTCAGGCCGATCGCGATCCAGATGGCGTTGAACATCGGAAAGCCGGACAAAGAGAGGGGCACGACGCCCGTCGCGGTGTAATAGGCGCCGACGCCAAGATCAATCGTCTGGATCAGCACCATCAGCGCGATCCAGGGCCGGTGCGCGTTAGGCGTGCGGCTGACCCACAAGAAGCCGACGCCGTACGCGATGAACCGAGCGGCCAGCATGCCGAGCGGATAGAGAAGATCGGCTGCCGGCGCGCTGTGTCCAATCAGCCGGAGAAATTCCGCCGGGACGAAGAGATAGGCCAGCCCGAGAACGATCTGGATCATGCCAACGATCCGTAAGAGAGCTGAAAACATGCTGCATATCCTGTCGACGATGATGTCGTGACAAGACCTATGAGGCGCACTATCTTTTGTGAAGTAGTTACCAAAAGTGAAGTCATGAAATCTGCAGATCTCATTGTCGCCGCACCAGACGATCCCTGTGGTCCGGAATGCCCGGTTCAGCGCACGGTCGAGATTCTGGATGGAAAGTGGACGATGCTCGTCCTGCGTGATCTGCTGTCGGGCAAGAAGCGCTACAGCGAATTGCAGCGAAGCCTCAAAGGGATTTCGCCGCGGCTGTTGACGCTGCGGTTGCGCACGCTCGAACACCAGGGCCTGCTGGTTCGCCGCGTGTTTCCCACCAATCCGCCGACGACCGAATACGAGCTGACCCCACGCGGCGAAAGCCTTCGCGACATTTTCGCCGCGATGGCGCAATTCGGCGCCGCTAGATGATCGCATCCTTCGTCGCGATGCCTGCAGGCATGAGCCGATGCCGTGGGGATTGCCACTTCGTGCGCCACAGTTGGATTACTCGCCGATCACAAGAGGCCCCTTAAGAAGCGGGCGGGATCGCGGCGACGCGCTGGTTCTGATAGCGTCGAAAAAGGTGGCCGCAGGCTATGACGTCGTGCTCTGGCGTAGACTGGCGCGGAGAGATTCGAATTGCAAAGCTAAGATCCTCATACATCGCCAATTTCTTTCATTTCTGAGGTACGAGGGACATATCGAGGGTGAAACCGGACGGTGTCTGCTCTCGCAACTATTTCCCGGTTCAAATCGCTTGCGCGACGATGTCAGCGCTGGTCGAGCCGCCGAGCTCGCACCTAAGCTGGGGTACCTCTGCTGCGGCGAGTTCGATGAGTCTTGCTGATCTCATGCTTTGCGCGGCAGAACGGCCATCTAGTGCAAATTCTAACCGGCGCAATTGGCTGCCACCGGCTTTTCCCGGCACCGGCTCACCCATTTGCGAGCGCGACGACAGGCTTTGGGCGACCGGCTGCAAGGAGCGGCCGCTGGACCAATCGAGAACAGACTGTTCCCGGAGGAGTTAGCTGCCAAAGGGGAGGGGTGGTATGCAAAGGCCCCCTCCTAAACGAGACAGCCCGTCACCAATCTAGAGCACTACGCCGATCCATGAGATCGCGATCACGTGCAGACCGAGCCAGGCCGTTCGGCCGCCGTCATAGTGTGTCGTGGCGCTCGGTGGTCCCGCCGTAACGATCGCTATGGAATAGCCGTTCGCCAGCGACGGGTTTCGATCCTACCTTTCGCCGTTGCCGATCGAAAGGATCGCGATAAACGACAGTGCGGCACCGGCGCCATTCGTCGGCAGGTCTTCGATCGCCTCGATCGAACAGACTGGCCTCGTGGCGAGCATATTGAGGCGACATGTTCGGCGGGATCTTTCTTGGGCAAGTTCACGCGGTGCCCGGCCGGCGGTGAGCACGGAGACTCCTCAAGCTCGACTTTCCGTCCGCGCCTAGACCGCCAAGCTGAACTCGCCCTTTTTCCGACGGCTCACATTGATGTTGCAATCGTCCGCGTAGCGCACGAAGCCGGTTAAGGTTCGTGCGGATCAAAATCGGCCCCAGTGCAACCGCGGCGCTATCATTCATTACTGCAATATGTGGGCGGTCTCTGCTCGCAAATGTGGAGTCAGATTTGGAGCGCATAATCAGGAGTTGTGCTATCCGCTTTGTCATCTTTATGTTGTGAATAGATTGCAATGTTCGTTGATCGCCAGATACGAATGACGTCTGTTTATGCTTCGGAATGTACAGAGACTGCGGGGACAGGAATGATCCGTATTTCGACTCAGGCTGGCCGGGGCAATGTCGCGCGCGGATCAATAAAAAGAGCTGGGAGGATCGACCCAGACGCTCTCTTTTGGCCTCATTTTCTACTTTAAGTAGTTGTTGTGCTTCTCTTGCATTTCATCTGCGGCCGGTGGCGCTCTCCCGAGCGGTAATCTCTATCAGGGGTAGAGTTCAGATGCGTCTTCTTGCTTGTCTTCTTGCGCTTTGGTTGCTTCCGGTTAGGGCAGATGCCCGCACCACGGCAACTTCATTTACCTGGTACGTGGCAACAAACGGCTCCGATACGGGGCGTACCGGCCAGGGAGGGTGCGGTAGTGGGACCGAATTTGCGACGCCGTATGGAGCGATCCGATACATCGCAGCTAATATTGACCTGGCAGGTAATCAACCGACGGTACAGTTGTGTAATGGTTACTACTCAATCGATAGCACGCAGAACTTCTTCGGTTCGCCGGTTGGAAGCTGGTTGTACATTCTGCAGGGCGATTGCTCCAACGTGCCTGCCACAGAAGTGAACGTAGTCTTGCGCTACACAGGGGCACCTGGTGGAACGTTGATTCAGTCTCGTGACCTCGGCATTGGCGTATTGCAGTGTCTCACCGTGGACACCATCAATCCAGGGACGGATACCGCTTTCTACGCCGCTCAGTTCAGTGTGCTCGATGTCAACAGTGTGCGTGTTGGCGCGTTCAGATACGTCTTTATGGCTGATGCCCTCGGCGCATACAACATCGCACAGTACGGAGCTGTCGGCGCGAGCAATCCGGGAATAACTCTCGGTGGGCAGATCGGCGAATTTGTTTTTACTAATTCCTTTAGCAAGTTTTCAGTGGGCACATTTATCGACATGAATGGCGTCTCGCCCTCCTTGCAGTTCATGGAGCTTCATGGCGGGTACGCAAACTTCACGGGTGGATTCCTCAATGTTCCGGGAGGCGGCCGCGGCGGCCTTTGCGACAGCTACGCGGTGCTCGTTATGAACGGCCTGACCCCGCCGGGCGGACTTCCCGCGGGTTCGGCGTCCTGTAGCATCAGGTAGTTGATCTGCCGTTGATCGAGGGCGGAGCTCCTGGCTCATCGACAAATGAAGCGGCGCGCTACCGGCTTATTGCGCGCGCTTTCCCTCCGTATGAAGAGTGCGGTTGATGCGGTACGCTTTCAATCCTTGCTCCTCACAAAAGTATCTGACCGGAACAGGAGTCGGGGCGCGCTGTCATTCTTGCATTGAGCGGAAGGCGTGATGGAAGAATCAATTTCAGAGTGCGCTTCGATAACTAATCGCTCTCCTGTTGTGGATAAGTTTTGAAGCATATTGATCGTCGGACGCAAATACCTTTTGCTGTGTCCAGTGCTTTACACATGCTGCGGGGGCAGGGATGTTGGCTATTTCGACTCGGGCCTGTCGAGGGGGCTTCGCACGGGGCGGCATAAGAGGGGCTGCAAGTGTCAGTCTTGCCGTTATTTTTTGTGCGTTGAATTCAACTTTAAGTAGTGCAGGTGGGATGTCGCTGCCTGGGAGCTTCTCGGTCAACCAGGGTGGCGCGGCAGCCTATTCGATTCCGATTGCCATTCCTCCTGGAACGGCTGGCGTCGTGCCCTCGCTCTCGCTTGATTATAGTAGCTCCGGGGCCAACGGCATCATGGGTATCGGTTGGTCTCTCGGTGGACTGCCTTCCGTTGGTCGTTGTCCACGGACAATGGTGCAGGACGGCGTCATCGGGACTGTGAATTTCGACGGCAATGATCGGTTCTGCCTCGATGGCCAGCGGCTTATTCTGGTGAGCGGGTCATATGGCGCTGATGGAGCCGAGTATCGCACCGAGATCGACGTCTACTCGAAAATTGTTTCTCACGGAACGGCTGGTAGCGGGCCTGCGTGGTTCGAGGTGCGCACCAAGGCGGGCCAAGTCATGGAGTTTGGTCACACGGCCGATTCTCAGATGTTGGTCGTCGGAAAAGCCATGGCGCGGGCTTGGGGAGTAAACAAGGTCAGCGACACCAAGGGTAACTATTTCTCGGTCACCTACGTAACCAATGCATCGACTGGCCAGTCCGTCCCAAGTTGGATTGTCTATACCGGCAATGCTTCCGCCGGTGTGGCGCCCTATAACTCTGTGGCGTTTGTGTATGCCCAGCGGCCGGATGTCATTCAGCACTATCATGCTGGTTCGCTGGTCCAGACGACCGATCGGCTAACAAACATCAAGACCTTTGCCGGGGCGACTCTGGTCGCTGATTATCGTCTTTCCTATCAGCAGAGTCCGACGAGCGGCGTCTCCGAGGTGACATCCATTGCCGCCTGTGGGGGTGACGGATCGTGCCTTCCGGCGTCGACGTTCCAGTGGGCCAGCGGAGGGGGAGACTCTTTTTCGGCGGCGGTGATGGCGGTTCCGAATGGTGCGAATTTTGGCTCGCCATCCTCGACCACCAGCGGTGCCGGCCGAGGCCATGTCTTGCAAGGCGCAATCGGGTTTACGCCGATCTATAGTGACTTCGATGGCGACGGAAGGACTGACTTCCTGATGCTGTATGGCCCGAATCTCTTCGCCTTCCTTAGCAAGGGGGACGGGACCTACACGTTCGTCAATTCGAGTGCGCCGAACGGCTGGAATTTCGGCAACGACCCGTTCTCTAGCTACGCCCTGATTTCTGGCGATTTCAACGGTGACGGCAAGTCCGAATTTGCGATGCTGAGCGGAGGCGTCGTGTACACATTTCTGAGCAATGGGGACGGAACGTTCCGGGGTGTGGCGACGCCGTGTCCTAACGGCTGGAACTTCGGTGCTCCGCCGCAGGCGACCTATACAACGATCGCCGGTGACTTCAATTCCGACGGTAGGTCAGATTTTCTGCTGATGAGCGGCCAGTTCATGTACGAGTTTCTCAGCAACGGAGATGGCACGTTCAGTGGCAACACGATCAACATCGGTCCCACCAATTTTGGAAATCGTCCCTCAGATAACTATACGCCGATCTCAGGTGACTTCAACGGAGATGGGAAAGCCGATTTCATCATGATGGGTGGCGCCTATCTGTACGAGTTTTTCGGCAATGGAGATGGCACGTTCGCGTACAGCGCGCTGCAGATCTCGAACGGCTGGAACTTCGGCAGTCCGCCTGACAACTCTTTCGTGCCCATCAGTGGCGACTTCAATGGTGATGGCAAGACCGACTGGGTGATGCTGCAGGGCACCTATCTCTACGAATTCCAGAGTAAAGGTGATGGGACATTTAACTACATCACGATCCCCATCCCGAGCTCGGTCGGCTGGAATTTTGGAACGCAACCGGCTGCTTTGTTCAGTCCTCTCTCCGGTGATTTCAATGCGGATGGAAAATCGGACTTTGCGTTCATAGGCGGCAACAGCTCGTTCATCTATCAATTCCTGAGCAACGGCGATGCCACGTTCAGCTACCATTTGCTTCCGATGCCGAACAGTTGGAACTTCGGCGCGCCGGTGACTGCCAGCTACTGGTTGTTTGGCGGTGACTTCAAGGGCGATGGCAAAGCAGGATTTACTCTGCTTGACGCGACGCATGTGTATTCGGTCATGGCCAACGGAGGAGCGGGCGACTATATCGTCGGTTTCACGACCGGTCTGGGCGTGACGACCGCGGTGACGTACAAGCCGATCACGAGCAGTGCGGTCTACACCAAGGACACCACCGCCACCTATCCTTACGTTGATCTGCAGTCTGCTTCATTTGTCGTCTCGCGTGTCGACGTGTCGAACGGGGTGGGCGGGACGTACAGCTCGACGTATGCGTATGCGGGAGCCAAGGCAGACATCACCGGGCGCGGGATGTTGGGTTTCCGCCAGATGACGGTCAATGATCTGCAGACCGGGATCTCGGACGTCACGACCTTCCGGCAAGACTTTCCCTATATCGGCATGGTCGCGTCGACGGTGCGGACGCTGGGCAGCCAGACGTTGGGGCAGTCGACCAACACCTACCAGTTCACCAACGCAGCCGGCACGACGACGATCAGTCCGTCGAGCGCGCCGTATCGGGTGTCGCTGGCCCAGAACGTTGCGAGCGGGTCGGACCTCGACGGTTCGGTGCTGCCGACGGTGACCACCGCGAACCAGTATGACGCCTACGGCAATGCGACGCGGGTCACCGTGTCCACACCTGACGGCTACAGCAAGACGACGGTCAACACCTACAGCAACGATCCGTCGCTCTGGTATCTCGGCCGTCTCACGAGAGCTTCCGTCACGAGCGTCGCGCCATAGCGGCACGGCATCACGAAGGTTCGTGGCGTGGGTTGGCCCACGCCACCGGGGAAATTGTGTCCTGCGTTGCGCCGGTCAGGGGCTGACCGGTCAGTCTCAGCAGCTTCATTCGGCGACTTGGGGGCTTGGCGCCATGACGATCTCGATCAGAACTGTGTTGCCGCAGGTCGCGGCGGTGATTGCTCTGGCGCTGGCGGGGCCAGCCTGGGCCTCGAGCAGCATCACGCGAACCTCGTCGTTCGCTTACGACGCCGCTTCGGGCCTTCTCACCCAAGAGGTGGTGGAGCCGGATACGCCGGCGCTGCGGCTGCAGACCGACTATGTCTATGATGCGTTCGGGCATAAGCAGTCAGTGACCGTGAGTGGCGCCGACATCGTCAGCCGCTCGAGCTCAAGCACCTATGACGCGCGGGGAGAGTTCGCGACCTCCAACAGCAACGCGCTGGGGCAGAGCGAGAGCTTCCAATATGACGCACGCTTCGGCCAGCCGACTAGCCACACCGGACCGAACGGGCTGACCACGACCTGGAGCTACGATTCGTTCGGCCGAAAGATCCAGGAGGTGCGGCCCGATGGCACGATCACGCGCTGGCTGTATCAGTTCTGCAGCGGCGTCAACGGCGGCGCAGCCACCTGCCTCTCGGGCGCGAGCTACCTGGTCCAGGAGACATCATATGCCGCCGACGGCACCACGGTAATCGCGCCTCCGGCGACGCTGTTCTATGATTCGCTCGAGCGCGAGATCGGGCGCCAGACCCAGGGCTTTGATGGCAGCGTCATCCAGGCGACGAAAACCTATGACGCGCTCGGGCGGGTGACGCAGACCAGCCGGCCATACTTCCTGAACGGCGGCACGCCGCGCTACACGACCTTCACTTACGATACGTTGGGACGTGCAGTAACGACCACGCAGCCGGACGGCAGCGTGTCGCAGATGGCCTATCACGGCCTGACCACGGTCGAGACTAACCCGCTGGGCCAGACGCGGACGACGACCAAGAACAGCCAGAGCCAGATCGTGTCCGTGACCGACGCGATGGGCAAGACGCTGACCGCCGCCTATGACGCGGTCGGCAACATGGTGCAGACCACCGATCCCGTCGGCAACGTCGTCACTGCGACCTACGACCTGCGCGGCCGCAAGATCGCCAGCGCCGATCCGGATCTCGGTAACTGGAGCTACAGCTACAACACGCTAGGGCAGCTGACGACGCAGACCGACGCCAAGGGGCAGGTCGTCAGCCTGAGCTACGACATTCTGGGCCGCATGGTGCAGCGGATCGAGCCGGACATGACCTCGGTGTGGGTCTACGACACCGCCGCCAACGGCATCGGTAAGCTGGCCTCGACCGGCATCACCTCAGGCTCCGGTAACGGCTTTGCCCGCAGCGTCAGCTATGACAGCCTCGGCCGCCCGTTGCAGGTCGCGACCACGGTCGATGGCGCGACCTATACGATGGGCGCGGTCTACGACGCCAACAGCCGGCTGACCAAGGTCAGCTATCCCTCCGGCTTCACCGCCCGCTACGGCTACAACAATCTCGGCTTCGCCAACCAGCTTCAGGACGACGCCTCCAGCCAGTCGTACTGGGCGGCCTATGCGATGGATGCCGAGGGGCACATCACCCAGCAGACCGCCGGCAACGGCCTCAGCACCATCAGAGGCTTCGACCCGCTCACGGGCCGCCTGACCAGCATCGCCACCGGCGTCAACAATGCCGTGCAAAACCAGAGTTTCGGCTATGACCGCCTCGGCAATCTGACTTCGCGCAGCGACGCCAACACAAGTGTCAGCGAGATCTTCGTCTATGACGCACTCAGCCGGCTGACGACCTCGACCACCAATGTCGACACGACACCGCTGGTCAAGACGTTCTCCTACAGCCCGATCGGCAACATCCTGTCGAAATCGGACGTTGGCACCTACACCTATCCCGCTGCCGGTCAGCCGCTGCCGCATGCCGTGACCGGCGTCTCCGGCACGATCAGCGCTACGTTCACCTATGACGCCAACGGCAACCAGACCTCCGGCCTCGGCCGCAGCATCGTCTACACCTCCTACAACAAGCCGGCGAGCATCACGCAGGGCAGTCGGACGATCTCCTTCGTCGACGACACCGACCACCAGCGCTTCAAGCAGGTGACCCCGGAGGGCACGACGCTCTATATCGCCGCGTTCGGCGTGGCGGCCGAGGTGCAGAACCCAGGCACGATCACGCAGAAGTGGACCGACTATCTCCTGGTCGGCAATGCCAGGGTCGGCATGCGGGTGGCGCAGACATCGGGCAGCGGCACCACCGTCACCACGCGCTACTTCCACACCGACCATCTCGGCTCGATCTCGGCGATCTCGGACCAGAACGGGCTTGTGGTCGAGCGTCTCAGCTACGACGCCTGGGGCAAGCGCCGCAATATCAATGGCACGGATGATACCACCGGCAGCATCACCAGCCAGACCACCCGCGGCTTCACCGACCATGAAGAGCTGTCTGTCGCCGGCCTCGTGCATATGAACGGCCGGGTCTACGACCCCTTGCTCGCGCGCTTTACCAGTCCTGACACGATCACGGAGAGTCCGTTCAGTACCCAGGGCTGGAATCGCTACTCATATGTCGGTAATGATCCGCTGACCTTCACCGATCCCTCCGGCCACTGTTTCCTCGGCTGCTTCTGGAATGCGATTGGTAAGGCCGTGAGCGGCGCCTGGAAGTCGGTCACGCACTTCTTCCAGACGAACGCCATCGCTAGGTCAATCCTGCAGATCGGCGCGACGATCCTGCTCAGTATTGCGCTTCCCGGACTTGGTTTTGCTGCAAATTCCTTGGCGCTCGCCGTCGCATCCGCCGCCGGCGGCGCGATGATCGCGACAGGGCTGTCCGGAGGCAACATTGGGCAAGTTCTCAAGTCAGGTCTCATAGCTGCGGTAACGGCGGCAGCTTTCTATGGGATTGGCGATATCACGCCGGGCGCCGCCAAGCCCATCGGAGCGGGCTTTAATCCGGTTCAATATGCCGAAAACGTCGTTGGACACGCACTCGTCGGTTGCGCTTCGTCCGCGGCTTCGGAAGGAGACTGCAAGTCCGGCGCGTTGTCGGGAGCAGTTGGATCGGCGCTGTCGCCGCTCACAAACAGCGCATTCCCCCATCCGGATCAAGATTTTGGACAGCTCGCGGGTGGAACTGCAGTCTCCGCGGTCGCTGGTGGTCTCGCCTCTGTTGCTGGCGGCGGAAAGTTCGCAAACGGCGCGGTAACAGCGGCGTTTGGATACATGTTCAATAACGGGATGCATATCACACCGGAGTCGCTGGCGCGCGCCGACGCGGCCGGGTGGAAAGCCATGTCGTTCATCGTACAGGCAGGCCTGTTTGTCTTCGGTGGAGAGATTGTCGAAGGGCTGACCTACGCCTATGACTTGCTAAACGCAGAGAGAGGCGTCAATCTAGCGCTCACTTACAAACCAGGTTGGACAGCTGCCCAAATGGCGCAGGCTGATGCGAAGGTAGCAATCCTCAATGAGGCCGAAACCGTTGTGACAGCAGTGAATCGGTCGAGTACATCAGCGGCTAGCCGATATTCCAGGGCCGGGGGTGATCTGGTCCCAGGTTCAGATATTGACCATATGGTCGATCTTCAATTGGGTGGATCTGACACGGTTTCCAATATGTGGCCGCTCAATTCGAGTGTAAACAGGAGCCTCGGGGCTCAAATCCAGCAGGCGATCAAAAATCTGCCTGTAGGCACGGCTATCAACAGGGTTACGATTGGTCCTAGATGATGTTCGAGACCTTCAAGAGACATTTTCGTCGGGACGCAGGCCCAACACCGACAGGTCCATCAGGTGATATGGGCTTGCCGTCTGAAACGGCAAAACTGTTTGTCGAATTTGGTGGAAGCTCCTTCAACGGCGGGCTGTATAGAGTGGTACAGGTCAGCAGCCTCGATACATGGGCCGACCGCGTTGGATATGCGTTTCCCGAATTCAAAGGGCGCATCACGTGCTTTGGGTATGATTGGCTCGGTAGGGCATTCGCGATTGATGAAAGGCGCCTTGAAGGTGGAAAGCCCGGCGTGGTCATGTTTGAGCCAGGCACAGGGCAAGCTCTGAAGATTCCCGCGAACATCGAAACCTTCCACGATGACGAGCTAGTCAATTTTGGTGAGGCTGCCCTTGCGCTTGAGTTTTTTCAACGCTGGCAGAAATTTGCTCGTACGAAATTAAAATACGATCAGTGTGCCGGATATAAGAAGCCGCTCTTCCTTGGGGGAGGGGATGATGTAGGTAATTTGCAGATTTCTGACATCGACGTATATTGGCATATATCTGGCCAGTTCATTCTGAAGGCTAAAGGGCTTCCCATCGGGACACCGATCCGCATCAGTCGTCCGTGAAGATTGATGACTTCGGGATAACGCGATCCGGCGAGGCAATCAGGGGAATCGCCGGGCTCTCGTGTATTACGGTGACAGTGCTGGACTGCACACTTAATCACTTGATTGGGTGCGTCGTGCCGCGACGCTCCTGGTTGATCGGACGAGCAGGCGAAGTCTGGTTGTAATCGCGTTTAGGGCATTGGAACGCATGGTTGTGATGTGATTTCGCTCCACGTCGGTGCATCAAAGCATGTGCATGACTCACTTGCGTGTCCTACTGGCAATATCTCTCGCTCTTGAAACCCTCTAGACTCCGCCTGTTAGTTGTTAATCAGCTTGGCTGCTTCGGGTTGAGGTGAACGGCAGTGCGGGGCGAGGGTTACAGGCGCGGGTGGATGGCGCTTCCGATGGTGCTGGCGCTGTCGGCGTGTCAGACCGTGGAGGAGGGCACGTCGTCGTTCGCCTGGAGCACGAGTGCTGCGGAGGCGGGATCGCAGGCGCAGGCGGCAATGCGGTCGCCCGGGGGTAGTGCTCGGGCCGGCCGGATCTCGGGCTCACCGCTGCTTGATGACAACAAGGGCGGTCCTGCCACGATGGTCGAAGGCACCGGGCGGTTCGTCGGGGAGCCGCCGACCGGGGCCGTGCCGCGCGGGACGGAGGATGTCGCTGACGGCGTCACCATCAATCTCGCCGGGGTGCCGGTGCTGCAGTCGGCGAAGATGGTGCTTGGGGATATTCTCGGGGTCAAGTACACGGTCGATCCTGGGATCGAGGGGCGGATCACGATCCAGACACCGAAGCCGGTGGCGCGGGCCGCGGTGATCGATCTGTTCCAGGCGGCGCTGCGGGCCAACAATGCGGCTGTCGTCAACAACCGCGGCATCTATCGCATCGTGGCGGCGGACCAGACGGCGGTGTCGTCGGCTTATCGCACCGATGACGTGGCTGACACCGGCGAGATGGTCGGCAATGGGCTGCAGGTGGTGCAGCTGAAATATGTCTCGGCCTCCGAGATCCGGCGCGTCGTCGAGCCGATCGCGCCGCGCGGCGGGGTGGTGCGGGTCGACGATGCGCGCAACCTGATTACGCTCTCGGGCAATCGCCAGGAGATCGCGGCGATGAAGGATGCGATCGCGCTGTTCGACGTCGACACCATGAAGGGCATGTCGTTCGCGCTGATCCCGGTCAAGACCTCGGCGCCCGACGCGATCGCCACCGAGCTGAAGAGCGTATTCGCCTCCGACCGCGACGGGCCGATGGCCGGCATGGTGCAGTTCGTGCCCAACAAGCGGCTGCGCTCGATCCTGGTGATCTCGCCGCAGGTTCAGTATCTGCGCCGAGCCGAGAGCTGGATCCGCAAGCTCGACGCGCAGGCGCAAGGGTCCGAGAAGCAGCTCTTCACCTACGCGGTGCAGAACCGGCGCGCGCAGGAGCTGGTCGAAGTGCTGCAGTCGATGTTCCCGACCGACACGCAGGCATCGTCCGCGCGGCGCACGGTAGCGCCGAACTATCAGGAGGCGACGGTGCAGTCGCAGCCGTCGTCGTCCAGCGGCGGCTTCTCCGGATCATCGTCATCGGGCTTCACCGGCGGCCTCGGCTCGTCCAGCGGCGGGATGGGGGGATTGCGGACCTCGGCGCCGGCCACGTCCGCGCCCAGCGTCACTCCGGCGGCGGCAGCGGCCGCGCCGTCGGGCCGTGATAGCGATGCCGATGGGCCGCGGTTGCGCATCGTCGCCGACGAGGCCAAGAACGCGATCCTGATCGAGGCGGCCTCGGCCGACTACAAGCGCGTGCTGCAGGTGATCGAACGGCTCGACCAGATGCCGAACCAGGTGCTGATCGAGGCGACCATCGCCGAGGTCACTTTGAACGACGATCTGCGCTTCGGTGTGCAATGGTACATGCAGAAGCACAGCTCGAAATTCACGCTGACGGAGGCGGCCTCCGGCGCGGTCAGCTCGGTGTTCCCCGGCTTCTCTTATGCGCTGACCGCGGCCAACATCGCCGCCACGATCGACACGCTGAACCAGATCACCAACGTCAACATCGTGTCCTCGCCGTCGCTGGCGGTGATGGACAACAAGGCGGCGGTGCTGCAGATCGGCGACCAGGTGCCGATCACGACGCAGTCGGCGACCGGCACGTTGACGCCCGGCGCGCCGATCGTCAATTCCGTGAGCTACAAGGACACCGGCGTGATCCTGTCGATCATCCCGCGCATCAATGAAAGTGGCCGCGTGCTGCTCGACATCGAGCAGGAGGTGTCGAGTGTGGCGCCGACCACGTCGTCGAACATCGATTCGCCGACCATCCGGCAGCGCAAGATCAGGACATCTGTGGTCGTGAACGACAACGACGCGCTGGTGCTGGGCGGGCTGATCCAGGAGGGCCGCACCAGCGGTCGGAGCCAGCTGCCGATCATCGGCGACATCCCGTTCATCGGCAATTTCGCCGGCAGCCGCGACAACGTCATCGGCAAGACCGAGCTGATCATCCTGATCCGGCCGCATGTGATGCGCAGCCTCGACGAGGCGCGCAGCGTGACCGAGGAGTACCGCCACTTCATGGCGATCGAGGGCCCGCATCGCCGTCCGCCGGCGCGGCGCCGCGTCGAGGACACCGGACGCAGGATCCTCGACTGATGCCGCGCTTCCGCTACCGCGCCTACGGCACCGACGGCTCCTTTGCGGAGGGCACGATCGACGCTGTGTCAGCCGCGGCCGCGGATGCCGCGCTATGGGCGCAGGGATTGTCGCCGTTCCAGATGACGGTTGCTGACAGCGGCGGCACGACATGGTGGAATCGCGAGATCACGCTCGGCGGTGGCTCCGACCGCGGCGATCTGCTGGCGTTCACCCGCGAATTCTCGACGCTGTGCGCGGCCGACATCCCGATGGACGATGCCTTGCGCATCGTGCAGACGCAGGCGTCCGCGCAACGGCTGCGCAGCCTGATCGAGGCGCTGCTCGCCGAAATCCTCAACGGCCGGCCGCTGTCGGAGGCAATGCAGGCGCAGCCGCGTGTGTTTCCCGCCGACTATGTCGCGGTCATCAGAGCCGGCGAGTCCGGCGGCCGGTTGGCGCAGGTGCTGACCGAACTCGCCGAGCTGCTGGAGCGGCGGGCGGAGATCCGTGCCCGCGTCCAGTCGGCGCTGATCTATCCGTCGATGCTGATCGTGCTGAGCCTCGTCACGCTGGCAATCATCATCGGCGGCGTGATCCCGTCGATGGCGCCGATCTTCACCCAGAGCGGCAAGCCGGTGCCGCTGACCATCCAGCTGATGCTGGCGCTCAACGAGCACTGGCTCGAGATCGTGGTCGGCGGCCTTGCGGCCGTTGTGCTCCTCGTCGCCGTCGTGGCATTCACCATGGCCGATGCCGGCCGCCGCCGGCGCCTCGACCGGCTCGTGCTGCGGCTGCCGCTGCTCGGCGGCTTCCTGCTGCAGCAGGACACGGCACGCTTTGCGCGCACCCTCGGCACGATGCTGATGGCCGGCGTGCCGCTAATATCCGCCACGAAATCGGCGAGCGACGTCGTCGGCAACCGCCATCTCCGCGCGGGCATGGACCAGGCGATCGAGAAGGTTCAGCAGGGCACGGCGCTGCACCGCGCGCTGCGCACCGAGGTCGTGCTGCCTGCGGTCGCGCTGCAGATGATCGCGGTCGGCGAGGAGGCGGGCAAGCTCGACCGCATGCTGCTGCGCGTCGCGCAGATGCTAGAGAAGCAGCTCCAGACGAATGTCGATCGCTTCATGGCGGCGTTGACGCCGGCAATGACGGTCGGCATCGCGCTCATTATCGGCGCGCTGATCACGCCCGTCATGACGGCCGTCCTCAGCATCAACGATCTGGCCGGCCGATGAGCGCGCTGACGAGCGAGTGGCAGGACGGAACGAGCGCGGGCTTCACGCTGGTCGAGATGCTGGCCGTGCTGGTCATCCTCGCGCTGGCTGCGGTCGCCGCGGTGCCGATGCTGTCGCGCGGTACCGGCACTGTGAGCCTCGACGCCGCGACCGGCGAACTTGCGTCAGCACTGCGCGCCACGCGCGCCGCAGCGATCGTGCAGAACCGGGTGATGACGCTCAGCGTGGATGTCGACCGCCGCACGTTCGGCTCCGAGGTGGTCTCGTCGCGCTCGTTTGCGCCGCAGATCCAGGCGAAGCTGACCTATGCGGCCGCCACGCAATCGGAGCCGGCGGTGGGCGGCTTCCGCTTCTTTCCGGACGGCTCGTCGACCGGCGGCGATCTCAGCCTGGAGCTTGGCGGACGCGAGGTGCGGCTCTGCGTCGGGTGGCTGACGGGGACGGTGCGCACGGCGGCCGCATGTTGAGGGGAGGGAGGCATTGATGCTGAAATGTCAGGCAATGAGTGACGTCATGAGGCGGCGTGTTGTGGCGTGGCGCGGTCTCCGCCAGGCCCGCTCGCGCAGGGGCGCCGAGAGCGAGGCGGGGTTCACCCTGGTCGAAATGCTGGTCGTCATCACGATCATTGGCCTCATCATGGGGTTGGTGGGACCGCGGGTGCTGAGCTATCTCTCCGACTCCAAGCTCAAGACGGCGCGGATCCAGATCCGCAGCCTGTCGTCGGCGCTCGATCTCTATCATCTCGACAATGGCCGCTATCCGACCTCGGCCGAAGGGCTCGGCGCGCTCGTGCAGAAGCCGGCCACCGCGGCCACCTGGAACGGGCCCTATCTCAGTGGCACCTTGGTTCCGAACGATCCGTGGGGGCGGCCCTATGTCTACAAATTCCCAGGGCAGCACGGTGCCTACGACATCGTCTCGCTCGGGCCCGACGGCCGCGAGGACGAGACCTCCGCCAATGCCAATGTGACGAGCTGGCAGCCATGACGTCCATCGGGACAGCGATGACATCAGCGGTTGACGACGGCGAGGCCGGCTTCACTCTGGTGGAGGTCATCGTAGCGCTCGCCATGCTGTCGCTCGGCCTGACCCTGGTGATGAGCCTATTCTCGACTGGGCTTTTGCGAACGGGAATGGCCGAACGTCTGGCAGGGGCTGTGTCGCTGGCGCAATCCATGTTGGCACAGGTCGGCCCCGTGATTCCGCTGCGCACCGAGGCGCTCGCCGGCACGAAGGCGAATGGCTATCAGTGGCGCCTCGAAATGCAGCCCTATCGTCCGGTGCAGGGCGGAGACGTGCGCACAGTCGAACTGTATCAGGTCTCCGTCCAGGTCGGCTGGCTGGAAGGGCAGGACCCGCGCTCTTTCGCGCTCTCGACGCTGCGTCTCGGACCCAGAGCCACCAAGTCCCCGTGAGCCATGCTGATGACGTCGTCGGAAGCCGCAGGACTGGATGATTGTGACGCAGGCTTCACCCTGGTCGAAGTCCTGGTCGCGCTCGCGCTGTTCAGCCTGCTCGCCGTTCTGCTGTTCGACAACGTCAAGTTCGGCCTGCAGGCTTGGCGCAGCGGCAGCGCTCGAGCGGAAGCGTTCCAGCGCGAACTTGCGGCCCAGGATGTTATGCGGCGGCTGATCGGGAATCTCTATCCGATGATGCTCGGAGAAGATGCCGCACAGCGCCGGATCGATTTCGACGGCCAGGCTGAGAGCCTCGAATTTCTCGGCGACGCGCCGGCTGTGGCCGGCGGCGCGGGCCACTTCCGGTTCAAGCTTTTCGCCGACCGCAAGCCGGACCGGGTCGATCTCGTCCTGCAATCACGCCCCGAACTGGCGTTGAAGCAGGACTCCGAGCGGACGCTGCTGGTCTCCAATATCGATCGGGTGGAGTTCAGCTATGCCGGACGAGGGACAGGGGCCGACAACGCGGGCTGGCGCACCAGCTGGCAGGAGCAGACCGACATCCCGGCTCTTATCCGTCTTCGGGTCCTCATGCGTCCCGGCGACGGACAAACCTGGCCTGAGCTCGTGATCGCGCCGCGCGTGCAGGCAGATGTGAGTTGCGTCTATGACGCGCTCACGATGCGCTGTCGCGGGCGGTAGCGGGGAGGATAGCGCCATGCCGGTCATATCCGTTCTCTGGGGACTCATGCTGCTGACGGCGGTGTCGCTGTCGCTATCATGGTCGAGCAGCGTGTCGTACAGTCTGGCTCATAACGGCATCGAGCAGGCCGGTCTGAATGCGCTCGTCGAAGCCGGCGTCAACGCGGCGATCGACGGGCTGCTCGATCCAAAGGCAGAGCGCCGCTGGCGCGCCGACGGCAGGCTTTACAAGCTCGATTTCAACGGGACGCTGATCGGCATCAGGGTTCAGGACGAACTGGGGAGGATCGACCTCAACCAGACCGACGAGGCCATGCTGAACAACCTACTGCAATCCGTAGGGCTGGACGCACAGGTCGCGAGTAGCCTGACCGACAAGATCGTCGATTGGCGGACGACGACCGCGCTGAAGCACCTGAACGGCGCCAAGGACCGGGACTATGCCTCGCGCAGCGCCGCTTATCATCCCCGCAACGGTCCGTTCCAGAGCGTCGATGAGCTGCTGTTGGTCATGGATATGACGCCCGCGATCTTTGCGCGGATTGCGCCTGCGCTCACGGTCTATTCGGGGCGGCAATTTGTCGATCCGCAGCTTGCGCCCCGCGAGGTGCTGCGCGCTTTGCCCAACATGAGCACAGAGAGCGCCGAGGCGACTGTGGCTGCGCGCGAGACCGCCGAAGCCAGATCCGTGCTGTTCGCAGATGATCCCGCGATCGTATTGCGCGGTCGCGCCTTCGCGATAAGGACCGAATTCTCTTACGCCTCGCGCACGGTCTCGGCCGATGTCGCGGTTCGCCTGACGGAGAACCCGCGGCAGCCGTATTGGGTGCTGAGCTGGAAAACGAAATGACGGATGTAGGATGATCGTGACGCTCCAGAGTGGTGCTTCGGCTGAATGTGCTCGCGCGCCGCGCGCTGTGCACCTGCACTCCGTGCATGAAATCGACAGGGCCGAGCTACTGCAACGGTTCGGCGCCTTTCTGCTAGCGGAAAACGTCGTTGACCGCATGAGCCTCGATCGTGCGGTTCGGGCGGCGCAGACGACCGGCGACCGGCTCGACACGGTGCTGACCAAGCTCGGTCTCGTGTCGGAGATGGGCTTGGTTGCAGCGCTCGCGAAGTTCCTGGCTCTTGGTCTGGTACGTCCAGACGAGGTTCCGATCGAGCCTGTCTTGCCAGAGCTGGTCGAAGCGGAGTTCGTGTGGCACAATCGGGTGCTGCCGCTCCAGAGCACAGACGGCCGGCTAATACTTGGCGTGACGGATCCGTTCAACCACGATCCTGTCAGGGCGCTCGCATTCCTGACGGGACTGTCTGTCGATATGCGCCTGTTTACGGCTGCTGATTTCGACCAGGTCTGCGGCGCGCTCTATCCGATCCGTTCGAGCCACGACGCTACGCATGTGGTCGTCGGTGTCGAGGCCAATGAAGCAGACGTTCAGCGGCTGCGTGACCTGGCGAGCGAGGCGCCGATCATCCGTTTGGTGAACCAGATCATTGCCAACGCCGTCGAGGCGCGCGCATCGGACATCCACATCGAGCCGAACGTCGACCAGGTGCTCGTCCGCTATCGGATCGACGGCGTGTTGCGCTCGGCGCAGGTTCTCTCAGCGGATCTTCGCGCGGCGATCACGTCGCGCGTAAAGATCATGTCGAAACTTGACATTGCGGAGCGCCGGCTACCTCAGGACGGACGCATCAAGATCGCGGTTCGCGGCATCGACATCGATTTCCGCGTCTCGACGATACCGACGGCCTTCGGCGAAAGCGTGGTGCTGCGCGTGCTGGACCGCAATCGCGTGAGCCTGGACTTTGCCGAGCTCGGATTCTCAGACGAGCATATCGCCACGCTCCATGCGCTCCTGCAACAACCCAACGGCATCATCCTGGTCACGGGGCCGACCGGCAGCGGCAAGACGACGACTTTGTATACCGCGCTGAAAGCGCTGAACAACAGCGAGCGTAAGATCTTCTCGGTGGAGGATCCGATCGAGTACCAGATGTCTGGTATCAACCAGGTGCAGGTCCAATCGGACATCGGACTGACGTTCCCGCACGCGCTGCGATCGATGCTCCGGCAGGATCCGGACATCATCATGATCGGCGAGATCCGCGATCTCGAAACGGCACGCATCGCCATTCAGGCCTCGCTGACGGGGCATCTCGTCCTTTCGACGCTGCATACCAACAACGCGGCATCCGCGATCACGCGCCTTATCGATATCGGCGTCGAGAACTATCTGCTGGCGTCGACGCTGAAGGGCGTGATCGCGCAACGTCTCGTGCGCAAGCTCTGCCGGTGCTGTTCTTGTGGTCATCCGCAAGTGAGCTATTGGGCCGAGAGCTTCGAACGGTCCGTTACGCAGGTTCGTGCGCTTGGTGAACCAGATATCCGCCAGCCGCAGGGCTGTGCGGATTGCGGCCAAGTCGGATTCTCCGGCCGTTCGACGATCGCAGAGATGCTGGTTGTCGATGACGAATGTCAAAGTCTGATCCTGGCCAAGGCCGCGGATACGGCGATCGAGCGCGCGGCCCGCGAGCGGGGGATGCAGAGCATGTACGAGATGGGCGTTCGAAAGGTCTGGCGCGGCGAAACCACGATCGACGACGTCCTGCGCGCGACCCGTATGGGATGAGGACAGCGAGTGCGGCAATGCTGGAGGGCAGGGACATGGGAACGCTGCTAACGACGGTCCGTGCGGCTGGTCCGCGCGAGCTGGCGCGGTTGGCTGTCAATTGGTGGTGCGGGGAATTCGTCAATCTGCTGCCGCAACGGATGGCGGCCTCGCTGACCTCCGGCGGCAGACCGAGGATCGTGGTCGACGGCTGCGCTTCGGGTGTCACGCTTCGGCTGATCGATCCGGGATCTGGGATCGACGTCTCGGAGACCTCGGATGAAGAAGGGGTGATGGCTGCGATGGAGGCCATCATGAAGCGTTACGGCTTTGACCGGCGCGACGTCGATCTCGGCTTGCGATTGCCTGAACAGGACGTCTTTCGCCGCGACCTCGTGCTCCCGGCCGAAGCCCGCGATTCGATCAATACCATCGTGCCGCAGGATCTGCTGCGCCGGACTCCCTTCAAGGTACAGGACATCTATTCCGACCATGTAGCGGGCGCATCTCCGGACGGCCGCATTGCCGTTCGGCAATGGGTCACCCGACGAGGGCGTGTCCAGCAGGCCGCCGATGAGCTCGGGCTTCCGCTCGAGCAGATCACGTTCGTCGTCTTCGGCGACGATGAAGGGGCACCTTCGATCCGCCTGGCCCACAAGGCTGACGTTCGCAATTCGTACCGGATCGCAATCGCGGCGCTCTGTTGCACGACCATTCTACTCGGGGCGGGCCTCGCGGGCATGACCTATGACCGGCAACAGACTGCGCTGGATCGGTTAGAGACCGATATCGCGATCGCGCGCCGGAACGCAGAGCGCGTCCGTTCGGTGGTCGATCAATTGCGGGAGCGGCAAACAGCGCTGGTGCGGCTTCGCCTGCAGCGGAGCGAGTCGCCGGGGCTGATCGACGTCTGGGACGAAACCACACGGCTTCTGCCAAAACACTCCTGGCTGACCGAGTTGCGGCTTATCGAGGGGGGCGGCTCCCGCAGCGCGACGGTCGCATTGACGGGGTTCTCCGCTGCCGCGCCTAGCCTCGTCAGCATTCTCGACAGGTCGAAATTCTTCATCAACGCCACGCTGACATCACCGGTCGCAATGGATCCAATCGAAGGCCGGGAGCGCTTTTCGCTTCAGGTCAAGATTCGGCTGCCTGACGCAATCAAGGAGGCGACACGATGAAGGTCTCTTTTAAGTTCGATGCTCAGCTCGCACGTCGCAGCCTGTTCGTCCTCGGAAATTTTGCCATGCTGAGCCTTGCGATTTGGGTGATCGTCGTGCCGATCGATAAGATGTTTGCCGAGCGCGAGGGCCGCATTGAGGATCAACGGCTTTTGCTGGGAAGGCTGAGGGCGATCGCGGCGCAGGCATCGGCTGTCGAGGCGCTCTCAGCCGAAACGGAGTTGCAGTTTCAGGGCGGGGAGTTTCTGACGGGCGCCAATGACAACGTGATCTCGGCCGATCTGCAGACGAAGTTGAAGACGATCTTGGGTAGTTCGGGTGCCCAGTCCCGCGCCATCCAATCCTTGCCCAGCCGGACGGTGGATCGGATCAGGTATAGTGGAGTGCGGGTCGATCTTTCGGGGGCGTTGCGATCGGTGATGCACGTGGTCCATGCCGTCGAGAGCGCGAAGCCCTACTTGTTCATATTCAGCGCGACGCTGAAGAGTGGACCCGCCCTGCGGCAGGGTGCGGCCGAAGAGCCGATGCTTCAGGCGCAGCTCGATGTCTATGGTGCGATCCAATGAGGCTACCGGCGAGATGGCGCGTAACTTCGCCGGTCGGAGTGCTGGCGGTTCTGGGCACGATCAATCTGGTGCTCGGAGCGAAATTGGCGATACTGGGATTGGGAGAAGAAACGGTGGGCTCGCAGCGCGTAGCATGGAACGCTGAGCTACCGCGCTCGATGGCGGGCTATGCGGAACGACCGCGCGCGGATGCCTACACAGAGATCGTCGCTCGCCCGGTCTTCTCCAAGTCGCGCGAGCCCTTCGTTCCGCCTCCACCCGCACCGCCTCTCCCTGTCGCTCCCCAGCAGGCAGTGACCGCGGACCCCGGCCTCATTGTTGGTGGTATTATGATAACGACTCGGGAGAGTAAGGCCTACCTGCTGAACAAGGCTGGTGGCGGAGTCGGCTCCTGGGTTGATGAAGAAGGGATGTTCCAGGGCTGGAAGGTGAAAACCATTGATGCGTCAGGTGTCCGGATCGAGCAGGTCGGCCGTGTGATCGAGCTACAGCTCTATCCGCGGAATTGAATAACGATCGAGGCCCCGAGATCGACGGCGGTTAGGTAGCCGCCTGCAGAACAGGATAGATTAGCCTGCTCAATCGGGCCGCCCGTTCTCTTGCGAAGCGATGGCGATCAAAAGGCCCAACTGCGGACATGTGCCCACTCACGCAAAGAGTGGAGGCGTCGGCAACTCGTGCCACGACATAAATCCATCGCAAAAAGCCAAACGGCAGCGACCACGACTATGGCCCCCGCAAGCGAGTTAAGTCCTCCCAAGGCCCACAATCGAATGGTTGTGTCTGACGTTCAAGACGGCTAGAGGATAAGTCACTGTAAAGTGCGCCTCAGGGGGGAATGAACGCACGATGCACAACTCGGACTATTTTGTCCTTTTTCTTGCAGCTCTCGCGGCGATTGCGATCGCACTCAGGCTAACAAGGAGCCTTGAGACACGCCGCGCGATCGTTGCGTTCGGATCAACGGTTATTTACTACGAACTGGACCCGCAAGGGCTGCCAGTCTGTCTCGGTCTCGTCGCTATCAATTGGGGACTGGGGCGGGCGTTCGTTCTGTCGCCAAATCATCGCAAGACGACAATCTTGGTCTTTGGACTGACGCTCAATCTTGGTCTGCTTGCCGCCTACAAATATCTCGGTACGCTCGTCGCCGGGTTGGGCCCGACCTATTCTGTCGAGCTTGGGCTCGGCTTCCCGATCGGACTTTCCTTCATCGTCTTCCGTCTGGTGTCGTATCTCATCGACGCCCACGGTGGCGGCAAGGTCGCGCACTCTCCGGTGGACTTACTGAGCTATGTCTTGTTCTTCCCTGCAATTCTTTGTGGTCCACTGATCCGCTATGACGCGATGACGAGCCAGGATCGGCTTGGCCGCACGACCAGCGTTGACTGGTCCGTCGGCTTGGCGCTGATCGGAGCCGGGATGTTCAAGAACCTCGTGATCTCGCCGGCGGTGGCGCTCGTGGCGGATAAGGTCATGATTCCGTGGCTCGCCAAGCAGCCGATCCCAACCGCCGCCGCCTGGGTCGGCATGATTGCCTATGGATTTCAGGTCTATTTCGACTTCTCGGGCTACAGTGATGCGGCCATCGGTGTCGCACGATTGCTCGGAGTGGAACTGCCGGCTAATTTCCACTCGCCCTTCAAGGCGCGCAGTATGGTGGATTTCTGGCAGCGCTGGCATGTTTCCTTGACTCGTTTCCTGACGATCTACGTCTACAACACAGTCACGCTCGACATGGCGCGCCGGATCGGCGCCAAGGCGAGCGCAGCCAGGCAGTTCGTCTGGCGCATTGCCTACCCCACCACGCTGGTGATGTTTCTGATGGGAATCTGGCATGGCAATCATCTGACATTCGCCATGTTTGGCTTGTATCATGGTGCCTTGCTGGTAGTGAACCACCTTTGGCGGAGCTTTGGCGGGTACTATCGCAAGGTGGCCCTTGCTACCAGTTGGTGGCCTATGGTGGCGTTGGGACTGACCTTCTTGTCGGTTGCAGCGGGGTGGGCGATCTTCCGCGCGAGCAATCCTGGTGGGGCGTTCGCAATGCTAGGTACGCTGCTGGGACGCTCCGAGTGGACCGGCGCCACGCTGCTGACCGGCGCGTGGCCAACCCGGCTGGCGGACCCTGTTCTCTCCACAGGTGGCACGATGCCACTCACGGTCGCCGACCTAGCGATTCTGCTCCTGCTCTTCTTGATCGTCTGGGGGCTGCCGAACAGCAACCAAATCCTGTCCCGTTTCAATCCAGTCCTCGAAGGCGGCGGCTACCCCAAGATCGCTCCTTCGGCTGATGCGCTCAAATTGTCTTTTTCTCCGGTCTGGGCAGTCTCGGTGTCCTGCCTACTCGTCTGGTCGGCCCTGGCGTATCTGAGCAATGATCGCGCCGCGCTGCTCTATTTCCATTTCTGACCCGAGTGAACATTGGCCATGTCCGTCCAACCGATGAGCTCAGCAGAATCAGCCATGCAATTGTCCGTTTCGCCCAACTCGGAAGAGCGGACGGCGGGGGTCCGGGGCCGTCGTTTCGTGGCTTGGGTGGTGGTGTGCGCGCTAATCCAGATCGCGCTGATGGAGTATCTGGGGTGGGCTACACTTGAGGGACGTCCACCCGCGGCCGCTGCTCGCCTGCAGCAGGGCAACATGCCCGTGGTGTTTTTTCCGACCGACGCGCGCAACTGGGCCTCCTTCAAGCTGCAGCGGATCGCCGACGAACAGCCTGAGATCATCGCTATCGGAAATTCGCGCTGCAGTCAGCTGCGGTCGGCGATGTTCATGCCTTACAAGTTCTATAACGCCTGTCTGACAGCCTGGACGGTATCGCAGTTGCGCGACTTCCTCAACAGGATCACCGAGGTCTCGTATCCCCGCGTGGTCATCTTCTCGATGGATTACTTCCAGCTCTCAAACTCCTACCAGAGGATGGAGGGTAAGCGGGCGGGGACGTTCCGCTACGGTGTCGAGGAACATATCGGAGGCATCGGCTCCTTGATTGGGCAGACGATTGATTCCAGCGGTCGCGGTTTAGAAGCAGCATGGGAGTGTCTTGCGGGCCGCTATCCGAAGCATCCGCGGGAGGATCTGACCATGGTTGGAGTCACGGCTGCACGAACCGGCGCCGGCTTTCGTTGGGATGGATCGTTGATCTATCAGCTAGCGCAATATGACGCCGCCAAGCAGGTCATGCTTGATTTCAGAAACGGCTTGGTTAATGCCATTCCTGGCGCTCCCAAAGCCGACGAGGAGCAACTCGCTCAATTGGCGGGAATGGCCGCGGATGCCGAGGCCAAGGGGATCCTGCTGGTCGGAATCCAGTTTCCAATCTTTGCGCCGACAGTCGATTTCCTGGATCACAACGAAGAATACCGACCCTACGCGGGCGCTTGGCGCGATTTCGAGAGCGAGACAATGAAAAGAAGATTCACCGAGATGGGAATCATCCACGTCGATCTGAGCCGTGCGGCCATGTCGAAGGATCCCGAAAATTTCGTCGACACGTCTCATCCATCAGAGGCCGGAATGGTTGCCGCCCTGATCGAGGCGAGCGGCAATGCCGCTTTCAATGCCGCGCTGCCGCGGCTGGATATCACCGGTCTGCGGGGTGACCTCAAGCGTGCCAGCGACTATGTCAATCACTATCATCTCTACAGATCGACTTTCGTGAAGTAATTGCCTTTAGGGCGGAGTGCAGAAATGACGGCTGAGATCTACGAGCGCTTGAACAAGGTTTTCATCGAGACCTTCGGCGATGAGACCATCAGGATCTTCCCCGAGATGACGGCCGACGACCTCGATGAGTGGGATTCCGTGACTCACATCTCGCTGGTGCTGGCGGTCGAGGAAGAGTTTGGCCAACGCCTCAACGCTTCGGAAATCGGCAATCTCGAGAATGTCGCGGCGATGGTGTCGTTGCTCGAGAGGAAGATGGCACGCTAGTTGCTGGCGCAAGTCTGTCTATCATTGGAAGAAGCCGGGATCGAACGGTTTGCGTTTCGAATTGCGGCCGGGCGGCTATGTCTTTTTGAGTGCATTGGCTGAACGCGATTGGGGGCGGGGGTTGTCATCGGCGGCTGTCTGGGTGTCGATGGCGCCACAGTCCGCGACCCCTGCGAGTAAGTGGCGTTCGTTTCTTCTCGACCGGCTGGTCGGAAGCAGGTAATTTGGCAAACGTTAGGGGTGTGCTCGGCCCCATTCTAAGCCGTGCCGAGCACTTTGATACTGCTGATGGACAGGACAGGGGATGGCTCAATTTGCCGGCGGCGCGAGCGCGGTTCTGTGCCTGAGACCGGAGGATATCTTCGTCGGCTTGACGGCGGAGATCGAACAGCTCGTCGAACGCCATCATGTCGACCAGTTTGCCGCGCTTACCGGCGACGTGTCCCCGATCCACATGGACGATGGTGTGGCCAGGGAGCGTGGTTTCGAAGCGCGTGTCGTCCACGGCATGCTGATCGCCGGTTTCGTCTCACGGCTGTTCGGGCTTCGGCTGCCGGGTCTCGACTGCATCCTGCAATCGATCAACCTTCGATGGATTGAGCCGCTCTATATCGGTGACACGATCCGTGTTCAGGCGACGGTTGCGCAATGGTCGAGCGCAGCCGAGGTTTTCGTTGCCAATGTTGATGTCATTCGCCAGCGTACTCAGATGAGCGTTGCCAAGGGCAAGGTCCAAGTTGGATTTACCAGGAGCCGACCATGACGGATTGGGATTTTATATTGATCTGCCAATCGAACGTCGTTGAGTACGACGCGTATTCGGCTCTGCCAATCGATCGGCTGGATCTGTTCCGGTCACTGGTCTACCCACGAATGGTTCGGCACGAGGGCAAGTTCGTTGGCCATCTTGATTTCATCAACGCGATCTCGGGACGCCCGAACTATTTCGAGTCCGACTATCCCGGCCGCCGGCAGTCGCTGAATATCTGGAACCTCCCATCCGCAAGCGGACTGCATGTTGCGAATTACCTACTGTCGTTCGGCATTCGTACCAAGATCATCAACAACATCGACAGCGACTGGGATCTGTTCGAGGAGGCCTATCGGAGCAGCGGCGGCAAGATCCCCGTCGGTATCTCATCGACCTTCTTTCTGACCTTCAAGGAGATCGGGCGCATCTGCAAACGCCTCAAGAAGCTCGATCCCGACATGGAGATCATCGTCGGTGGCGCATTCGCGAATTCCTACATCATCAACGGTTCGCCGGCCGATCTCGCGGAGCCGATGCGCAAGTACGGCATCAAGCACATGTTGCATGCCTTCAATTCGGAGTTCGACCTGAGGGATCTGCTCCTGGCCCGAGGCAAGGGCGGGGGATTTGACGAGGTCAAGAACCTCTGCACCTTAGAACGCGGCAGCTTTTCTGCCGGTCCAGTGCAATGGAACACGCCACTTCTCGACGACTGCCCGGCCTTGTGGGACCAGCTGGACGCGCCGTTCCTGAACCGCACCGTCCAGATCAGGACGGCGTCGGGATGCCCATTCTCCTGCGCCTTCTGCTCCTATCCGACGACGGCTGGTGGCTGGAAGACACTCGCGGGCGACAAGGTCAGGATGCATCTCGACGCGGTGAAGCGCATTGGCGGCATAGACCGGATCATCTTCATCGACGACACCTTCAACGTGCCGCCGCACCGTTTCAAGGCGCTGCTCAAGATATTCCAGGAGTATGATTTCGAGTGGTTTTCGTTCCTGCGTGTGCAGTATGTCGACGAAGAGATCGTACGCGCGATGAAGGACTCGGGATGCAAGGGGGTCTATCTCGGCGTTGAATCCGCCAATGACACCGTGCTCGAAAACATGAACAAGAAGGCGCGGCGCGCCGATTTCCGGCGTGGGATCGAGCTGTTGAACAAATACGATATCAACTCGCTATCCGCCTTCGTACTTGGCTTCCCCGGCGAGACCGATGAGACCATTCGTGACAACATGGACTTCATCGAGAATTGCGGCGTCCAGTTCTACTCGCTGAAGGAATTCTATTACATGGAGCACACCGATATTCACAACAGGCGAGAGGAGTTCGGGCTGACTGGAATGGGCGCCAATTGGAAGCACAACACGATGTCTTCTGAGGACGCCGGTCGCATCAAGCTCGAAATGTTCCAATCGATCAAGAACGCCTGCTTCGTCGATCCCGACACCAGCCTCTGGTACATGGCCTATCTGTACGATCAGGGCTACGACTTCCGCGAGATCAGGCAATTGCAGGAAGGCATCAACACCATCATGAAGAGGCAATTGGCAGGCGACTTTGGCGACAACTACGACGTCATCGCCTCGCTGAAGCGGCTTCATGAGAACCGGTCGCCGGGACGGGTACAGGTGATCAACCGCCCCGAACTCGTCAGCAGCGTCTTCGGGCCGTGAGGACCCGATCGGACGGTGCAGCGGCCTTGGTCGCGGATCCGTTGCGGGAGCGCCGGATCTAAGGGAGCGGCGCCAGATTTGGCGTTGGGATCAACCGGCTTACTGGTCCAATGAATTGCCAAGTTTCGGGGCTTGCCGCGGAAGCGCTACCGCGACATGGCGGCGAACTGGGACATGAGACCAGACGTTTGCGATGAGCGGATCTGAAATGAACAGCACGCGATCGAACGACCGTTTCGCCAGCTTCTGTGCGCAGGCGCGGCGTGGGGATATCCACGAGGCCTTTGCGACCTTGCGAAGCGCCATTGATCCAAATGACAGCTTTGTCACCTTGCGCAAATATCTCAAGGTGTTCGACACGATGGATCGCGACGCGCTCGGCCTGAAGCCGATCAGAATCGCGATTCTATCGAGCGCCACGGTCGACCATGTCTCGGAGATGGTCCGCCTGTGGCTGGCAAGCGAAGGCTTTGCCGCACAGTTCTACATCGCTCCGTTCGATACCATCGTTCCGACCATCCTTGACAAGGATGGCGAGCTGTACGCGTTTGAGCCCGAGATCGTCTGGATCTTCACGACCGGTCGCGATTTGCGGATCGACATGCCACCCGGTAGCGCCGTCGACCTCGTCGAGGACGCGGTGGCCGCTGAGGTAGACATGGTGGAGGGCCTCTGGGCGGAGGTGCGTAAGAATTGCCCGGCCCTTGTCATCCAGAACAACGCTGACACGCCCGCCATCGATATCTTCGGCAATTTCGAGGGATCGGTCGGGTGGAGCCGGCGCTCGGTCATTCGCAAGTTCAACAGCCGGCTCGCCGACCGCGCCTCAGGGGGCGTCGTCATTTTCGATTATGATCACCTGTCGGCACTCTACGGCCAGGCGCGTTGGTTCGAATATCGGCACTGGCATCACTCCAAGCAGCCGATGACGTTTGATGCTATGGGTCTGGTCGGCTTTACTTTTGCGCGGCTGGTTGCGGCGATCAAGGGCCAGGCCAAGAAATGCGTCGTACTAGACCTCGATAATACGTTGTGGGGTGGGGTGATCGGTGACGACGGGCTGGGGGGGATCAAACTTGGCAACGGCGCGACCGGCGAGGCGTTCAGCCAAATTCAGAACTACTTCAAGAGCCTCAAGCAGCGCGGTGTTATCCTCGCCGTCTGTAGCAAGAACGATGTCGCCAATGCCAGAGAGCCGTTCGAGCAGCATCCAGATATGCGCCTGAGACTCGACGACGTCGCGGAGTTCATGGCCAATTGGAGCAACAAGGCTGACAACATCCGCACAATCGCCGAGAACTTGAATATCGGCCTCGATTCGATGGTGTTCGTGGACGATAATCCGGTGGAGCGTGACTTGGTGCGCCAGTATCTGCCGATGGTCACCGTCCCCGAATTGTCGGACGACCCTGCGGAATATGTCGGGCTCGTGCATCGGCAACGCTATTTCGAGACGGTCGCCTATTCGCAGGAGGACGCGGTGCGCACCGACTATTATCGCGCCAACGCGCAACGTCGCGAACTTCAGGGATCGTTCACCGACCAGGCCCAATTCCAGAAGAGCCTGCTGATGGAGGCCGAAGTCGGTTGTGCCGACGGAATGTATCTCGCGCGCTCGACGCAATTGATCAACAAGAGCAACCAATTCCATCTGACCGGCACGCGCTACAGCGAAGCCGAGGTGAGGGCGTTTCAGGCCGACAGCAACTGGACCTGCCGTCATTTCACCCTGCGCGACCGTTTCGGCGACAACGGCCTGATCTCGGTGGTGCTGATGCGGCAAGACGGCCTTGCGCTCGTCATTGATACATGGGTCATGAGCTGCCGCGTGCTGGGCCGGGCGATGGAGGAGTTTATTGCCAACGAGATCGCACGCGTCGCCCTCGCGCGCGGCTGCGAGGTGATCCGCGGGCGTTACGTGCCGAGCAAGAAGAACAAGCTCGTGGCGCAACTCTACCAGCGACTCGGTTTCGAGAAGGTTGGCGATGTGGAGGGCGCGACTGATTGGGTTCGTTCGGCCGATCCGCCAATTTATCTTGAGACAACGATCAAGCGGGTCGCAGATGCGCACCCCGATAGTTGCTTGCAGGCATTGCATTTTGCGCAGAAGCTCGATCAATAGCGGGCTGTGAGGTCGAGACGCCTGAACGATCAATTGTATCCAGGGAAGCACAGGTCTCTGACTCTAGGCGACGAAAGCTCATTCGCGGCTAGCTAAGTGAGCCGCTCAGCGGCCGCTTAGAGCAGCAATTAAGGTGGCTGCTCGTCGCCGCGACAACTATCGCCGAAGGGCTCTGGGAGTTTCGCGGCGTGCTTCCTTTGCCCCGGCGTTACGTTGTCCGGCACGGTACCCTGCTCTTCATGAAGCGGGCTCGATTGAGCCGCGCTTGCCGCTCGGCGGAGCAAGATGCGCTCGACGAGGCTACGAAGAGCCTGGGCGAGCACGGCTCTGTCTTCCGAACGGTTGAACCGTCGGTCAGCTGGGCTGACCTTGCCCCTGGGGCTTAATCCAGTTTGAAGTTCGTTCTGGCCCAACGAGGACCAGAGCATGAAGCGCAGCC
>NZ_JAUEUK010000022.1:0-29791 GCF_032487555.1 Bradyrhizobium sp. SZCCHNRI1029
AACAGCCAGCGCGCGTCATATTCGCGGAAGCCCGTCGGCTTCACCATCGGCTCGGATTCGAAGGCGTAGGTATTGGGGAGCAGGGCGGCTTTCGGCTTCAGGAACATCAGGTCAGGCCTCGGTCTCAGCGAACTATCGGTCATTAGAAGCAAGATTGATCCTAAACTCGCTCGAACAATAGAGACGAGCTGTGGTTGGAACGACAAGGCCTTCTTTAACACGCGTCACTCGCCCCCTCCATTTCTCAGTCAACAGGATCAGGTGTGACCTGCCACAAGCTCCCATTCAGCTGCAGTTCGAGTATTCGTGGTTTTTTTGCAGTGAGACCGAACTTTGGACCACCCAGAACTAGAGTTTTGCGCCTCTGATCACGCTGGCGGGCTGGTTGCGCCAGCGTGGTTTTGCAGCAAAGTCGGCGGTTTGTTGCCGATCGCGCCATGGAGCCGCTCTTCGTTGTAGTACCTGCGCCAATTCTCCACTTTTTTCTGGGCGTCGGCAAGGCTCAGGAACCAATGGGCGTTGAGGCATTCCTCCCGGAAGCGTCCGTTGAACGCCTCGATGAAGGCATTATCGGTCGGCTTCCCCGGACGGGAGAAGTCCAGCGTAACGCCGCGCTGATAGGCCCAGACGTCGAGGTCGCGCGACACGAACTCGGTGCCCTGATTGACGCGGATCGTCGCCGGGAACGCCACTTCATTGCAGACCCTTTCCAGTATCTCCACAACATCGGTGCCGCGACCGCGGTTGCAGCGTCGGCGAGAAACGGGAGAAGATGTCGACGACCGTGAGCACCCGAAGTTTGCGTCCTGTCGCCAACTGGTCATGGACGAAGTCCATCGCCCAGGTCTCGTTCGATCGCGTTGCCGGCTTGCGATCGTCCGGCGGCTTGGCCTTGAGCCGGCGCTTCGGCGTCTTGTTGAGTAGTTGCAGGCCTAACTCGCGATAGACCCGCCGCGTCTTGTTCTGCCCGTGAAGCCATCCTTCGCGACGAAGCACGACGTGAATGCGGCGATAACCGTAGCGGACGCGGACATGGCAGATCTCCCTGATCCGTTGTTCGAGCGCGGCCTGGTCGGAGCGACGGGATCTATAGTGGTAGGTCGACCTGTCGAATTCGAGGGCATCACAGGCCCTGCGGATCGATACCTGCCACTCGCCACAGACCTCGTCGACGAGCTTGCGCTTCCGACCAGGCTTCACAGCTTTCGGCGGATCACGTCCTGCGGCATCTCCTTGTCGAGCGACAGATCGGCGATCAGCTTCCTCAGCTTGCCGTTCTCGTCCTCGAGCTGCTTCAGCCGCCGCATCTCGGTCGGCAGCAGCCCGTCATACTTCTTCTCCCAATTGAAATAGGTCGCCTGGCTGATCCCGGCCTTGCGGCAGACCTCGGCGACCGGCACGCCATCATCGCCCTGCTTCAGAATGAACCCCTTCTGGGCGTCCGAAAACTTCGAGGCTTTCATCGTCTTCCGCTCCTCCCAGCCGAGGGGATTCGGCAGCGCAAGACTCTAGCCAGAAATGGTCCAGTTTTCCGGCCTCAGATCAGCGAGCGTGCGGACGGCTTTGCTCTACCGAGCTACCCCACCTCCGGGGACACGACCATAGCTCGCGATTCAACGCGCGGCAGCACGGCGTGATATTCATCAATGCTGTCGAGGTCGATGAGCGTCTTGCCTCCCATCTTGTACGCCCTGATCCGCTCCTGCGCGATCAGTTCATATGCTTTTGTTTTGCCGAATTTGCCATAACGGCAACCTTCCTTGAACTCGACGAGACGGCGCGGCTTGATATTGTCATTATCGGTTCCGCCCATTGAGGTGCCTTGATCGAGTGGATTCGACGCTTGAATAGGAAAATTTGTTCTGACCACGTTAGCAATGCTCCACTCTTGAAGGGCTTTGCGGGATACCGGAATTGTCGTGTACGCGCATCCCAGGCCGGGACAAATCGTGACTGCTTGGACTTCACAGCGCCTTCTGCCCTGCAGATTGCAGTCAATTTGCCTCCGTACGAATTTGGAAGAGCGACAATGCTTCGGTGTGTGCTTCGGATACGGCGGCGTAGAATAGGTCGCTTTGGCACTTTACAGCGCCTCGAACACAAGCGGGCTGGCGAGTTGGCCACCCAGAATTTCGTCCGGACACGGCCGACTCCATAGGGTAGTCATCACCTAGCAATCACCACGGACGGACATGAGCGGGGCCGGACCCCAGTCGACCGTTCAAGGTCCGGGATAGATGGCGTAACCTCCGGCCGGGCTTTCCGATATTCCTGTGTGCGGCTACAATGACCGGCTTGATAGCGCCCGAGTACGGCTCTTCCGAGACATGCGGAGGAGAGTCCCCTGCTTCCATCGTCGGTAACTGGCGTCTCCGTAGGGGGGCGTGGCTAGTTTGCTACGGCGTGCGCAAAAGGCAGAAACGGCCAGCCCGTTGAACGGTTTATGGTGTCGCTCGCCGGAGGCTCTCGCGTTAGGGGCTGCTGCTTCGCGGCATCGCTATCAATGCCCCGAACGCGGGTGCCTTGTTAACCGGTCTCGCGACTGCACTCGGTCCCGGGTCCCGCCGCTGGCGCGGCCGCCGCTATGCTGACCCTCCTACGGGGGCCTTCGCTCCGCTCCGGCTGATACTTAGAGCGATGCGTCCATTCGTCAACCTGCCTGATGACCAGAAGAAACTTGTGAAATGTATCAATCTTCATTGAGGCACGATCGAAGCGCAGTCGGCGCACGTCCAATCAGAAGGAGATTCCTTGGCTCTTGAGGGCGATCGAGACGGGACGTCCGCTCTCTGGATTCCGGAGCTGAACCTGCCGATCGCGAAGCTTCTTCCCTCGGACTACGTGCAGTCTGAAGCAGTCAGGCTCTAGATCTACGCTCGCGCCGCTCAAGGCCGGACCCATGATGAGCTGGAGGAGCTGCTGGACGAAACGCAGCGCCGCTTCGGTACACTGCCGCCGGCGGCAAGCAACTTTTTCGCAATTGCCAAGCTCAGGATGAGTTGCAGGAAGTGCGGGATCACGCGTCTCGACGTGGGCCGGAAGCGATAGCGGCAATGCTGCTGCCGGGACGGATCCGGAGGTCGTGCTCGCGGTTGCTGCAGCGCGATGGCAATCGGGTCATCTATGCCGGGCGGAGCAGCGCGCCTGTCTTGCAGAGAATCCAACAGTTTTTGGATATGTTGGACGAATAGCGGTTGGCATTACGGTATTTTCTGTGCTCGGTATTGAGACAAAACGAGCTCGACGCGCCCGTAAGGGCAGCCGGGAGGAAATCACCCTTGCAAGGTATCCATCCATCTCTCTGAAGGACGATCTTCCCGGCACCGGCGGGCAAATCGAGTTTGATGGTCAAATCGGAATGGATGGGGGAGGTGATTTAGGCCTCCGGCGAACTCGCAGCAATTGCCTGAGCCCACAATGGAACAGCGATGATGGGCCTTCCAGCGGAGCTCTCTATCATGACCGCAATTGTTCTTGTCAGCCAACCAAAGGAGGCGTCTGATCCTGCCGACGAAGCTGCTGAGGGCATGATGATGGTCAATGCGCTCATCGTTCGCGAGATCCACCTTCCGCAATCACCAAACGGGCGTGCAGCGCAATACGTTCGCATGTCGACGGACTATCAGCGCTACTCGACCCAGAATCAAGCTGCGGTGATTGCGGCCTATGCTCACGCCCACGGGCTTTCGATCGTCAAGACCTATGCGGATCATGGTGAGAGCGGTCTCAAGATCAAGAACAGGCCGGGGCTTGCCAAGCTGATTGAAGACGTCAGCATCAGGCGGGCCGACTTTGATCATATTCTGGTCTATGACATCAGCCGGTGGGGGCGCTTTCAGGACGTCGACGAAGCCGCACACTACGAATTCATCTGCAAGCAGGCAGGGATCAGGGTCAGTTATTGCGCTGAACAGTTCGACAATGACGGCAGCATGCTGTCCAACATCGTGAAGAACCTGAAGAGGGTTATGGCCGCGGAATACAGTCGCGAGCTCTCGCAAAAAGTTCACGCTGGTTCATGCCGATTTGCGCGGATGGGATTCAAGCTGGGTGGTCAAACGATGTTCGGCCTTCAGCGTGTACTCGTCGACGAGAAGCTGCAGCAGAAGAAGGTGTTGGTCAGAGGAGACCGAAAGTACCTGATGACCGATCACGTCCGGCTGCGGCCGGGCGAAATGAATGATCGTGCTGCGATCGCGTGGATCTTCAGACGGTTTATCGAGTTGCGATCCGAAACAGCGATTGCCCGCGAACTTAACGATCGGGCAGTGCCGACGGCCAACGGTCGAGTGTGGAATCGAGCGATGGTGGGCAGAATTCTGCGCAACGAGAACTATCTGGGAAACATCGTCTACAACCGTCGCTCTCGCAAGCTCGGCGGTGTCTCGGTCTACAACCCGCCAGAGGATTGGGTTCGCGGCGAAGCCGCCCTCGAACCAACGGTCGATCGAGATCTCTTCCGGCAGGTGCAAAGGATCATAGCGGAACGTCGGGTCGACCTTTCCGAGGAGGAAATGCTGCTGCGGCTGCGACAGACACTGAAGAAGAAGGGGTGTCTCAGTCCGTCGATCATCAATTCGACGATTGGTCTGCCGTGCTGCAAAACATACATGGATCACTTCGGGACTCTCAGAAGGGCATATGAACTGGTCGGGTATACGCCAAGCCGGCGCTGCGACTATTTCGACGTACGACGCGCCTGGTCAAGTGACCTCTTGAAGCTATCGTCGCGCATCCGCGAGGAGATAAAGAGGCGGTCGACGATCAGTGTCCGCTTCGGCAAAGTTAAAGGATATGTCTATTCTGCTCCGGAACACCATCTGGTCGTCGGTTCCAAGTGCCATCTCTTTTTCCGAATAGCCTATTGGACCGCAGCATGTCGGCGAAGTGTTTCTCCATTTTGGACAGTGTCTTGCCGGCACCTGCCGGAGGGACTGATCGTTGCGATCCGGCTTGGAGAGCGCAACGGATCGATTCTGGACTATGTTGTTCTCCCGACCGTCGCTAATGCCAGTCTGACGATCAGATTTCAGGAGCAGGGACGCCTGGATCATGGTGTCTTGTACTTCAAAACCGAGGGCGCCCTAGCTCGTGCAGTCGCTCGTCTCGTCACCAGCCGGAACCATATCGGGCGAACACGACCGCAAGAGCTGATCCTAGCACCGAAAGAAACCCCAACCGGCGAACAGGGCGCTGACCGGCGGCGTCGATAGAACGAAGATAAAGATACGCTCCGAGCAGCGGTCCGTAGTTTCGTCGGAAGTCGCCGTTCAGTTTCGAAATATGAACAACGTCGGACTTCGGACCTGTGCGTTCAGCCATTGCTGTCTCCCTGAGCTGAGTCAGCACCCTATGAACCACTGATTTGCCCGACGGTGCAAGGCAAAGATTCGGCTTTTTAGAAATTCATCCATCGCGGGCAGAGGGGCAGGGACGCCGTTTCAGGCAGGAGGGACGGGCTTGGTATGGAGGTCGTCAGCTATGTCCGATGCGCGAGATTGGAGAAATCGTCCCCGTGCGGGGCGCTCTTGCGTGGCGCCGGGCGGGAGTGGGATGGCTCGGCTCTCATCCCTTGGGCAGAATGAGAATGACGCCGGCGCTTGCGCTATGGTTTGGCTTCTCTGGTGGACCTTTTTTGTTCTGCGGTCGCCACGAGGTGTGGTGTATCGTATGCATGACGGACCGCGATCAAAGGGGGGGCTCGCTATGGTCGGGCCCGTAGAGCAGCGCGGATTGTTGGAAACCTCCGGTAACATGAAGCCGTGAATGCTGACCTCAGATAATTTGGTATCCGGGGGTGGTTCATGCGTCAGGTGTTGTCTTGCGTAACGATCGCGGTCGCGTTGGGTTGCTGCCCCGCGTTTCAACGTTGGCAACCGATCTTTGGCGGTTTGATTTTACGTCCTCGCGCGGTGGCGGGCAGTTTCTGGTCAATCCCGCTCGCCATTGTCGCCACCGACCTGAGTCGGTAACGCCGCCCCAGTCATCGGCGGAATTGTTCGGTAACATTCTCGATGAGGCAATGCGCCATGCGTCAAATTTGCATGCCGAATAACAGCCGGCGAACAGCTTGGAGCTTAATCGAAGCCGCGAGAAGGCGCATATGCAGAGGGTGAGATGGAGGAGCCGCATGCCCGCCCAGTCCACGGGCGTCGAGCGGTCGGGGTGATGCCCTGCCGGGCATAGATCTTCGGCCTGCCGATAGAGCGGCAGATGATCGGCATATTTGGACGCCAGAACATGAACGAAGGTCGCTTCGATCGGCAGTCCGTCCTCGATCAACCGGGCCGGAGCCTCGGGCTGTACGACGCAATCTCCGCAGACTCGGCAGGCGTATTTGGGACGGCGGGCGACGATCGCGTGGAACTGCGCAACGACGCGCCATTAGTGACGCCGCTGCAGCTACGGAAACTGGTCAAGAGATCCGAGTGAATTGCGGTCTTGAGCACGACCACTCACCAGTGGCATGTACTCGCGCCTCGACACTCTGTAATTTTTGAGAGATGCTCAACTGCACGGTCAGCGCAACTGCGCCGGAAGTAGTCGGTATCGTCTCGTCGTGCATGCTGATCGCTCCCGCGCGTGCGATCACGTCGAAACGGGCCACTCCGGTGCCGCGCAGCAGACAAAACACTTCATATTCGCCGGGCTCAAGGTCGATATACGGTCCATAGATGAGCCAGCCCGTTCCCCGCGAACGGTACCCTTCCAAGCCATGCAGCTTGCACGGCTCCCCGACAGCGGTTGCGAAGCGCATGGGCATTGCGCTCGCAGGCTCCTCGCAGACGGCGTGACCAATCGAAGCGGCTCGCCGCCTGTACCGAGATGCATCGGCAGTCGTCGCAATGCCGATCTCACCGCCTCCGTGCCCGCCTGTGAATAAGGTCAATTGCATGCCGTTTCGCACGAAACAATCAGTGATGAACTGACGGGACCAACCGGATTCGAACCAGCCGAACGCCCGCGCCACATACAGCGACTCATGATCAAGGCGCAATCCCCAATGTTTCCACCAGTTTGCTTGTATGGGTTCGCCGGTGAATGCGATAATCCCATCGGGCTTCAGTTTAGTTCTGAGCTGTCCGATGAGTTCCCACGGCTTAAGGCAATGATGGAAAGACTGGAAAAAGAAGGCAGCGTCGAATCCATCGCTAAGCGACGCTAGATCATCAAAATTAGCGGTATGCCTGATAATGCGTAAGCCACGCCGGCTCGCTCTTCGTCTGGCCAGTTCGTTGAGGACAGGATCAATGTCAATTGATTCCACTACGCAACTAGTAAAGGCCAAAGTCTCGGAGCTCAATCCATGGCCTGCGCCAAGGTCAAGTACTCGGGCTCCCGGGCCCAATTCAGCGATCGACAGCATTGCCGAAACAGCACGCACATGCTCGGCAATGTGAGCCGGATTCTCGATTCCAATCGGATTTGGGGCATCGAGCAGCTGTTCGATCTCGACGGGGTGCAGTTCGCCAGACGCTTGATCGAGGTCGCGCCCCGAAACTTCTCTGTAAAGCGCAACCTGCTGCTCAAAGTACTCATCCGAAAATGGTGAGAGCGTATCGTCCACCCGTGTGTCATAGCGCAGGCTAATAGGATACAGGTGTGAGACCTCAGGGTGCCCGAGGTCGCCACCGTGCGCATCCACCAGTTTCACGAAGGCCGCGAGGTCAGACGAGTGCATCTGGGTCATTTCGTTCCTTACTAGCGTGAAAGCGGCCAAGAGTTGCAGTGGATGCGCGCATAAATGATATTAAATCAACGGTGCATGTTTGCAAACAATGGCTTTCGTATGCTGATCCTGGCTGCAACGTTACGGGCTTGCCATGGCCACTCGGCAGAGAAGATGACCACCTGACAAGGGCCTGGATCAGCCCCTCCCCCTTATTTAGATCAACTCGTGGTCTACTCTACATCTCGAAGAGATCACGCGAAAGGCATTCATAGATTGCGTAAGGCTACTGCCCGCACCGGAGTCGAGCCCAGGCTGCGTGGCGACAATCAAGGTGAGAACCCAGCGACAATCAGGATCAGAGAGCGTCGGCGGGAGCGGGACGAAGGGAGGCGTAGCCCGACCGGAGGACTGCTCCTCCGGCGGCGTTTTCTTCAGGCCGTCTGGCGGTCGACCGGCGACACGCCGGATGGTGACGACCGGGATCTTGCTCGCCTTGTCACGGAGGCGGCTCAAACTCTCGGCCTGCTTGCTGAGCGGAGGGAAATCGAAGTTGCCGGCGCTGCCGGACAGCACGAGCGCGCGCTGCAGACCGGGCGCGACCGTCTCGATGCCCAACAGATAGGTGTCGGCCAGCGAACCGGCACGAGGGGCGCGGTCTTATACGCAAATGGCGCGCCGCGGCCGATGAAGATGGACAATATTGCTTCGCCGTGGCGCTATGATGCCGAGGTCGATCGAGCGCTTGGACTGGATCGTCTACGACTGAACCGCCCCGGGTGTGCCGGAGGCCGTTTGATGTAAGTTGTGCCGCCATGGTCCAGCTCGTCGAGCATTTAAAGAAGCCGGACATGGCGCGCGAAGCCCAACGGCTGCTCGAAGGCAGCGGCTGGTTGCCGGAGCCGCTGCGTGGCGCCGAGGCGGATATGACGCCGGCGGTCGAAGGCGCCGATGCCGATAGCCTGCCGGCCTTCCTCAGCGAGGATGAGGAGGCGAGCGAAGGCGCAGACGAAGTCGAGGAGATCGTTGCCGCGGAATGACCCGTGCGCCGGAGGATCGCCCCGGGCCTGGAGACATCGTTGATCGAAGCCCGGCCCGATCGGTCGGGCTTTTTTCATTGAGGTCACCGTCTCCTCGAGCGGGTCGAGAGTGAGAGAGGCGGAGCAGCGCGGGTGAGGCCGCCGGACCAGAGAGAGCATTCGGCGGTGCTCTTCCGCATCCCGCTCTCCTTGAAGGTTCCTCGACATGATCACCGAGACGACCTGTCCTACGGCATCATTCGCGCTGCTTGCCCGCGCCAAGGCCATCCTTCGTGCGGCCGAACTGCTGCTACCGAGCCTCACCCGCGGCGAGCGCATCGATGCAAGGTGCTTGCGCTTGGTCATGCAGACCGCATTCGGCGCCAGTGACGCCGATGGCAGCTGGGATTGGAAGACGGCGTACGAGGCCTGCGAGGTCGCTTCTGTTCTGTTCCTGGCCAAGTACGGTCCGGCGATGATCAAGGCCAGCCATGGCATGCCCTCGGCTATGCTGCCGATGGTCGCAAAGCTCGCAGCCCTTCTGCCGAGCCATACGAAGCGCTCGGTGGAGAGCCCGGGTTTTCAGCAGTTCTCGACGCCGTTGCCGTTGGCGCTCGCCGCGGCCGCGGCGGCGCAAGTGACATCGACCGATCGCGTGCTCGAGCCCTCAGCGGGGACGGGGAGCCTGGCGGTCTTCGCGGAGCTCGCCGGCGGCTCGCTTCTGCTCAACGAGCTCGCTGCAAGCAGGGCCGCCTTGCTCGATCTGGTGTTTCCGGGCCTGAGCGTGACGCGTTTCGATGCTGCGCAGATCGACGACCATCTCAATGCCGCCTGCGTCCCAAGCGTCGTCTTGATGAATCCGCCGTTCTCCGCGACCGCGAATGTGGATCGCCCTCTGGCCGATACGACGTTGCGCCATGTCTCTTCGGCGCTCGCACGGCTCGGAGACGGTGGACGACTGGTCGCAATCACAGCCGCCAGCTTTGCGCCGGACAATCCGACCTGGAGCGACGCCTTCGTGTGTCTGCAGGAGCGGGGTCGCCTCGTCTTCTCTGCTGCGATCGACGGCGCCGTCTACGCGCGGCAGGGGACGACGACGGCCACACGGCTGCTCGTGATCGACAAGCAGCCAGCGCCGGACCCTCGTGTTTTTCCGCAGTCGGCCGGGATGGCACCCGACGCGAGGACCCTGCTCGGTTGGATCACGGCGCTCGTGCCGCCGCGCCTACCCATGGCGGGCCGCTTTGTTGCGCAGGTGGACGTGCGTTCCGGTCTCCGTCCGAGAGACCAGCGCGCATTGGCCTCTAGCTGCTCCTCTCCATCGCCAATGTCGTTCGAGCCTGCGGGTAGTGAGCTCGCTTACGAGCTAGTGGATGACGTGCTCGCGGAAGGACCCCGCCTGACTGATGGGCTGTACGAGGCGTATCAGCTGCAGTCGATCCGAATCTCGGGAGCGCATCCGCATCCCACGAAGCTCGTGCAATCCGCAGCCATGGCATCAGTCGCGCCGCCCAGGCCGGCGTATCGGCCGCATCTGCTGCCTGCCCTCATCGCCGATGGCGTCCTGTCTGAGGCGCAACTCGAGAGCATCATCTATGCCGGCGAGGCGCATGGTGGGGTCCTCGCGGGTTTCTGGACTGTCGACAAGACCTTCGACCAGGTCTGTGCGGCCAGCGAGAACGCGGAGGGCGCGGTCCGCTTCCGGCGCGGCTGGTTCCTCGGTGATGGCACGGGCGCCGGAAAAGGCCGCCAGGTCGCCGGCATCCTGCTCGACAATTGGCTGAAGGGCCGGCGCCGGGCGGTTTGGATCAGCAGGTCCGACAAGCTGATCGAGGACGCGCAGCGCGACTGGGCAGCGCTCGGTATGGAGCGGCTTCAGGTCACGCCGCTGTCGCGCTTCCGCCAGGGGGCGCCGATCCGGCTCGATGAGGCCATCCTTTTCACGACCTACGCCACGCTGCGGACCGACGAGAAGGCCGAGAAGCTTTCCCGCGTGCGCCAGATCGTCGACTGGGTGGGACGGAATTTCGATGGCGTGATCATCTTCGACGAGAGCCATGCGATGCAGAACGCCGCGGGCCATAAGGGCGATCGGGGCGATCAGGCGGCTTCACAGCAGGGCCGCGCCGGATTGCGGTTGCAGCATGCGCTGCCCAATGCCCGCATCGTCTACGTCTCGGCGACAGGCGCGACCACCGTTCACAATCTGGCCTATGCCCAGAGGCTGAGACTGTGGGGCGGCGCGGATTTCCCGTTTGCGACGCGGGCGGACTTCGTGGCGGCGATCGAGCAGGGCGGCGTCGCGGCCATGGAGGTGATGGCGCGCGATCTCAAGGCCCTCGGGCTATCCGTGCTGCGTGACGGCTACGTACTCGATCTTCATGAGGGCTTGCAGCTGCGGAGGGGGCGCGTCATGGGCGCCAACCGGATCGAGCTCTTGGGCTTCCCTGCGGGCTTACGGGATTGTCTCAGGGCCTGCGGGCTGTTCAGCGAGATCACCTCGTGGAGGCTGCGGATGTTCGTGCCGACCGATGCAAGCGGCCCGGCGATCCTAGCCAGCGTTCTGGAGCGGTTTCCAATTGCTGAGGTCCGCGGGCGGGAGCTGTCGTGATGTCAGACGACGCGTCTGAACTGGCGCGCCGCCTTGCGCGTGAGGCCGAGGCGGTGTGTCGTCACTATCTGTCCAACGGCAGACGTCAGGGACGCTACTGGTTGGTCGGTGATGTCAACAACACGCCGGGCCGATCATTGTTCGTGCGATTGCACGCCTCGTCGAAGGGGCCGGCCGGCAAATGGACGGATGCTGCGACCGGGGAGCATGGCGATCTGCTCGACGTCATCGGCTCGGTTTGTGGCCTGAGCAGCTTTCAGGAGGTTGCCGAGGAGGCGCGCCGTTTTCTGAAGCTGCCGGACTGGGAACGCAAGCCTCCGGTCGGTGCTGTGAATGCCGTGCGCCCCCGCGACTCCGCCAGAGCGGCTCGCCGGCTGTTTGCGATGGGGCAGCCGCTGTCTGGAACGCGCGGCGAGGCCTATCTTGCTCATCGCGGTATCGACCCGCGCGCAGGCACTGATGGTCTACGTTTTCATCCACGTTGCTACTATCGGCCGGACGATGCCACCGATGTCGAGACGTGGCCCGCGCTGATTGCCGCTGTGACGGACCTCGAGGGGCGCATCACCGGGGTTCATCGCACCTGGCTGGATCCCGATGGCTTCGACGATCGCCGGCTTGGCAAGGCGCCAATCGACACGCCGCGGCGGGCGATGGGCGATCTGCTTGGGCATGCCGTGCGCTTCGGGACCGCCAAGCACGTGCTTGCGGCCGGCGAGGGCATCGAGACCATGCTGTCGTTGCGGACGGTGCTGCCGACCTTGCCGGTTGCTGCTGCGCTCTCGGCCAACCATCTGGCGAATCTGCTGTGGCCGGCCACGCTGCGCCGGATCTATGTCGCTGTCGATGCTGATGCTGCTGGTATCGCCGCGGCAGAGGCGTTGACGACACGCGCGCTGGACGCCGGTATCGAGGCGATCGCATTATGCCCTCACCTGGACGACTTCAACGAAGACCTACGCGTTTTAGGGACAGCCAAGCTCCTGGACGTCTTGCGTCATCAGCTGCTGCCCGAAGATGCCGAGCGCTTCGTGAGCGCGGCTGCGACCTAAACGTCGGCTCGACGCTGGAGAGTCGTTCGGCGCTCGCCGCACATTGTCGGGACAAGAGGGTCTCGTCAGGGCGTCAGAGAGCCGCGGCGGGGCCTTCTGAGAGGCGATCGGACGGCAGGCGGTCCGGTCCGGCAATGGCGGTGCGTGGCTATTTTCCGCCGGCCCGCAGGCGGGCCTTTGCATCGCGAGGCAAAATAGCCGCGCACACCGCCATCCTCCGCTGTCGCTCCGGCCCGCTGCTCAAAGGGATCAGCGGGTTCTGGTCCGGTCCTCCCGCCGTCTTGGAGATCGCCATGGAAGGCCGCGATCGACGCGGTCACTGAACATAGACGAGATTCCCATGTCCGACCGGCAAGACGAGATGCGTGAGCCGCACGATACGCAGTCGAGCACCGACAACACCCTGACCGAACTCCAGCTGTACGGCTACCGCCCCTTCGACGACGAGCCTGATCCTCGGCCGCTCCCTGAAGGCAGGGTCATCGCCGGCGCGGTCGCCGATATCTTCGACGCCCTGGTCGCGACGCTCTCGGAGACGCGCCTCGAGCCTGAGCTGAAGGAGCTCTTGTGGTCAACGGTCAACCTGTTCCACCGTGCCACGATGCGCGTCGAGCGCGAGCTCGACGACAACGAGCAGGCGCAGCGCTCGAGTCAGCGCGAGCAGAACGGCTCCGAGGTGCGCTCGGTCGAGCTCGAGCGCCTGACGTCGGAAGGACTGTCACTGGTCGAGCGTCGCAACGCCATGGAGCTGTTCCGCGATCTGGCCGCCGAGGCCTTCGAGCTCCATACGCGATCGCCGTGGCGGCCGCGCTCGGGATCGCAGGTCAGCCATCGCACGCTGACGGCGGCCATGATCGACTCCCGCGATTTCCTTGCCGCCAAGCATCGGGCTGAGACGGAGGTCATGCTGCCGCCAGGCCCCAAGATCGCGCTGACCGGCGGACCGGACTTCAATGACGTCGCACTCATCTGGGATCGTCTCGACAAGGTCCATGCCAAGCATCCCGACATGGTCCTCCTGCATGGCGGCTCGCCGAAGGGGGCCGAGCTGATCGCCAGCAAATGGGCATCGAACCGCAAGGTTCCGCAGATCGCGTTCAAGCCCGATTGGACAAGACACAATAAGGCCGCCCCCTTCAAGCGCAATGACGCCATGCTGGCGACGCTGCCGATCGGCGCCATGGTCTTCCCGGGCTCCGGGATCCAAGGCAATCTCGCTGACAAGGCTCGCCGCCTCGGCATTCCCGTCTGGACCTTCGGGCAAGGCGGCGCGTGAGCGCCGTCAACTGTGCAGGTCCTTTGCGTTCGTCCAAGCGGCTGCGGCGACATCCCAAGCGACTCCTGCGCTCGGCATCGACATGTATGTCTGCTTGAATGCGTCGGACCTGGTGGCGCAGGGTGCATGGTGGTCGCTGACCGCCGCGACGATGCCTGCAATCGGCAGCGCGACCTCTCGACCGGAATATCCCCGAACAGGTCTCGTGTTTGGCGACGGTCCCGCAACCTGCAAATGGATCAGCCTCTCGTCGCTGTGCCGGCCTTGATGTGCCTTGCGATTGGCGGCACAACTGCTCGAAGGTCGAGCTGTCGAGTGAATCGAGGTTTGATGGTCGCGTGGGCGACGCGGACGTGCTGGAGCTCGGCGCAGTGCCTCCTGAGCCGCTCGGCCACTGAGCATCGGCCTATCGTCGGCGTAGCTCGGACGGGCTATGCCCGAATTTCCGCCGGAACACGGTGCTGAAGTGTGACGAGCTGCTGAATCCCAGCTGGTAGGCGACCTCAGTTACCGACAACACGCGCTGCTCAAGTCGTGTCAGCATATCGTAGGACCGTTGCAGGCGGCGGTCGAGAATCCACTCCGACACCGACATGTCCGTGAGTCGAAAAAGATAGTGCAGGTGTCTGAGCGAGACCCCGTTGTTCCGTGCGATCTTTTCGAGCGAAAGGTCGTGGTCGGTGAGATGCTCCTCGATCCAGGCTTTGACAGAGCGCAGGCGGGCCTTCTGAGCCGTGGCGTCCTCGGAAAATTGGTCCTTGTCGCCCATGTCCAGGGCGAGAGCCAGAACATCCATCAGCTCGTCGCCGAGCCGCGACCTCGCCGCTTCATCGACCGACGATGCTTCCGATGCCAACGTCGAACAGAATTCGGCGGCGATCCGGCCAAGACCGCGTCCGGTCGCAATAGTCATCGCAACCGGAATCCGGTTCTCGCTGAACCGCGACGAAAATTCCTTGCGCGGAATCTCGAGGTAGAGGGATCTAACCTTCCCTACGCACTCCAGATCGTAGGCTTCGGCCGCGGAGAAGATTGCACCTACGTGGGGATTCGTATTCAGCGTCTGGCCTGCCTGCAGGACGTTGATCTTGCCCTGTTGAACGAATTCGACGTAGTAGCAATCCTTGTCGAGCCTGGCGATGTGCCGCTCCCGTCGTGATATCCGCTGCTCCGACAGCAATACGTCGGTCATCGTCAGCACGCCAAATCGTGCTTCCCGGATGAAGCCCTGATAGTCGGACCGTTGCTCGGCCTCGACGTCGACATGGACATAGACGTCGCAAATGGCGCCTTGCCAGGCAGCGTAGCGCTTGGAAGGCTCAAGGCTTTCCGTTGTGAACACGAGCTCCATCGGTCATCCATCGCGAGCAGCCCAAGCTGCATTTTGCATCGCACAAGGACCGTTCCGCAATTCTAGTTGCCCAGCGGCTCTACGCAAGCCAACTTTGCGCGGCCATGCAAAAGCTTTGCGCTCCGACGCAAGCGTCACCCGGGGCGGCAAGCTAAGAGAACAAAAACGGGAGGAAGCAGTCGCGGATGCCGATGCGGGCGTGCGTGATTTGCCGTGCCAGGGACTGCAGCAATGGGGGGAGGCCTGCCTTCACCGATGACGACGAGGTTCACGCGCCCTGTCGGCTCCATTGCTGACATCGTGGCGCTGGAGCGGCTGCCATATGACGCCCTCGTACCTGCGCGAAATCTGTATCACCTGTTCGAGGCGACCGCCCGATTGCATCCGGATCGGCAGGCACTGACCGTTCTGACACCTCGTGAATCCCGCGAAATCAGCCTCACTCACCGTCAATTGCTTGCCGACATATCCCGCGCGGCGAACTTGTTCAGGGCGTCCGGCATCAGACCGGATGGACCGACCGTTGCATTCCTCTGCCCGAGCCTGCCGCAAGTCTTTCCGGCCTTGCTCGGCGCCCAGGTCGCCGGCGTCGCGAGCTCGATCAACTATCTGCTGAACGAGGACGCGATCGTCGATCTCCTCGAAGCGCAGAATGCAGCGTTGCTTGTGATTCCTTCGGAAGCCGACGATCCGGCGCTCTGGCACAAGGCGAACAAGGTCGCCGCACGGGTCGGATCTTTGCAGAAGATCCTCGTTCTAGGCGAGAGCCGCGACGCGAACGGCCGAATGGCCGTCTTTGACGAAGCCGCTTCGAAGCACCGAGATGCGCTCGATTTCGAACCGTCAAATGATCGGCGGTCGGTGTGCGCGCTCTTCCACACGGGAGGGACGACCGGACGTCCAAAGCTCGTCCGCCTGACACATGGCAACCAGATCCACGCCGCATGGGGCTTCGCCCAGGTTCACGGGCTCGACGAGTTGGACATCGCGCTGAACGGGTTTCCGCTGTTTCATGTTGGCGGCACCATGACTGCAGGTCTGTCGATTCTCGCCGCTGGCGGCCACGTGATCATTCCGTCACCCTACGGTCTGCGAGTCCCGGAGGTCATCCGCGACTATTGGTACACCGTCGCACGACATCGCGTGACGATCGTGAGCGGCGTGCCGACCTCCATTGCGGCTTTGGCGGAGGTGCCGATCGGGTCCTGCGATATCAGCTCGGTCCGGATGGCGCTGACTGGAGGTGCGGTGCTCCCAAAGGCGGTCGGTGACCGTTTCCAGGCCAGGACGGGAGTGAGGTTGTTCGAGACTTACGGGATGACGGAGACCGCGGCGGCGATCGCGTTCAACCCGGGTCGCGGCGAGCCGCTTCAGGGCAGCGTCGGATTCAGGGCGCCGTTCTCGCGAACGAAGATCGTGGCACTGGGCGACCCGGAGCTGAGGAAGGAGTGTCCTCCGCTCACGAGCGGGCTGGTGCTGGCCAAGGGCCCGCAGGTATTCCCCGGATACGTCGATCCCACGCACAATGTCGGCGTTCTGACCGACGATGATTGGATCGTGACCGGCGATATCGGCTACCTCACCGCAGACGAGCGGCTGGTTCTCACAGGTCGAGAGAAGGACCTCATCGTTCGCAGCGGCCACAACATCGATCCCGCCGCCATCGAAGATGTCGCCAATGCATATCCTGGCGTGCAAATGAGCTCTGCCGTTGGCATGCCGGACGCCTACGCTGGCGAGGTGCCGATTCTCTTCGTTGTGCCGTCGCCTCAGCAGACGATCGAGCTCGCGCGGCTCTGCGACTACCTCGAGCAGAATGTCCACGAGCCCCCCGCGCGCCCGAAGCGCGTGGTGGTGCTTGACGCTCTTCCAGTCACCGCCGTGGGCAAGATCTTCAAGCCGACGCTTCGCGATCTCGCCGTTCGGGAGAAGGTCAGGACGGAAGTCGATCGGATATTCGGTCCTGCAACCGCGGCAGACATCCAGGTCAACAAGGACGACAAGCTCAACACGGTCGTCTGCATTTCGGTCGAAACGATCGACAAGGTCGCGCTGGGCCGGCTTGCAGAGAGCCTGTCGGCGTTGCCGCAGACCTATCGTATTGAAGCGACACCGCCACGCGGGCGGGCGTAGTTGGGAATTGGTGAGAGCAAACGATGAAGCACTTTCGGCTTGGTCAACAGGAGATCGTGTTCGCCGTCTTCGCGGCGCTGTTCCTGGCCTTCTCGATCTTCCTCAAGGGCTTCCTGACCGCCGACAACATGCTGACCCTGCTGCAGAACGTCGCCGTTCTCGGCATTCTCGGCCTGGCGATGGCCGTTGTCGTCATCGGGCGCGGCATCGATCTATCGCTCATCGCTGCCCTCGCGGTCCCCGGCGGGCTCGTCCTGCAGATGGTGCAGAACGGTCATTCGTTGCCGGCCTCCTTGCTCGCCGCCGGCCTCCTGGCCGTCGCCATCGGTCTCGTCAATGGCTGGCTGATCGCCTATGCGGAGGTGCCGCCGCTGTTTGCAACGCTCGCGACCGGGCTGTTTGTTGCAGGACTTGGGCAAGCGGCGCTGTTCCAGCTCGACGTCGTCCAATGGAGCGACGGCATGGCGGGATTCGAGCGGCTCGGGCAGGGCAGCATCCTTGGCATTCCGACGTCGATCGTGATGTTTGCGATCGCCGCAATCGCGGTGTTCGTTCTGCTGCGTCAGACCCGTTGGGGGGCCTTTATCTATGCGGTTGGTGACAATCCGTTCGCCGCACGGGTGACCGGCATTCCCTCGCGCCCGATTGTCGTGCTGCAATATGTGCTTGCGGCGGTGATCGGCTGCTTTGCCGGTCTCGTGATGGCGGCGTCCGTCAACTCGATGCCCACCCGGATCTTCAACTCGACGATGATCTATGACGTGATCCTCGTCGTCGTGCTCGGGGGCATCGGATTGTCCGGCGGCCGCGGCGGCGTCGTGAACGTCATCATCGGCACGCTGCTGATCGGGACCATGCTGAACGGCATGACGATTCTGGATATTCCCTATGCCGGACAGAACCTGATCAAGGGTGTCGTCCTGCTGATCGCGGTGATCACGGATACGATCTTGAATCCGCGAAATGAAGAAACGGCCCAGCAAGGCGACATCTAGCTCAGTCCGAAAAATGAAAACATCAAACGGGAGAAAACGACGATGCGCACACATAGCTTAGCATTTGGAAGTCTGGTGGCGGTGACGCTCGCGGCGGCTGCGGCGCCGGCGCTCGCGCAGCAGGGTCTTGACGAGCCCTTTCAGAAGACCTTTCGCGAGGCGCTTGCCGGCAAGACGGTCGCCTACGTGCCGGTCGCCATGAATTTCGATCTGACGGAGGGCTGGTACGCGGGCCTGAAGAAGGAGCTCGAACCCTACGGCGTCAAGTTCGAGATTCGTGATCCCAACTGGAACACCAACGCGGGGGCGCAGGCCGTCACCTCGCTGATCTCTGAAAAGCCGGCGGTCATGGTGATCCACAATCCCGACGTCCAGACCTATGCCAAGCTGTTGCAGCGCGCCGAAAACGAAGGGATCTACGTCATCCAGATCAACATGGGATCAGCCTATCGCAGCTCCGCGTTCGTCGGCGCGAACTGGATCGAGATCGGCGAACGCCAGACCGAAGGGGTGGTGAAGGCCTGCCAGGGCAAGTCGAACAAGATCGCGATCATTCAGGGGGCGCTGTCCGCGGCCGCCAGTGCCTACACACTCAAGGGCGTCGAGAACGTTCTCGCCAAGCATCCTGAAATCAAGGTGGTGTCGAGCCAGGCGGCCGATTGGGATGCGGCGAAAGCCAAGGCCATCACGCAGACCGTCCTGAAGCAGAATCCCGACCTGTGCGGCATCGTGGGCTTCTGGGATGGAATGGATATCGGCACTGCCGCTGCGATCAAGGAGGCCGGGCTCACCGGCAAGGTCTTCCTGGCAACATCGGGCGGTGGAGAGCGCAAGGGCGCCTGCGAGCTCGTGAAGAACGGCTCGTTCGATCTGAACATGAGCTACGACGTGCCGACGCAGGCGGCGCAGATGGCCGGAACGATCAAGTGGCTGCTGTCCTCGGGGGTGAAGGCGGGCTCGGTCAAGGGCTTCGAATACAGCACGCTCATTCCGATCACCAAGGAGAACGCAGACTCCCAGACGTCGTGCTGGAACCTCTCCGATCTCAAGAAGTGACGACGCTCCGCGGCGCGCGTTCCGGCTCGGCCGGGACGCGCATCAAGACGATTGCATAGGCAGTACCCATGGAAGGCAGATGCGCGAGACATTGACTCGGCTGCGATATCGCTACTGGCCCGACCATCTCCTCGGCGAGATCTTGTCCAAGAGGTGGACCGAAACCGCCGTTCCTGTGCTTCTGCTCCTGATCGTCGGCTTCGCATTGAGCCGGGTCCTGGAGCACTTTCTGTCCCCCGCCAGTCTCGCCGACACTGCGCGCCAGGCCGGAGAGATCGGTTTCATCGGTCTCGGAATGGGGCTTGTGGTCATCGTCGGCGGCATCGACCTGTCGGTCGGGTCGATGTTCGCCCTGACGGATTTCTGCGCGCTCTATCTCCTGGACGTTCTCAATTGGCCCGTTCCGGCGGTGGTCGTCGCGACCATGGTCGTCGGCGGGCTGCTTGGCGCCGTGAACGGGGTCTTGATCGGGTATCTGAGACTTCGCGCCTTCATCGCCACGCTGATCACGCTGATCATCTATCGCTCGGCGTTCGATCTGCTGATCCAACGCTATTCGAACGCCATCGCGTCATCGCTTCCAGATATCCCCTCGTGGGATTTCATTGGCGGCGGGGATGTTCTGGGAATCCCGAGCGTCGCGCTGCTCTATGTCATCGTCGCCATCGTCGGCCATGTCTTTCTGACGCGGCTGCGGCCCGGCTGGCACATCACGGCGATCGGCGGATCGCGCCGCTCGGCCTACAATTCCGGCATTCCGGTGCGGCGGACCATCGCGCTCTGCTACGTCGCGAGCGGCGTTCTGACCAGCATCGGTGCGTTGTTCTTTGCCGCCCGCCTCGGAACCGTGGGCGGCGACATCGGCGTCGGCCTCGAGGTGATCGTCCTGACTGCAACCGTCCTCGGCGGGATCACACTGGGCGGTGGCAAGGGTTCGGTCGTCAAGTCGCTGGTCGGTGTGCTCATCGTCCTCCTGATGACTAACGGCTTGACCGCGATGAACGCGCGTGGCGGCGTCAACCGCATGGCGCTCGCGACGATCCTCCTGGCGGCCGCCATGGTCGATATACGCTGGCAGAAGAACCGCAACCGGATCATCAGCAAGGTCTACGTTGCCCCGACCTATCATGCGCTGCCGCCGCCACCCCCGACCGAGATCGGCAAGGGCGGGCCGTTCGAGCAGAACGACAAGCTTCGCGATGTGTCTCTCATCGGGCTCGGACGGATCGAGGCGCCGGAGGATGTCATTCTCGACCGCAACGACGTGCTCTATGCCGGCTCCCGTCACGGTGACATCATCCGGTTCTTTCCGCCGGACTACGAGCGGATGGAGGTGTTCGCCCATATCGGCGGCCAGCCGCTCGGAATGGCGTTCGACCGCCAGGACAATCTGTATGTCTGCATCGGCGGCATGGGTCTCTACCGCATCACGCCCGACGGGACCGTGGAGAAGGCCACCGACGAGACCAACCGCAGCCTGTATTCGGTGAATGACGACAGCCGTCTGCGGCTCGCCGACGACCTCGACATCACCGATGACGGACTGATCTTCTTCTCCGAGGCGACCGTTCGCTACGAGATGGACGAGTGGCCGGTCGACGGGCTGGAGGCGCGCGGCAACGGTCGCATCATCTGCTACGACACGAAGAGTGGAACGACCCACACCGTGCTGCGCGGACTTAAGTTTCCGAACGGCGTCGCTGTTGCCAGCGACGGTCAGTCGATCTTGTTCGCGGAGACCTTCGGCTGCTCGATCAAGCGATACTGGTTCGCTGGTCCGAAGAAAGGCGCGGTCGAGACCGTCATGGACAATCTGCCGGGCTATCCCGACAACATCAATCTGGCGTCGGATGGCAACTATTGGCTGGCGCTGGTCGGCATGCGCAGCCCTTCGCTCGACTTGGCGTGGCAGATGCCGGGCTTCCGGCGGCGCATGGCCAAGCGGGTGCCGATCGACGAATGGCTATTTCCGAACATCAACACCGGGTGCGTCGTCAAGTTCAACGAGCAGGGCCAGATCCTGGAATCCCTCTGGGACCTCAAGGGCGTCAATCATCCGATGATTACCTCGATGCGGGAACACCGCGGTTATCTCTATCTCGGCGGTATCGCCAACAACAGGATCGGGCGCTTCAAGCTGGAGAACGCCGATCCAGACTTCGTCCACTACGATACACGCTGGAGGAGGCATTCGTGATCGCCGCCATCCGTGAATTCGCAAACCGCTTGCTCGGCCGCGGCGATGCGACCATCACCGTTCCGTCGTTCGACGGGGCGCTGAAGGCCAATCAAGTGCTGGAGGCAGCCGAAACGCTCCTCGAATGTGAAGCACCGGAGGATATTGCGTCCGACGGCCGCTCCCTTCTCATCGCCGACGGCGCGCGACTCCTGCGATGGGCCGGATCGTCGCCTACGGAGATCCGCAGATTCGCGCGGCCGATCTCCGCGTTGGCGATGCTTCCGTCCGGCGGTCTGGCCGTTGCGATTGGCGGCACTGAGGTTCATTTCTATGACGACATCACCGCCAAGACCCCGGTCTCGACATTTACCGGTGAGTTGCGCGCCGTCAACGCGCTTGCGCCCGCAGGCGACGGCACCCTGATCGCAACCGATGGTTCGTCATCGTATGAGGTCGGCGATTGGGCGCGCGACCTGATGGAGCTCGGTGATACCGGCCGTGTCTTCAGGCTCGATCCGCGGACGCAGACGATGCAGCAGCTTGCGGGCGGGCTTCGCTACGCCTTCGGTGCCGTCGCAAACGGCAACGACGTGCTGGTCAGTGAAAGCTGGCGGCACCGTCTGGTCTCGATCGCACCCGGCGGCACGCGCACGGTCGTGCTCGGTCACCTGCCGGTCTATCCCTCCCGGCTTGCACCGGCGCATGGCGGCGGCTTCTGGCTGACGGCCTTTATCGCCCGCACGCAATTGGTCGAGTTCGTGCTGCGCGAACCGGCCTACCGGCGTCGCATGATTGCTGAGATCGAGCCTGACTATTGGGTGGCACCACGGCTCAGGTCCGGCCAGTCCTTCAAGGAACCGCTGCAGGGAGCGCACATCAAGACCATGGGTGTCATGAAGCCGTGGGCTCCGCCACGGTCGTACGGACTCGTCATCCGGCTCGGTGCCGACGGACTGCCGGTTTATTCGCTTCATAGCCGCGCTGATGGCGTCAATCACGGCATCGTCGCTGCCGTCGAATACGGCGGCGACCTCGTCATGATCGCAAAGGGGCCGGGCAGGGTGCTCAGGCTGCCCCTTGCAACCCTTGGCCAGGAGGTCCTTCCATGAGCGAGATCATCCTGTCCCTGTCGAAGGCAACCAAGCTGTATGCCGGCGTGCCAGCGATCGAGGGCGTCGATTTCGAGCTGCGGCGGGGCGAGATCCACGCGTTGGTCGGCGAAAACGGCGCAGGCAAGTCGACCTTGACCAAGGTCATGGCCGGTGTCGTGGCCTTGACGTCAGGTGCAATGACGGTCGATGGCGTCGCGGTGTCTCCCAGAACGCCGCTGGAGGCGCGGCATCTTGGCATCGCAATGGTGTTTCAGGAAAACAGTCTGGTGCCGACGATGACCGTGGCGCAAAACCTGTTTCTCGGTCAGGAGCGATTCTACAATCGGCTGCGCGGCATCTACATCGCGGCTCAGCAGTTCCTCCAATCTCTCAATTTCGACGTCGCGCCGACGGCGACCGTCGGCGGCCTGGGCGCGGCCAAGAAGCAGATGGTCGAAATCGCTCGCGCCGTGCTGCACAAGGCGAAAGTCATCATCTTTGACGAACCCACGGCGACGCTTACGCCAGAGGAGAAGAAGTATTTCTTCGATTTGGTGCGGGATTTGAAGAGGCGCGGTGTTTCGATCGTCTTCATCTCGCACGCGCTCGAAGAAGCCTTGCTGTTGGCCGATCGCATTACTGTCCTGCGGGACGGCAAGCACGTCGTCACCGACGACGCCTCGGGATTCGATCGAGCGCGCATCGTTCAGGCCATGGTCGGACGAAACCTCTCAAATACGCTCTATGGTGTGCGGAAGGACAAAGTGCGCCCGGCCGGCAGGCGCGTGTTGACAATACAGAATCTCAAAATGGCGCCGATGGTCAGGAACAACTCATTGTCGGTGTTCGCGGGCCAGATCACGGGCGTGTTCGGACTGGTCGGCTCGGGCCGAACCGAGACTTTTAAGATCGTCTCGGGTATTCTGAAGCGTGATTTCTTTCACGGTGGAGAAATTCTGCTCAACGACAAGTCTGTGCGATATCGCGTCCCCGCGCCGGCCGTGAAAGCCGGAATCGCCTACGTCACCGAAGACCGCAAGGTGGAGGGCTTTTTCGAGACGGCCTCGATCGCGCGCAACATCTATTTGGGTCTGCTTGCCAAGTTTCCGAAAGGGCGAGCCTGGTTGTCGCGTCGTGAAAGAAATGGGGTCGGTAAGACCTGGATCGAACGTCTCAAGGTTCGCGCCATCGGCGACGAGGTCAAGGTTGTCGAGCTTTCCGGCGGCAATCAGCAGAAGGTTGTCATCGCCAAGTCGTTGATTCAGGATCCGGAGCTGATCATCTTCGATGAGCCGACGCGCGGGGTCGACGTCGGGGCCATCGTCGAAATTCACGAGTTGATCAACAGGCTCGCCGATGAAGGCAGAGCTGTGGTCGTGATATCCTCCTATCTGCCGGAAATTATAGCGCTATCCGATCGGATCCTGGTATCAAGGCAAGGCAAGGTCGTCGAAGAATTCTCGGCGATCGAAGCGACCGAAGAGAAGATCATGTATGCCGCCATCCACTGAACTGCGCGCGGCCTCCAATCGATCAGATCCCTTCAAGCGCACCGACGCCTTACTCGAGACACTCCCGATCGGCGTCACGTTCTCTCCCGGCTCGGGGATCCAGGGCAACCTCGCCGACGAGGCGCTCGGGCTTGGCATTCCGTGTGGACTCCTGGCCAAGGCGACGCGTGAGCGCCGTCAACTCTGCAGGTCCTTTGCCTTGCTAAAGCGGCCCGCGTCGATATCCCAGGCGACTCTCTGCACTCGTCATCGAGATGCATGTCTGCTTGAATCGCGTTGCACGTGGTGGCGCGGGAGCGGTCGTGGTCGTCTGACGCGCTGACCGCGCGACGATACCTGCAATCGGCAGCAATTGGTTCTCGTCACGGCCTCTTGGACTGGTCGTGCCTGCCGGCCTTTACGACGTTGTGCGGGCGCGGCGTGGTCGGAACATCCCTGGTTCGTGCTGCCGCCTTCCATCGGTCTTTCGCCTACGAACTGTCCCCGCCAGTCTCGCTGCAAGACGTGACCCCGAGCGGCCCCCGCGTTCAGCGTGGTCGGGATCACAGGAGCGTAGAGCTCTCGCTGCCCTCGTTCTCAAGGAGCTTGATGCGGATCGCTAGCGTTGAACGACAAGGCGTCGAGCTCCATCGGAAAGATAGTCGGGACTCTGCTCGAACCGGCTGGACCCCCTTTCGGATCTCGACTGTCCCAGGCCTTTCGCCGGGCATGACGGACGTTTGGCAGCCAGGGCACACATCGGCACACGCTTTTCTTCTCGGTGGCTTCTGATCTTTCGCCTGATCATCCCGATCTCTTGTGCAGCCTCAGTGCACCATGTCTCTCCCGTGAACTGATCAGGCAGTGACGCACCTTGCCTCGTGATGGCTTGATCTGGCCGAAGGCCGGCTGGGCCTCGATCGCCTGAGCGCAACGCCGCCGGCCAACTTTCTTCCCCTGGACGGAACGTCCATTCCTCGCGGGACAAGAAAGTTGGCCGACGCCGTCCTCCGCTGCCGCTTCAGCCCTTCGGGTGCGCCGTCGCTCGCCGTTCGTCCGATATGCGCCATCGAGGCCGCGGTGGTCGCGGCCCGAACCAGCCAAGGAGAGACAACATGGCTTCCATCGGTTCCTTCAAGAAGGTCGGCGACGATTTCCAGGGCGAGATCATCACCCTGAGCCTCAAGGCCAAGGGTGTACGCATCGTCCCCGAAGCCAACCGCTCCAGCGAGAACGCGCCCAGCCACCGCGTCTATGCCGGGCGGGTCGAGATCGGCGCCGCCTGGGCACGTCACTCCGAGGAGGGACGCGACTATCTCTCGCTCAAGCTCGACGATCCTTCCTTCAACGCCCCGATCTACGCCAACCTGTTCGAGGACGAGGGCGGCGAGGGCTACACGCTCCTCTGGTCGCGGCCGCGCAAGACCGCCGAGTGAGCCGATCGCGCTCCGTCCGGATCTGCCGGGCGGAGCGCATCGCAGTCGGCCGGCCGCTCCGACTGCGCGGACTGTTCCTCGCCGGCCTGACCTTTGGGAGCAGGCGAGGCGTCATTGCGCCAGCGAGCAGTTGCCGTCGGCCAGAGGGCGAAATGCGCGATCGGCCGGGACCGTGGCAACCACCTTGTAGTAATCGAACGGCTTTTTCGATTGCCCCGGCTCCTTGACCTCGACCAGATACATGTCGTGCGCGACCCGTCCGTCGACGCGCACGATCGTCTTGCTAAACAGCGGATCATCAAAGGCGCCAGCGTCGCGCATTGCCGCGATCACAGCTGCGCCGTCCTTGGCGCTGCCGACCTTCTCGACGGCCCGCAGATAGCCAGCGTGGTGGAATAGGTGCCGGCCTAACTCATCGGGCGCACTTTGCCGTTGCTGCGCCTGGCGAACCGCTCAGCGAAAACTCGAGTCTTGTCGTTCAGGTCCCTGTAAGAGGCGGTGGTCAGCATGAGCCCTTTCGCCGCCTTCAGGCCGAGCGCATGGATGTCGCTGATGAAGAGCACCAGGCCGACCAGCTTCTGTCCGCCGGCGACGATGCCGAACTCGCCGGCCGTCTTGATCGCGTTGATCGTATCGGTGCCGGCATTGGCGAGGCCGATGATCTCCGCCTTCGAAGCTGGTCGAGGCCTTCACACGCTCGATCCCGCTGGGTCGCATCGGCCAGCCGGATGATCTGCCCGGCGCCATTCTGTTGTTCGCCAGTGATGACGCGGCCAATATGTTGCATAAAACGGGGGCCCGGGCCGTGCAGGAGGAGGGGCTGACGACCCAGCAATGGGCGGTGCTGGGCGCGCTGTCCCCGCCCGAAGGCACGGAGCGGAATGAGCGGCGGCGACCTTGTCGAGTACCTCAGGGTCAGCCGGCGAGAATCTCGCGGGACTCGTCGGCCGTATGGCGCGGCGGACACGTGACGATCGCTCAGGACGAGCGCGACCGAGATCAAGGCTCGTCATGGACGGATACTGGTCGCCATGTCTGGCAGACGCTCGCGCTACCGAAGATCCATACCTACTACGATCACGTGCTGGCGGATATTTCCGTCAACGACACGGTGCACGGTCTGCATGATCTGCTGAAGATCCTTGAAAACATGAAAAAGCTCGATGAGGGCGACAATCAATCCGAAGACGAACAGACCTGAGGCAACAAAGATCGAACCGCTGCACTATCCTTCAGCCGAGCATGTCGGAGACAGATGCAGAGAACATAATCGATAAACCTCGCTAAAGGCGGGGAATCTCTGAGTTGAGCTGCTAGTAATCGTTCGGCTGACTCGCCGCTCTCAACGAGCTCCTGCACGCTGGTGTTAGCCGAGGAATGGATTGATCAGTTGGCGAAATCGTCTTCCCCTTGGCGGAGCCTCGTGCGACGATCTTCAGAGCGATCGAGCGCCAGATGAGCAAATTGTCCGACGTCGCGTTCGTGTCTTTGCGTACCGGATCTCGCTGCTGAACCGACGCCGCCAAGGAAGCGATCGTCAATGCGGCTCGCGAATGCTAAGAACATGCGAGCGATCAGCGCTGCATCGAGGAGCCTCGCGGGGGAATGGAAACATCGAAGAACAGATTGCCTGCCGGAGGGTTCGCCCGGCTGGTCCCCGAGTTGGACGTGTTTGATTTGCAGCGGAGCGAGGCGTTCTGGTGCAGAATACTCGGTTTTCAAATCGCATATCAGCGACCGGCGAACCGCTTCATGTACATAGAGTTGCAGGGCTCTCAGCTCATGCTACAACAGCGAAACGGCAATTGGGAGACTGGGAATCTTGAGCGTCCGTTGGGACGCGGGATTAACTTCCAAATGTTTGTCAACTCGGTCGCTCCCCTCGTCGAAGCCCTGAGGGGAGCGAATTGGCCATTTTTCAGAGACTGTCACGATGCTTGGTACGAGATTACGGGCGAAGAGCGGGGCAACAGGCAATTTCTGGTGCAAGACCCTGATGGTTACCTCCTCCGTTTCGCAGAAGATCTAGGCAGAAGGTGATCGGTGTGACAACGTCTCTCGCGTACTGCGCGATCATTGCAGGAACCGTGCCGAGAGCCCACAGACGATGCTGGCTTCGGGTCAAAGCCGGCCTTGGGGCGGTCCTACGGCCCACTTCCGATTGTAGCCCGAAAACAGACGGCCTGCGAGGGCTACCGTTAGGTCCAAGATGGGCCAAAAGCAGTTCTGCCGTTTGCGTTCCGCTTGGTCCGGTAATGAGCCTTTCGGTGTGCAGATCGGCCTTCTCTCAACTCACAACTAATGCTTCGGGCGCCTGGTCTGCTGACGAAACTGCCCAAGTTGCTCTTCCAACAAAGCTTCCGTAGCGGCGCGAGCTTTTGGATCATTATCAATCAAGTTGAAATGAATGTCCGCTCTTCGAGCAACACGCTCCCATATCTCGCTTACGCGATCGAATGGCGGTTCAATGCGCCTCAACATCATCTCAGATTGGCAATCATCAAGGTCTTGCGACGTGAACTCGTTTGAGCCGTCGGCCCAATGGTTCATCGCAAGTACCCAGAAATCAACCAACTCGGCATCTGGCAAAAGCTGAAAGCGCCTTCCGCGCTTCGTGTAACCTTGGACCTTTTCGAGGCGTTCATGCTTCAATAAAGCTTCAATTTCGTCACGCCGGTCAGTCACTATGCAATCCTTAAAGCATAAAGACGGTATCTATATACGAATCGCTTATCTCAGTACCACATCCACGGTGGAACTTCTAGCCTACGTTGAGCGTTTTGCCGCGCTCTCTCTTCTCCCTCCAGTTTTTGCGGCGAGCCTGCCGCATGAGTCGATTTGTCCTCGATCGGGGTGGGAGCATGACGGGTCTACTCGATGTGAGGGTCGGTAGCTTCCGGTTTGGGTCCAATTCCGGACGTCGACGTGGCTGCAGTGGGCTCCGCCTCGGCCTGTTGCACTTCGATGACGTCACCGTCGCGAAGCCGACGCGTCCAATATTGCGACCGCGCTTTCCACTCGCCGCTCGCGGCTAGCGGGGCGCCGGTTTGGGGATCGCGCACGCGTACGACGCCGTCCGCCGCGGGCGGCGCTGGCTTCAGAAAGATATTGTCCATTATCCACCTTGCAGATTGTCGGCGGCCGACTGCACCGGTTCGGTGCTGATGGCGCCGGGTTGCGGGACCGCCTTGATGGCGACCATATCGAGGTTGACGCGTGTCGGCATGACCGACACGGCGCGCGCCATGCCGAGCGCGAGACGGTGCAGATAGGTGGACGGCCCGAGCTGCGTCGCGATCGCCTTGAGCGCGGCCGGGAGCCGGTCGAAATCCGCGGGCGGCGAGGCCGGCGCCGGGTCGTAACAGGCCTCCTTCACCCGGATGCGGCCCCGGATCGTCCGGGCCGCGAGGCGGTTGTTTTCCTCGCCCGAGCGATGCTTGATGGTGGAGTGCCACTCCTCGAACGGCAGCTTGACCATTTGCCGGAACAGCGCGCCGGTCGGCCCGAAATGCAGCGCGTGAAAGATCTGATCTTCGAGCACGCCGAGCGAGGCCTCGACCGCCGCATCGGTGTCGGCATAGTCGACGATGACCTTGCCGTCCTGATGGAAGTTGGCGACGTCAGAGATCTCGAACACGAGATCGACCTCACCCTTATAGAAGGCGGGGCCAGCCTGCGCGATCTGGCGAGCGACGAGTTTTCCGTGAACACGGCGATCAGCGGGCGCTTCTCGTCGTCGGTGAGGTCATCGAACGGATCGATGCGCGAGTCCGAGACATAGGCACCGGCAATGGTCGGCCAGGGACCGCTGCTCGGCAGCAGCGCCGAGGGGCGCAGCGCTTCCAGCGCCGTCAGCCGCAGAAATTCGCGTGCCAGCATGGTTAGATCCCATTGAGCGTGAGCCGGACAAAGCCCGGCGTCGATGGCAGCACCTCGTGAATGCGGAAGCGCCGCCCGGTCGCCTCCTGGGTCACGAGGTCGCCGGTGCGCGGGCGCCAGGCCAGACGCGACAGATCGAGCGAGACATAGGGCCGATCGGTCGCATGCCCAGCGCGCTCCGGCTTGACGCCAGCTTGTGCGAACGCCCCGGCACCCGCGCGGGCGGCGGACTCGCCGAACGGGCACAGCACGTGCTCGACCACGGTGCGCGCCGGATCGGAGATCAGCGGCGCGTCACGATCGGTGTCGTATTTCATCGGAGCGAACGTAAAGTGCTCGCCCTGGATACGGTCATGCGTCACCGCCGCAGCTGCGACCGCACGCGCGAGCGGTGACGGCATGATTTCAATTCCGGTTGAATAATTCCGTCATGCGCGGCCTTGGCCTGCGCATCCACGTCTCTCTTCTCAGATGGGCCGATTTCGTTGAAAAAGTCAGCAGTTGCGACGCAGAGATATCGGTGATTCAGTCTGTCTAGTGGGCAGGACTGAAGG
>NZ_JAUEUK010000023.1:0-4644 GCF_032487555.1 Bradyrhizobium sp. SZCCHNRI1029
GGCGGCTTGCCGTCCTCGGCGCGGGCAAGGCCGAGCCGCGCCCGCATGTCGACGACGGTCACGATGCGGCCGCGCAGGTTCAGGACCCCGGCGATCTCCGCCGATGACAGCGGCACCCGCGTCACCCGCTCCGGCATGAACACGTCCTGTACCCGGGAGATCGGCAGGCCGAACAGCTGGCCGCCGATCATCGCAGTGACGTATTCGACGGCGGCGCCCTCGGTGGTTTCGATCTTGCTGCTCATCGCACGCTACTCCTGTCCGCTTGCTGTCACGCGGCCCGCCGGTTGGCTTCGGCGCGGGCCCGTTCCTCGATCTGTTCCTTCAGCGCCGCGATCAGGCCGGGCCGGTCGAACTTGGCGATGTAGTCGTAGAGGCCGGCCTGGCGGCCGCGCTCGATCGCCGCCGGCGACACCAGCGACGACACCGCGATGACCGGCATCTGGCTCAGGTTCTGGTCGGCGCGGATCGCCTCGGTGAACTCGAAGCCGTTCATCTCCGGCATCTCGATGTCGGTGACGACGATGTCGAAGCTGTGCCCGGAGCGCAGCGTGGCCAGGCCCTCGATCGCCGAGGCCGCCGTGCGCACCTTGTAGCCGGCCGACTTCAACACCGGCGCCAGCATGTTGCGGAAGAACGGCGAGTCGTCGACCAGCAGCACCGACTGCGTCTGCGCGTCGGTGTGCATCTCCTTGCGGATGAACCAGTCGGCGAAGGCCATCGGCAGGAAGTGGCCGACGTCGATCACCTCGGTCGCCTGGCCCTTGATCACCGCCGAGCCAAGGATGCCGTCCTTGGCGCCGGAGACCTGGATGTTGAGCCGCTCCTCGACGATGTCGATGATCTCGTCGACCACGAGGCCCATCGCGCGGGTCTCGTCGGCGAACACCAGGATCGGCTGCGAGCCCGACGTCTGCACCGACACGCCTTCCATCTGCACCAGGGGCATCAGCTGGTCGCGGTACTGCACCATGTAGCGGCCGTTGGAGATCTCGATCTTGTCGGCCGCGATCTCCTCCAGGCGCGTGACCAGCGCCAACGGCACCGCCTTGGGCTGCGCCGTGCCGGCGCGGAACACCAAGAGCGAGGTGAGCTGCTCGCCGCCGATGGCGTGATGCGCGGCGTGCTCGTCGGACACCGCCTGCGAGGCCGAGCCGGCGGCGCCGAGCGCTTTCGCAATGCCGTTCGGATCGATGATCATGATCACGGCGCCGTCGCCCAGGATGGTGTTGCCCGAGAACATGTCGATGTGACGCAGCTTGGTCGACATCGGCTTGACCACGATTTCCTCGGTGTGGAACACGCAGTCGACCACGATGCCGAAGGTCTGGTTGCCGACCTGCGTCACCACGATGAATCCGTTCTCCGGATCGGTCGACGAGCCGTCGTCGATCTTCAGGAGCTTCTTCAGATGCATCAGCGGCAGCAGCTTGTTGCGCAAGCGCAAGACCGCGGTGTCCTTGATGCGCTCGATGCGGTGCTCGGAGTTGGCGCGCGCACGCACCAGCTCGACGACCGACAATTGCGGGATCGCGAAGCGGTCGCCGCCGGCTTCGACGATCAGCGCCGAGACGATCGCGAGCGTCAGCGGGATCTTGATGGTGACCGAGGTGCCCTCGCCGAGCACCGACTTGATGTCGATGGTGCCGCCGATCTGGTCGATGTTGGTGCGCACCACGTCCATGCCGACGCCGCGGCCCGAGACCGAGGTGACGGCGGCCGCGGTCGAGAAGCCCGGCTCGAAGATGAACTTGTGGATCTGCGCTTCCGTCATCTTCTCGAGCTCGGCCTCGGTGACGAGGCCGTTCGCCAAGGCCTTGGCCTTGATGCGCTCGGTGTTGAGGCCGCGGCCGTTGTCGGCGATGCAGATGATGATATGGCCGCCTTCGTGATAGGCGGACAGCCGGATGGTGCCCTGCTCGGCCTTGCCGGCCGCGGCGCGCTCGGCCATCGTCTCCAGGCCGTGATCGGCGGAGTTGCGCACCATGTGGGTGAGCGGGTCCTTGATCAGGTCGAGCACCTGGCGGTCGAGCTCGGTGTCGGCGCCGTGCATCTCGAGCTCGATCTGCTTGCCGAGTTCGGTGGCGAGGTCGCGGACGATGCGCGGCAGCTTCTGCCAGGCATTGCCGATCGGCTGCATGCGCGTCTTCATGACGCCCTCCTGCAGCTCGGCGGTGACGTTGGACAGCCGCTGCAGCGGCACCTTGAACTCGGTGTCCTCGTTGCGGCGGGCGATCTCCAGGAGCTGGTTGCGCGTCAGCACCAGCTCCGAGACCATCGTCATCAGATGTTCGAGCGTGTCGACGTTGACGCGGATCGACTGGTTGGCGACCTTGTCGTTCTCGTGCACCTCGCCGTCGGCATTGACCTTCGGCCGCGCCGCCTTCTTCGGCTCGGCCTTGGCCTCTGCTTCCGCCTTGGCAGGCCCGGCCTTGGCGACCGGCGCCGGGGCAGCGGCCTTGGGCTCAGGCGCCTTCTCATGCGCGGGCGGCAACTCGATCGCGGTCTCGCGGAAGGCCCGCTCGAGCTCGTCGAGCGACACTTCGCCCGGACGCAGCGGACGCTCCAGCGTCTGGTCGATCAGCGAGCCGTGCGTCACCGCGGGGGCGGGCGGCGCGGCCGGCACCAGCGGCGGGGCCGCCTCGCCGGCGGCCATCGCCGCCATGCCGCGCTCGACCATGGCTTCGAGCTCGCTGATGAGGTCGCGGTCCTCGCCCTCGGGCTCGGCCTCGTTGGCCTCGAGCTGTCCCAGGATGTCCTTGATGCGGTCGATCGTGGTCAGGATCAGCGTCACGGCCTCGCCGGTCACCGGCATGCCGTCGCGGAATTTGCCCATCAATGTTTCGGCGGCGTGCGCCAGCGCTTCGAGCCGCGGCAGGCCGAGGAAGCCGCAGGTCCCCTTGATCGTGTGCACCAGCCGGAAGATGTTATCGAGGATCTTGGCGTTGTTCGGCTCCTGCTCGAACCGTACCAATTGATTGTCGACGGTGTCCAGGCTCTCGCTGGTCTCCGTCAGGAACTCACGCAACAGATCGTCCATGAAACTGGCCTTCCAAGAATTGGCGCCGCGGTCACGGGCGACCGCTGATCCTGTCAGAGCGACGGCCGGTCCCGGCCTTCACCAGCAGCGCGGATCGATACCCGGCCCTCGCCGACTCGGCTGAACAGACTTTCGTCCACGCCATCGTTAGGTGGGGCTTTTATCCGTCCCGTTAATTTTATTGTCCGTGCTAATACGGACGTAGTACCGACCTCTCAGGCTGTGGCGAGCCCGGCTCCTTCCGCGGCCGGAATGTCAAGGCATCGCTTCGGCCGGCGCGACTGCGCGATCCTCTCGCTCGATCAGCGCCCTGATCTCCTTCAGCGCCTTGTACAGCGCTCCTTCCGTGACATGGCGATCCACCATCTCGGCTTGGCCGGCGGCTTCCGGAATCGCCCTGCGCAACTCGTTCATACAGGCGAGATAGGACGCGCGATAACGGATCGCGTCGTTCTTCAGATACATCGTCTGGACGCAGAGATAGAGGCGCTTGGCCGGCGTATCGGCGGTCTCGGCGGTGACGGTGTCACGCTCGCGGAGGATGGGCGCGTCGCCTTCGACGATGAAGCGGGCGCGCGTATTCGAATTCACGATGACGCTGTCGCCGATCACGATGCGCTCGAAAGGCTTCAGCTCGACCCGCAGGGGCATGGCCCAGTCTCCTCTCAGAAGGCTCCTCTCGGGAGTCTCCTCTCGGGAGCGGCGTCGTCGGCAGGCTGCATTCGCGTCGACACGACGTTGCTCTCGTGCTCGCTGTCCGGCTGATCCGGCGCCGCAGCCGAGCGGCGTCAATTTGCGAATAGTCTAGAGCCGAAAACGGCGGGGCAAGCCCCGCCGCCTCCGATATTCGTGGGTGCCGCCCGCGCCTTAGCGCAGGAGCTGCAGCACGCTCGCCTGCGACTGGTTGGCGAGCGACAGCGCGGACACCGCGATCGACTGGCGGGTCGACAGCGCCTGGCTGTTGGCCGCTTCCTCGTTGGTGTCGGCCAGCGTCAGGTTCGACGAACCGGTCTGCAACACGTTGATCAGGTTCTTGTTGAAGTCCTGACGAACCTGCACGACCGAGAGGTTCGAACCCAGCGTCGAGGCCTCGTTGCGCAGCGTGGAGCTCGCCGAGTTGAGGACGCCGATGACCTTGTTCGCCGAGTTGTTGTCGAGGAAGTCGGTGCCCGAGGTCAGGTTCGACAGGCCGAGACCAGCCGAGTTGAACGTGACACCGGTGATCGACAGCGTCGACTTACCGGTTTCGTTGAAGGTCAGCTTCAGCGTATCGCCGTTCAGCAGGTTGATGCCGTTGAACGAAGCGTCAGCCGCGGTCGTGTTGATCTGCGCCAGCACGTTGTTGTACTGGGAGACCAGGCTCGCGCGCTGCGTCTGCGCGGTCGCGTCCGCCACCGGAGCCGCCGCCGTCAGACCGTTGAAGGCCTGGCTGGATGCAGCCGACGTACCGCCGATCGCACCGATCGTGGCCGAAGCCGCGTCGTTGGTCGTGGTGATCGAGATCTTGCCGGTGGACGAGTCGACCGTGGCCTGCAGGTTGTTGGCTGCGAGCTTCGCGTTGAGATCGTTCAGCGACTTGACCTGTCCTGTCCCTAGACCGAACG
>NZ_JAUEUK010000024.1:0-2142 GCF_032487555.1 Bradyrhizobium sp. SZCCHNRI1029
TCCTCGACGGGCACCAACATCGGCATCGGCGACAGCGTCAGCAACCTGCTGTCGGCGATCCAGACCCAGACCGGCGTCACCGCGTCGATCACGGCGGGTGCGATCACCTTGACGCCGCCGGCGGCGGGATTGACGCTCTCGGGCAGCACCGGCACCTTGGGCAAGCTCGGGCTGACTGCTGTCGGCGATGGCTTGTCAGGTCAGACCTTGACGGTCGGCGCCACAGGAGGTGGCACGGCGACCAGCATCACGTTCGGTCTAGGGACAGGACAGGTCAAGTCGCTGAACGATCTCAACGCGAAGCTCGCAGCCAACAACCTGCAGGCCTCGATCGATTCGTCGACCGGCAAGATCACCCTCAGCACGACCAACGACGCGGCGTCCGCCACGATCGGCGCGATCGGCGGTACGTCGGCTGCATCCAGCCAGGCCTTCAACGGTCTGACGGCGGCGGCTCCGGTGGCGGATGTGACCGCGCAGACGCAGCGCGCGAGCCTGGTCTCGCAGTACAACAACGTGCTGGCGCAGATCAATACGACCGCGAGCGATGCGTCGTTCAACGGTGTCAACCTGCTGAACGGCGATACGCTGAAGCTGACCTTCAACGAAAACGGCAAGTCGACGCTGTCGATCACCGGCGTGACCTTCAACTCCGCGGGGCTCGGGCTGACGACCCTGACCTCGGGCACCGACTTCCTCGACAACAACTCGGCGAACAAGGTCATCGGCGTGCTCACCACCGCCAGCTCCACGCTGCGCAACGAGGCCTCGACGCTGGGTTCGAACCTGTCGGTGGTGCAGGTTCGTCAGGACTTCAACAAGAACCTGATCAACGTGCTGCAGACCGGCTCGTCGAACCTGACGCTGGCCGACACCAACGAGGAAGCGGCCAACAGCCAGGCGCTGTCGACCCGCCAGTCGATCGCGGTGTCCGCGCTGTCGCTCGCCAACCAGTCGCAGGCGAGCGTGCTGCAGCTGCTGCGCTGATCCGCAAGCATCGCATCTCGACGACCAGGGCGGCGGGGGAAACCCCGCCGCCTTTTTATCGGAGGAAAGGTCCGACATTGCTGCGGCGTAGCTTGGCGAGCGCGCAAAAATAGGAAAGCCCGGCCTCGCGACTGGCGAGCCGGGCCCTTCGATGTCGGGTGAGGAGGCGAAAGCTCAGGCAGCCGAGCTCACCGGCTTGTCCTGCTGTTCGGCTTCAGCCTGCTCGATCAGCTTCTTCTCGTAGGCGACGAGCTTCTTGGCTTCCTTCAGCGCCTGGTAGAGATCGCCGTTGAGGATATGACCGTTGATCGCCTCGATGATCGGCCAGGCGCTCGGCACCGTGGTGATGATGTCGCGCAGCAGGTTGAAATAGGTGCCGTGATCCGCGTCTGCCCCCGGCGAGATGTACATCAGCTGGACCGCAAGATAGACGAGCTTGGCCGGCGTGTCGGCCGTCTCCGGCGTCAGGATGTCCTTCTCGCGCAGGATCGGAATGTTCTCGCCGTCGATCAGGAGGCGCGCGCGCTGATCGGTGTTGGTGATCACGCAGGAGCCGATGATGATGCGCTCATGCGGCTTCAGTTCGACTTTCAGGGCCATTCTCATTCTCCGTTGCCGCAATCGGCGTGGCGCCGAACCTGCTGCGTCGAGGCCGATGACGGGTCCAGCTGCCAGTCTAGATCGCGCGGGGAGTCTGCGCGCTCGATCGGTCGGTGCGCAGCAATCCTTTCCGATCATGGTTAACGGACGGTAAACGGCCGCGCCCGCCTGGCGAATATGCGGTGTTTTCAAGGTGATCCGCGGCGAATCGCCGATGCGCGGCCGTGCCGATGCCACGCATCGGGGACCGCGAGCGGTCGTGACTTCACTGTTTGTTAGCCGCTCGCATTTACCTTAACGCCCGTCGCCCGGTGGTGCAGTCACCGACGGGCTTCGCCTTGATCCTGAATGGATCGGGCCGTTTGTTTCACACCAGAAGGGTATGAAAATGTCAGGTATTGTTCTCTCGGCGTCGGTGCGTCAGAATCTGCTCTCGCTTCAGTCGACGGCTCAGCTCCTCGCCACCACCCAGAACAATCTCTCCACGGGCAAGAAGGTCAACTCGGCGCTCGACAATCCGACCAACTTCTTCACCGCCCAGGGTCTCGACAACCG
>NZ_JAUEUK010000025.1:0-1881 GCF_032487555.1 Bradyrhizobium sp. SZCCHNRI1029
GTTGAAACGCTCGATCCCGGAGTTCCCTACGAAAGTAGGTGGGCACCATATGTCCGGATCCACGGACCCGGCCAGGGACAGTTCCCTAAAGGATCGATAAGGCCCCGGGGATATATGGCTCCTGACGCGCGCCACAGCTTCGCCGACCCAATGTAACAACGACCTCGCCGCTTCGCCAGCGGCGGTATGCTCCCCTGTGGGGAAGAATTCGGTGGACGGATTCACATTTCAAACAGCGATCGGAGCGCACGCGCCGTCACTCTCGCGGCGCGATCTGCGCCCGAGCTTTGCAACTGGTCACCCTCTTCTTGGAAGAGGGCACAGGGAAGGCCGCATAGGCGTTAAGTTTATGCTTGAGTGTTGGAATCCGCCGTGATTCGAACAGGGGATGGCAGACGAATCGCTCCTGAACGAGGACTGGACGAGAGTGGTTGCGCAGCTGGGCGGGGCTGCGCAGCTCGAGAAAACTGCGCGCCAGACGAAGGCCTTCGCGCGTCGGCGGCAGATTCCAGATGCGGTGACGTTACTTCGGCTGATGCTGGCCTATTGTTTGGGTGAAAGAGGGCTGAGATCGACAGCCGCATGGGCGGCTTCTGTTGGCCTTGCCGACCTCACCAGCGTGGCGTTGTTCTATCGGCTGCGTCAATGTGGTGATTGGTTTGCGGTGCTGGTGGAGGGCTTGCTCGCTGCGGCAGCTCCGAAGGCGAGCCAAGGCCGCCTGATCCGCATCATCGATGCGACGACAGTGCCTCAGGCGGGACCGGCTGCGCGCAAGAACAGTGAGCTTTGGCGCGTTCATAGCGCATTTGATCTGCCCTATGAGCGCTTTGGTCACTTCGAGCTGACAGATCAGCAAGAGGGCGAAACGTTTGACCGGATACCAGTGGTCAAGAACGAGATCCGCATTGCTGACCGCGCTTATCTGCAACCTGACCGCATTGCGGCCGTCCGCGAAGCCGGGGCCGACGTTTTGATCCGAGCGGGCTGGAAGAACGCACGTTGGCTTGACGCCAAAGGCCTTCCGTTCGATCTGATGGCCCAATTGCGTGCCGCGAAGGCGCGCGGACTGGTCGATCGGGAGATTTGGATCAAGCGCAAGGGCGGCGCGCCTCTGGCTATGCGTCTGGTCGCAATCAAGAAGCCCACCGGTGCGGCTGCTGCTTCTCGGCGTAAAGCCCGGCAAGACGCAAAAGATGAAAACCGCATCATCTCCAAAGAAACTTTGGAGGCTGCGGATTGGGTCATTCTGATCACGTCGCTCGCGCGGGACGAGTTCTCCACCAAAGATGTGCTTGCGCTCTATCGATTGCGATGGCGGATCGAGCTTGGGTTCAAGCGACTGAAGAGTCTGATTGGCCTCAAGACGCCGCCAGGAACCGATCCGCGCTCTGCCAAGCCCTACCTGCTGGCCCACCTCCTGATCATCCTGTTGCTCGAGCCGCTTGCCAGCGACTTCGAGGACTCTCCCCACTGGACGCAGGCCGCTTAACGACGCCTGGCGCTTGGCGGGTCCTGCAGCAGCTCGTTGCATCCTTGCTGCAAGCAATCATTCCACAACCAACCATCCGTTGCTTGCGCCGCAGAAAACGCGCGTTGGGGCGCCACCTTCGCGAGCCTCCTCGAAAACGCAAGTATCAATCGATGCTCGCGCTACCTTAACGCCTATGCGGCCTTCCCTGCGCCCTCTCGTTTTTGAGGGCGGACCTGAAGCAAAACTCGGGCGCGATGCGTCGCGAGGAGGAAACGCCTCGTCTGCTTCTCTGTCGTCCCGGCGAAAGCCGGGACCCATACCCACAGAGTGAAATTGTCGAATGATATGTCCGCCACACGGACCAAAGAGAGATCGCGCGGCATGGGTCCTCGCGTTCGCGAGGACGACGG